>KI632513.1:1868020-2018044 GCA_000504425.1 Rhodopseudomonas palustris JSC-3b | reverse complement strand
ATCGCCGCGCGGAGCCATATCGGCTGGCGGTGTCCGGCATCTATGCGCGGCTCGCGGCCACCGCACAGCGGCTCGGCATCGATGACATCCGCGCGCCGGTGGCGCAATCGCAGCCTTATGCCGACGCCGCCGAGTTCAAAGCCGACCTCGACGTGATGCATCATTCGCTCGCCGCCAATCGCGGCGCGGTGATCGCGCGCGGCCGGCTGCGGCGGCTGCGGCGCGCGGTCGATTGCTTTGGCTTCCATCTCGCCACGCTCGACATCCGGCAAAACTCTGCGGTGCATGAGCGCACCATCGCCGAGCTGATCGATGCCGCGATTCCGGGCACCAGCTACATGGCGATGGATGAGGACGCGCGTATCGCGCTGCTCACCGCCGAGCTGCGCAGCCCGCGGCCGCTGCAATCGCCGTTCGTCAGCTATAGCGAAGAAACCACCGGCGAACTGGCGGTGTTCCGCGTCGCCGCGCAGGCGCATGCCAAATATGGCCCGGCGGTGATCTCGCAAAGCATCATCTCGATGACCAAGAGCGTGTCCGATCTGCTCGAGGTCGCGGTGCTGCTCAAGGAAGCCAGGCTGGTCGATCCGGCCGGGCGCAGCGCCATCAATGTGGTGCCGCTGTTCGAAACCATCGACGATTTGCGCAATGCCGCGCAGATCATGGACCGGCTGCTCAGCCTGCCTGACTATCGCCGGCTGGTCGATAGCCGCGGCGGCGTGCAGGAAGTGATGCTCGGCTATTCCGACAGCAACAAGGATGGCGGCTTCGTCACCTCGGGCTGGGAGCTGTACAAGGCCGAGATCGAGCTGATGAACGTGTTCGAGCGCCATGGCGTGCGGATGCGTCTGTTCCACGGCCGTGGCGGCTCGGTCGGTCGCGGCGGTGGTCCGAGCTATGACGCCATTTTGGCGCAGCCGGGCGGGGCGGTGAATGGCCAGATCCGCATCACCGAACAAGGCGAGATCATCACCAGCAAATATTCCAACGCCGAGGTTGGCCGCAGCAATCTGGAAATTCTGACTGCGGCGACGCTGGAAGCCAGCCTGCTGCAGCCCAAGATCAGCGCGCCGCGCCCGGAATATCTGCAGGCGATGGACGAGATTTCCGCGCTGGCATTTCAGGCCTATCGCGGCCTCGTCTATGAGACCCCGGGCTTTGAGGATTATTTCTGGGGCTCGACGGTGATTACCGAGATTTCGACGCTGAATATCGGCAGCCGTCCGGCGTCGCGCAAAAAGACCCGGCGCATCGAGGATCTGCGCGCCATTCCCTGGGTGTTTTCATGGGCGCAGTGCCGGCTGATGCTGCCGGGCTGGTATGGCTTTGGCAGCGCCATCGAGGCCTGGGTGAAAGCGCATCCCGAGCAGGGCATGCCATTCTTGCAGGAGCTGTATCGGCAGTGGCCGTTCTTCCGCAGCCTGCTGTCGAACATGGACATGGTGCTCTCAAAGAGTTCGATCGCGATCGCCTCGCGCTATGCCGAGCTGGTGCCCGACCGGCAGCTGCGCACCAGGATCTTCGAGCGCATCCGGCGCGAGTGGAATAGTTCGATCGCGGCGCTGCTCGCCATCATGGGCCATCAGCGCTTGCTGCAGGGCAATCCGCAGCTCGATCGCTCGATCCGCTATCGCTTCCCGTATCTTGATCCGCTCAACCACATTCAGGTCGAGCTATTGCGGCTGCACCGAGCGCAAAGCGGCGACGAGCAGGTGCTGCGCGGCATTCAGCTCACCATCAACGGCATCTCGGCGGGCCTGCGTAACAGCGGCTAACTGGTCGTCCCCGCATGAGCGGGGGGCTTCGCGGGCTGTTTTTGATCGCGACTCATGCGCGCGGCGGTTGCCGGCGCGTTCATTGTGCACCGCTGATAGGCGCCGCCACGCTACGGCGCCCCAAAGTGCAGCAGATATTTTGCGCAGTCCTCATGCCGCAGCGCGGTATTGGCGTGCAGCGTTTCCCCATTCCGATACTCACATTCTTCAATTTGTCATCGCATTTGCCAGTTTGCGATGCGTTCTGCCTAATCCGTGGTCATGTACGGCTAGGTGATTACGCTTTAGTCAGAAATATGACTGTGCAAAGCTTGGCTCCAGCTTCGCGTCAACGTGAAGCCGGATGCCTGTCCGGCGATCGGCATCGGCTTCGCAAAGGCCATGACTTGCCGAGAGGGACTGTCGTCGATGAGTTACTTTCTGATGCAGTATTGGGGTTGGCTTGCCGCCGCGGTGGCAGCCGGTGTGGCAACGCCGCTGCTGGCCGCACGGTTCGGTTGGACCGCCGATCTTGAAGATTACTGGTTGAAGCGCGTCGGTCTGGTGGCCGCCGTGCCGGTGCTGTTGCTGGTGATGCAGGTCGTCACTGGCAAAGGCGGCTTGCTCTTGGAAGTCGCGGTAGCGCTGCTGGTCGCTTATGTGGTCGGCGGCGTGATTGGCGGTGTCAGCACCAAGCTGATGCCGGTGCGCTATGAAGGCTGGTGGGTAGGTTTGTTTGCGACCGGCGTGATCTGGATCGGCTTTGCGATTATCGCCTATCCGAAGATCGAGCCGGATTTGCGCGAGCGCGTGGTCGCGGTGGTGGAGAAGGCGGGTGGTGACCCGATCAATCTCGACATCGCCGGCCGCGACGTGTTGCTGCCGACCGACATCGAGCAGGCCAAGCGCGCCGAACTCGTCACCGCGATTTTGCTGGTGGAAGGTGTGCGCCGTGTCACCGAGGTCGAGGACCTGACCGGACCGGCGCTATCGGCCAAAACCATCGCCAAGCTCAATGCCGAAGCGGCGGCCAAGACTGCGGCGGAAGCGGCGGCCAAGGAAGCGGCGGCCAAGGCGGCTGAAGAAGCTGCCGCCAAGGAAGCCAAGGCGGCCAGCAAGAAGGCCAAGGCGGCGGCCGAAGCCGCGGCCCATGAGGCGGCGGTGAAGGAAGCTGCTGCCAAGGAGGCCGCCACCAAGGAAGCCGCTGCGAAGGAAGCAGCCGCCAAGGAGGCTGCGGCTAAGGAGGCTGCTGCCAAGGAAGCCGCTGCCAAGGACGCGGCCAAGGACTCGCCCAAGGACGCGCCCAAGCCTGCGGCGGCGCAGACCGCCGATGCGGTCGGTGCCGTGCCCGCTGCCACGGCGGCGACCTGCCAGAGCAAGCTGACCGCGGTGGTGGCGGCTGAGAAGATCAACTTCGAGCGCGGCAGTGCCGAAATCACCAAGCCGTCGCTGCTGGTGATCGACAAGCTCACCACTGTGCTGACGCAGTGTCCGGCAGTTGCGATCGAGGTCGCCGGCCACACCGATGCGGGCGGCAAGAAGGCTGCGAACCAGGCGCTGTCACAGCGGCGTGCCGAAGCCGTCGTCGACACCCTGAGCAAAAAGGGTGTTGGCGCGGTCAAGCTCACCGCAGTTGGCTATGGCTCATCGAAGCCGATCGCCAGCAATGACAATGCCGAAGGTCGCAACCAGAACCGCCGGATCGAGTTCGTGGTGAAGTGACCTCGCGTTCCGGACGCGGTGTCACCTCCAGCGCCGCGTCCGGAACGGCATTCCTGATCTCTCAATCGCTCAGATCGCATCCCAGCTAAAAATATCGGCGGAGCGATCGAGCTTATAGAACGATGATTTCAGCGCCGGCATGCCGTGCTCGGCAATGGTCTGCGGCGTCCAGCCCTCGCTACGATGGATCGAGCGCAGCGGCCGGGACTGCGACATCAGAAAAATCTCGTTCATCCGCACCGCAAAGATCTGGCCGGTGACGTCATGCGCGGCGTCGCCGAGCAGATAGGCCACCAGCGGCGCGATCTTTTCCGGCCCCATCTGCTGCATCCGTGCGACGCGCGCTTGTTCGGCTTCGCTGTCGGTCGGAATGGTGCCGATCAGCCGCGACCAGGCGAAGGGCGACACGCAGTTGGAGCGCACGTTGAAGCGCTGCATGTCGAGCGCGATCGATTTCGACAGCCCGACAATGCCGAGCTTGGCGGCGGCGTAGTTGGCCTGGCCGAAATTGCCGATCAGCCCCGAGGTCGAGGTGAAGTGCACGAACGCGCCGCTCTCCTGTTCGCGAAACAGCCGCGCGGCGGCGTGGCTGACATAGAACGAGCCCATCAGATGCACTTGGATCACCGCCTCGAATGACTCGACGCTCATGCGGTGGAAGATGGCGTCGCGCAAAATGCCGGCATTGTTGACCACGCCATCGAGCCGGCCAAAGGCATCGACCGCGTGTTTGACGATCCGGCTGGCCGGCACCGCCTCGGCGACCGTTTCAAAATTGGCGACCGCGATGCCGCCTTGCTGCCTGATGTCGTCGACCACCTGTTCGGCGGGCGCGGCATCGGCGCCGGAACCGTCGGCGGCAACGCCCGGGTCATTGACCACCACCTTGGCGCCTTCGCGCGCCGCCAGCAGCGCGATCTCGCGGCCGATGCCGCGCCCGGCGCCGGTGACGATGATGACTTTGCCTTCCAGTGCTTTGGTCATCTGCTGACTTCCTGCTGTTGGTTTGGGTCGTTGAGGGTGTTGTTTGTTGATGGGTTTGGTCGTTATGGGGGGCTTGTTCACCTCTCCCCGCACGCGGGGAGAGGGAGCGCGCGCCTCGCAGATGGAGAGAGGCAGTGCCACTCGCCACTCCGTCGCTTTGGTCTGGTCATTCCGGGGCGCGCATCGCGCGAACCCGGAATCCCGAGATTGTTGCGAACAGAGATTCCGGGTTCGCGAGCGACGCTCGCGCCCCGGAATGACAACCAGTTAGTCCTGGTTGCCAAAAATCACCGTGCCGCTGGCGGCGAACATGCCGCCGACGCCGTGGCACACCGAGATCCTGGCATTCGGGACTTGCGCCGGCGCGATGCCGCGCATCTGCCGCACGCTCTCCTGCAGTGCGTACATGCCGTACATGCCGGAATGCATGTAGGACAGGCCGCCGCCATTGGTGTTGAGCGGCAGTTTGCCGCCGGGGCGGGTGTGACCGGCGGCGATGAATGGGCCGGTATCCTCATAAGGCATGAAGCCGAGGTCGCCGAGCCCGTACAGCGGCAGATGCGCGAACGCATCGTAGATCATCAGATGATCGACATCGCTGTGGCTGATGCCCGCTTCGGCGAACGCCGCAGGGCCGGCAACGCGAAACGCGCGCGAGGAGTTGAAACTCTCCATCTGGCTGACCATCGGCGTCTCGACACTTTCACCGGCGCCGAGCACATAAACCGGCTTGTGCGGAAAATTTTTCGCACGTTCCGCCGAGGTCAGGATCAAGGCGCCGCCGCCATCGGTGACCAGGCAGCATTGCAGCAGCCGGAACGGATAGGCGATCATCCGCGAATTCAGCACGTCATCGACGGAGATCGGCTCCTTCATCATGGCGCGCGGATTCTTCGCGGCCCATTCGCGCTGCACCACCGCCACCATCGCCAGCTGCTCATGGGTGATGCCAAAGGTCTTCATGAAGCGCAGCACCGGAATCGGAAACATGCTCGGCGGGCCGACCACGCCGAACGGCGCCTCGAACTGGCCTTGCAGGCTGTCGGCCGGAATCGAGCGCGGCAGCTTGCCGATCATCGACTTGCCGCTTTCAGCATGGGTGATCAGCACCGTGCTGCACAGCCCGGCTGCGATCGCGGCCGCGGCGTGCCGGACATGCAGCATGAACGAGCAGCCGCCGACCGAAGTGCCATCGACCCAGCGCGGCGTGATGCCGAGATAATGCGCGATCTGCTGCGGCGTCTCGACCGCGGTGGCGATGCCATCGATGTCGGACAGTTTGAGGCCGGCATCGGCAAGCGCATTCAGCGCGGCATCGGCATGGAGCTGAATTTGCGACATGTCGGGAATAATGCCGAGCCTGGTGGTTTCGGCGGCACCGACCACGGCAACCTGAGGCTTGCGCATGGTGTCACCCCTTGGCCGGACGAAACACGGGCAGGGTGATGGCGTCGTCGAGCCGCTCGAACGCCACTTCCAGCTTCATGTCGAGCTGCAGCGCCTCCGGAGTCTGTGGGCAATCGATGATGTTGCTCATCATGCGTGGCCCTTCTTCCAGCTCGACCACCGCGATCGCATAGGGCGCGGCAAAACCCGGCGCGGCGGGGCGATGGTTGATCACATAGGAATAGAGCGAAGCCCGGCCGGAGGCGCTGAAGATGCTGACCGCGCGGCCGCCGCAATGCGGGCAGAACGGGCGCGGCGGGAAATAGATATGGGCGCAGCCATCGCAGCGCTGCAGCCGCAATTCGCCGGCCTTGGTGCCATCCCAGAAGTGCTGGGTTTCGGGCGTGGGTTTGGGGCGGGCGCGCGCAAGCTCGGCCATCTGGCGTTCTCTCCCTGTTGTGTGGGCGTGTTCGCCCTTGGCCATTTGATGGGGCATGGAGCGCCGCGCCGTCAACGGCGCAGGTGGTCCTGCATGGTGCCATCTGCCCGGCGCAGCGCTGTCACCGAGTCGGGCAGGCGCACTCGGCCACGCCTTGGAAACCACCGGCTGCGACCGCTCTCGGGGCGTTCAGGTCCCTCAGAACCCGTTCGACTTTCGGATGGAATGACCGCTATTTGCGTGAACTTCGGCAGGCGGACGCGCAATTCGCATGCAAATTGCCCAGTTCCTCGCCGCTCTGGCTGGAAAACATTCTGCGTATCGGCGATACCTGCAACAGCTTCGATTGGTGTCGATCGCCTCAGCAGGTGGAATGATCATGACGCAGCATCCGACCCTCGCCACGCTCGCCGCGGATTTGGAAGCCGGCCGCACCAGTGCCCGTAAGCTGGTCGATCAGTGTCTGGCCAGGATCAACGATGCCAGCGGCGAAGGCGCGCGCGCGTTCATTCAGGTCGATGCCGAAGGGGCGATCGCCGCGGCCGAGGCGATGGACGCGCTGCGCAAAGCCAATGCCGCGCCGTCGCCGTTCGCCGGCATTCCGATCTCGATCAAGGATCTGTTCGACATCAAGGGACAGATCACCCGCGCCGGTTCGCGCGCGCTCGACGACAATCCGCGCGCCGAGGCTGATGCTCCCGCGGTCGCGCGTTTGCGCCGTGCCGGTTTTGTGGTGATCGGCCGCACCAACATGACCGAGTTCGCTTATTCCGGCATCGGACTTAACCCGCATTACGGCACGCCCAAGGGCGCGTGGCGTCGCGAGATTGGCCATGTGCCGGGCGGCTCGTCATCCGGCGCCGCGGTCTCGGTGTTGGACGGCATGGCCCATGCCGGGCTTGGCACCGACACCGGCGGCTCGTGCCGCATTCCGGCGGCGTTCAACGGCATCGTCGGTTTTAAGCCGAGCCAATATCGCGTGCCGCGCGACGGCGCGGTGCCGCTGTCGTTCTCGCTCGATAGCATCGGGCCGCTGGCGCGCAGCGTGCAGTGCTGCGCCACGCTGGATTCGGTGCTGGCCGATGAGCCGGTCACCGACCTGATCGCGCGGCCGGTGCAGGGCATGCGGCTCGCGGTGCCGACCACGGTGGCGCTCGATGACCTTGAGGACGCGGTCGCCGAAGCATTCGAGCGCGCGCTCGAGCAATTGGCACGCGCTGGTGCGGTGGTGGAGCGGGTCGCGATCCCGGAATTTCTGGATGTGGCGCCAATGAGCGCCAAGGGCGGCTTCGCCGCGGCCGAAAGCTATGCCTGGCATCGCTATCTGATCGTGGCCCATGGCGAGGTCTATGACCCGCGGGTGCGCGAGCGCATCATGCGCGGCGAAAGCCAGAGCGCGGCCGACTATGTCGATCTGATCAGCGCCCGCAAATCGCTGATCGCGCGCGCCGCGGTGCGGCTTGCGCCCTATGATGCCTTGGTGATGCCGACCGCGGCGATCACGCCGCCGACCATTGCCAGCCTTGCCGATGACAAGGCGTTCACCAAGGCCAATCTGCTGAGCTTACGCAACTGCACGCTGATCAACATGATCGACGGCTGCGCCATCTCGCTGCCCTGCCATCGCGAAGGCGAGGTGCCGGTCGGATTGATGCTGGCGGCCGTTAGCGGCGCGGACCGCCGCATCTTTGAACTTGCTGCCGGAATGGAGGCCCTGATCCGTGGTTGAACTGAACTTCACGCTTGATACCGCCAATGGTGTCACACCCTTGACGCTGCCGATCGGGCAGGCCGTCATCGCCGGCTGGACCGGCCGCGACCCCGTGGCGCGCGACAAGCATATCGCCGAACTGATGGCGATCGGGATCGCTCGACCGGCAGCGACGCCGATCTACTATCGGGTCGCCGCCGCGCGGGTCACCACCGCCGAACGCATCGAAGTGGTGGGCGGCGATTCCTCCGGCGAAGCGGAGTTCGTGCTGATCGCCGCACAGGGCCGCGTTCTGGTCGGGGTCGGTTCCGACCACACCGACCGCAAGGTCGAGCGCTACGGCCTGACCGTGGCCAAGCAGATGTGCGACAAGCCGATGTCGTCGCAGCTCTGGGACTACGCCGAACTCGCCGATCACTGGGACCAGATCGTGCTGCGCTCCTATGCCACCATCGGCGGCAACCGGGTGCTGTATCAGGAAGGCCGGCTCAGCAGCGTGCTGCCGGTGGCCGAGATCATCGCCAAGGCTTTTCACAGCGGTGAGATGCCGGACCATTGCGTGATGTTCGGCGGCACCATCCCGGTCAAGGGCGGCGTGCGGCCGTCGACGCGCTTTGAGTGTGAACTCGAGGACCCGGTGCTGAACCGCACGCTGCGCCACGGCTATGACGTGGTGACGCTGCCGATCCTCGGCTGACGCCAAACCGACAATAAAAAACGGCGGCGAAATGATCGCCGCCGTTCGTCCGTCACGCGACGGTTGAGTGCTTACTGGCGCGCCGCTTCCCAACGGCCGCTGCAGGCCACGCCGGCGGCGGCGCCGTTCCACTTGCCGGAGCCGCCATTGCCGCTGAGCTGACCGTTGGCGAGCGCGCCGCGGATCGAGACGCGCACGTTGCCTTCGCGACCGATGCTGCCGGTGACATCCGGGGTGCCGGCAATGCGGCCATCAGTCACCACCAGCGGATATTGCATCGACGACTGGCAGTCGCCCGCCTTGGTGTGGACCGTCACGTTCCAAAGACCGTCATAGGGATGCTGTGCCAGAGCGACATCGCTGCACAAGGCCACCGAAGCAACAATCAAAGCACGCTTGATCAAAAGTTCTCTCCTTTGGCAGCCGCGTCATCGCCACTGCCCGAGACTAGGTAAAACGCCGCCGGCCATGGCCGATCAGCGCGGTGAACGCTGCCTGCGTCTGCTGCTTGGCATGGACGCTTTGCTGCGCAGTTGACGCCGCGTGATCCACGACGTCTCGCCGGTTGCCCTCCAGCCTTCGCCCGGCGCAACAATGCCGGTGCGGTGATCGCTGAGTTGCAGGAGGTATTCGCGCCAAAGTTGAGTGATCAAAATCAGCTCAATCGATGGTCCTGGGCGACGGCGGCAATGACCACTGAAATGAGTCAGAACCGTGGCGGGGCATTTGGCCGGGTTCAGTTATAGTTATTCGGGAAGGGCGGCATGATGAGCAACAAGGTTAAGGAAATCTGGGCGGCAGGCCAGGTGGTGATCAATGGCTGGCTGTCGATCCCGTCCGGATTTTCGGCAGAAGTAATGGCGCAATGCGGCTTCGACAGCGTCACCGTCGATCTGCAGCACGGCGTCCAGGACTATCACTCGATGGTGGCCTGCTTTCAGGCGATGCAGGCCTTTCCGGTGACGCCGATGGTGCGGGTGCCGTGGAACGAGCCGGGCATCATCGGCAAAGTACTCGACGCCGGCGCCGATGGCGTGATCTGTCCGATGATCAACAGCGCCGAGGAAGCCGAGGCGCTGGTCCGCGCCTGCAAATATCCGCCGCGCGGCGCGCGTAGTAACGGTCCGGTGCGCGCCGGCTTTCGTGGTCCGGGCGGCGCGTATCAAGCGACCGCCAATGAGCAGACGCTGTGCCTGCCGATGATCGAAACCCGCGCCGCAGTCGAGAACATGGAATCGATCCTCGATGTCGATGGCATCGCCGGGGTCTATGTCGGGCCGAGCGACCTTGGCTTTTCCTATGGGCTGACGCCAAAACTTGATCGCGACGAACCGGAAATCATCGAGATTTATCGCAAGCTGCTGCGGGAATGCGAGCAGCGCGGCCTCTATGCGGGTATTCACTGCTCCGGTCCCGCTGGCGCCAAACGCGCGATCGACCTCGGTTTCAAGCTGGTCACGCTGCTCAGCGATATTGGCATGATGGCGAGCGCCGCCCGGCAATGGGTCGGCGAGACCCGGGGCGCTGCTGGCCCTGAGCGGTAGTCGAGGGGCGTGCGCTCGGCGGGCGGCTTAGTTACCAGGCAAGGGCTGGCCGGAATGAGCGGTCAGTTACCAGTGACGAGTGATCGATGAGCAGCGAGCTGATGGTTCCTTATTGCACTGCAACTCGTGGTTCTACCAGGTCAATCATTTAACTGAAGATTGAGTAATATCCGGTCACTCTGCGGACGCCAGCGGCCGAACGCCGCACGTCCAAGGAGTTGTTACCATGATCCGCACGCCCCTGATCTTCACTGCGGCGACCGCCGCGCTGGCGCTGAGTTGCTCGGCCGTCCAAGCAGGCGATGGCGCCAGCAAAGACGACGCGGTGACGATGGTGAAAAAGGCGGTGGTGTTCATCAAGGAGCAGGGGCCGGACAAGGCCTATCCGGAGATCAGCAACAAGACCGGGCAGTTCGTCGATCGCGATCTGTACGTCGTGGTCTATCAGCTCGACGGCAAGGTGCTGGCGCACGGCGCCAATGAGAAGTTTGTCGGCAAAGATATGATCGAGGCGCAGGACGTGGACGGCAAGCTCTATGTCAAGGAGCGCGTCGAACTCGCCGCCAAGCAGCCGTCATTCTGGCAGGACTACAAATTCGTCAACCCGGTCAGCAAGAAGGTCGAGCCGAAGCAGATGTATTGCGAGCGCCTCGACAACAGCGCGGTGTGCGCCGGCGTTTACAAATAGCGCCGCAGCAAGGCCGGTTCAGGCCGCGCTGACGATCCCGGAAAGCGACCAGGTAGGGACACATGTTCGGCTGGGTGAAGAACATCGGGCTGCCGTGGAAAGTTCAGTTGGCTCCGGCCGTTCTGATCGTGGCGCTGATCGGCGTCGGCATCTACACGTTGCAGAACCTCACGCGCAACATGGCGGATGCCGAGGCGCTGATCCACGGACCGATCCACCAGGCTCAGCTGGTCGCCGAACTCGACTCGACGCTCTGGAAAGCGCACGCCAAGCTGTACCGGCTGGCGGCGCTGGCCGCCAACGAAACTGATGACAAGAAGATCAAGGCCGGATTGAGCGACGCCAGCGCCGCGTCTGCAAAGATTCCGGCTGCGCTACAGGCGATCGAAGCCGCTGTCGATCCCGGCACCGTGAAGCCGGCGCTGCTTGCCAAGCTCAAGACCGCCGTCGCCGGCTATATCAAACAGTCGAAAAACGCGATGGAGATGGCCGATGGCGATCCCGGCTCGGCGATGCTGTTCATCCGCAACGCTGAACGTCATTTCATGGAAATCGATCAGCTCACCGACGAAATCTCGCTGCTGAGCGGCGAGAGCCGCGACCAGGCGATTGCGCTCTCCAATCTCAAATTGTCGCAGCAGCAATCGGTGTTGCTGATCCTGCTGATTGCGGTCGCCGTGGTCGGCGTCTTGGTATCGTTCCTGGTCGGGCGTGATATTTCGCGGCCGGTGGTGGCGATGGCGCGGGCGATGCGCGAACTCGCTGCCGGCAATTTCGACGTGCGGCTGCCCGGGCTTGGCCGGCGCGACGAGGTTGGCCAGATGGCCAAGGCCGTCGAGGAGTTCAAGGTGCAGGCCCAGGCCAAGGCCGAGCGCGACGTCGCCGAGCGCGAGCAGAAAAGCCGTGAGGCGGCGCAGGCGCGGCGCGCCGAGCTGCATCAGCTCGCCGACAATTTTCAGGCGGCGGTCGGCAAGATCATCGAGACGGTGGGCTCGGCGTCCAGCGAACTGGAGGAATCGGCCAAGCTGCTGGCCAATAGCAGCGACGCCACCCAGAAGCTCAGTACCATGGTCACCTCGGCGTCCGAGGAAACCTCCGGCAATGTCCAGACCGTGGCCGATGCCACCGAGCAGGTCGCAGCTTCGGTGAACGAGATCGGCACCCAGGTGCAATTGTCAGCCAAGATCACGCTGGAAGCGGTCGAGCAGACCGAGAAGACCGACGCGCGCATTGCCAAGCTGGCGGATGCCGCCAACCGGATCGGCGATGTCACCGAGATCATTGCCAAGATTGCGGCGCAGACCAATCTGCTGGCGCTGAACGCCACCATTGAGTCCGCGCGCGCTGGCGAGGCTGGGCGCGGCTTTGCCGTGGTGGCGCAGGAGGTGAAGTTGCTGGCGGCGCAGACCTCGCAGGCCACCTCCGAAATCAGCTCGCAGATCGCCGGCATTCAGGCCGAAACCCAGGAGTCGGTGCGCGCCATTAAGGAGATCGGCGACACCATCCGCCGGGTGGCGGGCATTGCCGAGCGGATTTCCGGCGCGATCGAGACCCAGGGCGGCGCGACCCGCGACATCGCCGTCAATGTGCAGCAGGCCGCGATCGGTACCAGCCAGGTCGCCAACAATATCGGCGATGTGTCGCGCGGCGCCACCGAGATCGGCGCAGCTTCGACCCAGGTGCTGACCTCGGCGCAGCTTCTGTCGCGCGAGAACCAGCGGCTCAGCGAGGAAGTGAACAAGTTCCTGCACACCGTCCGGGTCGCCTAACGGCACGTCCTTTGCTACCATGATCCGCAAGGCGCCGGCAGCGGCGCTGCAGGGGCGGGGCGGTCATGGTCTATCGTCACAGCGTCGGCCAAGTGTCTTACGTGTTCGCCGATCTGCGCGAGCTGCTGGCCAAGGCGTCGCCGCTGCGCTCCGGCGATCAGCTCGCCGGAATTGCCGCCGATCGGGCCGAGCAGATGGTGGCCGCGAAAATGGCGCTCGCCGAGCTGCCGCTCCGGCAATTCCTGAACGAAGCCGTGATCCCCTATGAGAGCGATGAGGTCACGCGGCTGATCGTCGATAGCCATGACGCAGCGGCGTTTGCGCCAGTGGCCTCGCTCACGGTCGGCGAGTTTCGCGATTGGCTGTTGTCCGATCAGGCGACATCGCAGCGTCTGGCCGCTCTGGCCCCGGGTCTGACGCCAGAGATGGTGGCGGCGGTCAGCAAGCTGATGCGCAATCAGGACCTGATCCTGGTTGCCAAGAAGATCAACGTCACCACGCGCTTGCGCAACACCATCGGGCTGCCGGGCCGGTTCAGCGTGCGGCTGCAACCCAACCATCCGTTTGACGACGAGCGCGCTATCACCGCCTCGATTGTTGATGGACTGCTGCTCGGCTGCGGCGATGCCTGCATCGGCATCAACCCGGCCAGCGATGATCCGGCAACGATCGGCCGGCTGCTGACGCTGCTCGATGGACTGATCACGCGCTGGCAGATTCCGACCCAGGGCTGCGTGCTGACCCATGTCACCACCACGCTTGCGCTGATCGAGCAGGGGCTGCCGGTCGATCTCGTGTTTCAGTCGATCGCCGGCACCGAGGCGGCCAATCGCAGCTTTGGCATCGATCTTTCGCTGCTGCGCGAGGCGCATGACGCCGGCCTGTCGCTGCGGCGCGGCACGGTCGGCGACAATGTCATGTATTTCGAGACCGGGCAGGGCTCAGCACTGTCGGCGGACGCCCATCATGGCGTTGATCAGCAGACCTGCGAAGCTCGCGCCTATGCGGTGGCGCGGGCTTATGCGCCGCTGCTGGTCAACAGCGTGGTCGGCTTCATCGGTCCGGAATATCTCGCGGACGGCAAACAGATCATCCGCGCTGGCCTTGAGGATCATTTTTGCGGAAAACTGCTCGGCCTGCCGCACGGCGTCGATATCTGCTACACCAATCACGCCGACGCCGATCAGGACGACATGGACGTGCTGCTCACCTGTCTGGCCGCGGCCGGCGTCACTTTCATCATGGGCCTGCCGGGCGCCGATGACGTGATGCTGAATTACCAATCGACCTCGTTCCACGACGCGCTCTATGTGCGCGCGCTGCTGGGTCTGCCGCGTGCGCCGGAATTCGAGACCTGGCTGCGGCATAATGGGATCGTCAGCGATGATTTGCGGCTCACCAGCCACGATCAGGCGCTGCCGGCATTCGCATCGCGCCTGCTCGCGCAGCGCTGAACGTGATGGCGTCATGTCGCGCCATAACATTGCCTGACAATCTTGAAGAAATCTGCGCCGGGCTTAGGCTGATCGTCGCCAGGTCGCCGTGTCATGCGGGGAACGGTCTGGCGCCGCTCGGATTAGACCTTTCTGGTGCCTGCCGTCGTCACTCCCATGCTGCTCGGTCAGGGTCTGGAACACGGAGCCGCCAGCGGTCGTTTGGGAATGGGGAGGTGCTGCGATGAGAGCTGAAGGCGGGCTGACGGCCCGGCGCATCCTCTGCGTGTTTCCGCGCTACACATCTTCGTTCGGCACCTTCGAGTATGCTTATCCGCTGACCGATAGCGTGCAGGCCTTCATGCCACCGCAGGGCATTTTGCTGATTGCGGCCTATCTGCCGGAGAACTGGGACGTCCGCTTTGTTGACGAGAACATCCGGCCGGCTACGGCGGAAGAAATGGCCTGGGCTGACGCGGTGTTCGTCAGCGGTATGCACATCCAGCAGCGCCAGATCATCGATATCTGCCAGCGCGCCCATCAGGCGGGCCGCACTGCGGTGCTCGGCGGTCCTTCGGTCAGCGCCTGTCCCGATCACTATCCGATGTTCGATTATCTGCACATCGGCGAACTCGGCGATGCCACCGACGACCTGATCCGCCGGCTGGCGCAGGACCCGTCGCGCCGGCGCCGGCAGGTGGTGCTGACCACCGAGGACCGGCTCGACATGACGCTGTTTCCGATCCCGGCCTATGAGCTGGCTGATTGCGGCCGTTATTTCCTGGGCAGCGTGCAATATTCCAGCGGCTGCCCCTATCAATGCGAGTTCTGCGACATTCCGGGGCTGTATGGCCGCAATCCGCGGCTGAAAACGCCAGAACAGATCATTGCTGAACTTGACCACATGCTAGCCTGCGGCATCCGCGGCTCGGTGTACTTCGTCGATGACAATTTCATCGGCAATCGCAAGGCGACGCTGGAATTGCTGCCGCATCTGGTCGAGTGGCAGCAGCGCACCGGCTTTGCCATTCAGCTCGCCTGCGAGGCGACGCTTAACATCGCCAAGCGCCCGGAAATTCTAACGCTGATGCGCGAGGCCTATTTCACCACGGTGTTTTGCGGCATCGAAACGCCCGAGCCGGAAGCGCTGCACGCCATGCATAAGGACCACAACATGATGGTCCCGATCATGGAGGCGATCGCCACGGTCAACAGCTACGGCATCGAGGTGGTGTCCGGCATCATTCTCGGCCTTGATACCGATACGCCCAACACCGGCCGCAATCTCTTGACCTTCATCGAACAGTCGCAAATCCCGCTGCTCACCATCAATCTGCTGCAGGCGCTGCCGAAAACGCCGCTTTGGGAGCGGCTTTCGCGCGAGAACCGGCTGATGCATGACGACAGCCTGGAATCCAACGTGAAATTCCTGCTGCCCTATGACGACGTGGTGATGATGTGGCGGATGTGCATGGCCGAGGCCTATCGGCCAGAGCGGTTGCTGGCGCGGTTCGAACACCAGATCGCTCATACTTATGTCAATCGGCGCGCAATACCGGCGACGCCGCAGCGCACCTCCAAGGCCAATATCAAGCGCGGCCTGACCATGCTGCGCAACATTCTGTGGCAGATCGGGGTGCGCGGTGATTATCGCCGCGCCTTCTGGGACTATGCCTGGCGGCGATTGCGCCGCGGCGAGATCGAGTATCTGATCAGTTCGATGCTGGTCGCCCATCATTTGATCCGTTATGCGCAGCGCGCTTGCGCCGGGCAGGCCAATGCCTCGAATTATTCGCTGCGGCAGCGCGAGCCGCAGATGGCCGCGGAGTGAGCTGGTCATGACGGAAACACCGCCCGCGATCACGACGCTGCGCGATCTGCAAAGGCTGACGCCGGCGCGGGTCGGGCTTGGCCGCAGCGGTGCCAGTGTGCAGACTGCGGCGTGGCTCGGCTTTGCGCTCGACCATGCCCGCGCCCGCGACGCGGTGCACGCGCCGTTCGATGAAGCGGCGCTGGCGGCGCAGCTCAGCGCGCTGGGGCTGACTGTAGAGAGCGTGCGCAGCCGTAGTCGCGATCGTCATGACTATCTGGTGCGCCCCGATCTTGGCCGGCAGCTCGCCCCAGAGGCGGAGGCGCGGCTGCAAGACTGTGCCGGGCAGGGCGCCGACGTGGTGCTGGTGGTCGCGGACGGGCTGTCGCCGCAGGCGGTGCATAGCCGCGCGCCGTCGGTGCTGGCGGAGCTGTTGCCGCGGCTCGCCGCAGCCGGGCTGAGCGTCGGCCCTGCCGTGGTGGCGTGTGGTGCCAGAGTAGCACTTGGCGATCAGATCGGTGCCGCGCTCGGCGCGCGCTTGGTGGTGGTGCTGATCGGCGAACGGCCCGGCCTGTCGGTGCCGGCCAGCCTCGGCGCCTATCTGACCTATGGGCCGCGCCCGGGCCGCACCGATGCCGAGCGCAATTGCGTCTCCAATATCCACGCGGCGGGCTTGAGCGACCAGCAGGCCGCGCAGCGGATCGCCTGGCTGGTGCGCGAGGGGCTGGCCCGGCAATTGACCGGCGTCGCGCTGAAAGACGACAGCATGCTGGAGGCGGCCGCAGGCGCTTCCGGAGCGCTGCCGCCGGGCTGAGAATTTCTGGTGTGGTTGATCAGTGGGCCCATGCCCGCGGCAGCGGATTCGCTGCTGCACGCCGCGCCAATTTCTGATTCATGGTTGCAGCGGGTATGGCTCCGATTCGACGCTGTCGTATTGGTGCCGAGAATCGACTGTAAATCAGCCAATCCTCTAGAACTGGACTGTTCATGCTCGATCGGAACGTGAATGACAGCGACATGACCGAATTGCAGCGGCGGCCGGTCAGTATCGCCTTTGGCGTCGAACGGATCGGGCTGATCGCGGTACGGGCGCCGATCCTGTCCTGCATCGTGCTGGCGGCGATGGTGATCGCGGCGATCTTCGGCATCCAGCGCATCAAGATCGACGATTCGCTGAGCCAGCTGTTCCGGTCCGACACCAAGGAATATCGCCAGTATGAGGAAGTGACCCGGCGCTTCCCGGCCACCGAATTCGACGTGCTGGTGGTGGTGGAAGGCAAGAACCTGCTGGAGCGCAGCAATCTGGAAAAGCTGCGCGATATGGTCACCGACCTGCAATTGGTCGATGGCACCCGCGGTCTGATATCGCTGTTTTCGGCGCGGCAGGCGCCGGCGCCCGGCAAGCTGCCGGCGGCGCTGTTCCCGCCAGATCTGCCGGAGGGCGCCGATTACGACGCCTTCATCGAAACGGTGAAAGCCAACGAAATCATCCGCGGCAAACTGCTATCGGAAGACGGCACGCTGGCCTTGATCGTGCTGTCGCTGGAGCCTGCGATCGTCGGCAACAACAAGCTGAAAGACACGATCGGCGAGATCCGCAAGATCATGCATGATGATCTCGACGGCAGCGGCTTGTCCAAGCAGCTATCCGGCGTGCCGGTGATGCAGCTCGAAATCCGCAACGCGGTCGAGCGTGACGGCCTGATCTACAACATCGCCGGTATTCTGGCCGGCTGCATTATCGCGATCGTGTTCTTCCGCCGGGTGTCGTTCATGGTGGTGGCGGCATTCCCGCCGCTGCTCGCGATCCTGTTGTCGCTCGGCGTGCTCGGCTGGGCGGGCTTCAGTCTCAACATGTTCCTGAACGTGATGACGCCGCTGATCATGGTGATCAGCTTTGCCGACTCGATGCAGCTGACTTTTGCGGCGCGCGACCGGCTATTGGCGGGCGAGGACCGTTTTTCAGCGTTCCGCAACGCGGTGCTGGTGGTCGGCCCGGCCTGCGTGCTGACCCACGCCACCGCCGGCATTTCCTTCATCGCCCTGCAATTCTCCAATTCCGACCTGATCCGCGCCTTTGGCGAGGCCGGTTTGGTCGCCACCGTGATCGCGCTGATCGCGGTGCTGTCGCTGGTGCCGGTGTTCGGCGTGCTGCTGGTGCGCAACGAACAAGTGTTCGCCGCCAAGTTCAAGACCGCGGATGCCGGCGTCAATGCGCTGCGCCGGTTCTGTTATTGGATCGCGGTGCGCATGGTCGGCCGGCCCGGGCTGTTCAGCCTGATCGCGGTGGTATTCGTCGGCACGCTTGGCGTGATCTACGCCAATCTTGAACCGCGCTACCGGCTCGCCGATCAGGTGCCGGACAAGCAGCAGGCGGTCGAGGCCAGCGGCCGGCTCGACGCCAAGCTGACCGGCGCCAACCCGATCGATATTCTGATCGAGTTCCCGCAAGGCGCCTCGCTCTATTCCGACGAGACCTTGAAAACCATCGCCGACGTTCATGCCACGATCGAGAAGCAGGCCGGGGTCGGCAATGTCTGGTCGCTGGAGACGCTGCGGCGCTGGCTGGCTGAAAAGGCCGGCTCGTCCGACGTCGCGACCTTGAAGGAATATGTCGACGTCATCCCCGAACATCTGGTGCGGCGCTTCATCTCCGCCGATCAGACCGCGGTGGTGATTTCCGGCCGGGTGCCCGATCTCGACTCCAGCGAGATTTTGCCGGTGGTCGAGAAGCTCGACGGCGCGCTCGACGGCGTGCGCCGCCAGCATCCCGGTTATGAGATCGCGGTCACCGGACTGTCGGCGATCGCGGCGCGCAACAGCGCCAGCATGATCGACAAGCTGAACCGCGGCCTGACCATCGAATTCGTGCTGGTGGCGGTGTTCATGGGGCTGGCGTTCCGCTCGTTCGTGGTGCTGTTCGCCAGCATCCTGCCCGGCATCTTTCCGGTGGTGCTGTCCGGCACGGTGCTATGGGCGCTCGGCGAGGGGCTGCAATTTGCCAGCGTGGTGGCGCTCACGGTGTCGTTCGGGCTCGGGCTCAGCGCCACCATTCACTTCCTCAACCGCCTGCGGCTGGAGAACCGGCCCGGGGTCGATGCCGCCTATGCGGTGGAACGCGCCACCGTGCTGGTCGGCCCGGCGCTGATCCTGACCACGGTGGTGCTGGCCTGCGGCCTGGTGGTGACGGTGTTTTCCGATCTGCCGTCGCTGCGGCTGTTCGGCTGGCTCAGCGCCTTTGCCATGGTGGCAGCGTTGATCGCCGACCTGTTCATCCTGCGGCCGACCGCGATGTTCCTGATCAACGTATCGCAGCGGCTGCGCGGGCTGACCCGTCGCCGCGCCAAGCCGGTCGAGTAGCACTGCGGTAGCGCGGCACAGGCCGCGCGCCCGTCGTTCACGAAGCGCCAACCACGACCAGCGCTACCTTCTCGCCGGCAACGCTCTATTCACAGCCCGGCCTCATCGTTGCCTCAATCATAAGGAGGCGCGAAACCTATGTTGCATCCGAAATACGTTTTGTTGGTGGGACTATCACTGCTCGCTCTGCCGGTCGCGTCCGACGCGTATTACCGCGGCGGCGCTCCGGTGGACGATGTCAGTCCCTGGGTCGTTCGTTCCGACCTGTTGCCGGACAATCTGCAGATGATTGAGCAGGGCAATGCTGCATTCCGGATCAGCGGCAGCTTTGCGATGTTCGCGCCCGCCGCCAATGCCCGCGATCATGAAGCGGCCCGGGTTCTGCTACGCGCCGCCAAGCCGCGGGCGTGAGAGCGCCCAAGAGGCCGCTGCCTGCAAACGGATAGCTTTGCTGACTTTATAGCGTTTTGGAGCGAAGGGGCTCCCGGTTCGCGTCACGATCGGCTTGCTGATCGCGCGTCATGCAAAAAATCCCCCGCGAACGCCTGTTCGCGGGGGATTTTGTTAGGGAAGGCGGCTGCCGCCGCCGCGCGCCAAGGTGATTAGCTGCGCGACATCGAAATGTTGACGCCCTGGATTTCGCCCTTGGAGCTGATCGACACCGACTGCTTGTTACCGCGCGTCACCAGCGTCAGACTGGCGGCAAAGCCCGCGGCTTCGACGAACACGTCGATCTGGCCACCGCCGGCGCGGCCTTGCAGATTACCATTGATGTTGCGGCTGCTTTCGCTCCAGGTGCCGGAAATCGCGCTGCCCTGGCTGACCACATTGCTGGTGAGATCGAATTTGTAGCTGTCGCTGGCGCAGCGCAGCGACTGGTGCAGTTCCTGGCCACCTGACTGCACGCGATAGCTGGCGCGGCAGCGAATCCGCTCCTTGGTACCGTCGGACAGCGCCACGGTGCCGCTCCCCGCCCAAGAGCCGTCAAATCCTGCAAATGGTCCCGATTGCGCGTGACCGGCGGTGGCGGTCAGCGTCAGTGCGGCGGCGAGCGTAGCCGCCTGCAAGGCGGGCATGGAGAGGCGGGCGCGAAGCAGTCTCATATCTCGATACCTCTGGAATTATCCGTCCTGACGGGATCGCCAAAGCCGACGGTTAGTCTCCTCGGTCCCGGATCGGTTCAAGCCAATGGGGGCGAGAGAGCGGATTGGCGACGCAGATGGAACACGGTTGGAACTTTGACACAAAATGGTGACGAACGGGATAACGCATCGGGCAGGATTCTGTGCCCCGCGGGTGTTTTGAGCACTGATGGCACCGAAACGATGCAGGATCGACACGGTCATGCAAAAAGCCTTTAGGCAAGCAAAGTGCCGCAATTTTGGCCGCATTTGCTCCGGTATCTGCGGGTGCGGCCGGTCGGCGGGCGTCCAGCCGGAGCGCGGCGTTGTCCCATTGTGGCCGACCCGTCGCAGTTGCTGCGACAGGTGTCCCGAATGCTGTTCATCGCGCGGCTAGCGATGGACGGACGCCGCTGCAGTCGCTACGGGTTTGCGGTCCGGGATTCGTGTGTGTGTCGCCGTCATTGAAGAAAAGGAAGCCAATGCCGAAAGTTGTCGTTGCCGTCTTGCTGGCGTCAGTCACCCTGTCCACCTCCGCCCTGGCGCAGCAGTACGAGCCGCAGCGCAGCGGCACCAAGCAGGAACAGGAAGCCTGCTCGCGCGACGTGGCGCGGTTCTGCCGTCCGCTGATGGACCAGGGCGACCTCGTAATCCTGGCCTGCCTGCAGCAGAATCGGCCGAAGATCAGCAAGGCCTGCAACCAGGTGCTGCTCAGCCACGGGCAGTGAGCCAGCGCGCCCGGCGGGGCGGCTTTGGGCCGCACGTTCGGGCCGGGTAGGCGACTCAACCGAGATAAGGTTGGTTTAGCCGGCAAAATTCCCGTATATGGCGTCGCGTTCCATCACTCCCCGGCTGTTCGGGGAGCGCTGGGGCGCGTGTTCTATTGGCAATGATCCGAACCGAGCAGTGACCCAGTTTTCAGACCAGGCGACGAAGGCGAGCGCCCTGCGCTCCGGCAAGACTCACAAGGACGAGAATTTCCCGGTGGCGTCGTGGATCATCCACCCGCGGCACCGCGGGCTGATTCTCGCCTATTACAATTTCGTGCGCACGGCCGACGACATCGCCGACCATGCCGAGCTTGATGACGGCACCAAGCTGCGGCTGCTCGATGAACTCGACAATGATCTGATCGGCACCGGCGGCGGCCAGCCGGAAGCGCTGGTGCTGCGTGAGGCGTTCGCGGCGCGCGGCATGTCGCCGCGTCACGCGCGCGATGTCATCACCGCGTTCCGGATGGACGTCATCAAGCGCCGCTACAACGACTGGAATGAGCTGATCCACTATTGCTCCTATTCGGCGATGCCGGTCGGGCGCTTCATGCTCGATGTCCATGGCGAAAGCCCCGGCACCTGGGCGGCGTCCGATGCGCTGTGCGCCGCGCTGCAGATCATCAATCACCTGCAGGATTGCGCGAAGGACTACCGCAAGCTCGACCGCGTCTACATTCCGGCCGATGCGATGGCCGAAACCGGCGCCACCATCGACATGATCGCGCAGCCGCGCTCGTCCGAGGCGCTGCTCACCTGTCTGCATCGGCTCGCCGATCGCTGCGAAACGCTGCTGCTCGACAGCGAAGCGCTGGCGCCGCTGGTGGTCGATAGCCGCTTGGCGTGCGAGATCGGCATCATCCAGGCCTATGCGCACCGCATTCTCGGTTATCTCAAGCAGCGCGATCCGCTGTGCGAGCGCGTGCACCTCACCAAGCTGGAGCTGACCGGCATCGGCCTTGGTGCGCTCGCCACCGGCATCTGGCGGCGCGCCACCACCGCGACTTCGCCCTCCAAACCGGCAACCGGCGCATGAACCAGCAATCCACCGCCACCCCGGCTGAGCATCAGGGCGTCGCGCTCGGCTCCTCGTTCTATGCCGCGATGCGCATCCTGCCGCGCTCGCAGCGCGAGGCGATGTTCCAGATCTACAGCTTTTGCCGCTTTGTCGATGACATCGCCGATTCCGATGCGCCGCGCGCGCAGAAGCTCGCCGATCTGCAGCAATGGCGCGACGATATCGACGCGCTGTATCGCGGCGCGCCGCCGCCGCGGCTGCGCGACTATGTCGCCTCGCTGCAGCAGTTCGGGCTGAAGCGCCAAGATTTCCTGGACGTGATCGACGGCATGGAAATGGACGTGCCGGCCGATATCCGCGCGCCCGATGAGCCGACGCTCGATCTGTATTGCGACCGGGTGGCGAGCGCGGTTGGCCGGCTGTCGGTGCGGGTGTTCGGCCTGCCGGAGCAGGACGGCATCGATCTCGCTTATCATCTCGGCCGCGCGTTGCAGCTCACCAATATTTTGCGCGATCTCGATGAAGACGCCGGCATCGGCCGGCTCTATCTGCCGCGCGAGGGGCTGCTCGCCGCCGGCATCACCAGCAATGATCCGCGCGAGGTGATGGCGAGCCCAGCGCTGCCGCAAGTGTGCGCGCCGCTGGTGAAGCGGGCGCTCGAGCATTTTGCCCGCGCCGACGAAATCATGAGCCGCAACCCGCGCCGCGTGGTGCGCGCACCGCGGATCATGGGCAAGTACTATCACTCCATCCTGCAACTCTTGATCGCCCGCGGTTTTGAAAAGCCGCGCCGGCCGGTCAAGCTCGGCAAGGCATCGCGGATCGCGATCCTGCTGCAATACGCGATCATCTGATGTCAAGAACCGTTCATATCATCGGCGCAGGCATTTCCGGATTGTCGGCCGCGGTGCGGCTCGCCGCTGCCGGCTACCAGGTGCGTGTGCATGAGGCGATGCAGCAGGCCGGTGGCCGCTGCCGTTCCTATTTCGACGCCGCGACCGGGCTGACCATCGACAACGGCAACCATCTGCTGCTGTCCGGCAACTCCGCCGCGGTCGATTACGCGCGCAGCATCGGCACCGATGCCGGGCTGGTCGGGCCGGACAGCGCCGAGTTTTCGTTCGCCGATCTCGCTGATGGTCAGCGCTGGACGCTGTCGCTCGGCAATAGCCGGCTGCCGCTGTGGGTGCTCGATCCCGAGCGCCGTGTGCCCGGCACCACCGTCCGCGATTATCTGGCGCTGGCGCCGCTGGTGTGGTCGCCGGCGAGCCGCCTGGTCGGCGACGCCATTCCTTGCGAAGGCCCGCTGTACCGCAAGCTGGTGGCGCCGCTCTTGCTGGCCGCGCTCAATGTCGATCCGCCGGAAGGCTCGGCGGGGCTGGCGGGCGCGGTTGTGCGCAAGACGCTGCTGGCTGGCGGCCAAGCCTGCCGGCCGCTGATCGCGCGCGACGGTCTGAGCGCGGTGCTGGTTGAGCCCGCGATCGAGAAGCTGCGCGCCCAGGGCGCCGAGGTGCTGTTCGGCCATGAATTGCGGCGGCTGAATATGTCCGGCGACCGGATCAGCGCGCTCGATTTCGGCGATGACGTGATCACGCTCGGCGCCGAGGACAAGGTGATCCTGGCGGTGCCGCCGCGCCCGGCGGCGTCGCTGCTGCCCGGCCTGAAGACGCCTAGCCAGTTCCGCGCCATCGTCAACGCCCACTTCAACTATGCCCCGCCGCCCGGTCAGCCGGCGCTGCTCGGCGTGGTCGGCGGCCTGGTCGAATGGCTGTTCGCATTCCCGAACCGGCTGTCGGTCACCATCAGCAATGGCGACCGGCTGGTCGATATGCCGCGCGAGCAGCTCGCCCGCGAGGTCTGGCAGGACATCTGCAAGCTGACCGGCATCACCGCCAATCTGCCGCCCTGGCAGATCGTGCGTGAGCGCCGCGCTACCTTTGCGGCGACGCCGGAGCAGAATGCGCTGCGGCCGGGCGCGGTCACCTCCTGGAACAACCTGTTCCTAGCGGGCGACTGGACCGATACCGGGCTGCCGGCCACCATCGAGGGCTCGGTACAGTCCGGCAATCGCGCCGCCGATCTGGTTTTGAGGCAGGGCTAACGCCGCCGCTGTTCGCAGCGCGGTAACAGCCGTGCCGTAAAAACCACAGGGGCGGAAAAATCGCTGTTGAATAAACAGGATATGCCGCGAGCGGTTTTCGCCGCCGCGGGCTTTGCAGTATTGTCACGCCCGTTTTTGCAGGTGTCCCGCTGGGGGCGACAGCGTGTCGAGCCGCGAGAGCACCGGCGCAGAGTGTAGGGGTTCAGACGGTGAATCTGGGGGCGCAGAGTGCAGCCGCCGCGAGCAATCCTTGGGATCCGCGGCCCGTTTTGATCGTGACCGGGCTGATCCAGGAAGCGCGCATCGCCGCGGGGCCGGGATTGACCGTGGTGTGCAGCAGCAGCGACCCCAAGCAATTGCGGGTGATGCTGTCTGACATGGATTTTCGCGCCGTGCGCGGCGTGGTCAGTTTTGGGGTGGCCGGCGGCCTTGATCCCAAACTGCGCTCCGGCGACATCGTGGTGGCGTCAGAGGTCCGGGCCGGCGATCGCCGCTGGTCCACGGCGCTGGCATTCAGCGAAGAATTGTTGGCTGATGCCGGGCTCGGCGGCCGGCGCGTGGTGCGCGGCGGCCTGGTCGGCAGCGAGCAGGTGGTCGGCACCCGTCACGTCAAAGCGGCGCTGCATGCCAAGACCGGCGCGGCCGCGGTCGATATGGAAAGCCACATCGCCGCGCATTACGCCCATGAGGCCGGGCTGCCGTTCGCGGCGCTGCGGGTCGTCAGTGACCCCGCGACCCGCGAACTGCCTGCGGTGGTGTCGACCGCGATCAAGCCCAATGGCAACATCGACGTCCGCAAGGTTCTGCGCGGCGTGGCGCGGAACCCGGCTTCGATCAAGGCGCTGGTCTCGACCGGCCTCGACTTCAATCGCGCGCTCCGCAGCCTACGCGGCTGTCGGGGCGTGATGCTTGATGTTGGCGGCCTCGTCTCCGTCAATCTCTGACAGCTGCTGCTGCACCTGCTCGGAGAACACGTACTGCGCCGGACGCTGCTGTGACAGGTCGATCTCCGGCGCCAGCGGCCCCTCGGTCTTGATGCCACGCAGCGCGACCCAGGCTGCCTTGAGCGGATGGGCGAGGGCAGCATTGGCCGCGGTCGGCTCGTAGCCGCAATGCGCCATGCAGTTGGCGCACTTCTCATACTTGCCGGTGCCGTAGGAATCCCAATCGGTGGTTTCCATCAGCTCCTTGAAGGTTTTGGCGTAGCCTTCGCCGATCAGGTAGCAGGGCTTCTGCCAGCCGAACACGTTGCGCGCCGGCATGCCCCAGGGCGTGCATTCAAAGCTCTGATTGCCGGCCAGGAAGTCCAGGAACAGGCTGGAGTGCATAAAGCTCCAGTTCTTGCCCTTGCCGAGCGCGAACACCTTGCGGAACAGGTTCTTGGTCTTGGCCCGGTTCAGGAAGTGTTCCTGATCCGGGGCGCGCTCATAGGCGTAGCCCGGCGAGATCGACACGCCGACGCCGAGTTCCTCGGTAAAGTCCATGAACTTGGCAATGTCTTCGGCGGCGTAGCCGTCGAACACCGTGCAGTTGACGTTGACGGCAAAGCCGCGGGCCTTGGCGGCCTTGATCGCGGCCACGGCGCGGTCGAACACGCCATCACGCGACACCGCCTTGTCGTGGTGCTCCTTGAGGCCGTCGAGATGCACCGAGAAGAAGAAGTAGGGCGAGGGCTCGAACAGATCGAGCTTCTTCTCGAGCAGCAGCGCATTGGTGCACAGCGACACGAACTTCTTGCGCTCCACCAGGCCGCGCACGATCTCGCCGATCTCCTTATGGATCAGCGGTTCGCCGCCGGGGATCGCCACCATCGGCGCGCCGCATTCCTCAGCGGCGTCCCAGCATTCCTGCGGGGTCAGACGGCGGTCGAGAATGGCGTCGGGATAGTCGATCTTGCCGCAGCCGGAGCAGGCGAGGTTGCAGCGGAACAGCGGTTCCAGCATCAGCACCAGTGGGAAGCGCTTGCGGCCGAGCAGCCGCTGCTTGAGCAGATAGCCGCCAATGCGCAGCTCTTTGAAGAAGGGGATTGCCATTTCGGGGGGTCTTTTCTTCTGGATCCAAAAATAGCCGAGGACCGGGGCGGTCTCAGGCCGGAGCGAGTTCAGTGGGGAGCAGGAACTCGATGTCCTCCTCCCGGCCGGGCAGCACCGAGACCGTCACCGGACCGATCCGGCGCAGCGCTTCGATGACGTCATCGACCAGTACTTCCGGGGCAGAGGCCCCCGCCGTGATGCCGACGGCCCGGACGCCGTTCAGCCACGCCGGGTCGAGCTCACTGCCATCGGCGATCAGATAGCTGGGAATGCCGGCTTCGGTGCCGATTTCACGGAGCCGGTTGGAATTGGAACTGTTGTTGGCGCCGACCACCAGGATCAGGTCGACCAGCTTGCTCAGCTCCCGCACCGCGGATTGCCGATTCTGCGTGGCATAGCAGATATCGCGGGTATCAGGGCCTTGAATGTCCGGAAAACGTTCGGTGAGCGCGGCGATGATCTCGCGGGTATCATCGACGCTGAGCGTGGTCTGGGTGATGTAGGCCACCGCAGTGTCGCGCGGCAGCGTCAAAGCCGCGACATCGTCCAGGTTCTGGACCAGCAGCACCGGGCCGGGAACCTGGCCCATGGTGCCTTCGACCTCGGGGTGGCCGGCATGGCCGATCAGGATCAGCACCCGGCCCTTGGCCATGTAACGCTTGCCCTGATTGTGAACCTTGGTGACCAGCGGGCAGGTGGCGTTCAGTACCGGCAGGCCGCGCTGTGCGGCTTCTTCCTCGACCGAGCGGGCGACGCCATGGGCGCTGAACACCGTCACAGCCTTGGGCGGCACCTCCGACAGATCCTCGACAAACACCGCCCCCTTGGCCTT
This sequence comes from Rhodopseudomonas palustris JSC-3b, assembly GCA_000504425.1. Classification (GTDB taxonomy): domain Bacteria; phylum Pseudomonadota; class Alphaproteobacteria; order Rhizobiales; family Xanthobacteraceae; genus Rhodopseudomonas; species Rhodopseudomonas palustris_C. The sequence continues at coordinate 1,990,872 of KI632513.1, read as the reverse complement.
CAGGCTTTCGACCACATACTTGTTGTGCACGATCTCGTGGCGCACATAGACAGGCGGGCCATATTTCTCCAAAGCGAGTTCGACGATCTCGATCGCCCGCACGACGCCGGCGCAAAAGCCACGCGGTTGCGCCAGGAATACCTCAAGGGGACGAACATTATACAAGGTCGACGATCCTTATTGTCGGACTGATCAAAAGCAAACAGATACCATACCAAGGTACGGGTGGCACACCGTACCGGGAACATATGAGCTTGTCACCGCAGTGCAACGCGGTTGGCAATTGCCGTTTGACAGATTAATTCGGCGTCAGCACGCCGGTCCGTCATAGGCCAAGTCGTTCCGTACTTGAAGGTTCGACTTGGCGGGAGAGACCTGCGGATCGGAACTCCATCAGGATCTGGCGCATTCTAGGCACGCCAAGAGCGATAGAAAGTCAAGTTGTGCTCAAGAAAGTAGTCGTAGCGATCGTTCGGACCTCGACCCGCTTCGCCCCCTTCACGGTTGTTATTGCGGCAATTCTTGCAGTTCTTGGCGGTATTTACAGCGTCCAGAATTTCGGGATCAACACCGATATCAACCGGCTGATTTCCCCCAGCCTGGACTGGCGGCAGCGCGATATCGCCTTCGATAAAGCCTTCGATCAGGAACGCCTGATCCTGGCTGTGGTCGAGGCGCCGACCCCGGAGTTCGCTAATGCCGCGGCGACCCGGCTCACGGAAAAATTATCGGATAACCATAAAGACTTCGACTCCGTGCAGCGGCTCGGAGGTGGTGAATTTTTCGATAAAAACGGGCTGTTATTCCTGCCCACCGAGCAGGTGGCGCAGATGACCAGCCAGTTCCAGGCGGCGGCACCGCTGCTGGAAATCATGGCCGGCGACCCCAGCCTGCGCGGCCTGACCGCGGCGCTGGAGACCGGGCTGCTCGGTATCAAGCGCGGCGAAATCACGCTGGACGGCACCACCCGGCCATTCTCGATGATCGCCGATACCGTGGACCAGGTGCTGAAAACTGGCTCCGCTACGTTCTCCTGGCGAGCATTGGTGAGCGATACGCCGCTCACTGATGGTGATCGCCGCGCCTTCATCGAGGTCAAGCCGGTGCTGGACTTCAAGGCGCTGGAACCCGGCCGCGCTGCGACCGATGCGATCCGCCAAGCGGCCGCCGATCTCAACCTCGCCGGTGAGTATGGCGCGCGGGTGCGGCTGACCGGGCCGGTGCCGATCGCCAATGAGGAGTTCGCCACGGTTCAGGAAGGCGCGGTGGTCAACGCCCTCGGCACGGTGGCGGTGGTGCTGCTGATCCTGTGGCTGGCGCTGCATTCCTCCAAAATCATCTTCGCAGTGTTCGTCAACCTGTTCGCCGGACTGGCGATTACCACTGCGCTCGGCCTGATGCTGGTCGGCTCGCTCAACCTGCTGTCGATCGCGTTTGCGGTGCTGTTTGTCGGCCTCGGCGTCGATTTCGGCATTCAGTACAGCGTGCGCTACCGATCGGAGCGCTACAAGAACGACAATCTCGAGGAGGCGCTCGCCAAGGCGGCGGAGTATTCCGCGGTGCCGCTGTCACTGGCGGCGATGGCGACCGCGGCCGGGTTCCTGTCGTTCCTGCCGACTGCCTATAAGGGCGTGTCGGAACTCGGCGAGATCGCTGGCCTCGGCATGGTGGTGGCGTTCGTGTCGAGCATCACGTTGCTGCCGGCGCTGATCAAGCTCTTGAACCCGCCCGGCGAAAAGGAGCCGGTCGGCTATGCGTTCCTGGCGCCGCTCGATCGCTTCCTGGAGGATTACCGGGTCGCGATCGTTGGCGGCACGCTGCTGATCGCGGTCGCCGGCCTGCCGCTGCTGTACTTCCTGCATTTCGACTTCAACCCGATCAATCTGCGCAATCCCAAGGTCGAGTCGATCGCGACCTTCCTTGATCTGCGCAAGGACCCCAACACGGGTGCCAACGCCGTCAACGTGTTAGCGCCCTCGGTGGAAGCGGCGCGTGAGGTGCAGGCCAAGCTTGCCAAGGTACCTGAAGTGCAGAGCACGATCTCGCTCGACACATTTGTGCCGGCGGATCAGGACGCCAAGCTCAAGTTGATCGCCGACGGCGCCAAGGTGTTGCTGCCGGCGCTCAATCCGGAAGCGATCGATCCGCCGCCGAGCGATGAGGAGAACGTCGCGGCGCTCAAGAGCACCATTACCGCACTGCGTAAGGCGGCTGGCGATGGCAACAGCTCGGGCGCTTTGGCCTCGCGCCGGCTCGCCGACGCGATGAACAAGTTGGTGGAGGCCGATGCCGCCACCCGCGACAAGGTGCAGGCGGTGTTCGTGGTGCCGCTCAAAATGGCGCTCGACCAGCTGCGCGGCCTGCTGCAAGCCGGTCCGGTGACGCTCGACAATCTGCCCGCCAGCCTGGTGTCGGGGTGGAAGACCAAGGATGGTCAGGTCCGGGTGCAGGCGCTGCCGCGCGGCGACCCGAACGACAACGACACGTTGCGCGCCTTCGCGGATGCGGTGCTGAAAGCGGAACCGAACGCGGTCGGCGGCCCGGTGTCGATCCTGAAATCGGGTGACACCATCGTCTCGGCCTTCATGCAGGCCGGCTGGTGGGCGCTCGGCGTGATCGCGCTGCTGCTGTGGATCACGCTGCGGCGCATCACCGACGTGCTGATGACGCTGGTGCCGCTGCTGGTGGCCGGCGCGGTGACGCTCGAGATTTGCGTGTTGATCGGGCTGCCGCTCAACTTCGCCAACATCGTCGCGTTGCCGCTGCTGCTTGGCATCGGCGTGGCGTTCAAAATTTATTATGTCACGGCCTGGCGAGCCGGGCGTACCAATCTGCTGCAATCGGCGCTGACCCGGGCGATCTTCTTCAGCGCCCTGACCACCGCCACCGCGTTTGGCAGCCTTTGGTTGTCGAGCCATCCGGGCACAGCCAGCATGGGCAAGCTGCTGGCGCTGTCGCTGGTGACCACGCTGGCGGCGGTGCTGTTGTTCCAGCCGGCCTTGATGGGCAAGCCGCGCAAAATTGCAGACTAGCCCAGCCCTCTGCGCAGCCCCGGCGGCGGAAGCCGCTGGGGCTGTGCGCTTTCTGGGGATCGGGGTTGTTCTCGCCGTTGCAGCCCTGTATCGTCTTTGTGACGAGCCGCGCCAAGCATCCCCCGTCGCCTGTTGCGTTTCGGTAGGGGCGGCCTTGTCTCCGACTTTGCACATTCCGAGTAGCGTCAGCGGTGACGGTCCGATGGGGCGGTCCCTCGCACGCCATATTCCGCAGACACTCCGTGGACATGCATGATGTTTCTGAACCTGCGTTGGACGATCTGCTAGCGCCTGCCAAATCGCCGCATGCGGCGATTTCTGTTGACGGTCTGCCCACCAAACGAAGTATGTAGCCGATGCAATATCCGAACCTAGACGCTTCCGAGATATTCGCGAATCGCGAGGGCCAGCGCAGCGCCATGCATGCGCGCTACCTGAACGAACAGCTCGTGAAGGTCCTGAAGACCATCGGCTACGACGTCGGCTTTCAGCGCGGCGAAGGGCAGTATCTGTTCGATCGCGAAGGTGCCCGCTATCTCGATCTCTTGAGCGGCTTTGGCGTATTCGCGATCGGCCGCAATCATCCGGTGCTGCGTCAGACGCTGAAAAGCGTGCTCGATAGCGACTTCCCCAATCTGGTGCAGCTCGACGTCTCGACGCTGGCTGGCGTGCTTGCCGAACGGCTGCTCGAGCATGTGCCGTATCTCGACAAGGTGTTTTTCGCCAATTCCGGCGCGGAATGCGTCGAGGCCGCGATCAAATTCGCCCGTGGCGCCACTGGCCGGCCCGGCATCATCCATTGCGAGCACTCGTTCCACGGTCTGACCTATGGCGGGCTGTCGCTCACCGGCGATCCGAATTTCCGCACCGGCTTTGAGCCGCTGCTGCCGGGCTGCTCGGCGATTCCGTTCAACGACCTGGAAGCCTTGGAGAAGGCGCTCTCGACCCGCAAGATCGCGGCGTTCATCGTCGAGCCGATCCAGGGCAAGGGCGTCAACATGCCGAGCGACGAGTTCCTGCCCGGCGCTGCCGCGCTGTGCAAACGCTACGGCACGCTGTTCGTCGCCGACGAGATTCAGACCGGCCTTGGCCGCACCGGCCGCTTCTTGGCGGTCGAGCACTGGAACGTCGAACCGGACATGGTGCTGCTGTCCAAGGCGCTGTCCGGCGGCCACGTGCCGGTCGGCGCGGTGCTGACCCGCAAGTCGATCTTCGAAAAGATCTTCAACCGCATGGACCGCGCCGTGGTGCACGGCTCGACCTTTGGCAAGAACGATCTGGCGATGGCCGCCGGCATCGCCACGCTGGAAGTGCTGAAAGCCGAGAAGCTGGTCGAGGCCGCTGCCAAGCGCGGCGCCGAGCTGCGGCTGGCGCTGAACAGCCTGGTGCCGGGCTATGAGATGCTCAAAGAGGTGCGCGGCAAGGGCCTGATGATCGGCGTCGAATTCGGCCCGCCGCAATCGCTGCGCCTCAAGGCGTCGTGGGCGATGCTGGAGACCGCCAATAAGGGGCTGTTCTGCCAGCTGATCACCGTGCCGCTGTTCAAGGATCATAAGATCCTGACCCAGGTGGCCGGCCACGGCAGCCACACCGTCAAGCTGCTGCCGCCGCTCACCATCACCGAGGACGATTGCAAGTGGATCGCGGGCTCGTTCGATCAGGTGATCGCCGAGAGCCATAAGGTGCCGGGCGCGATCTGGTCGCTGGGCAAGACCCTGGTCGACAACGCGGTGCGCAAGTCCGCTTAAGCGGACTGTGCTGCGCGCCCCAGTTCGTTATTGCGAGGCGCGCAGCGACGAAGCAATCCAGCGTGCCGTGCGCAGCCCTTGATGGCTGTGCGAGGGGCGCGCCTTCAGGCGAACTACCTGCCATCCTCCAAAATCATCGCCGCGCCTTTTTCACCGATCATCGCCGACGGGGTGTTGGTGTTGCCCGAGGTGATGGTCGGCATGATCGAGGCATCGACCACGCGCAAGCCGCCGATGCCATAGACCCGCAGCCTTTCATCCACCACCGCGAGCGGATCGCTCGGTAACCCCATCTTGGCCGTGCCGACCGGGTGAAAAATCGTGGTGCCGATATCGCCCGCCGCTTTCGCCAGTGCCGCGTCGTCGTCGCCGACCGAGGGGCCGGGCAGATATTCCTGCGGCTGATACTTGGCGAGCGCTGGCTGTTTCATCAGCTTGCGGGTGACGCGGATCGCGTCGGCGGCGACTTTGCGGTCTTCGTCGGTCGACAGATAATGCGGCGCGATCGACGGCGCGGCCAAGGGATCGGCATTGCGCAGCCGGATTTCGCCGCGCGAGGTCGGCCGTAAATTGCAGGCGCTGACCGTGATCGCCGGGAAGCGGTGCAGCGGATCGCCAAACTTGTCGAGCGACAGCGGCTGCACGTGGAACTGGATGTTGACGCGCTCCTGATGCGGATCGGAGCGGGTGAAGATGCCGAGCTGCGACGGCGCCATGGTCAGCGGGCCGCGCCGGCGCAGCGCGTAGTCCAGCCCCATCAGCCCGCGCCGCGCCAGCGAGTGATAGGTCTCGTTCAGCGTGCGCACGCCGCTGACCTGATAGATGGCGCGCTGCTGCAGATGATCCTGCAGATTGCGGCCGACGCCGGGCCGATCCACAAGCGGCGTGATGCCGAGCGGCGCCAGCCATTCCGCCGGGCCGATGCCGGAGCGATGCAGCACCTGGACCGAGCCGATCGAGCCCGCGCACAGCACGACCTCGCCCTTGGCGCGCGCCTCGATGGTCTCGCCGCGCTGGCTGTAGCGCACGCCAACCGCGCGGCCATCTTCGATCAGCAGCCGCTCGACCAGCACGTCGGTTTCCAGCCGCAGATTGAACCGCTTCAGCGCTGGCTTGAGGAAGCCGCGCGCTGACGACCAGCGCCGGCCGCGCTTCTGATTGACGTGGAAATAGCCGATGCCTTCATTATCGCCGGTGTTGAAATCGGCGGTGCGCGGAATGCCGAGCTGGGTGGCGGCGTCGGCCACGGCATCGAGCACCGTCCAGGACAGCCGCGGCGCCTCGACCCGAAAGCCGCCGCCGCTGCCGTGGTAATCGCCCGCGCCGAGGAAATGATCTTCCAATTTGATAAAGGCCGGGAGCACGTCGTTCCAGCCCCAGCCGGTGAGGCCGAGTTGCCGCCAATGATCATAGTCGGCGGCCTGGCCGCGCATCGAGATCATGGCGTTGATCGCCGAGCAGCCGCCGATCACCTTGCCGCGCGGATAGGCGAGCGCGCGGCCGTTCAGCCCCGGCTCGGGCTCGGTCTTGAACATCCAGTCGGAGCGCGGATTGCCGATCGCGAACAGATAGCCGACCGGAATATGGAACCAGATCCAATTGTCGCGGCCGCCGGCTTCCAGCAGCAGCACCTTGTTGGCGGGGTTGGCCGACAGCCGGTTGGCGACGATGCAGCCCGCCGTTCCTGCGCCCACCACGATATAGTCGAACTCGCCCTCGAGCCGTTTCGCCATCCCGTGCACCTGTTGTTTTTGCTCGCGGTCTTTGCCGCGGATCATTGAGGCTTAGCGTCGCCGCACGGCCCTGTACAGCTGGCATGTCGGCGGAGGCCGGTGGCGTACCGGCCTCCTTGTGCGGTGCCTTGGACGGTACCTTGGGCGCGCGAGACGGCCATGCTAGAGCTAGGCTCTGACCATTGGGAATGACCATGCCGATCATCAACCGCGTCGCCGATCTGTTGCCTGATATCGTAGCCTGGCGCCGCGACCTGCACACCCATCCCGAGCTGATGTACGACGTGCATCGCACCGCGGCGCTGGTCGCGGAGAAATTGCGCGAATTTGGCTGTGATGAGGTGGTGAGCGGCCTCGGCCGCACCGGCGTGGTCGCGGTGATCAACGGCCGGCAACCGGCCGATGGCCAGGCGGTGCAGAGCATCGGGCTGCGCGCCGATATGGATGCGCTGCCGATCAAGGAAGCGACCGGGCTGCCTTATGCGTCGAAAACTCCGGGCGTGATGCATGCCTGCGGCCATGACGGCCATACGGCCATGCTGCTCGGTGCGGCGCGTTACCTCGCCGAGACCCGCAATTTCGCCGGCCGCGCGGTGTTGATCTTTCAGCCGGCCGAAGAGGGCGGCGGCGGCGCCGCGGCGATGATCGCCGACGGTCTGGTCGAGCGCTTTGCCATCGATCAGATGTACGGCATGCATAATGGTCCTGGCATGCCGCTCGGCACCTTTGCACTGCGGCCCGGCGCGATCATGGCCTCGACCGATTCCATCGATCTGCGCATTGAGGGGGTCGGTGGCCATGCCGCGCGGCCGCATAATTCCATTGATCCGGTGCTGGCTGGCGCCAAGCTCGTCATTGCGCTGCAATCGATCGTGTCGCGTTCGGTCGATCCGCTCGAGTCGGCGGTGCTGTCGATGTGCGAGTTCCACGCCGGCAGCGCGCGCAACGTCATTCCGCACACCGCCGAACTGAAGGGCACGGTGCGCACGCTGTCACCGCAGATCCGCGATCTGATGGAGCAGCGGGTGCGCGAAGTGGTGGCGGGCGTGGCGCAGCTGACCGGCACCTCGATCGAGCTGAGCTATGAGCGCGGCTATCCGGTGGTGGTCAATCACGACGCACAGACGGCCCATGCCGCGGCGGTCGCCGCCGAGATCGTCGGCGAGGGCCGGGTGATGGACATGCCGCCGCTGATGAGCGCCGAGGATTTCGCCTATATGCTGGAGGCCCGCCCGGGCGCGCTGATCTTCATCGGCAATGGCAACAGCGCCGGGTTGCATCATCCGGCCTATGACTTCAACGACGATGCGATCGTGTTCGGCACGTCATATTGGATCAGGCTGGTGGAGACCACGCTGGCGGCGTGAAGCTGACCGCGCGGCCGGAACCATGGGCGGCACATGGCGTTGGGGGCAGGCATTGTCCCGCTATCGCCAACCATGGAGTGCGTCATGCCGGCCAAGGACAAGGATCTGCACGATCTCTTTCTCGATACGTTGAAGGACATCTACTACGCCGAGAAGCAAATTTTGAGGGCGCTACCGCGGATGGCCAAGGCCGCGCAGTCCGACAAGCTGCGCGCCGCGTTTGAGAAACATCACGGCGAGACCGAAGGCCAGGTCGAGCGGCTGGAGCAGGTGTTCGAGCTGTTGGAAAAGCCGGCGCGCGGCAAGACCTGCGATGCCATCATCGGCATTCTCGATGAGGGCAAAGAGATCATGGAAGAGTACAAGGGCGCCGAAGCGCTCGACGCCGGCATGCTGGCCGCGGCGCAGGCGGTCGAGCACTACGAGATTTCCCGCTACGGCACGCTAAAACAATGGGCGACCCAGCTCGGCATGAAGGACGTCGCGCGCCTGCTCGACGAGACGCTGCAGGAAGAGAAGAAGACCGACCAGACGCTGACGGAGCTTGCGGAAACCGCGGTCAACACCGCCGCCGCGGCGTAGGGACGATTGCGGCTGGTATGCCTCCTGTTGGAGGTCAGCGAGTCCTACAAGGTGTCATTGCGAGGAGCGCAGCGACGAAGCAATCCAGATTGGCAGTGCTGCGCCAAGAAACTGGATTGCTTCGCTTCGCTCGCAATGACGATGTGGTGGGGCTTCGTTGCAGGCGAAGAGAGTGGTGCACGACACTAACCCCGTCATTGCGAGGAGTACCCGGATCGGCGCTTTGCGCCGTCCGGGCACAGGCTTCGCGACGAAGCAATCCAGATTGGCAGTGCTGCGCCAAGAAACTGGATTGCTTCGCTGCGCTCGCAATGACGGTGTGGGTGAGCTTCGTTGCTAGCCGATGTGTCTATTCGGTGGCAGGGTCTTTCAAATCGCTTGCTGGTTATTCTCGGTATTTTGGCGGCGGAGTCGAGCGCCAGCTTTCCGGTATCGCACGACAATCACCCCGTCATTGCGAGGAGCGCAGCGACGAAGCAATCTAGCTCAGTGCTAATTAACAAAGAACTGGATTGCTTCGCTTCGCTCGCAATGACGGCTTGGCGGGACCGCGTCGGGTACGACATCACCCCGTCATTGCGAGGAGCGTAGCGACGAAGCAATCCAGACTGGTGTCGCTGCGATAAAGAGCTGGATTGCTTCGCTTCGCTCACAATGACGACAGTCAGGTCATTGGTTGCTGATAAACGAAGACTGCTGATCAACGAAACGAATATGCCTGAGATCAAGCCGCGTGCTTGAGATGGTCGGCGGCCAGCCGCAAATCATCGACAAACTGCGCGAATTCGCGGCTCTTGGCGTCTTCGTCCGGCAATCGCAGCAGATAGGACGGATGCACGGTTACCAGCACGGGCGCTTCGCCCGGTCGCTCGATCAGCCGGCCGCGAGACTGGCTGATTGTCGTCACTTGGCCGAGTACGCAGTGCGCCGCGGTCGCGCCAAGCGCCACCACCAGTTCCGGCTTAATCGCCTGCAATTCACGCTGATACCAGGGCCGGCAGGCCTTGATCTCGGCGCTGTTCGGCTTCTGATGCAGCCTTATCTTGCCACGCGGCACGAATTTGAAATGCTTGACCGCATTGGTGACATAGACCGCGCCGCGCTCGATGCCGGCCGCGCTCATCGCGCGGTCAAGTAACTGTCCCGCCGGGCCGACGAATGGCTGGCCCGCCAGATCCTCCTTGTCGCCGGGCTGCTCGCCGACCAGCATCAGCCGGGCGTGCGCCGGGCCTTCGCCAAACACGGTTTGCGTCGCATCGTGCCACAGCGGGCAGGCGCGGCACTGCGCGGCTTGCTCGCGCAAACTGGCGATGCTGTCGTGCAGGGTGTCGCTGGTGTCTGGCATCTTGGCCTTCCGGCGTTGCCGTGCCGCTTTCGGCGCGCTCGGCGCGGCATCGATCATCGCGCCGGTGCGGCGCTCGGCCTCGGCGATCAGCGGTTCGATCAACGCCGCTTCCGGCAGATTTTTCCAAAAGCGCTTTGGCATATGCGCCTGCATCGCCTTCATGTTCAACCGCGCCGGATTGAACGTGCTGGCATAGTAGGTCAGCCATAATTGCTCGAGATGGTCCGCGCTCGGTGCCGCGCTGCGGTCGATGCCGGGCGTGAAGCTGAGCGCATGGCCATCCCAATGTACACAGCGCTCGGGCGTTAGAATCGACCAGGGCATATCGGCAAAGCGGCGGGCGAAGAACGGCGCGGTCGCTTCGACAATGTGGTGCTCGGGCTCGTACCAGGCGACGAAATGATTATCCGGCTCGCGGCCGATTTCGCGAAAGCGCACAAAGCCCTGCATCTTGTGCTGATCGCTGCGCACCGCCTTGGCCATTGCTTCGAGCTGCATCAGTTCCGGATCGGTGCAGCGCGCCAGCAGATCGGGATCGCGGCGCAGCCGCCACAGCACCGCATAGAGCAGCGCAAAGCGCTGCGGATCACGGTGCAGCAGCACGGTTTTGGCAAGGTCGACAAACAGCGCCGGCACGTTGAAACTGCCGGATGCGCGCGGCAGCGCCGAGGGCTGCGCCAGTTCGGCAAAGAGATCAGGCGCGGCGCCGGCAACGCTCCAGCGCACCTTCGCCGGTGCGACGTTGGACAGCGCCAGCGCGCGTGCCGCCTCACGCCAGCCGGCGAAATCAATGTCGCTATCAAGTTTGATCTGATGCATCGCAGTCGAAAGCGTGGAGAGCGCGCCTTAAAAGCCAAAGCCCAGTTGCTGCGCTTGCGGCGCAAAGCGCGCCTCAAGCGTGGTGCTGTCGAGCAGCGCCGGCGCCGGGCGGTGATCGGGCAGAACGATGAACGGCAGCGCCTTGTTCCTCGGGATACGCAACCGCGCCAGATCGGCCGCGCGCAGCGTGCCGACCCGGCGTAGCGTCAGAATCCGTTCCACCGTGCGCGCGCCAAAGCCTGGCACCCGCAGCAGGTCTTCGCGCGAGGCGCGGTTGACGTCGAGCGGGAAGCGCTCGCGGTGGCGTAGCGCCCAGGCCAATTTCGGATCGTGCTGCAGCGACAGCATGTCGGTGTCGTCGAGAATTTCGTCGGCGGCAAAGCCATAGAAGCGCAGCAGCCAATCGGCCTGATACAGCCGATGCTCGCGCACCAAGGGCGGCGCCGCCAGCGGCAGCGCTCGGCTGGCCTCGGGGATCGGGCTGAACGCCGAGTAGTACACCCGCTTCAGATGATAGGCGCCATAGAGATTGGCGCTGGTGGCGAGGATGGTCTTGTCGGAGGCGCTGTCGGCGCCGACGATCATCTGCGTGCTTTGCCCGGCCGGCGCGAAGCGCGGCGGCTTGCTGCGGCTTTGCGTCTGGCGCGCCTCCTGCGCTTCATCGAGTTTGAGCCGCACCCGGCCCATGCTGCGCCGGATCGAGCGCACGTCTTTCTCTGGCGCGAGCCGGCCAAGACTGTGCTCCTCCGGCAGCTCGATATTGATCGACAGCCGGTCGGCATAGCGGCCGGCGGCGCTGATCAGCGCCTCGTCGGCGTCGGGAATGGTTTTGAGATGGATGTAACCGCGAAACTGGCGCTCGCGCAGCGTGCGCGCCACCGCCACCAACTGCTCCATGGTGTAGTCGGCGCTGCGGATGATGCCGGAGGACAGAAACAGCCCTTCGATATAATTGCGGCGATAGAAGCCAAGCGTCAGCGTCACCACTTCCTCGACGGTGAAGCGGGCGCGCGCCACGTTCGAGGACGCGCGGTTGATGCAATACAGGCAGTCATATTGGCAGGCATTGGTCAGCAGGATTTTTAAGAGCGAGATGCAGCGGCCATCGGGCGCAAACGAATGACAGATGCCCATGCCGCCAGCCGAGCCCAGCCCTTTGCCGTCGCGGGAGTCGCGCCGGTTGGTGCCGCTGGAGGCACAAGAAGCGTCGTATTTGGCGGCATCGGCGAGAATGGCCAGCTTGCGTTGCAGATCCATCCCAAAATTCCTCACAAGGGGGCAGTCCAAAACTCAGGTGGCGATCCCGATTGACTCCTCGGGGCACCTGGGTCTTATATTAGAACATATCATGAACGAAACGGCCAGCCACGGGTTTTAAGGACAACCGGCAAACGGCCGCCAATCGATGAAGGAGCGCGGCATGCCCAGTGCCCGCATGAGCACGCTTGCGCGCCTGCAAGGCGCCATTGACCGGCTGGAACACGGGCTGGCGGAGCCGCTGCGGCGCCAGCCGCTCGGCCATGCCGCGGTCGATGCGGCGTTGCAGGGCGGGCTGGCGCTCGGCGCGCTGCATGAGGTGTTTGGCGAAGGCAGCGCCGCCGGCGCCGCCACCGGCTTTGTCGCCGGGCTGGCGCGGCAGGCCAGCGAGCAGCGCTTTCTATTGTGGGTGCGGGTCGATTTCGCGGCGCGCGAGAGCGGCGATCTGGCAATGGCCGGCTTTGCCGAACTCGGGCTCGATCCGCGCCGCATCGTGGTGGTGCGCGCGCCCGATGCCGACAGCGCGCTGCGCAGCGCCGCCGATGCGCTGGCCTGCACCGGGCTCGGCGCGGTGGTGACCGAGCTGTGGGGCGAAAGCCGCGCCTTCGATGCGGTCGCCAGCCGCAAGCTCAGCCTGGCGGCGCAGCAATCCGGCGTCACCGCCTTGATGCTGCGCATCGCCGCCACGCCGCAGACCTCGACCGCGGAAACGCGCTGGATGGTGCGCGCCGCGCATTCGCCGCCGGTGGAAGGCTGGGGCGCTCCGATGCTTGAAACTTCGCTCATCCGCAATCGTCGCGGCCCGACCGGCCGCTGGATCATGGAATGGAATTGTGATGCGTGCCGCTTCCGTGAACCGCAGACGCATCCTCGGCCTTTGGTTGCCGCGGTTGCCGACCGATCGTATCGAACGGCTGTCGCCGCCCCGCGACGGCTCGCCGGCTGAGCCGCGCGTCGTCGTCGCCAAACGCGACAACGCGCTCGTGCTGGTGGCCTGCGACGCCCGCGCGGCGCAAGGCGGGCTGACGCCCGGCATGCCGCTCGCAACCGCGCGCGCCATGCATCCCTCGCTCGACGTGATCGAGCATGATGCCGTGGCCGATGCCGCGCTGCTTTCGGCGATCGCCGATTGGTGCGACCGTTTTACCCCGCTGGTGGCGCTGGATGGTGATGACGGCCTGTGCCTCGACATCACCGGCTGCGCCCATCTGTTCGGCGACGAACAGGGGCTGCTCACCGCGTTGCTGCAGGGGCTGCAGCGCCAGGGTTTTGCGGCGCGTGCCGCGATTGCCGGCACCGCGGTGGCGGCGCGGGCGCTGAGCCGCGGAGCGCCGCGCACCATCGTGCCGCCAGGCGGTGAGGCCGAGGCGGTGGCGCCGCTGCCGGTAGCGGCGCTCGGCGTTGATCCTGGCATCGTGCGCGGCCTGCGCCGCGCGGGGCTGGTGACGATCGGCGATGTGCTGGCGCGGCAGCCCTCGGAACTGGCGGCGCGGTTCGGCGCCGATTTTGTCGCGGTGCTGCGCCAGGCCAGCGGCGCGGAAGATGCGCCGATCTCGCCGCGTCGTCCGGCGCCGGACTATGTGGTCGACAAGCGCTTTGCCGAGCCGGTGGCGACGCTTGAAGTGATCATGCCGACGCTGCTGGCGCTGGCGCGGCTGTTGATTGCGGCGATGGAAAAGAGCGGCAAGGGCGCGCGGCAATTGCTGGCGTCGTTCTTCCGCAGCGACGGCGCGGTGCGCACCATCATGGTCGAGGCCGGACAGCCGGTGACGCGCACCGAAATGGTCGAGCGCTTGTTTGCCGAAAAGCTCGACGCGCTCGCCGATCCGCTCGATCCCGGTTTCGGTTTCGATCTGATCCGGCTCGCCGCCAGTCACACCGTGGTGGTCGATGCCGCGCAGCGCGGCTTTGATAGCACCGCCCATCAGGCCGAGGATGTCGCGGCGCTGGCAGACACGCTGTCGGCGCGGCTCGGCGCGCGGCGCGTGCTGCGTTATCTGCCGCAGGACAGTCATCTGCCAGAGCGCGCGGCGCTGGCGGTGCCGGTGCAGCATTGTCCGCCGCAAACCTGTCACGAGACGCCGTGGCCGGCACGCGCTGACGAGCCGCCGCTGCGGCCGCTGCGGCTGCTGCAGCCGCCCGAGCCGGTCGAGGTGCTGGCCGAGGTGCCCGATGGGCCGCCGGCGCAATTCACCTGGCGGCGCGTCACGCACCGTGTCGCCCGCGCCGAAGGCCCGGAACGGATCGCGATGGAATGGTGGCGCAGGCCCGAGCCCGGCCTGACCCGCGATTATTTTCGGATCGAGGACGAGGTCGGCGCGCGGTTCTGGCTGTATCGCGACGGGCTCTATGGCCGCGAGGTGTTGCCCAGCGCCGATGGCCACGGCCAGCCGCGCTGGTATGTGCACGGCCTGTTCGCGTGACGGCGGGCGCTAGGGCCAGAGGCTAGGGCGCTAGCTCTCCTCGCGAGGAGCGGCGCACTTGTCTCTTCCGTCATTGCGAACGCAGCATCGCACAATGTCTCTTTCGTCATTGCGCGAAGCGACGTCGAACAATGTCTCCGCCGTCATTGCGAGGAGGCGAAGCAAAACCATGTCTCTTTCGTCATTGCGAGGAGGCGAAGCCGACGAAGCAATCCAGAAGCGCCGGTGCTCTGTGTTTGGATTGCTTCGTCGCTACGCTCCTCGCAATGACGGGGTGATGTCGTGCAACAATTTCTCCGCTTGCAACAAAGCCCCACCACATCGTCATTGCGAGCGAAGCGAAGCAATCCAGCTATTTATCGCAGCGACACCAGTCTGGATTGCTTCGTCGCGAAGCCTGTGCCCGGACGGCGCAAAGCGCCGATCCGGGTGCTCCTCGCAATGCCGAAACGAAACGTCATCTGAAAATCTAATCCAAGGCGGATTGCATGATCGCGCGTTACGCCGAAATCGGCGTCACCAGCAATTTCTCATTTCTGCACGGCGCCTCGCATCCGCAGGACTATGTGCAGCAGGCCAGTGCGCTCGGCCTGGACGCGATCGGCATTGCCGACCGCAACACGTTGGCCGGCGTGGTGCGCGCCTATAGCGAGCTAGGCAATGACGAGCTGGTCCACAAACCAAAACTGCTGATCGGCACGCGGCTGTGCTTTGCCGATGGCACGCCGGAGCTACTAGCCTATCCTACCGACCGCGCCACCTATGGCCGGCTGTGCCGGCTGCTCAGCGCCGGCAAGATGCGCGCCGACAAAGGCGAGTGCCATCTGACCTTCGCCGACCTCGAAGCTTTCGTCCCCGAGCCCACCACGTCGTCATGGCCGGGCTCGTCCACGTCTTTGATCAATCTGCGCGACCTGGCTGCCCGGCCCAAGGTCGGGCATGACGGTCACCAAAAACAGCACTCGCAAATCCTGCTGGTCTTGATGCCGCCTTATCGTTTTCATGCCGCCGAGATCGCCGCCGCCTTGCAGCGTCTGACGGCGTTGCAGCGGGACGGCGTCTGGCTGGCGCTGGCGCCCTATTATCGCGGTGATGACAAGCGACGGTTGGCGCGGCTGCGGCGTGTTGCGGCGACGGCGCAGGTGCCATGCATCGCCAGCAATGACGTGCTCTATCACCACCCGGATCGGCGCGCGTTGCAGGACGTGCTGTCATGCGTGCGCAATAAGACCACGCTCGATGCCGCCGGGCGGCAGCTCGAAAGCAATGCCGAGCGTCATCTCAAGCCGCCGGCGGAAATGGCGCGGCTGTTCCGCGCCGATCCTGAGGCGATCGCCGAGACGCTGCGCTTTGCGAACCGCATCTCGTTTTCGCTCGATGAGCTGAAATATCACTATCCCGATGAGCCGGTGCCGCCCGGCAAGAGCGCGCAGCAGCATCTTCATGACCTGACTGAACTTGGCATCACGCAGTATTTTCCAAACGGCATCAGCGCCAAGCTGCGCGCCACCATCGACAAGGAACTGGCGATCATCGCGCGCCGCGGCTACGCGCATTATTTCCTGACCGTGCACGACATCGTCCGCTATGCGCGCTCGCAAGGCATTTTGTGCCAGGGCCGCGGCTCGGCCGCCAATTCGGCGGTGTGCTATGTGCTCGGCATCACTTGCGTTGATCCGACCGAGATCGATCTTTTGTTCGAGCGCTTCGTGTCCGAGGAGCGCGACGAGCCGCCCGATATCGACGTCGATTTCGAGCACTCGCGGCGCGAAGAGGTGATGCAATACATCTATCGCCGCTATGGCCGGCACCGCGCCGCGATCGTCGCCACCGTGATCCATTATCGGCCACGCTCGGCGATCCGCGATGTCGGCAAGGTGCTGGGCTTGTCCGAAGATGTCTGCGCCGGGCTTGCCGATACGGTGTGGGGCTCGTGGGGCAAGGGCCTCAGCGAGATGCAGGTGCGGCAGGCCGGGCTTGATCCCCAAAACCCGATGATCACCCGCGCGGTCGAGCTCGCCACCGAGCTGATCGGCTTTCCGCGCCATCTGTCGCAGCATGTCGGCGGTTATGTGCTGACCCAGGACCGGCTCGATGAATTCGTGCCGATCGGCAACGCCGCGATGGCCGATCGCAGTTTCATCGAATGGGACAAGGACGACATCGACGCGGTCAAGATGATGAAGGTCGATGTGCTGGCGCTCGGCATGCTGACCTGCATCCGCAAGGCTTTCGATCTGATCAGCATGCACAAGGGCACGGCGCTGCAACTGTCCGACATCAAGTCGCAGGACGATAACGAGGTCTATCAGATGCTGCAGCGGGGCGAGTCGATCGGCGTGTTTCAGGTTGAGAGCCGGGCGCAGATGAACATGCTGCCGCGGCTCAAGCCGCGCTGCTTCTATGATCTCGTGATCGAAGTCGCGATCGTGCGGCCGGGGCCGATCCAGGGCGATATGGTGCATCCTTATCTGCGCCGCCGGAATGGCCAGGAGCCGGTGGTGTATCCATCGCCAGCCGGACACGCCGGCGACAAGAATGAGCTGCAACAGATATTGGGCAAGACGCTGGGGGTGCCGCTGTTTCAGGAACAGGCGATGCGCATCGCGATCGAGGCCGCGCATTTCACGCCCGATGAAGCCAATCAGCTGCGCCGCGCGATGGCGACCTTTCGCAATGTCGGCACCATCGGCAAGTTTGAAAGCAAGATGATCGGCAATCTGGTGAAGCGCGGCTATGACCCGGTATTCGCGCAAAACTGTTTTGAGCAGATCAAGGGTTTTGGCTCCTACGGCTTTCCGGAAAGCCATGCCGCCAGTTTCGCCAAGCTGGTCTATGTCTCGGCCTGGCTGAAATGTCTGCACCCCGATGCGTTCTGCTGCGCGCTGCTCAATTCGCAGCCGATGGGCTTTTATGCGCCGGCGCAGATTGTCGGCGATGCGCGCCGCAATGGCGTCGAGGTGCGGCCGATCGACATTGCGTTCAGTGAAGCGCAGTGCACGCTGGAACAGTGCTCCGGCAAACATCATGCGGTGCGGCTCGGCTTTCGGCAGATCGACGGCTTTCGCTGGACCGATCCCGATGAGGAGCGGGTGCGGCGCGCCGCCGGCGAACCGCCGAGCGATGATTGGGCGGAGCGGATCGTTGCTGCGCGGGCGCGCGGCGCGTTCAGCTCGCTGGAGCAGTTCGCGCGCGTCACGCGGCTGCCGAAGCGCGCGCTGATCCTGCTCGCCGATGCCGATGCGTTCCGCTCGCTGCAGCTCGATCGCCGTGCGGCGCTGTGGGCGGTGCGGCGGCTGCCCGACGATGTGCCGCTGCCGCTGTTCGAGGCCGCGAGCGCGCGCGAGCAGCGCGACGAGGCCGCGGCGCCGCTGCCGCAAATGCCGCTCGCCGAGCATGTGGTCGCCGATTATCAGACCGTGCGGCTGTCGCTGCAGGGCCATCCGATGCAGTTTTTGCGTGCGCTGTTTGCGCGCGAGCGGGTCGAGACCTGCCAATCGATTTCCGACCAGCGTAGCAGCGGCCGGCGCACGCGCTGCGCTGGCGTGGTGCTGGTGCGGCAGCGGCCGGGCAGCGCCAAGGGCGTGGTGTTCATCACGCTGGAGGACGAGACCGGCATCGCCAATCTGGTGGTGTGGCCGGCGGTGCTGGAGCGTTATCGCAAAGAGGTGATGGGCGCGCGGCTGTTGTGGGCGGAAGGGCGGATTCAGGCGAGCCCGGAGGGCGTGGTGCATCTCGTCGCCGAGCGGCTGGTCGATCGCAGCGCCGAGCTGCAGCAATTGTCCGACAGCCTGGTCGCGCCGCCCGGTATCAGCCGCGGCGAGCCGCTCAATGATGATCGCCGCGACCATCCCAATGAGCCGGCACAGCCGGTCCGTCATCCGCGCGACGTGCGCATCCTGCCCAAGTCGCGGGATTTCCATTGAAACGGCTGCTCGTCCTGGCAAGACGCGCAGCGATCCAGCCAATGAGCGGGCGCGGTGTTGGACTTCCTTCTTGCCGGGTTTGATCTGGCCATTCATCCTGCATCACCATCGATACCGAATAGACCGGCACAGAGGACACCACGCACCATGCCATCGCCCCGCGAGCTGCTTGCCGATCTTTGGGCCGTGCTGGGCGGCGATGCGGCCGCGCTTGACCAAGTGACGCTGACCGGCGATGAGCCGCAATTGCCGTCGTCATTCCGTGTCGATGCCGCGGCGCAGGTATCGATCGCGGCGTCCGGGCTCGCCGCTGCCGAGCTGTGGCGGCTGCGCAGCGGTCAGCGCCAGCGCGTCACGGTCGATCAGCGTCACGCCGCGGTGGAATGCCGCTCGGAGCGCTATCTGCGCTGCAACGATCAGCCGCCGCCGCCGATGTGGGACCCGCTCGCGGGCGTCTATCGCGTCGGCCAAAACGGCTTTGTACGGCTGCATACCAATTTTCCGCATCATCGCGACGCTATCACCCGCGTGCTGCAATGCGCGCCGGAGCGTGAGGCGGTGCAGGCGGCGCTGCTGCAATGGGATGGCGAAGCGTTTGAAAGCGCGGCCTATCAGGCTGGCGGCGTCGTTGCGCTGATGCGCTCGCGCGATCAGTGGCAAGCCTTGCCGCAGGCAGCCGCGGTGGCGGCGCTGCCGCTGATCGAGATCACCAGGATCGGCGATGCCGCGCCGAAACCATGGCCGGTTGGCGAGCGGCCGCTCGCCGGGCTGCGCGTCCTTGATCTGTCGCGGGTGATCGCCGGGCCGGTGGCCGGGCGCACGCTGGCGGCGCATGGCGCCGAGGTGATGTTGATCTCGAGCGCGGCGCTGCCCGCGATCCCCTGGCTGACGATCGACACCGGGCGCGGCAAGCTGTCGAGCTTTGTCGAGCTTCGAACTGCAGAAGGCCAGCAGACTTTTCGCGAGCTGATCCGCGGCGCCGATATTGTGTCGCAAGGCTATCGGCCCGGCGCGCTGGCCGCGCTCGGCTTCTCGCCGCAGCAGGCGGCAGAGCTGTCGCCTGGCCTGGTCTATGTGTCGCTCTCGGCCTATGGCCGCAGCGGGCCATGGGCACAGCGGCGCGGCTTTGACTCGCTGGTGCAATGTGCGACCGGCTTCAATCACGCCGAAGGGCAGGCGGCAGCTAGCAACGGCCCCAAAGAATTACCGATGCAGATCCTCGATCACGCCACCGGCTATCTGATGGCCGCTGGCGCGATGATGGCGCGCGCACGGCAGGCGCGCGAAGGCGGCAGCTGGCATGTCGAAGTATCGCTGGCGCGCACCGGGCAATGGCTGTGGGACATGGGCAGGCTGCCGCAGGGGCTGGCGGCGCCGGACATCACCCGCGACACGATCGCGCCGCTGTTGCAGCGCTTGCCGTCTGGCTTTGGTGAACTGGAAGCGGTGCGGCACGCCGCCGATTTGTCGGCGACGCCGGCAGCATGGATGAGACCAGCGATGCCGCTCGGCAGCCATCCGCCGCGCTGGGACTGACGATCTGGTTAGTCTGACGATCTGGTAGTCCTGCGGCTGCACTCTCAGCAGGCGCTGGAGCGACGCGGCTCGTCGGTCTTGCTCTGTGCGGCACGGCGCGCCAGCGCGTCGCGTTCGGCTGCGAAGCGCGATGCGGCGGGGGCGAATAGCGCCGGCGTGAAATGCGGCCCATGCGCGAGATCGCAGCCGAGTTCGGTGAGAATATCGGCATGCGCGACATGGTCGACATCCGGCATCAGCACGGTCAGGCCCAGGCTGTGCGCCAGGGCGATGATGCCTTGCAGCGCCTGCCGCGCCCGTTCGGTCTCCTCGATGTTGTGCAGAAATTGTGGGTCGATCGCGAGGCTGTCGAGCGGCAGGTGCCCAAGCTGCCGGATCGAATAGGTATCAGTGCCAAAGCCGTTCAGCCGCAATCCGACGTCGAGCCGCTTCAATTGGCTTAGCAACGTTTCGATCCGCTCGGCCTGCTGATCGTTGAGCGCGTCGGCTGCCAGCTCCAAGCACAGCAGATGCGGTGGCAGTCCGCTCAGCTCCAGAATCTGCGACACCTCATCGACGAAGTCGCTGCGGAGCAGCTGCGCGGCCAGCACTTCGACCGCCATCATGCGCGGCTCGCCGCGCTCGGCCCAGATCGCACCCTGGACGGCAGCTTCGCGCAGCAGCCACAGGCCGAACTCGCAGCCAAGACCGCTATTTTCAGCGATCGCGATCAGTTGGCGATGCGACTGCGCGCCGGCTGTTGGATGATCCCAATAAGCCTGCGCGGCATGCGCGACCACGCGCTGCGTGGCCAGCGCAATCTGCGGCTGATACTGCACCTGCAAGCCGGCGCCGCCGTCGAGTGCCTGCCGCAAATCGTGGCCGAGCGCGATCAGTTGCTGCACAGCGGCGCTCATGCCCGGCTCGAACACTTTGACGATGCCGCGGCCGGAAGCCTTGGCGTTGTGTCGTGCGAGATCGGCGGCGCGCAGCAGGTCGGTGAAGGTGATGCCGTCGCGCGGCAGCGCCGCGATCCCGATGCTGGTCGTGACGCTGACTTCGCCGCGCTCTAGCTCGATCGGCACGGTGATCGCGGTGATCAGCGCATTGGCGATCAGCTCGGCTTCCGGCAGGCTGGCCGCGCCGAGCAGCACGCCGAATTGATCGCCATCGAGCCGCGACACGATCGCTTTGGCGCCGGCGGTGCCGGCAATTCGTTCTGCGGCCTTGGCCAGCAATTCATTGGCGGCGGCGTGGCCGAGCGTATCGTTGATCTCCTCAAAACCGTCGAGATCGAGCAGCAGCAGCGCCGCAGGTTGTCCAGAGCGCCGGCTGCGCCGCAGCAGCTCGGCGGTCTCACGATTGAATGAGGTGCGGTTGGCCAATCCGGTGAGCGGATCAAAGAACGCCAGCCGGGCGAGCTGCCCCTCGGCGGCCTTACGCGCCGAAATATCCTGAATGGTGCCGCTGAAACCGATTACCCGGCCATCGCCATCGATCAGCGCCTTGCTGGTGACGGCGAAGTCGCCGATCGTGCCGTCGCCGCGCCGCAGCTTGACGTCAACCGAGTGGATGTCGCCGGTTCGCATCACTTGCGCCTGCGAGGTCAGCACCTGTCGGGCACTGTCGCCGACATGCAGCGCCATCACCGCCGTGCGGGTCGCGACGAACCGCTCCGGATCATAGCCGAGCAACTGCTTGAGTTCGTCGGAGCACCACATCTCGGCATCGCCAATCCGATAGCTCCAATCGCCGATCTGGCCGAGCCGCTGCGCGTCGCGCAGCTGTGCGGTCCGCTGCTCAAGGGCTACCTCGGCCGCGCGCAGCGCCTGCTCCTGCGCCACCAGCGCGCAATTCTGCTCGCTCAGCACAGATAGGCTGACCATCATGTCATGATGCTTGGTCGTCATCTGCTGCAAGGTGCTGGTGATGGTCTGTAGCGCCACCTTGCGGATCACCGCGTAGATCGCGAGGCCGCTCAGCACGCTAAGCAGCGCGATCATCAACAGCGCTTGCGGCGGCGACAGCCACAATGGCCAGCGATCCAGACTCACCAGCATGAACGCGCCGATCGCCAGCGCCGGGCCGCCGATCGCGATCAGCAGCGCAACCGTCAACGCCAGCCGGTGTGCTGCGCGGCGCAGCGCCTCGGTTTCGGAGGTGGTGCCGAGCGGGGCAGGTTGCCTCATCAGATGCCCGTACTGTCGTTCCGCAGGAATTTCATCATAGGTCTCGGTCACGCCGACCAGATGGTCATCACGGGTAATGTGGGGCGTGCGGCCTAAAATTGAATCAATCAGATAGCTGGTACGAGTACGAGCATCACGCGGATGCGGGCCGCGCAGCGGCGGGGCGGGCGGCTTCTTCCCCGGGCTGGTTCCAGCGCCGCGCGGGCGGCGGCGTCAAATCAGCGCAGCCGCGGTTTGACTTAAGTCAATCGGGGTCTGGCCGCCGATGCCTAGGTTGGCACCATGTCATCCTTGTTCGTGTATCGCTGTCCCCAAAGCGGGTTGATGACGCAGGCCTGGCTCCCCAAGGAGTATTGGTCCGGCGATCGCGAGACCTATGAGCTGGTGACCTGTCTGGCGTGCTCGAAGCAGCATTTCATCTGCGTCGCCACCGGCCATGTGCTCAGCGAGATCGACAAGCGCAACACGGCGCGGCGGCTGCCGATGTTCCCGCCAAAGCCGGCCCGGCCGGGCGGCGGCCTGGACGATCGCGCGGCGCCGGTCAGCCATTCGGGCACCGATCTGCCGGAAGCCTGCTGAATTTTCGCGGTTGAGATACGCGACGATTGATACCAACCACTCCGCACGACATGGCCGGGCTCGTCCCGGCCCATCGATGTCTTTGATCTTGCAGCGATTTCAAGACGTCATACCCGCGACAAGCGCGGGTATGACGGTGATTGATACGACCTTGAGAGACTGTGCCTGCTGATGCGCGGCGCTGACGGCGGCGGTGCCGCCGTCATTGAGCCGCCAACCCAGTCGCTTCGGATCGAACCGACCGGGCGGCGCGCAGAGCGTTGGCGGTTAGCGGTGGCGGATCTGGGCCGGCCGCTTTTCGATGAAGGCCGTCATGCCTTCGGCACGGTCTTCCAGCGCGAAGGTGGCGTGGAACAGGTCGCGCTCGACGCTCATGCCTTCCGACAGCGTGGTTTCAAAGGCGCGGTTCACCGCATCCTTGGCCATCGCCGCCGCGGGCCGCGACATCGCCGCGATCTTTTCGGCCGCCGCCATGGTCTCTTCCATCAGCTTGTCGGCCGGCACGACCCGGCTCACCAGCCCGGCGCGCTCGGCTTCGGCGGCGTCCATCATCCGCCCGGTCAGGCACAGATCCATGGCCTTGGCCTTGCCGATCGCCCGGGTCAGGCGCTGGGTGCCGCCGATGCCCGGAATCGTGCCGAGCGTGATTTCCGGCTGGCCGAACTTGGCGGTATCGGAAGCAATGATGAAGTCGCACATCATCGCCAGTTCGCAGCCGCCGCCCAGCGCATAGCCGGATACCGCAGCAATGGTCGGCTTGCGGCAGGTGGTGACACGGTTGCCGCCGATCGTGTGGAAATCGGCGTTGAACATGTCGATGAAGGTCTTGGGCTGCATTTCCTTGATATCGGCGCCGGCGGCGAAGGCCTTTTCGTTGCCGGTCAGCACGATACAGCCGATCGCGTCATCGGCTTCCAATTCGTCGATCGCGGTCGCGATCTCACGAAAAACGCCAAATGACAGCGCGTTCAGCATTTTCGGGCGGTTGAGACGGATCAGGCCGACGGCAGCCTGGCGTTCGACGATCAGATATTCGTAGTTGTTCATTGGACCCCGCACTCTAAATGAGGGCGGCAATCTGCCCGCTGGCGCTGCCGGCATCAAGGGGGAGGCAGCGCGCCGCCGCTGCCACCCCGGCGCGAGCTCCCGCCGCTCAGGCGATCGCCAGCCGTGCCGCCGAAGCCGCCGTGAGCAGGGCGCCAAAGGCGATAAAAATCTTGCCGATCAACGAGGTCTTGTCCCACAGCGTGCCGGTTCCGGCGGCGGGCTGCGCAACGGCGGCGGTGCCATGCTGCTGCGGCGGTGATTGCGCGCCGGCCTGGCGGTCGAGTTCATTGAGCTGGTCGGAGGCCACCACCTCGGCCTCGGCGAGTGCAGGCTCGGATTGAGCCGCTGGCGCGGCATCGGCCGCGGGGCTGCGCGGCTCCGCCATCTGGGCATGGGCATTGGCGACCGCTTCGGAAAGCGCCGGAGCCGGCGTTGCCGCTGTGGCCGCACCGGCCGCCGCACTTGCAGCCGCTGCACTTGCCGCCGCTGCGGCTGCTGCCGCGGGTTTGGCTGCGGATTTGTTTGCGGATTTGGCGGCACTGCGCGAGGCCGTGCGCTTGCGCCCCTCGCTCGGGGTGGCTGTCGCTGCCTGCTGTTTACTGACGGCGGGTGCGGCCGATGCCGGATTGACGGCGCCGCTGAGCGCAAGGCCCCCCACACCGATCCACAGCCCAGCTGCAAGCGCCAAGGCGAAGCGGGTCGTAACTGACATGACGATCTCCCCGGTTGCCAGTCCCGGGGCCGGACCTAACCGAGGCCTGGTGACCTCAGCACGGCGAAAACAAGGGCAAACTGGGTCGTTCGGGGCAAAACCGCGGCGGCCCGCGCGCTTACGCCGCCGGGGCGGCGCGGCCGCTTTCCTGCTGCATGCGGTGAAACCGCAGCACCTGCTGCGCGGTCGAGGCGCGCAGATGTTCATAGGTGGACCGGCAGGCATCGAGTTCCGGCGGCGGCATGCCGGACAGTTCGTCACGCAGCCGGATGATCGCTTCCACGGTGGGCCAGGTCAGGCCGGCGACCTTGGCGAGGATCATCACGCCCTCGGCACGCGCCTGCACGATCATGTTCTCGGCGATCGACACCGAAACTTTGGCGAGGCAGGCGATCGCGGCATTGGTCTCGTCGAATTTGCCACCGGACGCGAAGCTGTACACCATGGCATCATCGAGCCGGCCGTCTTCATAGAGCGAGCGCACCAGACCGCGGGCAATGGTGGTCTCCTCGCTCGCGACCTTGGGCGAGCGGGCGCGCTGGCCGATCTCGCGCACCGCGGTGGCGATTTCGGTGGCGGCCTGCGGATTAGCGGCTTCAAGCCGGGCCCGCACCGAGGCCGAGGCCTTGGCGACCAGCTTCAGATAATGATGGCGCGGCATCGAGGCGACCACACCAACCAGGCTGACCAGCTCGTCTTCATTCTCGACGCGTTCGGCGAGCTTGGCATAGCCCTTCGCCGAAAACTGCGCGCCGGGATTATTGACGGTGCTGTGCACCACTTCATGGTTGCCCAGCTCGACCAGCACCTCGGTGACTTCACCGCTGAGCGCGGTGCGCTTCGAGATCGCCAGCATATGGCCCTGGCTTTTGCGGCGGGCATTCTCGATCAGCGTCTTGTCGTCGAGCTGCGGCGATTGTGACAACACCGGACCGGCGACCGCGAGATGATCGTCGAACGCCAGATGATGAATGATGCGCGGCGGTGCCTTGCCAAGCGGCGCCAGCCGTTCGGCGAGCAGCACCTTGGCCTTGGACTCGATATGCAGCACCAGGCATTTGAACACGTCGTCGAACAGCTCGATCTGTTCGTCGGAATATTCGACGGCGCCTTCGATAAAGAGGTCGGTCACGCGGCGCAAAGTTTCAACGCGCCGCGCCACCGTGCCATGGGCCAAGGTGTTTTGCAGCTCGTCGAGCAGACTGTCGGCCGAGTTGGCTTTGCCCCTCATGCGTCAATCCTGGTGTAAGGGGGCGGGCAGGCCGCACAGTCGGCATCGGCGACGCTGGTCGCCAGCGCGATGCGGTTACGGCCGAGTTCCTTGGCCTGGTACAGCGCGGCGTCGGCGCGCGCCAGCAGCGCTTCGGGCGTTTCATCTCGCGCCAGCGTGGCAATGCCAGCCGACAGCGTCACCTGCATGCCGTCGGAGAACGCGCTCCAATCGAGATCGCCGACGATCATCCGCAGCCGTTCCAGAATGAACGCGGCGTCGGGCTGCGCGGTCTGCGGCAGGATCAGCAAAAACTCCTCGCCGCCATAGCGGCCAAAGCGGTCGGCGGTGCGGATATTGGCGAAGATCGAGATCGCAAAGGTTTTGAGCACCTCGTCGCCGGTCGGATGGCCAAACACGTCGTTGATGCGCTTGAACCAGTCGAGGTCGATCAGCGCGATCGACAAGGGCTCGCCGCTGCGCCGGGCGCTGACCAGATGATCATCAAGCATGCGCATGATGCTGCGCCGGTTCAGTGCGCCGGTCAGTTCGTCCAGCTCGGCCAGTTCTTCGATCTTGTCATAGGCCTGCTTCAGCTCGACGCTGCGCCGATACAGCTTGTCGCGCAGCGCCGCCGACAGCGTGCCGAGATAAAGGCTGCGTCCAAATGCGGAGATCAGCACCACCACCGCGATGAAGCGTTCAAATCCGGTGTTTTGCGGCAGCGACAGCGGCCGATCGGCGAACATCAGCAACGCGCCGACCGCCAGCGCGATCAAGGACCAGTCGATGATGGCCTCGCGCAGCGTCGCGCGCAGCGCAGCGAAGCTGCACATCACGAACAACGAGCACATGAATAGGAAGCCGACCTCGGGATACACCCAGGCGAACGCGACCAGCACCGCCGAATGAATGATGATCTGCGGGATCACCCAAACATGTTCCGGCCAGCGGGAACAGATGCCCGCAGCCAGGATCACCCGATAGCCGGCGACCGCGGTCAGGCCGCAGGCCGCGAGCCCCAGGCCGGCCGCGATCGGAATCACGCCGGCCAGGCCGTAGATCAGCAACAAGCCGGAATCGACCAGATAGCTGAGCGCGATCAGGTCGAGCATGGTGCGACGCTGCCGCGCCCGCCGCATCCGAATCGACCACTCGCGCGAATCCGGCGTACCGATCGAGTCATCCTGTTGGAGGGGTGAGAAAAGCGGAGCGCTGACGCCCATGAGCCTGCCATCTACATTTTGTTGGCTCACGCTAAGGGCAAAGCCTTTAGGTTTGGTATCTGTAGCCTAGCGTCCCGCGGCCCCGGGATCTTACCAACACCCTGGTAAGCATGGTGTTTTTCGCCTTTTGCGCGAGTGTGTAAGGGTGCTCGCGTGCAGGTTCTCGGTTGGGAGCGGCAAGGCGACGCGGGGCTGAGGCCGGGTCCCACTTTGGAACAGCTATACGCGTGCAAAAACCTCCGTCATTGTCTTGATTGACCTGCCTTCGGTCGAACCTTTCTGTTTGGTTAGCGACTAATTTTGCGAGACTGCCAGTGAGTTCCCATCACGCGGCCGACGAAGATCTGCTCGTTCGTATTGCGCAGGGCGATCGTCTCGCGATGCAGGTGCTTTATGGCCGTCATCACGTCAGGGTCTATCGTTTCGGGCTGCGTATTGTCCGGGACGAGCAGCTCGCTGAGGACCTGATCAGTGAGGTGTTTTTGGATGTCTGGCGGCAGGCCGGGAAGTTCGAGCGACGCTCCGAGGTGTCGACATGGCTGCTCGCGATCACGCGCTTCAAGGCACTCTCCGCCCTGCGGCGCAGGAAGGAGACGGCGCTCGATGAGGACGCGGTCGCAGCGATCGAGGACGGCGCCGATACTCCGGACATCGCAGTCCAGAAGAAAGACACCAGTGACGCGTTACGCGGGTGCATCAGCTCGCTGTCGCGAGATCACCGGGAGATCATCGATCTCGTCTACTACCACGAGCGTTCCGTGGATGAGGTGGCAGAGATCGTCGGCATTCCGGCAAACACGGTTAAAACGCGCTTATTTTATGCGCGCAAGAAACTGGCCGAACTGCTCAAAGCAGCCGGCGTAGAGCGAGGCTGGCCATGATGGCGACCAACAAAAAAGTCCGGGAGCAAGAACCTGGAGCCATCGAAGCGCTGCTGCCCTGGCACGCCACCGGCAAGCTCAACGCCCAGGACCAGCGCCGCGTCGAAGACGCCATCAATCGCGATCCCGAGATCGCCCGGCAATTCGCGCTGGTCCAGGAGGAATGCGCCGCCACCATTCAGGTCAGCGAAAGCCTCGGCGCGCCGTCGCCGCACGCGCTGGAAAAGCTGTTTTTGGCAATCGATGCCGAGCCGGTGCGCCGGCGATCGGATGCCGGCTCGTGGTTCAGCGGCGTGCTGGCTGCGCTGTCGCCGCGCACTTTGGCTTTCACCGGCCTGGCCGCGCTGGCGCTGCTGCTGGTGCAGGGCGGAGTGATCGCGGCGCTGCTGCTGCAGGACGACCAAGGCCGGGTGCTGGTTCAGACTGCCGAGCGGGCGGCACCGCGGATGATGGCGCCGAGCGCACCGCCGCCGCCGGCGATGGCTGCGCCGAGCGCGCCGCAGCCCGCGCCCGTGGCTACCGCCGATGCCAAAATGCAGCGTATGGCCGAAGCGCCGATGCGCGCGGAGAGCGCCACCATTACCCGCAGTGTCGGACCGGCGCCGCTGCCGCAGGCGCTGGTGCGGTTCGCGCCGCAGGCGCCGATCGCCGAGGTGGTGGCGCTGCTTGATCGCTATCAGGCCGCGGTGCTGGAGAATGGCAAAGGCGGGGTGTTCCGGCTGCAGCTCGGTGACCGGCCGCTGCCGCGCAAAGAACTCGACGGCGTGCTGACCAAGCTGCAGGCTGAAAAGATCGTCACGCTCGCGGTGGCCGCGCCGTAGTTCCCCCATCGCCGGTCAGATACTTCCCCAAATCTCAGATCTTCCCCATCGCGTCGGCAGAGAGCGCGAGCTGCGCCGTGTTGATCGGCGGGTTGAGGCCGCGCCGCGGCTGCGGCAATGGCCGCCGAAAAAATAATCGCCGGCCGATGAACCTTTCGCGGCACCGCATGACTTATTTGGTGGGAGCAGGATCTCCCCATAGGGGCCGTATTCGGCGCGTGCGCCCATCCACCCAAAGCGCCAGTATGGCTCAGACCCGCCCGGTTGTCCCCCCGGGCGGGTCTTTCTCTTTCAAGCCATCGCTTGCAAGTTCCTCCGCTGCCAAGCCGCTGCCCGCCCGAGCAGCCATTGACGCCGCCCGGCGCGCGCGCCGCCCGTCAGCTCTCGCCGATCACCGCCAGCTTTAACGGCCGAACGGGCTCTTAAACCGCCGGTGTCCCGCGGCGGTTAATCATTTGTTAGCGATGTTCCTTTTACCTTTCTTAACCAGTTTCTTCGGTTGCGTTCGGTGTCCTGTTCCTCACTGGGATCAATCACATGGCTGAACATCTGGACGTCATTCGGGGGCGCGCGCTGGTCGAGCGCTGGTGCATTCTGGCCGAACAGCGCCTCGATTATCTCACCGAGCTTTATGAGACCGGCCGTTGGCGCCGCTATCACACCGAGCCGGATTTCATCGAGAACATCCGCGAGGCCAAACGGGCGGTCAGCACCTGGCGCGGCATTCTGGAATGCGAGGCGGGCGCCGATAACCGGCCGATCGATCTGTCCTGGCTTGGCCGTAATCCCCATGTGCCGCCGCGCATCCACTCGTTCAGCCACGACGAACCCGTGTTCGATCCGGTTCCCGAGCCGCCCTTCTCGATCGAAGTGCCGGCCGAAGAAGCGCCGCCGGTGGCGCCGCTCGATTGCCTGATCGCCGCCGTGGCCGACGAGATCGATCAACCCGATGAGCACGAGGATGACGCGCCGCAGAGCTATTCGGCGCCGCTCAACCTGGAAGAAATTCAGCGGCGCTATCCGCTGCTGCGGCCGACGCTGTAAGCGCGGGGCGGAGCGCGGCCGCCTCCCGCAGGCGGCGCCGGGTCGCGCTCAGCACGGTCATCAGCATCGCTTCCCCGGCATCGACCAATTGTTCTGCGCTGATCCGGCCACGCGCTGAATGCTGCATCGCGCTGCCAGGGCGCGCGACCAGCGGCACATGCACAAACGCCGCGAGTTTTAGGTCGCAGGGCAGGCGCGTGGCTTCGATCGCGCGCCAGCAGAGATAATTGCACAGATAGCGGCCGGCATCGCGCGACAGCCTTGTGTCGATCCCGGTGGCGCTGGCCGCGCGCAGCAATTGCCACGGCAGCGTTCCGAACGATTCCGGCGCGGCACCCATCGCGATGCAGGCGCGCCGGCCGCGTTGCTGGGCGGCATCGGGCCACAGCAGCGACACGGCGTTGCGGGCCCGCGTTTCGATGCGCAGATAGGGCGTGCGCGCCGCCAGCCCGAACATCAGCAGCGCATCGGGGCGATAGAGCGCCAGCAGCTCCGGCAACTGCCAGTCGACCGCGCGGTAGCTGACCGGGAATACATGGCCGATGCGCTCGATCTCAGCGAAGGCCGGCCGGCGCAGCCGCAGCAGCCGCTCGACCAGTTCCGGCGTCGGGTTATAGGGCGCACCCGGAAACGGGCCGAACCCGGTGATCAGAATGCGCAGCGCCGTGCTCATCGGCCAGCTTCCCGTGCTCGCGCGGCGCGCCCGGCGCCACCTCTGTCACAAAGGCACTGCGGTGAGACTATTCAAGATAGTCGCACGAGAAGACTGCGGCTCATATCAGCTTCTCCACCCATGCCTCGTCATGCCCGCGCTTGTCGCGGGTATCCACGCCTTGAAGGCGGGGCAAGGTGCAAATGCGTAGATGGCCGGGACGAGCCCGGCCATGACGGTGCAGAGGGTGATGCAAGTGGCTGTTATCAGACCAGCCAGCTGGCGATCTGATCGGCGGCGAGCGACGGCGCGATCCGACCGGCCGCGACCGCAGTCTCAGTGGCGCGCACCTTGGTGCGGATCGCCGGATCGGCGCGCAGCTTGGACTGCCAGCGGTCTTCCAGCATGGTCCACATCCAGCGCACCTGCTGCTCGCTACGGCGCTTATCGAATTCGCCGGAGCGCTGCACGATGCCGCGATGTTCGACCACCTTGGCCCACAACTCGGGGATGCCATTGCCGGTCATCGCCGAATAGGTCAGCACCGGCACCTGCCACTCGGTCGAGCGCGGCGTCAGGATGTGCAGCGCGCCGCGATATTCCGCTGCGGTCAGGTTGGCGCGCTTGATGTAGTCGCCGTCGGCCTTGTTGATGGCGATCATGTCGGCGAGTTCGACCAGGCCTTTCTTGATGCCCTGCAATTCGTCGCCGCCGCCGGGCAGCATCAACGCCAGGAAGAAGTCGGTCATGTCGCACACCGCGGTTTCCGACTGGCCGATGCCGACGGTCTCCACCAGCACCACGTCAAAACCGGCGGCCTCGCACAGCAGCATCGCCTCGCGGGTTTTGGCCGCGACACCGCCGAGCGTGCCCGCGGCCGGCGAGGGCCGGATGAAGGCGGCGTCCGCCATCGACAGCCGCGACATGCGCGTCTTGTCGCCGAGGATCGAGCCGCCGGAGCGCGCCGAGGTCGGATCGACCGCCAGCACCGCGACCTTGTGCCCGGTCTCGACCAGATAGTGGCCGAGCGCGTCGATGGTGGTGGATTTGCCGACCCCCGGCGAGCCGGTGATGCCAACCCGCATCGCCTGGCCGGTGTGCGGCAGCAGCAACTGCACCAGTTCGCGCGCCGCGACCTGATGGTCGGCGCGGCGGCTTTCGATCAGGGTGATGGCGCGCGCCAGCGCCGCGCGGTCGCCAGATCGGACGCGATCGGCGATCGCAGCAATATCGATGGTTTTAGAGGTCTTCATCGCCCTTCGGCCGTGTGCCGCCAAATATCGCCGCGCCTTCGGCGCTGAGATACGGCTTCAGTTTGTCCCAGGAAACGAAGGCGACGTAGCTGCCTTCGGCGTAGGGCCCGACCGCATAGGGCGGGTAGTGGAAAGTCAGCCCCGAACTCTTGCCGGGTTCGGTGGAGGGAGCCAGCGTCACCGCGCCGATTTTCAACAGTTTTGGCTCGATCGCCTTGGTCCATTCCGGATCGGCGGGCTCGGCGATGTCGCGCTTCAGCTTCTCGGTTTTCAGCGACACGATGATGGCATCGCGGATCGCGCGCAGCGCCGCGCCATCATCGGCAAGGTCCTTGAAGAACGGCCGGATGCTGATGCGCTTACCGGCGCTGCGATCCCACACAATGGTGTCGAGATCGGAATTGGGGTGGGCGCCGCCCGTATTGGTGTAGTCGCTGCGCACGATGCTGACATAGCGCTCAACCACCAGCGAGCGCTGCTCGTATTTGCGCTCCACGGTCCAGCCGCCGTCCCTGAAAGCGTCCGGCATCTCCTTGCGCGCGGCATCGGCCTCGGCGCGATATTTTTCCGCCCATTTGCGGCCTTCGGCGAGGCAATCGGCGGCGAGCGCGGCATCAGCCTTGATCGGCGCGCCAAGCAGCACGCTGGCCTCGATCGACTTGCTGACGATCTGGAAGTCGGGCTTGGCGTCGCCGGCCGACAATGAGGAGGGCAGGGAGGCGGTGGCGAGTACGACGAGTGCCGCCGCCCATCGAGCAAACTGTTTCACGAGTGATATCCACCAAGCGCGTCAAGGTCGCTGTGTTGCAGGGCCTCAATGGCCGTGGTCATGCATCGCATCCATAGCAGATTGTTCAAGGGAGCGCTCAATTGGGAAGAAGGGCCACGCCGCGCTGTTTGGCGGCAACGCGCATCTGGGCGTCGAAGGTCAGCAGCGGAATCTGTCTCAGCTCGGCGAGCCGGACATAGAGCTCGTCATAATAGGTCAATCCCGAAGCCACCGCGCGGCGCACGCCTGCGGCGATGTCCTCGCCTTCGGGCAGCGCCTCCGTCATAACGCGCAGCACTTTGAGATTGGCGAGCGCATAGCCGAGCTGCGCGTCATCGAGCCGGCCGCGCCGCACGCCGGTGGTCAAGGCGTTGCCGATCTCGGCATGCCAATGCGCCGGGACGATCAGCTGCTGCTCGGCCAAGCTGTCGAAC
Source organism: Rhodopseudomonas palustris JSC-3b (assembly GCA_000504425.1). Lineage (GTDB taxonomy): Bacteria > Pseudomonadota > Alphaproteobacteria > Rhizobiales > Xanthobacteraceae > Rhodopseudomonas > Rhodopseudomonas palustris_C. Next base: position 1,958,308 of record KI632513.1, on the reverse strand, counting down.
ACCCGGTCATCGTGCTCGCGCTCGTCAAACACCATGGCGAGCGCCGCCGAGGCGTCAATGACTAACAACGCCGGCCCTCATCGATCCAGCTCTTGAGCTCGGCGGGCGAGGCGCCGGTCTGCAAGTCGCGGGCGAGCTTGCGTAGATTGCGGATCGCCTGACGGCGTTCGGCAATCTGATCCGCGGTCAGCTCGTCCTTGATCTGCACCAGCTTGGCGACCGGCTTGCCGTGGCGCGTGATGGTGATCTCGTCCCCCTGCTCGACCGCGTCGAGCAGGCTGGAGAGGTGGGTTTTCGCCTCGAAAATGCCGACCTGCTTCATCTGGTTAAACTAGTTTAACTAGATCGATCCGTCAATTCGCGGCGAGTGGACGGGGAGGGTTACTCCGCCGCCTCGCTATGGCCGAGCCGGGCGTTGAGCTTGTGGATCAGCTCCTCGGCGGCGTCGGCGATCACGGTGCCGGGCGGGAAGATCGCCTCGGCGCCGGACTGATACAGCGCGTCGAAATCCTGCGGCGGCATCACGCCGCCGATGATGATCATGATGTCTTCGCGGCCGAGCTTCTTCAGCGCTGCCTTCAGCTCCGGCACCGCGGTCAGATGCGCGGCGGCGAGCGAGGACACGCCCAGAATGTGCACGTCGTTTTCCACCGCCTGCCGCGCCGCTTCCTCGGCGGTGGCGAACAGCGGCCCGATGTCGACGTCGAAGCCGAGATCGGCGAACGCCGAGGCGATCACCTTCTGGCCGCGGTCATGGCCGTCCTGACCAATCTTGGCGACCAGGATACGCGGCCGGCGGCCTTCGGCGTCCTCGAATGCTTCGATCAGCGCCTGCACCTTGTCCAGACGGTTGGCCATGCTCGACACCTCTCGCTTATAGACGCCGGTGATCGACTTGATCTCGGCGCGATGCCGGCCGAACACCTTCTCCATCGCGTCGGAGATTTCACCGACGGTGGCCTTCTTGCGCGCGGCGTCGATCGCCAGCGCCATCAGATTGCCATTGCCTTCGTCGGCAGCACGGGTCAGCGCATGCAGCGCGGCATCGACCTCGGCCTGGCTGCGCTCCTTGCGGAGCCGCGCCAGCTTGTCGATCTGCAGCCGGCGCACGGTGGAGTTATCGACCTTGAGCACGTCGATCGGCGGCTCGTCGGTCGGCTTGTACTTGTTGACGCCGATCACCGCCTGCATGCCGGCATCGATGCGCGCCTGGGTTTTCGCCGCGGCTTCCTCGATGCGCAGCTTCGGCACGCCGGCTTCGATCGCCTTGGCCATGCCGCCCAGGCTCTCGACTTCCTGAATGTGCTGCCAGGCCTTTTGCGCCAGATCGTGGGTCAGGCGCTCGACATAGTAGGAGCCGCCCCACGGATCGATGATGCGCGTGGTGCCGCTTTCCTGCTGCAGGAACAACTGGGTGTTACGGGCGATACGCGCCGAATAGTCGGTCGGCAGCGCCAGCGCCTCGTCGAGCGCGTTGGTGTGCAGCGACTGGGTGTGGCCCTGGGTCGCCGCCATCGCTTCGATCGTGGTGCGCATCACGTTGTTGTAGACGTCCTGCGCGGTCAGCGACCAGCCCGAGGTCTGGCAGTGCGTGCGCAGCGACAGCGACTTGGCCTGCTTGGGATTGAACTGCGTCAGCAGCTTGGCCCACAGCAGCCGCGCCGCGCGCATCTTGGCGACTTCCATGAAGAAGTTCATGCCGATCGCCCAGAAGAACGACAGCCGCGGCGCAAAGCGGTCGATGTCGAGCCCGGCATTGATGCCGGCGCGGACATATTCGACGCCGTCGGCCAGCGTGTAGGCGAGTTCGAGATCCTGCGTCGCGCCGGCTTCCTGCATGTGATAGCCGGAGATCGAGATCGAGTTGAACTTCGGCATGTTCTGCGAGGTGAACGCGAAGATGTCGGAGATGATCCGCATCGAAGGCGTCGGCGGATAGATGTAGGTGTTGCGCACCATGAACTCTTTCAGAATGTCATTCTGAATGGTGCCCGACAGTTTTTCCGGCGACACGCCCTGTTCTTCGGCGGCGGCGACAAACAGCGCCAGGATCGGCAGCACCGCGCCGTTCATGGTCATCGACACGCTCATCTGATCGAGCGGGATGCCGGCGAACAGCGTGCGCATGTCGTAGATCGAGTCGATCGCCACGCCGGCCATGCCGACGTCGCCGGCGACGCGCGGATGATCGCTGTCGTAGCCGCGATGGGTGGCGAGGTCGAACGCCACCGACAGACCCTTTTGGCCGGCGGCGAGGTTGCGGCGATAGAAGGCGTTGGAATCTTCCGCGGTCGAGAAGCCGGCATATTGCCGGATGGTCCACGGCTGATTGACGTACATCGTGGGATAGGGCCCGCGCAAAAACGGCGCGACGCCCGGCCAGGTGTCGAGGAAGTCGATGCCGGCAAGATCGGCTTCGGAATAGCCGGGCTTGACCAAAATGCCTTCCGGCGTCAGCCACGGCTCGCCGCTGACGTCGGCGGCCGGCCCTGCAGCGCGGGCAAAAGCGATATCGGCGAAATTCGGAATGCGGCTCATCTCATCCTGCCTATTGTCCGCCCCTGAACCTAGCATGGGCCCGGCGGCGCGTCAGTGATCCTAGTCGTGATCGGGGTGCTGGCGGCTGCGAATGCCGGCGAGCTTATCCGCCCCGTAGTTCTGCTGCGTGGTCGTGCTCGGCAGGGCGGCGATGGTGCCAACCCAGCCAAGCCGGGATTCGGTGCCAAATTGCAGCTTGGGCACCAGGCGATCGGGACGATCGAACGTCCCGGTCATGATCTCGATGGTGTCGCCGTCGAGCAGCCGATAGCTCAGCGGTGTGCCGCAAGCCGCGCAGAAATCGCGGGCGGCGATGTTCGAGGACTGGAACGAGGCCGGCTGGCCGCGCGTCCAGTTAAAATCGGTCTTGGCGACCTCGGCGAAGCAGGCGAACGGCGCGCCGCTCGCCTTCTGGCACATCCGGCAATGGCACAGCGACACCTGGCGCGGCACGGCGTTCAGCGCGAAGCGGATCGCTCCGCACTGACAGCCGCCGGTAAGCACAGGTTTCGCCGTGTCGGTCATGCGCCCTCGATCTGGTCCCAGGCGTCGGTCAGCATCTTGAGCGCGTCGACGCCGACGAACACGAAGTTCTGCACGCCAGCCTCGCGATACGCCGCTTCCTGCTCGCCGGGCCGGCCTGCCAGATAGATATGCTTGGCACCGGCGTCGCGCAGCGCCTTGGCGGCCGCGATCGCGTGAGTTTCATAGGCCTTGTCCGAGGAACACAGGCACACCATCGCCGCGTCGGAGGCGCCATAGGCCGCCGCCAGCGCTGCCGGATCGGCAAAGCCCTGGGTGTCGATCGCCTCGATGCCGCCGGTCTCGAAGAAGCTCTTGGCAAAGGTCGCGCGCGCGGTGAAATCGGCCGGGGTGCCGAGATTGGCCAGGAACACTTTTGGGCGCGCGCCCTTGCGGGCCAGCACGTGATCCGACTTGTTGCGCAGCGCCTCGAACGGCAGCGCCATCCGGATCGGCGTCAGCGGCTTGAAAGTGATGTTCGGCTTGCCATAGGGCTCGGCCTCGGTCGGCTTGGCCTTGAGCACGCTGGCGCGTTCCTCATGCAGGTTCGGGAACTCGCTGGCGCCGGTCAGCACGTCGCGGCGCTTGGCGACCGCGGCCTGGCGCGCGGCGCGGGTGGCGGCGACCTTGGGCTGGATCAGATTGGCGACGAGCGCGGCGAACGCGCCGCCGGCCTGCTCGATCTCCTGGAACAGCGCCCAGGCGGCTTCGCACAATTCCTTGGTCAGCGCCTCGATGCCACCAGCACCGGCGGCCGGGTCGGCGACCTTGGCGAGGTTGGATTCCTCGAGCAGCACCAACTGGGTGTTGCGGGCCACGCGGCGCGCGAACGAATCCGGCAGGCCCTGTGCCAGCGTATGCGGCAGCACGCCGATCGCGTTGGCGCCGCCGAGGCCGGCCGCGAAGGTGGCGATGGTGGCGCGCAGCATGTTGACCGACGGGTCGCGCTGGGTCTGCATCCGCCACGCGGTTTCCGCCGACACCAGCAGCGGCTTCGGGGTCAGGCCGCAGCTCTCTTCAATGCGGGCCCACAGCAGCCGCAGCGCGCGGAACTTGGCCAGCGTCAGGAACTGATCAGCATCAGCCGACAGACGCGCGAACACCATGTTGCGGGCGTCGTCGAGCGCGATGCCGGCGTCTTCCAGCGCGCGCAGATAGGCGACCGCAGTGGCCAGCACATAGGCCAGCTCCTGCACTTCGGAGCCGCCGGCGTCGTGGATCACGCGGCCATCGGCGACCGCGAACGGGCCCTTGAAGCCCATCGCGCTCAGCTTCTTGACGGCGTCGGTGAAGGCCGGGGCGATTTCCGACCAGTCATGGGCGCTTGAGCCCCACACCGCGCAGGCGCCGATCGGATCGAGACCGAAGCGGATATCGCAGGCGGCCGGATCGAGGCCTTTGCCCTTCACGTAGTCGGCGAGATAGACCGCGGCCATGCGCGCCGCCGGGCCGATCTGCAATTCGATGGCGATGCCGGCGTCGAGATAGACGCCTTCCAGCACCTGAGCGATGGTTTCTTCGGTCGCTTCCAGGCCAAAGCCGCGCGCGCCATTGGCGCCGGCGAACACCAAAGTCAGGCCGGTGGCGCCGTTTTCGAGGTCGGTCAGCGCCTGGGTGTTGGCCTTCTTGGCATCGGGATGATCGATGCGCTGCATGATCTGCCAGGGCGTCGCCGGGCGGCGGCCGATGATCGGGGCGACGTTTTCGGCACGCTGGTAGATCGGCGCGATCGTCAGCCCATCATAGGTCTTGTTGACCAGTTTCTCGAACGGGGCGCCCTTCAGCACGCCGTCGACCAGCTTGCGCCATTGATCATAGGTCGCCGGTTCGAAATCGGCCGCGAGCCGAAGGTGGTCGGGTGCAGTGGACATTGTCGAGAAACGCTCCGGAACGTCGGGAAAGAAAAGCCGGGCGGAAAATGCCATGTGGCGGCCGCCAAGCCAAACGGTAGTTTGCAGCCTTTCGGCTAACTCGGTGAAGAAGCGGGCAATCGTTCGATGCCCGCGGTGGATAATTGCGCCAGAGCCGTCCGCGCCGTGCGTCCGGCGATCAGCCGGTCGGGCGCGATCTCCATCAGCGGTACCAGCACGAAGGCGCGCTCAAACAGCCGCGGATGGGGCAATTGCAGATCGCTGCGCTCGATTTCGGCATCCTCGAACGCCAGCAGATCGAGATCGAGCGTGCGCGGCCCCCAGCGGGTTTCGCAGGCGCGATCGCGGCCGAACCGCCGCTCGACCTTGTGCAGCACGTCGAGCAGCGTCAGCGGATTGAGCGGGGTGTCGATCTCGATACAGGCGTTGACGAACGCCGCCTGGTCTTCCTGGCCCCAGGGCGGGGTGGTGTAGTCCGAGGAGCGGCCTTCGAGCGAGGCCTGCGCCATGCCGCAGATCATCGGGATGGCGCGGGCAAAGGTGTCGCGGACGTCGCCGACATTGCCGCCCAGCGCGATCAGCGCGCTAGCCATCGGCCTTGGCGCGGCTGCGGGTCAGGATCACGCCGACATCGTCAAAGATCGCGGCGATCGGCGCGTGCGGCTTGTGCACCGTGACCTTGACGGTGGTGATCTTCGGAAACGCCGTCAGGATCGCGTCGGCGACCGCACCAGCCGCGCGCTCCAACAGCCGATAATTGACGTGCTTGAACGCCGCGGTCGCGCAATCGACCACGTTGGAATAGGACACGGTGTCGGCAAGCCGATCGGTGCGCGAGGATTCCGACAGATCGGCGGTTAGTTCGAGATCGATCACGAAGCGCTGGCCGACTTCGCTCTCGTGCTCCATCACGCCGTGGCGGGCGTGCACCGACAGGCCACGAATGAAGATGGTATCGGTCATCGGGCGTCGTCGATCGCGCAAGCGACGCGCAGCGCCTGCACCGTTTCGGCAACGTCGTGCGCGCGGATGATCTGGGCGCCGTGCTGCGCGGCCAATAGATGCGCGGCAATCGAGCCGCCGAGCCGCTGCTGCGGCTCCGAGGGCGATACCGTGCCGATGAAGCGTTTGCGCGAGGCGCCGATCAGCAGCGGCAGGCCGAAACGCTGCAGCTCATCGAGCCGCGCCAGCACCGTGATGCTCTGTTCCGGGGTTTTGCCGAAGCCGATGCCCGGATCGAGCACGATCTGCTCCTGCCTGACGCCGGCCTTGGCGGCAATGGTCAGCGAGCGGTCAAAGAACATCGCGATGTCGGCCATGATGTCGATCGCCGGATCAGCGTCATCGCGGTTATGCATCACGATCACCGGCACGCCGTAGGACGCCACCACCTCGGCCATCGCCGGGTCGCGCTGCAGGCCCCAGACATCGTTGGCGATCGCCACCCCGGTATCGAGCGCGAACGCCACCACCTCGGCCTTCATGCTGTCGATCGACACCGGCGTGCCGAGCGCCACCACATCGGCCAGCACCGGGCGCAGCCGCGCCATTTCCTCGGCGGCCGAGATCGGCTGCGATCCGTAGGGGCGGGTCGATTCCGCGCCGATATCGATGATGTCAGCGCCGTCGGCGATCAGCTTGGCGGCCTGGGCGCGGGCGGCGTCCGGAGCCAGGAATTTGCCGCCGTCGGAAAAGGAATCCGGGGTGACGTTGAGCACGCCCATCACGGCGGGCACGCGCCGCGTCAGCCATGGCTGCAGCAGCGGATGAACCGGCGGCTTGGCCGCCGCGGGCGGGAGCGTCGTTGAGGTCATGGGGGCTCGCTTTGCGCGGTCCGTGCCGCGGAGTCAAGCGGGCGCAGTGCTGCGCGGCTGAAAGTCCCGCCGCCGTCGCTAATAGGTGATTTTCAGCGGCAATTTGCGGGCCTTTTCGATCAGCTCGCTGACCGATTTCTCTGAGGGCAGCGCCCGCACCAGCTTCCGCTTATCGTTGGCGTCTTTCATGTTCTGCGCCAGCCGGGCCGGGTTGCGCAGCGTGAATTCCCGCAGCGTGCTGACCCCGGAGGCGCGCAGCAGCAGCGCCTTGGCGCTGCCCATGCCGGGCACGCGCATATAGTCGGCAATATTGGCCCATTCGAGCAATTGCTGTTCGCTGATGCCGGTTTTCGCAGCGAGCGCCTTGCGCCCTTTCACGGTCTTGGCAGCGTCCAAAAAGGCATCGGTGGTGCGGATCCCGACCGATTTCAGTTTCGACACGGCATCGGGATCGATGCTGTCGAGTTTGCTGATGGAATATGTCATGGCACTCAAAACTACAAAAATGAAAGGATCAGGTCAGCTTGCTCAGGCCGGGCGTGCCAGCGATGATCTCCTGCATGCCGTCTTCGCCGATCTTGTCGCGGCCATATTTGAACAATTCGCGTGCGATGCTCTGAATCTGCGCCATGCCGAGCCCAAGGCCCATCAGCTTGGCACCCAGCCCCATCACGCCGCCGCCGAGCAGCTTGCCGAAGCCGCTGCGCGGGGCGGCCGGTTCGACGATGTCTGCAGCTCCAGGGATGGAATCGATCAGCGCTTGAACCTTGTCGGTCGGGCCTTCGTTGCGAAGGAAGCCGAGGATCAGGCCAACCGTCCGTGTGGCCACATCTCGCTCGAGGCCGACCTTGCTGGTCAGCCGCTCAATCAACTCGTCCATTACGCCCCCACTTCCGGATATTTTCCGGATCTTTCTTGTGCCCCGATCTTGATCAGCCACACCATGAAATACAAGCGATCCGCGCAATAGCGCAACGATTCGGCGGCGATCGCTTTTCAAGTGTTGCAGCAATGCAAGAGCAAAGGTGCAGCGTTGCTCTTTTTTCGTAGGATTACGCGGCTGCACAATGCGTCACAACCTGCATGCAACTGGGTCCGAATGCCGCCCATGGCGGCGCCGATCCCAGTTTTGATCGGCGCTTTACTCTATTAGAATAGAGTCCCAGCAAACTGTTCTATGCCCGGAGATGCGAGACGATGGCGACCAGCGGTGATGGCATCGCAGACAGCAAAGACAAGATCTTTATCGGCAAGGAACAGCAGGCCGCATGGCTGACGCTGGCGCTGGCCAATCGGCACGGCCTGGTCACTGGCGCCACCGGCACCGGCAAGACCGTGACGCTGCAGGTGATGGCCGAGGGCTTTGCGCGCGCCGGCGTGCCGGTGTTTGCCGCCGACATCAAGGGCGACCTGTCCGGGATTGCCGAGATCGGCACGCCCAATGAGGCGCTGATCAAGCGCGCCAAGGACATGGGGCTGAAATTGCAGCCCGACCAGTTCACGACGGTATTTTGGGACGTGTTCGGCGAGCAGGGCCATCCGGTGCGCGCCACGGTCTCGGAGATGGGGCCGCTGTTGCTGTCGCGCATGCTCGATCTCAATGACGTGCAGGAGGGCGTGCTCAACGTCGCTTTCCGGGTCGCCGACGACAATGGCATGCCGCTGGTCGATATGAAGGACCTGCGCGCGATGCTCGATGCCATCGCGCCGATCGCGCAGAAGGTGGCCGAGCATGGCGACGTCAATGCCGACATCCGGCAGGCGGCGCAGGCGCTCGGTAATGTCACCAAGCAGACCGTCGGCACCATTCAGCGGCAATTGCTGGTGCTGGAAAACCAGGGCGGCGAGAAGTTCTTTGGCGAGCCGGCGCTGCTGCTGCAGGACATGCTGCGCACCGACGCCGAGGGGCGCGGCATCGTCAACATCCTGGCTGCCGACAAGCTGATGAACAATCCGCGGCTGTACGCCACCTTCCTATTGTGGATGCTGTCGGAACTGTTCGAAGAACTGCCCGAGGTCGGCGATGTCGAGAAGCCGAAGCTGGTGTTCTTCTTTGACGAAGCCCATCTGTTGTTCAACGACGCGCCGAAATCGCTGCTCGACAAGATCGAGCAGGTGGTGCGGCTGATCCGCTCGAAGGGCGTCGGCGTCTACTTCATCACTCAGAATCCGATCGACGTGCCGGACCGCGTGCTGGCCCAGCTCGGCAACCGCGTGCAGCACGCGCTGCGCGCCTTCACGCCGCGCGATCAGCGCGCCGTCGCCGCCGCGGCCGAGACGTTCCGCCCCAATCCCAAGCTCGACACCGCCAAGGTGATCACCGAGCTTGGCAAGGGCGAAGCGCTGGTGTCGTTCCTGGAGGGCAACGGTACGCCGGCGATGGTGGAGCGGGTGCTGATCCGGCCGCCGACCGCGCGGATCGGGCCGGTGACCGCCGAGGAGCGCAAGGCGATCCTGGCGGCCAGTCCGCTCAAGGGCAAATACGACACCGCGATCGATTCCGAATCGGCCTACGAGATGCTGCGCAGCCGGATCGACGGCAAAGCGAGCGGCGAGGGCGGCGCGGCCGAAGGCGGCCTGCTCGGCCAGCTCGGCGCGATCGTCGCCACCGTGTTCGGCACCAACACGCCGCGCGGCAAGCTCAGCACCGGCCAGGTGGTGGCGCGCAATGTCGCGCGTACCGTCACCGACAAGGTGATTGGCGGCATCGCGGCCGATCTTGGCAAGTCAGTCGGCGGCTCGCTCGGTGGTTCGGTCGGCCGTTCGATCGTGCGCGGCACGCTTGGCGGGTTGTTGCGGCGTTGAGGCGCGGCGTAGCGGCGTGGATGTGTCAGTTTTGATTTGATGCCGGCTGCGGCGCTATGCTGGTTGCGGTTCTGATGGAATCAGAGCCGCAATGCTGCATTGTTGTTCTGATGCGTTTTCTCGAAGCGAACCGGCAGTCACTTCGTTCGACGACGCGAGATTGACACGCGAGCATATTGATACGCGATCCTATTGAATCTGGAACTCATCCGAACCGGCGAGGGAAGTCATGGCCAATACGTCAAACCTGCAAGCGGTCCTTGACCAGGTGGATGCCGGTCTGGATCAGAGCCTGGAACGGCTGTTTGCACTGCTGCGGATCAAGTCGATTTCCGCGGACCCGGCCTTCGCCGGCGATTGCCAGGCCGCGGCGGACCATCTCGCGGTTGATATCGCGTCGCTGGGCTTTGATGCCGAGGTGCGGCCGACCGGCGGTCATCCCGCGGTGATCGCCAAGGCGCGCGGCAATCGCGGCGACCGGCCGCACGCGCTGTTCTACGGCCATTACGATGTGCAGCCGGTCGATCCGCTCAGCCTGTGGCATCGCCCGCCATTCGAGCCGGTGCTCACCGATCACGCCGATGGCCGCAAGATCATCGTGGCACGCGGCGCGCAGGACGACAAAGGCCAGCTCTCGACCTTCATCGAAGCGTGCCGCGCCTGGCGCGATGTCACCGGCGAACTCCCGATCGACATCAGCATCGTGATCGAAGGCGAGGAGGAGGTCGGCTCAAAACATTTCGTGCCGTTCCTGCAGCAGCACAAGGACGATCTCGCCGCCGATTTCGCGTTGGTGTGCGATACCAGCATGTGGGACGGCAACACGCCGGCGATCACCACCTCGCTGCGCGGCCTGGTCTATGAGGAAGTGAAGATCAAGGCCGCCAACCGCGATCTGCATTCCGGCATCTATGGCGGCGCCGCGCAAAACCCGATCCGGGTGCTGACCCAGATTCTCGGCGCGCTGCACAGCGCCAATGGTCATGTCACCATTCCCGGCTTCTATGACGGCGTGCAGGAAGTGCCGCCGGACGTGCTGGCGCAGTGGAAGGCGCTGAACCTGACGCCCGACGCGTTTCTCAAGCCGGTCGGCTTGTCGCGGCCGGCGGGTGAGGCCGACCGACTTTTGATCGAACAGATTTCGTCGCGGCCGACCTGCGACATCAACGGCATTGTCGGTGGCTACACCGGCGAAGGCTCGAAAACCGTGATCCCCGCGGAAGCGTCCGCCAAGGTGTCGTTCCGCTTGGTCGAGGGCCAGGACCCGGCCCGGATTCGCGACGCCTTCCGCGCGTTCGTGACCTCGCGGCTGCCGGAGGATTGTTCGGCAGAGTTTGTGGAGCATTCCAACGCGCCGGGTATCGCGCTCGATTGGAGCATGAAGCCGCTCGCTGCCGCCAAGCGCGCGCTGACCGAGGAGTGGGGCAAGGAGGCGGTGCTGATCGGCTCCGGCGCGTCGATTCCGATCGTGGCTGATTTCAAGCGCGTGCTGGGCGTTGATACGCTTTTGGTCGGCTTTGGTCTCGACGACGACAACATTCATTCGCCGAATGAGAAGTACGACCTGCGCAGCTTCCACAAGGGCATCCGCTCCTGGGTGCGGGTGATGCACGCGCTGGCGGAGATGCCGTTTTGAACGCGGCGCTGACGCCGAGGGCCTGACGCAAAAACGCCGTCCGGAATTGGACGGCGTTTCATTCCAGAAAGCGTAGAGGGTGTATGCGCCAAAGCTACGCCCAAGCTACGCGTTCTGCAATCAATTAGGTCGGGACAAGCCCGCCGCGCTGCGTGCAAAGGGCGAATTCCTGAATGGCGACAAGCCAAATATGACGATAGAGTGGCTGCGGAACGCCAAAACGCGGCGGTGGGGTGGGTAGATGGTTTTGCTGATGACGGCCGGCATTGGCCTGGTACTGATTGGATTGGCAGCGATCGGTTACGGGTTTCAGGTCAAGGAATTCAGCTTCGGCGATACCTTGATTGTAGCCGGCACCATTGCTTTCGGAAGCGGTGCGATCCTGCTCGGCCTGCGCGCGGCCGTGGCCGAGCTGATTGCGGCGCTCGGCAAGCTGCGCCTGCCGGCGTCGGCCTCATCGCCCGAGCTGGGGATGGCGCCAACCATGCCGGCACCGCCGTCGCGCTCGTCATCGCTGCGCCCAGTGGTGGCGATGCCGCCGCCCGCCGAACCAGCCGCCGAAGCTGCGCGCTACGCCGGCGAAGCGCCGCGTCTGGGCGGCTTCGAGCCCGCCGAACCTGCCCCGGCCGATCATGGCGGCAGCGATCGCGACATGCCGCCCTGGCAGAAGGATGCTGAGCGGGAACGGGAGCGGGCCCGGCAGCGCACCATGGCGGTGCCCGAGCCGCCGCCGGCAGCTCAACCGCCCGCCGCGCCGCTGGAATCGGCTGCTGCGCCGGACAGCGCCAATGAGGCTGCTGCCGCTGCTGCCGCCGCCGCGGAGGCGGCCGAGGCTGAGGCCGGCCGGCAGCGCCGCAACCTGCTGTTCCATTCCACCCGGCGCGAGCGGCTGCGCAGCCGCGCGGCCGAGAGCGGCGAGCAGGGCTCGCTGCTCGACGATCTCCGGCGCAGTGCCTTCGATGAAGCCTGGCCGGAGCCGGAACGGGCGCGCGGCGATCAGCTGCGGCGCCGCGCCAGCGAGGCGTCGATCGCTGAAGACCGCTCGGCGGCCGCCGAACCGGCGTCAGCCCCAACCCCCGCTGCGGCCCCAGCGCCTGCTGCCGAGCCGCAGCAGGCCGAGGCGCAGGACAAGCAGGCCGAAGTAACGCTGCTGAAGCGCGGCGAAGTCGATGGCATGGCCTATTCGCTGTATTCGGATGGTTCGATGGAAGCGCAGATGCCCGAAGGGATGATGCGTTTTGCGTCGATCGAGGAATTGCGTTCTTATCTCGATCAGCGCAGTTGATGTCAGCAACCTGTCAGGACGTGCAAACTAGATTTGACGGTCGGAATCGCGGTGTGGTTGTTGTCACGCCGGATGCAATCCGCCAATAATCATTGCACGCAAGCGCTGTTGCGACATGCTTGAATTTTCGGGGTGTTGCGACGGTGGCTGATCGTGGCGGGCGATCATGCGATCCCGTCCTCTATATCCGAGCACACCCAAAAATATGACCGAAAGTGCGGGCAAATCCTTCATCGACCTGACCGCGAGCATCGTCGCGGCCTATGTCAGCAACAATCCTACGCCGGCCAACGAACTGCCGGGCCTGATCAACCAGATCCACGCCGCGCTGGTGCGCATCTCGGCCGGCCGCGCCGAGCCGCCGCCGGAGCCGGCCAAGCCCGCGGTGTCGCTGAAAAAGTCAGTGACGTCCGACTACATCGTCTGTCTGGAAGACGGCAAACGCTTCAAATCGCTGAAGCGCCATCTGCGTACCCAATACAACATGACCCCGGAACAATACCGCGAGAAATGGGGGCTGCCGCCGGATTACCCGATGGTGGCGCCGAATTATGCGGTGGCGCGCTCGCAGCTCGCCAAGAAGATGGGGCTCGGCCAGCAGCGCAAGCGCCGCACCAAATAGAGCGGCGGGCTGCCTCTCGGCCTCTCAGGAAAATAATCCGCAATACGGGTTGTCAGGCAGGGTCTCCTATGGGATTATAGTCCCATAGGAGGTGCCCATGCTGCTGATCGACCGTGATCTGCCTGTTGGTTTCGTACCTTGCTGGTTTTGCGGCTGGTTTCTCGCGGCGTGGCCCGGGGCGGTCGCGCCGCGCGCGGTTTCGCTGTGCCTTCAATATGGAGGCCGGCGATGAGCAAGACCCGACGGGCCGCCGCTGCGACCGGGCTGCAGCCCGAAATCGACCGTTTCCGCGCCCAGCATCTCAGCCTGGCGACGCAGCGCATCGCCGGTGAGGCGGGCGGCGAACAGGTCACCATCGACGATGGCGAGAGCCCGCTGGCCTGGCTGGCGCGCCGCAAGGGGCGCGGTGGCGCGGCCATGATCTCCCCAACCCAGTTCATCGCTGGCGAACGGCTGCGTGCCGATTTCACCCGCGCGCAGATGATGCCGCGCGTCACCTCCAGCTGGGAGGCGCCGACCGGACGGCGGCGCGGCGCCAGCTTTGGCGGCAGCGTCGCCGACACGATGATGACGGCCCGGCAGAATGTGCGTGCTGCGCTGGAATCCTGCGGCCCGGAGTTCGCCGGTTTGCTGCTCGATGTGTGCTGTTTTCTGCGCGGTCTTGAAGATGTCGAGCGCAATCGCGGCTGGCCAAGCCGCTCGGCCAAGATCGTGCTGCAATTGGCACTCGACCGGCTGGCGCGGCACTATGGCCTCAGCGATCGTGCGGTCGGCAAGCTGGATCCGCGGCTGCGGTCCTGGTGGGCGGACGACGCCGTGCCGCGCCTGGAATGATCGGCGGAGGCGGCGGCGCTCAGGTCGCCGCCAGCGCCTCGCGGGCGTCGCTGCGGATACGCTCGACCATCGAGCGTAGCCCGTTGGAACGCTGCGGCGTCAGATGTTCCTTGAAGCCGAGTTCGTCGAACACCGCGATCGGATCGGTGGCGAGAATATCCTGCGGGGTCTTGCCCGACACCAGTGACAGCAGGATCGCAATCAGCCCGCGCACGATATGCGCGTCGCTGTCGCCGAGATAGTTGAGCCGCGGCGTGCCATCTGCGTCGTGCGACGTGGTGCGCAGCAGCCAGACCTGGCTCGCGCAACCGCTCACTTTGTTTTCGGTGGTGTGATCAGCTTCGGGCAATGGCGCGAGTGTGCGGCCGAGCTCGATCACATAGCGATAGCGATCGTCCCAGTCGTCGAGCAGCGCAAAATTGTCTCTGATCTCGTCAATCGTCATCACGGCCCATTCCCCGGTTCCGCCATCCCAGGGAACGCGTCAGCACATGGCGTCAACGGGCGGCGAGCTCCCGACAGATAGCTCGGTTCGGTACGGCCCGAAAGCGATAATCGCGCAGGGCGCGCGGAAACTACGGCCAGCGCGCGACTGCCCGGTCAGAGCTGCGCGCTTTCTGGGCAGGCTGCATGACGCCGCGGCTCAGTTGGCCGGTGTGCTCTCCGGCGCTGCAATCTGCGGTACTTGCGGCGTCACCGCCGACAAGCGCCACTCGGCATCAAGGTCGCCGGCCTTGAGCGTATCCTGCGGCGCGATTTCCAACGCGGGCGACTCGGACGCGCCATCACCGATCGAGCTGGTATGATCATTCGGCTTCTTGTCGGTGATCATCTGATAGAGCTTGCGCGCGCCATCGGTGGCGCGCTGCCCGATCATGCTCGCGGCCTGGCCGCCGACCTCGCACGCGGCCGGTTGCCGCTTGCAGAATTGACTCATGTCAGACACCGCAGCGCTCGCTGCGGACACAGCATCGGCGGCGCCGATCTGCGGCATCTTTTCGGATTCCGGCGTCTTCTCGCGCGGTAACAGGACGAGAACCAGCCCGAGCCAGAACGCCATGCGGAGCAGGAACATCATCACACGACCCCGTCGTCTCGATTGACCCCCGTTGCGACTTTTGTGCTCGCAATCGGATCACGGGTAGCAATGCGCGATAAATATCAGGTGAGCGAGTTGCTTCAAATTTGATGCAATTGACGCGGAATCCCGGGCGGATCGATTCGACGTAAATTTTTGATTGATTTGCATGCAATTTGTTTCAACCACGATGATTAGTTACGTCTTGGAAACCATGCTGCGTCTTGGAAACCGCTCGTTCACCATGTCGGCCTTGGGGGGAGGGATCGCGTAGCACTGGCACCTGCCTCTCTACGGACCTTAGGTTTCGCTTAATTTCGCTCTGACAGTTTGGCGCAAACGATAGGGGAGCGTTACGGCGTGACCTTGTCTCAGCCAGCCAAAGCGTCAATCAACGTGACCGTATCGAGCATCATCCGCGACTGTCTGGACACGTTGCTGCATCCCTCAGCGCGTCGCGACGTGCTGGCGCGTGCCCGTCACCGGGCGTTTATCGCGCCGCGGCTGTTCGGTTCACTGACCGCGCTGGCGGCGTTTCCGGTCTATCTGGCGCTGCATGGCGCGCCGACCGGGCTCGAAGTGCTCGGCTTCGCTTGGCTGACTGCGCCGATCCTTTTGTCCTATTTCCTGTCGCGCACCGGACGCTACGAAGCGGCCAACATGCTGTCATCGCTGGCGCTCGCCGGGCTGGTGCTGCTGGTCGCGATCAACACCGGCGGCATTGCGTCGTTCGCGGCGATCTGGCTCGTGGTGATTCCGCTGGAAGCGGCGCTGTCGGCATCGCGGCGCGTGCTGGCCTTCGCGGCGGCGCTCGCGATCGGCTGCGCGCTGCTGCTGGTCGGGCTGACGGAGTTCGATCTGCTGCCGCCCTCGCAGGCGGCGGATATGCCCGCCAGCGTCTTGATGGCGGCCGGGGTGCTGACCGCGCTGCTCTATGGCTGCGGCCTCGCTTATTGCGCCGAAGTGCTCGGCCGCACCAGCGTCGCGTTGCTCAATGCCGAGGAACAACGCTACCGGCTGCTGGCCTGCAATATGAGCGACGTGATTTCCTGCCACAGCCGCGACGGCGCTGTGCAGTTCATCTCGCCCGCGGTCGAAGCGATGCTCGGCACGCCGGCCCGGCAGTTGCTCGGCCATGGTCTGTTCGACCGGGTGCACGTCATCGATCGTCCGGCGTTCCTGACCGCGCTGTCCGATGCCGGCCGCGGCGGCGAAGCGCGCAGCGTCGAGTTCCGGCTGCGCCGCGAACTGCCGTATGAAGAACGGCTCGGCACGGGCGAATTCATCTGGGTCGAATTGCGCTGCCGGCCGATGGCGGCCAGCGCTGGCAGCACGGCGGATACCGAGGTCGTGGCGGTGATGCGCGATATCTCCGCGCGCAAGCAGCAGGAGCAGGCGCTCGAACAGGCCCGCGCCGAGGCCGAGCGCGCCGATGCCTCGCGCAGCCGGTTCCTCGCCACCGTCAGCCATGAGCTGCGCACGCCGCTCAATGCCATCATCGGTTTTTCGGAGATGATCGTGCGCGACGAGGAGCTGTTGCTCGACGCCGCGCGTCGCCGCGAATACGCCCAGCTCATCAACGATTCCGGCCAGCATCTGCTGTCGGTGGTGAATGGCATCCTCGACATGTCGAAGATGGAGGCCGGCAGCTTTGAAATCGAGCCGGAGCCGTTTGCACCGCGTCCGGCGCTGGTCAATTGCTGCGATCTGCTGGCGCTGAAAGCGCGCGAGGCCGGCATCGATCTGGTGGCGCGCGCGCCCGACGATCTGCCGGACGTCGATGGCGATCCGCGCGCCTTCAAGCAGATTCTGATCAATCTGGTCTCGAACGCCATCAAGTTCACCGAGCGCGGCGGCAGCGTGACGGTGTCGGCGATGGTCGAAGGCCAAAATCTTGCCTTGCGCGTCACCGACACTGGCGTCGGCATCGCCGCCGATGATTTGAAGCGGATCGGCGATCCGTTCTTCCAGGCTGGCAAGACCTATCAGCGCCGCCACGAGGGGACCGGGCTTGGGCTGTCGATCGTCAAAACCCTGGTGGCGTTGCATGGCGGCACCATCTCGCTGGCCAGCAAGCTCGGTGAGGGCACCACGGTGACCGTGCTGCTGCCGCTCACCGCCAAGGGCGCGCGCTCCTCCAGCAAGATCGCGACCATCGTTCCGGTGCCGTCCGCGCCGGCCGAGATCCGCAACCAACCATTTCAGGTGAAGAAGAGTGCCTAAGAAGTCCGATCGTCAGAAGCCGGGAGCATCGGCAGCGCGCGCCTTGGCGCTGGAGGCTGATGACGAGCGCGGCCTGGCGATGCGGCTGCTGATGAACCATCCCAAGGATGTCATCGCCGCGATGTTCGCCGCGGCGGCGGCGATCGCAATCATCAGCAATGCGCTCATGATGCAGGCTGGCCGTCATCCGTCGCCGATGTTCGGCGCCGCGCCGGCGCCGGTGCCAGCCGCCGCAGCGGCGGCCGTGGTCGGCGTTTTGCCGCGGCCTCGCCCTTCCGAGGCCGCGCCGCGCCTGGCCGAACCGCGCGCCGGTGAGCTGAAGCCTTTGGAGCCGCGGCTCGATAGCCGGGCGCCGGAGCCGCGCAGCGCTGATCTGTTTGCCAGCCCAACCAAGGTTACCGCAGCGGCACCAGCGCCTGCACCCGCGCCCGCCGCGGCGGCGCCCGCTGCCGCCCAGCCGCGGCCACCGGCCCCGGTGCCGGTCAGCACCCGCAGCGACCCGCTCGGCGATCTGATCGACTCCTCGCGCCGGATCGCAGCGGTGCAGCGCGCCCTGACCGATTATGGCTATGGCCAGCTCAAGGCGACCGGCGTCGCCGGCAGCGACACCCAGGCCGCCATTCAGCGCTTTGAGCGCGATCGCCGCATGCCGGTCACCGGCCAGGTCTCTGATCGGCTGGTCAAGGAATTGTCGGCGATGACCGGCCGCCCGATCGATTAGTCGCGCGCGCCCGAGGTTTTGTCATGCGATTGAAGAGTAGCATCTGGGTGGCGGCCTATCTGCGCCGCTGCCAGACCGAGGGGGTGTTTGGCGCGATCCGGCGCCGCGGCGCCGAGGAAGCAGGGGCGGTGCTGATCAAGGTGGCGCGGCTCGATGGCACCGCGACGCTGTATATGCCCGCGCCGCAGACCGTCTATGACGATGAGCGGCCGTTCGAGCGGGTGTTTGTCGCCGCGACGCCGCAGCCGGTGGAAGAGGCGGCCGTCGAACAGCGGCTCGCCAAGGAAACCGGCTTCGATCCCGATGTCTGGATTGTCGAGATCGAAGACCGTGCCGGACGGCATTTTCTCGATCTGGCGAAGTAATACCAACGGCAATTGATACCAACCACTCCGCACGTTATGGCCGGCTTCGTCCCGGCCATCCACGTCTTTGATCTTGCTGGGATTTCAAGGCGTGGATGCCCGCGTCAAGCGCGGGCATGACGAGTCAATGGTTGGAGTCGCTGGTATAAGTAGCTGCTAAAGCGCTCGAAAACGCTTCAGCCCTGGCTGGCGGTGCGGCCGGGCTGTGCGGCCGGCGCAGCTGGACGCAGCGGCGTGGCGCTGGCTCCGCCGCGCGCGCGCTGCCGCTCATCATTGTATAGCGTCGGGCGATATTTGGCGCGGGTGACCGCGACCGCGGTGCCGCGCCAAGCGGCCAGCATGATCAGCGCGGCGCGCTCGCTGAGCACGTCATAGAGCCGCGACAGCCGATAGACGCGATCGACCGAACTGCCGAGCGTCGGATCGAGGAACATCAGCACCCGCTCGAACACCGGCCCCGGCATGCCGAGCGCTTTCACGGCGCAGGCCATCGGCTCACCGCCTTCGTCCTTCACCACCTTTTCGGCGACGCTGAACGGCAGGATCAGCACTTCGGACAATTCGCGGGCGAAATTCTCGGCATCGACCGCATAGGCCGCCATTTCCAGCGCCTGCACCGCAAGCTCGGCGCGCGGACCATAGATGCGCGCCGCCGGCCGCAGCGGCGTCTCGGCGAGATTTTGCAGGATCTGGGCGCGCTCGCGCGGCCCGGCCGCAAAGAACATGTCGTTGATCTGCGCCGCGTCTTCCGGCTGCATGGTCAAAGTCGTGGAAATCCGGCGCTGCGTTTCGGCGGGCAGGCGCTGTTGAGCCGGCGCGCTCGCGGCGGGCGCGATCGGCTCGGCCAGCGGCAGCGTTTCCGGATCGGGCTGGCGCAGGCCGAGCTTATAGGCGATCGCCAGCGGCGTATTGGGATAGATCGACAGCCGGGCGCGCACCGCGGCGCGGGTGCAATCATCGACCTGATCGATCAGCCGGCTGGCAAGCTCGACATATTGCCGTTCTTCGTCGGTGGTGTGCAGGCGGGTCTGGACATAGAGATCGGTCAGCACGCGTAGCAACGTCGGCCGAATATCGACGCCTTCACGGCGCGATAGCGTCAGCAGCCCATCAAGGCCGGGAATCTGCGGTGCAGCGATCATGTCAGCGGAACGCGAGCCTGTACAATTCGATTCAAAATAGAATCCTCGATTTAACAGCGCGTTAAGGGAAACCCTTCGTTAACTGGCAAGCAAGTGGATGTGCGGCGTCAGGGCGGCCGCTTCTATGGCCGCACAGCCACACTTAGCACGCTCGTTCCTGCTCCCCGTCATTGAACGAGGGTGGAATTAACATCCCATTAACCATGCCCGCTCTTAATGACTGTGCGCCGGCTATTTGGCGCGGGGAAAATCGAGATGGGCACGGTCATTGCATTTCCAGCGGACGCGGTGGGACGGCTCGATGCGCGTCTGGCGCTGGCTCCGCGGCAGGTTGAAGCCACGGTGCTGATCCTTCCGGTGGTCCGCATTGAGCGGAACCGCGACGGCAACGATGGCAACGGTCCGAAAGAGGGCGCGGCAGCGGGACGACGGCGACGGCGCCGGGCGCGCTCCTGATCGGACGGAGGCAATGGCGCAGCGAGTTTCGACGCGGTTGGGTATCGCGTTCCGTCTGTCATCGGTGGCGACGCTGTGTATCCTGACAGCCGGCTGTAGCGGTGGTGATTTCGGCCGTACCCGTGCCGATATGCTCAATGACGACATGCATCGCTGGGTCGGCGCGGAAGCGACCGCCAGCGTCGGCATCTTCCCATCCAACTACCAGCTCACCGAATATGAACGCGCGCTGCGCGATTTCGCCTATCCCTTGATCGAGCCGCCCCATTCGCGCCCGGCCTGGAAAAGCGTGTTCGGCGATTATCAGGTGATCGCATCGCCCTGGCGCCAGAAGGTGACGTTCGATCGCACCGCCTATGGTCGGCTGCTGATCGACGAGCCGCACCGCGCCCACACCTCGCGTTATGCGCAGTTGATGGATGACGTGCGCAACGACATGACGCAGTTCGAGACCTTCCGTTACACCGCGATGAAGGTGCTGGCGCTCGATCAGAAGCGTAATGCCGCGCTGCGCTATGTCTCGGAACTATCGCCGCGCGAGCGCGCCGACGCGGTCGCGCGCATGGAAGAAAACACATTGATCATGCAGTGGGTGCAGCAATGCCTGCATCGCCGGGTGGCGTCCTATCGCTGGGCGCTGGAACGGCTGGTGCTGCATGGGCCGGACAATATGGCCGCCGACGCCGATCGTCTGATCGGCGGGCTGGAAGCGATGGCGGGCAAGGACGAGCTGGCGCCGGCCGGGCGCGGCGTCGCACTCAGCGTGCGCGGCTGAGCATTCCAACGATCCTCAATAGGACTCGTCATGCCCGCGCTTGGCGCGGGTATCCACGTCTTGAAAGCTCACAGATCAAAGACGTGAGGGGCCGGGACCAGCCCGGCACGGAAAAGGCTGCTTTCAATCGCTGATGAGGCGACGTGGCGCTCAGCGCTTGCCAGGATCGCTCTGCACCTTGCAGGTCGCAGCCGCCAGCGATGCCTTGGCCTGCACCATCAAGCCGGGTTCGGCGGCGAGCGCTTTCAGCAGGATCAGCCCGGTGGTGCTCGGGGAATCGATGATCAGCCGGTCGGCGGAGGTGACGTCTTCCTCGTCGGGCAGCTCGGCGTGCTGATCCTCGGTCATCAGATCGAGTTCGATCACGCGCCGGCCGGCCGAGCGGTCGTTGATCGCGTAATACGCAAGCCCGCTGCGGGTATAGAACGACACCGAGGTATAGGCCTGGCTGACCGGCACCGTCAGCTTGATCGGTCCCGACGACAGATCATAGCGGCACACCGCGATCGCGAATGCCGGATCGAGGAACGGCATCGGCGCATCGCTCGGGTTGACCTGCGGCAGCGCCGTCACCGTGTTGAGCGCGCTGATCGGTTCGAGGCGTGAATAGGCGTCCTTGCTGGCGATGCGCGGCAGCGCCAGCACGCTGACCAGATGCACGATCAGACCCAGCACCACGCCGCCGATCAGAATGAACAGGGTGCGGATCATGGGCAGCCCACCGTGGTGATCGCCGGCATCGGCGCGTCGCGTTGTGTCCTGGTGGCGACGCCGACCGGCGTATCATAGAGCCGCAGCGCCAGCGTGTAGCGCTCGACGCCCCCCGTCGGCAGCCAGTTGCCGGCGCGGGCGCGCGCCGCGATCTTGATCTCGAACGAACCATCGGCGCGGCGCACGATTTCCTGGCTGGTGAAGCCGTAGCGGTTCATCGAATTGGCGACCAGATAGCCGCGGGTGTCATAGAGCGTCAGCGTCCAGAACCGTGCCGCCGGCGTCACGCCGCTCACCGTCACGTCGCAGCGGCCATCGAGCGGGCGCTTGGCGTCGTCGGTGCCGGCCGAGAAGGTGATGCCATCGCCGGTGCCGATCGGCAGCTCGCCGCTGCGCGCGATCACCGCGCGCGCATAGGGATCGATCTCGGCGGTGCCGATCCGCGGCCGCGCGGTCCAGGCGCCGATCGTCAGGGTGTTGAGATCGACGCCGCGGGTGGCGGTGACCCAGGTGATGCCGACGCCGAGCGTGGCGGCGATGATCAGCGCGATCAGAAGAGAGAAGGTGAGGCGCACGTGACTAGCGTTCCTTGTCGGATCTGCACCGCTCAGTTCCGGCGCGGTGGCGCAGGCGGCTCACCGCCCGACATCGACGCAAAACTGTCCGGGAACGCCACCGGATTGGCCGACAGCGGCTTGGTGGGTTCGCCCGGCAGCCGGCCGAGCGTCTTGCCGGCCTCGTCCAGCGCCTTTTCGATGCGCACCAGGATTTCGGCGCCGCGCCGCGTCAGGATCGGCGGCGGACCCTGGCGCTGATCGGAGGCTTTGGAGGCGACATTGGCAGCGGCGCCCTGCGCCTGCGGCTGCTTCTTGCCGGTGTCGATGCCGGGAATTTCCCGAACCTCCACGCCCTGATGCGCGGCGACCATGATGTCGTGCCAGGTCTGCGCCGGCAGCGAACCGCCGGTCATGCGGTTGGTGGGCGAATAGTCGTCATTGCCGTACCACACCGCGCAGCTGAAATTGCCGGTGTAGCCGACGAACCAGGCGTCGCGATACGCATTGGTGGTGCCGGTCTTGCCTGCGGTCGGAATGCCGTCGATCGCGGCGCGGCGCGCGGTGCCCTCGCTGACCACGTGGCTCATCATCTCCGCCATGTCGGCGGCGACCGAGGCCGGGATCGCCTGGCGCGGCTGCGGACCGTCGCGGTCCCAGCGCCAGACGAGATCGCCAGCGCCGGTGCGCACTTCCAGCACCGCATGCGGCGTCACCGAGCGGCCCTTATTGGGGAAGGTGACATAGGCGACGGCATGTTCCAGCACCGTCACTTCTGTCGAGCCGATCGGCAGCGACGGCGTGTCGGTCAGCGGCGCCTTGATGCCGAATTTGCGCGCCACTTCCACGATCTTGGCGCGTCCGGCTTTGGGGCCGCCCTTGCCGCCGATCGCGATCGAAATCTTGACCGGCACCACGTTGATCGATCGGGTGATCGCCTGGGTCAGCGTCACCGAGCCGGAATAAGAGTGGCCATAGTTCTGCGGGCACCAATTGCCGATGCACACCGGGCCGTCGACGATGATCGAGGTCGGCTTGTAACCGTTCAGCAGCGCGGTGGTGTAGACATAAGGCTTGAACGACGAGCCCGGCTGCCGATAGGCATCGACCGCGCGGTTGAACTGGCTCGAACCATAATCGCGGCCGCCGACCATGGCGCGCACGCCGCCATCCATGTCGGACACCACGGTCGCAGCCTGGGTGGCGTGATAGTCGCGGCCGAACTGCCGGAGCTGGTTCTCGATCGCGGTTTCGGCGGCGCGCTGCACATTCATGTCGATCGTGGTGCGAACCACGAACACGCGCTCCGAATAGGATTTCGGAAAAGTGTCGACCAGCCGACGCATCTCGTCAAAGGCCCAGTCGAGGAAATAGTTCGGCGAGTTTTCGTCGCGGCGATCGACCGCGGTCGCCGGATTGCGGCGGGCACCGAACACCTGGCCCTCGGTCATGAACCCGGCTTCGACCAGATTATCGAGCACCACGTTGGCGCGGGCGCGCGCCGCCGGCAGGTTGATGTGCGGGGCGTATTTGGTCGGCGCCTTGAACAGCCCGGCCAGCATCGCCGCTTCCGCCAGCGTGACGTCGCGCGCGCTCTTGTTGAAATAGAAATGCGCGGCGCCATCGACGCCGAACGTGCCGCCGCCCATATAGGCGCGGTCGAGATAGAGCTTAAGAATCTCGTTCTTGGTCAACCGCGTTTCCAGCCAGATCGCCAGAAACGCCTCGTTGACCTTGCGCTCGATGGTGCGCTCGTTCGACAGGAACAGGTTTTTGGCGAGCTGCTGGGTGATCGAGGAACCACCCTGGCGCACGCCGCCGGCCTGCGCATTGGTGACCAGCGCGCGGAACGTGCCGGCGATGTCGATGCCGAAATGGTCGTAGAAGCGCCGGTCTTCGGTGGCGAGCGTCGCCTTGATCAGATTGTCGGGAAAGTCCTCGAGCGGAATCGAGTCGTTATGCTTGATGCCGCGGCTGCCGATCGGGCTGCCATAGCGATCAAGGAACGTGACCGCGAGGTCGCTTTTCTTGAGCCAATCCTCGTCGGCGGTTTCGCGGAACGCCGATTGCGCCAGCGTCAGCAGCAGGATCAGCCCGCACAGGCCGAGCGTGGCGGCTTCCGACAGCGGCTCAATGAACACCCAGCGCTTCCAGCGGCCGACATAGAAGCGGTCCATGAACACCGAGAAGCGCTCATAGCCCTCGCGCAGCCCGGCGAAAGAGCGGAACACCGAGGAGTTCAAGCGCGCGTCGAGATCCAGCATCCAATGCCGGATCTTGGTTATCCAATCGGGGGGCAGGATGTGGCGCACCGGAGCCCTGGCAGTTGCAATCCATCGGGCGCCAAACCGCGCCGGAAGAACGTTGTGCTGAAATGTTGCGGCAAACCCAAGGCCATCCAAAGCCCCGGGAGACTCAGATGCTCTTGTACCCGACCAAGGCGATTAAACCAATGCTGCTTCAAGGAGTTTTGCGCTTGGCGCGGGCGCGAGCGCGGCCGTTTTGGCGACATTGGCTTGCGCCAGCGGCGGCGCTGCGCCTAGAACCGCTGCTTCCGCAGGTTCGACCTCAAGGCTCGGCATGACAGCAGCGCGCAAACGGCCTTCGCCACAGGAAGGTTTCTTCTGGAAAACCAAGACATTGGAACAGATGTCGGCGGCGGAGTGGGAAAGCCTGTGCGACGGCTGCGCCCGCTGTTGCCTGGAAAAGCTGGAATGCGAAGACACCGGGCGGATCTATTTCACCCATATCGCCTGCCGGCTGCTCGATCCTGACGGGTGCGGTTGCAAGGATTATGCGAACCGCACCGACAAACTCGCCGATTGCGTGCGTCTCACCCCGGACAATGTCCGCACCTTGAGCTGGCTGCCGCCGAGCTGCGCTTACAAATTGGTGGCGGAGGGGCGGGACCTGTATTGGTGGCATCCGCTGGTGTCGGGCGATCCGGGCACCGTGCACGAAGCCGGCGTGTCGGTGCGCGGCCGTGTCGAAGGGCAGGAAGGCGAGATCAGCGTCGAGGAGCTGGAAGACCACATCGTCTCCTGGCCCGCGCTGCTGCCGCGTCGCGCCAAGCTGAAGAAACGGCCGGCTTAGCGATTGTTCGGTTCTGACAAACCAGGGCCGAAGCTCTAACTTTATGTTCTGACGCTTTTCCTCGGCGCGAACCGGGCTCCTCGTCGCGCGCAAACGCCATACGATCAATTTGTGCTGTTTCGATTTACGGGCCATTGACCTTGCGGGTCAACGGACCCGCAACCTATCGCCAATAGCGTCCGGGGTTGCTGCGGAAGCTGCCGCAGCCTGATCACAGGAGCAACGTGTGCCCCGTCTGCTGTCTGAATTTCTGATCGATGAATCCGGTGCGACGTCGATCGAATACGCCATCATCGCGGTGGGACTGAGCATCGTCATCCTGACGGCGGTGCAACTGGTCGGCACCAACCTCAGCAAGCACTATGAGGCGCTCGCGACCGCGACCACGGCCAAGTAGTTAACCGAGGTTGAGAAGCGCCGCGCGAATCCCCGCAAATCCGCAACCGGATTGTTAGAGGGGGCCTGCTAACACAATGGGGACACTCATTGAATGCGGGGGCGCCATGAGCAGCTTCGATACGGCACACCACTCTCTGTCTATCCACAGCCCAGTCCGTCATTTGCTGACCACGGTCACAGCACTGATCGCCGTCGGCATGGTGCTGGCGCCCGCCCTTGGTTTTGTGCTGCTGCTGGTCGAGTGAAGATCGCGGCCGGCCCCATCAGGGGCTGACGCGCTGCGGTAAGGCAGGCGCCGAAGCCGCCCAAGCTGCACAGCTGAGACCAATCATCGCGATCGCGGCGCCGCCAGGCCGCGGCGCTGCATCGCAATCGATTTGAACGGGCCGCTCCTCTGCCGAGGGCGGCCCGTTTGCTTTGGCTGGCGCCGGCGTTGATCAGCGCCGCGCGGCGACGGGCGAGCCCGCTGCTGCTGGCGCATTTAGGCAACTGTCCGGGGCCGGTTGCCTGACAGCTTGGTCGTGATCGGCGCTGCCTTTGCTTCTGGTGGCGCGAGCTGCTGCGCGCAGCGTTGCGAGGCGCGCGGAAAGTCACGAATGCGACGCGTCGTGTCTCAGGCAGCAGCGCGAATACACCCATCAACGATTCTGCATCACCGCGACTCGTCAAGGAGGCGTGTGCGACTGGCGTACGGCGGAATGCTGTTACTTGTCGTGGCGCGCTGCTGATCTGGCCGCGTGTGCTCAATCCGATTCGACTCCATCAACGCTGCGCTCTGCGCGCGCCACGACTCGCGGCGGTGTGTTGCGCGCATGATCGCGTGAGTTGCTGCGACCGCGTTCGCTAAGAGAACGTGGTGATGCGAGTGAAGTTGCGATGAGGCTGCGTGGCGTCAATTGAGTGATGCTGCGGTCCATGTTCGAGCTGCGAACCGCACTGACACGTCGTTGGCATGGCATTCTAAAAATGCGCCGCGCGGCGCTCGTTTCGTGTCGTCGCTCGCTGTGGCGTGCATAGCTTTCGATGTGAAAAAGCTCGGTGTCGCCCGAGGTGTAGTCGCGATTAGTTCGTTGTGAGAACGCGGTGATGGCGCGTAATCGCCAGTGTGTCGCTGATTGAGTTTTGAATGCTGCCTAGTTGGCATGATGGTCATACGCGCAGCGAACGCGGACAAATATGAGTTGAGTTGTGGGGCTGAACGTTTGTTCAGGCCGCGCGCAAGTAGTTGGCGTTGCGATGGAATAACCGCGAACGAAAGGAATTATAAGTTTTCATGCCGGAATAGTGATCATGCCAACAGTTAGTTGGTGCGAATACCAGCTAGCGCTTTTCCGTATCGATCAGATCGAAACTACAACGCCAGGTTTACACTTTTTGAAAGTGGCGCGTAGTTAGTGCGCGAAGACGGAGAGGCGAGCCGCCGTATCAGTCGATGGAGGTCGTGCGCAAAGGGATGTGTGCGGTCTGTGAGAGCAGAATCATTGATCAGGCCGGTTCCCTCGGTCGCAGCTTGAAGGTGTAACCGCTATGAAAATCTCGAACGTGAAAATCCTCTACAAGGTGCTGGCCTGCTTTGTGATGCTCAGCGTGGTGGTCGGGTTCGGTCTGTGGTTTGCGACCTCGAAGATGGCCGAGATCGACAGCATCTATTCGGAGATGCTGGAGAAGGATGTGCAGGGCATGAAGGCCAACCTGCGTGCGAACCAGCGTGTGTTCAACCTCGGTCGGCTGTCCTGGCGGATCATTGCCGAGACCGAATTGACCGATATGCAGCGCACCAGCCAGGAAGTGGCGGCCAACACCCGAGATTTCAACGACCAGATTGCCAAGGCGAAAAACCGGCTGCCGGCATTTGCCAGTGACTTCGATCAGGCCGCGCGAACCTTCAACGAGATCGTCGAGCAGGATTATCCGCCGGTCGAGAAGGCGACGATGGCGAACAATAACGATCAGGCTGTGAAGCTGGCCACCGAGATGGCGAAGAAGAACATTGCGCTGCGCGATCAGATGGTGGCGATCACCGCCAAGATCGAAGATCACATCCAGCGGAATTCCGATAAGGCGTCGGCCGACGTGGTGAGCACCATCAAGCTGACCGTCGCGCTGGTCGGAGGTGCGTTCGTTGCGGTGATTGCGCTGGCCTTTGCGATCGTGCAGTTCGATATCGCTCGCCCGCTCGGCCGTCTGGTGCGCGACCTGCAGTCGATGGCGCGCGGTGAGCAAGTGGTGATTGCCGGCACGGGCCGCGGCGACGAAGTCGGCCAGACCGCCAATGCCGTCAACGACATCAAGGTGATGCTTGACGAAAAGGCGCGGCTCGAAGCCGAGCAGAAGGCCGAGGCCGACCGTATCCTGGCTGAAAAGCGCAAGGTCGAGATGAACAATCTCGCAAACGCGTTCGAGCGTGCGGTGGGCGAGATCGTGCATACCGTGTCGTCGGCTTCGACCGAGCTGGAAGCGTCGGCGCAGACCCTGACCAAAACCTCGGAGCGGGCGCAGGACCGGACCGCCACCGTGGCCGCGGCCTCGGAAGAAGCGTCCACCAATGTGCAGTCGGTGGCGTCGGCGACCGAGGAGATGGCGTCGTCGATCTCTGAGATCAGCCGTCAGGTGCAGGAGTCGGCGCGCATTGCCAATGAGGCGGTGGAGCAGGCCCGTGCCACCAATGCCAGCGTCGGCGAGCTGACCAGCGCGGCGACCCGAATTGGCGATGTGGTCGAGCTGATCAACACCATCGCCGGCCAGACCAATCTGCTGGCGCTCAACGCCACCATCGAAGCGGCGCGGGCCGGCGAAGCGGGCCGTGGCTTCGCGGTGGTTGCCAGCGAGGTTAAGGCGCTGGCGGAGCAGACCGCCAGGGCCACCGGCGAAATCAGCCAGCAGATCGTCGGCATCCAGGCCGCCACCAACGACTCGGTGCAGGCGATCCGCGTGATCGGCGAGACCATCGCCCGGATGTCGGAAATCTCTTCGACCATCGCCTCGGCGGTGGAGGAGCAGGGCGCCGCCACCCAGGAAATCTCCCGCAACGTGCAGCAGGCGGCGTCCGGCACGCAGCAGGTGTCCTCCAACATCGTCGAAGTGCAGCATGGCGTCACCGAGACCAGCTCGGCTTCGACCCAGGTGTTGTCGGCGGCGCAGTCGCTGTCCCAGGACAGCAGCCGGCTGAAGGACGAGGTCAGCCGCTTCCTCGATACGGTGCGGGCCGCCTGATTAACCCCCGCACTGTGGAATGACCAAAGGCCTGCCCTCCAGGGCGGGCCTTTTAATTCAGCAGCATGTTCGTTTGGCGATCGCAGCGGCTGCTAACTTGTTTTTATGGTCGTCCGATTAGTCTGGAACGAGCTCAGTGAGCGTAGTTAGGGAGAACGGGATGTCGGCCAAGACGGTGCGTTTGCCGAAACTGACCATTGCGCGGCGGATTTATCTGCTGATCGCCGTCGGCTTTGCCGGCTTGCTGGCCAATATGGTGCTGGACTCGCGTGAACTCGGCAGCGCGCTCAAGCATCAAAAGCAGATGGAGCTGCAGCATCTCGGCGAGCTCGCCATTGCGATCGCCAAGGATGAATATGCCGTCAGCCAGAAGGGCGAGCTGCCCGCTGCCGAGGCCCAGAAGCGCGCGCTGGCGCGGATCGCGGCGCTGCGCTACGGCAATAACGACTATTTCTTCGTCAATGACATGAGCAATGTCACCCTGATGAACCCGCTGTCGCCGCAGCTCAATGGCAAGAACATGGCGGCGCTCAAGGACCCCACCGGCAAGGCGTTCATCGCGGAGATGACCGCTGTGGTGCAGCGCAGCGGCGCGGGCTTTGTCGATTATCAATGGACCAAGCCAGGAGCGAGCGCGCCGTCGCCCAAGCTCACTTATGTGGTCGGCTTTGCGCCCTGGGGCTGGGTGATCGGCACCGGCGTCTATATTGACGATCTTGACGCCCAGCTTGCGGTCTCCACCCAGCATTCGCTGCTGGTGGTCGCGACCGTGACGCTGCTGACGCTGCTGATCTCGTCGCTGGTCGCCCGCTCGATCACCCGGCCGCTGCATCGCGTCACCAGCACGATGAAGGAAATCGCCGAGGGTCGGATCGACGCGGAGGTGCCGGGCATCGGCCGCGGCGACGAGATCGGCGAGATCGCCAGCGCCGTCGAGGTGTTCAAGACCAATGCCGTGGCGCGGCTGCGGCTGGAGGCCGAGCAGCAGGAGCAGGAGGCGCGCGCGGCCGCGCAGCGCCGTGCCGACACCCAGCGGCTCGCCGATGACTTTGACAGCGCAATCGGCCGCATCATCGAGGCGGTGTCGGCGGCGGCGAGCGAATTGGAGGGCTCGGCAACCACGCTGACCTCCACCGCCGCGCGTTCGCAGGACCGCGCCACGGTGGTGGCCGGTGCCTCGGAAGAAGCGTCCACCAATGTGCAATCGGTGGCGTCGGCGACTGAGGAGCTGACTTCGTCGGTGCATGAGATCAGCCGGCAGGTGCAGGCCTCGGCGCGGATTGCCCATGAGGCGGTCGATCAAGCCCGGCAGACCAATGACAGCGTCAGTGAACTCGCGGGCGCGGCGTCGCGGATCGGCGATGTGGTCGAGCTGATCAACACCATCGCCGGCCAGACCAATCTGCTCGCGCTCAATGCCACCATCGAGGCGGCGCGCGCCGGGGAGGCCGGGCGCGGCTTCGCGGTGGTCGCTTCCGAGGTGAAAGCGCTCGCCGAACAGACCGCGAAAGCCACCGGCGAAATCAGCCAGCAGATCGCCGGCATTCAGGCGGCCACCCAGCAATCGGTGTCGGCGATCCGCGGCATCGGCGAAACCATCACGCGCATGTCGGAGATTTCATCGACCATCGCGTCGTCGGTCGAACAGCAAGGAGCGGCCACCCAGGAAATTTCGCGCAACGTGCAACAGGCGGCGCATGGCACGCGTGAAGTTTCGGCCAATATCGTCGAGGTGCAGCGTAATGCCACCGAAACCGGCGGTGCTTCGGCGCATGTGCTGACGGCCGCGCGCTCGCTGTCCCATGACAGCCGCCGTCTCAAGGACGAAGTCAGTCGGTTCCTGGACACGGTCCGCGCGGCTTAATCCCGAGAGGCCGTCCAGTCACTTATTAGGCCGCTACGGCTCGCCGGCAACGGCGGGCCGTAATGGTTTTCGGCGGGCCGTTGTGCGGTGCGCAGACGTCTGATGTCCTTTCAACCTAAAAGGGTAGTGTCACAATACTGTTACGTTCGCGATTTGGATATTCGGGGCGCCTCGTGGTTTTACGTGGTTGGAACTCGGCTCTGAGATAGTTGCACTGGGTCATTCGCCTTCATGCTGCGGACCCGCGCAATGAATGTGACAGGAAGTACCATGCTCCGAGCCGTCCAGAACCTTCGTATCGGCACCAAGCTTGCCATCACAGCGGGCCTCAGCATCTTGCTGATCGGGCTCATGATTTTTAATCAACACAGCGGCGGTTCCGCGGTCGCGGACGGATTCAAGACGGCGCTGCGTCAACAGGGCGCGGCGCGCGTCGCCGCGGATCTGGCAGCCAAGATCGGCTTGATGCAGGTCAGCTTCCGCGACACGCTGGCCGCCAACTCTGCCCAGCAACTGCAGGCCGCAGCCGACAGCTACAAGGCCAATCTGGCTGGTGCGATGGGCTATCTCGAAGAACTCGCCAAGGCCGCCCGGCTGAAGGAGAACATCGAGCGCATCAACAAGATCCGCGCCGATGTCGCCACCCTGACCGATGGCCGGCTTGAGATCGCCAAGATGCGCGAACAGATGATCGCGCTGGAAGCGAAGAAGGCGACCGCTGGCAACACCGCGGACATTGATGCTCAGATCGCCAAGATCGCCGCGCAAGTCGACAAATTCCGGCATGAAGTGACGCTGCCGGTGATCACCAGTCTCGATGCGCTGACCACCGCGATCGTCGAAAGCGGCAAGCTCGCCAGCCAGCAGTCGATTGCTGCCGCAGAAACCCGCTTCTCTGAAGTCGAAAGCACCGGGCTGATCGTCGGCGGCATTGCGGCGCTGCTGCTGATCGGCACCTGCGTGTTTTCGATCGTCTCCATTGCCAAGCCGGTGCAGGCGCTGGCGCGCTCGATGCTGGAACTGGCCGACGGCAATTTCGACGTGGTGCTGCCGGGTCTCGGCCGCAAGGACGAAATCGGCGATGTGGCCGACGCCGTCGAGCGCTTCAAGGTCAAGGCGCAGCAAAAGGCGGCTGCCGAGGCCGAGGCGCAGCGCGAGCAGGAGGCCAAGGTCGCCGAGCTGCGCAAGTCCGAGATGCATCGTCTCGCCAGCTCGTTCGAAGCTGCGGTTGGCGAAATCGTGCACACCGTTTCGACCGCCTCGACCGAACTCGAAGCCTCGGCCAACACCCTGACCATGACCTCGCAGCGCTCGCAGGAGCGGACCGCCACGGTGGCCGCGGCCTCTGAGGAAGCCTCGACCAATGTGCAGTCGGTGGCGTCGGCGACCGAGGAAATGTCGTCCTCGATCGGCGAGATCAGCCGCCAGGTGCAGGAGTCGGCGCGGATCGCCAGCGAAGCGGTGGAGCAGGCCCGCCACACCAATGCCAGCGTCGGCGATCTGTCGCAGGCGGCGAGCCGGATCGGCGATGTGGTCGAACTGATCAACACCATCGCCGGCCAGACCAATCTGCTGGCGCTGAATGCCACCATCGAAGCGGCGCGCGCTGGCGATGCCGGCCGCGGCTTCGCGGTGGTCGCCTCTGAAGTGAAAGCTTTGGCCGAGCAGACCGCGAAGGCCACTGGCGAGATCAGCCAGCAGATCGTCGGCATCCAGGCCGCCACCAATGACTCGGTGCAGGCGATCCGCAAGATCGGCGAAACCATCAGCCGGATGTCGGAAATCTCCTCGACCATCGCCTCAGCGGTCGAACAGCAGGGCGCTGCCACGCAGGAAATCTCCCGCAATGTGCAGCAGGCCGCGTCCGGCACGCAGCAGGTGTCCTCGAATATCATCGAGGTTCAGCACGGCGTCACCGAGACCGGCTCGGCTTCGTCGCAGGTGCTGTCGGCGGCGCAGTCGCTGTCGCGCGACAGCAACCGGCTCAAGGACGAGGTGATGCGTTTCCTGGAAACCGTGCGCGCCGCCTAAATCGCGACGCCCACCGCCTCACGACACGGCCCGCCCACAAGGCGGGCCGTTGTCGTTTGGAGCGGGGGGCCTGCAATCTAGGAAAATATCCCTTGACAGCGTGACGCTGTCCGGGTAGTGTCCGGGCATGCTCCACAATTGGGTCCGGCGCCGGAGCCACCGCGCTAAAGCCGGAACATCGATTTCATCGCCGCGTTGCTGAGGTGAGGCCGCCATGCCAGGTGCGGCGCATGCCAGCAACGAGGCCGCGATGGCAACCAAGCGCAACGAACAGATCGTCGAAACGCCGACCGAAGCACGCCAGGGCGAGCGCGGTCCGTCTGTGCTGGCGCTGCTCACCGCATCGCTGGCCTTGGCCGTGCTGCTGATGGCGCTGGTGTGGGTGGTGGTGTTCCGGAGCTGAGCCGACACCGCGCACGTTCCGCGACAGGGGTTTTGCTGCGACATGAAGATCACTCGGACCACCTCGTCGGCCAAAACGCCGGCGGGGCGAACAACCGTGGCTGCGCGCAAAACGGCAGTCAAAATAGCTACCACTGCAGCCAAAACCTCCGCGACGGCTAAGACCGCCAAGACCGCGGGCAGCACCACGCGCAAGGCAGCCAAGCCGCCCGTTGTCGAGAGCGCGGAAGCGGGTGGCACGCTGATCGAGCGGGTTGAGCGCGCGGTGGAGCGCGAAATCGCGCAGATCGAAGCCATGGTTGGCGGCGCCGACGACTTGACCGAGCCGCGCAGCGACGCCGAGCGGCGCGCGCGCACGCTCGCCAGCCTGACGCGCACGCTGCTCGAATTGCGGCGGCTGCGCGCCGACGATGATGTGCAGAGAACGGCCGATGACGACGCCATCCCCCGCGATCTTGACGAGCTGCGCCGCGCGCTTTCGCGACGACTGGACCAGCTGGTCGACGGCGCAGCGCCGCTTTCTGCTGCAGGGGATGAGTGAGGCCGAGCTCGGCTTTCTCGCCGCGCAATGGGAGGTGTTTGCCCATGATCATCAGCGCCCGCCGCTGCTGGCGGCCAATGGCCAGCCCTGGCTGAGCTGGCTGTTGATCGGCGGCCGCGGGGCCGGCAAGACCCGCGCCGGCGCCGAATGGGTACGGGCGCAGGCGCTCGGCCTGCCGCCCTTTGCGGACCGTGCGGTGGCGCGGATCGCGCTGGTCGGCGAGACCGAGCACGATGTTCGCGAAGTGATGATCGAAGGGGTGTCCGGACTGCTCGCGGTGCATCCGCGCCAGCAGCGGCCGGTCTGGCAGCCATCGCGCAAGCGGTTGCAATGGCCGAACGGCGCGGTGGCGCAGGCGTTTTCTGCCGACGATCCAGAAAGTTTGCGCGGGCCGCAATTCGGCTGTGCCTGGTCCGATGAACTGGCGAAGTGGCGCTATGCGGAAGCGGCATTCGACATGCTGCAATTCGGTTTGCGCCTCGGCGCGCAGCCGCGGCAATTGATCACCACCACGCCGCGGCCGATCGCGCTGTTGAAGCGCTTGATGGCGGCGCCGTCGAGCGCGGTGACGCGGGCGCCGACCCGCGCCAACGCCTTCAATCTCGCGCCTGGTTTTCTGCAGGGCGTGATGGCGCGCTATCACGGCACGCGGCTTGGCCGTCAGGAACTCGAGGGCGAGATCATCGAGGATCGCCCCGATGCGCTGTGGTCGCGTGCGCTGCTGGAGCAGTGCCGGGTCGCTGCGCCGCCGCGCGATCTGCAACGCATCGTGGTCGCGGTCGATCCGCCGGCGTCGTCGAATGCCCGCGCCGATGCTTGCGGCATTGTCGCGGCCGGGCTGGCTAGCAATGGCGTGGTGCATGTGCTGGCCGACGACAGCATCGCCGGCGCGACACCGACGGCGTGGGCGACGCGCGCCATTGCGCTGTGGCGCAAGCTCGGCGCTGACGCGCTGGTCGCGGAAGTCAATCAGGGCGGCGAGATGGTGCGCACCGTGATCCAGCAGATCGACGCCGCGGTTCCAGTGAAAACCGTTCATGCGTCACGCGGCAAATGGCTGCGCGCCGAGCCGGTGGCGGCGCTGTACGAGCAGGGCCGGGTGTACCACGCCGGCTGTTTTCCGGCGCTGGAAGACGAGATGTGCGACTTCGGCATCAATGGTCTGTCGAGCGGTCGTTCGCCGGACCGGCTCGATGCGCTGGTGTGGGCGGTGAGCACGCTGGCGCTTGGCCGCAGCGGCGGGCCGCGGGTGCGCTCGCTGTAACCGCCACGGGTTGCGCTGCTTTGCTGACTCACAATCGTTTGCTTGGGGAAGGCCGATGTTTGATCGCTTGAAATCACTGCTTGCTGCGCCCGAACAGAAAGCCTCGCGCACCGCTCACCTTTTGGCGGTGGAGCGCGGCGGCATCGCGCGCTGGACGCCGCGTGATTATAGCGCGCTGGCGCGCGAGGGTTATCTCGGCAATGCCATCGTGCATCGCTGCGTTCGCTTGATCGCGGAAAACGCCGCAGCGTGCCGCTATCTGGTCTATGACGGCGCGCGCGAGCAGGACGGCCATCCGCTCTTGCAACTGCTGACCCATCCCAATGCCCGCCAGGATGGCGCCACTTTTCTGGAAACGCTGGTGGCGCATCTACTGCTCGCCGGCAATGGCTATGTCGAGGCGGTGACGCTCGATGGCGTGGTGCGCGAGCTTTATGCGCTGCGCCCGGACCGCATCAAGCTGATCCCCGGCGCCGATGGCTGGGCCGAGGCTTATGAATACAGCGTCGGCGGCCGCAGCGTGCGCTTTGATCAGCACGCTTCGCCCTTGCCGCCGATCCTGCATCTGACGCTGTTTCATCCGCTTGATGATCATTACGGGCTGGCGCCGCTGGAAGCCGCGGCGACGGCGGTCGATACCCACAACGCCGCCGCGCGCTGGAACAAGGCGCTGCTCGATAATGCCGCGCGGCCGTCCGGCGCGCTGGTCTATGTAGGCCCGGAGGGCACGGTGCTGTCGGAGCCACAATTCGAGCGGCTGAAGCGCGAACTGACCGACACCTATCAGGGCGCTGCCAATGCCGGCCGGCCGCTGCTGCTGGAAGGCGGGCTCGACTGGAA
The DNA here is from genome assembly GCA_000504425.1 of Rhodopseudomonas palustris JSC-3b. Lineage (GTDB taxonomy): Bacteria > Pseudomonadota > Alphaproteobacteria > Rhizobiales > Xanthobacteraceae > Rhodopseudomonas > Rhodopseudomonas palustris_C. Next base: position 1,922,709 of record KI632513.1, on the reverse strand, counting down.
GGCGATGGCCTGGACGCCGAAGGACATGGATTTTCTCGAAGCCAAGCACGCCGCGGCGCGCGAAATCGCACTGGCCTTTGGCGTGCCGCCGATGCTGCTCGGCATCCCCGGCGACAACACGTTCGCCAATTATCAGGAAGCCAATCGTAGCTTCTGGCGCCAGACCGTGCTGCCGCTCGCTGGCCGGGTCGGCAACGCGCTCGCGCAATGGCTGGCGCCGCTGCATGGCGACCGGCTGCGACTCGAGATCGACACTGACCGCATCGAAGCGCTGAGCGGCGATCGCGCCGCGCTGTGGCAGCGCGTGGCTGATGCGGAGTTTCTGACCGTCAACGAAAAGCGCGAGGCGGTGGGCTACGGCCCGCTGCCCGATGGCGACCGGCTCGGCTGAGCCGCGCCGGACTGCGTCGCCATTTGAAGCGTTAGGCTCGCGAGGCGCCGCATGTCCGACCTGATCGACACATTTTCGGCGCGCGGTGATCTCGCCCATCTGGCGCTGCTGTGCTGGGCGCTCGCGGCCAGCGGCGCGCTGTGGTTCACGCTGCGCGAGCTGACCGCGGCCTGGCGCCGCTTCGATGATTTCGTGCGCGAACTGCAATCCTTCAACCGCCGCTGCGATCGCAGGCTCGGCCGCGCGCCGCGCCTTGACGCTGATCGCGACGGCTAACGGAGCCCGACATGGACACGTTGCACAGCATGCTGAGCCATCTTCGCAGCGAAGCCAAGGCGCCGCCAAAACCGATCACGGTGTTTCGCGAATTTCTGGCGCATCTCGACCAGATGCAGCGCGCCGCATCGCCAGTGCGCCACGGCTCTCCGCGACCGCATCTGCGCAAGCGCGCGGCCAAGCGGCCGAAGTAAGCGTTTCTCTTCCTAAGGCGGGGCTGCCGGCAGGCGCCAACCGCCGATGTCATCACATATCAAGTGATTGCGAGGCCGCTGATGCACGCCCCGTTGCTTCCGCCTGCGTCGATGCCCACGCGGTTGTCGCTCAGCCCTGATGGCACGATCGAGGGCTATGCCAGCCTGTTCGGCGCCATCGATCAGGCGCGCGACATGGTGATGCCCGGCGCGTTCGCCGCGACATTGCAGCAGCGTGGCCTGCGCAAAATCCCGATGCTGTTTCAGCACGATCCCGCCGAGCCGGTCGGGGTGTGGCTGGAGCTGCACGAAGACTGGCGCGGGCTGTTCGCGCGCGGCCGGTTGATCCCCGATGTGCAGCGCGCCCGCGAAGTGCTCGCGCTGCTGCGCGGCGGCGCGATCGACGGCTTGTCGATCGGCTATCGCACGGTGCGCGGCCGGATCGATCCGAAAACCCGGGTGCGCAAGCTGTTTCAGGTCGATCTCTGGGAAATCTCGATCGTCACCTTTCCGCTGCTGCAGGGTGCCCGGGTCAATGCGGTCAAGACTGTGCCGCGCTCGCCGCAGCGTGCTGCGGCGGAAGCGGCGTGGCGCCGCGTCAGCGCGGCGACGTCGATCGGTTCGTGTGATGCAACAGATGACCCGGCGCCGCCCGCGCGTCGAACTAGCCCGATCAACTCGCTTGCTGGCCGCGCAGCACGCAAACAGGCGCTGGCGGGCGTGAGCCGCCAGGGTTGAACCGTTTCTCCCTTTCCCGCTGAGCAACAGGAGGGAGCCGCAATGCCTTCACTGATCACCTTCAACAAGCGATGCAACGGAGTCTGCTGATGCCCACCTTTGACCACGCTCCTGAGACCAAGGCCGGCATCGCCGGCGACGATGCGCAGCAGGTATTCGACGCCTTGATGCGCGCGTTCGAGGACTACAAGACCGAGAACGACACGCGGCTGAAGGCGATCGAGGCCGGCAAGGGCGACGTGCTGCTGGAAGAAAAGGTCGACCGCATCAATGACGCGCTTGATGCCCAGCAGCGCCGGCTCGATGCCATCGTGCTGCGCCAGGCGCGCCCGGCGCTCGAGCTGCGCGGCCGCACGGGTGGCGACAGCGCGCGGCTCGAGCATAAGAGCGCGTTCGAGGCCTATGTGCGCAGCGGCGATGCTGGCAATCTGCGTAACTTGGAAACCAAGGCACTGTCGGTCGGCTCCAATCCCGATGGCGGCTATCTGGTGCCGCCCGAGCTTGAACACACCATCGGCGAACGGCTGGCGGCGATTTCGCCGATCCGCTCGATTGCCGCGGTGCGTGAGATTTCCAGCAGCGTTTACAAGAAGCCGTTCATGACCGCGGGCCCGGCGACCGGCTGGGTCGGCGAGACCGATGGCCGGCCGCAGACCGCATCGCCGACGCTGGACGCGCTGTCGTTTCCGGCGATGGAGCTTTATGCCATGCCGGCGGCGACCGCGACGCTGCTCGATGATGCCGCGGTCAATATCGACGACTGGATCGCCTCCGAAGTCGAGCTGGTGTTCGCGGTGCAGGAGGGTGCGGCGTTCGTCAATGGCGACGGCGTCAACAAGCCGAAGGGCTTTGTCAGCTATCCGGCGGTGGCGAACGGATCGTGGAGCTGGGGCAATCTCGGCTATGTCGCGTCCGGCAATGCCGGCGCGTTCGCGGCCAGCAATGCTTCCGACGTGCTGGTCGATCTGATCTATGCGCTGAAGGCCGGCTATCGCCAGAACGCCAGCTTTGTGATGAACCGCAAGACCCAGGCGGCGATCCGCAAGTTCAAGGACTCCACCGGCGCCTATCTGTGGCAACCGCCGGCGCAGGCCGGTGGCCGCGCCACGCTGATGACCTTTCCGCTGGTCGAGGCGGAGGACATGCCGGACATCGCCGCCAATTCACTGTCGATCGCGTTCGGCGATTTCCGCCGCGGCTATCTGATCGTCGATCGCCAGGGCGTGCGCGTGCTGCGCGACCCTTATTCCGCCAAGCCTTACGTGCTGTTCTACACCACCAAGCGGGTCGGCGGCGGGGTGCAGGATTTTGACGCCATCAAGCTGCTGAAATTCGCGGCGAGCTAAGAGTAGGGCGGGCGATGCGTCGGGTGGGTTGCGCGCGCAGCGCCGCAGCCCACCTGGTTGCGTGCTCTCGATCAGCAATAGCCGTAGATGCCGCAGGCATAGGGCAACCGGCCATAGATATCGATCAGCGAGGAGCCGTAGTAATTGCTGTACATGAACGAGTTTGGACGGCCGTAATAGCCGGGCAGCGACAGCACCGGAAATTGCCCCGGCGTGTAGGACCGTTCCTGAACCACCACCACGGTCTCGGGCTCGGCAAAGATCTTGCCGATCTTGCTGCGCACCGGCAGGTCTGCGGCGCGCGCCGGCAGCGCCAGCAGCACGAGTGACACCACGATCAGCAGGCGCGACATTGCAAACACTCCGGATGTTCGCCGCACCCTGCCGCAACATGGTTAACAAAGATTAACCATGGCGGCGCGAGCTTACGGCAGCATTGCGCCAAAGCTGCGCGCGGTGCGCACGATCCAGTCGCGATACAGCGTCAGCGGCGTCACGCCGGTCAGGCCACCGCAGCCGGCGCTGTTGCCGGGGCCGGTTGACCACGACACCACCCCGACCACGTGGAGGTCAGCGCCTTGCTGTTGCAGCACCGGCGCGCCGGAATCGCCGGTGCAGGCGCCGAGTCCGGGGTGCTGATTATTGCTCGCCGGATCAACCAGCCGGATTTGCAGCCGGCCGGGCTGCGAGGTCGAGACCAGCGCGGCGGCGCGCACCTTGCCGCCGCTGCTGCCATCGCCGCGCACGGTGACGCCGGCGCCGAGCACCAGAAATTCCTGGCCGGGCGCGATCGGCTCAAGCGGCGCCGCGGTGCTGAGCACCGGCCGGCCGCGCAGCGGTGCGGCGAGTTGCAGCAAAGCGATATCGGCCGAGGCGCGATGGGCAGCGATGCCGCGCGCATCGTATTGCGGATGCAGCGCCACCCGGCGCAGGTCGCGCAGTTGCGGCTGCGGCTTGGCGTCATAATCGACGATCTTGTAGTCGGCACCTAGCGGCACGCAATGCGCTGCGGTCAGCACCAGATCGGGCGCAATCAGCGCGCCCGAGCAGAAATTTCCGCGCGAGCCGACCACGGTAACGACCGCGCGGCCGATGCCGTCCGGTTGCGGCGCGGCGTCGCCGACCAGCGCGTGCGCGGGCGCGGCGGACAATATTGCGAACATGACAGCGAGGCGGCGGATCATGGCGGTGATCAAGCCGCACCGCCCGCCGCTGTCAACCAGCTTTGAACAGCAACGTGACCAACAGGAGCAGGCCATGGCGACCACGCGGCTGCTTGGACCGACGGCGGAGCCGTGCACGGTCGATGATTTGAAGAGCTATTTGCGGGTGACGCATGATGCCGAGGATGCGCTGATCGCCAGTTTGATCGTGGCGGCGCGCGCCCAGGTTGAGACCACCACCCGGCGCGTGCTGCTGAGCCAGCAATGGCGGCTGACGCTCGATCAATGGCCGGATCAGCGCCGCATCCTATGCCGGCTCGGTCCGCTGCGCGCGGTGCTGGCGGCGCGGGTGTTCGATCATGCCGGCGCGGCGCATGAGCTCGATGTTTCGGGCTTTGTGGTCGATCGCGCGGGCGATCGGATCGTGACGCCGCCGGCGTTGCCGCAGCCCGGCCGCGCCTGCGCCGGCATCGAGCTTGATTACGAGCTTGGCTTTGGCAGCGACGCTGCCGACGTGCCGGAGCCGCTGCGCCAGGCGGTGCGCAGCTTGGCCGCGCATTGGTACGACCAGCGCGGCGTGATTGCCGAGGAGGACGCTACGCCGTTGCCCGCGGGGCTCGCGACGCTGCTCGGCTCAGCGCGCGGACTGTCGCTATGAGCGATGTCGCGATGAGTCATCCTGGCCGATTGCGCACCCGGCTGACGCTGCTGCAGCCGGTGGAGAGCGACGACGGCGAGGGCGGCGTGGTGCGCACGCTGTTGCCGCAGGCAACGCTCTGGGCGGCAGTGACGCCGCTCGCGCTGCGCGATGGCGTGCTGGCCGATGCCGATGGCGCCGAGCTGCACTGCAAGATCGTGCTGCGCGGCGGTGTGGCGCTGACGCGGCAGCATCAATTCAGCGATGGCACGCGCAGCTATCGCATCCTCGGCTGGCGCGAGTTGCAGCACGGCCGCTGGCTCGAAATCGATGCGCTGCAGCGCCAGGCATGAACTACATACGCTTGAGGTGAGGCGATGCTCAGTTCCAGTTCGGCGCTGCGCGCCGCCATTCATCGCGCGCTGTTGCAAGACAGTGCGCTGCTCGCGGTGCTGGGTGGGCCGCGCATCTATGACGAGCCGCCGCGCGAGCTGACTTTTCCTTATGTCACGCTCGGCGAAGCGCGGCTTACTGATCTGTCGGTCGATGGCGGCCGGATCGAGGAGCATCAGCTCACGCTGCACGCCTGGTCGCGCCATGGTGGCCATAAGGAAGCGCACAGCATCGCCGCGGCGCTGCTGTCGGCGCTCGACGATGCGCCGCTGACGTTGTCCGGCCATCGCCTGGTCAATCTGCGCTTTGCCATTGCCGACATCCGCCGCGACAGCAGCCGCGCCTATCACGCCGTGGTGCGCTTTCGCGCCGTTACTGAACCTGCGGACTAATGGGAGACCGTCATGAGCGCGCAAAAGGGCAAGGACCTGTTGCTGAAGATCAATAGCGGCGTCGGCTTCGTCACCGTCGCCGGGCTGCGCAGCCGGCGCATCGCCTTCAACGCCGAGCTGGTTGATATCACCCACGCCGAATCCGTCGATCGCTGGCGCGAATTGCTGGCCGGCGCCGGGGTGCGCCGCGCCGCGCTGTCGGGCCGCGGGCTGTTCAAGGATGCCAACTCCGATGCGCTGCTGCGTCAGGCGTTCTTTGACGGCGCGGTGCTGAACAGTCAGCTGGTCGTTCCGGATTTCGGCACCATCGAAGGTCTGTTCCAGATCGCAAGCCTGGAATTTGCCGGCGAGCATAATGGCGAAGTGACGTTCGAGCTGTCGCTGGAAAGCGCCGGCGCGCTCACCTTCACCGCTGCTTGACGGAGGCGCGCAATGGCCAATCGATATCGCGGCGAGATCGATGCCGAGCTTGGCGGGCGGCGCCGCACGCTGGTGCTGACGCTCGGCGCGCTCGCTGAGCTTGAAGCGGCGTTTGCAGCGCCCGATCTGGTGGCGCTCGCCGAGCGGTTCGGCGCTGGCCGACTGGCGGCGCGTGATCTGATCCGCATCATCGGTTGCGGACTGCGCGGCGCGGGCGAGCCGGTCAGCGACGATGAAGTCGCGGCGATGGCGGTCGAGGGTGGCGCGGCCGGCTATGTGCGTATCGTGGCGGCCTTGATCGCCGCGACCTTTGACGACAGCCCGCCGTGATCAGCGATCCGCAACGCCAGCCGTTTCCCTGGGCGGCGGCGATCGGTTTTGGCCTTGGCGTGCTGCGGCTGTCACCGGCGGCGTTCTGGAGCATGACGCCGCGCGAACTCGCTGCCGCGATCCGCGCCCGGCGTGGCGATGCTGGGGCGCCGATCGATCGTCACACCTTGCAGGCGCTGATGCAGCGCTTTCCCGACCGCAGCGATGATGGAGCGCGTGATGAGCGATAGCGATCCCGCTTGGCTCGACCAAGCCGACAGCCTTGATGGCCTGACGCAGCGCACCCGCGAACTGACCAGCGCGGCGAATGGCTTTGCCCACGCCATGAGCGGCGCGTTCGCCAGTTCGGTGAGCGGCGGCAAGCAATTTGATGACGTGCTGAAATCGCTGACGCTGCGCATCTCCAATTTAGCGCTGAAGGCGGCGTTCAAGCCGCTGGAGAACGCGCTGTCCGGCGGACTGCAAAGCCTGATGTCCGGGCTGATCGGCGGCCTTGGCGGCGCGGTTCAGCCGCAGGCGCAGGGCGGCATCAAACCGTTTGCCAGTGGCGGCGTGATCGGCACGCCGAGCTATTTCCCAATGTTGGGCGGCGGCGTTGGCCTCGCCGGCGAGGCGGGGCCGGAGGCGATCCTGCCGCTGGCGCGCGGCGCCGATGGCAGGCTCGGCGTTGCCAGTCAAGATGGCGGCGCGGTCACCGTCAATATTCAGATCGCGACGCCGGATGCCGATAGTTTCCGTCGCTCCGAGAGCTACCTCACCGGGCAGATCGCCCGCGCGGTGGCGCGCGGCCGGCGCGCGATGTGACCGAGCCTCATTCGCCCGCATCGTCCCGCGTGGCGGCGATCAGCGTAGCAAGGAACGCCGATGACCGGCTTTCACGACATTCTGTTTCCGCTCGACATCGCGCTGCGCAGTGCTGGCGGTCCGGAGCGGCGCACCGAGATCGTCAGCTTCGGTTCGGGCCGTGAGCAACGCAACGCGCGCTGGGCGCATTCGCGGCGGCGCTATGACGCCGGCTATGGCGTAAAAACAATCGCCGAATTGCAGGCGGTGGTGGCGTTCTTTGAGGAACGGCGCGGCCGGCTCTATGGCTTCCGCTGGCGCGACCGGCTCGATCATGGTTCGGCGCCGGGCGGCGCGCCGCCATCGCCGCGCGATCAGCCGATCGGCGTCGGCGACGGCGTCACCACGACCTTCGCGCTGTACAAGAGCTATGGCGCAGCATTCGCGCCCTATCAGCGGCCGATCCGCAAGCCGGTCGCTGGCAGCGTCCGTGTCGCGGTCGCTGGCCAGGAACTCGACGGCAACGCCTTCGATTGCGATCCGGTAACCGGCATCGTCAGCTTTCACGCCGCCGCCGTGCCGCCGCTGGGAGCCGCGATCACCGCCGGCTTTCTGTTCGATGTGCCGGTGCGGTTCGACACCGATTATCTCGAAGTTGATCTCGCGGCGTTCGCGGCCGGCGCCATTCCCAAAATCCCGTTGCTGGAAATTGTGCCGTGATGGCGCAAAGCAAAGGAGCTACCGATGCGCAGCGTGCCAGATGCCTTGCAGGCCAAGCTCGATGCCGGCGTCACCACGCTGGCGCAGTGCTGGATCATCCGTCGCCGCGACGGCGTGGTGCAGGGTTTTACCGACCACGACCGCGATTTGATAGTGAATGGCGTAGTTTGCCGCGCTGCCAGCGGATTGAGCGCTTCTGAAGCCAGTAGCCGCTTCGATCTGTCGGTAGAGAGCGCCGAGATTTCCGGTGCGCTATCCGACGACACGCTGAGCGAGCACGATCTCGCCACAGGGCGCTATGACGCCGCGCAGGTGGAAAGCTGGCTGGTCGATTGGAGCGAGCCGTCGCTGCTGCTGCTCACCGCGCGCGGCAGCCTTGGCGAAGTGCGGCGCGAGGGCCAGGCCTTCACCGCCGAGCTGCGCGGCCTTGCCGATCTGTTGTCGCAGGAGAGCGGGCGGCTCTACACCGCCCATTGCGGCGCCGATCTCGGCGATGGGCGCTGCCGCGTCAATCTGAACGCCTCGGCCTGGCGCGGCAGCGGCGTGGTCAGCGCGGCGCTGTCGCCGTCGCTAATCACCGTCAGCGGGCTGGAAGGTTTTGTCGACGGGCTGTTCACCGCCGGGCGGCTGAGCTGGTCGAGCGGCGCCAATATTGGCGCGGCGATCGAGATCAAGCTGCATCGCCGCAGCGCATCCGAAACGCAATTGACGCTGTGGCAGGCGAGTGCGGCGCCGATCGAGGTCGGCGACCGCTTTGCGATCAGCGCCGGCTGCGACAAGCGTTTTTCGACCTGCCGCGACCGCTTTGCCAATGCCGTCAATTTCCGCGGCTTTCCGCAGATCCCCGGCAATGACTTCGTCCTCAGCTATCCGGTGCCGGGCCGCGCCACCAGTTCCGGCCGCGGCGCGACGCGGCCCTCGGTCGGCTGACGCTACTTCACATTGAGAGTCTGGCCATGAACCATTCTGTCGTGACGCGCGCCGCGCTGCTCGAAGAGGCGCGTAGCTGGATCGGCACGCCCTATCGGCACCAAGCTTCCGTTAAAGGCGTCGGTTGTGATTGCCTTGGCCTGGTGCGCGGTGTGTGGCGCGGCTGTCTTGGCGCCGAACCCGAACTGCCGCCGCCTTATGCGCCGGACTGGGCCGAAGCAGGCGGCGCCGAGACGCTGCAGCAAGCGGCGCTGCGTCACCTGAGGCCGCTGCCGTCTACCGAATTCGCGGCCGGCGACGTGCTGCTGTTTCGCTATCGCGACGGCTGCCTCGCCAAACATGTCGCGATCGCCAGTGCGGCCGATCGCATGATCCATGCTCATGACGGCGCCTCGGTGTGCGAGATCGCCATCACGCCCTGGTGGCGGCGGCGCTTGGTTCAGGCCTTTTCCTTTCCGGGAGTGCAGTGATGGCGGCGCTGGTGTTGTCGGTGGCTGGCGGTGCAGTCGGCGCGTTGTTCGGACCGATCGGCGCCATTGCCGGCCGGCTGGCGGGCGCGATGGTTGGCAATGCCATCGATCGCTCGCTGTTTGGCTCCGAGCGCAGTGTCGAAGGGCCGCGGCTTGCGGATCTCGATGTGATGGCGTCGACCGAAGGCGCGCCGATCGCGCGGGTCTATGGCCGCGCGCGCCTCGCCGGGCAGGTGATCTGGGCAGCGGCGCTGGAAGAAGTGGTCACAGTGCAGCGCTCGTCCGGGGGCAAGGGCGGCGGTGGCGGCGGCCAGGCCGTGACCACCACGACCTATAGTTACTTCGCCAATTTGGCGGTGGGGCTGTGCGAGGGCGAGATCGCACAAGTGGGGCGGATCTGGGCCGATGGCCGGCCGCTCGATCGATCGCAATTCGCCATCCGCGTGCATCGCGGCGGCGAGCAGCAGCAGCCGGACGAACTGATCGTGGCGCGCGAAGGCGCGGCCAATGCGCCGGCCTATCGCGGGCTGGCCTATGTGGTGTTCGAACGGATGCCGCTGCAGAATTTCGGCAATCGCATTCCGCAATTATCGTTCGAGATCATTCGGCCGGTCGGCGCGCTCGAGCGCATGGTGCGCGCGGTGACGCTGATCCCGGGCAGCACGGAATTCGGCTATGCGCCATCAACGGTGGTGCAATATCGCGGCTATGGCAGTTCGGCGCCGGAAAACCGCCATGTCAGCACCGCGGCCTCCGATGTCGAAGCCGCGCTTGACGAGTTGCAGACGCTTTGCCCGAATCTGACGCGGGTTGCGGTGGTGGTGGCGTGGTTCGGCACCGATCTGCGCGCCGGACAATGCCGGGTGCGTCCGGGCGTGGAAAACCGCGGCAAAGTCACCTGGCCTTTGACTTGGTCGGTCGATGGCGTCAGCCGCACCTTTGCCTATCAGGTGTCGCAAGTTGACGGCCGGCCGGCTTATGGCGGCACGCCGTCCGACGAGAGCGTGCGGCAACTGATCCGCGAGCTGAAGGCGCGCGGCCTGCGCGTGACGCTGTATCCGTTTGTGATGATGGACATCGCGCCCGGCAATGCGCTGCCCGATCCCTGGACCGGCGCGGCGAGTCAGCCGGCTTACCCGTGGCGCGGCCGGATCACTTGCGATCCGGCGCCGGGCCGTCCCGGCTCGCCGCAAGGCAGCGCCGCGGCGGCGAGCCAGGTTGCGGCGTTCTTCACCGGCGGGGATTGGAATTATCGGCGCATGGTGCTGCATTATGCGCGGCTGGCGCGCGATGCCGGCGGCGTCGATGCGCTGCTGATCGGCTCGGAGCTGATGGCGTTGACGCGGGTGCGCTCCGGCAGCGGCGTTTATCCGGCGGTGTCGGCGCTGGTGTCGATCGCCGCCGAGGTCAAATCGATTGTCGGCAGCTCGACCTTGGTCAGCTATGGCGCCGACTGGACCGAATATGGCGCCGATGTCGTCACGCCGGACGCCAGGGAAGTGCGCTTTCCGCTCGATGCGCTGTGGGCGTCACCCGCGATCGACGCGGTCGGCATCGATTACTATGCACCGCTCGCCGATTGGCGCGATGGCGGCGATCATCGCGACGCCGCCAGCAGCTCTTCGATCTATGACCGCGACTATCTCGCCGGCAATCTGCGCGGCGGCGAGGCGTTTGACTGGTACTATGCCGATCAGGCCGGCCGCATGGCGCAGCAGCGGCTGCCGATCACCGACGGGCTCGGCAAGCCGTGGCTCTATCGTGCCAAGGATCTGTGGAACTGGTGGGGCAATGCGCATTATGAGCGCGTCGGCGGCGTCGAGCTGACAACGCCGACCGCCTGGACACCGATGAGCAAGCCGATCTGGCTCACCGAGCTTGGCTGTCCTGCCGTCGATAAAGGCGCCAATCAGCCGAGCGTATTCCCCGACAAGAAATCCAGCGAGAATTTTGCGCCGCATTTCTCCTCCGGCGAGCGTGACGACCTGATGCAGCGCCGCTATCTCGAGGCGGTGCTCGGCAGTTTTGATCCGGCATTTGGTGCATCCACTGCGTTCAACCCGCTGTCGCCGCGCTATGGCGGCCGGATGGTCGAGCCGAGCGCGATCTATTTGTGGACCTGGGACGCACGGCCGTTTCCGGCGTTTCCGGCTGCCGAACAGGTGTGGAGCGATGCCGCCAATTGGCAGACCGGGCATTGGCTGACCGGCCGGTTGGGCGGTTCGCCGCTCGATGCGCTGGTTGGCGCGATGCTGGAGGATGCCGGCGTTCACGGCGTCGATGCGTCGAGCCTGCGCGAGCTGTGCGACGGCTACGTCGTTGACCGGCCGATGACGCCGCGCGCCATGATCGAGCCGCTGGCGATGGCGTTCGCGTTTGATGCCAGCGCTGCTGGCGGCACCTTGCGCTTCCTGCCGCGTGGCTGGTTGCCGATCGCGGAACTTGGCGAGCGCGATCTGGTGCTGCCAGACCAGGGCGCTCCTTTGCGGCTGACCCGCGCGCAAGAGAGCGAGCTGCCGCGCGAAATGTCGATCGGCTTTAGCGACGCCGATGCCGATTATCGCCGCGCGGCGGTGCGCTCGCGGCGCTTGGTCGGCGGCGCCAGCCGCATGCTGCATGCCGATCTGGCCATGATCAGCTCGTCAGAGGCCGCGACCCGGCGCGCCGAGATCACCTTGCAGGATGTGTGGGCCGGGCGCGACAGCGCGCAGTTTGCGCTGGGCCGCGCGCATATCGGCCTCGTGCCGGGCGATGTGGTGGCGCTGACCGTGCAGCAGCGCCGCGGTCTTTATGAAATCACCGAGCTGATCGACACCGACCATCGCGTGGTCAAGGCGCGCAGCATCGACCCTGGCGTTTTTGCCGCGCCGCTGCCGGTGCCGCGCCGATTGGCGCCGGACATGCCGCCGGCGCTCGGCCCGGCGCAAGTGATTGCGCTCGATCTGCCGATGCTCGACAGCATTGAGCCGGCAACGCTGACGCGGCTGGCGGTGTTTGCCGATCCCTGGCCGGGCGAGATGACGATCTGGACCTCGCCAGATGGTTCGAGCTTTGCGCCGGCAGCGGTGGCGAGCGCGCCGTGCACGATCGGCGAGACGCTTGATCCGTTGCCGGCAGGGCCGCTGGCGCTGTGGGATCGCGGCAATTCATTCCGCGTTCGGCTGTCGAGCGGCACGCTGGCCTCGATCGCGGACGCTCTGGTGTTCGATGGCGGCAACGCCGCGGCGATCGGCACGCCGGCAGGCTGGGAAGTGCTGCAATTTGCACGCGCTGAACTGATTGAGCCCGACACCTATGTTCTGTCGCGGCTGCTGCGCGGTCAGCTCGGCAGCGAGCAGGCGATGGCGCAAGAACTGCCGGCCGGCGCGCCGTTCGTGCTGCTCGACCGCAATCTGGTGGCGCTGGTGCGCGGCCGCGAAGCGCTCGGCCGGCCGATGGCGGTGCGGGTTGCCGCCAGTGGCCGCAGCCATGACGACGTGATGGCAGCGGCGCTGACCGTCACACCCGGGCAGACGGCACTGCGGCCGCTGGCACCGGCGCATCTGAGGGCGCGCCGCGACGGCGCCGGCGTGCAGCTGTCGTGGATGCGGCGCAGCCGGGTCGAAGCCGATAGCTGGAGCGGCGAGGTGCCGCTCGGCGAAGACAGCGAAGCCTATCTGTTGGAAATCCTGGCCGGCAGCACCGTGGTGCGCAGCATCAGCTGCACCGCGCCGCAAGCTCTTTACCCGGCGGCGCAGGAAATCGCCGATTTCGGCGCGCCGCAGCGGCAATTGCAGGTGCGCTTGGCGCAGCTGTCGGCCGCGGTCGGCGCGGGCTTTGCCACCACGCGGCTGCTGACGCTGTGATCTCTCTTGCCATGTGAGGCTGTTGATGACCGACACCGCCAATCTGGCCCTGCCGCTGATCGAGGCAGGCCAAGCGCAAAAGCATGTCACCCATAATGAAGCGCTGCGCATTCTCGATGCCGCGATTCAGATCGCAGTGCGCGACCGCAATCGCAGCACACCACCGGCTGCGCCCACCGATGGCGATCGCCATCTCGTTGCCGCGGCGGCGAGCGGTGCCTGGAGCGGCAAGGACAACGCCGTCGCGACGTTTCAAAACAACGCCTGGGCGTTCTTGCAGCCGCGCGCCGGCTGGTGCGTGTGGTCGATCGCCGATGAAGCGATGATCGTGTTCGACGGTACGCGCTGGCGCGACATCCGCAGCTTGGTGCTCGACAATGTGCTGCGGCTCGGCGTGAACACCAGCGCCGATTCCTGGAACAAACTATCCGCCAAATCCGACGCGGTGTTGTTCGCCGCGATCGACCCAGGCAGCGGCGGCAGCGGCGATGTGCGGCTGCAACTCTCCAAACAGAGCGCCGGCAACACCGCGTCGGTGCTGTTTGCCAATAACTATTCCGGCCGGGCGGAATTCGGCCTCGCCGGGGATGATGATTTTCGCTTCAAGGTCTCGCCCGATGGCGCGACTTGGATCGAAGCTCTGGTGATCGAACGCAGCACCGGCCGGTTGCGCTTTCCGGTGAATGGCGGGCCGCGCGAGGTACTGAGCGCCGATCGCAGCTATTTTGTGCGCCCCGACGGCAATGACGGCAATTCCGGTCTGGTCAACAATGCTGCTGGCGCGTTCCGCACCGTGCAGCGCGCGATCGATGTGGTGTGGGGCTCGCTCGATCTCGCCCGCTTCAACGTCACCATTCAGCTTGCAGCGGGCAGCTATAGCGGCGGCGTGCAAGTGTCCGGCTTTTTGCCCGGGCGCGGCACGGTCACGATCCGCGGCGACACCACCACGCCCGCCAATGTCACGCTCGCGGTGGCTGGCGCTCATGCCATCGCGGTCAGTCACGGCGCGGTGCTGGCGCTGGCCGGATTGAAACTTAGCACCACCGGCAGCGGCGCCGGTGTCGCGGCTTTGACCGGCGGGGTGGTGACGTTGAGTGGCGCCATGGATTTCGGCGCGGTCGCAGGGCCTGCGCATCTTCATGCCGATAGCGGCGGCAAGATCATCGCCGCCGTGAACTACACGATCAGCGGCGCCGCAGCCGCCCATGCCGCGGCCGTCAACACCGGCATGGTGCAGGTGACGGGCGGCACGCTGACGCTCGCTGGCACGCCGGCCTTTACGAATTTCGCAGCGGCGAGTTTGCTCGGCTTGGTGCAGATCAGCGGCGTCACCTTTGCCGGTTCGGGCGCGACCGGCGTGCGTTATCGCGCATCGGGCAATGGCGTTGTCAATTGCAGTGGCGGCGGCGCCAATTATCTGCCGGGCAACGCGGCGGGCACCACCGCGACCGGCGGCCAATATCTCTGAGCCGCGCGCGCATCATCCCACATTTTGGAGAACATCATGGAGGCGTCTTACGACGACGCGCTGGCGCGTCTCTTCGCCCATGAGGGCGGCTATAGTCACCATCCCGCCGATCCGGGTGGCCCGACCAAATACGGTATCACGCTTGTCGACTATGCGGCGTTCAAGCGCCGCAAGGTCACGGCCGCCGATGTCAAGGCGATGCCGCTTGCCGATGCCAAGGTGATCTATCGCAATAAATATTGGAACACGCTGCGCTGTTCCGAACTGCCGGCCGGGCTCGATTATGCCATGTTCGATTACGGCGTGAATTCCGGCGTCGGCCGTGCGGCGCGGGTGCTGCGCCGGCTGCTGTCACTGCCGGACAGCAGTGCGGCGGCGGTGAATGATGCGGTGATTGCCGCGGTGGCGACGCGCGACAGCGCCGCGTTGGTGGCGGCGCTGTGCGATGAGCGGCTGCGGTTCTTGAAGTCGCTGCGCACCTGGCCGGTGTTCGGCAAGGGCTGGGGCCGCCGCGTTGCCGAGGTGCGCGCGGCCGCATTGGCGATGGCGCGCGGCGCTGCCGCCGCCGCACCGATGACGGCCGCCAACGGCAAAGGCGCGGTGCCGCCCGCGCAGCCGGTGCGGCAAGTGCTGGCGCCGCTCAGCGCGGCAGGCAGTGCGGCGGCATTCATCGATCCCTCAGCGATCACGGCGCATCCGATTCAGGTCGCGGTGCTGGTGCTGGCTGCGCTGGTGATCGCAGCGGCGCTGATCGTGCTGCTCAAGCGTCATGTCGCCAGCCGGCAGCACCAGCCGATGCCAGGCACCGCGCCGGTGCCAGCCGCGGCGCTGCGTTGATTTTTTTCCACCCCGCAACATGGAATCCTCATCATGCAATGGCTCTCGACCTTGGCCGTGCTGGCCGCGCTTGCGGTCGCCTATTGGGCTTGGCTGCAGCCGCTCTTGGCACGCCGCCCGGTGCTCGCTGGGCTGCGCGCCGATTTCCACGCTGCGAGCGGCTCGCTTGGGAGCCGCGCGGTCGCCGCGCTGCGCGGCTGGCGTTCGGTGCTGCTGGCACGGCTGTATTGGATCGGCGGCATCGCGCTCGCGCTGCACGACGCGGTGATCCCGGCGCTGGCCGGTGTCGATTGGACGCCGCTCACCACTCTGGCGCTGAGTTTCGTCGCCGAGCCTTATCGGCCGTTGCTGCTGTCGCTGGCGCTCGCCATCACCGGCGCGTTGTTTGAATGGCTGCGGCGGCTGGCGGCCGGTCCGGTCGGCGAGCCGTCGCCAGCCGCTGAGTGGCAGGCGCAGGTCGATCGGGGAGGGCTGTGATGTTGTCGTCGCTGTTCGCGGCCCTGGCCGGGCCGTTGGTCGATGGGCTGCTCGGCCGGGTGATCGGACTGGTGCAGAACTATCAGAGCAAGCAGCTCACCGAGGCGCAGTTGCGCACCGAGCTGGAAAAGGCGCTGGTCAGTGCAGCGGCCGAAGTGGAAAAGCAGCACGCGGAGACGCTGGCCAAGTCCTATAGCGCGTTCCTGGCCACCACCCGGCAAAGTCCGCTGCTGCAGCGCGCCTTTGCCGCGGTGATCTACAGCCAGCTTGCCGTGCTGCTCTGGCATCAGCTCGGCATCCCGGCCTATGTCGCGATCATTGGCCGGGCCTATCCGTCGTCCGGCACCACGGTGGAATGGGCCTATCTGCTGCTGGCCGCCTGTCTTGGCCTTGGCAGCGTGGTGCTGCGCGCCGGTCCCGCGCGCCGTACCATCGCGGCGAGCGAGACCACGGCGCCGCCAGCCGCGCGGCGGCCCTGATGGCAGGATGCAGACCGCGTGAACAAAACGTAATATGACATTGCGGCGCCATTCATCGCCCATTCACGCCCGATCGCCTCAGCTCCTGGCGATCGTGCCAAATTGTTTTGTTTGCGGAGAGAATCTTGCGTCTGCTCGTTGTCGAAGATGATCCCGATCTCAATCGCCAGCTCACCGCCGCGCTCACCGATGCCGGCTATGCCGTCGATCGTGCGTTCGACGGCGAGGAGGGGCATTTCCTCGGCGATACCGAGCCCTATGACGCGGTGGTGCTGGATATCGGCCTGCCGAAAATGGATGGCATTTCGGTGCTGGAGGCCTGGCGCCGCAACGGCCGGGTGATGCCGGTGCTGATTCTGACCGCGCGCGATCGCTGGAGCGACAAGGTGCAGGGCTTTGACGCCGGCGCCGACGATTATGTCGCCAAGCCGTTCCATCTTGAGGAAGTGCTGGCGCGGATTCGCGCGCTGCTGCGCCGTAGCACCGGCCACGCCCAATCCGAGCTGACCTGCGGCCCGGTGGTGCTCGACACCCGCACCGGCCGGGTCAGCGTCAACGGCGCGCCGGTCAAGATGACCTCGCATGAATATCGGCTGCTGGCCTATCTGATGCACCATGCCGGCCGGGTGGTGTCGCGCACAGAATTGGTCGAACATCTCTACGACCAGGATTTTGACCGCGACAGCAACACCATTGAGGTGTTCGTCGGCCGGATCCGCAAGAAGCTCGATGTCGATATCATCCAGACGGTGCGCGGCCTCGGCTATCTATTGACGCCGCCGCGTTCGACCTGATGGCCGCGGGAGCGCCGTGACGTGGGAGTGATGCGCGGAAGTTCGCTTGCGACGCGGCTGTTCCTGTCGGCCACGGCCTGGGTGGTGGTGGTGCTGGCGCTGACCGGCATCGTGCTGTCCTCGGTGTATCGTCAGTCGTCCGAACGCGCCTTTGATCGCCGCCTCAATCTCTATCTGCGCACGCTGGTCGCCGAAGTCGCCACCCCGGAAGAAACCCCGGAGCGCCAGTTCCAGTCACTCGGGGAGCCGCTGTTCGATCTGCCGTTGTCGGGCTGGTATTGGCAGGTGGCGCGCACCGATGGCGACAAGCCGGAACGGCGCGCCTCGCGCTCGTTGTGGGACCGCAAGCTGCCGCAACTCGAGCACCACGCTGACGATCTCACCGCGGCCGGGGTCCGGCTCGGTTATGTCGATGGCCCGGAAGGGCAGATTTTGCGCGTGGTCGAGCGGCCGGTCGATCTTGGCGGCGACGGCAAATATCTGGTGATGGTGGCGGGCGACGCCACCGAGATTTTCGAGGAAACCCGCACCTTCGATTACTATCTCGCCGGCACATTCGTGGCGCTGTCGATTGGCCTCGTGCTGACCACGATCTTTCAAGTGCGGTTTGGCCTCGCGCCGCTCAAACGGATTTCCGAGGCGATTGCCGATGTCCGCTCCGGGCGCGCCGAGCGGCTGGTCGGCGAGTTCCCGGTGGAGATCGCGCCGCTGGCGCGCGAAACCAACGCCTTGATCGACGCCAACCGCCAGATCGTGGAACGGGCGCGCACCCATGTCGGCAATCTCGCGCATGCGCTGAAAACGCCTCTGTCGGTGATCATCAACGAAGCCTCGGCCCATGACGCCGATCCATTCGCCGCAAAAGTGCTGGAACAGGCCGACATGATGCGCGATCAGGTCGCACATCATCTGCAGCGTGCCCGGATCGCGGCGCGGGTGTCGATCATCGGCACCATCACCGAAATCGCGCCGGTGATCGACGGGCTGCGCCGGACCATGGAAAAGATCCATCGCAACCGCGGGCTCGCGATCGAATGTTCGATGGCGTCCGGAGCCAAGTTCCGCGGCGAGCGTCAGGATTTTGAGGAAATGGTCGGCAATCTGATCGACAACGCCTGCAAATGGGCGGCGGGCCGGGTGTCGATCGATGTCAGCCTGGCGCCGCGCAGCGCCGCAGAAGCCGAGCCGATGTTGCGGGTGGTGGTCGATGATGACGGCCCTGGCCTGTCGCCGGCCGAGCGCGCCAAGGTGCTGCGCCGCGGCCAGCGTCTCGATGAAAGCAAGCCCGGCTCGGGTCTCGGCCTGTCGATCGTCAATGATCTCGCCGCGCTCTATGGCGGCAGCCTGGCGCTGACCGAGGCGCCGGGCGGGGGCTTGCGCGCCGAGCTGCGCCTGCCGGCGGTGTGAGCGCCTCAGTCCTTTTCGCAATTGCCGCTTTGCTGCCCCATTCGTCGCATTGGAGTAGATTAGACGGAAGTCGATGCCGTGCCGCGAGCGCGCGGTGAAACCCATGTGCGACTGAACAGAGCCATGACCCAGCGGAACACCATTTTGCTGCTTGCGGCAGCTTTGGCGTTGGCCGGTTGCGATGTGACCGGCGGCAACGCGCCGGGCACGAGCGGTCTGGTGCGCTCGTTCAGCGCGGCTTCCGGCCTGACTGGCCGCAACGAGCAGGCGGCCGCCGCCGCGGTCACGGAACTTGGCCAAAGCGATCTGCTTAGCCCCAAGATCAGCGTCAAACTCGACGATGAGGATCGCCGGCTCGCCGCACAGGCGCAGCTCGATGCGCTCGACCATGGCGTCGCCGGCGCCCCGGTGCCGTGGCGCAATCCAAGCTCTGGCAATTACGGCAATATCGTCCCAGGCCCGCCCTATAACCGCCAGGGCGCGACCTGCCGGGGTTACTCGCACAGCGTTTCCATCGCAGGGCAGCTCGATATCGCGCGCGGCACGGTCTGCCGCAGTGGCGAAGGCGCTTGGACCGTAGCAACCAGTTAACGCCTGTTAAGCAAGGCGTGTTGGATTGCCATTCGCGAGCGCGGCCTCGGGTTTCAAGACCTTCTTAACGGCAGCGCTGATACAACCTTAGGGTTGACTGAACTTTGAGTGAAGACGGGCGTGGCGAGCCACGCGGGGCACGAAACACTCATTTAAGACTTGCAGGAATGAGCCAGACATCGACCGAGCGGCTGAGAGATTATCTCGCACAGCTTCCGCCGCAGTCGCAGGCGCTGTTGATGCGTGAGTTTGAGCGGTCACTGGAGCGCGGCGAGGACGTGACCGTCGCGAATTTCGTGCTCGGCCAGTTGCGACAAATCGTCCGGAAGACTGACGAGCCGGCCCCGGCGCGCGCTGAGGAGCCGGCGCGGGTGGTGTTTCGCCCGCTGGAACCGTATCTGGTCGATCATGGCGGTGCCGTGCGGCCGGGACAGATCCGGCGCGGCTCGCTGCCGCAGATCTGGCAATGGCTGTCGCGCGAAGGCGCGCCCGAGCAGGCGCAGGCTTTTGAGGCGTCGCTGAGCAGCAGCCGCAATTCGGCCGAAGTGGCCCATGCCACCCGGCTGATGCAGAGCGCGGTCGCCGAAGCGATCCGCAATGTCACTGCGGTGACGCCCGGCGTCGATAATCACCGTATTTTGGTGCGGATCGGTCCGCAGACCGTGATCGATGATCTGCGTTCGGTCGGCGCTGTGCTCAGTCACCGCGACGTGCTGGAAGCGCTGGCCGGCAAGCTGCCGAGCAACATCGGCGCGTTCGGCGACGGTCAGGTCAATTCGGTGATCGGCTCGCTCAACGTGCCGTCGCTGCAAACCGCGACCGTGTTGCCATTCGCCTTGGGGCTGGTGATCGAGCGGCTGTCCTCGGCCTGGCAGATCATCCGGCTTGCGGTGCGCATGGCCGCTTCCGATGACGAGCTGAAAGTGGCGGCCACCCCGTTTGGCGTTGCGGTCACCATGGCGCTGCATGACCTTGGCCACGAGGTCGCCGAGCTGCGCGGCCGCATCAAACGCGGCCAATTCCAAGATTTTAGCGAACGTCTCAAAATCGTTCATGACGGCCTGCGCGGGGTGCGCACCGAGCTTGATCTGCGCAATGATTCCAATTGGGGTCGGCAGGTCGCCGCGATCCGCGTCAGCGTCTCCGATGCGCTGAAATCGGAAATCGAGAGCGTGCCGGGCCGGGTGCGCCGGCTGCTGCGGCAGCGGCCTGACAAGGACATCACCCCGACCATGAAGGTCGATCCGGGTGAGGTCGAAGAGGTCGAGGCGCTGATCGGCTTTGTCGCGGTGTGCCGCACCTATGCCAGCGAACTCGCGATCAACGAGGTGACGCTGCGCACCTATTCCGACCTGCAGCAATATGTCGAGAAGTCGACCGAGGCGCTGGTGCAGTCGCTGCGCGGCGGCGATTCGCGCGTCAAGGCGTTCCGGCAGATGCAGATGGATGCGGCGATCCGGTTCTGCGAAGTGCTGTATGGCCGCGACTATGCCGCCACCATGAGCCGGGCAGCGGAAAACGCCCTGGTGGCGGTGGAACGCAAAGCCAGCCGCGCGAGCTGAACGGCCGCGGCGCAACCCCCAATCGACCGGGCGATTAATATTGCGCGGGCGTTTCCGGCGTGGTGTAACCCACCGCACCGGAATGCCCGATCCTGATGTCCCACCCGGATCAGCCTGTTGATGACGCTGTGGTTTGTGTTCGCGACGATGACGATCGCGGCGGTTTTCGCTGTGGTGTGGCCGCTTGGCCGCCGCGGCCAGCCGCTACGCGAGGGCAACGAGGTCGTCGTTTATAAGGATCAGCTGGCGGAGCTGGAACGCGACGCCGCGGTCGGCCTGATCGGGGCATCGGAGGCGGAGGCCGCCAAGGTCGAGATCGGCCGCCGGCTGCTCGCCGCGGCCGAGGCCGGGCAAAATGCCGCCACCATGACCGGCCGCACCGGGCTGCGCCGCGCGGTCGCCATACTCGGCTTGCTGGGCGTGCCAGCGCTGTCGGTTGCCGTCTATCTGCAGCTCGGCTCGCCGCAGATTGCCGGCGCGCCCATGTCGGCGCGGCCACAGACCGCGAGCGCGGCCGAACCGATCGAAAGCCTGATCGCCAAGGTCGAAGCGCATCTTGAAAAGAACCCGACCGATGCCCGCGGCTGGAACGTGCTGGCGCCGGTGCTGATGCGGCTGCGGCGCTATGACGACGCGGCGCGCGCCTATCGCAACATCATCACCTATGGAACCGACAGCGCCGAGCGGCGCGCTGATCTCGGCGAAGCGCTGACCGCCGCCGCCGGCGGTGTGATCACCGCCGATGCCAAGGCGGAATTTGAACGCGCGCTGGCGCTCGATGCCAATGACGCCAAGGCGCGCTATTTCACCGGCCTTGCCGCCGAGCAGGATGGCCGCAATGCCGATGCCGCAGCGATCTGGCGCGCGATGCTCGACAAGGCGCCGGAGGATGCGGTGTGGCGGCCGACCGTGCAGGCGGCGCTGGCGCGGGTGTCCGGGGGCGGCCAGCCGGCGCTCGACGCCAATAAGGATCTCAGCCCCGCTGAGCGCAACGCCATGATTCAGGGCATGGTTGAGCGGCTGGCGACGCGGCTCAAGCAGAATGGTGATGACGTCGAGGGATGGCTGCGCCTGCTGCGCGCCTATATGGTGCTTGGCGAGCGTGACAAGGCGCAGACCGCGCTCGCCGAGGCGCGCCAGGCGCTGGCCGGCAACGCGGAACGCCTGAAGCAGCTCGATGCGGGACTGAAAAGCCTCGGACTGGACGGCTAAGCCTGTGGGCGGCTTGGCGCCGCCCGCGACACGGCCGCCGCGCAGGACGGGAACCGAAATGCAGCCATTGAAGGGGTGGCCATGACGCGCAAGCAGCGACGGTTGACGATGATCGGCGGAGCGGGCGTTGTGCTCGTGATTGCCGCGGCGCTGGTGCTGAACGCGCTGCGCGATTCCATCGTGTTCTTCTCGACGCCGCAGATGGTGGCCGAACATCCGGTGCCGCCCGGCAAGCGTTTTAGGCTCGGCGGCGTGGTCGAAACCGGGTCGCTGCAACGGGGTGACAAGCTCGCGGTCAGCTTCGTGGTTGCCGACGGCAGCGCCAAGGTTCCGGTGAGCTATCAGGGCATTTTGCCAGACCTGTTCCGCGAAGGGCAGGGCGTGGTCGCCGAAGGCGCGCTTGATGCTGCTGGCGTGTTCAAGGCCGACACCGTGCTCGCCAAGCATGACGAGACCTATATGCCGCGCGAAGTCGCCGACAGCCTGAAGAAGCAGGGCCACTGGAAAGACGACTACGCCAAGAAGCCGGGCGCTGGTTCCAGCGCCAATGCCAATGCCGAACCCGCGGCGCAGGGAGCAACGCAGTGATCGCCGAGACCGGCCATTATGCGCTGGTGCTGGCACTGGCGCTGGCGCTGATTCAGTCGTTGGTGCCGATGATCGGCGCAAAACTGCGCGATCCGGCGCTGATGAATGTCGCGCGCTCGACCGCGGTCGCGCAGCTGCTGTTCGTCGGCGCGTCGTTCGTGGCGCTGGTGCTGGTCCATGTCGGCTCCGACTTCTCGGTCGCCAACGTCTTTGAGAACTCGCATTCGCAAAAGCCGCTGCTCTATAAAATCACCGGCGTCTGGGGCAATCACGAAGGCTCGATGCTGCTGTGGGTGGCGATCCTGGCGCTGTTCGGCGGCCTGGTCGCAATCTTTGGCAGCAATCTGCCGCTGTCGCTGCGCGCCCATGTGCTGGCGGTGCAGGGCTGGATCGCCACGGCGTTCTATCTGTTCATCCTGCTGACCTCGAACCCGTTTCTGCGGCTGGCCGAGGTGCCGGTCGAGGGCCGCGATCTCAATCCGATCCTGCAGGACATCGGCCTCGCGATCCATCCGCCGATGCTGTATCTCGGCTATGTCGGCTTCTCGATCTCGTTCTCGTTCGCCGTTGCCGCGCTGATCGAAGGCCGGGTCGATGCCGCCTGGGCGCGCTGGGTGCGGCCCTGGACGCTGATGGCCTGGGTGTTCCTGACCCTTGGCATCGCGATGGGCTCGTATTGGGCTTACTACGAACTCGGCTGGGGCGGCTGGTGGTTCTGGGACCCGGTCGAAAACGCCTCGCTGATGCCGTGGCTGGCCGGCACCGCGCTGCTGCACTCCGCGCTGGTGATGGAAAAGCGCAACGCGCTCAAGATCTGGACCATCCTGCTCTCGATCCTGACCTTCTCGCTGTCGCTGCTTGGCACCTTCCTGGTGCGCTCCGGCGTTCTGACCTCGGTGCACGCCTTCGCCACCGATCCGTCGCGCGGCGTGTTCATCCTGCTGATCCTGTGCCTGTTCATCGGCGGCAGCCTGACGCTGTATGCCTGGCGCGCGTCGTCGCTCAAGCAGGGTGGCTTGTTCGCGCCTATCTCGCGCGAAGGCTCGCTGGTGCTGAACAATCTGTTCCTCACCACCGCCTGCGCCACGGTGTTCGTCGGCACGCTCTATCCGCTGGCGCTGGAAGTGCTGACCGGCGACAAGATTTCGGTCGGCGCGCCGTTCTTCAATCTGACCTTCGGCCCGCTATGCGTGCCGCTGTTGCTGGCGATGCCGTTCGGCCCGCTTTTGGCCTGGAAGCGCGGCGATCTGCTCGGCGCCGCGCAGCGGCTGATCGCAGCCGGCCTGTTGGCTCTGTTCGCGGTGGCGTTGCTGTGGGCGTTCGTGCACGGCGGCAGCACGCTGGCGCCGCTGGCGATCGGGCTGGCGGTGTTTGTGATCGTCGGTGCGCTGGTCGATCTGGTTGAACGCATCGCGCTGTTCCGCGTGCCGCTCGGCATCTCCTGGCGCCGCGCCCGCGGTCTGCCACGCGCTGCCTGGGGCACCGCGTTCGCCCATGCCGGCATCGGCGTGGCGTTGATCGGCATCGTTTGCGAAAGCACCTGGAACAGCGAATACATCGCCACCATGAAGCCGAACGACAGCGCCATGGTCGGCGGCTATGAGTTCAAGCTGAACGGTCTGTCGCAGCGCCAGGGACCGAACTACCGTGAAGTGTTCGCGTCGTTCTCGGTATCGCAGCAGGGCGCTGTGCTTGGCACGCTGACGCCCTCGAAGCGCAGCTTTGCGACCCGTGGCATGTCGACCTCGGAAGCTGCGCTGATGACGCGCGGCGTCAGCCAGCTCTATGTCTCGCTCGGCGATCTGCGCGCCGATGGCGCCGTCGCAGTGCGCATCTATCATAAGCCCTGGGTGCTGCTGATCTGGTATGGCCCGCTGCTGATGGCGTTTGGCGGCTTGTTGTCGCTGTCCGACCGCCGGTTGCGGGTCGGCGCGCCGAAACCGGCCAAGGCGGCGCGTGCGCTGCAAGCTGCGGAGTAGTGCGATGAAGCGTCTATTGGCCGCGGTGGCGACCGCGCTGGTGCTGGCGGGCACTCCCGTGGCCCATGCCGTGCAGCCCGATGAGATCATGAGCGATCCGGCCAAGGAGGCGCGGGCGCGCGAGCTGTCCAAAGAGCTGCGCTGCATGGTGTGTCAGAACCAGTCGATCGACGATTCCGACGCGCCGCTCGCCAAGGATTTGCGCGTGCTGGTGCGCGAGCGGCTCGCGGCCGGCGACAGCAACAGCCAGGTGCTCGACTATCTGGTGGCGCGCTATGGCGAGTTCGTGCTGCTGCGTCCGCGCCTTGAATGGCACACGCTGATCCTGTGGCTGCTGCCGCCTTTGGCGCTGCTTGGCGGCGCGTTCGGGCTGTGGCGCTATAGCCGCAAGCGCTCGGCCGCGGCGCCCGAGACCGCCACCGCCGCGCCGCCGCTATCTGCCGATGAGCAAGCGCGGCTTGACCGGCTAATGGCGGGCAACGCTTCCGACCGCACCTGATCCGCTGCACGTGATCCGCTGTACCTGATCCATGGTACGCGGGTCGTCGTGCGCTCGCTGGCGCGCGCGTCACATCGCCCGGCAACGCGATCAAGCGGAGCCGGGCCGTTCCAACCTTCCGTGCCGGGCCGTATTAGAACGGCGTAATTTCCTGCGGCAGCGCCTGGCCGGCCTTATGCAGCGCGATCCAGCGATGCAGTTCGGCGACGTGGCCGCTTTCTTCCTCCACGAACTCCTTGGCCAGCGCCTTGATCTCAGGATCGGTGGTGGTGTCGTAGATGCTCTTGTACCAGTTGAAGGCGTTGGTCTCCGCTTCGAGCGCGATCTCGAGGCCAACATCGCGGCTGATGAACGGATCGGTGCCCCAGATCGCCGCGGTCTCCGGGCTTTCCAGCCCCGGCCACTCGAATTCTTCCGGCTTCAATTCCGGAATATCGCGAAAGCCGGCGCGCGCCTGAGCATCGGCCTGATGCATGCGCGAATAGTCCGACAATTGCCGAAACAGTTTTGCGACTTCGCGGTTGCCGCAGGACTCCATGGCATCGGCCAGTTGGCCGAAGCGCAGCGCGGCTTCCTGTTCGAGTTTGATGGAATAGGCGAGAAACTCTTCAACGGTGTCCATTGTGGTGCTCCGTGATTGATCGACGACGACGCGATCAGCGGCCAGAAATGGCTTGGCCAATCGCGTCGATGTCGAAGTCAGCGCGACCCAGCGCGCTGCAGGGGCTGAACGGTGTTACGCCGGCTGGGGCGCGGCGTGCCGGATCGCCCACTCTTCCTGGGTGATCCAGGCCTCGAGAATTTTGACGTGGTCGGCTTCTTCCTTGACGAACTCACGCGCGGCCGCCGCAACCTCCGGGTTCTTGGTGGTGGCTTCGACGGCGCCGTAAAATTCGTAGCCGCGGCGCTCGCCTTGCAGCGCCACTTTCAGGGCGCCGAGCCGGGTGATCGCTGAATCGCCGGCCCAATCTGCCGAGGCTTCCGGCGAAGCGTGGTTCGGCCAGGCATAGTCCGGCGGCACGTGCTTGCTGAGATCGATGCTGCCGGCGCGCGCCTTCACCTCAGCCAGATGCAGCCGCGAAAAGTCGGCGAGTTGCTTGAATAGTTTGGCGACTTCGGCATTGCCGACTTTGGCCATCGACGCGGCGAGATCGTCGTAATGCTGCGCCGCGTCTTCTTCGACCTTGGCGGCGTAGCCGAAGAATTCATCGAGCGCGTTGATCTCCATGCCGCCTTTGTAGGTGCGCGCCACGCTGGTGACGTGCGGACGCTGGGCCGGCAGCGTCTTGTCGCCCTCGAACGACACCAGAATGTCTTCGTGACGCACGAAGCACTGGCAGGCCAGCCGATAGGGCGGCGGCACGTCATTGACTTCGGCGTTCTCGATCTCCTCCTTGGTGATCTTGCCGAGCTGTTTCAGCACTTCTTTTTCTTTTTCGGTCAGCGCCACCGCCGATTTGGCGAGCGGGTTGAAGTGCTCGACCTTGACCAGGCAGGAGCCGCATTCGCCGTCCTGGCAGTCGAAGGGAATCGGAATCTTGTGCGCTTTGGCGACAGCCAGAATGGTGCCGCGATCACCGGCGACCGCGTAAACCGTGACATCTCTCGCCATGACCGGCGAGGAAAACGTAATATTGGCCACGACCTTCTCCCGTTTCGCAAGCACGGCGCGGAAGGACCCGCGACGTGTCGTCGCGCTGCATGGCAAGAACCAGGCCAACGGGAACTTGCGGATTATCAGAGGCTTAACATTGTCGGGAATCCGCCTGATCGGCTGCGGCCGGACACGGTTTTGTCAGGACGCCGACAAAGCCGGATCTGAACTGGCAAGATTACGAAAGATTAATTCCCTCGCCAGCGCGCGGTAAGGAGGCAACCCCCATTTTCTGGACCACACGGTGCGCTGATCGCACCACAGCCATTTCAGGTTCCGGAGATTTTGGATGACCAACCGCCCGACGATGTCCCCGCAAGAAAAGCCCTCGCACCGTTCGGTGTTGTCCGCGCGCAAATGGGCGTTGATGGCCAGCGTGGTCGCCGGTCTTGGTGCCGGCGCGTACGGCCTCGGGATCAACGGCGCTGGCAACTGGTTCAGCACGCCAGCGGCGGCGCAGGTTTCGAGCGAAGTCCGCAAGGTCGCGCAGCCGGTCGGCTTTGCCGACATTGTCGAGCGCGTGAAGCCCTCGGTGATTTCCGTGAAAGTGCGGATGGGCGATCGTGGCCGCGATGAGGCCGCTGGCCTCAGCGACGACTCGCCGTTCCAGCCCGGCTCGCCGATGGAACGCTTTTTCCGCCGGTTCGGCGGGCCGGATGGCATGCCCCCCGGCATGCGCGGCAATCGCGGCGGCCGCGGCATGGTCACCGGCCAGGGCTCCGGCTTCCTGATCTCGGCCGACGGCTATGCGGTCACCAACAATCACGTGGTCGATGGTGCCGACAAGGTCGAAGTCACCACCGATGACGGCAAGACCTACACCGCCAAGGTGATCGGCACCGACGCCCGCACCGATCTGGCGCTGATCAAGGTCGAGGGCGGCTCGAAATTCCCTTACGCCAAGCTGTCGGAAGGCAAACCGCGCATCGGCGACTGGGTGCTGGCAGTGGGCAATCCGTTCGGTCTCGGCGGCACGGTGACGGCCGGCATCGTCTCGGCCTCCGGCCGCGACATCGGCAGCGGTCCGTATGACGACTTCATTCAGATCGACGCGCCGGTCAACAAGGGCAATTCCGGTGGCCCGGCGTTCAACGTCGAAGGCGAGGTGATTGGCGTCAACACCGCGATCTATTCGCCCTCGGGCGGCAATGTCGGCATCGCGTTCTCGATCCCGGCCAACACCGTGCAGGCGGTGATCACCCAGCTCAAAGACAAGGGCATGGTCAGCCGCGGCTGGATCGGTGTGCAGATTCAGCCGGTGACCCAGGAGATCGCCGACAGTCTCGGCTTGAAGAAGGCCGAGGGCGCGCTGGTCGCCGAGCCGCAGGCTGATGGCCCGGCCGCCAAGGCGGGCATCGAGTCCGGCGACGTGATCATCGGCGTCAACGACACCCCTGTGAAGGATGCGCGCGAGCTGGCCCGCACCATCGGCGGCTTTGCGCCGGGCAATACGGTGAAGCTCAACATCATTCATAAGGGCAAGGAGAAGGTCGCCAATCTGACGCTCGGCCAGTTGCCGAACACCATCGAAGCCAAGGCCGATTTCGACCGCGGCGGCGATGTCGGGCGCGGTGCCGATGTGCCGCGGCTCGGCCTGACTGTGGTGCCCGCCGCCAGCGTGGCTGGCGCCGGCAAGGAAGGCGTGGTGGTCACCGATATCGATCCCAAGGGGCTCGCGGCCGATCGCGGCTTCAAGGAAGGCGACGTGATCCTCGAAGTCGGTGGCAAGGCAGTGGCCGGCGCCGGTGACGTGCGCGACGCGCTTTCGGCCGCCAAGACCGAGAACAAGAACAGCATTCTGCTGCGGGTGCGCAGCGGTGGTGCCTCGCGCTTCGTGGCGTTGCCGTTGTCCAAGGGCTAAGCGCGCCCGCAATCAAATTGAGACTGTCGTCGGTCCGCCCCCACCGCGACGGTCTCAGGGAACGGGCTCCGGTCCGTTCCCATCGAAACCTTCCGCAGGAGAATGCCCCCCTCCGTCGGAAGGCTGGCGGGCGGCGAGGTGCCCCCAAGCTTCGCCGCCCGTTCCGCTTTTTCGGAGGCGCGCCGCGCCTTGCCAGCGCCGCCTGAGCGCGCCATGGTGAGAAAGACCTGCCCGCCATGACCCAAGCCGACAACGAAATGCGCCTGCTGATCATTGAGGATGACCGCGAGTCTGCGGACTATCTGGTGAAAGCGTTCCGTGAGGTCGGCCATATCGCCGACCACGCCGCTGATGGCGAGGAGGGCCTCGCGCTGGCCGAAAGCGGCGATTACGACGTGCTGGTCGTGGACCGCATGCTGCCGAAACAGGACGGGCTGTCGGTGATCGGCGCTTTGCGCGACAAGGGCAACCGCACGCCGGCGCTGATCCTGTCGGCGCTCGGCCAGGTCGATGACCGCATCAAGGGCCTGCGCGCTGGCGGCGACGACTATCTGCCCAAACCTTACGCCTTTGCCGAATTGCTGGCGCGCGTCGAAGTGCTGTCGCGCCGTCAAGGCGGCCCCGCCGAGGAAACCAGCTACAAGGTCGGCAGCCTCGAACTCGACCGGCTGTCGCATCGGGTGATGCGCGGCGGCGAAGAATTGACGCTGCAGCCGCGCGAATTCCGGTTGCTCGAATATCTGATGAAGCACGCCGGGCAGGTGGTGACCCGCACCATGCTGCTCGAAAATGTCTGGGACTATCATTTCGATCCGCAGACCAACGTCATCGACGTGCACATCTCGCGGCTGCGCTCCAAGATCGACAAGGGCTTTGACCGTCCGCTGCTGCACACCATCCGCGGCGCCGGCTACATGATCCGCGAATAGTGCTGTGACCGCTTTCGGCAAGCTGATCAGGACCACCGCGTTTCGTCTGACGCTGGTCTATCTGTTTCTGTTCGCGCTGTTTGCGGCGTCGCTGCTCGCTTACTTCGCCTGGAACACCAGGCGGCTGATCACCGATCAGATCACCACCACCGTCAATGGCGAGGTCGAAGAGATCGCCGACATCTATTCGCGCCGCGGCCTGCGCGGTCTGGTGTTCACGCTGGAAAACCGCGCGCTGCGGCCGGGCGCCAATCTCTATCTGGTGACCACGCCGGCCGGGCAGGCGGTGGCCGGCAACATCGCCTCGCTGGCGCCGGGCGTGATGGCCACCAATGGCTGGTCGGAAACGCTGTATCGCCGGCTCGACGATCAGGAGGCGCCGCATCACCGCGCGCTGGTCCGGGTCACTCAGCTCAGCGGCGGATTTCGTTTGTTGGTCGGGCGCGATCTTGAGGAACGGCGCCGGCTGTTCGGCGTGGTGCGCTCGGCCGCGCAATGGTCGGTGTTGGTGGTGGTGGTGCTCGGGCTCGGCGGCGGCGTGTTCGTCGGCCGGCGCGTGCTGCGCCGGATCGACGCCATGACCGGCACCGCGCAGCGCATCATGGCCGGCGATCTGTCAGGCCGGCTGCCGGTGGGACGCAGCGGCGATGAACTCGACCGGCTGGCCGAAAACCTCAACGCCATGCTGGAGCGCATCGAAGCCTTGATGATGGGCTTGAAAGAGGTTTCCGACAACATCGCCCACGACCTGA
This sequence comes from Rhodopseudomonas palustris JSC-3b, assembly GCA_000504425.1. Taxonomy (GTDB): domain Bacteria; phylum Pseudomonadota; class Alphaproteobacteria; order Rhizobiales; family Xanthobacteraceae; genus Rhodopseudomonas; species Rhodopseudomonas palustris_C. The sequence goes on along the minus strand of KI632513.1, from coordinate 1,892,592 downwards.
AGACGCCGCTGACCCGGCTGCGCAACCGCGCCGAGGAGGCGCTGGCGAAATCGCGCAGCGAGCCCGAATATCGCGCGGCGCTGGAGCGCACCATCGAGGAATCCGACGGGCTGATTCGGACCTTCAACGCGCTGTTGATGATCGCGCGCGCGGAATCGGGGCAGGCGCGCGACAATATGGTCGATTTCGACGCCGCCGAGATCGCCGGTGGCATCCACGAATTGTATGAGCCGCTTGCCGAAGACAACGGGCTGACCTTGCGGATCGAGGCTCAGCCGGCGCAATTGCGCGGCAATCGCGAATTGATCGGCCAGGCGCTCGCCAATCTGGTGGAAAATGCCATCAAATACGGCCGCTCGGACCAAGCGGACGCCGCGCCAGCCAGCCCGGAAGTGCTGATCGAGGCCCGCCGCGAAGGCTCTCAGGTGCTGTTGTCGGTCACTGACCATGGTCCGGGCATCCCGGAGGCGGACCGCAGCCATGCCGTGCAGCGCTTTGTTCGCCTGGAGGCGAGCCGGACCTTGCCGGGCTCCGGGCTCGGCCTTAGTCTGGCGGCCGCGGTTGCCACCCTGCATGGCGGCGAATTGCGGCTCACCGACGCGGGGCCAGGTTTGCGCGCCACGCTTGCATTTCCGGCGCGCGCGGGTGATGCACAGTCAGCAACGCAGACTGCAGAACAGAAATCGGCATGACCCTTTCCGCGATCGACGCGGACCTCCCTGAACTGGCAACGCGCTTTGCGGCCGGTCCGCAGCTTTTTGACCCTGAGGCCGCCGCCGCGCGGCTCAACGACTGGCTCAGCGAATTGGAGCCGGCCGCTGCCGACGGGTTCCGCGAGCTATTCGCATCGACGCCGAAGGCGCAGATCGTGCTGCAGGCGATCGCGGAAGCGTCGCCCTATCTGTTCGATCTGGTGCGCGCCGATCCGCCGCGCGCGCTGCGGCTGCTGCGCAGCGACCCCGATCAGCAGCTCACCTCTCTGATCGCGCGCACCGAGGCCGAAATTCTTGCGGCCAGCAGCGAAGCCGCTGCGATGACCATCCTGCGCCGTATGAAGGCCGAAGCCGCGCTGCTGATCGCTTTGTGCGACATCGGCGATGTCTGGCCGGTGATGCGGGTCACCGAAGCGCTCACCGACATTGCGGTCACCGGCGTGCAGCAGGCGCTGCGCTATCAATTGCGCCAGGAAGCCGCGCGCGGCCGCTTGCAGCCGCCTTGCACCGATTTTCCGGAGCAGGGCAGCGGCCTGGTCGTGCTCGCGATGGGCAAGATGGGCGCGGGCGAGCTGAACTATTCCAGCGATATCGATCTGATCGTTTTTTACGATCTCGAAGCGCCGACGCTGGCGCCCGATATCGAGCCGCAGCCGTTCTTTGTGCGCGTCACCCAGGCGATGGCGCGCATGCTGTCGCAGCGCACGGCCGATGGCTATGTGTTCCGCGTCGATCTGCGGCTGCGCCCCGATCCGGCTTCGACCCAGGTGGCGATCTCGACTGCCGCAGCGATGGATTATTACGAGCGCGAAGGCCGCACCTGGGAACGCGCGGCGATGATCAAGGCGCGCCCCTGCGCCGGCGATGCCGAGGCCGGCGAGCGGGTGATCGCGGAGATCGCGCCGTTCGTATGGCGCAAGCATCTCGACTTTGCCGCGCTTGCCGATGTCCATGACATGAAGCGGCAGATGCAGACCTTCCGTGGCCAGACCCAGATCGCGGTCGAAGGCCACAACGTCAAGGTTGGCCGCGGCGGCATCCGCGAGATCGAATTTTTTGCGCAGACCCAGCAGTTGATCGCGGGCGGCCGGCATCGCGAATTGCGGGTACGGCCGACGCTGACCACGCTCAACATTCTCGCCGCCAGCAATTGGATCACGCCGCAGGCGCGCGACGAGCTGACCGAAGCCTATCTGTTCCTGCGCCGGGTCGAACATCGCTTGCAGATGATCGCCGACGAACAGACCCACGCGCTGCCGGAAGACGAAGCCACCATCGAGCGCTTCGCACGTTTCCTCGGCTTCGCCGACCGCTCGGCATTTGCCGAGCAACTGTTGGCGCATCTCAACTGCGTGCAGGGCCATTACAGCAAGCTGTTCGAGGCCGACGAGGTGGTCGATGCCGCGTCGCTGCCGCCGGTCGATTACGGGGCCGGACCGGAAGACCAGCGGCTGGTCGAACATCTGGTGTCGCTGGGCTTCAAGAAGCCGGCGATGGTGGCGGAAACGCTGCGGCAATGGATGGCCGCTGAGTATCGCATCTTGCGCGTCGACTCGACACGACGCGCCTTCCTGGAATTCGTGCCGACGCTGATCGACGGGCTGGCGCGCGCCGAGCAGCCCGACAATGCGGTGATCGCCTTCGACCGGCTGTTGCAGGAATTGCATCGCGGCGGCCGCTTGGTGGCGCTGCTCAGCCAGAACAAGGAATTGGTGGCGCTGGTGGCGCTGGTGCTGAGCGCAGCGCCGCGGCTTGGCGACATGGTGGCGCGGCAGCCGCAGATCATGGACGGCCTGATCGATCCGCGGTTCTTCGGCGCGATGCCGGACCGTCGCGAATTGTCGTCGCGGCTGGCTGCGACGCTGGCCGATGCCGGTTCCTATGAAGAGTTTCTCGATCGGCTGCGGCTGTTCGGCCAGGAGAGCCTGTTCCTGATCGGCACCCGCATTTTGTCCGGCACCGTGTCGACCCAGCAGGCGTCGATCGCGTTCGCCGATGTCGCCGAAGGCATTGTCGATACCGTGCACGGCTTGGTGATCGATCATTTCAGCGCGCAGCATGGCCGCATCAAGGATCAGCAGACTGCGATCCTGGCGATGGGGCGGCTCGGCAGCCGCGAGATGACCGCATCGTCCGATCTCGATCTGATTCTGATCTACGATTTCGACGACGAACAGCCGGATTCCGATGGTCCGCGCTCGCTGCACGGCGCGCAGTATTTTGCGCGCTTCACGCAGCGGCTGATTTCCGCCTTCACGACCCGCACCAATTACGGCGTGCTGTATGAAGTCGATATGCGGCTGCGGCCGTCCGGGCGCGCAGGCCCGGTGGCATCGCGGCTCGACTCCTTTGCCGAATACCAGGACCATGAAGCATGGACCTGGGAGCATATGGCCTTGACGCGGGCGCGGGTGATCTCGGCCTCGCCGGAATTCCGCGCCAAAATCGAAGGCATCATTCGAGGCATCCTGACCCGGCCGCGCGACCGGCTGGTGATTGCCAACGATGTCGCCGAAATGCGCCGCGCGATCGCCCAGGAAAAGGGCGAGGACGATATCTGGGATTTGAAATACGCCGCCGGCGGGCTGATCGATATCGATTTCATCGCTCAGTATCTGCAACTGGTGCACGCTGCCGAGATGCCGGACATTCTCAGCGTCGGCACGGTGACGGTGCTCGACAATGCCGCGCGGCTCGGCGTGTTGCCGAGCTCCGATGCCGACGTGCTGCGCGGCGCGGCGCGGCTCTATCACAACCTCACGCAAATTCTCCGGCTGTGTGTCAGCGAAAAATTCAGCCCCGCCACTGCCGGCGAGGATCTGCTGCGCGCGCTGGTGCGCGCTGGTGATGCCCCAGACTTCTCCTCGCTGGAAGCGCGGGTCAAGGAGACCCAGGCCGAGGTGCGGGCGGTGTTTTCGGCGCTGCTGCACAACGAAGACTAGAGCGAACCCGCCTCGGGCCGGCGCGGATGGGCGCGCGCCGGTGTGACGTGCACTGGATGCGGTCGCAATCTGAAAGCGTTCCCCGGTCATCCGTCGGATGATGGCAATCCTGCCATGAAGCCGCGCAGCAGGCCGATGCGTCCTTCCATACCAACGGCGATTGGTGCCAACCTATCCGCACGTCATGCCCGGGCTCGTCACACTGCTGTCCGGTTCGGCCTCAACATAGACTGAAGCTCAACTGTCGCTGATCTTCGATTGTCGGCGGCGGTTCGAGCAAGGCGTCGATCGAGCGTCTGTGCATGAGGTTGGTACGGACAAGGCGAGTGAAGGCGAGCAGGCTGTCGACAGCGCTCTGTGTCGCGTAAGCGAGGCGCAGCAGCAGGAAAGCGATCAGGGCCACGGCGATTTGGATGCGCACGGCGTTTTCGGATGTGCCGAGGAAGTGTTTGATCTTCAATGTCTGTTTGATCCAGCGGAAGAACAGCTCGACCTGCCAGCGGCGTTTGTAGAGGGCTGCGATCTCGGCGGCAGGCGCATCGATGTCGTTGCTGATGATGCGCAGGATCTTGCCGCTGTCGATCCGCACGCGGATCTCGCGGACCGGCTCTTGAAACGGATTGCGGCGGCTTGCCGCGAGGCGAGCGGGCAGATGGCCGATGCGGTCGGAGAGGATTGCGGCGTCCTCAACCGGGTTGGTCTTCACGACGCTCAGCTTTGTGTTGGACTTGAGCCGCGTGACGATACGACACCCCTTGGCGTCGAGTTCGGCCCACCAAGCGTAATTGTAGTAGCCCAGATCGAACACGTAGGTTGCGCCGGCAGCGATCGGCAGCGTCTTGGCGACAGTGATGTCGTTCACTCGGGCCGGCGTCACGACGGCATCGACGGGGTGCTCGCCGTCGGCATCGTAGACGATGTGCAGCTTGGCGCCGCAAACGCCGTCGGAAAACCGCGCCCAATCAGCGCTGAGATGGCTCAGTCGCAGCCCGGTCGAATCCACCAGATGCACCGCTTCGCCGACCTTGCGCCGCAGCCCGCGTCCAGCCCGCTGGACCAGGTCAGAAAACAAGCTGGCGAACACTGCATTCGGCCGCCTCGCATTGGCGTCCGCCAACGTCGAGCGCGACGCGGCACGGGCGCCGAGATGGTAAAGCCGGTTGGCATGGCTAGCGAGGCCGCCTTCGATCTCGCGTAGGCTCTGCGCTCCGGACAATTGGCCGTACAGCAGCGCGATGAACTGATCATGCGTGGACAACCGACGCACCCGTGCATCGGCGCCGTGCTCGGTCACCAACCGGTCAAACACATGCCACGGCACGTGCTTTAACACCGAATGAAATACGCTATTGTGATGCCGCATGGCGTGGTCTTCTCCCGTGTCCAGAAACGCTGCTAGACGTTCGGGACGCAGAAGAATCAACGCCATGCGCTTTGTCTACAAATACTCAACCGGACAGCCGTGGGCTCGTCACGGTCATCCACGTCTCTGATCTGGCCGCGATTTCAAGACGTCGATACAAGCGACAGACGTGGGTATGACGGTCATTGATACGACCCGATCGCATCGATGGTGCGCCGCGCTTGCAGTCCCGCGCGAGAGCGGGGGCACGCACATCATCGTGCTACGCTGCGACTATGCGGCAGAACAATCGTCTGCCCTGCGCGCGTTAAAGGTAGCCGTCATTCCACGGACCATCACAGCATCTCACATCAGATCGTGCCTTTCGGCGAAGCTGGCAAATGATCGTCATGCAACGGCGATGGATGATGGCCGTACTGTCAGCGCGGAGGTCGATCAGCAGAAATCGTTTGTCGTCGGCGTGCTGGTGGATTCGCTCATTACTAACCGTCGGTTATTTGAAATTTGTTTTGTGACGAAATCGACTAGCCTCACAGTCAAGTGATGCAGTCTTTGTCTGGCCATGACTCGCCGAGCGAGCAGGTACCGACAGCTCATCACCAGCGATCATTTTTATCTTTGGGGGACGTCGTGTCGAACGCTCGAACAATTGCGAAGTCAGTTCATTTCGCCAAAAAATGGCTTGTGACCGCGGCTGTGACGCTTGCGGCTGTTGGTAGTGCCGTGGCTGATCCTGTCAGTCCTGCTGGCTGGACCGCCGGAATCGCGCTCGGCTCGCCGCTGCCTGAAGGCGTGTACTTCATCAACACTGCGACCTATTTCGAGCGCTCCAAGGCGGGCTCGCCGACCATCGATGCAGGGGTGAATATTCCGGTGGTGGCCTGGTCAACGCCGTTCAAGATTCTTGGTGGGCGCGTTGAGGTGCTCGGTATCGTCCCCGAGCTTGCCGTTGGCGTGAATCCGAACACCACGGGTGGTTTGGCCAGCTCGTGGCGCGATTTCTACAATCCCGCCGCACTGGTCGGCGTCGCGTGGGATCTCGGCGGTGGCTGGGGCTTTGCCAATTATGTCGGTGCGTTTGCGCCGGTTGATACCAGGCTCGGCAATACGCTGAATCTGGGCGGCAATTACTGGACGTTCCTGGAACTCGCGACGCTGGCCTATAATCGCGACAATTGGAGTTTGACCGCCAATTTCACCTATTCCAGCAGCGGCAATGACCGCAACACCGGCGTTGCGATTCAGCCCGACACGGCTCAGATCGACTTTTCGGTGAGCCGCCATATCAACAAATGGGAAGTGGGTCTGGTCGGCTACGGATCGACCGATCTTGGGTCGCCGTCGCCGCTGCGAACGCTCGGCCTCTATGGCAAGAAGCAGAGCCAATTCGCGCTCGGCGGTCTGGTCGGCTATAATTTCGGCCCCGTCATCACCCAGTTCTATCTGACCCGCGACGTCGCCGAGACCAATTATGCCGGTTACGATACCCGGTTCTGGACGCGTGTGATTGTCCCGCTGTGGAATCCAGATGCGCCGGCGCCGCAGCGTCCGTTGATCACCAAGTAAACCGTCTCGGCCTGCGCGCCATCAGGCCGTCTTGATCTTTGCAGCCCCGCGAGCACAGCGATGTGCGCGGGGCTGTTTGTTGTGTCGCAGCGCCGCTCTCAGTTGGCCGCCGCGAGCAATGTGGGGAGACGCAGGCGCTGCTTCGGGCTGAGCGCTGGATGTCGAACTTGAGCTGCCGGGGGGGGGCGGGCGATGGCGCTCAGGCGGCGGCAGCGACGTCCGGAGAGGCTTGGCGCGGCAGCACCACGCGCACCACCGTGCCAACCCCGAGCTGCGAGCGCAGCCGCATCGAGCCGCCATGCAGCGCGGTCAGCGACTTGGCGATCGCAAGGCCGAGGCCCGAGCCGTGATAGCTCTTGGAAAGCTGGCTCTCGACCTGTTCGAACGGCTGGCCGAGCCGCTGCAGCGAGTGGGGGGCAATGCCGATGCCGGTGTCGGCGATCAGCAGCACGATCGAGTCCGGCAGGCTGTGGCTGCGCACGGTGACGCAGCCGCCTTCGGGGGTGAACTTGACGGCGTTGGACAGCAGATTGACCAGGATCTGCTTCACCGCGCGGCGGTCGGCGACCACGGGGATCTGGTCGTCGATCTCGGCGCGCAGTTCGAGATGCTTGTTGTCGGCGCGGCCCGACACCACCCGCAGCGATTCCGTCAGCGAGGCGGCGAGATCGAGCCGCTCGAAATCGAGCTTCATGCGGCCGGCTTCGATCTTCGACATGTCGAGAATGTCGTTGATCACTTCCAGCAGATAGTGGCCGCTGGTCATGATGTCGCGGCAGTATTCCTGATACTTCTCCGAGCCAAGCGTGCCGAACATGCCGCTGCCCATGATTTCGGAGAAGCCAATGATGGCATTGAGCGGCGTGCGCAGCTCGTGGCTCATATTGGCGAGGAACCGCGACTTGGTCTGGTTGGCGTCTTCGGCGCGGGTCTTTTCCTGCGCATATTTGCGCGCGAGGTCGGCGAGTTCGACTGCCTGCCGCTCGAGCTTGACCTGCGAGATCTTGAGATCGGCGACGGTGGCGCGCAGCCGCAGATCGTTCTCGATCAGCTTGCGCTCGTGTTCCTTGATGCGGGTGATGTCGGTGCCGACCGCGACATAGCCGCCGTCCTTGGTGCGGCGCTCGCTGATATGCAGCCAGCGGCCATTCTCAAGCTGCGCCTCGAAGGTGCGGGCGCCGAGCGGGCCGGGGTCGCATTCGGACGGCCAGGTCTTGGCTTCCGGAATGTTGCCCACCTCGATCACGGTCTCATAGGCGGTGCCCGGAATCACGGCCGAGTCCGGCAGCTTGTGCAGCCGCTGGAAGTGCGAGTTGCACAGCACCAGCCGGTTGTCGGCGTCCCACAGCACGAATGCTTCCGGAATGGTCTCGATCGCGTCGCGCAGCCGCAGATCGGCTTCCACGGTGCGTTCGGCGAGGCTCTTGTGCTCGGTGATATCGACGGCGATGCCGATCAGATGCAGACCGTCGTCAGTGGCGCCCTGGCTGATCTCGCAGCGCACGCGCAGCCAGATCCAATGACCATGGGCGTGCTGCATGCGGAACGTGTGGTCGATCTGCGAGACCTCGCCGGCGATCAGTTGGTTGGCGATCGAGAACAGGTCGATGTCTTCCGACTTCACCAGCGCGTTGACCTCGCCAAAGGTCAGTAGGTCGTTGCGGTTCTCAAGGCCCAGCATCGAGAACATCGACTGCGACCAGAAGATCCGGCCGCGCGACAGATCCCAGTCCCACAAGCCGCAGCGGCCGCGGTTGAGCGCGGTGTCGATCCGGCCGCGCACCGCATCATTGATCGCGTCGCTTTCGCGGGCGCGGGTCGATTGCCAGTGAAACGCGAAGCCGAGGATCAGCACCACAAAGCCGGTAGTGGCCGACAGCGTCACCGACAGCGCGGTGTCAGCGGACCACAGCGAGCCGACCCTCTCTTCGATGATGATGACATGACCCGGCATCGAGCTGACGATGCGCTGCACGGCATAGGCGGAGCGCCCGCTCGGCAGCTTGAGGTCGATCACGCCGGTCTGCAGGCCCGAGGTGGTGAGCGGCTGCGCGGCGCTCAGTACTTCCAAAATCCGGCCGGTGCTGCCAAGCGGCGCATCCGGCGGCACGCGCGCGATCACGCGCTGATTGGCATCGACCACGATGATGTGGCGTTCGGGCGAGGTTGCCCAGGACGGGATCAGCGAGGGCAGCGTGGTCTGCAGCCGGGCGAGTAATACGGTGCGCTCGGTGCGGTCGCTGGCGATGCGATCGATCCGCTCGGCCACCAGATCGGCCAGCGCCGACAGATCACGGGTGATGATGCTGCGCTTCTGGCGCGACTGATCGATGATCTGCACCAGGGCGCCGACGCAGATCGTCAGCAGGAAGCCGATAATCAAGGTCGGCACGGCCCGGCGCAACGCGGGCTCTGCGATCAGAAGCCTTTGGTAAGCCGGTTTTGCGATCGACTGCGCGAGACCCTTAATAGAATCGGATGATGCGCAGGCGCTCGCACTTTGCGCGCGCGCCATACCTTTGGCCCCCAACGGATTGCCCAAACCTGAAGTGTCCGAACAGCCCCCCGGCCGCCTCGAATCGAGCCGATTTGAATCGAGTTTTCGCAGCCTGTCGAGAGTCAACAAATCCTTAACGCGAAAAATATCTTGTCCAATGCGAAATAGCGACACGTCGAAGTGATCTGGTGAGTCCGAAACGAGAACGGTTAATGATTCCGGCTGCATTATTCGCAGCCGACAGGTTCCCGATCAATCGGCATTCGGCGGTTCGGCGTGACTAATCACACGCTTCACCGTCGGGAACGCGCGGCGCAGCTCGCGTTCGATCTCATCGCAATGCTCATGCACCGTGATCACGGTCATCGAGGGCGCGGCGCGGCAATGGAAGTTGACGATCTCGCCGCCTTCGGTGTCGCGCACCCGCACGCTATGAATGTCATGGATCACGCTGTTGGAGGCGAACCGTGACAGCGCCTGCTTGATCTCGGCGACCCGGGCCGGCGCAGCGTCGGTGCCGTGCGGCATCTCCGGCTCCATCGGCTCGATATGGGTATCGACCTCGACATCGGTGCCGAATTCCTCGCGGATACTGTCCTCGAGCCTGTGAGCGATGTCGTGCGCCTCGATCAACGGCAGCTCGCCATCCACTTCGAGATCGATCGACACCGTGAGCTTGCCGCCGAGATCGTGCACCGTGACGTGATGCACCGCGAGGCCGGAGTTGCGGGCGATCACCATGATCCGCTCGCGCACGCTCTCGTTGCTATGCGCCACCGGAATCGCGGTGAAGGTGAGGTCGGTGTGGTCGAGCAGCGCGGTCACCGCCTCCTGGGCGCGGCGCTTGATCTCGGCGATGCGATCGGCCGGATAGCTGCGCGGCACCTGCACGTCGGCGTCGATGAAATGGGTCGGGCCGACCATTCGCACCCGCAGCCGTTCGACGCCGACCACGCCGGGCACCGCGCCGATTGCGGCGCGCGCCTGGTCCGACACGCCATCGGGGGCGCGGTCGAGCAGGGTCTGGATGGTGGAGCGGCCCAGCCGATAGCCGAGCGCCGAGATCATCACCGCGATGCCGATCGCGGCCGCGGCGTCGCCCCAGACATAGCCGAACGCCGATAGTGCGAGGCCCGCGATCACCGCGAACGAACTCAAGACGTCGGAGGCGAAGTGCAGGGCGTCGGCGGCCAGCGCCTGGCTCTTGGTGGCGACCGCGGTGCGATGCAACGCACGGGCGCGCCACAGATTGACGACAATGTCCACGAACAGGATGCCGAATGCCAGCGGCGAGAACGCCGGCGGCGGCGCTCCTTCGCTCAGCCGGCTATAGGCTTCCACCAAAATGCCGCCCGCCAGCACATAGAGCAGCGCGATCACGCCGAGCGCCGACAGGCTTTCGAATTTGCCGTGGCCGTAATGGTGAGCCTCGTCGGCCGGCCGATCCGAGACCCGCACCACAAACCAGGTGACGATCGTTGCCACGAGGTCGATCGAGCTATGCAGCGCTTCGGAGATCAGCGCGAGACTGCCAATGGCAATGCCAATAGCGAATTTGGCCGCGGCCATGCTGGCGCTCGCCAGCACGGACACGGCAGCAACACGGGCCTTGGTGGCGGCGGCGTTCTCGCTCATGCGCGCGGGTTTAGCAGGGCGATCGCGATCGGAAAAGCGCCTGCTAGTGGCGGCCGCGCTTGCGGGCGGTCGATCTAGGATTGGTTCCGAACAACGGCGACGGCAACAGCAGGCCGGCGCGCCGTTGCCATCACCACCGCTGAGACTGCGTCAATATAGTCCCGCGACCTTGGCGCGCTGGATCACCAGGCCGAGCACGGCATCGATCGCCGGGGTCGGAATGCCGGTGAGCCGCCCCATCTCCTGAACGACGGTGACCAGCGGATCGATCTCCATCGGCCGGCCGCGCTCCAGGTCCTGCAACATCGAGGTCTTGTGCGCACCGACCTTGCGGGCGCCTTCGATGCGGCGTTCGACATCGACCCGGAATTTCACGCCAAAAGTCTCGGCGATCGCCTGGGTCTCCAGCATCATCGCTTTCGACAGCGCGCGCGTCGCCGGATCGGAGCAGATCACATCGAGCGTGGCGTGGGTCAGCGCGCTGATCGGATTGAAGCAGACATTGCCCCACAGTTTCAGCCAGATCTCATCGCGAATCCGGTCCAGCACCGGCGCCTTCAGCCCGGCGGCCTCGAACATTTTTGACAAGCGCTCGACGTCGGCCGTGCTCTCGCCAGACGGCTCGCCGATCGGAAACTTATCGCCATAGATGTGCCGGATCACGCCCGGGCTTTCCAGCTCGGTGGCCGGATAGACGATGCAGCCGATGCCGCGCTCCGGGCCGAGCTCGCGCCACTGCCGGCCGCCCGGGTCGATGCTCTCCAGCGTCGTGCCTTCGAACTGATTGCCGTGCCGATAGAAGTACCAATAGGGAATGCCGTTCACCGCGGTGACGATCCGGGTGTGCGAGCCGAGCAATGGCTTCATCGCATCGATCGCGCCGGTGATGGAATGCGCCTTCAGGCAGATGATCACGACATCCTGCACGCCAAGTTCGGCGGGATTGGCCGTGGCGCGCACCTTTTCGACGCGCTGCTGGTCGCCGATCAGCAGTTTCAGGCCGTTCTGCTGCATCGCTTCGAGATGGGCGCCGCGCGCCACCAGACTGACCTCGGCGTCGGTCTGCGCCAATTGCACGCCAAGATAGCCGCCGATCGCGCCGGCGCCGTAGATGCACACCTTCAAAGCAACCTCCCAGCCAATCTGGTCTCAAACAAATCGAACGCCGCGCACCGCCATCATTGCCTATTCGGCGGCGGCCTGGCGCTGCGGATCTAGCGCGCCGGAGGCGCGGGCATCGGCGAGCTGCGCGTCGGAAAAGCCGAGCACCTCGCGCAAAATCTCATCGGTGTGCTCGCCGAGCAGCGGCGAACGTTTCACCTCGGTCGGGCTGTCCGACATTTTGATCGGGTTGCCGACCGACAGATATTTGCCGCGCGTGGGATGATCGACCTCGACCACCGTGCCGGTGGCGCGCAGCGATTCGTCTTCCATCAGTTCCTTCATCGACAGGATCGGGCCGCACGGAATGTCGTGCTCATTCAAAATGTCCATGGCCTCGAACTTGGTCTTGGTCATGGTCCATTGTTCGATGCGGGCGAAGATCGCGTTGAGGTGTTTGAGCCGCGCGGCCGGCTTGGCGTAGTCGGGATGGGTCTTCCAGTCCGGCTCGCCGATCACGTCGCAAATCTTCTCCCACACCGGCGCCTGGGTGATGACATAGATGTAGGCGTTCGGGTCGGTCTCCCAGCCCTTGCATTTCAGAATACGGCCGGGCTGGCCGCCGCCGGAATCATTGCCAGCGCGCGGCACCGCTTCGCCGAACGGGATGTCTTCGCCAAACTGGCTGTATTCCTTGAGCGGGCCATGGGCCAGCCGCTGCTGGTCGCGCAGCTTGACGCGGGTCAGGTTCAAAACGCCATCCTGCATCGCCGCTGTGACGCGCTGGCCGCGGCCGGTGCGGGTGCGTTGATAGAGTGCGGTGACGATGCCGAGCGCGAGATGCAGCCCGGTGCCGGAATCGCCGATCTGCGCGCCGGTCACCAGCGGCGGTCCATCGCGAAAGCCGGTGGTCGAGGCGGCGCCGCCCGTGCATTGCGCGACGTTTTCATAGACCTTGCAGTCTTCATAAGGGCCGGGGCCAAAGCCCTTGATCGACGCCACGATCATTTTGGGATTGATCGCTTGAATGGTCTCCCAGGGAAAGCCCATGCGATCGAGCACGCCGGGTCCGAAATTCTCCACCAGCACGTCGCATTGCTTGATCAGCTCGGTCAGCAGTTCCTTGCCCTTGGGGTTCTTGGTGTCGAGCGTGATCGAACGCTTGTTGTGGTTCAGCATGGTGAAATACAGGCTGTCCACATGCGGGATGTCCTGCAGCTGGCCGCGGGTGATGTCGCCGGAGCCGGGACGCTCGATCTTGATGACGTCGGCGCCGAACCACGCCAGCAGCTGCGTGCAGGTCGGGCCAGACTGAACATGGGTGAAATCCAGAACGCGAACGCCATCGAGCGCTTTGGTCATCGAGTTACTCCGCCGTTTCTAACTGCAATTCAACTCGTCATGGCGAGCGAAGCGAAGCCATCCTGCGGCGCAGAGCACGGATCGCTGGATTGCTTGGTCGCTTCGCTTCTCGCGATGACGCGGGATCGGTCTGATCGCGCACGCAAAATGGTGAACCGGTCGCGGCGCGGTCATGCCATCAGCTCCTGGCCGTGGGTGTCGACATAGGTCGCGAGCGCCAAAGTGTGATCGCGCGAGCGGCGTTCGGCGGCTTCGGCGTCGCGCTGCTCGAGCGCTTCGATGATCGCCAGATGTTCGGGCAGCGAGGCGGCGATGCGATCGGCGCGGCCGATGGTCAATTGCCGATAGCCGCGCACATGCAGCAGGATATCGTTGGTCATCTTGACCAGCGTCGGCGATTCCGACAGCGAGATCAGCGCCTGGTGAAAGGCGATATTGGCCCGTGAATACTCTTCAATGTGATCCTGCGGCCGGCGGTCGTCGCCAAAATCCTTGAAGAAGTCGCGCAGTGCCGCGATGTCGCGTTTGCGCGCCACCGCGGTGATCAACCGCGCCGCCATGCTTTCCAGCGCCGCCCAGGCGCGGATCATGTCGACGATCTCGATCTTGGTCTTGCGCACCACCATGATGCCGCGCCGCGGCACGATTTTTACAAAGCCATCCTGCTCCAGCATGGCGATCGCTTCGCGGATCGGGGTGCGGCTGACGCCGAGCCGTTCGGAGAGCGCACGCTCGTCGAGCATCACCGGCTCGGGCGTCGTGTAGATGTCCATTTTCAAAATGGCATCCTTGAGCGCCTCATAGGCCCGGACCTTATAGCTGGTCTCCGGCACCAGGCGGGCGATCGACAATTCGGCCTCAGCCATCGGCTTCCATCCCGCCATCGCAAGATCAGCGGCGCAGCGCCGCGACAGCGCCCAGCCATCCGAGGGCACTCTGCAAATCAGTCGTGGCATACCAAATCCCAGTGGTCAAGATCGCGACCAAGGCGTGCGCCAGCGCGGCGGTATGTTTCGGACGGGCTATTGGTATGCCAGCAGGTGGATTGCGGGGCGTAGCCACGGCGAACGCGGCCTCGGGATCGCTCGAGTGGTGCGATTGGCGGCTGCGTGCCACTTGTTTTTGAGGTGGAACGGCGGTGCGGCGCTGTGATCGATCCGTTGGCCGAACGAAGATTTCGCTGTGCAACAACCTGCGACCAAGGGGAGCGCGGCTTGGCAAGCCGCAGCTCCGTGATCTAAACCAGCGTTAGAATTTCCGTTTAAGAAAGGCTTAACGGCGCCATTTGTCGAAGTCTGCCAATCGCACAGCGCGGTCCTAGGGCACGAACTGCACAGCCTGGCCGCCGGACAAGCCGTTTCCATTTCTGCCAGCGAACCCCACGGAAATCCCCAGCCAGGATGACGCTATGAGCCAGCAAAAGACCCTCAGCGCCGGATTGCTGATCAGCGCCATCGGCGTGGTGTACGGCGACATCGGCACCAGTCCGCTGTACGCCCTCAAGGAAACCTTCTCGGGCCATCATCCGATTCCGGTGACGCCGGAGAACATTTTTGGCGTGCTGTCGCTGGTGTTCTGGACGGTGATGATGCTGGTGACGGTGAAATACGTCATCATCATCATGCGCGCCGACAACCATGGCGAGGGCGGCAGCCTGGCGCTGCTGGCGCAGGTCACCGAACTGACCAAGGGCTTTCGCGTCCAATATCCGTTGATGCTGCTCGGGGTGATCGCCGCGGCGCTGTTCTACGGCGACAGTATGATCACGCCGGCCATCTCGGTGCTGTCCGCGGTCGAAGGCCTCGAAGTGGTCGCGCCGCAGTTCAAATCCTATGTGGTGCCAATCACCGTGGTGGTGCTGACCGCGTTGTTCTTCCTGCAGAAGCGCGGCACCGGCTGGGTCGGCATGCTGTTCGGCCCAGTGATGACCATCTGGTTCCTGGCCGTAGCGATCTTGGGCATCATCAATGTGGTGGCCGCGCCGCATGTGCTGGCCGCGATCAACCCGCTTTATGCCGCCGATTTCATCGTCAAGCACCCGCTGCTCAGCTTCTTCGCGCTCGGCTCGGTGGTGCTGTCGGTGACCGGCGGCGAGGCGCTGTACACCGATATGGGCCATTTCGGCAAACTGCCGATCCGCATCGCTTGGTTCGCCCTGGTGTGGCCGTCGCTGCTGCTCAATTATTTCGGCCAGGGCGCGCTGTTGATCACCGAACCGGAGGCGATCCAGAACCCGTTCTTCCGGCTCAGCCCGGAATGGATGGTGGTGCCGATGGTGCTGCTCGCCACCTGCGCCACGGTGATTGCCTCGCAGGCGGTGATCTCGGGCGCGTTTTCGGTGGCCCGGCAGGCGATCCAGCTCGGCCTTCTGCCGCGCATGACCATCGTGCACACCTCGGGAGACGAGGAAGGTCAGATCTATGTGCCGTTCACCAACTGGACGCTGTACATCGCGGTGATGGCGCTGGTGATCGGCTTCCAGTCGTCGAGCAATCTGGCGGCGGCCTATGGCATCGCCGTCACCAGCACCATGATGATCGACACCATTCTGGTGGCATTCGTGATGGCGCTGCTGTGGCGCTGGCCGCTGGCGGTGGTGATCATCATTGCCGGCTCGCTGCTGATGATCGACCTTGCGTTCTTCACCGCCAACGTCATCAAGGTGGCGCAGGGCGGCTGGTTCCCGGTGTTCATCGGCATCCTGTCGTTCACCGTGCTGACCACCTGGCGCCGTGGCCGCGAATTGGTGCGCAACCAGGTCAAGAAGCTGGCGGTGCCGCTCGATGTGGTGATGCGCGCGCTCGGCTCGGACATTGCCCGCGCCCGCGGCACGGCGGTGTTTTTGACCGCGGCGACCGATGGCGTGCCGCCGGCGCTGCTGCATAACCTCAAGCACAATCAGACGGTGCATCAGCGCGTGGTGCTGGCGACGGTGATGACCACCGACTCGCCCTATGTGCCCGACAGCGAGCGCATCGAGCTGACCACGCTCGGCAACGGCTTCTACCGGCTACTGATCCGCTACGGCTTTATGCAGACGCCCGACGTGCCGGCCGCGCTGGCGCTATGCAAACCGCTCGGGCTCGAGTTCAACATGATGTCGACCTCGTTCTTCCTGAGCCGCGAGAGCTATGTGCCCAGTCTCAATCCGGGTATGGCGTTGTGGCGGGAGCGGCTATTCACCTTCATGACGCTGAACGCGACACGGGCGACGATCTTCTTCAAGATCCCGACCGACCGGGTGGTCGAACTCGGCACGCAATTGGAAATCTGAGCAGGGTCTCAGCCCGGGTTACCCGGGCGGAGACCCCGCCAATGATCTCAGCGATCGATCGGCTTAGCGGCTGATCGGCGCCATCCGGCCGCCGCCCGTGGTGTCGAGCGCGGTCTTGCAGTCCGGCGAAACCTTGTCGCGATTGCGCTCCAGGCAGGCGCGCACTTCGCCGCTGCCATGGGCCAGACCGGGGCAGAGGCTGTCGATATCCTTGGCGCAGATCGTGCCGACCGGACCGCGGCCGTCCTGAGCCAGTGCCGGCGCAGCGACGCCGATCGTCAGCACCGCGATGGCGGTGGCGGTCAAAGACAAAAGCTTGGTCATGATGATCTCCTTAGCTGGGCGGGCAGGACCTGCCATCTCGGCAAAGGCTGTCCGCCAAAACGCTTGCCGGATGGTGCAGCGAAGGCGCGAACAACGCACAAGGCGGGAGGTCGCGAGCGTGGCAAGCGGCACACGCTTCATCCCGGATTGAAAGCTCGATGCGGCAGCGCCGACGTCGCAGCTGCGGCCACTCACGGGCCGCTCATGGTGCGTTCATGGTACGTTCATGGGCTGAACACCATACGCATGATCGGCCGCCGCGGTGGCAGCAATATGACTGGGGGCGCCGACCGATCGGCCCGGCCGTCAGGCCAGGCCGCATGCGGTCTGTTCGCTGTTGTGCGTCAGGCGGCCGGCCTGGCGATCTTGCGCGCCACCAGCACCGAAATCGGAATGGCGAGCACGAAGCCGGTGGCGACCGCGGCCGGGATCAGTTGGTCATTGGCGGCCACAAGAACAGCCACCATGCACATGCCGGCCAGCGTGGCGCCGCCGATAATCCAGATGATCAGTGCGATCTTGAGCATATCTACCCCCTGCTGCGGAGTTGGCGCGCAAGTCTCGGCCGTTGCCAGGATACCGCATTGAGCTATAGCAACACCTTGTCGCCCCGTTTTGATAGCGGAACCCGCTTGGCTTGAGGCCTCGTTGAATTACGAGGGGCGCTGGCGAGACAGGATCGGATTGAGGACGCATGCTGGATCGGACGTTTTCCGTCGCGCCGATGATCGACTGGACCGATAGCAGGTGCCGCGTTTTTCACCGGCTGCTCAGCCGGCGCGCGCTGCTCTACACCGAGATGATCACCACCGGCGCGGTGATCCATGGCGACCGCGACCGGCTGCTTGGCTTTGATGCCAGCGAGCATCCGGTGGCGTTGCAGCTCGGCGGTTCCGATCCGCGCGATCTCGCCACTTCGGCGCGCATCGGCGAGCAGTATGGCTATGACGAGATCAATCTCAATGTCGGCTGCCCGTCCGATCGGGTGCAGGAGGGCCGGTTCGGCGCCTGCCTGATGGCCGAGCCCGAGCTGGTCGCCGAGTGCGTGGCGGCGATGAAACAGGCGGTCAGCGTGCCGGTCACGGTGAAATGCCGGATCGGCATCGATGACCAGGACCCCGAGCAGGCGCTTGACCGGCTGGCGCAGGCCACGGTGGCGGCCGGGGTCGATGCCTTGATCGTGCATGCCCGCAAAGCCTGGCTGCAGGGCCTGTCGCCCAAGCAGAACCGCGATATCCCGCCGCTCGATTACGACCGGGTCTATCGGCTGAAAGCGGCGCTGCCGAACCTGCCGATCGTGATCAATGGCGGCATCACCAGCATTGCCGAAGCCAAGGCGCATCTTGCCCATGTCGATGGCGTGATGCTGGGGCGCGCGGCCTATCAGGAGCCGTGGCGGCTGCTCGCGGTCGATCCGGAGCTGTTCGGCGAGGCGGCGCCCCATCCCAATATGAAGGCGGCGCTGGCGGCGCTCGAGCCCTATATCGCCGCGCAATTGGCGCGCGGCCTGCGGCTGCACGCCATCACCCGCCATCTGGTCGGGGCGTTTCAGGCGGTGCCGGGCGCGCGGGCGTTCCGTCGCCGGCTGGCCGAGCAGGGCGTCAAGCCCGAGGCCGGCATCGAGGTGCTACGCGAGGCGGTGGCGCTGGTCGCCGATCACGCCGATCCGGTGGCGGCGTAGTCGCCATCGCGTTGTCGAGCGAAGTGGATGCCGGTTCGCGTCAAGACAACGCGTCTGGAGAAAATGCTTCAGGACTGAAGCTTACGGATAGCCCTGCAGCACCAGATGATCGGCGCGCACTTCCCACTTTTCCAGCCGGTTCAGAAAGCTCATGCCGAGCAGGTTGGTCTTGATCTGACCGCGCGGCACCACCAGCGCCGGCACTGAGCGCTCCACCAGCTTGCCGATCGCCAGCCGGTCAAGCGACAGCCGCGCGGCGCGGGTGCGGCCATTGGCGGTTTCCAGATCGACATCAAAGCTGAGCAGCTCGAGCGGCAGGCCGACTGCCTTGGCGGTCTCATAGCTCAGCACTACCGAGGTCGCGCCGGTGTCGATCACCATCGGCGCGGCGATGCCATTGATCTTGGCTTTCAGCAAGAACTCGCCGTCGTCGGCGCGATCGATCCGCACCACCCGCGGCCGCGGCTTGGCCTTCTGGTTCAGCATCGAACTGACCACGTCGCTGGCGGTGGCGAGCCGTTCCGGGTCGCCATACGCCACCACCGCGCCCGCGGTGGCGACCAGCATCAACAGCACCAGCAGAAAGCGGACCATCACCGTGCCGCCTCCATCGCGCTCACAGCCTGGCGCGGGCAGGGCGCACAGGCGCAGGGCTGGCGGTTTGTGCGCCAGCTTCGGCAATGCTGTGTCAGGTCCTTTCTCACGTCGACGCTCATGCGATCCCCGGTCGCGAACCGGACTTATAGGCCGGTGCCCGCGCTCATGATCGGTTTGTGCCGTGCCCGGCGCTTGTCGTCGGACAATGGTGGTTCCGGTGCCGCCGGTTGCAGCGACGGCGCATCCTCGGTGAGCGGCGCCAGCGCCGACATCACCCGTTCCGGCGGGAAGGTGACGATCACTTCGGTGCCGATCCGCAGCTTGGATTTCAGCGTAAACGTGCCGCCATGCATGTCGATCAGGCTTTTCGCGATCGGCAGGCCAAGGCCGGCGCCCTGTTCGGCGGATTTGATCGAGTTCGAGCCCTGGCCGAACGAGGCCAGCACCACCGGAATCTCCTCCTCGGCGATGCCGGAGCCGGTGTCCTTGACGCTGAGATACTGGCCGCCCGAAGCGGTCCAGCCGACCTTGAGCCAGATCTCGCCGCCCTGCGGCGTGAACTTGATGGCGTTCGACAGCAGATTGAGCACCACCTGGCGCACGGCGCGCTCATCGCCCCAGATGCGCGGCATGCCTTGCTCGAACACCTCATGGATGGTGATGCCGCGGCTCGAAGCGCGCAGCTTCAACAGATGATGGCAATCGGCGACCACATTGACCAGCGACACCGCTTCTTCGTTGAGTTCGTAGCGGCCGGCCTCGATGCGCGACAGATCGAGGATTTCGTTGATCAGGTTCAAAAGGTGCACGCCGGAATTATGGATGTCGGCGGAGTAATCCTTGTACACCGGCACCGCATGCGGCCCGAAAATCTCGCTTTTCATCACTTCGGAAAAGCCGAGGATGGCGTTGAGCGGGGTGCGCAGCTCGTGGCTCATCTGCGCCAGAAAGCGCGATTTGGCGACATTGGCCGCTTCGGCGCGGTAGCGCGCTTCGTCGGAAATCGCCTTGGCCTGTTCAAGCTCGCCGAACAGCGCGTCCTTTTCGGCGCGCGCCTCCAGTGTTGCCAATGTCGTCGAGTGCAGTCGCCGCGCCAAAAGTGCAAAATAGCCTTCCGCCGCCAAGGTCAGCAGCCCGAGCACATAGGTGTCGAGCGTGTTGGTCAGCATGAAATTGATGGCGATCGCGAAGGTGACCGGCACGGTGGCCGCCAGCGCCGCGATCGGCAGGCTGGCCGACAGCATGGTCGAGAGCGCCACCACCAGCAGCATCAAGAACATCAGCAGCGTGTTCGACACCATGTCGGCGCCGGGCGGATTGAGCAGCACCGGGGTCCAGCACACGCCATAGAGCAGATCGAGCAGCACGAAGCGGTGGCGCCAGCGGCGGGTGGCTGGCGGCGATTGCGGCTCGGCCAGGAAGCGATTGCAGTTCCGGATGATCACGGCATGGATGCAGATCATGCCGCAGGTCCACATCGCCGCGGCCATCGGCTGCATCCAGATCGCAAACAACAGGCCGGTGCCGACCACCAGCAGCACCACCACCAGCGACGCCGATTGCCGTGTCTGGGCGTATTGTCGCAGCAGCTCGTGATCGAAGGCCGGCCGCGTGCCACTGGTCGAGGTCAGCCGGTCGCGTGCCTCGCGCACGCGCTGCGCTGCGGCGCGCCGGGTGCGCGCCGGTGACGCGGCCGGAGTTTCAGCCGGGATTTGAACGACTTCTGGCCTGTCCGCGGAGGTGCTCATCAACCAATACAATTCCTGCGCAGACGCGCGCGAGCTTTTGGCAGTTTCAGTCAGAAATCGTTAAGGACGCCTTAGAAGGGACGCCATTCCGGTTAACAACTGCCTAAAACTACGCGCGGCGAACGCCCGCGGACGTTGTATTGATCAGCGCTCCAGCCGGGCGATCAGGCTGGACGTATCCCAGCGCTTGCCGCCCATCGCCTCGACCTCGGCGTAAAAGGCATCGACCAGGCTGGTGACCGGCAGGCTGGCGCCATTGCGGCGCGCTTCGGCGATGCAGATCGCCAGGTCCTTGCGCATCCATTCGACCGCAAAGCCGAAATCGAAGCGGCCTTCTGCCATGGTTTTGTGGCGGTTCTCCATCTGCCAGGACTGCGCCGCGCCCTTCGAGATCGTCTCAATGACAGCGTTGACGTCGAGCCCGGCCTTCTTGGCAAAGTGAATGGCTTCCGACAGCCCTTCGACCAGCCCGGCGATGCAAATCTGGTTGACCATCTTGGTGAGCTGGCCGGCGCCGGCCGGGCCGAGCCGCTTGCACATCCGCGCATAGCTGGCGATCACCGCTTCCGCGCGCGCATAGGCCGCCTCGTCGCCGCCGCACATCACGGTCAGCACGCCGTTTTCGGCGCCGGCCTGACCGCCCGACACCGGGGCATCGACAAAGTGAAAGCCGCGCTGGCGCGCCGCGGCGTCGAGTTCACGCGCGACCTCGGCCGAGGCGGTGGTGTGATCGATAAAGATCGCGTCCGGCGACATCGCCGCAAACGCGCCATCGGCGCCGATCGTGACCGCGCGCAGATCGTCGTCATTGCCGACGCAGGCCATCACAAAATCCTGACCGGCGGCAGCCTCGCGCGGCGTCGGCGCGGTCCGGCCGCCGAACTTGTCGGCCCATGCCTGCGCCTTGGCCGCCGTGCGGTTGTACACCGTGACCTCGTGGCCGCCCTTAACGACGAGATGGCCAGCCATGGGAAAACCCATGACGCCGAGACCAAGAAAAGCGACTTTCGCCATGCGATCGATCCTGAATTGTGGGCGAGGGGAGGCTGAACTTCGCGGCCTGCGACGGCCGCGAGCCCGTTGCGGAGCTGGGCGCGACAGCATAAACCCGGCCAAACCGACGGCAAGGTCCTCTTGCCGGCCGAACCGCGGCCGAGTGGCACGGTTCTGACCACTCATCCCGCAAATGCGTCAACGCGAAGCTGGCGTGCCGGTGCTGCAGGAGAACATCGTGAGCGTAACGCAACAGCAGATCATCGAAAGCCTGTCCAAACTGCCGTCGCCGCGCGGCGGCGCGCTCACCGAAGCCGGTGTGCTGTCGGCGATTACCATCGTCAAGGACAAGGTCTATTTCGCGATCAATGTCGATGCCGGCGAGGTCAAGGCCTGGGAGCCGGTGCGCGCGCAGGCCGAGGCTGCCGTGCGAGCCATGCCCGGCGTTGCCGCGGTGATGGTGGCGCTGACGGCGGAGCGTCAAGCCGGCGCCGCGCCGGCGCAGCCGCGTTCTGGCGTGGCGCCGGCCAGCAGCCATCGGCCGCCCGGCGCGGGCGCGCCGTCGCCGATGTCGCGCCAAGCCGCCATTCCCGGCGTGGCCGCGGTGATTGCGGTCGCATCCGGCAAGGGCGGCGTCGGCAAATCCACCACCGCGATCAATCTGGCGCTCGGCCTGCGCGAACTCGGCCTGCGGGTCGGGCTGCTCGATGCCGACATTTACGGCCCGTCGGTTCCGAAGCTGATCGGCACCAGCGCGCGGCCGGAATTGGATGATGATCGCCGCATGGTGCCGCTGGCCAAATTCGGACTGGCGGTGATGTCGATCGGCTTCCTGATCGATCCGGACAGCCCGGTGGTGTGGCGCGCGCCAATGGTGGTGTCGGCGATGACGCAGATGCTGCGCGATGTCGCGTGGGGCGAGCTTGACGTGCTGGTGGTCGATATGCCGCCCGGCACCGGCGATGCCCAGCTGACGCTGGCGCAGACCGTGCCGCTGCGCGGCGCGGTGATCGTCTCGACGCCGCAGGACCTGGCGCTGATCGACGCGCGCCGTGGCCTCGCGATGTTCACCAAGGTCGAGGTCCCGGTGCTCGGCATTGTCGAGAACATGAGCTATTTCCAATGTCCGCATTGCGGAACGCGCTCCGACATCTTTGGCCATGGCGGCGCCCGCGATGAAGCCGAGCGGCTCGGCGTGCCGTTCCTTGGCGAAATCCCGCTGCATATGGATATCCGCGCGACTTCCGACGCTGGCACGCCGGTGATGGTCAGCGATCCGCAAGGCGTGCACGCCATGGCTTACCGCGCCATTGCCGTGCAACTGCTCGATCAGTTGCGGCCAGGTGACGCGCGCTGAGCAAAGGGTGCCTTGAGCGACGCAGAACCGCCCCTCCGCGGCCGGCTCTGCGGCGCCGCCTTGTGACGTGAGCGGCCGCTCACATCCCTCGCACAGGCTGGCAGGTGTTGCAGAACCTGCCTCGACTTTGGTTGTATGGCTGTGAGGTGGAACGATTGCCGCGTTTTCTGCGGCCGTTCATCCATGGTACAGACCAGTCGCCGTGCGATTGGCCGCGTTATAGATGTTGCCGATCAACGCCGCATGAGGAAGCCCGGGAACGCCGGAACGGAAACAAGGAGATGGCTCGATGAAACGTCGTGACTTTTTGAAAGTGTCTGCAACGGGCGCTGCAGTAGCTGCAGTGGCGTCTCCGGCAATCGCGCAATCATCGCCGGAAGTGAAGTGGCGGCTGGCTTCGAGCTTCCCGAAATCGCTCGACACCATCTATGGCGGCGGCGAGTACCTCGCCAAGCAGGTCGCCGAAATGACCGACAACAAGTTCCAGATTCAGGTGTTCTCGGCGGGCGAAATCGTTCCCGGCCTGCAGGCGCTCGATGCCACCTCCAATGGCACCGTGGAAATGAGCCACACCGTTTCCTACTACTATGTCGGCAAGGACCCGACTTTTGCGGTGTTCGCGGCGGTGCCGTTCGGCCTCAACGCCCGGCAGCAGAATTCCTGGCTGTATCAGGGCGGCGGCAATGAGCTCGCCAACGAGTTTTTCAAGAAGTATGGCGTGATCGGCTTTCCGTGCGGCAACACCGGCGTCCAGATGGGCGGCTGGTTCCGCAAGGAGATCAAGACCGTGGCCGATATGTCCGGCCTCAAGATGCGGATCGGCGGCATTGCCGGCCAGGTGCTGCAGAAGGTCGGCGTGGTGCCGCAGCAGATCGCCGGCGGCGACGTTTATCCGGCGCTGGAAAAGGGCACCATCGACGCCGCCGAGTGGGTCGGCCCCTATGATGACGAGAAGCTCGGCTTCCAGAAAGTGGCGAAGTACTACTACTATCCGGGTTTCTGGGAAGGCGGCCCGACCGTGCACGCCTTCACCAATCTTGAAAAGTTCAACTCGCTGCCCAAGAGCTATCAGTCGGTGCTGATGAACGCCGCGCAGGCCACCAACAGCTGGATGCAGGCGCGCTATGACATGCAGAACCCGCCGGCGTTGAAGCGTCTGGTCGCCGGCGGCACCCAGCTGCGGCCGTTCTCCAACGAAATCCTCGATGCCTGCCTGAAGGCGACCAATCAGCTGTGGAGCGAGATCTCGGAGAAGAACGCCGAGTTCAAGAAGGCGATCGACGCGATGCAGGCCTATCGGTCCGACCAGTATCTGTGGTGGCAGGTCGGCGAATACACCTATGACAGCTTCCAGATCCGCTCGCGCACCCGCGGCTGATCGAGCTGATACCAACGGCGATTGATACCAACCTATCCGCA
>KI632513.1:1772856-1868010 GCA_000504425.1 Rhodopseudomonas palustris JSC-3b | reverse complement strand
GGCCCCCCCCCCCCATCCACGCCTTTGATCTTGATACGATTTCAAGACGTGGATACCCGCGACAAGCGCGGGTATGACGGTCATTGGTGGGGCCCGATGGTATGATATCTAAAACAAAGCCCGGCCTTCTTGCGAAGGCCGGGCTTTTTGTTGTCTGCGGCTTGGTTTCAAGCTGCCGTCAGTGCGAGGAGCACCCGGATCGGCGCTTTGCGCCGTCCGGGCACAGGCTACGCGACGAAGCAATCCAGCTTTGTGCGATCTGGTTTGCTTCGCTTCGCTCGCACTGACGTAGAGCGCGCCGTGACGTACCCGTCAGAATTTTGGCGGGCCGAGGTCGATCTGCGGCATCTCGATCTGCGGGATGTCGATATTGACCTTGGAGGGATCGACGTTGCTGGCTGCGCCCTTGTAGTGCATCACCATCGACGGGAATGCGATCACCAGCACCACCATGACCAGCTGGATGATCACGAACGGCACCGCGCCCCAATAGATCTGGCCGGTGGTGACGGGCTGCATGGTTTTGCCGCTGATCCTGTCGATATAGGGCACTTTGGGTGCCACCGATCTCAGGAAGAACAGCGCAAAGCCGAACGGCGGATGCATGAACGAGGTCTGGATATTGACCGCGAGCATGACGCCGAACCAGACGAGATCGATGCCGAGCTTTTCGGCCGCGGGGCCAAGCAGCGGGATCACGATGAACGCCAGCTCGAAGAAGTCGAGGAAGAACGCCAGCACGAACACGAAGGCGTTGACGAACAGAAGGAAGCCGAGCTGGCCGCCGGGCATCGACACCAGCAGTTCTTCGACCCAGCGATGGCCGTTCACGCCATAGAAGGTGAGCGAGAACACCCGGGCGCCGATCAGGATGAAGATCACGAACGCCGCCAGCTTGGCGGTCGACTCCACCGCCTGCTTGGTCAGGTTGAAGGTCAGGCGGCGCTTCATCGCCGCCAGCAGCATGGCGCCAGCGGCCCCCATGGCGCCGCCTTCGGTCGGCGTGGCGACGCCGATGAAGATGGTGCCGAGCACCAGGAAGATCAGGCCGAGCGGCGGCACCATCACGAACACCACCTGCTCGGCAAGCTTGGACAGCAGCTTGAGCTTGAGCACGCGGTTGATCACCGCGGCGCCAAAGCACAGCGCCACCGTCACCGACATGGTCAGCACCACATAGTCGGCGCCGGACTTCACCTCGGTGTAGGACATCAGCACCATCGCGAGCGCGGTCGCCGCCGCCAGCACCAGGAACAGCGAAATCGTCATCATCCGGATCATGCCGACGAACGGCTTGGTCATGATGCCGAGCACCAGGAAGAACCAGATGCCGTGCATCACCAGTTCGCTGGCGCCAACCGTGGCAAAGAACGGTGCCGTCCAGTCGAACAGCCGCAGATGCACCACGAGCAGATAGCCAGCGCCGGCGGCGGTGAGCGCGGCGAGCGGCAGGATCAGCGGGCTGCGCGCCGTCTCCGGCTCGCGCAGGGTCTGGGCTTCCAGCGGCAGGCCGGGCACCGACTTCGGCGCAATAATGGTCATCAGGAAGATGTAGCCGGCGTAGAGCAGCGCCAGCACGATGCCGGGGATGAAGGCGCCTTCATACATGTCGCCCACCGAACGGCCGAGCTGGTCGGCCATCACGATCAGCACCAGCGAGGGCGGGATGATCTGGGCGAGGGTGCCGGAGGCCGCGATCACGCCCGACGCGATGCGCCGGTCATAGCCGTAGCGCAGCATGATCGGCAGCGAGATCAGGCCCATCGAGATCACCGAGGCCGCGACCACGCCGGTGGTAGCGGCCAGCAGCGCGCCGACGAACACCACCGCATAGGCGATGCCGCCACGCACCGAGCCGAATAGTTGGCCGATGGTTTCCAGCAGGTCCTCGGCCATGCCGGATCTTTCCAGCACCAGCCCCATGAAGGTGAAGAATGGAATCGCCAGCAGCGTGTCGTTATTCATCACGCCGTAGACGCGTTCGGGCAGCGCCTGCAAAAAGTCCGGGCGGAACAGTCCGAGTTCGATGCCGATGAAGGCGAAGATCAGGCCGTTCGCAGCCAGCGAAAACGCCACCGGATAGCCAAGCAGCAGAAACACCACCAGCGACACGAACATAATCGGCGCCATGTAGTGGATGAACATCGCGGTCATTGTCTATTGCCCCTCTTGGATGACCGCGCTTATCGCTTGTCGCCGGTTATGACAGTGGCCATCAGCCGCTCGGCTTCGATCTCGGCAGAGTGGTGCGAGCCGGCTGCGGACGCGTTCGAGTCCGGGATGCGCCCCATCAGCATGGCGGCGCGTTTGATGATCTCGGAAATCGCCTGGATGATCAGCAGCACGCAGGCCACCATGATCAGCGACTTGGCCGGCCATTGCGGCAGGCCGCCAGCGCTGAACGATTGTTCGTTCTGATGCCAGGAACTGAGGAAAAACGGGATCGACCACCACAGCATGATCACGGCGAACGGCAGCAGGAAGAACACGTGGCCGATCATGTCGATCCAGCCGCGCAGCTTGAGCGGCAATGCGTGGTTGATGATGTCGATCCGGATGTGCTCGTTGTTGAGCAGCGTCCAGGGCGAGCACATCAGGAACACCACGCTGAACAGCACCCACTGCAATTCCAGATAGAGATTGGAAGAGAGGTCGAGCGTTTTGCGGACCACCGCGTTGGTCGCGGAGATCACCACGGCGATCAGGATCAACCAGGATATCCAGCGCCCGATGACGCTGTTGACGGCGTCGATCGCTCGACTGAGTGCAAGTAAGCTTCGCACGGACTCTTCTCCCGGTTGCTGCTGGTGGTCCCCGAGCTCTAAGCCGCCGTCAGCCGAGGCTGGGAGAGATCGCGGCACAATTTCAGCGGACTAATGCAACGTCAATCGGAAAAAGCAGGGCGTTCAGCAGCCGCGACGACGTGTACCGCGCGCGCTGATCCGCTGCTGTTTTCATCCTCCCGTGACGCTCATATGCCGGCCGACGCTCGGCCGGTCGCTGCGCCTGTCGATGATGAAATCATGTCCTTTGGGCTTCGCGTCGATCGCGCGATCAATGGCTTCCAGCAACAGGCGGTCGTCGGCCGACGCGCGCAGTGGGCTGCGTAGATCACAGGCGTCGTCCTGGCCGAGACAAGTATGAAGTGTGCCGGTGCAGGTGATCCGAACCCGGTTGCAGGATTCACAGAAATTATGGGTCATCGGCGTGATCAGGCCGAGCTTGCCGCCGGTCTCCTGAACCCGCAGATAGCGCGCGGGGCCGCCGCTGCGCTCGTCGAGTTCGCTGAGCGTGTAGCGCTGCGCGAGACGGTTGCGTACCAGCGACAGCGGCACGTATTGGTCGATGCGGCCTGTGCCAACATCGCCCATCGGCATCACTTCGATCAGCGTCAAAGTCATGCCGTGGCCATGCGCCCAATCGAGCAGGCGAGGGATCTCGTCCTCGTTGAGGTCTTTGAGCACCACGGTATTGATCTTGACGGCGAGGCCGGCATCGCGCGCGGCGGTGATACCGGCCAGCACCCGGCCAAGATCGCCCCAGCGGGTGACGGCGCGGAATTTGTCGGGATCGAGCGTATCAAGCGACACATTGATGCGCTGAATGCCGCAGTCGCGCAGTTCGGCCGCGTAGCGCTGCAATTGCAGGCCGTTGGTGGTGAGCGTCAACTCATCAAGGCCGCCGCTATGCAGATGGCGCGACAGCAGCCGCAGCAGCGACATCACATTGCGCCGGACCAGTGGTTCGCCGCCGGTGAGGCGCAGTTTGCGCACGCCTTTCTGGATGAAGGCGGCACAGAGCCGGTCGAGTTCTTCGTAAGTGAGCAGGTCGGCGCGCGGCAGGAAGGTCATGTCCTCGGACATGCAGTACACGCAGCGCAGGTCGCAGCGGTCAGTGATCGACAGCCGCAAATAACTGATCGATCGGCCAAAGCGGTCGATCATGGGCGTGGCAGCGGGTGGGTTCAGCGCGGCTCCCATCGTCCAAACAAGTCCTCCCGGTCGCCGTTCAAATGGCGGCGTGAAGGACAATGTAAGCGCCAGCGCGGTCCCGCACAATCAAGCATGATTGTGCGGTGCCGCGGACTTGATCAGCGCGTCGCCGCCGGATCGGGGAACGGCGAGGATTCGGCCGGCTCGGCGGCGGCCGGGGCCTCGGCGGCCGGCTTCGGCTTGCGCTTGCGCACCGGCTTCGACTTCTTGGCCGGGGTCGCGGCCTGCAGCTCGGCCAGCACCGGGTTCGGGTCGGCCGAGGTGACCGGCGGCGAGGTGAAGTCGCCCGCCGTGGTGGTGACCTGCACCGGCACCGTCGCGCTCTGATACTTGTTCATCGAGAAGGTGACGGTGAAGTTGCCGTTGGCCGGCACGGTCACCTGGCACGGCGTCTTACAGCTCGGGCCGACCGAGGTGACGGCCTCAGCACCCGAGGGCACCGAGTCGAGTTGCACCGTCACGGTTGGCGGCGCCGATTTGAACGCGTCCAACGACATTGACGAACAGCCAGCCAAGCTCAAGCTCGCCGCTGCGATCACGAAAACTCTACGCATGTTATTTCTGCCAATTCTGATGCGGCTTCGCGCCACAGTCCCGCCGAGGAACTTACGGGCGACGCCGTCCCCATGCAACCGACACGGTTGCATACGTTAATCTTTGGTTAACCACGTCCGGGTGGGCCAAACCAGCGGTATCAGGCGCTCTGCCGGCTTTCCATCAGGTTGGCAACGGTGTCGGGCAACTGGCTGTAATGGCCGATCAGCCGGTCGGGATTGAGTTCCGCGATCGGCACGTCGGTATAACCGAACTCGACGCCAATTACAGGGATACCAGCGCGGCGCGCCACGCCGACATCCGGTCCGGCGTCGCCGACCATGATCGCCTGCGTCAGATCAGCGCCGGCGCGCGCCACGGTCTGGCGCAGGATCACCGGGTCGGGCTTGGAGACGCCAAAGGTGTCGCCGCCGCAGATCGCCGCAAAGCGCGAGGTCATGTCGAGCCGGTCGAGCAGCAGCTTCGACAGCCATTCCAGCTTGTTGGTGCAGACCGCGAACCGATAGCCCTGCGTGGCGAGGGTATCGAGCGCCGTTTCCAGCCCCTCGAACGGCCGCGATTCGTCGGCGATATGGGCCGAGTAATACTCGATAAAATCGTTGGTGAGCCGGGTGATGTCGGCCACGCTGGCGTTGCGGCCGTCCACTTCCAGGCCCCGCTCGATCAGCTTGCGAACCCCGGCGCCGATCATATTGCGCGCCGCGGCCATCGGCACGGCGGGCATGCCTTCACGGACCAGGATGTAATTGAGGGCGTTGACGAGGTCGGGTGCCGTATCGACCAGGGTGCCATCGAGATCGAAAACGATAATGCGAGAGGATGTCATTCTTAATCGCTAGCGCTCCCTGTGCGTTTGCGCAACCGTCCTTGGGTCGTTGCCGGCGTTTTTTCCGCCCTGTTCGCCACCGGCAATCGACGCTAGATAAGGCGCGCATATCGATCGCTGCAATTGCTGCCGCGATCCCGAGGGGTGAGCCTATCTGATGAGTCCGGATGATTTGAAGCGACAAGCCGCCGCAACGGCCCTGGAGCAGGTCCGCGATGGTATGAAATTGGGGTTGGGCACGGGATCGACCGCAAAACACTTCGTCGAATTGCTCGGTGCCAAGGTGCGTGCCGGGCTGCAGGTGGTCGGGGTGCCGACCTCGGAAGTGACCCGCGCCGATGCCGAGCGCTGCGGTATTCCGCTCACCACGCTCGATGAGATCGATCGGCTCGACATCACCGTGGACGGCGCCGATGAAATCGACGGCGCACTCAATCTGATCAAGGGCGGTGGCGGTGCCTTGCTGCGCGAGAAGATCGTTGCGGCGGCGTCCGATCGCATGATCGTGATTGCCGATGACAGCAAGCTGGTCGAGACGCTCGGCCGTTTCCCGCTGCCGATCGAAGTGATTCCGTTTGGCCTGGCAGCCACCCGGCACGCCATCGAGCGCGCCATTGCCAGCTGCGGGATTTCCGGTGAATTGAAGCTGCGCAGCGGCAAGGATGGCCATGCTTTCGTCACCGATGGCGGCCACTGGATCATCGACGCCCATCTGGGACGGATTCCTGACCCCACCCGCCTCGCTGCCACGCTGAGCTTTATTCCCGGTGTGGTTGAACACGGCTTATTCATCGGCCTTGCAAGCTCGGCGGTGCTGGCCAGCCCGCAAGGAATCCGCATCATCGAGCGGTCATCCGGCCGCGTTTCTGGAGAATCGAAATGAGGACTATCGCTAACATCGTGCTTGCTGCCGGCATTGCGCTCGGCGTGTCGATGACGACCGTGGCCGCGCAGCAGCCGGCCCAGTTGAAGCCCGGTACGCCGGCGGCCATGGCGGCGGCGCGCGAAATCCTGGCGATGAAGAACGTCAGCGCGATGTTCTCCAACGCGGTGCCCAACATCGTACAGCGCACCAAGGACACCCTGATCCAGACCAATCTCAACTACCAGAAGGACCTCAACGAGGTCGCGCTGGTGGTGGCCAAGGAGACCGCCGGCCGCGAGAAGGAAATCGCCGAGCAGATGGCGAAGATCTATGCCAACGACTTCACCGAGCAGGAGCTGAAGGACCTCGTGACCTTCTACAAGTCGCCGCTCGGCCAAAAGCTGCTCGCGCAGGAGCCGAAGTCGATTGCCGCCAGCATGCAGTACATGAACCAGTGGGCGCAGAGCTTTGCCGAGGAAGTCAACGGCAAGTTCCGCGCCGAGATGCGCAAGCGCGGCAAGGAAATCTAACCGCGACGCCGCAGTCAAACGGGAGCCAAGGTCGAATGACCGATTTCGATGTCGATCTGTTCGTAATCGGCGGCGGTTCGGGCGGTGTGCGCGCCGCGCGCATCGCTGCCGGCCATGGCGCCCGGGTGATGGTGGCGGAAGAATATCGGTTCGGCGGCACCTGCGTGATTCGCGGCTGCGTGCCCAAGAAGCTGATGGTGTACGCCTCGCACGTACACCACGAATTGCAGGATGCCGCCGGCTTCGGCTGGCGCATCCCGCAGGCGTCGTTCGATTGGGCGACGCTGATTGCCAATAAGGATCGCGAGATCGCTCGGCTCGAGGCGGTCTATGCGGCCAATGTCGAAAAGTCCGGCGCCAAGATCGTCCGGTCGCGCGCGGTGTTTGAAGACCCGCACACGCTGCGGCTCAGCTCGGGCGAGACCGTGCGTGCCCGCACCGTGCTGATCGCCACCGGCGGCGCGCCCAACCATGGCCCTGCCATTCCCGGCATCGAGCATGTGATCTCCTCGAACGAGGTTTTTCATCTGCCGCAGCAGCCGAAGCGGATCGTGATCCAGGGCGGCGGCTATATCGCGCTGGAATTCGCTTGCATCTTCGCCGGGCTCGGCAGCGACGTGACGCTGGTCTATCGCGGCGAGAACGTGCTGCGCGGCTTTGACGATGACGTGCGCGCCCATGTCCGCGCCGAGATGGAAAAGGCTGGCATCACCATTTTGACCGGCTGCACCGTGGCCGCGATCGACAAGCATGGCGAGGAATACACCTCGCATCTGTCGAACGGTTCGAGCGTGGCCTCCGATCAGGTGATGTTCGCGATCGGCCGCCATCCCAATGTCGCCAATCTCGGCCTGGAAAAGGCCGGTGTGGCGATCGATCCCAGCAATGGCGGCGTGCTGGTCGATGGATTTTCGCGCACCTCGGTGCCGCATATCTACGCGATCGGCGATGTCACCCATCGCTTCAACCTGACGCCGGTGGCGATCCGCGAGGGCCACGCCTTCGCCGACACCGTGTTCGGCGGGCGCTCGGTCACGGTCGATTACGCCGACATCCCGACCGCGGTATTCTCGCAGCCCGAAGTCGGCACGGTGGGCCTGACCGAGGCCGAGGCGCGCGCGCAGTACAGCCGCGTCGATATCTACAAGACCTCGTTCCGGCCGATGAAGGTGACGCTGTCCGGCCGCGACACCCGGGTGCTGATGAAACTGGTGGTCGATGGCACGACCGACCGGGTGGTCGGCTGCCATATCGTCGGCCCGGAAGCCGCCGAGCTGGTGCAGGTGGTCGCCATTGCCGTGAAGATGAAGGCCACCAAGGCCGATTTCGACGCCACCATGGCGCTGCATCCGACCGCGGCCGAGGAGCTGGTGACGATGCGCAGCCCGACCGTGCGCCATGTCCGTGAGGCGGCCGAGTAGCGGGCCGCTATCCCCGTTAGTTCTGATCTTCCAGCCATTCGGCGGCGGCGCGCCACAAGGTATCGCGGTGTTCGGGGCGGAAAAAGCCGAAATGGCCGATCGCGTCGGCGTCGGTATCTTCCGGGGCGATGCTGATGATCTCGGGCCGGACTGATTCGAATCCGGCGCACAGCATCTCGACCGCCGGCCGGGTCGCCCACGGGTCGTCGGTGAAGCACAGCGCGCGCAGCGCGCCGCGGTAGAATGGAAAATTCGCCAGCGCCACCAGGCTCTTGTCGTCGAACATGTAGCGCTCGCGCATCACCCAATCGACCCACTGCAGAAACACACCCTTGGGCAGGTCCTCGCCAAGCCCGATCCGGCCGGGGGCGTAGCCGAACAGATGGGTCAGCGGCACGCCGAGCACGTTGAGCAGCAGCGCCACCCGGTAGCGCTCGGGATGGGCGATCAGCTTCCAGCTGCCGGCCTGGGCGGCGACCAGCAGCGCCCGAGAAATCTCATGATTATTGGGCAACAGCCCGAGCGCCTGGCCGCCGAATGAGTGCCCGACATAGCGCAGCGGCAGCGTGTCGTAGCGCTCGCGCATCCAGGTCACCGCGGCGGTGACGTCCTTGGCCGCCCAGTCGGCCATGGTGGCCTCGAACCGCGCCAAAGAGGGCGCCCGGTCGCTGCCGCGCGGCGGCGGCGGCCGTGAACCGCCAATACCGCGATAGTCATAAGTCAGCACTGCGCTACCGCGCCGCGCCAGATAGCTGGCAAAACCGCGATAAATTTTGCGCGGCACCGCGGTCGCCGAATTGATCAGCACCGCATTGCGCCTGGCCCCAAGCGGCAAATAGAGCGTCGCCGCCAGCGCAAACCCGTCGGTCGCCGGGAATGTGATGTCGTCGCTAAAGACGTCGTCTAGCGCAGCCATGCCAGCGATTTCCGGGGCGTTCCAAAACGGTTGCAGCAAATGCGAATTCGGCTTTGACCGCAAGAGCTTGGGTGTTGCTCATGATTTCCAACTAGCGGTGGGCCGGAAGCCTGTGTATATACCGGCCTCCGCCGGGAGCCTAACCCCCGTTTTCCCTCAGGAGTTGACCATGTCCGAGCGGTGGACACCCGACAGTTGGCGCAGCAAGCCGGTGCAGCAGATGCCCGACTATCCGGATCTCAAGCATCTGGGGGAGGTCGAGGCGCAGCTGGCGAGCTTCCCACCGCTGGTTTTTGCAGGCGAAGCGCGCAACCTGAAAAAGGAGCTGGCGCGGGTATGCGCCGGCGAGGCGTTCCTGCTGCAAGGCGGCGACTGCGCCGAGAGCTTCGCCGAACACGGCGCCAACAACATCCGCGACTTCTTCCGCGTGCTGCTGCAGATGGCGGTGGTGATGACCTATGCCGGCGCGGTGCCGGTGGTGAAGGTCGGCCGCATTGCCGGGCAGTTCGCCAAGCCGCGCTCCTCGCCGTTCGAAAAGCGCGACGGCGTCGAGCTGCCGAGCTATCGCGGCGACATCGTCAATGACATCGGCTTCACGGTCGAAGCGCGCACCCCCGATCCGCATCGACAGCTGATGGCCTATCGCCAGTCGGCGGCGACGCTGAATCTGCTGCGCGCCTTCGCCACCGGCGGCTATGCCAATCTCGGCAGCGTGCATCAGTGGATGCTCGGTTTCCTGAAGGATTCGCAGCAGTCGCGTCGCTACAAGGAATTGGCGGACCGCATTTCGGACGCGCTCAATTTCATGCGCGCCTGCGGCCTCAATCTGGAGAGCCATCCGGAACTGCGCTCGACCGAGATCTTCACCAGCCATGAAGCGCTGCTGCTCGGCTATGAGCAGGCCTTTACCCGGATCGATTCCACCACGGGCGACTGGTACGCGACCTCGGGCCACATGCTGTGGATCGGCGATCGCACCCGCCAGCTCGATCACGGCCATATCGAGTACTTCCGCGGCATCAAGAACCCGATCGGTTTGAAGTGCGGTCCGTCGCTCAAGACCGATGAACTGCTCAAGCTGATCGATATTCTCAACCCGGACAACGAGCCCGGCCGTCTGACGCTGATCAGCCGCTTTGGCGCCGAGAAGATCGGCGATCATCTGCCGGCGATGATCCGCGCCGTGCAGCGCGAGGGCCGGGCGGTGGTGTGGTCGTGCGATCCGATGCATGGCAACACCATCTCGTCGACCACCGGCTACAAGACCCGGCCGTTCGACCGCATCCTGTCGGAAGTGAAGTCGTTCTTCAGCATTCACGGTGCCGAGGGCACCCATCCCGGCGGCGTGCATCTGGAGATGACCGGCCAGGACGTCACCGAATGCATCGGCGGCGCCCGCGCCATCACCGACGAAGACCTCAACAACCGCTATCACACCGCCTGCGATCCGCGGCTCAATGCCGAGCAGTCGATCGACATGGCGTTCCTGATTGCGGAGCTGTTGAAGCAAGGCCGCGCCGGCAAGACCAGCCCGATGCCCGCCGCCGCAGGTCTGTGACTTGCGGCGCTTGTGGCGGGCGACGATCAACTCGCGTAACGGCCTGACCTTCGCCTTCCGGTCGGAGCAGGCGTTTCGCGAGGAGGTGGTGGCACTGGCGCTGGCCGTGCCGCTGGCCTTTGTGATCGGCGCCACCGCAATGCGCAGCATCGAGCTGATCGGCGTGGTGCTGCTGGTGATGGTGGTCGAGCTGCTCAACACCGCCATCGAAAAGCTGGCCGACCGTCTCACCACCGAGCAGGACCCGCAGATCGGCCGCGTCAAGGACATGGGCTCGGCTGCGGTCGGCGTGGCGCTGCTGCTCGCTGGCGCGGTCTGGCTGTTTGCGATTGCTGAACGGATCGGGATGATCTGAGCTCATCCCGCCGCGCGTGCCAAGGTAAGTCATCACATGACTGAAGCTGCTACTTTCACCGTCACTCTGGCCCAACTCAATCCGACGGTCGGCGACATCGCCGGCAACGCCGCCAAGGCGCGCGCCGCGCGCGCACAGGCGCAGGCGGCCGGGGCCGATCTGGTCGTGTTTCCCGAGCTGTTCATGTCCGGCTATCCGCCGGAAGATCTGGTGCTGAAGCCGGCCTTTCAGGCGGCGTGCCGCGCCGCGGTCGAGCAATTGGCGCGCGAGACCGCCGATGGCGGACCGGCGCTGCTGATCGGCACGCCCTGGGTCGATGACGGCAAGCTCTACAATGCCTGCGCGCTGCTCGATGCCGGCCGGATCGCCGCGATCCGCTACAAGGTCAATCTGCCTAATTACGGCGTGTTCGACGAGAAGCGGGTGTTTGCGCGCGGCCCGGTGGCCGGGCCGGTCACCATTCGCGGCGTGCGGGTCGGCGTGCCGATCTGCGAAGACACCTGGATGGAAGAAAGCGCCGACTACGAGAACGTGGTCGAGTGCTTGGCCGAAACCGGCGCGGAAATCCTGATCGTGCCGAACGGCTCGCCCTATGCGCGCGGCAAGCATGATGTGCGCATCGCCGTGCAGGTGGCGCGGGTCACGGAAAGCGATCTGCCGCTGGTCTATCTCAATCAGGTCGGTGGCCAGGATGATCTGGTGTTCGATGGCGCGTCGTTCGTGCTCAACGCCGATCGCTCGCTGGCGGCGCAATTACCGTGCTTTCAGGAAAGCGTCACCACGCTGACCTGGCGCAGGGGCGATGCTGGCTGGCGCTGCGACGGCGCGGTGGTGCCGGTGCTGGAAGGCGATCAGGCCGACTACGCCGCCTGCGTGCTCGGCCTGCGCGACTATGTGCGCAAGAACGGTTTTCCCGGCGTGCTGCTCGGCATTTCCGGCGGCATTGATTCCGCGCTGTGCGCGGCGATCGCGGTCGATGCGCTCGGCGCCGAGCGGGTGCGCGGCGTGATGCTGCCGTTCCGCTACACCGCGCAGGTGTCGCTCGATGATGCGCAGCGGCTCGCGGCCGCGCTCGGCTTCAAATATGAGGTGCTGCCGATCGCCAAGGCGGTGAACGGTTTTGAGGAGATTCTGGCCGGGCCATTCGCCGGGCTGGCGCGCGATATCACCGAAGAGAATCTGCAGGCCCGCACCCGCGGCACGCTGCTGATGGCGATCTCCAACAAGACCGGCGCCATGGTGGTCACCACCGGCAACAAGTCGGAAATGTCGGTCGGCTACGCCACGCTCTATGGCGACATGAATGGCGGCTTCAATCCGATCAAGGACATCTACAAGACCGAGGTGTTCCGGCTGTCGGAGCTGCGCAACCACTGGAAGCCGGCCGATGCGCTGGGGCCGATCGGCGAGGTGATTCCGCCCAGCATCATCACCCGGCCGCCGACCGCAGAACTGCGCGAAAACCAGACCGACCAGGACTCGCTGCCGCCTTACGACATTCTCGACGCCATTCTCGAACGGCTGGTCGAGCGCGAGGAGCCGCTCGCCAACATCGTCGCCGCCGGCTTTGATCACGACACGGTGGCGCGGATCGATCGCTTGCTGAACATCGCCGAATATAAGCGCCGCCAAGCGGCGCCGGGCGTGAAGGTGACGCAGAAGAATTTTGGCCGCGACCGCCGCTATCCGATCACCAATCGCTTCCGCGATTCCGGCGATCCACTGCCAACGCCTGATCCGGCGCTATTGGTCAGCATCGGCCGGCCGACGGTCGAGGCTTTCGACGATTAATACCATCGGGTCGTATCAATGATCGTCATACCCGCGCTTGTCGCGGGTATCCACGTCTTGAAATCGTAGCAAGATCAGAGTCGTAGATGGACGAGCCCGGCCATGACGTGCCGAGTGGTTGGTATCAATCGCCGTTGGGTTAAGCAGCCTCTAAAACGGCGATGCCCGCGGCGAGCGCGGGCATCATGACTCTGAACGCGAGTTAGCTGATCAGCGCGCCGGGATGAAGGTCGGTCCGACCGAACGGATCTGCTTGTTGCCGTCCTCGGTAGTGCCGGTCGCGCCCGTGCTGGCCGCGCCATTGGCCGGCGGCGGGGTCGCGGCAGCGTCCTTCTTCTGCGGCGCCGGCCGGCTGAGCGGCTGCGACATCTTCTTGGCGCGCTCCTCGGTGACGATGATGTCGCCTTGTTCGATCGAGGCCTTGTCGTCGATCGCCTTCAGCGCATCCGACCAGGTCTGCCCGGCGGCCTTGCACTGGCACGAGGCGTTGTATTCCTGGCGATAGCGGAACGCATTCGGCTGCGAGGTATAGCTCTGGCCGCTGAGCGAGACCGCGTGATTCATGTCCTCGCCGGGATTGCGATAGGTGAACAGCGTCGCTTCCGCGGCCGGGCACAGGCTCTTGCAGGCCCGTTCGTCGTCGGCAAAGCGCGATGGCACGGTCGCGAACGAAATCGGGAAGTAGTAGCCGTCGCAGCTGCGCACGCACACCGTCCGGTAGGTGCCGGACGGCGAGCCGGAATCGGCCGGGGGCGGCAGTGGCTGACCGCCGCCGCCGCTGAAAATATTGTCGAGGAACGTGCCACCGGCGCGCGCCGCCGCGACATATTGCGGGCCGCAATTATTCTGCGCCAGCGCCAGCAGCACCGAGCGGCGCTGATTGTCGCGCTCCGAGACGCCGCCGCCGACCCGCAGCCGTTCCAGGCTGCTGGTGATCTGATCGAGATTGGCGCGCATCTGCTGGATCTTGTTGTTGACCGGGCCGCAATCTGCCGACTGGTTGTTGAACAGCGAGAAGAAGCCGGAGCTGTCGCAGCCCATGCGCCGCGCCTGAGTCGTCACCCGGTCGAGTTCCGCCTGCTGCTTGGCCGCGGCCTCCTCAAAGCGGCGAATCTGATCGGCCTTGGCGGGGTCGCTGCCGCCGCGATCCAGGCTGGCAAGCTGGCCTTCCAGCCGCGCGCACATCGGGTTCGGGGCCGGGGCGGGCGCCTGCTGCGCTTGGGCCGGGTAGCCTTGCTGGGGCGGATAGCCTTGCTGCGGCGGATATCCCTGCTGCGCCAGTGCTTCGCCGCTCACGGCGAGGCTGAACGTTGCAGCGCCCAGCAGCAGGGCGCAGGCAAGGGTCTGGCGAATCGAAGATTGCATCACATTTTCAACCATGTCTCGGCGGGGCCGCGACCCGGTCTAGCCGCTTCTCGGGGCATCGTCACGTCGTTTCCGAGGCGCCGGTATGGCGAACCCTGCTCACCGTTCGCAGGTGATGGCGAGGAAGTCCGTGCAATTGCCGCGCGGACAGGCGGAGCTCATGGTCACGGGAATCGAGCCGGTGATTTCATCCGGATCGATGCGCCGATAGGACACCGCTGAGGTGAATTCGTGCGACTGGCAATAGGAGCGCGCCGCCGATGAGCCGCAACGCTCGCCCTTGGCCAAGCATTGGTCGATGCCATAGCCGTCGGACAGATTCGGGATGATGAAAACCCGGGTGTCGGCCAACGCCACCTGGGCGGACAACAGGCAGGCGAACGACGCAAGCGTGGCAATCGATTTCATAGCGCACCTGGAATGGGGGAGACGACGGCCCTCATTCCATAAACCTCAAACGGTTAAGAATGATTAACCATGGAGCAGAGCCAGCGATCTAGGACCCGATCATGGCCGAAATCGGTCGCAGGAAGCCTGGTTCCCGCGTGTGCCGGTCCGGCGCACCCGCCCACGGCTATTGGCGGACTTGACGGGATTCACCACCTGTTCCATGGTGCCGTTATGCACGGTCTTTTCTCCATTTGCGGCATTATCCGCGAGATTACGAGCTAGCTCAACGCTGGCTGAGGCCGTCTTTTCTCTCCCGAGATCACTGGACGCCCGGCCACAGGGACGGGTACCCATGGAATTGCGCCTCTACGATACGCTGAGCCGCGAGAAGCGTGCGTTCACGCCGCTCGATCCGACTCTGGTCCGCATGTATGTGTGCGGCCCCACGGTTTACGACTTCGCCCATATCGGCAATGCGCGGCCGGTGATCGTGTTCGACGTGCTGTTTAGGCTGCTGCGCCATCTGTACGGCGCCGAGCACGTCAAATATGTGCGCAACATCACCGACGTCGATGACAAGATCAACGACCGCGCCGCGCGCGACTATCCCGGCCTGCCGCTGAACGAGGCGATCCGCAAGGTCACCGAACAGACCGAGCGCCAGTTTCACGATGACGTCGATGCGCTCGGCTGCTTGCGGCCGACGGTCGAACCGCGCGCCACCGAACATATCGATGAAATGCGCGCGATCATCGAAAAGCTGATCGCGGGCGGCTTTGCCTATGTCGAGCAGGACCACGTGCTGTTCTCGCCGGGCGCGATGAATGCCGCAAACGGCGGCTTGCCGCGCTATGGCACGCTCGCCAACCGCTCGCTCGATGAGATGATCGCCGGCGCGCGTGTCGATGTCGCCCCCTATAAGCGCGACGCCACTGACTTCGTGCTGTGGAAGCCGTCCAAGCCGGGCGAGCCGTCCTGGCCGTCGCCGGGCGGGATCAGCACCCAGGGTCGGCCCGGCTGGCACATCGAATGCTCGGCGATGTCATGGAAGCATCTTGGCGAGCGTTTCGATATTCATGGCGGCGGCATCGATCTGGTGTTTCCGCATCATGAGAACGAGGTGGCGCAATCATGCTGCGCGTTCCATACGCCGCGCATGGCCGAGACCTGGATGCACAATGGCTTTCTGCAGGTCGAAGGCGAGAAGATGTCGAAAAGCCTCGGCAACTTCGTCACCATTCGCGAGCTGCTGGCGACCGACAAGTTTGGTGGCCGCTCTTGGCCCGGCGCGGTGCTGCGCCTGACCATGCTCAAAACCCATTATCGTTCGCCGATCGACTGGACCGCGCACGCGCTGCAGGAATCGCTCGACAACATCGCGTCGTGGAATGACGCGGTGACGCCGCACGGCCTGTCCAATGACGCCGGCTCCTATCCGCCGCCGGACGAGGTGATCGCGCCGCTCGCTGACGATCTCAATTTCTCGCGCGCGATCGCCGAGATGCATCAATGGGCCAAGGCCGCGCGCGCGGGCGACTATCTGGCCGCCAAGAAGCTGGCCGGCGCCGCTGATTTTCTCGGCCTGCAGCGCTCGAGCTGGGATCAGTCGCTGCAAGAGTTCATGTTCAAGACCGCCGTTGATGACGAGTTTCGCAACAAGATCGACGGGATGTTGGAGGCCCGTGCCGCCGCGCGAGCGAGCAAGAACTGGGCGGAGTCCGACCGCATCCGCGACGAACTCGCCGCGATGGGCGTGGTGCTGAAGGACGGCAAGGACGCCGACGGCAAGCCGGTCACCACCTGGGAGATCGCGCGATGACCGACACCATCCGCTGCGTCATTCCGGGGCGCACGCGAAGCGTGCGAACCCGGAATCTCGGTGTCTCGGGATTCCGGGTCTGCGCTGCTGGCGCAGCGCATCCCGGAATGACGCACGAGAGTTTGTTCGATGCCGCGACGGCAAGAACGGAGATCGCGCGATGATCATCGTCCTTTGGGGTGGTGTGACGGCGCGCGTCCGAGCCGCTGCTTCGTCATTGCGAGGAGCGCAGCGACGAAGCAATCCATGCACGCTTGGATCTGGATTGCTTCGCTGCGCTCGCAATGACGGGAACACCATGTCGTCGCGCGCGCAGCTGCGCTCAGCTCTTTGGGAGATCGCGCGATGACGCCGCAGAGGGGCCAACCCTCTCCCCCTGCGGGAGAGGGTGCCCTGCGCCGAAGGCGCGGGGCGGGTGAGGGGGCGAGATCGACCGTGGTCGCTCGGCAGCTTCGTTCGCGTATGACAGACGCTGAACGCAAGCTGTGGCTGGCGCTGAAGGATCGCAGGTTTGAGAACTATAAGTTCCGTCGTCAGGTCCCGATTGGCCCCTACGTGGCTGATTTCGTCTGCTTCGAGTTGCGTCTGATCATCGAAGTCGATGGTGGCCAGCACGCCGACTGTGCTCGTGATCTGGTGCGCGACGAGTGGTTCGCCAGCAACGAATTCAGAGTCGTCCGTTATTGGAATAACGACGTCCTGCAGAATCTGCAGGGGGTTCTGGAAAATCTGGTGACCGTCATGAGCGGTCCCCCTCACCCGGCGGCTCGCTTGCGCTCGCCGCCACCCTCTCCCGCAGGGGGAGAGGGTTAAGAGAGACAATCGCCATGACAGAAGACAAACGCAGCGTGCGTCCAGACACCCCATTCCCAAAACACTGGCTGTACTACATCGCGATCAAGGTCGTGCTGCTGGCGGGCGCCACCGCGCTGGTGCTCAAACTTTACGGATTGTGGTGAGCGCGATGGGACAGTCGATGCCGAAGCCGGCGCTGCGGCCCTATCTGCCCGCCGACACCGAAATCCTGGCCAATATTTTCGCCGCCAGCATCAAGGAGCTGACCGGCGACGATTATAGCGAGTCGCAGCAGGAAGCCTGGGCTGCGGCGATCGATGACGAAGCCGCGTTCGGCAAGCGTCTCGCTTCACAGCTCACGCTGATTGCGACGCTGCAAGGCGCGCCGGTCGGGTTCGCCTCGCTGAAGGGCGCCGATGTGATCGACCTGCTATACGTCCACCCCGGCGCAGTCGGGCAGGGCGTTGCCAGCGCGCTGATCGACGCGCTGGAAAAGCTCGCCGGTGCCCGCGGCGCCAACAGCCTGACCGTCGATGCCAGCGACACCGCGCAGAGCTTTTTCGCTAAGCGCGGCTACAACCCGACGCAGCGCAATTCGGTTTCCTTGAACGGCGAATGGCTCGCCAACACCACAATGCAGAAAACGCTGGCGACGCCAGCCGCAGGAGCGACACCATGAGCCGCGAACGCCTCTATCTGTTCGATACCACGCTGCGCGACGGCGCCCAGACCAACGGCGTCGATTTCACGCTGCATGACAAGCGGCTGATCGCGCAACTGCTCGACGAACTCGGCATCGATTACGTCGAAGGTGGCTATCCCGGCGCTAATCCCAGCGACACCGAATTCTTCTCGCAGGAGCAGGGTCTGAAATCGGCGACCTTCACCGCATTCGGTATGACGCGCCGTCCCGGCCGTTCGGCGTCGAACGATCCGGGCCTTGCGATGCTGCTGGAAGCCAAGGCCGATGCGATCTGCTTCGTGGCCAAGTCGTCTGAGTATCAGGTGCGCGTCGCGCTTGAGACCACCAACGAGGAAAACCTCGCCTCGATCCGCGACAGCGTCGGCGCCGCCAAGGCCAAGGGGCGCGAAGTGCTGGTTGATTGCGAGCACTTCTTCGACGGCTACAAGGAGAACCCGCAATTCGCGCTGTCCTGCGCGAAAACCGCTTATGAATCCGGCGCGCGCTGGGTGGTGCTGTGCGACACCAATGGCGGCACCATGCCGCACGAGGTCGAGACCATCGTGCGCGAAGTGGTCAAGCACATCCCCGGCGATCATGTTGGCATCCATGCCCATAACGACACCGAACAGGCGGTCGCCAATTCCCTGGCGGCGGTGCGCGCCGGTGCGCGCCAGATCCAGGGCACGCTCAATGGCCTCGGCGAGCGCTGCGGCAACGCCAATCTGTGCTCGATGATCCCCACGCTGAAGCTGAAGAAGGAATTTGCCGACAAATTCGAGATCGGCATCCCCGACGAAAAGCTGGCGTCGCTGGTGCAGGTGTCGCGCACGCTCGACAACATTCTCAACCGCGTGCCCGATCCGCACGCGCCCTATGTCGGCTCGAGCGCCTTCGTCACCAAGACCGGCATTCATGCCTCCGCGGTGCTGAAGGATCCGCAGACCTATGAGCATGTGTCGCCGGAAAGCGTCGGCAATCACCGCAAGGTGCTGGTGTCCGATCAGGCCGGCCGCTCCAACGTGCTGGCGGCGCTATCGCGCAGCAACATCGTGTTCGAGAAGGACGATCCGCGCCTGACGCGGCTGATCGAAGAGATGAAGGAGCGCGAGGCTGGCGGCTACGCCTATGAGGCTGCCAATGCGTCGTTCGATCTGTTGGCGCGGCGCACGCTCGGCAAGGTGCCGGAGTTCTTCCGGGTCGAGCAGTTCGACGTCAATGTCGAGCAGCGCTACAACTCCCATGGCGTGCGCGTCACGGTGGCGATGGCGGTGGTCAAGGTCAATGTCGATGGCGAGATGCTGATCTCGGCTGCCGAAGGCAACGGCCCGGTCAATGCGCTCGACGTCGCGCTGCGCAAGGACCTCGGCAAGTATCAGAAGTATATCGAAGGCATGAAGCTGGTGGACTACCGGGTTCGTATCCTCAATGGCGGCACCGAGGCCGTGACTCGGGTGCTGATCGAGAGCGAGGACGAGCTTGGTGAGCGTTGGACCACCATCGGCGTGTCGCCCAATATCATCGATGCCTCGTTCCAGGCGCTGATGGATTCGGTGATCTACAAGCTGGTGAAATCGAACGCGCCGGCCTGATAGCAACCGCGCTTGATATCAACCACGCTGAACGCCATGGCCGGGCTCGTCCCGGCCATTGACGTTTTTGATTTTGCAGC
Organism: Rhodopseudomonas palustris JSC-3b; assembly: GCA_000504425.1. GTDB lineage: Bacteria > Pseudomonadota > Alphaproteobacteria > Rhizobiales > Xanthobacteraceae > Rhodopseudomonas > Rhodopseudomonas palustris_C. The sequence continues at coordinate 1,848,478 of KI632513.1, read as the reverse complement.
GATCTCAAGACGTGGATACCCGCGACAAGCGCGGGCATGACGGTCATTGCTACGACGCGTCAGCGCCGCAGGCGGTGGGCGCCGTACCCGACCAGCGCGCCGGGCGGCGTATTTCGTCTGGCGGTACGAACCGCTGACTTAGGCCAGTTGGTGCAGGTTCCGGCCATCGCCATCGCCGACCGCCGTGGCGCTATTTCCTCCTTGCAGCCGACCAGCGGCGCCGACACTATGCGGCGCTAAACAAATCAAAGCCCGGGGTGGACGTCGCCAGACGCCGCGATCGGGCCAGGCAGTTGAGGAGACGTTCGCGTGGGCCACGCAATCAATGGCGCGCAATCGGTCGTGCAGACCTTGGTGAATTGCGGCGTCGAAGTTTGTTTCGCCAATCCCGGCACTTCGGAAATGCACTTTGTCGCGGCGCTGGATTCGGTCAGCGGCCTGCGCCCGGTGCTGTGTCTGTTCGAGGGCGTCGCCACCGGCGCGGCCGATGGTTTTGGCCGGGTCGCCGGCAAACCGGCCGCGACATTGCTGCATCTCGGGCCGGGCCTCGCCAACGGCCTTGCCAATCTGCACAACGCGCGCCGCGCCGCGAGCCCGATCGTCAATCTGGTCGGCGATCACGCCACCTATCATCTGCAATATGACGCGCCGCTGGCGTCCGACCTTGCCGGCTTCGCGCGGCCGGTGTCGTCCTGGCTGCATGAAGCGCGCAGCCCCGGCACGGTGGCTGGCGATACCGCGCGCGCGGTGCAGGCGGCGCGCAGCGCGCCGGGCGGCATCGCCACGCTGATCATTCCGGCCGACGTCGCCTGGGACCCGGCCAGCCGTCCCGCGAATAAGCTCGATGACATCGGTCCGGCGCGGGTCGAGGCCGAGACCATCGCCGAGATCGCGGCGCTGCTCGGCAACGGCAAGAAATCGGCGCTGCTGCTGCGTGGCAACGCACTGCGCGGCGCAGGGCTGGAAGCGGCCGGGCGGGTGCAGGCCAAGACCGGCGCGCGGCTTTTGTGCGACACTTTTGCGCCGCATACCGAGCTGGGCGCCGGCCGGGTGCCGGTCGAGCGCATTCCTTATTTTGCTGAGCAGATCGTGCTGTTTCTCAAGGATGTCGAACAGCTGATCCTGGTTGGCTCAAAACCGCCGGTGTCGTTCTTCGCCTATCCCGGCAAGCCGAGCCGCGGCGCGCCGGAAGGCTGCGCCATGATCTATCTGGCCGAGCCGCATCAGGACGGCGCGCAGGCGCTGCAGGATCTTGCGGATGAGCTCGGCGCGCCGCCGCAGCCGGCAGTGACGACCCAGCTGGTGCTGCCCGAGCTGCCGAAAGGCCGGCTCAATTCGGTGAGCGCGGCGCAGGTGATCGCGCACTACACGCCCGATCACGCGATCTATGCCGAGGAGGCCAACACCTCCGGTCTGCCGCTGATGATGCATCTGGCGCGCGCCCGGCCGCTGACCCATCTGCCGCTGACCGGCGGTTCGATCGGGCAGGGGTTGCCGCTGGCGATCGGCGCGGCGCTTGCCGCCCCGGATCGTAAGGTGGTGTGCCCGCATGGCGATGGCGGTGCCGCCTACACGCTGCAGGCGCTGTGGACCATGGCGCGGGAAAATCTCGACATCACCGTGGTGATCTACGCCAACCGCTCCTACGCCATTCTCAATATCGAGCTGCAGCGCGTCGGGGTCGGTAGCGCCGGCGCCAAGGCGCTGTCGATGCTCGATCTGCACAATCCGGAGATCAACTGGGTGCAGATCGCCAGCGGCCTCGGCGTCGAAGCCAGTCGCGCCAGCACCGCCGAGGAGTTTGCCGACCAATATGCTTCGGCGATGAACCAGCGCGGCCCGCGGCTGATTGAAGCGATGATCTAAGGAGAGCGCCATGAGCACAGAAATCGTAGCTGCCATGCGCGCCATCGTTGGCGACAACGCCGTGCTCGAACCGGCCGAGATCAGCAAGCGTTCCGCCGGCATGTGGCGGTTCGATACGTTGCGCGGCGCGGCGCTGGTGCGCCCGACCAGCACCGAGCAGGTGTCGGAAGTAATGCGCTGGTGCCATGCCCATGACGTCGCGGTAGTCACCCATGGCGGGCTGACCGGCCTTGTTCATGGCGCCGACGCGCAGCCAGATGATGTGATCCTGTCGCTGGAGCGGATGCGTACCATTGAGGCGATCGATCCGCTGCAACGCACCGCCACCGTGCAGGCCGGCGTGGTGCTGCAAACGCTGCAGGAGGAGGTCGACAAGCACGATCTGGCCTTTCCGCTCGATCTTGGCGCGCGCGGCACCGCCACGCTCGGCGGCAATGCCGCCACCAATGCCGGCGGCAACCGGGTGATCCGCTATGGCATGACGCGCGACATGGTACTCGGCGTCGAAGTGGTGTTGGCCGATGGCACCATTGTGTCGTCGCTGAACCAGCTGATCAAGAACAACACCGGCTACGACCTCAAACACCTGTTCATTGGTTCGGAGGGCACGCTCGGCATCATCACCCGCCTGGTGCTGCGGCTGCGCGAAAAGCCGCGCGCCACCAACATGGCCTTTGCCGGCGTCGACAGTTTTGACGCGCTGGCGCAACTGCTGAAACACATGGATCGCTCGCTCGGCGGCACCTTGTCGGCGTTCGAGGTGATGTGGCGCTCGTTCTATCAGCTCGTCACCACGCCGCCCGCCAAGGGGCGGCCGCCGGTGGCGTCCGACCATCCTTATTACGTGCTGATCGAAAGCCAGGGCGCCGATCAGGATCTCGACAGCCAGCGCTTCAACGCCGCAATGGAATCGGCACTGGAAGCGGGCCTGATCGCCGATGCTGCGATCGCGCAATCAGCCGACGACTGCCACGCATTCTGGGCGCTGCGCGACGATGTCGGGCAGGTCATGCAGGGCGGCATGCCGGTGGTGTTCGACATCTCGCTGCCGATCGCTGCGATGGAGCGCTATGCCAACACGCTGCGCGAGACGCTGGCCGCCGAGATCAGCGAGCACAAGCTCTGGATTTTTGGGCATCTCGGCGACGGCAATCTGCATGTCGTGGTGCAGGTCAAGCCGATGGAATATCTGGCGCTGCGCCCCAAGGTGGAAGCGCTGGTCTATGGCCCGCTCGCCGAATGTAATGGCTCGGTGTCGGCCGAGCACGGCATTGGGCTCGAGAAGAAGCCCTATCTGCATCTCAGCCGCAGCCCGGCCGAGCTGGCCGTGATGAAGACCTTGAAGACCGCGCTCGACCCCAAGGGGCTGCTCAACCCCGGCAAGATTTTCTGAACGGCGCGAGCCGTTCAGAAACGCTGCGAAATCGCTGCTGCCCGCCCGGTATCGTCGGCGCGCGCCAAAGCGGCGGCGCGCAGTTTTGGCAGAATGTCATCGACCTGATCGGCCTGCAGCAGCTCGACCGGCAGATGCGAGCGGATGAAGCCGGTTTCGCGCATATGCCCGAGCAGCCCGAGCAGCGGGTCCCAGAAGCCGTCGATATTGGCGATCAGGATCGGCTTGGTGTGGCGGCCGAGCTGCTGCCAGGTCATCTGCTCGACCAGTTCTTCCAGCGTACCGACGCCGCCCGGCAGCGCCACGAAGGCGTCCGAACGCTCGAACATCAGCCGCTTGCGCTCATGCATGTCGGCGGTGACGATCAGCTCCTGCACGCAGTCGAGGGCGATTTCCTTGGTGCTGAGAAAGCCCGGGATGATGCCCGTGACCGTGCCGCCATGGTCGAGCACGGCCTGCGCCACCGCGCCCATCAGCCCGATCGCGCCGCCGCCATAGACCAGCTGGATGCCATTTTCGGCCAGTTGCCGGCCAAAAGTCCGGGCGGTTTCGACAAAACGGGGATTGCTGCCGACGCTGGAGCCGCAATAGACGCAAACGGTTCTGATCTCATTCATGCCGGCGATGTGGCATTGCGGAAATTGCCCGTCAAGACGGCGCAGTGTCCTTCACGGCAAACTCATAGCTCCGTGCCGAGAATGCGGGTGCTCCGGGCGTGCATCCCAGGCCCAAACCGACTATATGAAAACCCGAATATGAAACCCCGACCATCATCCCATTGAATGCGATGCGGCCGCTTCGGGTCGCGTCTTTCATTTGAGCTCGTTAAGGCCTTTTGATGTCTCACTCGCATGCGCACAGGGCGGCGGAGCCGGCCAGCGCCAAGACTGATCCGGCGCAGAAGGCAACGCTGTTCGGGACGCTGCTGCAGCTGTGGCCCTATATCTGGCCGGGCGATCGACTCGATCTGAAAATGCGCGTGGTCTGGGCGGTGCTGCTGCTGATCGCCGCCAAGATCGCCACCATGACCGTGCCGTTCACGTTCAAATGGGCGGTCGATGGCCTGACCGGCGAGGGCAGTGCGCCGGTCGATCCCAACAATTGGATGCTGTGGCTGATCGCCTCGCCGCTGATCATGACGGTCAGCTACGGCGCGACGCGGGTGCTGATGGCGCTGCTGACGCAGTGGCGCGACGGCATGTTCGCCAAGGTGGCGATGAATGCGGTGCGCAAGCTGGCGCACATGACCTTCATCCACATGCACGAATTGTCGTTGCGCTTCCATCTGATGCGCAAGACCGGCGGACTGACGCGGGTGTTGGAGCGCGGCCGCAACGGCATCGAGACCATCGTGCGCATGGTGCTGCTGCAGCTGGTGCCGACCATCATCGAACTGGCGCTGCTGATGGGCGTGCTGCTGTGGCAGTTCGACTGGCGCTATGTGGCGGTCACGGTGATCACCGTCACCTTCTACATGCTCTACACCTATGTCGCGACCGAATGGCGCATCGGCATTCGTCGGCGCATGAACGAGTCCGACAGCGAAGCCAATACCAAGGCGATCGACTCGCTGCTCAATTACGAGACCGTCAAATATTTCGGCGCCGAACAGCGCGAGGCCGCGCGCTACGATCGCTCGATGGAGCGCTATGAGCAGGCCAGCGTGATGACCTACACCTCGCTGGCGGTGCTCAATGCCGGCCAGGCGGCGATCTTCACCGCCGGTCTCACCGTGACCATGGTGATGTGCGCGATCGGGGTGCGCAACGGCACCAACACGGTTGGCGATTTCGTCATGATCAACGCCATGATGATCCAGCTGTATCAGCCGCTGAATTTCATGGGCATGGTCTATCGCGAGATCAAGCAGGGCGTGGTCGACATCGAGAAGATGTTCGAGGTGCTGCTCAAGAATCCCGAGGTCAAGGATCTGCCGGGCGCCAAACCGCTGGCAGTTCAAAAGGGCACGGTGACGTTCGAGGACGTGCGCTTCGCCTATGACCCGAACCGGCCGATCCTCAAGGGGCTGAGTTTTGAGGTGCCGGCCGGCCAGACCGTGGCGATCGTCGGCCCGTCGGGCGCCGGCAAATCGACCATCTCGCGGCTGCTGTTCCGGCTCTATGACGTCTCGGGCGGCCGGATCCTGATCGACGGCCAGGACATCCGTCAGGTCACCCAGGCCTCGCTGCGTGCCGCGATCGGCATGGTTCCGCAGGACACCGTGCTGTTCAACGACACCATCCGCTACAACATCCGCTACGGCCGCTGGGACGCCAGCGACGCCGAGGTCGAGGAGGCGGCGCGCACCGCGCAGATCGACGCCTTTATCCAGGCCTCGCCCAAGGGCTACGAGACCGAGGTCGGCGAGCGCGGCTTGAAATTGTCGGGCGGCGAGAAGCAGCGAGTCGCGATCGCGCGCACGATTCTCAAGGCGCCGCCGATTCTGGTGCTGGACGAGGCCACCTCGGCGCTCGACAGCCACACCGAACGCGAGATCCAGGACGCGCTGGAGCGGGTATCCCGCAACCGTACGTCGCTGGTGATTGCGCACCGGCTGTCCACCATCGTCGGCGCTGACGAGATCCTGGTGGTCGACCAGGGACGAATTGTGGAGCGCGGCCGTCATGGACAGCTTCTGGCCGCAAATGGCCTTTACGCCAGCATGTGGAACAGGCAACGTGAGGCCCAGGAGGCGCGCGAAAAGCTGGCGTTGATCGGCGATGATGAAGAAACGCCGAAGCGCGCCCCGGCGGTCGATGACGATGATGACCTCACGGCTCCCGCCGCGGTCGACTAGCGTTTCCCGCTCGATTAGCTAGCCACATCCAGGAACCAGGTTCTCTCACATGTCCATCGTCAACTCCATTCGCGCGCAAATCCCGCCGGTCCATCCGGAGGGCTATCCGTTCATCGGCGCATTCGCGCTCGTCAGCCTGGTGCTGTTCCTGATCTGGTCGCCGCTCGGCTGGATCGGCGCGGCGCTGACGGTCTGGTGCGCACTGTTCTTCCGTAACCCCAAGCGCGTCACCCCGATTCGCGACGGCCTGGTGGTGTCGCCGGCCGACGGCCGGGTGTCGATGGTCACCTCGGTGGTGCCGCCGCCGGAACTCGGCCTCGGCACCAAGCCGATGCTGCGGGTCTCGATCTTCATGAGCGTGTTCAATTGCCACGTGAACCGCGCCCCGGTGCCGGGCCGGATCGAGCGGATCGTTTATACGCCGGGCAAGTTCATCAACGCTGAGCTCGACAAGGCCAGCGAGGACAATGAACGCAACGCCATGGTGATCTCGACCCAGCATGGCGAGATCGGCGTGGTGCAGATCGCTGGCCTCGTGGCGCGGCGCATCGTGTCGTTCGTGCGGGTCGGCCAGGAGATGGCGGCCGGCGAGCGCTTTGGCTTGATCCGGTTCGGCTCGCGGCTCGACGTGTTCTTGCCGGAAGGCACCACCACGCTGGTGTCGCCCGGCCAGACCGCGATTGCCGGCGAAACCGTGCTGGCGGATTTCCGTCCGGGCGAGGGTTCTCGGACCTACCGGACCGACTAGCGGTGACGGGCTTTGCCCCGGCGCCACGCGGCGCCGGTGGCAAAATCGGTCGGCGCGCGTTATAAGAGGTGTATGCAGATGCCGTTCGACCCGAAATTGCGCGATCGACCCAAGCGCCGGTTCGGCCCGATACCGGTGCGGCTGCTGGTGCCCAATTTCATCACGCTGCTGGCGATCGGCGCCGGCCTGACCGCGATCCGGCTGTCCACCGAAGGGCGCATGGAACTGGCGGTGGCGGCGATCGTGTTCGCCGCGGTGCTGGACGGCATCGACGGCCGCGTCGCCCGCATGATCAAGGGCCAGTCGAAATTCGGGGCCGAACTCGACAGTCTGGCCGATTTCGTCAATTTCGGCGTCGCGCCGGGCCTGATCCTGTATTTCTGGCAGCTGCACGACCTGCACAATGTCGGCTGGATCGCCGCGATGATCTTCGCGATCAGCGGCGGCTTGCGGCTGGCGCGCTTCAACTCCACCATCGACGATCCCAAACCCGCGGCAGCGGCCAATTTCTTCACCGGGGTGCCGGCGCCGGCCGGCGCGATCGCGGTGATGCTTCCGGTCTATCTGGAATTCCTCGGCGCGCCGCGCATTCCGGCGGTGGTCACCGCGCTCTACACCCTGGTGATCGCCGGGCTGATGGTGTCGCGGCTGCCGGTGTTTTCCGGCAAGGCGGTGCGCATGCGGGTGCCGCCGGAGCTGGTGCTGCCGGTGTTCGTGTCGGTGGTGTTCATCATCGCGCTGCTGATCGGCTATCCCTGGCACGTGCTGACGATCGGCACCGTGCTCTATCTGGCGACCTTGCCGCTCGGGCTGAAATCCTACCGCGAGAAGGTCAAGGCCGAGGCGGCGTTGATGGGCGCCGAACCCGGTGCGGCCAGTGGCCTGTCCGCGAACGTGCCGCCGGCGAGCGGCGCCGCGCATGACGGGCGACCGACCCGCCTGAACTAAGCGGTCAATGAACTGAGCGGCCGACCTGAGCGGCCGACGCCAACAAGGTTAGCAACTGGTTGATGAGCGCGACCCGCGGTTGTGCTCGTCTTCGCCCCGCTGGCAGGTGTCCAGGGGCGCTCTACTCAGCAAGTCATTGAACTAAGTGGATGGTCTTGCTGGTGGTTGCTGATCTGTCTGCCCGCTCAACGCGGGCTTTCTGGGGTATCCCCGCAGTTTAACCTTTACGCGTCTTTAATGGCGACCACGCTACGGTAAGCCTGTGCAGTGCAGAAGCGCTGTGCCGGCGCCAGCGCGGGCTGGCGCGCGAGTGCGCGTGTCGGAGTACTTCATGGATATCGCCACACTCCTGGGCCTGGCTGCGGGTGCCGCCGTCGTGTCCTCGCTCATCCTGATGGGCGGTAACTTCGGGATGTTCTATGACATCCATGCGGTCATCGTCATTTTCGGCGGTTCATTCGCCGCGACGCTGATCCGATTCCCGCTGTCGGCGATGCTGCACGGTCTGCCGCTCGGCGCCAAATTCGCCTTCACGCTCAGCAATCTGCAGGCCCGCGACCTGGTCGACGAACTGGCCCGCATTGCCGAAATCGCCCGTAAGCAAGGCCCGGTCGGGCTGGAAAAGGTCGAGACCGACGAGCCGTTCCTGGCCAAGGGCATCCGCTACGTCGCCGACGGCTACGATCTCGAATTCATTCGCGACAATATGGAGCGCGACCGCGACAATTTTCTGCTGCACCTCAATGAAGGCTCGAAGATCTATCGCGCCATCGGCGACTGCGCCCCGGCGTTCGGCATGATCGGTACGCTGCTCGGCATGGTGCAGATGTTCTCCAACATGTCCGACCCCTCCAAGCTCGGCCCCTTCATGGCGGTGGCGCTGCTGGCGACGCTGTATGGCGCGGTGGTGGCCAACCTGATCTGTCTGCCGATCGCCGACAAGCTGCATGGCAAGCTGGTCGATGAAGAAACCAACCGCACGCTGATCATCGACGGCATTCTGATGATCCGTGAATCCAAGAGCCCGGCGCTGGTGCGCGAAATGCTGCTGGCCTATCTGCCGGAGAAGCATCGCCACGAAGAGGGAGAGCCGGTGCCCGCGTAAGCTAGCATCGGCGATCCGGAAAGCGGGCAATGGCCAAGAAGAAGCGAGAAGAGGCACATGGCGGTCATGGCTGGTTCGTGACGTTCGCGGACCTGATGGCGCTGCTGCTCGCCTTCTTCGTGATGCTGGTGGCGTTCTCGACCCAGGATAAGCAGAAGCTCAAGATCGTCGCCGGCTCGATGCGCGAGGCGTTCGGCGTGCAGCAGGACTCGCGCTACGCCGGCGTGCTGGAAACCGACGGCGTGCCCAATCGCGGCAAGTTGAAGAACTCCGCGCATATCTCGCCCGATCAGTCGACCAACACGCCGAGCCCCGACGACGGCGGCGCTTCGGACACGCTCGGCGGCAAGACCAAGGCGCAGCAGGAATTCGCGCTGGCCTCGGCCTCGCTGCGCCAGGCGCTGCAGGACATGCCCGAGCTGACCGACATCTCCAAGAACGTGATCTTCGAGGAGACCAAGGATGGTCTCAACATGGAGATCGTCGATCAGGAGGGGCGCTCGATGTTCGCCGAGGGCTCCAAGGTGCCGTATGAACGCACCAAGCTGCTGATCCAGCGCATTGCCGAGCCGCTGCGCCAGACCCCGCTGCGCATCTCGATCGCGGGCCACACCTCGGCCGGCGTGTTGCCGGGCCGCGGCGATTACAACGGCTTTGACCTGTCGTCCGACCGCGCCAATGCCGTGCGCCAGATTTTGGAGCGCGAGGGCGTGCCGACCAATCAGATCTACTCGGTGTCCGGCCGCGCCGACAGCCAGCCACTGTTCCCGGACGATCCGACGCTGGCTGCCAATCGCCGCGTCACCATCACCTTGATGCGCGAGCCGCCGCCGCTGCCGCCGGGGCTGAAACCCTGATCGCGCGCGAAGTCGTGACCGGCGTCCGCCCCCTCCGTTTCGCATAATTGACTGTTCAAGACGCAGGCCGGCTCGGCTAATGATGCGGCTTGCATGACCGCGGCGCGCGCCCGTTTGCACGCGCTCTTGCGGAAGTGTCGATCTGACGCAGCGACCGAAGGGGTTTCCGTGGTTTCCCCACATTTCCGGACCTTGATTTTCGCGACATCAACGGCAACTTTGGCCGCGCAATGGGCGGGCGCCATCGTTCCTGTCGTTGCGGGCCTTGGTCCCAGCATGGCAATGGCACAGGAGAAGCGGGTGGCTAAAGTTCACGATCTGACGCCGCAGCAGGTTGCGAAAGGTCTCGCCGAAGGGCGCGTGCTGCTGATCGATGTCCGCGAGCCGGACGAGATCGCCGCGGAGGCTTACCCGGACGCCATTGCTCTGCCGTTGTCGCGCTTCGATGCGCGGCAGATTCCCGATCCGCAGGGCAAGCAGGTCGTGTTCGCCTGTCGGTCCGGCCGGCGCTCGGTAACCGCTTCGCTGGCCGCGCAGGCCGCCGGATTGAATTACGACAGTCATCTGGCGGGCGGCATCATTGCCTGGAAAGCCGCCGGTCAGCCGACCAAAACCGGCCGTTGATCACTGCGATGAACAAGGTCTTTGCCGGGCTGCCGGTCACCGTCTTCGAAGCGATGTCGCAGCTCGCGCGCGACAACGGCGCCATCAATCTTGGCCAGGGCTTTCCCGACGATCCGGGGCCGGAGGATATTCGCCGCGCCGCCGCCGATGCCGTGATGAACGGCAACAATCAGTACCCGTCGATGATGGGGATTCCGGAGCTGCGCCAGGCGATCGCCAGCCACTACCACCATTGGCACGGCGTCGATCTCGATCCGATGGCGGAAGTGATGGTCACGTCCGGCGCCACCGAAGCGCTGACCGCGTCGATCCTGGCGGTGGTCGAGCCCGGCGACGAAGTGATCGTGTTCCAGCCGGTCTATGATTCCTATCTGCCGATCATCCGTCAGGCGGGCGGCATCCCGAAGCTGGTGCGGCTCGAGCCGCCGCATTGGCGGCTGACCGAGGACGCGCTGCGCGCGGTGTTCTCGCCGAAAACCAAGGCGGTGATCTTCAACAATCCCTTGAACCCCGCGGCGGTGGTCTATCCGCGTGAGGACCTCGAACTATTGGCGCGGTTCTGCCAGCAGTTCGATGCGATCGCGATCTGCGACGAGGTCTGGGAGCACATCACCTTCGACGGCTTGCAGCATCAGCCGCTGCTCGGCATTCCGGGAATGCGCGATCGCACCATCAAGATCGGCTCGGCCGGCAAGATCTTTTCGCTGACCGGCTGGAAGATCGGCTTTGTGTGCGCGCCGCCGCCGCTGCTGCGCGTCGCCGCCAAGGTGCATCAGTTTCTGACCTTCACCACGCCGCCCAATCTGCAGGTCGCGGTCGCCTATGGGCTCGGCAAGGCCGACGATTACTTCCTGCAGATGCGCAAGGAGCTGGCGCGCAGCCGCGACCGGCTGGCGAGCGGGCTGCAGACCATCGGCTTTCCGGTGATCCGCTCGCAGGGCACCTATTTCCTCACGGTCGATCTGGCGCCGCTCGGGCTCAATGAGAGCGACGAAGCGTTCTGTCGACGGATCGTGACCGAATACAAGGTGGCGGCGATCCCGGTGTCGGCGTTCTATGAGGACAACCCCGTGACGTCGGTGGTCCGGTTCTGCTTCGCGAAGAAAGACGCGACAATCGATACGGCGCTGGAACGGCTGTCGGATGCCGTGCATCGCCGTTAGGGCGGTTTCCATGATCCGCCGCTGAGCGGATCGTGAACGAGGAGGGATAGCGATGTGGGGTCAGGTTCGTAAGCGGCTGCCGGCCTTGGCAGCGGTGCTGGCAACCGTTGCGATCGCGGCGGCGCCCGCTGCCGCGCAGGAGCGCACCGTCAACTTCTTCAACTGGTCGAGCTACATGGCGCCGGGAGTCCTGGAGGACTTCACCAAGGAGACCGGCATCAAGGTGGTGTACGACACCTTCGACACCAACGAGACGCTGGAGACTCGGCTGCTCGCCGGCAAGTCTGGCTATGATCTCGTGGTGCCGACCGCGTATTTCCTGCAGCGGCAGATTTCCGCGAACGTGTTCCAAAAGCTCGACAAGAGCAAGCTGCCGAACCTCGCCAATGCCTGGGACGTGGTCACCAAGCGCCTGCAAGTCTATGACCCCGGCAATCAATACGCCGCCAACTACATGTGGGGCACCACCGGCATCGGCTACAACATCGACATGGTCGAGAACATTCTCGGCCGCGGCGCGGTGATCGATAGCTGGGACATGATCTTCAAGCCGGAGAACATCGCCAAGTTCAAGGATTGCGGCGTTCATATGCTGGATTCGCCGTCCGACATTCTGCCGGCGGCGCTGAACTACCTCGGCCTTGATCCGAACTCGACCAAGCCGGCTGACCTTGAGAAGGCGGCCGATCTGGTGGCGACCATCCGGCCCAATGTGCGCAAATTCCATTCCTCCGAATATCTGAACGCGCTCGCCACCGGCGAGATCTGCCTGGTGGTCGGCTGGTCCGGCGACATCATGCAGGCGCGCAGCCGCGCCGCCGAAGCCAACAAGGGCATCCGGATCGGCTACGCCATTCCCAAGGAGGGCGCGCAGATGTTCTTCGACAATCTGGTGATCCCGGCGGATGCCAAGAACGTCGCCGAAGCGCACGAGCTGATCAACTATCTGTACCGGCCGGAAGTGGCGGCTAAGAACTCCGACTTCCTGTCCTATGCCAACGGCAATCTCGCCAGCCAAAAGCTGATCAGCGAAAAGGTGCTGAAAGACAAGATGATCTTCCCGGATGAAGCGACCGAGAAGGAGCTGTTCATCGTCACCGCGCGCGATCAGCAGACGCAGCGCGCCATCAACCGGCTCTGGACCCGGATCAAGACCGGCCGCTGACGCAAGCGCAAACACCACCACAACGACAAACGCGCCGAACCTGGTTCGGCGCGTTTCGTTTATGCTGACCTTGCTCCGTCATGCCCGCGCTTTGTCGCGGGCATCCACGTCTTAAGCGCGCTGAACGATCAAAGACGTGGATGGCCGGGACGAGCCCGGCCATGACGCCGTTGGTACTACTGATGGCGAACGCGCTGCGCTTAGCGCCAGCGGCGATGCAGCCACAGCCACTGATCGGGATATTCCCGCACCCAGGATTCGATCACCGAGGTGATCACCTGCATGGTGCCCTGAATATCGACATTGCCCTTGGCATCGCGGATCGGCGTGATCTGCTCGGTCAGCTCGGCGCGGAAGCGGTGATTGGGCAGGCGGATGATGCGCACGCCATGCAGCGGGCAATCGATCTGGCGCAGCAGCCGCGCCAGCATTGGGTTGGCGCGGGTCTTGCGGCCGAAGAACGTCACTTCGACGCCCTTGGTGTACCATTGATCGACCAGCATGCCGACGTGCTGGCCCTTTTGCAGCGCTTCCGCCAGCTTGAATGGCGCGGTCGGGCCACCGGCGATCAGCGTGCCCATTTTCACCGAACGCATCTGCTGCACGATCCGGTCGGCTGCCGGCACGTTGGGGCGGCGGAACAGCGCGGCGGCATCAAGGCCATGCTCGGCGGCTGCGACCGCGGGCAGCTCCCAATTACCAAGATGGGCGGCGAAGATCAGCGCGGGCTTGCCGTCGTTACGCAGCTGGTCGAACAGCTCGATGCTGCGCGGGGTGATTTCGACGCGGCCGTTCTCGGGGTGATCGCGATCGAGCTGCCAGGCGTGATCGAGATGGGCGAACTCGGCCGCGAGCCGGCCGAGATTGTCCCAGACCCCGGCGAGGATGGCGTCGATTTCCTCGGGCGTCTTTTCAGGGAAGGCGGCGGTGAGGTTGTCGCGGCCGACCTTGTGCTCGGACAGCCGCGGGCCGATCTTGCGCATCGCGGCGCCAAAGAAGTCTGCGGTCTTGATCGGATCGAAATGGCGCGTGGTGCGCAAGAGGCCGACCGCCAGCGCGCCGACCACGGCGCCGGCCAGCGGCTTGGTGGCGTTGCGCGCGATCGCGGCGGCGCGGATCAGGGGGCGGCGCATCACAGCCGAACGATGATCTTGCCGAACACTTGCCGGCTTTCCATGCGCTTGAGCGCGACTTCGACATCCTCGATCGACACTTCGGTATCGATCACCGGGAGCAGTCCGGCCGCCATCTTGGCGAGGCTTTCCTCGATGTTACGGATGGTGGCGCCGAACGAGCCGAAGATTTTGTACTGCTGCTGGAACAGCTGCATCAGATTGATGGTGGTGGTCGGGCCCGAGGTCGAGCCGCAGGTCACCAGCCGGCCACCGCGCTTCATGCTGAGCAGCGAGCCGTTGAAGGTGTCGGCGCCGACGTGCTCGAACACCACGTCGACCCCCTTCTTCTTGGTGATCTTGCGGCACTCGTGCTCAAAACGATCGGTGCGGTAGTTGATGACGTGATCGGCGCCGAGCTTCTTGACGCCCTCGATCTTGGAATCATCGCCGACCGTGGTGATCACCGTGCAGCCGATCGCCTTGGCCATGATGATCGCCGCGGTGCCGATGCCCGAGCCGCCGGCATGCACCAGCACGGTTTCGCCGGGCTGCAGCTTGGCATTGTCGAACAGCATGTGCTGCACGGTGGAAAACGCAATCGGCGCGCAGGCGGCGTCGCGCACGCTGACCTGATCCGGCACCGGGATCACCAGCCGCTCCGGCATGTTCAGCAGTTCGCGGGCAAAGCCATCGACATGGAAGCCGATCAGCCCGCCGACGTTTTCGCACAGATTGTCGCGGCCTTCCTGGCACGGCTTGCAATGGCCGCAGGTCTGCGCGCCATACATCGCCACCTTCTGGCCGACCTTAAAACGGGTCACGCCTTCGCCGACCGCAGCGATCTCGCCGGCGGCTTCAGCGCCGACCACGATCGGCAGCTTGCGCTTCACGAACGCCATGCCGCGATAGCCCCAGACGTCGATGTGGTTCAGGCCGACGGCGCCGACCCGAATCTGCACCTCGCCAGGGCCCGGAGCGGGCGGGGCGGGGAGATCGGCGACCACCAACTGGCGGTCGGCAACAAGAGTGAGCGCACGCATGGCGAATGTCCGGAACAATGGAATTTGGAAGGGCTGGTTGCGTATCGCCCGTACACTCGACGGCGTCAACCAGGGCGCCGCCAGCGCGCAAGGCGCGCCGGCGCGAAGCTGGCGTCAGTGCGACAGCGGTTCCCGCGTCAGGATCAGCGAGGCGTTCTGACCGCCAAAGCCGAACGAGTTCGACATCACCGCGGTGACGCGGGCGTCGCGCGCCTTGTTCGGCACCACGTCGAACGGGATCGCCGGATCGGGCACGTCGTAATTGATGGTGGGCGGAATGCGCTGATGCTCGAGCGTCAGCAGCGAGAAGATTGCTTCGACCGCACCGGCCGCCGACAGCGTGTGCCCGACCATTGATTTGTTCGAGGACACCGGAATCGAAGGCGTGCGATCGCCGAACACGGTGGAGATGCCAAGATATTCCATCTTGTCGTTCTCCGGCGTGCCGGTGCCATGGGCGTTGATGTAGTCGATCTGTTCGGGCGCAAGGCCGGCGTCGGCGAGCGCATTGCGCACGCAGCCGATGATCGGCTTGCCGTCCGGGCTCGAGCGCGTGCGGTGGAACGAGTCGGCGAGCTCACCGCAGCCGACGATCACGCCCAGAATCTTGGCGCCGCGCGCCTTGGCGGCATCGAGATTCTCCAAAACCAGCGCGCCAGCGCCTTCGGCCATCACGAAGCCGTCGCGGTTTTTCGCGAACGGTTTTGACGCGGCCTGCGGCGGATCGTTCTGGGTCGAGAGCGCCGACAGCAGCGAGAACCGGATCAGCGCTTCGGCATTCACCGAACCGTCAGTGGCCACGCACAGCGCGGCATCGGTTTCGCCGCGGCGGATCGCTTCGACGCCGAGCTGAATTGCCGAGGCACCGGAGGCGCAGGCGGTCGATAGCGAGATCGGCGAGCCCTTGGTGCCAAAGGTTTCGGCGAGATGATCGGCGACCGAGCCGAACAGGAAACGGCGATGGAAATGGGCGAAACGGCCGCCACCGCCGACGCGCAGCAGCGCGTCATAGTCGATCTCGGCATCGCCGCCGACCGCCTTGGCGAGCTGTTCGCGCGCGGTCCATTCGGTCTCGACCGGCGCGACCGCCAAAAACAGCGGGCCGGGGAAGTCACCCTTGGAGCCGATACCGGATTGGCTGATCGCTTCCTCGGTGGCGAGATCGGCGAGCCGCTCGCCGAGATCGGTCGAGGTGAACGGATCAACCGCGACGAAATCCACGGTGCCGGCCACGGTGGTCTTGAGACCATCAGTCGGGAAGCGGGTGATGGTGCTGAGCCCGGATTGCCCCGCGGTCAGCTTGCTCCAGTTCTCGGCCAGCCCGGCACCCAGCGAAGTGATCACGCCCATGCCGGTGACGGCCACGATCGGCCGGCCGAATTTATCGCGCGTCGCGGTCATGATCACTCCGTCGCAGTTCAGTTGATAGCTTCGACCAGCGCCATGCCTTCGCCGCGCCAATGGCCGGCGCCGATCACGACAATCTGGTTGGGCTGTTCGGTGGTCTCGGTCTCAAACCCGGTCGGGTCATTGGCAGGGAACAGCGCGCCGCGCGACAGCGACAGCGCCGCCAGCGCAATGCCGAGCGGGAACTGGGTTTCCATGATGTGACCGAACATGGTGCCGGTGGCGCGCACCGGCATGCCGGGATGGCTTTGCAGGAACGCGCGTTCTTCCGCGGTCGCAGGTTCCGCGCCGGTGGCGCCGGTGATGATCGCGGTGTTGCTTTTGGGCGCGCCGAGCGAGGTCCACAGTCTATCAAGCGTCGCGGTGATATCGCCGGGCGCCTTGCGGTGCGACAGGTCGGCCACCACCTTGCTGAGCCGCGCAAACGGCTTGGCGCCGCGCGCTTCGGCGTGGGCACGCGATTCGATCACCAGGAACGCACCGCCCGAGCCGAGCGCAAAGCCGCCCTTGGGCGCGCGCTGCCATACCGGGGCGTAGCTGTCCTTGAGGTTGTAGTCGCCGAATTCGTACAGCAGCAGCTGATCCTTGCGCTCGCCATTCTGCGCCGCGCCAACGAGAGCGACGTCGCTCTGGCCAGCGGCAATGCGCGCCAGCGCGATCCGCACAGCATCCACGCCAGCCGCTTCCTCGCCCATAAAAGTGCGGGACGAGCCGGTGACGCCATGCACGATCGCGATATTGCCGGCGAGCAGGTTGGAGAGCTGCGCCAGGAACAGCGTCGGCCGCAGATCATTCATCAGCCGCTCATTGATCGCGGCCGGGCCGGCATTGCCCTTGGCCTGATCATTGAGCACCGCGGCATCGACGGCAAGATCGCGCTCACCGCCGCCGGCGGCGACGATCATGTCCATGCGCGACAGCACGTCCTTGTTGCCCTTCAGGCCCGCGGAGTCCAAAGCGAGGCCCGCGGCATAGGTGCCGATCCGCTGCCAGGCTTCCATCTGGCGCTGATCGCCCTTTTTGGCGATCTGCTGATCGAAGCTGATCGGCGCCAGCGGATGCACTACGCAGGGCGCAAAACTCTTGTCATCGACATTGATGCGGCGTTCGGCCAGCGCCTGCCAATGGGCATCCAGGCCCTCGGCGAGCGAGGAGGCCAGTCCGATGCCGGTGATCCAGGCTTCAGCCGGTTGCTTGGCAGTCGATGCAGTGTCAGACATCAGCGCGCGCCTGTTGCGGGAACCCGATGCGTTCGGCCATCACTTCCATGTGGCCGCGCAGCTCCGTGTTCGGAAAAGGAACATGGCGGAAGGTGAGGGTGGCGTTGCAGGCCAGCTTGCCGCCGCTCAGAATCTTGGCATTGGTCACGGTGAAGCCGGAGCCTTCGTGCTCGATGCCGGCTTCGACCGTCAGCGCTTCGCCGGGGGTGATGAAGCTGCGCATCTTCGCTTCCTTCACCGCGGCGAGGAACGGCATGCGCTCGAACTTCATCAGCGCGATCTGCAGCCAGCCCGAGGTCTGCGCCATCGTTTCGATCAACAGCACGCCGGGCATCAGCGGATAGCCCGGAAAATGCCCTTCGAAGATGGTGCTGTGCTGCGGAACGTTCGCTTCGACGGTGATCTTGCGCTCAGCGAGGTCGAGCTGAACGATGCGGTCGATCAGATGGAAGTATTCGAGATTCATGGTGCCGGCGCTTACGCGCCCTTGGCGGCGACCAACTCGTCGATGCGCGCGCTGAGATTGCTGAGAACGAAGTACTGCTCGGTGGTCGCCTTGCCGTCGTTGACTTCCTGGGTCCACTTTTCCAGCGGCAGCTTGATCCCGAACGCCTTGTCGATCGCGAAGGCAATATCGAGGAAGTCCAGGCTGTCGATGCCCAGATCATCGATCGCGTGGCTCTCCGGCGTGATCGTGTCGCGGGGGATGTCGCAGGTTTCCGCGATGATGGTGGCGACCCGATCAAATGTGGAAGTCATCATTAAGCCTTTGAACTTGTGGGTAAACATGCCTGCGCGCGACCTGGGTTGAAGAGTCCGGGCCGCCCTGTCCAGCATGGCTCAAGCGTGTACGCCCGTATAACGGACCCCCGCCCGGAGTTCAATGGCGCGCGCACAGCGGTCGCTGCGGTGTCATGATGCCGCTTCGATGGGCGGTTGCGTCAGCGTGATTTTGAGATCGGCCGTTCGCAATCATGGCGGCCGAGCAGGCTGCAATCCTGGCCCTTGCGCAGATCGGCCATGGTGGTGGCCAGCCAAATGCCGATCGCGGTCAACAGCGCGGTGAATATGAAGGCTGCGAGATTGGCCAGCATCCGCTGGCGGAAATCATCGGGCGGCGGTTGCGGTGATGGCGGCGGCGTGGCGGCGTGCGCATCGTGGGCCGGTTGCGGCCGCTGGCCGGCTGTCGTTGCCGTGCGCGCCGAGCGCGGACGGAACGGGATCACCCGATGCTCATCATCATCAGAGTTGATGGGGCGTTGAGCTGTCATCGCGGCTGTTCCGCGGCTGCTACGTCACGCAAATGCTAGCGCAGCGCGGCCGCGCCGTTAAGACACAACTGACTGCCGCGCTCTACACAACATCGCGCCTGCCGCGACTATGGCAGCGGCAGCTGCGCGTGGTCGGGCTTCGGTTCCGGCTGCTTGTTCGGCTGGGCGTCCTTGCCGCCGAGCAACCGATGCAGCGCCCGCTCCAACGGGCCGCCGACGGTCAGGATCAGGAACGCGAAAGCGAGCCCGACGGCCACCACCCGCCATTGCCCGACCCCGCAGGCGATGCCGGCGCAGGCGGTGAGGAAGGTGCAGGCCGCGCTGGTCAGGCCGCGCACCCGGGTCTGCCCCTTGGCGCGCATGATCACGCCGGCGCCGAGAAAGCCGATTCCGGTCAAAATGCCCTGAATCACCCGGCTGGTGGCGTCGGACAGTTTTGGGACATTGTCGGACAGATCGGCGATCAGCACCACGATCGCCGAAGCCAGGCTGACGATCGCCAGCGTGCGCAGCCCGATCGGCTTGCCATGCAGATCGCGGTTCAGGCCGATCATGGCGCCGGCCGCCGTTGCGACGCCGAGGCGCAGAATGATTTCCAGCCAATCGATGACGGCGTGCGGCTCTGGAACGATCGTCATTTCGGCAGGCGGCCCATCAGGTAGAACTCGTCATTGGGCCGCATGCTGGTGACGTTGGCCATCCGGTTCGACAGCGCGAAGAACGCGGCGATCGCGGCAATGTCCCAGACATCGTCCTCACTAAACCCATGCCGATGCAGGGTCTCGAAATCGGCGGACGACACCGTCTCGGCCGCGCGGCTGACTTTCAGCGCGAAATCGAGCATGGCGAGCTGCCGCGGCAGCAGGTCGGCCTTGCGATAATTGATGGCGATCTGATCGGCGATCTGAGGGTTTTTGGCGCGGATGCGCAGAATGGCGCCATGTGCGATCACGCAATAATGGCACTGATTGGCAGCGCTGGTCGCGACCACGATCATTTCACGCTCGGCCTTGCTGAGCCCGCCGTCCTTCTCCATCAGCGCATCGTGATAGGCGAAAAACGCCCGGAACTCGTCGGGGCGATAGGCCAATGCCAGAAACACATTGGGCACGAAGCCCGACTTCTCCTGCACCGCCAGGATGCGGGCGCGGATGTCATCAGGCAGCTGATCGAGCGCGGGGACCGGAAAGCGGGACACGGACGGTGAGGTCATGATGAAGCATCCGACGAGGGCTGACGAAGGTCAGTCTCGTTCGGTGCTTCCACGAATGCAAGACGGCGCCGCAGTGCCGTCCGTCAGCTTAGCGCAGCGGCTTCTTCAACAGCGAGAACCGATCCGGGTCGAGGCCGAGCGCGGGCTGCAGCATCGGTGCGTCCATGGTCCGTGCGGCCGGGCGGTCGGCGATGATCGGATCGTTCGGCACATCACGATGCATGGTCGCGCCGCGCCAGCGCTCCAGCACCGCATCGACGAACCGCATGTCATGCCCCGACAGCGAGGGCATCGTCGAAATCGCGGCATCGCTGCGCGGCAATTGATGGGCTGGCACTTCCTTGAAGCGCAGCCGGGTCGGTAGCGCCACGCCTTCGCCGAACGCCAGCACTTCGCGGGTGCCGAGCGAGGGCACGAACGACAGCAGATTGGCCGCGGCATCGGACACTGCCGAGCGCAGCAGCGCCTGGTCGCGATCATTGGCAAGCCGCATCGCGAACAGCGTGTTGCATTGCGAGAGGATAGTGGCGTCGAGTTCGGCCGGGCGCTGCGTCACCAGGCCGAGATAGACGCCATATTTGCGGCCTTCCTTGGCAATGCGCGACACCGCTTTGCGGGTCGGGCCAAAGCCGATGCTGCGATCGGCCGCCGCGTAGCGATGCGCTTCTTCGCACACGAACAGCAGCGGCGACACGCCATCGCTCCACAGCCCGAAGTCGAACGCCATGCGGCACAGCACCGACACCACCGAATCCACCACCTCGGCCGGGAAGCCGGCGAGCTGCATGATGGTCATCGGCCGGCCATTGGCGGGCAGCCGGAACAGATAGCTGATCACTTCCGCCATGGTGTCGCCGCCGACATTGGCGTTGTCGAACATGAAGGCGTAGCGCGGGTCGTTGCGCACCGTTTCGATGCGCGAGATCAGCTTGTGATAGATGATGCGCGAGGAACGGTTCTCGAGCTTGCCCATCCGCTCGTCGATCAGCGAAATCAGATCGACCAGCCGGTACGGCACCGGCGTATCGGCGGTGTAGCCGCTGGCCTTGGGATCGATGCGCTTCAAGCCGATGCGGTCGGCGTTCTGGTACTGGGTGTAGATGCCTTTCGCCAGCGGGATCACTTCGGCCAGAATGTCGAGTTCTTCCGGCACGCCGGGGCGGCCGGCGAACAGCACATCGACGATCTCGTCGAAATTGAACAGCCAGAACGGCAGCTTCAGATTGCGCGGATTGATCACCATCGCGCGTTCGCCGAAGCAGCGGCCATATTCGTTGTGCACGTCGAGCAGGAAGATGCGCAGATTGGGTCGCGACTTCAGAATTTCATTGAGCAGCAGCGACACGCCGGTCGATTTGCCGACGCCGGTCGAGCCGAGCACCGCAAAATGCTTGGACAGCAGTTCCTCGATATCGACATAGGCGATCACCGAAGGGTCCTGCTGCAGCGTGCCGACATCGATCTGGTCGGAGCCATTCGGCGCGTAAACGGTGCGCAGCTCGTCGCTGGTGATCAGTTGGACGGCATCGCCGATGGTCGGATAGGTGGTGACGCCGCGCTGAAACTTGGGACGCGCTCCGTAAGTGATCTCACCCAGCAGATCGACCGACGCACAGGCCACGAATTGGCCGCCCGCTGGCAGATCCTCGCACGATACTTCGGTGATGGTCGCAATGATCGAGCTGGTGCCCGCGCGAATGCTGATGAAGCGGCCGACCGTGGCGCGCATCTGCGCAAGCGTCATCGTTGCGTTGGCATAAAGGCCGATCCGCGCGAGCGATCCGCGCACGGAGATCACGGTCCCGAAAGGTGCTGTCGTGGTGAGATCAGACATTGATGATTTCGCTTCCTGCGTCGTCTTGCGCGCCAAGATCGGCCAGTTTGTTGGAGAAATAGTTAAGTAACGAAGCGCGCGAAAATGTCTGAAATGACCGCGTCGGTTGTGCAGGACTTCCGTACCGCGAACGCAGGCGCGATTGCTGCGAACGAAGCGCGCAAATATCGGCAAAATGGAATCAGCAAAATTTGCGCGTGATCGGATCGCGCCGACCGGACGACGGGTTTGGCAGTGGCGGCAGCACCAAGCGGCGAGCAGGGCGCGGCATCGCGACCGCTCGGCGTTGGCACCGCCTGGCGATGGCAAGTGGCGGTCGTGCAATCGCTGGCGCGGTCGCTCAGCCGCGCCCGCGCAAGGCGGCTCGGAACCCGCCAGCACAGCGGCGCAGGGCGTTCACCCTGCGAATTCTACGGGCAAGTGATTTGATGCACATCATTTTCTTGGCGCCGGGGCCGTGTGTACTAGCGCCATGCCTTTCTATCGCTTTCACGTTCGCGACCCCATCAACCGCGTAGATGGTCCCGGCCATGACGGGGCGGCGCTCGATGACGATATCGACGCGACCTTGTTCGCTGCGACCGTGATCCGGCGGCTGGTGCAAAAGCACCCGCATGCCTCTCGCAACTGGGCGATCGAAATTCTTCAGGATGATCGTCAGGTCGGCATGCTGCCGTTCGAGAAAGGCTGCCAGGTGCTGCTGCGTCCGCAGTGGACCGATGACCTGCCGTTCGAAATCCAGGCGACGCCGTCGCTGAAGGGCGCCCGCGCCGGCTCTTAAGATCGGCCAGTTCCTGAACCCCACGCAGTCAAGCGGCACAACGAGACCAGCTCGCCCCTTGGCGAGGGCGCCGCATGTGAGCCGTGCAGCCAGCGCCCAGCTTTCCCGGGCGCCAGCGCGGAGCGGCGGTCAGACCTTTCGTTGATCAGACCTCGCGGCGGCTGAGGAACGCCAGCCGCTCGAACAGATGCACGTCCTGTTCGTTCTTCAACAGCGCGC
This sequence comes from Rhodopseudomonas palustris JSC-3b, assembly GCA_000504425.1. Lineage (GTDB taxonomy): Bacteria > Pseudomonadota > Alphaproteobacteria > Rhizobiales > Xanthobacteraceae > Rhodopseudomonas > Rhodopseudomonas palustris_C. Next base: position 1,825,712 of record KI632513.1, on the reverse strand, counting down.
CATGCAGCGGCGGGATCAGCTTGCGCGGGTCGCGTTCGCGCAGCTGTTCCGGCGACATGTCTTCATTGAGCAGCAGTTTCAGCCAATCGAGCAGTTCCGAGGTCGACGGCTTCTTCTTCAGGCCCGGCACGTCGCGCACCTCGAAGAAGATTTTGAGCGCTTCCTGCACCAGCCGCTGCTTGATGCCCGGGAAGTGCACATCGACGATCTGGTGCATGGTCTCGGCATCGGGGAACTTGATGTAGTGGAAGAAGCAGCGGCGCAGGAACGCGTCGGGCAGTTCCTTTTCATTGTTGGAGGTGATCACCAGGATCGGGCGGCGCGCGGCGCGAATGGTCTCGCCGGTCTCGTAAACGTGAAACTCCATGCGATCGAGTTCGAGCAACAGGTCGTTGGGAAACTCGATGTCGGCCTTGTCGATCTCGTCGATCAGCAGCACCGGCCGCTGCTCGCTGGTGAACGCCTCCCACAGCTTGCCGCGCTTGATGTAGTTGCGGATGTCCGACACCCGCGGGTCGCCGAGCTGGCTGTCGCGCAGCCGCGACACTGCGTCGTACTCATACAGGCCCTGCTGCGCCTTGGTGGTCGATTTGATGTGCCAGGTCAGCAGCGGCGCATTGAGCGCCTTGGCCACTTCCTCGGCCAGCACCGTCTTGCCGGTGCCGGGCTCGCCTTTCACCAGCAGCGGTCGTTCGAGCACGATCGCGGCGTTGACGGCGACCTTGAGGTCATCGGTGGCGACGTAGTTCTGAGTGCCGGTGAATTTCATCCGAAGTGTGCCCTGTCTTGTTTCGCCGAGCGGAAAACCCGCGCTCCTCCGCCTTGATGGTGCAGCCTAACATCGGCGCGGCGTGGCCGCGTCAAGCGGTTCTGCGCCGCCGCTGCGAGCTGGCAATCTAATGGAAATGACGGCGAGGTCCAGAGAGGGCCGCGGCATGCCGCTCGGCACACAGGGCGCGGAGCAGCTCTTGACGCGCTGCCATGGACTGGCAATCTGCGTGGCAGGGTTTTGGCCAGAAGCGTCGCAAGGCGCCGGCCGTCGGCCATGGCCCAAGCGGAGGACAACGACGTGCATAGAAACAACGTGCATCGCGGAGGCGCGGGACCATAGATGTTCCTTCAGTTCTTCACATCGCTGCGCGATGCGCAGGTGCCGGTTACGCTGCGCGAATATCTGACGCTGATGGAAGCGCTCGACGCCGATCTTGCCGGATACTCGGTCGAGCATTTCTACTATCTGTCGCGCGCGACGCTGGTGAAGGACGAGCGCAATCTCGACAAATTCGATCGGGTGTTCGGCACGGTTTTCAAGGGGCTGGAAAATCTGCTGGAAGCGATGGAGAAATCCGAGATTCCGGCGGAATGGCTGAAAAAGCTCGCCGAAAAATATCTGTCGGAGGAGGAGAAGAAGCAGATCGAATCCATGGGCTGGGACAAGCTGATGGAGACGCTGCGCGAGCGGCTCAAGGAGCAGAAGGAACGGCACCAGGGCGGCAATAAATGGATCGGCACCGCCGGCACCTCACCATTCGGGGCCTATGGCTATAATCCCGAGGGCGTGCGCATCGGCCAGGACCAGAGCCGGCATCGCCGCGCGGTCAAGGTCTGGGACCGCCGCGAGTTCAAGGACCTCGACGGCAATGTCGAGCTCGGCATCCGCAACATCAAGGTTGCGCTGCGCCGCTTGCGTAAATTCGCGCGCACCGGCGCGCCGGACGAACTCGATCTCGACACCACCATTCGCGAGACCGCCAATCACGGCTATCTCGACGTCCACATGCGGCCGGAGCGGCGCAATGCGGTGAAGGTGCTGGTGTTCTTCGACATCGGCGGCTCGATGGATGCCCATGTCGCGCAGGTCGAAGAACTGTTCTCCGCCGCCAAGAGCGAATTCAAGCACATGGAATACTTCTACTTCCACAACTGCCTCTATGAGGGCGTGTGGAAGCAGAACAAGCGCCGGTTCAGCGATCGCACGCCGACCTGGGATGTGCTGCATAAGTTTCCGCACGACTACAAGGTGGTGTTCGTCGGCGATGCCTCGATGTCGCCCTATGAGATCATGGTGCCGGGCGGCTCGGTCGAACATGTCAATGAGGAGGCCGGGGCGGTGTGGTTGCAGCGCGTGCTGCAGACCTATCCGCATGCGGTCTGGCTCAATCCGGTGGCGCAGCGGCATTGGGACTATTCGGAATCGACCATCCTGATCCGTCGGCTGTTTTCCGGCCGGATGTATCCGATCACGATCGAGGGCCTGGAAGGCGCCATGCGCGAGCTGGTGCGGTAGGGAGCGGCTGCGTCCTCTCCCTCCAGTCATTCCGGGGCGCGGGCGATAGCTCGCGAACCCGGAATCCCGAGATGTTCAACCGAGTTTCCGGGTTCGCGCTTCGCGCGCCCCGGAATGACCAGCACCAACAGAATGACAAGGCCAGAAACACGGTCTGCACTAAGTAACCGAACAGGAGCGTCCATGCCTCAGACCATCACCCGCGGCATCAAAGCGCTGCTCGCCGAAGCCAATGCCGAGATCACCACGCTGAGCGCAGCCGAGGCGATCGCGATCGCGGGGCAGGATGACGTGGTGCTGGTCGATATCCGCGATCCGCGTGAGATCGAGCGCGAAGGGCGCATCCCAGGTTCATTCTCCTGCACGCGCGGCATGCTGGAATTCTGGATCGATCCGGATAGCCCCTACGCCAAGCCGATCTTCCAGCAGGACAAGCAATTCGTGCTGTATTGCGCGGGCGGGCTGCGCTCGGCACTGGCGGCAAAGACCGCGCAGGATATGGGGCTGCGCCCGGTGGCCCATATCGCCGGCGGCTTTGCCGCGTGGCGCGAGGCCGGGGGCCCGGTCGAAATGCTGCAGCCAAAACCGCGCAACAGCGATTGAGCCGACAGCGGCGCCATGCGATGTCGATCGGCGGCGATCCGTTCCGGCGCGCCCTGGTCCTTTCCTTGCTGATGGACGAACCCGATGACGTTCCCTTCCGCTCCGCTGGTCTCGACCGACTGGCTCGCCGCCCATCTCGACGATCCCAAGCTGCGCATTCTCGATGCGTCCTATCGAATGCCGGCGATGCGGCCGCCGACCGCGGCCGAGCAATTTGCCGAGCGTCATCTGCCGGGCGCGGCGTTCTTCGATATCGATGCGGTCGCCGATCCGACCAGTTCGCTGCCGCATATGGTGCCGTCGCCGCAGGAGTTTGCCCAGCAGGTCGGCGCGCTCGGCGTCGGTGATGGCTGCCGCGTGGTGGTCTATGACGCTGGTAACTATCTCGGCGCGCCGCGCGCCTGGTGGATGTTCAAGCTGTACGGCTTGGCCGAAGTGCGGGTGCTCGAGGGCGGGCTGGCGAAATGGCAGGCCGAGGGCCGTGCCGTTGCCAGCGGCGCGCCGGCGATCAGCGCCGCAACCCTGACGCCGCAATTCGAGCCGGAACGCCTGCGGCGCATCGAGCAGCTGATCGCCAATCTCGACAGCGGCGCTGAGCAGGTGGTCGATGCCCGCTCGCGCGAGCGTTTTGAAGGCGCGGTTGCCGAGCCGTGGCCGGGCCGTCGCTCGGGCCGGATTCCGGGCAGTTTCAACGTGCCGTTCAATGAGCTGATCGCCGCCGATGGCACGCTGAAATCGCCGGACGAACTGCGCGCGATCTTTGCCGCCGCCAAGGTCGATCTTGATCGGCCGATCGTCACCAGCTGCGGCTCGGGCGTCACCGCGGCGGTGATCACGCTGGCTTTGGCGCAGCTCGGCGTCGATCGCACCGCGCTGTACGACGGCTCCTGGGCGGAATGGGGCCTGCCGGACGGGCCGGCGCTCGCCACCGGGCCGGCCTGAGGCCGGCTTCGTCGGATCGGATTGTCTTGAAAACTAAGTGCCGCCGAAGCCGGGCAGGAAGCTCTGCTCGGCGGCGGTCGGCACGGCCACGCGCCGGCGCACCACATGCTTGCGCTTATGCGCGACACGGCGCGCCTTGGGCTTGCTGGTGCGGATCACCGGACGCGCTGCCGGCAGCCGCGGCGGCACCGGAACGGCTTCCTCGCTGACAGCGGCCACGGCCGCAGCATCCTCGGTTTTCGGCGCGGCGCCAGGCTGTGTCGCATCCGCGGGAGCCGCACTGCCAGCCGGCGCAGCGTCGGTGCTTGCTGCGGCGACAGCCGCCGGTTCCGACGACGGCTCGGCGGCTGTGGGCGTGCTCGCGGCCACGGCCGGGGAGGCTGCTGCGGGCTGATCTGCCGCTTTGGCTGGCTCGGTCGCCGCGGCATTGACCGCGTTGTCAGTCTTGGATGCGTTGTCAGTCTTGGACGCGTCGTCAGTTTTGGCAACGCTATCTGCTTGGGCAATGCTGTCCGCTGGGGCAGGGCTGTCCGGCTGCGATGCGGCGGCCGGTGGCACCGTGACCGGCGCAGCCTTGAGATCCTCGGCCGTCAGCGTCGAGCGCTCAGAGTCGGTCGCGAGCGGCGGTGCTGCGGGCGTCGCCGCTTCCGTGCTGGCGATGGTCGGCGCTGCCGGCGTGTCGGCCCCGCTGTCGGCGACGGAGCCCGGCTCGCTGGCGCTTTGGGGGGCTGCCAGCTGCGGCTCGACTCGGAGCAGGCTGAGGGTCGGGGGGGGCGGCTCGGTATGCTGCGCCAGCAGCGGCGGCGGCGCCGAGCGGATTTTTGGCGTGGACACAAAACGGTCGTGCGAGGCCCGCAGCAAGGCCGCAGCGCCGAGGCCGAACACCAGCATCGACACCGACAGGACAACGGCCGCAAACAGAAAACGCAGTCCGGGAAGCATCAGTCTCGTCTCGCTTCGCCGGAGCGAAGATCCTGGAAACAAACGGGAACTCGGTGACAACACAACGCTGCCGAACGCCGTGGCGGACGCCGGTCGCACCACGAATCAAGGCTGGTAAAGGATAGCGCAACGGCCGCCAGCCTTGCCGAAAATTTGCGCGACGATCAGCGTCAGCGTCGCTTCGCCACGGCGCCGGTCGCTTTCACAATTCGCTCAAGTTCCGGACATTATGATGAAATTCGCCACGAATCGCTGGAATTGTCTTGAATGCGCCGTGATCCTCCGCCAATCCCCCTAATACGATCCGGTGTCGCTTGGGGTTTATAGAAAAGTAATGACAATCAAACGCATTTTGACGGTTTTTGCAGCCTTTGCGGGCAGCGCTGCCGCCGCCACGCTCGCTAGCGCGCAAAGCAACCTTCCTGCGCCCGGCACCTATACCTCGCCGCCGCCCTATGCTGGCGGTGCGGCATCGCCTGACTACCGACGCCCCGACGCGATGCCGGACTTCGATGCGCTCGATGAAGAGGATGGCGGCCGCGGGCCGGGCTCGATGGCGCTGCCAGCGCCGGGCCCGATCCTGTCGCCGGACGATCCGCGTTATGGCCGCCCCGCCGCGCCGCCGGCCTATTCCGATCGCGCCCCGATGCAGGGGCAGCCGCAGGCCGCGGTGCCGCAGGGCCCGATTTTGTCGCCGGATGATCCGCGCTATGGCCGCCCGGCCACGCCGCCAGCCTATTCGGGTGCGCAGGGCGCGCCGCAGGGCCCGATTCTGTCGCCCGATGATCCGCGTTATGGCCGTCCGGCCGGACCGCCCTCGGTGATCTATTCCGACCGTCCGGCTGCGGCCGGTGTGCCCAATGATGACCCGCGCTCGCTGCGTCCGCCGGAGGCCGTGGGCGGTGCTCCGCAGGGTGGTGTGGCCAATGGCGCGCCGGCGGCCGGGGCTCCCGGCGGCAATGGCCGCCCCATGTCGGTGTCGGCGCTGCCACCGGAAGAACAGCCCGAGCTCGACGCGCCAAAACAGCTGCCGCCGCATCTGCGTCGGCAGGAGGTCGCGTTCCAGACCAAGGAGCCGCCCGGCACCATCGTGGTCGATACCTCCAACACCCATCTGTATTTCGTGCTCGGCGGTGGCCGCGCCATCCGCTACGGCGTGCGCGTCGGCCGCGACGGTTTTACCTGGAACGGCGTGCAAAAGGTGTCGCGCAAGGCCGAATGGCCGGATTGGCATCCGCCGACCGAGATGATCGAGCGCCAGCCTTATCTGCCGCGCTTCATGGCGGGCGGTCCGGGCAATCCGATGGGCGCGCGCGCCATGTATCTCGGCTCGACCGTGTACCGCATTCACGGCACCAACCAGCCTTCGACGATCGGCAAGTTCGTGTCCTCGGGCTGTATCGGCATGCTCAATGAAGACGTGTCCGACCTGTTCGATCGCGTGAAGGTCGGCACCCGCGTGGTGGTGCTGCCCGGTGGTCCGCCGCCCGGCGCCAGCGCCAATGCCACGCCGCCGCAGCCGGCTCTGGCTCCGGCCGCCGCGCCCGCTGGCGGTGCGCCCGCTGCGCCCGGTGCGATGCCGCAAGGCCAGTTGCCGACCGCACAGATCGCGCCCACGGCCGGCACCGCGCCGACTGCGGTGCCGCCGCTGCCGGCGCCGGTCACGATCCGCTAACAACGAGCTGCGGTTCTGGGGCCTCCAGAACCGCAGTTTTCATTTTGGCCGGCCGATACTCTTGCCTGGCGAGAGGGGCGTCGCGCCGTTTGCGCGGCGATGTGTGAGGCAGCGGCGTCCGCGCTCGAAGCCGCGCGAGGCAACCACGCGAGGCAACTGCCCGACAATTGCGTTAATCGTGGGTGTTAATCGTGTGGCTCGGCGTTGCCGCCATGCTTGGCGCGCCATGCCGGTCCGGGGCCGCGCATGTAGTGGCGCTCCGGCCGATACGGGTTGAACGCCGCCACGAAAAATTGCCGCCAGAAATCCCGGATTTCGTCGATCAGGCGCACGTCATCGTCCAGATGTGAGTCCGGGTTAGGCGGGGCAGTGGGCGTGACGAGGGCCATGGCAAGTGCCGCTCAAACAGCGCGCAAGGCGCGAGGAATGCCGAACGTCTGCGAACAGCTTTCGCCGGCTCGATAAAAGTGCATTCCGAATCGTTCCTACCGGCAAGGAGACGCCGATATGTTGAACGATTTCTTAACGGCAAACCCGCGCCGGGTTGCCCTTTGCAGGCGGCCCCGCTACATCAGCGCCAACACCCCCGCACATTCCAAGGTTCTCAGGGATCGCATCTTCAAGGATCACGATGGCTCGCCAGTTCGTCTATTTCATGCAGGGCCTGACCAAGGCCTACCCGACCCGCAAGGTGCTCGATAACGTCCACTTGTCGTTCTATCCGGACGCCAAGATCGGCGTGCTCGGCGTCAACGGCGCCGGCAAGTCGACGCTGCTCAAGATCATGGCCGGGATCGACAAGGAATACACCGGCGAGGCCTGGGTCGCCGAAGGCGCCCGCGTTGGTTATCTCGAGCAGGAGCCGCAGCTCGATCCGGCGCTCACCGTGCGCGAAAACGTCATGCTCGGCGTCGCCAAGCAGAAGGCCATCCTCGATCGCTACAACGAACTGGCGATGAACTATTCCGAGGAAACCGCCGACGAGATGACGCAGCTGCAGGACCAGATCGAGTCCGCGGGGCTGTGGGATCTCGACAGCAAGGTCGATCAGGCGATGGACGCGCTGCGCTGCCCGCCGGACGATGCCGACGTCAGCAAGCTGTCGGGCGGTGAGCGCCGCCGCGTCGCGCTGTGCAGGCTGTTGCTCGATCAGCCCGATCTGTTGCTGCTTGACGAACCGACCAACCATCTCGACGCCGAATCGGTGTCGTGGCTGGAAAGCCATCTGCGTAACTATCCGGGCGCGATCCTGATCGTCACCCACGACCGTTACTTCCTCGACAACGTCACCGGCTGGATTCTCGAACTCGACCGCGGCCGTGGCATTCCCTATGAGGGCAACTACTCGTCCTGGCTGGTGCAGAAGCAGAAGCGCCTGGAGCAAGAGGGCCGCGAGGACGCCGCCCACCAGAAGACGTTGGCGCGCGAACAGGAGTGGATCGCGGCCTCGCCGAAGGCGCGTCAGGCCAAGTCCAAGGCGCGCTACCAGCGCTATGAGGAATTGCTCGCTAAGGCCAGCGAGAAGCAGACCCAGACCGCTCAGATCATCATTCCGGTGGCGGAGCGGCTTGGCGCCAATGTCGTCGACTTCGATGGCCTGACCAAGGGTTTTGGCGATCGGTTGCTGATCGACAATCTGACCTTCAAGCTGCCGCCTGGCGGCATCGTCGGTGTGATCGGCCCGAACGGCGCCGGCAAGACCACGCTGTTCCGGATGATCACCGGGCAGGAGAAGCCGGATTCCGGCACCATCACCATCGGCGAGACGGTGCGTCTTGGCTATGTCGACCAGTCGCGTGACGCACTCGACGCCAAGAAGACGGTGTGGGAGGAAATCTCCGGCGGCAACGAGCTGATCCTGCTCGGCAAGAAGGAAGTGAATTCGCGCGGCTATTGCTCCGCTTTCAACTTCAAGGGCGGCGACCAGCAGAAGAAGGTCGGCTCACTGTCGGGCGGTGAGCGCAACCGCGTGCATCTCGCCAAAATGCTGAAGTCCGGCGCCAACGTGCTGCTGCTCGACGAACCGACCAACGATCTCGACGTCGATACGCTGCGCGCGCTGGAAGAAGCGCTCGAGGATTTCGCCGGCTGCGCCGTGATCATCAGCCACGACCGCTGGTTCCTCGACCGTATCGCCACCCACATTCTGGCGTTCGAAGACGACAGCCATGTCGAGTGGTTCGAGGGTAACTTCCAGGACTACGAGAAGGACAAGATGCGCCGGCTCGGCCAGGACGCCATCATCCCGCACCGCGCCAAGTACAAGAAGCTGACCCGGTAACACGGCTTGCTCCGGTCTGGCGCCTCGACGCCAGACCGGATCGCAGACCGGATTGCGGCTTCAAAACGCTGTTCCGAGGCCGCTTGCTGCGGCTTGCTTGCGAACTGCGCCGCGATCGCAAGATGCGCGCGGCGCGCTGCGCCGATCCGCCATCGTTGCCGTCATGTGCAACGCCGCTACGGCCGTCACGTCCCCTCTGGTTCGCTTGATCATCGCAATCGCGCGCTCGGCAACGATTCGGTGATCATCGCGGGATATTGCATTATGCAGGGGGATCAATAGCTTTCCAGCGCTGCATCCCGCGGAGGTAAGGACAGTATCGAGAATGGCTGACTGGAGTGCCGAGCAGTATCTGAGGTTCGAGGACGAGCGTACGCGTCCGGCGCGCGATCTGCTGGCGCAGATCCGGCTCGATGATCCGCGCCGGGTCGCTGACATCGGCTGCGGGCCCGGCAACTCCACCGAGCTTCTGGTGAAGCGTTGGCCGCAGGCCAGGGTCACCGGCGTCGACACCTCGGCCGACATGCTGCGCCAAGCCCGCGAGCGGCTGCCCGGACACAACTTTATCGAAGCCAATATCGCCCATTGGGTGGCGCCGGTCGGCACCGAAGTGATCTTCGCCAATGCGGTGCTCAATTGGGTGCCGAACCATCTCAAGCACATGCAGCGGCTGCTGGGCGCGCTCGGGCCGGGCGGCGTGCTGGCGGTGCAGATGCCGGACAATCTTGACGAACCGTCGCATGTCCTGATGCGCGAAGTGGCGCAACAGGAGCCGTGGCGCGAGCAATTGGCCAAGGCCGCGGAAGCACGCGACCAGTTGCCGAAGCCGAGCGTCTATTATGACGCGCTGAAGCCGCTGTGTAGCCGGCTGGAGATTTGGCACACCATCTATAACCATCCGCTCGACAGCGCGATCGAGATTGTCGAGTGGCTGAAGGGCACCGGGCTGCGGCCGTTCATCGATCCGCTCGATCTACCCGAGCGCAAGGCCTTCATCGCTGCCTATACCGCGCGGATTGCGGCCGCCTATCTGCCGCAGGCCGATGGCAAGGTGCTGCTGCGCTTCCCGCGGCTGTTCATCGTCGCCACCCGCTAGTTTTGTTGTGCCGACTGCGGCCAGTTGCCGCGTAAGTGCGCCATGATCGTGCCCGCTACGATCAGCTATAAGACCATTGGATGATCCCACCAATGACCGTGATGCCCGCGCTTGTCGCGGCATCCACGTCTTTGACGCTGCCTGATCAAAGACGTGGATGGCCGGAGCAACGTCCGGCCATGACGCGCGTATTGGTTGGTATCAATCGCCGTTGGTATAAGCCCGCGTTTGCTTGTCACTACTTATGCAATTCCGATTTGCGAGAGACTGATCATGTCCACGACTCCCGAAACGCCATTGCCCCCGAAGAGGCTGCCGATGCGGCCGATCCCGGTGCTGATCTTCGGTTCCCGCTGGCTGCAATTGCCGCTCTATGTCGGTTTGATTGTTGCACAAGCCGTCTATGTGGTGCTGTTCCTCAAGGAGCTGTGGCACCTGATCGCGCATTCGTTCGACTTCAGCGAGCAGCAGATCATGCTGGTGGTGCTCGGCCTGATCGACGTGGTGATGATCTCCAACCTGTTGGTGATGGTGATCGTCGGCGGCTACGAGACCTTTGTGTCACGGCTCAATCTGCAAGGTCATCCGGACGAGCCGGAATGGCTCGGCCACGTCAATGCCAGCGTGCTGAAGATCAAGCTGGCGATGGCGATCATCGGCATCTCCTCGATCCATCTCTTGCGCACCTTCATCGAAGCCGGCGGCCTTGGCGCGCCGGGCCGCACCTCGAACTACACCGCCGAAGGCGTGATGTGGCAGACCATCATCCATACCGTGTTCATCTTGTCGGCGATCGGCATCGCCTATGTCGACAAGCTGTCCAATGACGCGGTCGCGCGCGACAGCGGCGGCCATCATTGAGGCAATGCGGCCAGGGTGCTAATTTGCGACCAACGCTTCTGGCACCCTGGCTGGTGATGACACGTCGCATCCACATCGTCATTGTTACGCTGCTGCTGTGTGTGGTGCTCGGCCAATGGCCGCGCACCGCCGCGGCAGCCGATGCCGGCTTCAACGGCTTCCTCGCTTCGATGTGGCCGCAGGCACGCGACGCCGGCATTTCGCGCGCCACTTTTGAGGCGATCACTGCCGGGCTTGAGCCCGACTACAAGCTGCCTGACCTCATTCTGCCGGGGCGGCCGAAAACCGGCGCGCCATCGCAGGCCGAGTTCGTGCAGGTTCCGGCCGACTATCTCAAGGAAACCACCATCAGCCGGCTGGCGTCCTATGGCCAGCGGCTGTTGCAGCAGCACCGCGCTACGCTCGACCGGATCGAGCGGCAATTCGGCGTGCCGGCCACGGTGGTGCTGGCGATCTGGGGCCGCGAGACCGATTTCGGCCGCTACCGGCTGCCTTATGATCTGATGCGGGTGCTGGCGACCCAGGCCTATGTCGGCCGGCGCAAGGAGCAGTACCAAGTCGAATTCATCGAGGCGATGAAGATCGTGCAGCAGGGCCACGCGGCGCGCGGCGATCTGCGCTCGTCCTGGGCCGGCGCCACCGGGCTGACGCAGTTTCTGCCCTCGGAATTCTATAAGCACGGCGTTGATTTCGACGGCGATGGCCGGATCGACATCTGGCATTCGGTGCCCGACGCCTTGGCCTCGGCGGCGCAGCAGCTCGCCAACAAGGGCTGGCAGAGCGGGATGCGCTGGGCCTATGAGGTGCGCGCGCCGGCCAATGTCGATTGCACGCTCGGCGTGCCGGAAGTGAGCCGTCCGATCGGCGAATGGTTGCGCCAGGGTTTTGTGCCGGTGCGCGGCCAACGGCTCAGCGCCGCCGAGCAGGCGCAGCCGGCCTCGCTGCTGCAGCCGGAGGGCATCTATGGCCCGTCATTCCTGACCACCAAGAATTACTTCGTGATCAAGGAATACAATTTCTCCGATCTCTACGTGCTGTTCGTCGGCCATGTCGCCGACCGGATTCGCGATCCGCAGCCGTTCGCGACGCCCTGGGCCGCGACCACGCAGCTGCGCAGCAAGGATGTCGAGGCTATGCAGCGTCATCTGACGCGGCTTGGGCTCTATGCTGACAAGCTCGACGGCAAGGCCGGGATGCAGACCCGCGCCGCGCTCGGCGCCTATCAGAAGGCGGCCGGGCTGAAGGTCGATTGCTGGCCGAGCGTTTCAGTGCTGCAGGCGCTGCAGAGCGCGCGCTGACGCGCGCTACCAGACAAGCCCGCCGAGCCTGCAAGCCGAGCCAGAAAACCAAAAGCCCACAAAACCAAAAGCCGGGCCGCTTGCGCGACCCGGCTCCAGGTAGACCACTGCAACAAACCGCGCGGCTCAAACAGCCGGCGCTGCTCGATTAATCGCAAACCTCGACGCGGCGGGTACGCCAGACGCCGCGATAGTCATCCCAAAAACGCTCGCGCACCACGCGGCACGGCGGCGGTTCCTCGACATAGACCGGGGCCGGCGCGGCATAGGCCGGGCGGCTGCTGGCGATGGCGCTGCCGAGCAGCGCGCCGCCGATCAGGCCGCCGGCGACGCCAGCGGCAATCTGCCCTCCGTCGGCCTTGGCGGCCGGAGCGATGGCCACCAGCGATCCGGCGACCGTTGCAACCGCGAGTAGAGCGGAAACTGTCTTCTTCATTGAGTGGCTCTCCTGGAGTGGCGCCGCGAATCGGCGCCGGGTTGGTCATACGCTTGTGGGGTCTCGACAGGCTCCGGGCAAATCCGAAGATCGTCAACCTCGCGTCACCAGCGTCGGCTCATTGCCTTTCAAAAAAGGTGTTTTTCGGGCCGATGTCAAACCGCAAAGCGGTTGCGCTGCGGGAACTGAAGCACTGTTGCGTCCGGGCGTCAGCCGCAGACCCGCACATTGCGAATCCGCCAGCCATAGCCGTCCCAGAACCGCTGCCGCTGCCAATAGCAGTCGCTGTAATAGCCCGGGGACACCACATAGCTCGGTCCGTAATAGTAGCTCGGCCCGTAATAATAGCCGGGGCCGGCGAAGGCGCCGCCGACCAGCGCACCGCCGAGCATCCCTGCGGCCAGCCCGACGCCAAAACCGTCATGGGCTTGTGCCGGCGCCGGCGCCGCCAGCGCGGTCACGGCGAGGGTGGCTGCGGCCGTCACGGCCAAAATCGTCTTGTTCACGGCTGAACACTCCTGGCTCGAAATGCCTGCGAGCTTGCACCCCGGCACCTCATGGCCGCGATTTCAGCACGGAACAGTTGAACGGTGAATGAATGCCGTTGCCGCATGTGGGGCGACCAAGGAGCGCGCCGGGCGCCCGTTTGCCGAAGGAAGGCGGGGCTCGTTCCGTTTGAGCCGCTGCCGTTTTGGCCCCAGCAGACCGAGAACGCTGCCCCCGCAGCCGGCCCGTGGACGGCACCCGGGTGAGAGGGGGGACCTGGTTGGGACGATCATCGCGCCCGATCGCGCCATGCCGCCGTGAGTGGCACCGGGTTGTTGCGATCAAGTCGCGAGTTTGAGCGAGATCAAGATACCGGCGGCGTTTTGGAATAGCTTCAGATTACCGCTTCATCCTTTGCGCTGCATGGTTTTGTTGCGTATCGGTATCATTATCAATGGCAATAATGTGGGGCCGCCGGTGCAGCCGGCGCAAGAATGGGGAAGACAGCTCTTCATGATTGTGTGCTCATGCAATGTCCTGACCGACCACGACGTCCGCAGCGTGGTCCAAACCGCCGAGGACCCTCTCACCACCAGCGACGTCTATGGCTGCCTGGGCTGTAGCCGGCAATGCGGGCGCTGTGCGCGCACCATCAAGCGCATCATGAACGAGACCATGGGGCCGGCCGATGCTGCCATCGCCGCAGCCGGGGACGGCCTGGAACGGCGCGCCGCCGCGCTCGACTTTGACTTGGCCGAGGCCGCGGCCTGATCACGCCGCCGCATGGCGCTGGAACTTGGGGCCTGCGGCCAATATGCAATCGCTTCGTATTCCTTGTTGTCGATGCCCTGTTCCCCACCTAACCTAAGGGGAGGTGGAGAGAGCCGCGCCGAACCGCGCGGCCAAGTGGAGAAGGCGACATGAAAGGCGACGCGAAGGTCATCGAGTATCTCAACAAGGGACTGCGCAGCGAATTGACTGCGATCAGCCAGTATTGGCTGCACTACCGGTTGCTCGCGAATTGGGGACTGAAGGACATGGCCAAGGTCTGGCGCAAGGAATCCATTGAGGAGATGGAACACGCCGACCTGTTGACCGATCGCATCATCTTCCTGGAAGGCCATCCGAACATGCAGGTGCTCGATCCGCTGCATATCGGCCAAAATGTCCGCGAAGTGCTGGAAGCCGATCTGCAGGCCGAGCTTGGGGCGCGCGCGCTCTATCAGGAAGCGGCCACCTATTGTCATAGCGTCAAGGACTATGTGTCACGCGATCTGTTCGAGAAGCTGATGAAGGACGAGGAACATCACATCGACTTCCTCGAAACCGAAATCGAGCTGGCCAACAAGATCGGCTACGAGCTTTATCAGTCGACGCGGGTCGGCGAACTCGATCACTGATTTCGCACCACACCGATCCACGTGTCATGGCCGGGCTCGTCCCACGGCTGTCCGGTTGAGTATTTGTAGACAAAGCGCATGGCGTTGATTCTTCTGCGTCCCGAACGTCTAGCAGCGTTTCTGGACACGGGAGAAGACCACGCCATGCGGCATCACAATAGCGTATTTCATTCGGTGTTAAAGCACGTGCCGTGGCATGTGTTTGACCGGTTGGTGACCGAGCACGGCGCCGATGCACGGGTGCGTCGGTTGTCCACGCATGATCAGTTCATCGCGCTGCTGTACGGCCAATTGTCCGGAGCGCAGAGCCTACGCGAGATCGAAGGCGGCCTCGCTAGCCATGCCAACCGGCTTTACCATCTCGGCGCCCGTGCCGCGTCGCGCTCGACGTTGGCGGACGCCAATGCGAGGCGGCCGAATGCAGTGTTCGCCAGCTTGTTTTCTGACCTGGTCCAGCGGGCTGGACGCGGGCTGCGGCGCAAGGTCGGCGAAGCGGTGCATCTGGTGGATTCGACCGGGCTGCGACTGAGCCATCTCAGCGCTGATTGGGCGCGGTTTTCCGACGGCGTTTGCGGCGCCAAGCTGCACATCGTCTACGATGCCGACGGCGAGCACCCCGTCGATGCCGTCGTGACGCCGGCCCGAGTGAACGACATCACTGTCGCCAAGACGCTGCCGATCGCTGCCGGCGCAACCTACGTGTTCGATCTGGGCTACTACAATTACGCTTGGTGGGCCGAACTCGACGCCAAGGGGTGTCGTATCGTCACGCGGCTCAAGTCCAACACAAAGCTGAGCGTCGTGAAGACCAACCCGGTTGAGGACGCCGCAATCCTCTCCGACCGCATCGGCCATCTGCCCGCTCGCCTCGCGGCAAGCCGCCGCAATCCGTTTCAAGAGCCGGTCCGCGAGATCCGCGTGCGGATCGACAGCGGCAAGATCCTGCGCATCATCAGCAACGACATCGATGCGCCTGCCGCCGAGATCGCAGCCCTCTACAAACGCCGCTGGCAGGTCGAGCTGTTCTTCCGCTGGATCAAACAGACATTGAAGATCAAACACTTCCTCGGCACATCCGAAAACGCCGTGCGCATCCAAATCGCCGTGGCCCTGATCGCTTTCCTGCTGCTGCGCCTCGCTTACGCGACACAGAGCGCTGTCGACAGCCTGCTCGCCTTCACTCGCCTTGTCCGTACCAACCTCATGCACAGACGCTCGATCGACGCCTTGCTCGAACCGCCGCCGACAATCGAAGATCAGCGACAGTTGAGCTTCAGTCTATGTTGAGGCCGAACCGGACAGCAGTGGGCTCGTCCCGGCCATTTGCGTTGGTCGTGCCGCTGCACAACGACTATGCCCGCGACCAGCGCGGGCATTGGCCGAAAAAGCTCTAAGCGGCGCGCACCGTCTCAAGGAACGCCGCGACCTGACGCTGCAAGGCATCGCTGTCGGCCGACAGGGTGCGTGCGGCGTTCAGCACCTGGGTTGATGCCGATCCCGTCTCGCTGGCGCCGCGCTGCACGTCAGTGATTTTGGCGCTGACTTGCGTCGTGCCCTGCGCCGCCTGATGGACATTGCTGGAAATGTCCTGGGTGGCGATGCCCTGCTGATCGACCGCCGACGCGATGGTGGAGGCGATCTCCGACATTTTCGCGATCGTGGCCCCGATCTCCTGAATCGCCGCAACTGAATGATCGGTCGCCGATTGGATGCCGCTGATCTGCTGGCTGATTTCGCCGGTCGCGCGCGCGGTCTGTTCGGCCAGCGCTTTCACTTCCGAGGCGACCACCGCAAAACCGCGGCCAGCCTCGCCGGCGCGCGCCGCTTCGATCGTGGCGTTCAGCGCGAGCAGATTAGTTTGACCGGCAATGGTGTTGATCAGTTCGACCACGTCGCCGATCCGGCTCGCGGCTTGCGCGAGCTGCGTGATCTGATCGTTGGTGAGATGGGCTTGCTGCACGGCGGCACCGGCAATCTGCGTGGAATCCTGCACCTGGCGGCCGATCTCGGTGATTGACGACGCCATCTGCTCGGAGGCGGTCGCCACCGACTGCACATTGGCGGTGGCCTGTTCGGACGCCTCCGCCACAAAGGTGGTCAGCCGCTCGGTCTGTTCGGCGGTGGCGGTCAGCCGGCGCGCGGCGCCTTCAAGTTCGGTCGAGGCAGTCGAGACGCGATTGACGATCTGACACACGGCATTCTCGAATTCCGAGGCCAGGCGATGCATATCCTGCTTGCGCTGCTCGCGTGCGCGCTGCTCCTGCTGCGCGAGCGCTTCGGCTTCCTCCTGGGCGCGCGCGGCGGCGTTTTGCCGGATCACCACCACGGTTTTGGCGATGTCGCCGATTTCGTCGCCGCGTGTCGCGCCGGGAATATGCACATCAAGCTCGCCGCCGGCCATCTTGCCGAGCGCACCGTTGAGCCGCATCAAGGGCCGCGACACGCTGATGAAGCCGAACACCATCGACACCAGCAGCGAGGCCATCACCGCAAGGCCGATGCCGAAATTGACGTGGTTGGCCCAGCTGAGTTCGCTCTTGGCCGTGAGCTTGGCCTGATCGGACAGCTTGGCGGCTTCATTGACGGCCGCGCGCATGTTCTGAATGGCCTGGTCGCCGACCGGCGTCGCGTTCAGCTCGACCAGCGCGCGCTTGCGCAGATCATTGGCGACCGCATCCGACGATACGTCGTAATAGCCGGTCAGGATCGCGTTCATGAAATCGATGTCGGCGATGAATTCCGGATCGTCGAGAAGTTCGCGCAGCTTGGTCAGCGCGGCGTTGAGGTCGTTCGGCAGCCGCTCAATGGTGAGCTTCTGGTCGGTCTCGCTGGTGGCGCCGAACCGCCAGGTGGCGGCGTCGAGCATGTTGAACAGCGCATCGGTGTGATGCAGCACCTTGACGATCTCGGCGCGATTGGCGGCTGCCAGCATCGCCGGCTGTTCGAGGGCAGAGCTGATGGCGCGGCGCCATTCTTCGGTGATGGTGCGCCGGCTATCAAGAATTTCCAGGGTGCGCAGTTGCTCCTGAACCACCGCCTTGGCGTGTTCGCCGAATTCGGAGGCGAGCGCTTTGATCGATTTCAGCTGCGCCAGGCTGTCGGATTGTTCGATCTGGCCGATTGCTGTGTCGAGTTGCGCGGTGGCGCCGGATTCGGCCTGCTGCAATGCGCGTGCTTCGGCCTGCACGTCGGCTGGCGTCTTTGCCAGCCGGATGTTGCTCATCGATAGCTGCATGCGGCGCAGCGCGATATCGGCCTCCAGCAGATGGTCGGAGATGGTTTGTTGCACCTCAGCGCGATCGTTGGAACGATTGATGGCGGTTTCCGAGGTCATCTGATTGGCGGACATCGCCAGCGAGAGCACCAGCCCGGCAAGACCGGCGAAGCCGAGCTTGTAGGCGATCCGATTGAGCTTCATGGGCACGCTTTCTTGTCATCACTTTGCAAGTGGGCAAAGAACCGTGGCGACGGGGCGCATGACGGCGCGCGGCGGGGCCAGCTCTGCTGCTGCCCGGGGATGGTGTGCCGGAGGCGTGAAGATTTCGTTCGCCTGAGCGGGTTGTGAGCGCTCAGCGTGCGATCCCTGGTATTAGGCCGGAGGTGATCTGTATCGCGTGGCGAACGCGATCGCGGGGGCGGGCGATGCGACTGCCGGCTCGCGGCAAGTCCGCGGCGAGGGCGATGATGGTGGCTTGTGGCTTGCTGCTTGCGGATCGCGGCGGGCGCACGGCTGGGCCGTCGCTGTCGTTCAGGGAGCTGCCGGCCCGGCCGGCAGATCAGTTTTGAAAAGTATCAGCGGCCCGAACGGTTAGGCAGCGCTGCGGCCGGGGCCGCGGCTGTCGCTCGACGGCATCACCACCAGCGCATCATCCTTGCGGCAGATGCCGAAGGTGCCCTGCGCATTGGCGGTCAGCAGCACGGTCGGCTCGCCGCAATGATCGCACACGAACACGCCGGCGTCGTCGAAGCGGCCGCGCAGCTTGTCCTTCTTGGCGATCAGGTTGCATTCATGGCTGACCGGATCGATGCCGACCTTGGCGCCGCATGAGAAGCAGAACCGCACTTCGCTTTCGGTCTGGCCTTCGTCGATATTGGCCGGAATGCGCGAGGCACAGACCGGGCAGGCCGCGGTGACGGCGACGGTGGCGTGCGAGGCGCCGCGGCTGCGCACGAACACCGCGCCATTGGTGGCACGATGGGCGTGGAAGCGCTGCTTGCAATGCTCGCAGGTCGGGGTGGCGCTGTCGCCCGGATTGAGGCCGATCTGGAAGCTGACTTCCTTGCGGCAATTCGGGCAGCGCTCGGTGGCGGTGCCGATCTTGCGCGAGGCATCGCTGCTGGCCGCTGCCGGCGCGCTCGCTTGCGCATTGCCGCCTTGTTCGAGCCGGTTCAACAGATCATGGACATTGGTGCGCATGGTCGACAGCAGCGGCTGGATTTGGCTGTTGTCGGACATCGGCTGCGCGTCGAGCAGATGATCGAACTCTTCCAGCAGCGAGCGCACCTTCACCGCTTCGCAGCCTTGCAGCATGGTCTCGCCGGTGAGCTTGGCCAGCTCGCGGATCACGCCGCTGACATTGGCGATGCTGTGTTCGATCTGGCCGAAATAGATCGCCGGATGCTGCTGGTCTTCCAGGCCCTGCCGCACCGATTTGCGGATCTGGCCGGTGGACAGTTCGAGTTGCCGCGCCAGCACCGCGATGTGGCCGGTGACGCGCGTTTCCGACGAGGCATGGCCGAAGGTCCAGGCAATAGCGATCGCGGCGAGGCCCGCCCCGGCGATAGCCAGCAATTGGCCCGAAAACCAGATCCACCCGGTCTGTGAACCGAGCAGCACGCCGATCGCGACAATGAAGACGCCGACGGCGGCGGCGATGGTCTCGACGGGGTGGGCCGAAAAGAATTCGTCAAGTTTTTTGCTGAGCACAGCGCACCCGTTCCAAATCAACTTGTGGAAAAAACGTAGCAAGGATTCTGCGCGTCGGGTAGCCGTTGAGCGCTGTTTGATCGAGTTTCCGTCAGCAGCGTTAAACCGATGCTGCACCATGCCGTAACCGCATAACGTTGCCTATACCCTGCTACTGATGACCCGATTTAACTTTGGTTGTAAGGTATTTTGCAGAGCTATTTTGTTGCAACGCACACAGCACGTTATCCCATGATGCGAGCGGTTGTTACGCGCGATCGCGCGCATCACGCGAGGCCTTCGCAACAGCAGCAGCGTGGGTGCGACCGCGATCAGCGCGCAGCAAGTGGCGGCTCGCTCTCGGCCAAAAATACCATTGCGCGTTGCGACGGCTGCGCTACATCGCTGCGGCCGTTATCGTGGGGTGCCCATGAGGTCTGATGGAGGTCGATGGTGAGTGAGATCGCATCCGACAGCGTGCCGAAGCAGGCCGATCCCGATCTGGTGCCGGCCGAGGTGATTGTCGGCAGCCATGCCTTTCGCCGTGGCGTGTCCGAAGTGCGCACCGGCCGGCAGCCGCGTTATGACGACGAGGTGCTGGCGCAGGACGGCATGCAATGGGCCTATGAATGGGGCCGGCAGTTCGCGTTGCTGGTGCCGCATGATCTGCCGCTGATCTCGCCCGATGAGGGCACCATCAATCCGAAGGCGGTCTATCTGTTCAACATCTACCGCGCCCGCGGCCAGCTGTGCCGCTAATGCGCGCCTCATGATGCGCCGTACATTTGCGGGGAGAGCTGCAAGGCGGGCTGAAGAGTGCATGATGTTTGAGCGCCGCGGAGAAGTGTTGATTCTCACCGGCCCGCCGGGGGCGGGCAAGACCACAGCGGCGGCCGCGCTTGCGCAGATGCCGGGATCGCCGAAGGTCCATCTCCACTCCGATGATTTCTGGCATTTCATCAAGCATGGCGCGATCGCGCCCTATCTGCCTGAATCCGATGCCCAGAACCGCGTGGTGATGGACGCGCTGTGCCGAACCGTGTCGGCCTATGCCGAAGGCGGTTATTTCGTCATTCTCGATGGCATCATCGGGCCGTGGTTCCTTTCGGCCTTTGAAGCGCTGAAGGTGCCGGTGCATTACATCGTGCTGTGGCCGCCATTGGACATCGCGATTGCACGCTGCCAGCAACGCGGCGGCAACACGCTCACCGATCCGGCCCCGATCACCGCGCTTCATCGGCAATTTCAGTCGCTCGGCGCGTTGGAAGCCCATGTGCTTGCCAGCACGGATAGCGATCGTCCCGCTGATCTGGTCGAACGCATTGTCGCGATGATCAGCAGCGACAAGTTTCGTCTGAAGTAATCATCGCATGATTTGCAGTGACGGCAGCGCCGTAGCCCGGATGAAGCGCAGCGCAATCCGGGGATGGCGGTCGGCGAGGGAAGACCCGAATTTCGCACCGCGCCATTCGGGTTACGGTTGCACCACCGACTCGCGAACTCAGATCAATGCCGCGGCCGGCGGCCTTGCTAGGCTGCCGCCACTGTTTTGCATTCGGAGGTTGTCATGATCGCGCGTCGTCGTCTTGCTGGTTTGGCTGTGGTGTTGCCCGCGCTGGCCGCGGCGGCGCTGACGCCGCAATCGTCCGCGCGCGCCGAGGACGGGCTGGAGCCGTTCGTGCCACTGCTGGTCGAGCTGCCGGGTTGGAAGGCCGGCAAGCCGGGCGGCGTGGCGATGCAGGACTATGGCAGCCGCATCGTGATGGTGCAGCGCGGTTATGCGCGCGGCGAGATCCATGTCAGCGTGCAGCTGCTCGCCGGCCCGCCGGCGCAGAGCCGGCTTGCGACCTCCGGCACCGGCCTAAAGACCGAGGCCAGCCACGGCCCGATCAGCGCCAGCACGATCGATGGCTTCAAGGTGACCCGAACGTTCCAGGCCAGCGATAAGTCGGGCACGATCCTGGTCGCGCTCGGCCCGGCCGCGGCGCTGTCGCTGGCATTCAAGGGGCTTGGTGAGGACGAAGCGCTGATGACGGCGAAAGGGTTTGACTGGAAAGCGATGCAGGCGGCGCTGAAGTAACAGGCGAAGGCCGCACAATCGTGTAGGATGGGTTGAGCTCTTGCGAAACCCATCGCCGCACAACGAGCCTTTCGATGACGAATTATCGGCGCAACGCCGTCGCCGGCGGCCGCTTCTTCTTCACCGTCAATCTCGCGGAGCGCCGGCTGCGGTTGCTGACCGATCACATCGATCTGTTGCGCGGTGCCTTCCACGAGACGCGGCAGCGCCATCCGTTCGTGATCGACGCGATCGTGGTGTTGCCCGACCACCTTCATGCGGTCTGGACGCTCCCCGATGACGATCGCGATTTCGCCACGCGCTGGCGGCTGATCAAGGCCGCGTTTTCACGCGGCATGCCGACGGGCGAACGGATTTCCGAAAGCCGCGCGCGCAAAGCCGAACGCGGCATCTGGCAGCGGCGCTATTGGGAGCATACGCTGCGCGACGACGATGTCGCGCGGCATATCGACTACATTCATTTCAACCCGGTGAAACATGGCCACGTTGCCCGCGTCGCGGACTGGCCGCATTCCTCGTTCCACCGCATGGTGGCGCGCGGTGTCTATCCGCTCGATTGGGCCGGCGACATGGACGCCCCGAGCGACGCGTTCGGCGAACGATCGTGAAGCGCCGTAGCGCCGTAGCGCCGTAGGATGGGTTGAGCTCTTGCGAAACCCATCATGATACGCAGCGATCGGGACGATGGGTTTCGCAAGAGCTCAACCCATCCTACGGGCTTCGCTAATCCGCCCTACGGGCTACGAGCTAGGTCGGAGATCAAAATCTGCAGAATCTCAACCGTGCCTTTGTCTGGTACGCCCTTGAAATTTGTGACCGTTCTTAGTGCCTGCTGGGCCACTTCAATTAGATGCTTCTTCTTCTCCGGTGTGTCGGAAACGCTTGCAGCATTCTCCAATGCCAGAGCTGCGTGATAAAAGATGAAGGGGTTTTCCGACGTAAAGCGTTCAAGTAGCCAATCGAGATCCGCGATACGCGGCACCATTTGCATCATTGTCACCGCCGCCAATCGACTGCCGGCGGAGCCTGAGCCTTTGTAGGCGTTTATGAAGTCGACGAGGCTAGGAGCGAGCGCGCGCATCTTCACGACTACGCTTGTCATCGACCTTGTTCGTTCAGAGCCGGACGGGTAGGTGCGCCTAATGGAGTCGTACTCCAAGCAAAGTCGGTCGAGTTCGGCAAGGAGGCACTGTGAATCGAGATCTTTCGTCCGGATCGTTATCCGCGATGCAGCTTCAATCTGTCGTGCTGTAACTTTCCCTGTTTGATCGGCGCCGATCTCAACTTCGGCCTGGGCTACTCGTTCGAGCTCAACAGCAACGCCAGCCAACGATGCTTTCTTCACACGATCAATGAGAATGGGGACTCTGCCAAATGCTAGCTTTAGTTCCTTCCGAAAGGTAATAGCAACAATAAGGAAGGTGGTTGGCCATGCAACCGCGGCTACCAACGATGCGAAGGCTGTAACGAGCTTTGCAATATTTTCCATAGCTTCATAATTCGTCCGGATGCAATAAGGTGTTTTTAGTCGGTAGCCCGTAGGGCGGATTAGCGCAGCGTAATCCGCCGACCGACCCTGGGGAAGAGGCGGGTTACGCCTTCGCTAACCCGCCCTTGTAATAGCGAAATCGAATATCGTTGGGGTGTTCCGAAAGGAATGCTCTGCCGCGGACGGCCATCCGCGGCAGAGCGGCTGGCGATCGGATCGTACCCGCCCTGAGTCGTCTTTGACTGCCCCGTAGCGTGATCGCGCCAGTGCCTTCATCGGACCCGGATGGTTGCCGGAACAACTTGGTTCGCTTCACAAGGCAGGGGTCGACGAAGATGACGAAGACTAGCACAGGAACGGCCGGCATCGATACGGCCAAGGACAAGCTCGACGTCGCGGTGCATGGCCGGGAGCAGCGATGGCAGGTGGCGAATGCTGCGGCGGGATGGCGGCAATTGGCCACCGATCTGGCAAAGGCAGGCGTCACGAAAGTCGGTATCGAAGCCACCGGCGGTTACGAACGCGGCGTGGTCAGGCATTTGCGGGCCAAAGGCCTCATCGTCCTGGTCTTGCAGCCGATCCAGGTCAAGAATTTCGCCCGGCTGCATCTGCGCCGCGCCAAGAATGATGTCTTGGACGCCGTACTGATCGCGGCCTGTGCGGCGCTGCTCGATCCTCCGTCGATCGAAGCAGACGAAAGGCTCTCGGATCTGGCGGATCACCTGACGTTCGTCGAGCAGATCGAAGAAGACATTGCCCGCCTCAAAACCCGGCTCGAACATATCGACGAGCCACGGCGACGGCGTCTGGTCCTCAACGACATCGATCGGCTGAAGGCGCGCCGGCTCACTGAGCTCGAAAGGATGGCCGGCCAATTGCGCGAACAGGCGGATCTGGCGCGGCGTCTCGATCTGGTGCTCAGCGTCCCCGGCATCGGCGAGCGGACGGCGCTGGCGCTGATCATCCGCATGCCCGAACTCGGCCAGATCAGCCGGGAGAAGGCGGCGGCTCTCGCTGGCCTTGCGCCGTTCGACGACGACAGCGGCAAGCGTAAGGGAGAGCGACACATTGGAGGTGGCCGAGCCCGCCTACGTCGCTCGCTGTTTGCTGCGGCGCTGCCGGCCTCCTTCCGCTGGAACAAGGCCCTGTGCGCGCTCTACGCCCGCCTCAAAACCCGAGGCTATGCGCACAATTACGCCCTCGTCGCCTGCGCTCGCAAGCTCCTCATCTACGCAAACACCGTCGTCCAGCGCGGCTCACCATGGGTCGAAAACCAGACCGCGCTCTAATGGTTGCTACAAGTTTGCCTCTACGACAGCGCCTTGTTGCTCTCCTTGACCTTCTCGGCGTCGAGATAAAGCTGCTCGCCCATGTCGCGGAATTTGGCGCTCATCTGCGCCATGCCGTCCTCAATGGTGCCGGAGATCGACATGCCGGCCTGGCCGACCGGATAGAGCGCGGCGCGTTCGTTGTCGCCGAGCGAGGCCGCGTAGTCGCGCACATCCTGCGTGATCTTCATCGAGCAGAATTTGGGGCCGCACATCGAGCAGAAATGCGCGATCTTGTGCGCTTCCTTGGGCAGCGTTTCGTCGTGGAACGCCTGCGCGGTGTCGGGATCAAGCCCGAGATTGAACTGATCCTGCCAGCGGAATTCAAAGCGGGCGCGTGACACCGCGTCGTCGCGCAGCTGCGCCGCCGGATGGCCCTTGGCGAGATCGGCCGCATGCGCCGCGATCTTGTAAGTGATCACGCCGACCTTGACGTCGTTGCGATCGGGCAGGCCAAGGTGCTCCTTGGGCGTGACGTAGCACAGCATCGCGCAGCCGAACCAGCCGATCATCGCCGCGCCGATGCCGGAGGTGATGTGATCATAGCCCGGCGCGATGTCGGTGGTCAGCGGCCCAAGCGTGTAGAACGGCGCTTCGCCGCACTCCTTGAGCTGCTTGTCCATGTTGATCTTGATCTTGTGCAGCGGCACATGGCCGGGGCCTTCGATCATCACCTGACAGCCCTTGTCCCAGGCGATCTTGGTCAGTTCGCCGAGCGTTTCGAGTTCAGCGAACTGCGCGCGGTCATTGGCGTCGGCGATCGAGCCGGGACGCAGACCATCGCCGAGCGAGAACGCCACGTCATACTTCCGCATCAGCTCGCAGATCTCTTCGAAATGCGTGTACAGGAAGCTTTCCTTGTGATGCGCCAGGCACCACTTCGCCATGATCGAGCCGCCGCGCGACACGATGCCGGTGACGCGGCTGGCGGTCAGGTGGATGTATTGCAGCCGCACGCCGGCATGAATGGTGAAGTAATCGACGCCCTGTTCGCACTGCTCGATCAGCGTGTCCTTAAACACCTCCCAATCGAGCTTGACCGGGTCGCCATTGACCTTCTCCAGTGCCTGATAGATCGGCACGGTGCCGATCGGGATCGGCGCGTTGCGCAAAATCCATTCGCGGGTGGTGTGGATGTTGCGGCCGGTCGAGAGGTCCATCACGGTGTCGGCGCCCCAGCGGATCGCCCACACCATCTTGTCGACTTCCTCCTCGACCGACGAGGTCACGGCGCTGTTGCCGATATTGGCGTTGATCTTGGTCAGGAAGTTGCGGCCGATGATCATCGGCTCAAGTTCGCCGTGGTTGATATTGGCCGGGATGATGGCGCGGCCGCGCGCGATCTCATCGCGCACGAATTCCGGGGTGATGAACGCCGGAATGCTGGCGCCGAACGACTCGCCATTAGCGAGCGCGGCCTCGGCGCGCTCGAGCTGGCGCTTGCGGCCGAGATTTTCGCGCTCGGCAACAAAGATCATTTCCTTGGTGATGATGCCGGCGCGCGCATATTCCAGCTGGGTCAGCGGGCCTGAGCCGGTGCCGCGCAGCGGCTGGTGATAGGCGGTGAATGCCTTGGCGGCGTGCTCGGCGCCAACATTGCCGTTGTCTTCCGGCTTGATGATGCGGCCCTGATATTCTTCGACACCGCCGCGTTCCTTGACCCACGCCGTGCGCAGCCGCGGCAGGCCCTTATTGACGTCGATCACCACATCCGGATCGGTATAGGGGCCGGTGGTGTCATAGACCGGCAGGTTCGGCTCGCCGGAGGCTTCCGACAAAATGATCTCGCGCAGCGGCACGCGCAGATCGGGCGCGGCTTCGGGCGTCGCATAGATCTTGCGGGAGGAGGGCAGCGGTCCGGTGGTGACGGCAGCGCGCGTCGTCTCGGGATTGGAGCGGATATTCATGCCATCCTCCTATGGGTTGTTGTCGGGCCGCTTGTTGTCGTCAGAGTCGTTACGCCGTCATTGCGAGGAGCGTTACAAGAACGTCCGTGCTCGGGACTTTTGCATTGCTTCGCTGCGCTCGCCATGACGGTCGCAGTCGGGTCGCGTCACGCCTTCTCGGCGACGAAATCGAGCCAGGCGCGCACGCGCGCGTCGGGATCAGCGTTTTGCGTGACGTCGCTCACCACCGCGATCGAGTCCGCGCCGGCCGCAAAAATCTCTTCGGCCTGTTCCAGCTTGATGCCGCCGATCGCCACCAGCGGAATGTTGCCAACCCGCTGCTTCCAGGTGGTGATCTTCGGAATGCCCTGCGGTGCAAAGCGCATCGATTTGAGCGTAGTCGGGAAGATCGGCCCGAGCGCGACATAGTCGGGCTGCGCGGCGAGCGCGGTCTCCAGCTCCTGGTCGTCATGGGTCGACAGCCCGAGCGTCAGCCCAGCCTTGCGGATTTCGCCAAGATCAGCCTCGGCGAGATCTTCCTGGCCAAGATGCAGATGCTGCGCCCCGGCGACGATCGCCGCGCGCCAATAATCATTGACCACCAGTTTGGTGCGCGTGCCCTTCACCGCTTCCAGGGAGTCGGTGACGGTCTGCAGCGCTTCGGCGTCGTTCAGGTCCTTGGCGCGCAGCTGCACGGTGCCGACGCCGAGCGCCGCCAGGCGCCGCACCCAGTCGACGCTATCAACGATGGCGTAAAAGCGGTCAGGATACGGCATGCCAGAACGGAGTCCCGATCACAGGTGTGGAGGGCGAGGCGAAATCGCGGGCGTCCATCAGGCCGGACTCATAAGCAATGCGGCCGGCTTCGACCGCGAGCTTGAAGGCGCCGGCCATCGGCACCGGATGTTCGGCCTTGGCGATCGCAGTGTTAAGCAGCACGGCATCAAAGCCAAGCTCCATCGCCGCGGCGGCGTGGCTCGGCGCGCCGAGTCCGGCATCGACCACCAGCGTGATGTCGGGCAGCCGGTCGCGCAGCAGTTTGAGGCCATCGCGATTAGTAATGCCGCGCGCGCTGCCGATCGGCGCCGCCCAGGGCATGATCACCCGGCAGCCGACATCGACCAGCTTCATCGCCACCGACAAATCCTCGGTGCAATAGGGGAACACCTCAAAGCCATCCTTGACCAGGATGGTGGCGGCTTCGACGAGGCCGACCACGTCGGGCTGCAGCGTGTCGTTATCGGCGATCACTTCCAGCTTGATCCAGGAAGTGCCGAACAATTCGCGCGCCATCTTGGCGGTGGTCACCGCGTCGCGTACGCCGCGGCAGCCCGCGGTGTTCGGCAGCACGGTGACGCCGAGTTCGCGGATCAGCGACCAGAACACGTCGCCGGCCTTGCCGCCGGCAGCCTCGCGGCGCAGCGACACCGTGACGATCTCGGCGCCGGAGGCGCGGATCGAGTCCTGCATGATGGTCGGCGACTGATAGAGCGCGCTGCCAATCAGAAGTCGCGAAGAAAATTCGCGATCGTAGAATTTCACCATGAAGCATCTCCACTGCCGCAGCGGGCTCCCGCGCTCCGCATGCGGGGCAAGGGCAAGGGCGAAGGCAAAGGCAAGGGTGAGGGGGCATCTCGACGAGACACAGAGTTTTGGAGGCGGGCAGGCGCCACTGCATCCGAACGCTTCGCCGCGCTCAGCACCGCACCTTGCCCCGCAAGCGGGGAAAGCTGCACAGAGCCGACGCGTGCGGCGCGCATCTCACCCTCCCTGGCGGGGTGTCAAAATCTCGATTTCGTCGCCGGCGACGACCGGGGTTTCGGCCCATTTGCCGCGCGGCACCACTTCGTAGTTGAGCGACACGGCAAAATGGCCGGCTGTGAAATCCAGCTCGCTCATCAGCGCGGCGACGTTGTCGGCCGCGATTTCACGCTGTTCGCCGTTCAGGATCACAAGCATCGCATCACCTGGTTATCGATCACACCGCGCTCCACATAAGCGAGCGTCTTTTCGGCCAAGGCCGGCGCCATCAGGAAGCCGTGCCGATAGAGGCCATTGACGGCAACGCGGCGATTGCCGAGCGCGATCCGCGGCAGGTTGTCGGGAAAGGCGGGCCGCAGCCCGGCGCCGATCTCGACAATATGCGCTTCGCCGAAAGCGGGATGCACGGCGTAGGCGGCGCTCAGCAGCTCCAGCGCCGAGCGCACCATCACCAGCTCGTCTTCGCTCTCAATGCTGGTGGCACCGAGCATGAAGTGATTGTTTTCGCGCGGAATGACGTAGAGCGGCCAGCGCGGATGCATCAGCCGCACCGGACGCTGCAGCGTGACCTCGGAGGTCTTGATCACCGCCATCTCGCCTTTGACGCCGCGCAGCTCCGGCGCCTTGTCGCGTGCGGCGAGGCCCCGGCAATCGACCACCAGGCCGTCGAGTTCTTCCGGCGTGATTTCCGATTCGAAATGAATGGTGCCGCCGGCTTCGATCAAGCGCTCATGCAAACGCGCCAGCACCAGCCGCGGCTCGACATGACCTTCATTCGGGAAATACAGGCCCTCATGGAAGCGGCCGGCGAGCGCCGGTTCCAGCGCGGCAATGCCATCGGCATCAACGCGCTGATGGCCAGTGGTCATCTTGGCGAAGCGCTCGAAATCGGCGCGGTCGCGCGGATGGGCGACCACCAGCGAGCCGTTGAATTTCGTTTCGGGAAATTCCTTGCGCCACATTTCCAGCGAGCGCATGCCGATTTGGCTGACCATCGGCTCGGCGGCTTCGGCCTCGCAGAACGGCGCCAGCATGCCGCCGGCCCAATGGCTGGTGGCTTGCGTCATCGCCTGGTCGCCGCGCTCATAGAGCGTGACTTTGCGGCCGGCGCGCGCCAGCAGCAGCGCGTGCCAGGCACCGGCAATGCCGGCGCCGATCACCGATACCGGAGCGTCCTTGCGGAGATCTGGAAGTTGGCCGCGTTCAGAGGCAGACGCGGAAAGCGGCATAGCGGACGATTGTCCGCTCACAAGATCAGTCTGTTTATTCATCCCTGTCCCTTCGCCGGCATGACCCGGATCAGGTTCAAAGGGTCACCGCGGTCTCGCACTGGCCCGGCAGTCTTGCCGCCTGACCCGCGAGGAAGCGGTATCTCAGCTCCTCATCGGAGCCCCCCTCGGAACGGGCTCAATGTAGGCAGAAGCGCGCGCGTGTCAACGAGCGTTTGTGTGGTGGTGCAGGTTCCCCACCGCCGATGGCGTGCAGCGTTTGTTTTGCCGCGTCGCGGTCATTGCCGATGTGCGGCGCGCCAAGCCGCGATGCGCCGCGCGTGTGTCGCTCAGCGCGATGCGGGATGCGCAGTGTCGGTGCTGGGTTGCGGCAGGGTGATCCGCGCCACCAGGCCCGCTGGCACGCGATCGTGAAGACTCAATTCGCCGCCATGGGCGTGCGCGATCGTTTGCGCGATCGACAGGCCGAGGCCGAATGAGGTTCTGTCGTTGAGGTCGCGGGCATGGTCGCCGCGTACGAATGGTTGCAGCACCGCGGCTTTGTCGGCATCGGCGATGCCCGGACCATCGTCCACCACCTCGATGGTGATCAGCTCTGGGCTGGCCGCAAGGCGGATGATCACCTCGCTGCCATAGCGCACCGCGTTCTCGACCAGGTTAGTGATCGCCCGCTGCAGTTCCGAGGGCCGCGCCGTCGCCAGCGCGTGGCCGGGGCCCTGATAGCTGACCTTGGCGCCGACATCGCAAAACTGATCGGCGATCAGTTGCAGCGCGCTGGCGAGATCGATCCGGGTCGGCGCGTCGCGCTCGGCGCCGCGCAGGAACGACAACACCGCGGTCAGCATCGCGGCCATCTGATCGAGATCATGCAATGTCTGGGTATGCTGCTGCGGGTCTTCGATGAACTCGGCGCGCAGGCGCATGCGCGTGATCGGCGTGCGCAGATCGTGGCTGATCGCCGCCAGCATTTTGGTGCGCTCGTCGATCATGGTGGTGATGCGTTCGCGCATCCGGTTGAGCGCCCGGGCCAGCGAGCGGATTTCCGTAGGCCCGCGCTCGGGCAGCGGCGTGCCGGTGGTTTGCAGGCTAAAACTCTCGGCGGCTGCGGCGAATGACGACAATGGTGCCGCCAGCGCCCGCGCCGCCCACAGCCCGAGCAGCGCCACGCTGACCGCACCGATCAACAGCGACAGCAGCCACGGGCTGCCCCATAGCGGCGGATGCGGATGATCGGCTGGCACGCGCGCGCGGATCGCATCGCCATCGGGAAGCGTGATCGACAGCCGATGATCATCGCCCAAGGTGATCCGGTAATCAGGGCCGAGATGATGGCGAAGTTCGTGAGCCTCCGCGGGCAGCCGCTGGAGCGGTCGTGCCTCTGGCACTGGCGCGGCGGCGGTCAGTTCGATCCATGGAAAAGCCGAAGCGATCTCGCCGATCAGCGGCGGTCTCTGTGCCGGCGCTGTGCGCGCCAGCAATTGGGCGATCACCGTGAGCTGCTGCGGCTCGTGCTGCGGCAATGGCGGCGCGTCGGGGCGGTTGATCAGGAAGGCGGCGGCAATGATCAGCTGGCTGGCGATCACCGAGGCGAGCACCAGGCCGGCGATCTGGCCGCGAACGCCATCCAGCCCGAGGCCGAGTTTCAGCGCCGCCAGCCGCTCGCGCATCGTCATGACGCGGCGACCTCGGGCGTGAACAGATAGCCGCCCGAGCGCACGGTTTTGATCAGCGTGGCCTCGTGCGGATCAGGCTCGATCTTGCGCCGGATCCGGCTGACCAGCACGTCGATCGAACGTTCAAAGGCGCCGGCGCTGCGGCCATGGGTGAGGTCGAGCAATGCCTCGCGCGACAGCACCCGGCCGGCGCGTTCGCACAGCGCCTGCAGCAGATCGAATTCGGCGCTGGTCATCACCACCAGCGCGCCCTGCGGGTTGCGCAATTCGCGGCGCCGGCAATCCATGGTCCAGCCGAGGAACGACAGCGTCGCCGCTGCGGGCGCGGTGCCGAACGATACCGCATGGCGCCGCAACACCGATCGAATCCGCGCCAGCAATTCGCGCGGATTGAATGGTTTGGGCAGATAATCATCGGCGCCCATTTCGAGCCCGACAATGCGGTCGATATCATCGCCGCGCGCGGTCAGCATGATGATCGGCAATTGCGAGCTCGTGCGGATCTTGCGGCACAGGCTGAGCCCGTCTTCGCCGGGCAGCATCACGTCGAGCACCACGAGGTCGGCGCGGTGGTCGCCGAGCCAGCGCTCCATCTCGCGGCCGTTTTGTACGGTCGCGACGCGGCAATCATTGGCACGCAGATATTTGGCGATCAGCGTGCGCGTCTCGCGATCATCTTCGACAATCAGAATGTTGGGGGCAGGCGAGGTCATGAAACAGCCGTTGGGTCAATTCGGTGGTGACTAGCAGAAATAATTGTTTCGCGATGTTTCTGAGCGCCTGCTGGCAATGCCCTGCAACCAACAGGGGAACCATCAACAAGATATCATTAATCTCGTTAACCATAGCGTGCGGCGTGACCAAAGCACCTCGGAGCTTTTCATGACCGCTATCTCCGCAGCCTCGACCAGCAGTTACCTTTCACCGCTTCAACAACTCCAGAAGGAGCTCGCGGCAGAAGCATCCTCCGGCGCCGTCAAAGCGACCGACGTCGATGCGTTATCATCGGCGTTGAAGGATATCGACTCCGCGCTGCAAAGCAGCCGGCAGAGCGATCGCAGCAGCAAGAATTCGCCGCCGACCGATCTGAAATCCAAAATCGAAGACCTGATTGCCAGCGAAGTGTCGAATGGCCAGCTGACCAGCGACCAGGCCTCCGCACTGCAGAACGTGTTCGACAACACCTTTGCCGGTGGCCCAGGTGGCGCTGGTGGCCCGCCCCCTGGTGGAGCGGGTGGCCCGCCGCCGCCGCCACCGGACGGTGACAGCTCCACTTCTTCCACGGTGAGCGATGCGAGCAGCTCATCGGCAGGATCGGACGTCGCCGACATCCTGCAGCAATTCCTCAAATTGTTGCAGCAACAGCAATCGTCATCGGCGAGCAGCTACAGTGCCAGTGGCGCCTCGGCGTCGTCAGGCTCGTTCTCTGCGCTGCTGATCAATTATGAAATTTGAGCCATTGGCGGCATCAACGCCGCCAATGGCAGGTGGCGCATCCTTTCTGCGTGGCAGAAGGGATGCGTTGCTGTTTGCGGCGTGGTGCGCGCTGCCGCTTGGGAACTGCTGGAACCTCGGCGGTGACCGTGGTCCGCGTCGATAAAAACCGATCAGCCAGGGAACAGGGCTGCGGCTGCGCCGTTTGGTAGGGACCATTCCCTAACCAATGAGGCACGACACAATGAACGCCAAAACGATCATGGCCGGCCTGCTCGGCACCACGCTGCTCGCGTCCACCGCGTTTGCGCAAAGTCCGGCGCCTTCCACCAGCCCGTCATCGTCGAGCATGTCGCAATCGAGCATGTCGCAGCCGATGTCCCATAAGGGACAGTGGCGCAGCTCGAAGGTGATCGGCGTCAATGTCTACAACGCCAACAACGAGAATCTCGGCGAGATCAACGAGCTGCTGGTCGATCAGTCCGGCAAGGTGCAGGCGGTGGTGATCGGCGTTGGCGGTTTCCTCGGCATGGGCGAGCGCTATGTCGCGATCCCGTTCGAGAAGCTGCAATGGTCAAACGAGCCGGTCCGCAGCGCCAGCGCGAGCAAGAGCACCACGGGCTCGGGCATGGCGCCGTCGGGCAGCAGTTCGACCACCACCGGCTCGGCGACCACTGGCTCGGCCAGCTCGTCGACCAATGCCAGCGGCGACCAGTGGTATCCTGACCACGCGATTCTGAACGTCTCCAAGGACGAGCTGAAATCGATGCCGGAATTCAAGTATTCTACCTAAGTGACTCTGACGAAACTGTGATTTGAAGGCCGGGTAGCAGATGCTATCCGGCCTTCGTTGTGGGCGGCTGCTCAGCAGTTGGTCTTGCGCGGTGCTGTGCGGCGTGTTGCATTGCCGTCGGCGGTCGCGCGAAACTGTGGGCGACGTCACGATCGGGGGCAGTGCATGACCGATTCGAAGGACCAACAACCGAAGCCGCATCGCATCGTTGTGGCGGGCGGCGGTGCCGGCGGGCTCGAACTCGTCACCAAGCTCGGCGATACGCTCGGCCGATCAGGGCGCGCCACCGTGACGCTGGTCGAGCGTTCGCGCACCCATCTGTGGAAGCCGTTGTTGCACGCGGTCGCGGCCGGCAGCCTGCGCCGCTCGCAGCACGAGCTGAACTATCTGGCGCAGGCGCATTGGCACAATTTTATCTATCGGTATGGCGAGGTGATCGGCATCGACCGCGAGGCCAAGGAGTTGAAACTGGCCGAGATGGTCGATGAAGAGGGCCGGCAGATCACGCCAGCGACCTCGGTGCCCTATGACACGCTGATCATGGCGATCGGCAGCGTCACCAATGATTTCGGCACGCCGGGCGCGGCGCAGTTCGCGGTGCCGCTGGAAACCCCGGAGCAGGCCAGCCGGTTCAACCGCCGGATCGTCAATGCCTGTCTGCGCGCCAACACCCAGCCCGAAGGGCCGCGGCCCGGACAGCTGCACGTCGCGATCATCGGCGCCGGTGCCACCGGCACCGAACTCGCCGCCGAATTGCACCATACGGTGCGCGATGTGGTCGGTTACGGCATGGACCGCATCAATCCGGCGCGCGACATCCATATCGCGCTGATCGAAGCGGCGCCGCGCATTCTGCCGGCGCTGCCGGAGCGGATCGCCGACGCCACCATGGAATTGCTGGTCGCGCTCGGCGTCGAGGTGCGCACCAATGCCCGGGTCGCGGAAGTGCGCGCCGACGGCGTGGTGCTGTCGAGCGGCGAACTCATTCCGTCGGAACTGGTGGTGTGGTCGGCGGGCGTTAAGGCGCCGGACTTTTTGGCCGATTTCGGCGGTCTCGAAGTCAATCGCATCAATCAGCTGCTGGTGACGCCGTCGCTGCAGACCACGCGCGATCCCAATATTTTCGCGATCGGCGATTGTTCGTCCTGCCCGCGGGAAGGTTACCCGAACCCGGTGCCGCCGCGGGCCCAGGCCGCGCATCAGATGGCGACCCATATCATCCGCCATATCGAGCCGATCATGCAGCGCCAGCCGATCCCGCCATTCGAATATCGCGATTTCGGCTCGCTGGTGTCGCTCGGCAAATATTCGGCGGTCGGCAATGTGATGGGCTATGCGGTCGGGCGCAGCATGTTCATCGAAGGCATGATGGCGCGGCTGATGTACCGGGCGCTGTACAAGATGCACGAAGCGGCGTTGCACGGCCGCTCCACCGTGTTCTGGCGCGCGCTGCTCAATTCGATCGGCAGCCACCGGCCAACGCCGAGCGTCAAGCTGCACTGAGGACGAGCGTTAACCGTCGTTGCGCGCGAGGTTGCTGGATTGCTTCGCTGCGCTCGCAATGACGAAAGTCAGGGCAGGTCAGGGCGGGTGACGTCACTTGAGCGCAGCGAAAGCCGTTCGGCTCGCTGCGCTCAACGCGTCCCTACAATTCGGCAGCCTACAGTTTCGGCAACGCGGTCAGCGTCACGTTGAGAAAGCCTTCGGCTGCGGCGGTGACGCGCAGCGTTTTGGCGTCGAACGCGAGCCCCGTGAGCCGCAGGCTCTCGATATCGGAGGCGACGCGGATGCCTTCTTCATTGAGATGATAATCGGCGATCATCGCACCCAGCCGCCGCTGTAGATTGGTCGCAAACGGCTTCAAATCGAGCACCGCCTTGTCAGCGAGCGCCTGCTGCACCAGCGGTAGCGCGGCGCGGGCGGCACTGCCCAGCAGGCCGAACGCGGCCTCGGATTCCACCGCGACCTCAAGATCGCCAAGCCGCAATGTCTGCTGTTTGGCGTCGAGCAGCGGCTTGCCCCAGATGAACACGGTGGCATCGCCGCCGAGGCCGAACCAGCTGGCCTTTTCGCGCGCCTTGACCTGCAGCGAGATCAGCAGCCGCTCGCCGGAGGCGGTGACATTGGCACGCTTCACGGTCATCTCGACCGCGCCGCTGCCGTCTTCCGGAAACGTCTTGTTGGCCAGCTGCGCTTCCAGCATCCGGTCGATTTCGGTGAACGGCGTATCGATCGGCACGCTGATATGCACGCCGTTCTGGTCGGCCGGCACAAAATTCAAATTGGCCGGGAACGGGCATTCCGGCTTGGTCTGTGCCGCGGTCACCCGTGTTTCGGTCTCGATGCCCATGGTCAGCACCAAGGCGCCGTTTTCGACCTTGGGCTGCGCGGCCAGCGCCTTGGTCGGGCGCAGTTCCAGCCACAGCCCCTGCACGGCGATGCCCTGCAACGGAATCGAGCGGCACAATTTTGACCATTCCTGCCGGGCGTTGCGTTCCAGCCCGCTGTCGTTGCGGATGCGCTGCTGCAATTGCGCCAGCTGCTCGTTGACCGCTTTGTCGATCATCGGCTTGACCTGCGCCGGCACGTTGACGCGCAGGCCGGACACCGCCACCGAATTATCGTTGAGCGCGACCTGGGCGCTGAGATTGGGCTCAACTCGCCAGTTCGGCGTCAGCGCCGGGCGCGCCGCCATCGCGATCGTGCCGTTGATGTCGGCATTGGCGTTGAACGACTTGATGTTGACGCCGATCTGCTCGGCGGCCTTGCTGCCGAGCAGCTTGCCGAGCGCGTCGTTGACCGCGGTCTTGGCATTGCCGGACAGTGCACCCTTGACCGCGAGCGTGCCGGAAATCGGTGCCGCCAGGCCAAGCTGGCTCTGCGTGCCGCTGGCGGTGATCACGCCGCGGGTCGCGGTCCAGGCGATGTCGGCGTCCTGCAACAGTTGCGGCAGCGGATTGGCCGCCTTGCCGGCGAAATTGCGCGGGGCGGTGCGTTCGGCGAGATCGCGGATCACGGTGAGCGGGATCGCGACCGGCACCACGATCGTCGAGGTGCGGGCGGTCGGCAGCGCGGGCAGCGGCGCGAGCGGCGGCGGCGTCACATTGGCGGGGCGCGGTGTCAGCGCGTCATAGATGAACGATCCCGCGACGAACGACGCGGTCAGCGCCGCGGCGCCGATCAGGATGGGCTTAAGTCGCATGAGTTTCCCGTGCAATCACATGATGCGATTTTACAGGCACGGGCAGAACCGCACCAGACCCGCCGCCTCAAGGGTGGACAGCGTGGCCTGAATGGGCGGGGATTGCGACCATGATATGATCGACATGTCATCGCAGTGCGGGCTGCCATGATCGGCGCACAGCGCACGCAAGCCGCGCGGCTAGAGTCTCACCGGCTTGTCCGGCGTGCAGCCGAGCTGGCCGCCGAGCGCGGCCCAGAGCGAGCAGGTCGATTCCGGCGTGGTCGTGCCTTCGACCTGGATGCAGTGGTCGGGCTCCAGGAAGAACCGGCAATTGCCGCAGCGCCGATAGGAATCACTGAACGACGCATGCCGCGCCGCTTCCTTGCTGATCTTCTGCGGAAAGAGCTGCGAACAGCTGCGGTCCTCAGTGCCGTTCTGAGCGAGTGCCGATCCGGTCAGCGCGGCACCGACGCAGGCGCTGGCCACCGATAGCGACGATAGCAGCAGCCAACGGCGCGACAGCAGGGGCGAGGGGCGGGGCGGATCGAGCCGCATGACAAGGCTCCACGACAGGGGACCGGATGGCGCCAAACTAGCCCTGTCGCGCGAGATGGGGAAGTTCTACGGCAGCGTGCTGACGCGGGCTGCGACACCCCGTCAGCACCAGATCATGCCGATTGCTGTACGATTGGCCGAACGGACAGTGCGGACGGTGTCGCCATGCCCTGGCGGCGCGCTGTTACTCCCTGTTGTACGCGATCGTCTGGCTACGAACGGGGATGTCGGCGCGGCGGGTCATCGGCAGCACCACCACCTTGGTGCCGACGCGAACGCGCGAGTACAGATCGCTAACGTCGGCATTGGTCAGCCGGATACAGCCCGAAGACACCCGGGTGCCGATGGTGTTCGGCGCGTTGGTGCCGTGAATGCGATAGATGGTGCCGCCAAGATACATGGCGCGCGCGCCAAGCGGGTTGCCCGGGCCGCCGACCATGAAGCGCGGCAGATAAGGCTGCCGGGCGATCATTTCCGCCGGCGGGGTCCAGTTCGGCCACTCGGCCTTGCGGGTGATCGACTGCACGCCGGACCAGGTAAAGCCGTCGCGACCGACGCCGATGCCGTAACGCACCGCGCGGCCATTGCCGAGCACGAAATACAGATAGGTATTAGGGGTATCGATCACGATGGTGCCGGGCGCCTCGCGGGTGGCGTAGTTGACGATCTGGCGTTTTAGCCGGGCCGGCAGCTCGGTGCTGGCGCCGTCGTCATCGGTATCGGGAATGGCCTGCACCTGAGGTTCGGGCGCCTGCTGCACCGGCGGCAGCGGCAGGAACGGGAATAGCGGTAGCGGCGCAGCAAAGGCCGGCGACGCGGCATTGGCCATCAGCGCCAGCGCGGCGACGGCGAGGATACGGCCAGACGATGATCGGAATCCCGAAATTCCCAGCATTTCCCTGTCCTCTGTTTGCGCCTCATGCGCGCCTTTGCGGCGCTGCGTTATGACAAAACCTAGCAGGGAGCCGTTTCCGGACGTTTTCACCTGTGGCCCAAATTGGTTTCGTCTCGGCAAGGTTTGTTTCGCCATGAGGGCTTTTACGGGCGGCGGGGCGAGGCGGTCCCGGGCCGGCGCGGGTCGAGTCGAGGTGACGCCAAGGACCGGCTGGTGGTCTCAGCGCCGCCGCTGCCAGGGCCTGCCAGCCGGCTGCTTGTCACCATGGATGGGCCCGATATAGGCTGGCCGGAGCTGCCCGGCGTGCAACAGGGCAGAGGCAAGCAGTCGAGGCGTCACATGACAAAGTTGGCAATCATCGCTGCGGCCGTGGCGATCACTTGGCCGGTCGCGGCGCAGGCCTATGATGGCATTGGCCCGGGTGTGGCCGGAGGCGTGATGGCTGGCGCGATGATCGGCAGCGCCAGCGGGCCTTATGATTATTTCGGCCCCTATGGCCCGAAGGCACCGAAGACCGGCCGCTATCCGGATGTCGATCGCGGCCCTTATCATGAGCGTTCCACCGTCTATGTGCCGCGGCGGCTGGGTCAGACCCGGCGCAGCCATGCGGTCAATTATTACTATCCGTCGTCCTCGACCTATTACTATCGCAGTTGGACGGCTGATAGCTGGTAACGGGCGCGCGCTGCGCTCGCCTGCCGCGCTGCGCCACGCGGCGGGCGATAACGTCGCCCGAAAAGATCAATGCCGGGTCTTGTTGTCGGCGTTCAGGAACGGCCGTTTGGCGGATTCGTGCTTCTCGTAGAGTTCGAGCCAGCGCTCATCCTCCGGCATCACCCAATCGACTTCGCCGATTTGCGGGCGCGGGCACGAGCTGGCGATGATCTCCTCGAGCCGAAAAAACTCCTCGGTCTCTTCGGCCGAAAGGCCGATCAGCACGCGGTTGCCCTTGGCATCGATCTGAAAAGCGTCGTCGTCTTTGATCATGATGCAGATCAGTTGAGCATCGCCGCGTCTGCCGTCAACGTAAACCACTGCTTAACCTAACCGCTCAACCTTAATGGAGCGGGGCGCTCCCGCGCAGCTGCGTGTCTTCGCCGCAGGCTGATGGTTAACAGCCGGTGAAGACAGGCCAACAACAAATCCTTAAAGAAATTGATCGAGTGTCCGCGCATGACGCGCGGAGTTCGTTTGTTTCTGGTCGGCTCCATCGCCCTTGTTTCGTTGGCGGGATGCGGTCGCGGACTGTTTCAGTTCGCTGAGCGCGAGCCCTGGCGAGCCGAGGCCGAAGTCGCATGCCTGAAATCCGGCGCGGTCAAAATGAGCGCCGACGTGGTGCAGATCGATCCGATCTCAGGTCCCGGCGTATGCGGCGCCGATTATCCGCTCAAGGTGGCGGCGCTGGGCGAGGTCGGGGCGGTCGGCTTTGCCGATGAATTGCGCCCGCCCGGGCAGGTCGGGGCGGCGCAGCCGCGCTGGCCGATCAATCAGCAACCGAGCTATCAGCCGGCCGCGGCGCCCGCATCAGCCTATGGTTCGCGGTCCGGCCCGGTGCCGCTCAATGCGCCGGGCAGCAGCGCCGATGATGAGACCGAGCTTGGGCCGGACGGGCCGGGTGCGGCCCCTTCGGGGCGAGGCGATCCGCGCGGTTCGGCCTATGGCGGCGGGCATGATACAGCGCCGCCGCGGCTCGGCTCCGGCATGGGCAATGTCACCGGCGCGGTCGGGCCGGTGACCATCAAGCCGGTCGCGACCCTGGCCTGTCCGATCGTGTCGACGCTCGACAAATGGCTGGTCGAACAGGTGCAGCCAGCGGCGCTGCGCTGGTTCGGGGCGCGGGTGGTCGAGATCAAGCAGATCTCGGCCTATTCCTGCCGTGGCATGAACGGCAATTCGCGCTCGCGCATCTCCGAACACGCCTTTGGCAATGCCTTTGATATTGCCGGCTTCACCTTCGCCGATGGACGGCGCGTCACGGTGCGCGATGGCTGGAAAGGGCTGCCGGAGGAGCAGGGCTTTTTGCGCGATGTGCACGCCTCGGCTTGCGAATATTTCAGCACGGTGTTGTCGCCGGGCTCCAACATCTATCACTACGACCACATCCATGTTGACCTGATGCGGCGCAGCAGCGGGCGGCAGGT
Source organism: Rhodopseudomonas palustris JSC-3b (assembly GCA_000504425.1). Taxonomy (GTDB): domain Bacteria; phylum Pseudomonadota; class Alphaproteobacteria; order Rhizobiales; family Xanthobacteraceae; genus Rhodopseudomonas; species Rhodopseudomonas palustris_C. The sequence goes on along the minus strand of KI632513.1, from coordinate 1,786,051 downwards.
GTGCAAGCCGGTCGCGGTCTCGGGCGAGGCGATCGCCGGGCGCCTGCAGCGCCACAACGCCTTTGCGGCGGTGCCGTCCTACACCAGCGGGCTCGGCGGCCATCGCCGCGGCGGCTCGCGCTCGAGCCACGGCGACGAGGACGATTACAATAACGAATAGGGCGGGCCGCTTCGGCCTGTCAGGATGACGACGGCACGCGATAGGCGGCCAGGAACATTCGGGTCGCGCTATCGACTACCGCGGCGATTCGCTCCGGCGTCGGTTGCGGCGTGGCCTGAAACACGAATGGCAGGAATAGCGAGGCCTGGCAGCTCATCATGAATTGCGAGGCGGCGAATTCGCAGTCGTCGATCTTGAGCACCCCGGCCTCGACCTGGCGCTTGAGCGCCTCGCCCAAGCGGCGCACGGTCTGGGCGATCACCCGTTCATAATAGCTGCGCCCAACTTCGGGCATCCGTTCGGCAATCGCCATCACCGTGCGGATCGCCGAACTGCTGCGCGGTTTGCACAAGGTCTGGATGTAAGCCTGGCCAAAGCCGCGCAATTGCCGCTCGACATCGGTGTCGGCCGAGAAGTCGAAGCTGCCCCAGCCCTGGTCGTGGATTTCGGCCTCGACAATCGCCACGAACAGCGAGTGTTTGTCGGCGAAATAGACATAGAGCGTGCCCTTCGAGACGCCCGCCGCCTTGGCGATCTCGCCCATGCTGGCGCCGTCAAAGCCATGTTCCAGGAACATGGCGCGCGCCCCGGTCAAAATCTGCCGGCGCTTGGCGCAATGCTCGTCCGGGGTCGGGGCGGCCTCTGACGGCGACAATCGGGGCATTTCTCCAAACTGTCCTTTGACCATGAGGTGGATGGGCCGGGCGGCGGTGCCCGGCAGGCTGCGGATGTTTCGCAAATAGCATTGACCGAACGGTTCGGTCAATGCTATCGGCAGGTCAGGGAGAGCAGGTCTGGAAGACTTGCGTTCAACGATAGTGCACGAGGAGGCCGCCATGGGCGGAACACGCGACCAGACCGCCCGGGTGATGTCGGCCGAGACCGAAGCGGGCGAAGCGCGGGCCGCGGCGGTGTCGGAGCTGCGCCGCGCCAAGACCGAGCGGGAGCCGGGGGCGCCGCAGGTCGCGTCCGAGCCCTTGACCTCCGATGATCTCGCCGCCCTCAACGGCAAGCCCACCCCGAACAAGCGCAAGCTGATCGGCATTGGCGTCGGCGCCGTGCTGACGGTGGCTGCTGCGGCCTTCGCCGGACATTACCTGCTGGTTGGCCGTTTCGTGGTCAGCACCGACGATGCCTATGTGCGCGCCAACAACACCATGCTTGGCGCCAAGGTCGCCGGCCATGTCGCCGCGATCCTGCCGGGCGACAATGTTCAGGTGCGCGCCGGCGACGTGGTGTTCCGGATCGATGATGGCGACTACCGGATCGCGGTCGATGCCGCGCGCGCCAAGGTCGCGACCCAAGAGGCGACCATTGCCCGGATCGGCCGGCAGGTGATCGCGCAGGAAAGCGCGGTCGAGCAGGCGCGGGCGCAGCTCGCTTCGGCTGACGCGGCTTCCAAGCGCGCCGCGCTCGATTTCGATCGTCAGCAGGCGCTCAACACCAAGGGCTTTGCCTCGCGCGCCACTTTTGAAGGTTCGCAGGCTAGCCGCGACCAGGGCGAGGCCGCGGTGCAGGCCGCGCAGGCCGCGTTCAATGCCGCGATCGACACGGTGGAAGTGACCAAGGCCCAGCAGCAAGAGGCGCGCGCCCAGCTCGATGAGCTGAAGGCGTCGCTCGCCAAGGCCGAGCGCGATCTCGATTTCACTGCGGTCCGTGCGCCGGTTGATGGCGTGTTCTCGAACCGGCTGGTCAACACGGGCGACTTCGTGCAGGCCGGCCAGCGGCTCGGCAACATCGTGCCGCTGCAGGGCGTCTATATCGACGCCAATTTCAAGGAAACCCAGCTGCGCCGCATCAAGCCCGGCCAGCCGGTCAACATCTCGGTGGACGCCTATGCCGGCCGTGCCATCGCCGGCACGGTCGAAAGCCTGTCGCCGGCCGCGGGCGCGGTGTTCACGCTGCTGCCGCCCGACAACGCCACCGGCAATTTCACCAAAATCGTGCAGCGCGTGCCGGTGCGGGTCCGGGTGCCGGATGAAGTGGCGCGCGAACACCTGCTGCGCGCCGGCATGTCGGTTTACGTCAGCATCAACACCAAAGAGTAACGCCGCTTTTTAGCGGCCCGCTTGGGCGCCTGCATGTCGGCTTCGATCTCCGCATCCTCCAGCGCTGGCGGCGCGTCGCCGGCCGCCGTCGCCGAACATATTGCGCCGAAACGTCTGCTGGCGTTTCTGATCATGGTGTTCGGGATGTTCATGGCGATCCTGGACATCCAGATCGTCTCGGCCTCGCTCACCGACATTCAGGCCGGGCTGTCGGCCAGCTCCAGCGAAGTCGCCTGGGTGCAGACCTCCTATCTGATCGCCGAAGTGATCGCGATCCCGCTATCCGGCTTCCTGTCGCGCGCATTCGGCACCCGTTATCTGTTTGCGATCTCGGCGGCCGGTTTCACCGTCGCCAGCCTGATGTGCGGGCTGACTTCGTCGATCGAGCAGATGATCCTGTGGCGCGCGATCCAGGGTTTTGTCGGCGCCGGCATGATCCCGACGGTGTTCGCTTCGGCCTACACCGTGTTTCCGCGCAGCAAGTTTCACATCGTCGGCCCGATCATTGGTCTCGTGGCGACGCTGGCGCCAACGATTGGCCCGACCGTCGGCGGCTACATCACCGACGCGCTGTCGTGGCACTGGCTGTTCTTCATCAACGTCATTCCGGGGATCGGCATCACGCTCGGCGTGCTGGCGCTGGTCGATTTCGATGAGCCGCATTTCGAGCTGCTGCAGCATTTCGATTGGTGGGGGCTCGGCTTCATGGCTGGCTTCCTCGGCTCGCTGGAATATGTGCTGGAAGAGGGCCCGCGCAACGACTGGTTCTCCGACGACTCGATCGCGATCTTCGCGGTGGTGTGCGTGATCTCGGCGGTGCTGTTCTTCTGGCGCGTGCTGACCGCGCGCGAGCCGATCGTCGATATCCGGGCCTTTGCGAATCGCAATTTCGGCCTCGGCTGCATGTTCGCGTTTTTCGTCGGCATTGGCCTCTATGGCCTGACTTACGTCTATCCGCGCTATCTCGCCGAAGTGCGCGGCTATAGCGCGCTGATGATCGGCGAGACCATGTTCATCTCCGGCGCGGCGATGTTCTTGTCGGCGCCCTTGGTCGGCCGGCTGATGCAGAAGATCGACATGCGGCTGATGATCGCGATCGGCATGCTGATGTTCTCATTCGGCACCTGGCTGATGACCTCGATCACCCGCGACTATGATTTCAACGAACTGCTCTGGCCGCAGATCTTCCGCGGCGTCGGCATGATGCTGATGATGGTGCCGGTCAACACCATCGCGCTCGGCACGCTGGCGCCGTCGCGGGTGAAAAACGCCTCCGGCTTGTTCAACCTGATGCGCAATCTCGGCGGCGCGCTGGGGCTGGCGCTGATCAACACCGCGCTCGATCACCGCACCGATTTTCATATCTCGCGGCTGCACGACAAGGTCACCTGGGCCAACACCAAGGCGGTCGAGACCTTGAACATGCTGACCCAGAAATTTCAGGGCATGGGTGATGCGTCGCTGATGGCCTTGAAGCAACTCAACCAGATCGTGCACCGTCAGGCGGTGGTGATGAGTTTCGCCGACACCTTCTTGATGCTGACGCTGATCTATGTCGCGCTCAGCACGCTGGTGGTGCTGTTCGCCAAGCCGGCCAATCCGGCCGAGGCGCCGGCTGATCACTGAACCGCGCCGGATGATGCCATCGGGGCGTATTAAAGATCGTCATACCCGCGCTTGTCGCGGGTATCCACGTCTTAAAATCGCCGCAAGATCAAAGACGTAGATGGCTGGGACGAGCCCGGCCATGACGTGCGGAGTGGTTGGTATCAATCGCCGTTGGTATCAGCGGGGCAAAATGGGCGAGGGGCCCGGCGTGGTCGCGCCGAGCCCCTCGTGAAAAATATCAGCCGGCCTGTAAGCCGGGTTCTGGAGGGCACCGACTGCTTGCGCAGCCGATACGCGGCGGCCATTCCTCTGGGACGACGTTTGCACGCCGCCTCAAGCAACCTACCCGGACAGCGGGTTTGACATCACCCTGCGGAGTTATCGCTGCAAGCAGCGAACTATCCGCGTTGCTGTCCCTATTCGGTTTTGCTCCCGGTGGGGTTTACCTTGCCGTTGCCGTTGCCGGAAACGCGGTGCGCTCTTACCGCACCTTTTCACCCTTACCGCGTCCGCAGACGTGGCGGTTCGTTCTCTGTGGCACTTTCCCTGGGGTCGCCCCCGCCGGACGTTATCCGGCACCGTATGTCGATGGAGCCCGGACTTTCCTCCCCGGCGACCTTTCGGTACTTGCCGGAGCGGCCGCCCGGCCGACTGACGGGGTACGAATGAAGGGTCGGCGGCGCGCCGTCAACCCGGCCCTGGGAAAACCAATGGGTAGGGGGACGAGACGATCAGGCTTTGGCGGCGGTCGGCCGGCCGGCGAGCAGCGCCTGCAGCGTCGCCACCGTCGAGGTGTCGGCGATGCCGTCGACCTTCTGCGGACGGAAGTGACGCTGGAACGCGGTCACCACCGCGGCGGTCGCCTGGTCGTAATGGCCGGACGGCGTCAGGCCATAGCCATATTGGGCGAGGCTGTTTTGCAGCGCCAGCACCTCGGGGCCATCGGCGCCGAGCTTCATCACCTCGCCGCGGCTGATCGGCGCTGGCGGCACCCAATGACCGACGCCGGAATCCCACAGCGCCCGCCACGGAAATTTCTCGCCCGGGTCCTGCTTGCGCTCCGGCGCGACGTCGGAATGCGCCAGAATCCGGTGCGGCGCGACATTGCGGCGGATGATGATGCCGCGGCACAGCGCGATCACCGCCGCGACCTGGCGCAGCGGGAAGTCCGGATAGCCCCAGTCATGGCCGCGATTGACGATCTCGATGCCGATCGAGCAGGAATTGATGTCTTCCTCGCCCGCCCAGGACGACAGCCCGGCATGCCAGGCGCGCTTCGATTCCTGCACGCACTGCACCACGCGGCCGTCTTCCAGCACCACATAATGGGCGGAGACTTCAGTGCCGGCCTGGCACAGCCGCGCCAGCGCGCCCTCGACATCGGGCATGCCGGTATAATGCAGCACGATCATATCCGGCGTGCGGCCTTTATTGCGCTCGCCGAAATTGGGGGAGGGAATCACATCGGAGACGATCGAGGAATCGGGTACGAATTCCTTCATCTCTGCGACGCTTTTCGGAATTGGGAGCGCACGCCGACGCTTCGGATCTTGTCGCGCGACCGCGAGCGAACCTGCCAGCATGAGATACTCCAATCCGGGCGGAACCGCGGCAGCGCCACACCCGGCTGCCGCATTCAAAATGAATGATTCACTATCCGGATCGAAGTCGCGGGCTGCAACGGGGCGCTGTCACGGTTTCGCCTTTTTCTGTGGAGTGTCCACAATTTTGGCGCGGTGCCTTCGGCGCCGCGGCGGCGAGCTGGCGTGGTTCTGATGCAATCCATCAACGGTTTCTTAACGCTGAACGACGTTACTGAGTGGTGAACAACCGGGTCTGCGCGACGCGGTCCGCCAGCTTTGACGCTCGAAACCCATGGCCTGTTTTCCATTCCCATGCGGAGAGCCGGGCATGTCGGCCGGCTCAGCAGCACGCGGCTGGCTGACGGCCAAAGGGCGCCGCGCGGGCCGCGCGCGATCGCTGTGGGCCGGGTTAAGGCACGGAAATGATTGGCGTTACCGGCAGAGCAGGGTGTTGGGTGAGCATGGGCCAGCAGCAACGGCCGCGGCCGAGCCGCGGGAGCGCCGGCCGATGGAGCCTGCGGCCATGATCGCTGATGAGCCGGTGCGCCATATCTCGGTGCTGGGGCGTGAGGCGATCGACTGGCTCGCGCCGCGCGCCGGCGGCGTCTATGTCGACGCCACCTTCGGCGCCGGCGGCTATTCGCGCGCCATTCTCGCCATCGACGGCACGCAGGTGATCGCGATCGACCGCGACCGCACCGCGATCGCCGGCGGCTTCGATCTGGTCGAGCGCTCCGGTGGCCGGCTGACGCTGGTCGAGAGCCGGTTTGCTGAATTGGCCGAGGTCTGTGCCGCCCAGAACCAGCCGCTGGTCGATGGCGTGGTGATGGATGTCGGCGTGTCGTCGATGCAGCTTGATCAGGCCGAGCGTGGCTTCTCGTTCCGGCTCGACGGACCACTCGACATGCGCATGGGGCAGGACGGCCCGAGCGCGGCCGACGTGATCGCCAGCGCATCCGAAACTGATCTTGCCAACATCATCTATATTTTTGGCGAGGAGCGGCACTCGCGGGCGGTGGCGCGCGCCATCGTCGCGGCGCGCCGCGAGGCGCCGATCGTCACCACCCGCGCGCTGGCCGATCTCGTCGCCAAGGTGGTGCGCAGCAAGCCCGGCGATATTCATCCGGCGACCCGCACCTTCCAGGGCCTGCGGATTTTCGTGAACGGCGAACTCGACGAGCTGCATCTGGCGCTGCAGGCCGCCGAACAGGTGCTGCGGCCGGGCGGGCGGCTGGTGGTGGTCTCGTTCCATTCGCTGGAAGACCGCATCGTCAAGGCGTTCTTCGCCGATCGCGGCAAGCAGGGCGGCGGCTCGCGCCATCTGCCGGAGCTGGCGCGCCAGCAGCCAAGTTTTGCGATTTTGACCAAGCGTCCGGTGCTGCCGAGCGACGACGAAATCGCCAGCAATCCGCGCGCGCGCTCAGCCAAGCTGCGCGCCGGTGAGCGCACCAGCGCGCCGGCCCATGGCGCTGCGCCGCTGCCGTCCTGGCCGACGCTGGCCAGCGTGATGGGGAGGCGCTGATGCGGCTTCTGCATTTGCTGGTGATCGGCGCCTTGGTGTTTGCCGCCGCGCATGTCTACCAGATCAAGATGGAATCAACGATGCGCATGGAGCGGGTGCTGCGGCTGCAGGCCGAAGTGCGCGAACAGCGCGAGGCGATCGCGACGCTGCGCGCCGAATGGGCCAAGCTCGACGCGCCGCTGCGGCTGCAGGGGCTGGCCGAGCGGCATTTGAAGCTGAAGCCGATCACCGCCCAGCAATTCGATTCCTTGAAGAACCTGCCGGAGCGTCCGCCGAGCTTCAACGGCGCTGGCGATTCCGACGCGCTGGCCGCGATGATCGACACCATCGATCCTGACATCATCACCGGCTCTCTGCCTGCACCGGAGGTCGGCCAGTGACGGAACCGGTCACCATTCGCGTGCCCACCGAGCCCTGGCGGCGCCGCCTGATCCGCAGCCTGCTGTACGGCAACAATGTCGATCGCGTCGCCAAGGCGCGCGCGCGCGTCGGCTTTGCCATGATCGCCTTCGCGGTGGTCTATGCGGTGATCGGTATCCGGCTCGCCACCATCGCCATGGTCGGCGACAGCCATAGCGCGCGGCGCTCCGGTTCGCAGGACGCGGTCGCCACCGCGCGGCCCGATATTCTCGATCGCAACGGCGCCATTCTCGCCACTGACGTCAAATCGCCGTCGCTGTTTGGCGAGCCGCGCCGCATCATCGACAAGGACGAGGCGGTCGAGCTGCTCACCGCGACGCTGCCCGATCTCGACACCATCGAAGTGCGCGACCGGCTGTCGTCCAAGAAGGGCTTCGTCTGGCTGAAGCGCGAAATCACGCCGCAGCAGCAGCAGGAAATCCGCCGGCTCGGCATTCCCGGCATCGGCTTTTTGCGTGAGAACCGCCGTATCTATCCGAGCGGCCCGGCGGTCTCGCATCTGATTGGTCTCGTCAACATCGACAACCAGGGCATCGCCGGCATCGAGAAGTGGCTCGATAGCAACGGGCTCGCCGATCTGCATCGCGCCGGCTTTGCCTCGGACCGGCTGCAGCAGCCGGTCGAGCTGGCGATCGATCTGCGCGTCGAGCACGCGCTGCGCGATGAGCTGCTGAAGGCGCAGGAGAAGTACAAGGCCAAGGCAGCGTCCGGGCTGGTCAGCAATGTCCGCACTGGCGAAATCGTGGCGATGGTGTCGCTGCCGGATTTCGATCCCAACAATCCGCGCGAGGCGCATGATCCGGACCGCATCAACCGGCTGACCACTGGCGTCTATGAAATGGGCTCGACCTTCAAGACGCTGACGCTGGCGATGGCGCTCGATGCCGGCAAAGCCAATCTCAACACGCTCTATGATGCGCGCGGCGCGATGCGCTACGGCAAGTTCGCGATCCACGACACCCATCCGGCGGGGCGTGCCATCACGCTATCGGAAGTGTTCACGCTGTCGTCCAATGTCGGCGCGGCGCGCGTCGCCCTCAGCCAGGGCGTCGAAGCGCATCGCGCGTTCCTGAAGAAGCTCGGCCAGCTCGACCGGCTGCGCACCGAACTGCCGGAAAGCACCGCGCCGATCGTGCCCAAGCGCTGGGGCGAACTGAACACCGTCACCATCTCGTTCGGCCACGGCATCGCGGTGGCGCCGCTGCAGGCGGTGATGGGCATCAACGCGGTGATCAATGGCGGCTATCTCATTCCGCCGACCTTCTTGAAGCGCACCGAGCAGGAAGCGCTGGCGCTCGCCAAGCGCGTGGTGCGCAAAGAAACCAGCGACAAGATCCGCTATCTGATGCGGCTCAACGCCGAAGTCGGCACCGCCAAGCAGGCCGACGTCAAAGGCTACTACATCGGCGGCAAGACCGGCACCGCGGAGAAGGTGGTCAATGGTCGCTATTCCAAGAAGCAGGTGCTGAACTCGTTCACCGCGATCCTGCCGGCCGACAATCCGCAATACCAGTTGCTGGTGATGCTCGATGAGCCGAAGGGACTGCCGGAAACCCACGGCTTCATCACCTCGGGCTGGAATGCGGTGCCGACCGGCGGCAAAGTGATCGCGCGAATCGCGCCGCTGCTTGGGCTCGAGCCGCGATTTGATCTGCCGCCGTCCGAACGCCTTATTCTTGCAGCATCGAGGGGCACTCCCTGAGCAGCGAGCGCCTGCGCGTTGCAGTTGCAACGGGTTGGTTGCGTCGAAACCGGATTGCGATAAAAGCGCAGGGCCGCCGCCGTTGCGTGCGTTGGATGCGCGGCCTGGTCGCATTCTCAGGATGAGCCGACAAGGCAAAATACCATGAAGCTCTCAGAGCTGTTCAGCGAAGATATCGTGGTGCCGTCTGTGGCCGCCGCGCTGGAAGTCAGCGGGCTGGCGGTCGATAGCCGCACTGTGCGGCCGGGCGATCTGTTTTTCGCGCTGGCCGGTGTCAAAACCGACGGGGCGAAGTTCATCGCCCAGGCGATCGAAGCGGGGGCGGTCGCGGTGGCTGGCGATCATCTGCCGTCCGACGAAACACGGGTGCCGCTGCTGCGCGTCGCCAATCCGCGCCGCGCGTTGGCGCTCGCTGCGGCGCGCTTCTATCCGCGCCAGCCGGCCACCATTGCCGCGGTCACCGGCACTTCCGGCAAGACCTCGGTTGCGGCGTTCACGCGGCAGATCTGGGAGCGGCAGGGGCTGGCATCGGCCAGCATCGGCACCATCGGTCTGGTGACGCCGCAGCGCACCGTCTATGGCTCGCTGACCACGCCCGATCCGATCGCGCTGCATCGTTCCATCGATGAAATCACCGGCGAGGGCATTAGCCATCTGGCGCTGGAAGCATCCTCGCACGGCCTTGATCAGCACCGGCTCGACGGGCTGCGGATCAGCGCAGGTGGTTTCACCAATCTGTCGCGCGACCACATGGATTATCACCCCGACGTCGCGCACTATCTGGCCGCCAAGCTGCGGCTGTTCCGCGATCTGGTGATGCCGGGCGGCGCGGCGGTGATTTCCGCCGATCATGATTGTTCGGCCGAAGCGATCGCGGCGGCGAAGTCGCGCGGCCTGCGCTTGATCAGCATCGGCCGGAATGGCGATCCCCATGACGGCATCCGCTTGCAGTCAACCGCGATCGACGGTTTTGCGCAGCGGCTCACCATCACCCATCAGGGCCGCAACCACGACATTCTGCTGCCGCTGGTCGGTCAGTTTCAGATCGAGAACGCTTTGGTCGCGGCGGGGCTGGCGATCGGCACCGGCAGCGATCCGCTCACGGTGTTTGATGCGTTGTCGCGGCTCGAAGGCGCCAAGGGCCGGCTCGAACTGGTCGGTCAGCGCAGCGGTGCGCCGATCTTTGTCGACTACGCCCACAAGCCCGATGCGCTCGCCAAAGCGCTGCAGGCGCTGCGGCCCTATGCCAAGGGCCGGCTGGTGGTGGTGATCGGCGCCGGCGGTGATCGCGATGCCGGCAAGCGGCCGCTGATGGGCGCGATCGCCGCCGAACATGCTGATCGCGTGATCGTCACCGACGACAATCCGCGCAGCGAGGATCCCGCGGCGATCCGCGCCGCCATTCTCGCTGCCGCGCCGGGCGCCGCCGAGATCGGCGACCGTGAAAAAGCCATTCGCGCCGCCGTTGCGGCATTGGAGCCCGGCGATGCCTTGCTGATCGCCGGCAAAGGCCACGAGACCGGACAGATCATCGGCGACCGGCTCGTTCCGTTCAGTGATCACGAGGCCGTCGCCGCGGCCCTGACCTCGAGTGTTGCATGACCACACCCTGCCTCTGGACCTCGGATGCGATGGCGACCGCGATGGGCGCCGCCCGTAGCGGCGTGCTGCCCGATTGTATCACCGGCATTTCGATCGACAGCCGCACTTTGCAGCCCGGCGAAGCGTACTTCGCCATCAAGGGCGACGTGCATGACGGCCACGCCTTTGTCGGCGCCGCGCTCGCGGCCGGTGCCGCGCTGGCGGTGGTGGCGCGCGACAAGCGCGATCAGTTCGCTGCTGATGCCCCGCTGCTGATTGTCGACGATGTGCTGGATGGTTTGCGCGATCTGGCACGCGCGGCGCGGGCGCGGCTCGCCGGGCGGGTGATCGCGGTGACCGGATCGGTCGGCAAGACCTCGACCAAGGAAGCGCTGCGCGCGGTGTTCGCGGCGCAGGGCGAGACCCATGCATCGGTGGCGTCGTTCAACAATCATTGGGGCGTGCCGCTGACGCTGGCGCGCTGCCCGGCGAGCGCGCGCTATGCGGTGTTCGAGATCGGCATGAACCACGCCGGCGAAATCGAGAAGCTGGTGGAGATGGTGCGGCCGCATGTGGCGATCATCACCACGGTCGAGCCGGTGCATCTGGAATTCTTCGACAGCGTCGAAGGAATCGCCGATGCCAAGGCGGAAATCTTCTGCGCCATGGAGCCGGGCGGCGCCGCGGTGCTGAACCGCGACAATCCCCATTTCGAGCGGCTGTGCCGGCGCGCCCGCGAACGCGGCATCGAACGCATCGTCACCTTTGGCAGCGATGCTGCCGCCGATGCCCGTCTGATCGACGTCGCGCTGCACCCCGATTGCTCGGCGGTGCGGGCCGAGATCAACGGCCTGCCGGTGACCTACAAGCTGGCGATTCCCGGACGGCACCAGGCCATGAACTCGCTGGCGGTGCTGGCGGCTGCTGAACTCGCCGGAGCCGATCTGGCGCTGGCGGCGCTGACGTTGTCGCAGGTGGCGCCGGCGAGCGGGCGCGGCGTACGCAAGCGCCTCGAGATCGGCAGCAGCGGCGAGGCGACCTTGATCGACGAGAGCTACAACGCCAATCCGGCCTCAATGGCGGCGGCGTTGAGCGTGCTCGGCGCTGCAACCCCTGGCGCGCACGGCCGGCGGATCGCCGTGCTCGGCGACATGCTGGAACTCGGGCCGAGCAGCCCGGAATTGCACAGCGGGCTGGCGGCGTCGGTGGCCGCCAATGCGGTGGATATGGTGTTCTGCTGTGGGCCGATGATGCGCCACCTGTGGGATGCCCTTTCCCCGGGGAGGCAGGCCGGCTATGCAGACAGTTCGGCGGCGCTTGAGTCCCAGGTGGTTGCAGCGATCCGCGCCGGCGACGTGATCATGGTCAAAGGTTCGCTCGGCTCGCGCATGAAGACGATCGTCGCGGCGCTCGAGAAACATTATCCCAGCAGCGCCGCGTCCAGCGATGTCGCGGTATAAGGCGGCTTGAATGCTTTATTGGTTGGTCGATTTTTCCAGCACGATCCCGGCCCTCAATGTGTTCCGCTACATCACGTTCCGCACCGGCGGCGCGATGGTGACCGGCGCGCTGTTCGTGTTTTTGTTCGGGCCTTGGATCATCGACAATCTCAGATTGCGCCAGGGCAAGGGCCAGCCGATCCGCACCGACGGGCCGCAGTCGCACCTGACCAAGAAGGGCACGCCCACCATGGGCGGGCTGATGATCCTGTCGGGCCTGGTGGTCGGCACGCTGCTATGGGCCAATCCGGTCAATCCCTATGTCTGGATCGTGCTCGCGGTCACGCTCGGCTTCGGCTTCGTCGGCTTCTATGACGACTATCTGAAGGTCACCAAGCAGAGCCACAAGGGCTTTTCCGGCCGCACCCGGCTCGCGATCGAAACCATCATCGCCGCCGCGGCCTGCTATGCCTTGATGCGGCTTGGCCGCGATCCGCTGTCGAGCTCGCTGGTGGTGCCGTTCCTGAAGGATGTGGCGCTCAATCTCGGCTGGTTCTTCGTGTTCTTCGGCGGCTTCATCGTGGTCGGCGCCGGCAATGCCGTGAACCTGACCGACGGTCTCGACGGCCTCGCGATCGTGCCGGTGATGATCGCCGCCGCCAGTTTTGGGCTGATCTCCTATCTCGCCGGCAACGCGGTGTTCGCCGATTATCTGCAGATCAACTACGTCGCCGGCACGGGTGAACTCGCGGTGCTATGCGGTGCGCTGCTTGGCGCCGGGCTCGGCTTTTTATGGTTCAACGCGCCGCCGGCCTCGATCTTCATGGGCGATACCGGCTCGCTGGCGCTCGGCGGCATGCTCGGCACCATTGCGGTGGCGGTGAAGCACGAGATCGTGCTGGCGGTGATCGGCGGGCTGTTCGTGCTGGAAGCGGTGTCGGTGATCGTGCAGGTCGCTTCGTTCAAACTGTTTGGCAAGCGCGTGTTCAAGATGGCGCCGATCCACCACCATTTTGAGCAGAAGGGCTGGACCGAACCGCAGATCGTGATCCGGTTCTGGATCATCGCGGTGATGCTGGCGCTGGCCGGCCTGTCGACGCTGAAACTGCGGTGAGTGGCGTGTTCTGCCTTC
>KI632513.1:1766926-1772846 GCA_000504425.1 Rhodopseudomonas palustris JSC-3b | reverse complement strand
CTCCCCCCCCCCCCCCATCCACGACAACAGGCAAGGCCTCGCTTGGCTTCGTGGATGCCCGGGTCAAGCCCGGGCATGACGACAAAAGAGAGGTCATCTTTGAAAAGGCGGTGACGCCATGATCCCGGTGACCTCATTGGCCGGCAAGACGGTGGCGGTGTTTGGCCTTGGCGGCTCGGGGCTTGCGAGCTGCCAGGCGCTGCGCGCCGGCGGCGCCGAAGTGATCGCCTGCGACGACAATCTCGACCGCATGGTTGAAGCCAGCCAAGCCGGCTTCATCACCGCCGATCTGCGCACCATGGACTGGCGCCCGTTTGCGGCGCTGATCCTGACCCCCGGCGTGCCGCTCACCCATCCGGCGCCGCATTGGTCGGTGCTGAAGGCGCGGGAAGCCGGCGTCGAAGTGATCGGCGATGTCGAGCTGTTCTGCCGCGAGCGCCATCGTCACGCGCCCGATGCGCCGTTCGTCGCCATCACCGGCACCAATGGCAAATCAACCACCACCGCGCTGATCGCGCATCTGATGCGCGAAGCGGGCTACGACACCCAGCTCGGCGGCAATATCGGCACCGCGATCCTGTCGCTCGAGCCGCCCGCCAAGGGCCGGGTGCACGTCATCGAGATGTCGTCGTACCAGATCGACCTGACGCCGTCGCTCGATCCCACGGTCGGCATCATGCTGAACGTCACCGAGGATCATATCGACCGCCACGGCACCATCGAGCTGTACGCCGCCGTCAAGGAGCGGCTGGTGGCCGGCGTCGCGGCGCACGGCCGCGCCATCATCGGCGTCGATGACGGATTTGGGCGCGACATGGCCGACCGGCTGCAGCGCGCCGGTCAGCCGGTGCAGCGGGTGTCGGTGCAGGGGCCGCTCGCCGATGGCATCATCGTCGAGCATGAAACACTGATCGAGGTCAGCGGCGGCGCGCGCCACGAGATTGCGCGGATCGGCGGAATCGGCTCGCTGCGCGGGCTGCACAATGCGCAAAACGCCGCTTGCGCCGCTGCCGCGGCGCTGGCGCTCGGCGTCAGCCGCGAGGCGGTACAGAAGGGGCTGCGCAGCTTTCCAGGGCTGGCGCACCGCATGGAGCAGGTCGGCCGCCAAGGCGGCACGCTGTTCGTCAACGACTCCAAGGGCACCAACGCCGATGCCGCCGCCAAGGCGCTGTCGTCGTTCGGCGACATCTTTTGGATCGCCGGCGGCAAGCCGAAAACCGGCGGCATTGTCGGCCTGGCCGAGTTCTTTCCGCGCATTCGCAAGGCCTATCTGATCGGTGACGCCGCGCAGGAATTCGCTGCGACGCTGGAGGGGCGGGTGCCTTATGAGATCAGCGGCACGCTTGATCAGGCTGTGCCGAGCGCGGCGCGTGACGCCGCGGCGTCCGGGCTCGCCGAGCCGGTGGTGCTGCTGTCGCCGGCCTGTGCGTCTTTCGATCAGTTCCGCAATTTCGAAATCCGCGGCGCCCGGTTCCGCGAACTGGTCACCGCGCTGCCCGGCGTCACGCCGGTCTGAGCGCCGCGCGCAGTAACACCACCAATAGGCCGCTCTTTACCTCTCCCCGCAAGCGGGGAGAGGTCGACGAGGCGAAGCCGAGGCGGGTGAGGGGCCTGGCACGGCATCTCTCGTTTTTCGATTCGCGGGTCGATCAGTTCGGCCAGCCAGGGACGCCTTCCTCTGATCAACTGCACTGGCTTGCCCCTCACCCGGATTGCTGCGCAATCCGACCTCTCCCCGCGCAGCGGGGAGAGGTGAAGAAAAGATGCGCAGCGGGGAGAGGTGAAGAAAAGATGCGCAGCGGGGAGAGGGAGTCGGCCGCGGCCGTGACGGGCGCGGGGCGAAGCTCCCTGCAATCATTTCGATTCCATTAACCCCTTGGCAACCACGATGGCGCACCAATGAAGTGAGCCCGGCGCCATCTGCCGGCCGACGGCCAATCGGTGGCCGCGGCTCGCCGGCTGCAATCATTCCCAGGATCGCCGAGGAGCGTCGATGATCTCCCGTGAACAGCGCACCCCGTTCAGCGAATGGTGGTGGACCGTCGACCGGCTGCTGCTCGCCGCGATCGTGGTGTTGATGCTCGGCGGGGTGATCCTGTCGCTGGCGGCGTCGCCGCCGGTGGCGACCCGGATCGGGCTCGACTCGTTCCACTTCTTCAACCGCCACGTGATGTTCCTGTTGCCGTCGTTCATCGTGCTGATCGGCGTGTCGTTCCTGTCGCCGCGCCAGATCAGGCGCAGCGCGCTGGTGGTGTTTGCGGTCTCGGTGGCGCTGATCATGGCGACGCTGCTGTTCGGGCCGGAAGTGAAGGGCTCGCGGCGCTGGATCACCATCCTCGGCATCAATATCCAGGCCTCGGAATCGGCCAAGCCGGCCTTCGTGGTACTGGCGGCCTGGCTGTTCTCGGAATCGGCGCGCCGGCCGGAAATGCCGGCGACCTCGATGGCGGTCGGCATTCTGCTGCTGCTGGTGACCTTGCTGGTGATGGAGCCGGATTTCGGCCAGACCATGCTGATCCTGATGTCGTGGGGCGCGCTGTTCTTCATCGCCGGCATGCGCATCGTCTGGGTGCTGGGGCTGGCGGGCGTCGCCGCCGCCGGGCTGTTTGCGGCCTATCTGTTCGTTCCGCACGTCGCCGGCCGTATCAAACGGTTCATGAACCCGGCGTCGGGCGACACTTATCAGGTCGACACCGCCATGGAGGCGTTCAGCAATGGCGGCTGGCTCGGCCTTGGCCCGGGCGAGGGCATCGCCAAGCGCAGCCTGCCGGACAGCCACACCGACTTCGTGTTCGCGGTCGGCGCCGAGGAATTCGGCATTGTGCTGTGCCTGGGCATTTTGGCGCTGTATGCCTTCATCGTGCTGCGCACGCTGTCGCGCGCCTATGCCTCCGAGGATCTGTTCGCGCGCTTTGCCGCTGCCGGCCTCGCGATCCTGTTCGGCGTGCAGGCCGCGATCAACATGGCGGTGAACCTGCAATTGCTGCCTGCCAAAGGTATGACGTTGCCGTTCATCTCCTATGGCGGCTCGTCGATGGTGTCGCTGGCCTATGGCGTCGGCATGATGCTGGCGCTAACCCGGCATCGCCCGCAGATCGAGGTGGAATCGGCCAGCCGCGCGTCCGCAACGCCAGGCTACGCCTGAGCGGCTATGCTTGAGCCCGTTCGCCCGTCTTGAGATCGCGCGGGCTGTGATTTATCAGGCAAGCCAGATCATGGACACCGCACCGCTCATTCTGCTCGCTGCCGGAGGAACCGGCGGCCACCTGTTTCCGGCCGAGGCGCTCGGCGTCGTGCTGATGCGGCGCGGCCTGCGCGTGCGGCTGGTCACCGACGACCGCGCGCTGCGCTATAGCGGGCTGTTCTCGCGCGACATGATCGACGTGGTGCCGAGCGAGACCGTGCGCGGCCGCTCGCCGATCGCGCTGGCGCGCACCGTGCTCAAGCTCGGCGCGGGCGGCCTGATGGCGCTGAACCTGATGCGCCGGCTGAAACCGGCCGCGGTGATCGGCTTTGGCGGCTATCCGACGCTGCCGCCGCTGCTGGCGGCGCGGCTGATGGGCATGCCGACCCTGGTCCATGAAGCCAACGCGGTGATGGGCCGCGCCAACCGTTTTCTGTCCGGCAAGGTGAGCGCGATCGCCACCTCGCTGCCCGGCGTGCTCGACCGCGATCCGGTGCTTTCCGGCAAGACCACCACCACCGGCACGCCGATGCGCCCGGCGATTCTCGCCGCCGCGGCGGTGCCCTATGCCGTGCCCGAGCCGGATGGCGCGCTGCGGCTGCTGGTCACCGGCGGCAGCCAGGGCGCGCGGGTGATGGCCGATGTGGTGCCATATGCCATCGAGCAGTTGCCCCCGGAGCTGTGGCGGCGGCTGGTGCTGGTGCAGCAGGTGCGCGACGAAGATATGGCGCGGGTGCGGGCGGTGTATGACCGGCTGAAACTGAATTTCGAGCTGGAACCGTTCTTCAGCGATCTGCCGGCGCGGCTCGCCTCCAGCCATCTGGTGGTGTCGCGTTCCGGCGCGGGCACCGTGGCGGAGCTGGCCGCGATCGGCCGGCCGTCGATCCTGGTGCCGCTACCCGGCGCCATCGATCAGGACCAGTATGCCAATGCCGGCGTGCTGGCGCAGGCCGGCGGCGCGCTCCGGATCGTGCAGGGCGATTTTACCCCGGCCCGGCTGGCGCAGGAGATCACCGCGCTGGCCGGCGCGCCGGAGCGGCTTAAGGCCATGGCCGAGGGTGCGCGCGGCGTCGGCCGGCTCGATGCCGCCGACCGGCTTGCCGATCTGGTGATCAAGACGGCGGGGATTTCGGTTAAATCCACGACCTTTCAATGAGATAGCCCGCCGATCCGCCCGTGCGAGCGGGCGAGGGCGAACGACTTGACGCTTTTCATCGCGCCGCGCCGGGTATACCCAAGGCGGCTTCCGGCGTCGCACGAGGCGGCGCCGATTCGTTGCCGGGCGCGAGCGTCCGGTGCTGAACTGGAAGAGACCTGCCATGAGACTGCCGCGCGAGATCGGACCCATTCACTTCGTCGGGATCGGCGGTATCGGCATGAGCGGCATTGCCGAGGTGCTGTGCAATCTCGGCTACACGGTGCAGGGGTCTGACGCCTCCGAGGGCGCCAATGTGGCGCGGCTGCGCGCCAAGGGCATCGCTATCAATGTCGGGCACAAGGCCGAGAACGTGGCCGGTGCCGACGTGGTGGTGGTCTCGACCGCGATCAAGCGCGACAATCCGGAACTGCTCGCCGCACGGGCGCAGCGTATCCCGGTGGTGCGGCGCGCCGAAATGTTGGCCGAGCTGATGCGGCTGAAAAGCTGCGTCGCCATTGCCGGCACCCATGGCAAAACCACCACCACCTCGCTGGTGGCGGCGCTGCTCGACGCCGGCGAATTCGATCCGACCGTGATCAATGGCGGCATTATCAACGCCTATGGCACCAACGCCCGGCTCGGCGACGGCGAGTGGATGGTGGTGGAAGCCGACGAGAGCGACGGCACCTTCCTGAAACTGCCGGCCGATGTCGCGATCGTCACCAATGTCGATCCCGAGCATCTCGATCACTTCAAGACCTTTGAGGCCGTGCAGGAGGCGTTCCGCAATTTCGTCGAGAACGTGCCGTTCTACGGTTTTGCGGTGATGTGCATCGACCATCCGGTGGTGCAGGCACTGGTCGGCAAGATCGAAGACCGCCGCATCATCACCTATGGCGAGAACCCGCAGGCCGATGTCCGGCTGCTCGATTTGACTCCGAACGGCGGCGCGTCGCGCTTCAAGGTCGCGTTCCGCGACCGCAAGGCCGAGACCGCGCATGAGATCGATGATCTGATGCTGCCGATGCCCGGCCGCCACAACGCGCTCAATGCCACCGCCGCGATCGCGGTCGCGCATGAACTCGGTCTGCCCGATGACGTGATCCGCAAGGCGCTGGCTGGCTTTGGCGGCGTGCGCCGCCGCTTCACCAAGACCGGCGAGCACAACGGCATCACCGTGATCGATGACTATGGTCATCATCCGGTGGAGATCGCCGCGGTGCTGAAGGCGGCGCGCGAGTCGACCGGCAACCGGGTGATCGCCGTGGTGCAGCCGCATCGCTACACGCGCCTGCAATCGCTGTTCGAAGAATTTTGCACCTGCTTCAACGACGCCGATACCGTCGTTGTCGCCGAGGTCTATCCGGCCGGCGAGACGCCGATCGCCGGCATCGACCGGGACAACTTCGTGCTCGGGCTGCGTGCCCACGGCCATCGCGAGGCGGTGGCGCTGCCCGACGCCGCGTCCTTGGCGCGCGTCGTGCACGAGATCGCCAAGCCCGGTGACTACGTGGTTTGTCTCGGCGCCGGCAACATCACGCAATGGGCCTATGCGCTGCCGGGCGAATTGAAGGCGCTCGGCTGATGGCGCAGCTGAT
>KI632513.1:1737012-1766916 GCA_000504425.1 Rhodopseudomonas palustris JSC-3b | reverse complement strand
CCTCCCCCCCCCCATCCACGTCTTCACTGCGCGATGGTCGGAAACAGGTCGTCCCAAGTGGGATTGGTCGCCAGGATCATCCGGACCTTCCAAGCTCGCGGCCAGTGCTTGATGTTGTGCTCGCGTTGGATAGCGGTTCGGATATCGTCGAAATGTTCGAAGTACACCAGCCGCTTCAGCCCGTATCGCTTGGTGAAGCCGTCCACGAAACCTTCGCGGTGCTGATACACGCGGCGGACCAGATCGCTGGTGACGCCGACATACAGGATGCCGTTCGGCCGATTAGTCAGGAAATAGACATATCCGCCGGCCATGCTGCTTCTCCGCAAGACGTGGATGGCCGGGACAAGCCCGGCCATGACGTGCTGAGATCTCATTCCATCACAAACGACAGGGCAATTTGTGTTGGTGATACTAGCACGCTGCTCTGTGTCCCGTCATGGCCGGGCTTGTCCCGGCCATCCCCGTCATCGGCGTTAAGCGTATGACCTTTCCCGACATCACCCCCGAATTGCACGCCGCGATGCCGGAGCTGCGCGGCCGGATGCTCGCCAATGAATCGCTGGCGCCGCTCACCTGGTTTCGGGTTGGCGGTCCGGCGCAATGCCTGTTCACGCCGGCCGATGAGGCCGATCTCGCTTACTTCTTGACGCATCTGCCGGCCGGCATCGACGTCACTGTGGTCGGCGTCGGCTCCAATCTGATCGTGCGCGATGGCGGACTGCCGGGCGTCACCATCCGGCTGACGCCGCGCGGTTTTGGCCAGACCGAGGTGATCGATCAAATCGTTCATGCCGGCGCGGCCGCGCTCGACAAGCGCGTCGCGGAGCAGGCGGCTGCCGCCGGGCTCGGCGGGCTGGAGTTCTACTATGGCATTCCCGGCACCGTCGGCGGTGCGCTGCGCATGAATGCCGGCGCCAATGGCCGCGAAACCAAGGACGTGCTGATCGACGCCACCGCGGTGACGCGCGATGGCCGCCTGTTGAAGCTCGATGCCGCGGCGATGCAGTTCAGCTACCGGCACAGCGGCGCCGATCCGTCGCTGATCTTCACCTCAGCGCGGCTGCGCGGAGCGCCGAAAGCGCCCGATCTGATCCGCGCCAAAATGAATGAAGTGCAGGCCCATCGCGAACTGGCGCAGCCGGTGCGCGAAAAGACCGGCGGCTCGACCTTCAAGAATCCGCCGGGCATGAGCGCCTGGAAGCTGATCGACGCTGCCGGCTGCCGCGGCCTGCGGCTCGGCGGCGCGCAAGTGTCGGAAATGCACTGCAACTTCCTGATCAACACCGGCGAGGCCACCGCGGCCGATATCGAGACGCTGGGCGAGACGGTGCGCAGCCGGGTCAAGGCGAATTCCGGCGTCGAGCTGCAATGGGAGATCAAGCGCATCGGTAACGCCGCGGCGTAGCAACGCCGCAGCCCCGTCGCGCTCCCGCGCTTACTTGGTCGCCGGCACGACCGGAGCTGGCGTCTCCGGTGCTGGCGTCAGCGTCGTCGGCAGCGTAAGCAGCCGCTCCAGCGGCACTGGCGACACTTTGAACACCCCGCCAAACGGGTCTTCCTGCAGCGCGACCAGACCGAGCGCGACAATGGCGCCGGTCGAGAACACGGTGAGCGCCGCCACCATCGCGCGCCGCCGCTCAAGATGCACCACCGCGACCGCAATCTGGGTGATCACGCCGAGCAGCAGCACCGAAATCCATTTCAGTTCGCCGGTGCGGTCGGTGGATAGCGTGATGCGGTTGTTGCGTGCCGTGCCGGCGCGCACCGCCGCCGAAAGCATCGCGACATGAACCGCAGCGCTGGCATCGCGGCTGATCGACGGATCGCTGAGCTGGCGCAGCATTTCATCATAGGCGGCGTCGGTGTCGGGCGCGCTATGGCCCGCCGCCGGCGGCCATTCGTGCTTGAGCACCGAGGCCACATAGGTTTGCAGCGATTTGCGGATCTCGCTCATGTCGGTCACCGAGGCGACGCTCAGCGAATAGACGTTCTGCAACTCACCGGCCTCGCTCTGCACGGCTTTGGTGGCCTGGCGGTTGCGTTCGAGAATGTCGTAGCTGAGAAAGCTGGTGAGCAGCG
The DNA here is from genome assembly GCA_000504425.1 of Rhodopseudomonas palustris JSC-3b. Lineage (GTDB taxonomy): Bacteria > Pseudomonadota > Alphaproteobacteria > Rhizobiales > Xanthobacteraceae > Rhodopseudomonas > Rhodopseudomonas palustris_C. Next base: position 1,764,834 of record KI632513.1, on the reverse strand, counting down.
CGAACAGGATCGCGACCGACGAGAAGAACGGCCCGACCACGCCGGTGAAGGTTTTGATGGTCGCCTTCAGCGGCGACGAAAACACCAGCAGCACCAGCGCGACCGCAACGCCGTAATAGAGCAGCGCCAGTGTCGCGAAGATGCCGATGCTCTCGAAATTGAGCCAGGCTTTGATCATCGCGGCCTCATGCGCTTAGCTGCCGCACAGCCCGGCCACAAAGCCGAATGGCGGTCGGTTGCGGATCGCGGCGGCCTCGGTCAGCACCTGTTCGGTCTGCGGGCCGAGCACCGCGACGTCATAGCGGCTGCGGGCGGCGAGCTGGGCAGCGTCGCCCATGCGCTGCCGGCGCTGTGGATCGGCGGCGAAGGCCAATAGATGGCGGCTGATCGCCTCGACATCGCCGACCTTGACGATGTGGCCGGTCGTGCCCTCGGCGACGAAATCGGCCAGCATGCCGACATCGGTGGCAATCACCGGCAAGCCGCGCGACATCGCTTCGAGCACGGCGAGCGGGCTCGATTCCTTGCGCGACACCAGCGCGAACACGTCAAGCGCCGCCAATAGCGCGGCAACGTCATTGCGGCTGCCGGGCGCGATTATCCGGTCGGTGACGCCAAGCTCGGCGGCGACCTGCTGCAATTCGGCGTAGTAGTCCTTGAAGTGGCCGCCGACCAGCAGCAGCCGTGCCGACGGCTCGCGCTGCAGCACCACCGCGAGCGCGCGCACCATGTCGATCTGGCGCTTGCGTTCGCAGATGTCGCCGACGCAGCCGATCACGAAGGCATCGGGCGCGATGCCGAGCGTGAGGCGCGCCGCGGCGCGTTCCTCCGGCGCGATCACCGGAAAGCGCGAGGTGTCGATGAAGCTCGGAATCATGCGCATCGCCGAGCGTCGCACCCGATTAACCGTGATGTGATGCCGCTCGGCGTCGGGCGAGGTGGCGATGACGAAATTGTTGAACCACCAATGTAGCTGCAGCGAGCTGGAATGCGCGGTGGCGACCACCGGACGGCGGCTCAGAATCCGCGCCAGCATGCCGTAGGTATGGGCGCTGCTCATATGGGTGTGCAGCACGTCGGGCTCGAACTGGTTGAGCCGGCGCGTCACCCGGATCAGTTCCTTGGGACTGCGGCCGAAGGTCGTGACGAATTTCTCGGCGCCCTCCAGGCCGGGCCGGTCGCCGATCCAGGCGCCGGGGCGGTGCAGCAGCAGCACGCGATGGCCGCGGCGGAGCAGATATTGCGTCAGCAGCAGGCAATGCACCGCGACGCCGTTCACGCCGGTGCCGGAGATCATCAGTGCGATGCGGAGCGGGCGGCCAGGCGCCGGCGAAGGCTGGGGGGCTGGGGAATCGAGGGTCATGCACGGAAGGAGGATCAGAGGGTACGAAGACCGCTTCTCCGAATCGACGGAATCATCGAAAATCCCAGATTCCAACGGGCTTCGCAGCGAAGTCGTCGCGTCGCCAGTAGTTTGAGGACATCAAGTGACAAAACGCAAGCACGTCGCCGTACTGTTCGGAGGCTGGTCATCCGAACGGGAGGTCTCGCTGCGCTCCGGCAAAGCCTGCGCCGATGCGCTGGAGCGCTGTGGCTATCAGGTGACCCGGATCGACGTCGATCGCGCCATCGCCACCAGGCTCGCCGAGCTGCGCCCCGATGCGGCGCTGGTGATGCTGCACGGCCATCCGGGCGAGGATGGCACCATTCAGGGCGTGCTCGAGACGCTGGCGATTCCCTATTCGCATTCCGGGGTGCTGGCCTCGGCTTTGGCGATGAACAAGGACATCGCCAAGACGGTGATGAAGGCGGCGGGCGTTCCGGTTCCCGAGGGGCTGACCGCGACCCGCGCCGAGATCGCCAAGGGCCATGTCATGGAGCCGCCTTATGTCATCAAGCCGGTGGCGGATGGCTCCAGCGTCGGGGTGTTCATCATCACCAAGGAGCATACCCATCCGCCGCAGGAACTGTTCCGCGACGACTGGGCCTATGGCGAGCGGCTGCTGGTCGAGAAATATGTGCCGGGCAAGGAACTGACTTGCGCGGTGGTGAAGGGCGAGCCGACCGACGTTATCGAGATTGTGCCGACGGTACGATTCTACGACTATGAGGCAAAGTATTCTCCGGGCGCGTCAAAACACATCCTGCCTGCATCTCTTTTACCTTTTGTTTACCAGGAGGTCCGAAGGTTAACGTTGGCGGCGCATGTTGCGCTCGGCTGCCGGGGCGTGAGCCGGGCGGATTTCCGCTTCGACGATCGCATCGAGGGGGCAAGCGGCCTCGTCTGCCTCGAGGTCAATACCCAACCCGGAATGACCGAGACGTCACTCGTGCCAGAGCTCGCAGCGTATGCGGGCATAACCTTTGACGAGCTCGTGCAATGGATGGTGGAGGACGCCTCGCTCGGTCGATGAGACGGCAGGGGCTGCTATCTGACCTGAGGGCCGCCGCCCGTGGGGCGGGGATCCTGCTGCGCGAGCGGTGGGAGCGGAGCCGTCGTGCCCGCCGCGCCCGCAAGCTGGAACGGTATAGTAATCACCGCGTCATCGCCTGGCTTGAAAAGTACCTGCCGGCGCGGCTCGGGGTGGTGGTTACCACCCTGGTGCTGCTCGGCAGCGTTGCGCTCGGCGTGGTCAAGGGTGGCCATCTCGAGGAGGCGATCACCGGCTTCAACGATGCCCGCAACGCGGTCGCCAATCTCGCCGGGTTCCGCATCACCTCGGTGTCGATGCCGGGCCGCAAGCAATTGACCCAGGACGAGGTGCTGGCGCTGGGCGGTGTCACCGGCCGGTCGTCGCTGCTGTTCCTGGATGCCACCACGGTGCGCGATCGGCTGATCGCCAATCCGTGGATCGCCGATGCCACTGTTCTGAAACTCTATCCGGGGCACCTCACCATCGAGATCACCGAGCGCACCGCCTTTGCCCGCTGGCAGTATCAAGGCCGGCTGTCGGTGATCGCCGATGACGGCGCGGTGCTGGAACCCTATGTGGCCCGCCATTTTGCGGCATTGCCGCTGGTGGTCGGCAAGGGCGCCGAGACTCAGGCCAAGGATTTTCTGGCGCTGCTGGCGCGCTATCCGGAAATCCGCTCGGCGACGCTGGCGGCGGTCTATGTCGGCGAGCGGCGCTGGAACCTGCGGCTCAAGAGCGGGCTCGATATCCGGCTGCCCGAGCATGACGTCGGCAAGGCTTTGGCGACCCTGACCAAACTCGACGCGGAGGAGCGGCTTCTGTCACGCGACATCGTCGCGGTCGATATGCGCTTGCCCGATCGGCTGACGGTGCGGCTGTCGGAGGACGCTGCCAAAGCCCGTGAAGAACTGTTCAAAGACAAGAAGACCAAAAAGAAGGCCGGTGACGCATGAGCGGCCCTCATTATCAGACTCCGAAAATCCGCCCGATGTCGCATAAGCGCTCGGCACTGGTGGCGTCGCTCGACATCGGCACCAGCAAGATCGCCTGCATGATCGCGCGGCTCACCCCCTGTCCGCCGAACAGCGCGCTGCGCGGCCGCACCCATGCTGTCGAGCTGATCGGCTACAGCCAGATCCAGTCGCGCGGTGTCAAAGCCGGCGCGGTGATTGATCCCGGCGAATGCGAACGAGCCGTCCGCCAGGCGGTGGCGATGGCCGAAGACATGGCCAAGGTCCGGGTCGAAGCGGTGCTGCTGTCGGTGTCCGGCGGGCGCCTGCAGGGACAACTGGTTGAAGCCGCCGCCAATGTCCATGGCGGGGCGGTGACCCAGGCCGACGTGTCGCGCGTTACCAGCGTCGGCATGCGCCATGCGACCGGGCCGGGGCGCTCGGTCACGCACGCGCTGCCGGTCAGCTACACGCTCGACGGCGTCAAGGGCATCCGCGATCCGCGCGGCATGGTGGCCCGGCAGTTCGGCGTCGATATGAACATTGTTACGCTCGATGCCGCCGTGGCGAAAAACCTGATGCTGGTGGTCGAGCGCTGCCATCTCAACATTGAGGCGATGGCCGCGAGTCCTTATGTCGCAGGTCTGTCGGTTCTGACCGACGACGAGGCCGATATCGGCGCCGCCGTGATCGAAATGGGCGCGGGAACCACCACGATCGCCATTTATTCGGCGGGGCGGTTCGTGCACGCCAGCGGATTTGCGGTAGGCGGGCAACACATCACCATGGATCTGGCCCGCGGACTGGGTGCCTGCATTGCGGATGCCGAGCGAATCAAGACGTTATATGGCACCGTATTGACCGGCGGATCTGACAGCCGCGAGCTGCTGACTGTACCGAGCGCTGGAGACAACGATCGGGATTCTCCGCAGGTCATTTCTCGCGCCACGATCGCAAATATTATCCGGCATCGGGCCGAGGAGATTTTTGAAATGGTTAGGGACCGGCTCGCGCAGTCACCGTTCGCGGCTGAGCCGCGCGCGCGTGTCGTGTTGAGCGGTGGTGCCTCGCAGCTCACCGGCTTGCCGGAGCTCGGCACCCGGATTCTAGGACGCCCGGTGCGGGTCGGGCGGCCGCTCGGTTTCGGCCGACTTCCCCAGGAGGCTAAGAGTGCATCCTTCGCGGTGCCGACCGGCCTGTTGGTCTATCCGCAATATGCCCATCTCGAACATGTTGAGCCGCGCCATGTGCGGCCGCAACGCACCGGCACCCACGGCTATTTCGGCAAGGTGGGGCAGTGGCTGCGGGAGGGCTTCTGACATGACGTTGTCTTCATCCTTTTCCTGTCCATCCCAGTCCCCGGTGGTTCCGGGCGATCGAACCATGCGCGCGTAATCGAGAGGCACTTATGACGATCAACATCAACGTCCCGGACATTCGCGAGCTGAGGCCCCGGATTACCGTATTCGGCGTCGGCGGTGCCGGCGGCAACGCCGTCAACAACATGATCTCTGCTGGTCTGCAGGGCGTGGATTTCGTGGTGGCGAACACCGATGCCCAGGCGCTGACCATGTCGAAGGCGCAGCGCTTGATTCAGATGGGCACCCAGGTGACCCAGGGCCTGGGCGCCGGTTCGCAGCCGGAAGTCGGCGCGGCTGCGGCCGAGGAAGTCATTGACGAGATTCGCGATCATCTCTCGGGCGCGAATATGGTGTTCGTCACCTGCGGCATGGGCGGCGGCACCGGCACCGGCGCGGCTCCTGTGATCGCCAAGGCGGCGCGCGACCTCGGTATACTGACCGTGGGTGTGGTCACCAAGCCGTTCCACTTCGAAGGCGCGCGGCGCATGCGCACCGCCGAGACTGGCATCACCGACCTGCACAAGGTCGTCGATACCCTGCTGATCATCCCGAACCAGAACCTGTTCCGGGTGGCCAATGAGAAGACCACCTTCGCCGACGCGTTCGCGATGGCCGACCAGGTGCTGTATTCCGGCGTGGCCTGCATCACCGACCTGATGGTCAAGGAAGGCCTGATCAACCTCGACTTCGCCGACGTGCGCGCTGTGATGCGCGAAATGGGCAAGGCGATGATGGGCACCGGCGAAGCCTCCGGCGAGAAGCGCGCGCTGACCGCCGCGGAAGCCGCGATCGCCAATCCGCTGATCGACGATTCCTCGATGAAGGGCGCCCGTGGCCTTCTGATCTCGATCACCGGCGGCAAGGACCTGACGCTGTTCGAAGTCGACGAAGCCGCGACCCGTATCCGCGAGGAAGTCGATCAGGACGCCAACATCATCGTCGGCGCCACCTTCGACGAGAGCCTGGACGGCATCATCCGCGTGTCGGTGGTCGCCACCGGCATCGAACAGGCGGCGCTCGCGCGGAACTTGGCTGCGCCGGCCGGTGCTTCGGCGTCGGCCGGGAATGCGACGGACACCCGTCTTGCTGATCTGAGCGCGCGGCTGCGCGCTGACACCCAGCGCGCCGCGGCCGAAAACGCCGCCAATGCCGCTCCCGCCATGTCGGCTCCGGCCCTGACCTCGTCGCCGGTCGGCGCGCCGCGTGCCACCGCCACCCCGGTTGACCGGGCGGCGCTGGCGGCGATCGCCGCTGCGGTCAGCACCGAGAAGATGCCGCAGGCTCCGGCGCCGCAGCCGGCCGCCTATGGTGACATCACGGTGCGCCCGATTGCGCAGAAGCCGTCGCTGTTCCCTGAGCCGGAAGCGCCGCAGGTGGTCGCCGACGAGCCGCCGCCGGAAGCCTTTATTCCGCAGCAGCCGGATCGCGGTGCGATTCGCTCGCCGCGGATGCCGAATTTCGACGAGCTGCCGGTTCCGGCACAGAACGAGATCCGGCAGGCGCAGGGCGATGCCGACGCCGACCACCCGCACAAGACCCGCATGTCGCTGCTGCAGCGCCTTGCCAGTGTAGGTCTTGGCCGTCGGGACGAAGAAACCGAATCGCCGGTAGCGACCCGTCCGGCCGCGCCGATGATGCCGCAAATGCCGCCGCTGCCGGATCGCAAGATGTCCGGCAACGAGCCGGTGTCGGAGTACGCACGGCGCTCGACCCCGCAGGGTTTGGACCAGCACGGCCGCCCGGCACCGATCGCGCCGGCGCCGCAGGGGGATGATCACCTAGATATCCCCGCTTTCCTGCGTCGGCAGGCGAAGTGAGCGGCTGTAACAAATGTCACGATCTGGAGGCTCCGGCGCAATCCGCCGGGGCCTCTTTCGTTTTCGGGGGTACCCGTTGGTGCCTTCAATAAACTTCTGAATTAAAAAGACTTTTCGATAAGTTCGGACTCCGGTCAGCGTCGCTGGCCAGCCATGATTGGCCCAAATGAGAACGGTTGGCGGCGCCTTTGCGGCGGGTTTGGGGTAACAAACCGTAAAAAAGCGTGAGTTGGCGCTGTTTGTGGCAGTGGGTATGGTTTCCTGACTTTGGGGGCGTTGAAGACGAGTCGTGACGGATTTGAGCGGTTCCGATCTTCTTCGGTTCATTGGTGGGCAGACTTAAGATGAAATTCAGCCGTCAGACCACGCTGCGTTCGCAGGCCACGGTGACGGGCGTCGGTGTTCATTCCGGCCGCCCAGCTTCCTTGACGATCGGGCCCGCGGACATCAATGCGGGTTTTATTTTTGTACGCACCGGCCTTGAGGGCGCCGACCGCGAGGTACGGGCCAATGCCAAGGCGGTGATCGCCACTGAGCTGGCGACCGTGCTGGGCGATGGGGATGGCGCATTGGTCTCCACCGCCGAGCACGTTCTGGCTGCCCTGCGTGGCATGGGCGTCGACAACGCCATCATCGAGGCCGATGGCCCCGAAGTTCCGATCATGGACGGCAGCGCCGCCCCGTTCGTTGCCGCGATCGAGCAGGCCGGCATCCGCGAACAATCGGCGCCGCGCCGCTATATCCAGGTGCTCAAGCCGGTGCAGGTCGCGATCGGCGACTCATTTGGCGAATTGCGTCCCAATCCGCGCGGCTTCCGCACCGAAATCGAGATCGATTTCGCCAATCCGATGATCGGCCGGCAGCGGTTCTGCTGCGATCTCGATCCGGAAACCTTCCGCCGCGACGTCTGCCGGGCCCGCACTTTTGGCTCGATGAACGACGTCACCCGGCTGTGGAGCCTCGGCTACGCGCTCGGCGCCTCGTTCGAGAACTCGATCGTGTTCGACGAAACCCGGATGCTGAACACCGAGGGGCTGCGCTACACCGACGAATGCGTGCGCCATAAGGTGCTGGACGCGATCGGCGATCTGGCGCTGGCCGGGCTGCCGCTGCTCGGCACCTACCGTTCGGTGCGTGGTGGCCACAAGCTCAATCATGCCGTGCTCACCGCCTTGCTGGACGACCACAAGGCCTGGCGGGTGGTGGAAGCCGAGCCGGCGCGCCGGCAGCGTCCGCAGGCAGAGGCGGCCGGTGGCATGGTCGGCGGCATGATCGCCCCGGCCTATGGCCCGGACGTGTCCTGAGCCTTCCGCAATTTTCCGTTCCAAAACTTTCATGCGCCGGTGCGTTGCACCCGCTGCGCGCCGGCCTTCGCCATATTCCCGGCGGAATGGCTCCCTAGTCGGGTTGGTGGATCGGCCTTTTTGGGCTACATAGCCTGCGGTCGCGCGGCCGTCTTGAGCGTGTCAATGGTTCGTCCATGACCGTGTTTATGGACCGGCGCAGCGGACCCTGCATTTCAGGCATCAGGAAGCAAATGTCGGCTCAGCATGTGACGTCCGCTCAACGGGGATCGGCAGTTGAAGCGAGGGGAGGGCGCGCGGGGCGGGCCTTGCGACTGGTCGCGAGCTTGGCCGTGCTGGCGCTGCCGCTGGCGGGCTGCGGCACCGGCCCCCTGTGGGACAAGTTCCTCGCCAAGGACGAGACCTATAAGGACGAGCCGGCCGACAAGCTCTACAATGAGGGCCTGTACCTGCTGAACCAGAGCAAGGACCCCAAGGCTGCCTCCAAGAAGTTCGAGGAAGTCGATCGTCAGCATCCTTATTCGGACTGGGCGCGCAAGGCGCTGCTGATGTCGGCCTATGCCTATTATGAAGCCGGCGACTATGACAGCTGCATCGGCTCGGCGACCCGCTATGTGACGCTGCATCCGGGCAGCCCCGACGCCGCCTATGCGCAATATCTGATCGCCGCCTCGCATTACGACCAGATTCCGGACGTTTCGCGCGACCAGGGCCGCACCGAAAAGGCGATGGCCGCGCTCGAAGAAGTGAGCCGCAAATACCCGACCTCGGAATATGCCACCAGCGCCAAGAAGAAGCTGGAAGGCGCGCGCGACCAGCTCGCCGGCAAGGAGATGAGCGTCGGCCGCTATTATCTCGAGAAGCGCGATTACACCGCGGCCATCAACCGCTTCAAAACCGTGGTGACCCGCTACCAGACCACCCGGCACGTCGAAGAGGCGCTGGCCCGGCTGACCGAGGCCTATATGGCGATCGGCATTGTCGGCGAGGCGCAGACCGCCGCCGCCGTGCTTGGCCACAACTTTCCTGACAGCCGCTGGTACAAAGACGCCTACAACCTTGTTAAATCGGGCGGACTCGAACCGAGCGAGAATCAAGGCTCCTACATCAGTAAAGCCTTCCGGAAGTTTGGCCTCGGATAGGACTGATCTTGCATGCTGGCGCGCCTGTCGATCCGCGACATCGTCCTGATCGAACGGCTGGATATCGAATTCTCCAGCGGACTCGCGGTGCTGACCGGCGAGACTGGAGCCGGCAAGTCGATCCTGCTTGATGCTTTTGCGCTGGCGCTGGGCGGCCGCGGCGATGCCGGCTTGGTGCGCCATGGCGCCGAACACGGCCAAGTCACCGCGGCGTTCGATGTGCCCAAGGGCCATCCGGCGTTCGCGCTGCTCGCCGCCAACGGTCTTGATGACCGCGACATCGCCGAAACCGGCGAATTGATCCTGCGCCGCGTGCAACTGGCGGATGGCCGTACCCGCGCTTTCATCAATGATCAGCCCGCCAGCGTGCAGACCCTCAAAGCGGTCGGCGCCACCTTGGTCGAGATCCACGGCCAGCATGACGAGCGCGCGCTGGTCGATGCTGCCACCCATCGCCGGCTGCTCGACGCCTTTGCCGGGCTCGACAAGGAGGTGGCAGCGCTGGAAAAACTGTGGGACGCCTGCCGCACCGCGCGCGGCGCGCTCGACGCCCATCGCGAAGGCATGGAACGGGCTGCGCGCGAGGCCGACTTTCTGCGCCATGCCTCTGACGAGCTGCGAAAGCTGGCGCCGCAGGATGGCGAGGAAACCGCGCTCGCCGAGCGCCGCACCGCCATGATGCAGGGCGAGAAGATCGCCAGCGATCTGCGCGAGGCGCAGGAGGTGGTGGGCGGCCATCATTCGCCGGTCGCGTCGCTCGCGGCCGCGGTGCGCCGGCTGGAGCGCCGTGCCGGCAATGCCCCGCAGCTGATCGAGCCGGCGGTCAAGGCGATCGACGCCGCCATCAACGCGCTGGAAGAGGCCGACCAGCATCTGTCAGCCGCTTTATCCGCCACCGATTTCGATCCGCTGGAACTGGAACGGATCGAGGAGCGGCTGTTTGCGCTGCGCGCCGCGGCGCGCAAATACGCCACCCCGGTCGATGATCTCGCGGCGCTCGCCGAGCGCTACGCCAATGAGGTGGCGCTGATCGATGCCGGCGCCGACCGGCTCAAGGCGCTGGAACAGAGCGCGGCCGATGCCGATGCGCGCTACCGCGCTGCGGCCGGCAAATTGTCGGCGGCGCGCGCCAAGGCGGCCGACAAGCTCAACAAGGCGGTCAATGGCGAACTCGCGCCGCTCAAGCTGGAGCGCGCCAAGTTCATGACCGAGATTGTCAGCGACGCGGCGTCGCCAGGACCGCAAGGTTTCGACCGGGTCGAGTTCTGGGTGCAGACCAATCCTGGCACCAAGCCCGGGCCGATGATGAAGGTAGCGTCGGGCGGCGAGCTGTCGCGCTTCCTGCTGGCGCTGAAAGTGGTGCTGTCCGACAAGGGCTCGGCGCCGACCTTAGTGTTCGACGAGATCGACACCGGCGTTGGTGGTGCAGTGGCGGACGCGATCGGCGCCAGGCTGGCGCGGCTCGCCAGCAAGGTGCAGGTGATGGCGGTGACCCATGCGCCGCAGGTCGCGGCGCGCGCCGACCAGCATCTACTCATCTCCAAGGACGCGCTCGATCGCGGCAAGCGGGTCGCGACCCGGGTCGATCTGCTCGCCGCCGACCATCGCCGCGAGGAAATCGCGCGGATGCTGGCCGGCGCCGAGATCACCGCCGAAGCCCGCGCCGCCGCCGACCGGCTGATCAAGGCGGCGGGGTAGGCTGTCTCCCTCGCCCCGCTTGCGGGGAGAGGGCCGGGGTGAGGGGGCGTGCCCGCGAGGGCGTAACATGCGACCAATGCCGTGCCATGCCCCTCACCCGACCGGCTTCGCGCGGCTCTGCCGGTCGACCTCTCCCCGCGCAGCGGGGAGAGGTGATCACCGCATTAGTCACTAACCAAGCTGAGCGCCGATGCCGCAGAAATCCAAACCCGTCCCCGACATCACCAAGCTCACCAAGCCCAAAGCCAAGGTGGAGCTGATGCGGCTGGCGCTCGAGATCGAGCGGCACGACAAGGCGTACTATCAGCACGACGCGCCGCTGATTTCCGATGCCGACTATGACGCGCTGCGCCAGCGGCTCGAGGCGATCGAGGCGAAATTTCCCGACCTGGTGAGCGGCGGCTCGCCGTCGCAAAAGGTCGGCGCCGCACCGGCGCGCGGCTTTGCCAAGGTGACCCATGCGGTGCCGATGCTGTCGCTCGGCAATGCCTTTTCCGACGAAGAGGTCGAAGAGTTTCTGCGCCGGGTGCAGCGCTTCCTCAATCTCGGCGAGCACGAATTGCCGGCGCTGGTCGCCGAACCAAAGATCGACGGGCTGTCGCTGTCGCTGCGTTATGAGCGTGGCGAATTGGTGCGCGCCGCCACGCGCGGCGATGGCTTTGTCGGCGAGGACGTCACCGCCAATGTGCGCACCATCGCCGATATTCCGCATCGGCTGCGGGCCGACAGCATTCCCGAGGCCTGCGAGTTGCGCGGCGAAGTGTACATGCTGAAAAGCGACTTCCTCGAACTCAACCGCAAGCAGGAAGAAGCCGGCGAAGCGCCGTTCGCCAATCCGCGCAATTCCGCGGCGGGCTCGCTGCGCCAGAAGGATGTCAGCATCACCGCATCGCGGCCGCTCAGATTCTTCGCCTATGCCTGGGGCGAGATGAGCGACTATCCGATGGCACAGCCAACCCAGCACGCCATGCTCGGCTGGCTCAAAGAGGCCGGCTTTGTGGTCAATCCCGAGATCGAGCTGTGCAAGAGCGTCGCCGACGCGCTGGCGTTTTATCGCCGGATCGGCGAGCAGCGCGCCTCGCTGCCCTATGACATCGACGGCGTGGTCTACAAGGTCGACCGGCTCGATTATCAGGCGCGGCTCGGCTTTGTGTCGCGTAGTCCGCGCTGGGCGATCGCGCATAAATTCGCGGCCGAGCAGGCCACCACGGTCTTGGAGAAGATCGAAATTCAGGTCGGCCGCACCGGCGCGCTGACGCCGGTGGCGCGGTTGCGGCCGGTCACGGTCGGCGGCGTGGTGGTGCAGAACGCCACGCTGCATAATGAGGATTACATCAAGGGTATCGGCGGCGATGGCCAGCCGCTGCGCGAAGGCCGCGATATCCGCGTTGGCGACACGGTGATCATCCAGCGCGCCGGCGACGTGATTCCGCAGGTGGTCGATGTCGTGCTCGACAAACGGCCCGATGACGCCGTGCCCTATAGTTTTCCGCAGCAATGTCCGGTGTGCGGCAGCCATGCGGTGCGCGAGGAAGACGAGGCGGTGCGGCGCTGCACCGGCGCGATGATCTGCCCGGCGCAGGCGATCGAGCGCCTCAAGCATTTCGTGTCGCGGCTCGCGTTCGATATCGACGGGCTCGGCGAAAAGCAGATCGTGCTGTTCCATGAGCGCGGCTGGTTCGAAGAACCGGCCGACATTTTCAAGCTGCGACAGCGTAACGAAACGCTGCAGCTGGAAAGTCTGGAAGGTTTTGGCGAAACGTCGGTGCGCAACCTGTTTGCGGCGATCGACGCGCGCCGCAAGATCGAGCTGCACCGGCTGATCTTCGCGCTCGGCATCCGCCATATCGGCGAGGGCAACGCCAAATTGCTGGCGCGCCATTTTGGCGATCTCGATGCGTTCCTCGCCACCATGCGCATTGCCGCAGCGGCGCAGACCGCAAGCGGCAACGCCTCCGAGGCCTATCACGAACTGCTCAACATCGCCGGCATCGGCGAAATCGTCGCCGCCGCGGTGGTGGAGTTCTTTGCCGAGAGCCGCAACATGCGCGCGCTCGACGAACTGCTCAAGGAAATCGAGGTGCTGCCGGCCGAGCAGGTCAAGCGCGACAGTGCGGTCGCCGGCAAGACCGTGGTGTTCACCGGCGCGCTGACCAAGTTCACCCGCGATGAAGCGAAAGCCGCGGCGGAGCGGCTCGGCGCCAAGGTGGCGGGCTCGGTGTCGAAGAAGACCGACTATGTGGTGGCCGGCGAAGACGCCGGCTCAAAGCTCACCAAGGCGCGCGAGCTTGGCGTCGCGGTCTTGAGCGAAGATGAGTGGCTGGCGCTGATCGGCGGATGACCGCCGCTCTGTCATTCCGGGGCGCGCGTAGCGCGAACCCGGAATCCCGAGGTTTTCACTGGATTGAGATTCCGGGTTCGCTCACGTCGTGAGCGCCCCGGAATGACGAGGTGAGTGCCGGCTACAACAGCGCCGACTCTTCTTCCTCGGCTTTCTCGATCAGTTCCTCGGTCACCATCGCGCCGTCGCGCGGCACGAGGAAGATCATCGAGGCCGCGCAGGCCAGCGACAGCACCAGGATCGCGATGTTGAGCGGCACCGGCGTCGCAAAATGGCCGCCGAGCCAGGCGCCGAATTGCGAGCACAGCGCGCCGAACCCCATTTGCGTGAATCCCATCAGCCCGGACGCAGTGCCGGCCGCCTGCGGGCGGATCGAGATCGCGCCGGCGGTGGCGTTCGACATCACAAAGGCATTGGCGAAAGTCACCAGCATATGGGTGCCGAACAGCCAGCTCGGCTGCTGATTATAGCCAAGCAGGCCCCAGGTCAGATTCAGCAAAGCGCCGCTGAATTGCAGCACTAGGCCAAACCACATCAGCCGTTCCAGCGAATGGCGCGGCGCAAAGCGCACGCAGCACAGATTGCCGAGCAGATAAGCGAGGCCAGAGGTCGCGAACCAGGCGCCATATTCGGCGGAGCTGCGGCCCATCTGCGTGACCACCACATAAGGCCCGCCGCCCGCAAAAGTGAAGATGATCGAGGAGGCCAGCACCTGGCACAGCACATAGCCGACAAAGGCGCGGGTGCTGATCAGGCTTTTGGCATCGGCGACAAAGCCGCCGCCCGGCGCGCGCGGCACGCGGCGCCGCGTTTCCGGCAGCGCCACCGCGATCGCGATGGTGACCATCAGCGAGGCGAATGCCATCAGATAGAAAATCGCGCGCCAGCCGAAGGTGGTTTCGATCAGGCCGCCGATCAGCGGGCTCAGCATCTGCGCCACCATCATCACCGCGATCACCAGGCTGATCATGCTGCTGATGCGGTCGCGGCTATAAAGATCGCGGATGATGGCGCGGCTGATCACCATGCCGGAGGCGCCGCCCAGCGCCTGCAGAAAGCGCGCGGCGATCAGTTGCGGCAGCGTTTCGGCGAAGATGCAGCCGATCGAGGCGATCATCGCCAAGGTGACGCCGCCGATCAGCACCGGGCGCCGGCCAAAGCGATCGGACAACGGCCCCATGATCAGCTGCGAGCAGGCGATGCCGACCATGAACAGCGACACCGTCATCTGCACGATCGAGATGTTGCTGCCGAAATCGCTGGCGAGCACCGGCAGCGCCGGCACCAGCACATAGAGCGAGATCGGCGCCACCCCGGTCATCAGCACGAGCAGCAATAGCAGCAGCTTTGATGGCGGCAGGTCACGCTGGGGAGCGTCGAGCGCTGCGTATCTGCCGACCAATCCGTGCATGCGGGGGCGTTTCCGTGGTTCTGAACGATGTGAGTTATTGAGCAACTGTAGCGTGCCGTAACGACGCTAACAGACGGTTTTTCGCATAAGCCTATGCGCGGGTGCGTTGCCTGAGATCGTCGATCCGGCGCGCTCGCATCAGCGAGCGAACCCGGAATCCCGCGCTTGTTACGGGAGCTGGATGCTCGGCGCGCGAACTAGAGCTTTTTCGGTTCTGATAGAATCAGAACCGAAGCTCTAACTTTATGTTTTGACGCGTTTTCTTGACGCGAACCGGCATCCACTTCGCTGGAAAACGCTATAATACTCGCGCGGCGGAATAATCAGCGCGCTCGCGCTCACGCCGCGGAATGATGGGCTGGTTAAGTCAGCGTGCCAGCGGTGCGGTCGCCGCATCGAGCCAAGCCTGGGTCGCCGCGTCGAGATGCGGGCGCACTTCAGCGCGCACAGTGGCGTGATAATCGTTGAGCCAGTTCAGTTCCGGTTCGCTGAGCGCACTGACGTCGATCAGCCGCCGATCGATCGGCGCCAGCGTCAGCGTCTCAAAACGGTTCATCGGCTTCTCGGCACCGTCGACCTTCGCCGCCACCACCAGTTCGAGATTCTCGATGCGGATGCCGTAGGCGCCGGCCTTGTAGTAGCCGGGCTCGTTCGACAGGATCATGCCGCGTTGCAGCGGCGTGGTGCCGAGCTTGGCAATCCGCGCCGGTCCTTCATGCACCGACAGATAGCTGCCGACGCCATGGCCGGTGCCGTGGTCGAAATCGAGACCTGCCTGCCACAAAAATTGCCGCGCCAGCGGATCGAGCTGTGCGCCGGTGGCGCCGTCGGGAAACACCGCGCGCGCAATCGCGATGTGGCCGCGCAGCACCCGGGTAAAGCGATCGCGCATCTCCTCGGTCGGCTCGCCGATCGCGATCGTGCGGGTGACGTCGGTGGTGCCGTCCTGATACTGCGCGCCAGAATCGATCAGCAGCAGGTCGCCGCGCGCAATGCGCCGGTTGCTGCTGCGGGTGACGCGATAATGCACGATCGCGCCATTCGGCCCGGTGCCGGAAATGGTCGGGAACGAGATGTCTTTCAGCGCGCCGGTGTCGCGGCGAAAGCTCTCCAGCGCCTCGACCGCGTCGATCTCGGTCAGCTGGCCGCTTGCTGCCTCGCGATCGATGAATGCCAGAAAGCGCGCCAGCGCCACCGCGTCGCGGCGATGGGCGGCGCGGCTGCCGGCGATCTCGGTGTCGTTCTTGATCGCTTTCAGCAGCGTGGTCGGATCAGCGCCGCGCAGCGGCCGGCCGCCGGCAGCGGCGATCAGCCGGGTCAGGGCATCGGCGGCGGTGGCGGCGTCGAGCGCGACCGAGGCGCCGCTTTGCGCCAGCGCGCGCAGCGCCTCGGCCAGCGTCTCGGGCGCAGCCACGGCGGCGCTACGCTCCAGATGATCGCGCGCGCTGTTGGACAGCTTACGCTGGTCGATGAACACGGTCGGCCGGCCGTGCTGCGGCACCAGCGCGTAGGACAGCGGCAGCGGCGTATGGGGCACATCGGCGCCGCGGATGTTGAAGGTCCAGGCCACCGCATGGGAGTCGGACAGCACCAGCGCGTCGGCCTTGAGCTTGACCAGCTCGGCGCGGATCCGCGCCAGCTTGTCCTGCTCGGCTTCGCCGGCAAAGCTGAGGTCATGGACCGCGACCGGGCCGAGCGGCGGCTGCGGCCGCTCCGGCCAGATCGCGTCGATCGGGTTGCTCTCGACCGGGATCAGTTCGGCGCCAGCCTTGGTGCAGGCGGCCGCGAGCCGATCGGCTGCCGCAGACGTGTGCAACCAGGGATCAAAACCGAGGCGGTCACCCGGTTTCAGATGCCGTGCCAACCAGCTTTCCGGCGGCGGCTCGATCAGCGGCGCGATCTGCCAGGCCTGCTGATCGACCTGCTGGCCGGCCTGCAGCGTGTAGCGGCCATCGACAAACAGCGCCGCGGTCTCGGTGAGCACCACCGCGAGCCCGGCCGATCCGGTAAAACCGGTCAGCCACGCCAAGCGCTCCTCAGAGGGCGCAACATACTCGTTTTGCTGCTGATCAGCGCGCGGCACCACGAATCCGGTGAGCCCGCGCCGGCCGAGTTCGGCACGGCAGGCGAGGAGCCGCCCCGACAGCGCCACGCCGCTTTCCGGGTCCTCGAACGATTGGAACTGCGCTTCAAACATCCGAGCCATCCCTGCCGCTGCGACTGAGTGCAGCGCCACCAGCCAATCATTCCGAATTGGCACGCTGCATGCTTGAAATATTTTGCCTCGTCGCAAGAGGCAAGGACGGGCTTGCCGCGGCGGAGCGTTCGCGTGTCCGGGAGAGGATCACCCGGGGTGTCTCAACTCAAGATGCTGAGGGGGAACACATGCCTGCATTTAGCTTTGAGAAGATCGCGCCGCCGCCTCCGCTCGGCGCCGAACCAAGCGGGGAGGCGCCGAAGGATGACACGCGGCGTATGGGGATGCTGAACCGCGTGCTCGATCGCTTTGTCGAGACCAGGATGAGAGGCCTGGTGCCGCCGGCGGTGGTGACGCGCACGGAAGAGGTGCGGCGCGATTGACGACGCGCTGCAAGGCGGTCGTCAGCCTGGGTTGCTTGGTGCCTCGGCGTGATGCCGTGGCGCTTAAGCCTGGGCCGCGTGATGCGCGTTAGACCTGGCGCAGCAGCAGGCTGCTCCAGCCACCGACGATGATGGCCTTTTGCAGCAAAAGGTCGCGGGCGCGATAGGCCGCGATCACGGCGCGCGCCTGCGACGGCAGCAGCCCGGACAAGATCACCTCGGCGCCCGGCGCGAGATGGCGCGACAGCGGCGTCGCCAGCGCGCGCAGCGGATTGGCCAAAATGTTGGCCAGCACCAGATCGAACGGCCCGGCGGCGCGGAACCGATCGTGTTCAAAGCCGGGCGCACAGATCGACTCGAACAGCGGGCCGACGCCGTTGAGGCGGGCATTGTCGCGCGCCACCGCGGTCGAGACCGGGTCGATGTCGCTGGCCAGCACTCGGCGCTGCGTCGCCTTGGCGGCGGCGATGCCGAGCACGCCGGTGCCGGTGCCGAGGTCGAGCACGCAGCGCAGCTCGCGGCGCTTGAGCACCTCATCGAGCAGCAGCAGGCAGCCGCGGGTGGTGCCGTGATGGCCGGTGCCGAACGCCAGCGCCGCCTCGATCTCGATGGCGATCTTGTTGGCCGGCACCTTGTTGCGGTCATGGGAGCCGTGGACCACGAACCGCCCGGCCGGCACCGGCACCAGCCCTTCCAGGCTGGCCTTGACCCAATCCTTGGCGGCGACGGTCTCGAACGCGATCGTTGCGGCGGCATCCTCGCCGGCCACCAGCGCCACCAGCCCGCGGATCGCTGCCTGGTCGGGGGCTTCGGCGAAATTCAGCGCGATGTCCCAAGCGTTTTCGCCGCGCTCATAGGCGGTGACCGCGACCTCGCTCTCGTCGAGGCATTCGGCGAGCCGGTCCACCACCTGGCGTGCGGCGGCTTCGGCGCCGATCGCAAAACTGGCGCGGTGCGTGGTCGGGGTGTCGGTCATCGGAACGGCTCGGGACTGAAGGAGGGGCAGGGCGGGGTCACAGCGGGCGCGGAACGCACCGCGTTGTGCACCGGCTTATACAGGATTTACGCACCGCTTCATCCCGGGTTTTTCCAGAGGGTGGTGCACTGGGAGGGGGCGTCGCTTATCTACGGTCGCGTTCAGCTGGAATCTAGATCATCTTGTGGTGTTTGAGTGCGTCGACAATGGCATCTCGACGGTGTTCTGGGCACGGATGTTGTCGGGCGTTGGGATCGGCTCGGTTAGGCGCCGTCCTGACAGGCAACCCGCATTCCGATTTCACGTGAGCAATCCAGCAGGTCTTAGGCGTGAACCGATAGTGCTCTTTGACCCAGTCGGCGATCTCTCTGTACTTCGCCATTCTCTCTCCTACGGCTCTCTTTTCGGGGCTCGGGTCGAGCCGATCAGCTGCCATCCCCCAGCCTCTCCACATCCTCTCCACACCTTATCCACAGGCTTATCCAGGCCAAAACCACAGGCCGATCCACAAGCCGTCCACAGGGTTTTGGCGGATTTGTTCACCGCTTGCGGCGGTGGTCGGCGAGCACGGCCTGCGCGGCGTTGTGGCCCGGCGCGCCGGTGACACCGCCGCCGGGATGGGCGCCGGAGCCGCAGTGATACAGCCCCTTGAGCGGGCCGCGATAGTCGGCATAGCCGAGCATCGGCCGGGCCGAAAACAGCTGGTTCAGCGACAGCGCGCCGTGAAAGATGTCGCCGCCCAAGAGCCCGAAATCGCGCTCCAGATCGAGCGGTGACAGCACTTTGCGGCCGATCACGCTGGCGGCAAAGCCCGGCGCGTGGCGGTCGACGGTGGCGATCATCAGGTCGGCGACCTCGTCGCGGTGCTGGTCCCACGAGCGGCCGTCCGGCAATTGCGGCGCGACGTGCTGGCAGAACAGGCTGGCGACGTGCTGGCCGGGCGGGGCCAGCGTGTCGTCGAGCGTCGAGGGGATCAGCATCTCCACCACCGGCGCGCGGCTCCAGCCATCAGCGCGGGCGTCGAGCCAAGCGCGATCCATATAATCGAGGCTCGGCGCGATGATGATGCCGGAACTGAGATGATCGCCGTCGCCGGGCAGCACGCTGAATGAGGGCAGCGTGCTCAACGCGACGTTGATGCGAAACGTGCCGGAGCCGCAGCGCCAATTCTGCATGCGCTGCCGGAACTCGCTTGGCAGCGCGGCGGCCGGGATCAGGCCGGTGTACAGCAGTTTGGGATTGAGGTTGGAGATCACGACGCCGGCGCGCAGGCAGCGGCCATCTTCGAGCGTGACTCCGATCGCGCGGCCGCGCTCGACCAGCACTTCGCGCACCGCGGCGCCGGTTTCGATCTCGGCGCCATGGCTGCGCGCCGCCGCCGCCATCGCCTGGGTGATCGCGCCCATGCCGCCGATCGCGTGGCCCCACAGGCCCTTCTTGCCGTTCACTTCGCCAAAGGCGTGATGCAGCATCACATAGGCGGAACCTGCGGCGTAGGGGCTGGCGTAGTTGCCGACAATGGCATCGAAGCCGAACAGCGCCTTGACCAGATCATCCTCAAAACGCTGATCGAGCAGATCGCCGGCTGAGCAGGTGAACAGATCAAACAACAGCCGCTGCTCGGGCAGCGACAATTGCCGCAGGATATTGGCGGTGCCGAGCGCGTTGAGCGTTTCGCGTAGCGCGGGCAGGCCAAAGCCCTCGACCAGATTGGGCGGCGCGCGCAGCACGAATTGCCGCAGCACGTCCGCGATCTGCTCCAGCTCCTGCATGAACGGGCTGACCTGATCGCCATCGCGGGCATTGAGCTGGCGCACCGCGTCGAGCGTACGGCCTTCGCCGGTCAGCAGATAGCGGCCGCGCTCATCCGGCAAAAAGTTCTGCGCGCGTCGTTCGACGATTTTCAGCCCATGCGCATGCAGCTGCAGATCGGCGATGATTTTCGGGTTGAGCAGGCTGACGGTGTAGGCCGCCACCGAATTGCGGAAGCCGGGGCAAAACTCCTCGGTGACCGCGGCGCCGCCGACCACGTTGCGGCGTTCCAGCACTTTGACGCGCAATCCGGCCATCGCGAGATAAGCCGCGCAGGTCAGGCCATTATGGCCGGCGCCGATGATCAGAACCTCAGGATCGGACATCGCCATCGTTCGCACATGTAAGCCGCGCCATCACGCCGCGTCGCGGCGGCAGGGAGGCGGGCCGAGTTGAGTGACCGGCTTTGCAGCGCTGTGATAGGCTAGGCGGACTGCTTTGTCACATGCGGAGATCCCCGCACAGGCCGCGCATCCCCGGCGCGCGCCGCCCTGCTGGAGTTTTCATGTCCTCACCGACGTCGCACGCCGATCCGAGCACGGCCCCGCTGCCGCGCCACAGGCTGACTCTGATCGTCTATGTCGCCGCGATCTTCACCAGCGCGCTGCTGCTGTTTTCGGTGCAGCCACTATTCACCAAAATGGTGCTGCCGCGGCTTGGCGGCTCACCGGCGGTGTGGTCGGTGGCGATGGTGTTTTTCCAGTCGCTGCTGCTCGGCGGCTACGCCTATGCGCATGTCCTGATGCGGCTGCGCAGCCGCACCATTCCGGTGGTGGTGCATCTGCTGCTGCTGTTGCTGGCGTTTCTGACGCTGCCGCTATCGATTGCCTCCGGCTTTGGAACGCCGCCCGACAGCGGCTATGAATTCTGGCTGCTCGGGCTGTTTACGGTCTCGATCGGGCTGCCGTTCTTTGCGCTCGCCGCCAACAACCCGCTGTTGCAGGCTTGGTTCGTGCGCACCGGCCATCCCGATGGCCGCGATCCGTACTTCCTCTATGCCGCTTCCAATATCGGTAGCTTTCTGGCGCTGTTGTCCTATCCGGTCTTGTTTGAACCGACCCTGACGCTGCGCCTGCAGAATCTGGTGTGGTGCGGCGGCTATGCGCTGCTGATCGTGCTGATCATCGGCTGCGGCCGGTTGATGCTGAGCGCGCCGGCGAGTGCGGCCGCGCAAGACGCGGCCGATGAGCACAGCCCGTCGCCGAGCTGGGCGATCTGGGCGCGCTGGGTGTTTCTGGCCGCGGTGCCGTCGGGTCTGTTGATCTCGGTGACCGCGCATATTTCCACCGACGTCGCCGCCGCGCCGCTGCTGTGGGTGCTGCCGCTGTCGCTGTATCTCTTGACCTGGGTGCTGGTGTTTCAGTCGCGGCCGCTGCTGCCGCACAAATGGATGCTGGCGCTGCAGCCGCTCGCGATCGCCGGGGTGATCGTGCTGCTCGCCTATGGCGGCGAGCAGAATCTGCTGCTGACGCTCGGCGGTCATCAGCTGTGCTTCTTCATCATCGCCATGGCCTGCCACGGCGAATTGGCGCGCACCCGGCCGGCCGCCGTCCATCTCACCAGCTTCTATGTGGCGCTGTCATTCGGCGGCATGGTCGGCGGGCTGTTTGCCGGCCTGATCGCGCCTTACAGCTTCTCCTGGATCGCCGAATATCCGATCCTGCTGGCGCTGGCGGCGCTGTGCCGGCCGGCCACCACGGAAGCCTATCCGGCGCTGGCCCGCTGGTACTGGCTGGTGCTGGCGGCGCTCGCCGCCGCGCTGATCGTGCCGCTATTTGCCGGCGGTCGTCCGTTCGAGGTGATTGAAGGCGATCGCGTGTCGGTGGTCGCGGGCGTGGCCTTGCTCGGCGTGATCGTCGCAGTGCTGCTACGCGCCAGCCGCTGGAAGCTGGCGGCGACAATGGCGCTGGCGCTGCTGCTGGTGCGTGCCTATCCGGCTGAGCAGGGCCGGCTCGACACCGTGCGCAGCTTCTTTGGCGTGCACAAGATCCTGACCACCGCCGATGGCCAGTTCCGGGTGCTGATGCACGGCACCACCATTCACGGCGCGCAGCGGCTAATGACCAATGACGGCCGTGCGGTCACCGGGCGGCCGGAGCCGATTACCTATTACCACGCCGATGGCGGCATCGGCCGCGGCATCGCCGCGCTGCGCGCCCGCAAGAACGGGCCGCTGAAAGTGGCGGTGATCGGCCTCGGCTCGGGCTCGCTGACCTGCGCCGCCGAGCCCGGCGAGGACTGGACCTTTTTCGAGATCGACCAGAGCATGGTCGATACCGCGCGCGACCCGAAATATTTCAGCTATGTGCAGCAGTGCATGCCCAAGCTGCGCCCGGTGATCGGCGATGCGCGCCTGACCTTCGCCAAGGAGCCGGACGGGGTCTATGACCTTGTGATCGTCGATGCCTATTCATCGGATGCGATCCCGATCCATCTCGCGACGCAGGAGGCGATGGCGATCTACAAGGCCAAGCTCGCGCCGCAGGGCGCGGTGCTGATGCATGTCTCCAACCGCCATCTCGAATTGACCAGCGTGGTGGTCGGCATTGCCGACGCCAATGGCCTGACCAGCTGGGTTTTTAGCGAGGATAGCGGCCGCGACGCCGATTACATCTTCTCGACCACGGTGGTGATCTCGGCCCGTGAGGCCGCCGATGTCGGCGGCATCGCCAGCTCCGACATGTGGACGCTGACCAAGGCCGACCGCGCGCAGCGGGTCTGGACCGACGATTATTCCAACATTATCGGCGCGGTGTGGCGCCGGCTGCGCGACGGCGACGGTTGAGCGGCAGCGATGATTGAGCGGCGCTGTGGCCGCTCAATCCGGATAGGCGTAATAGCCGCGCTGCTGATAATAATAGCCGCGCGGCGCGTACACCCGCGGCGCATAGCCATAGCCGCCGTCATAGCCATAGGGCGCTTGCGCGCTGGCATCGTCATAGCGG
Source organism: Rhodopseudomonas palustris JSC-3b (assembly GCA_000504425.1). Lineage (GTDB taxonomy): Bacteria > Pseudomonadota > Alphaproteobacteria > Rhizobiales > Xanthobacteraceae > Rhodopseudomonas > Rhodopseudomonas palustris_C. Next base: position 1,742,083 of record KI632513.1, on the reverse strand, counting down.
CGATAACCGCGCGGCGCCGGGTAACGCTGATCGCTTGAGGAGCCGTCGGCCGGATAGATGTAACCGTCGGTATCGACCCGCGGCGCCACCCGGCGCGGCTGCGGCGGCGCGAGTTCAACCGGCTGGCCGGTGCCAACCTCGTCGTCGCCGGCGGTAGGGGCGCGGCGCGCCAGCGTTGATTTCGATTTCGGATTGCGCGCCAGCGCCACTTGCGAGGAGCCGGTCAGGGTGACGGTGGTGTTGAGCACGCCTTCGCTCTGCACCAGCGCATACAATTTTGCGGCATTGCCGCGCGACAGCCGCACGCAGCCATGCGAGGCCGGCGTGCCGAGCCGGCTCACCGAGTCGGTGCCGTGAATGGCGTGGCCGGCCTTGGTGAAGAAGATCGAGTGCGGCATCGGCGCCTCGTCGAATTCCTTGGAGTAGTGATCCTCCTCCATGCGGAATGCGCGATGGGTGCCATTGGGCGTCTCATAGGTCGGAATGCCGGTCGACACCGGCCAGCGATAGCGCTCAACGCCATCGACCGCGACCGTCATCTGTTGGTTGTTCTTATCGACCGTGATGTCGACCTTGGCATCCGCGATGGTCGCGGTGGTCACCAGCAGCAGCGTGGTCAGAGACAACAGGTACGCGCGCATTGCTTGTCAGCTCCCGGCCGGATCGCCAGTTATTCGCCGCCCCAGCGCAATATGCACACGAGGATACCGGCTTTCCAGAGGCGCCGTCGCTGCATCGTTAATGAAAGGTCGTGGCGCCAGCGTGGCGTAGGCTGGCGGTGCTCGCCTGAAAACAGCCATGGTCGGGAACCAGCATTGCGGTGCGGTGTTATCACCACGAAGATCAACAACGAAACGTCACCACACCAAACTGAAGGGGACAATCATGACCACTGCGGTGAAGGCCCTGGCGCTGCGCCAGGACATTGCAAGCTGGAAGGCGTTGTGGGCTGCTGCGGCGCTGGCTCTGGCGCTGGTGGCGCTGCCGACCATCGGTCACGCGCAGGGCATCATCGGCGGCGCCGAGCGCGGCAGTCGTGAAGGCCATCGCGCGGCCGGACCGATTGGCGGCGTGGTTGGTGGCGCGATCGGCGCCGGGGTTGGCGGCGCGGTCGGCGCGGTGCGCGGCGTCATTGGCGCCCCGGAACGTGGCTACCGCCGCCATCATGGTCATTACAGCCGGCATTATGGGTGCCGCGGCTACTATACGCGAAGCGGCCGCTTCCGCTGCTATCGTTGAGCCAACAAGGAAGCAATCCATCGCCATCGCGCGCGGCCCCGCAAGGGGCCGCGTTCTTTTTGGCTCAGTTTTTCAGCCGATAGCCGGTGCGGAAGATCAGCCAGATCGTGACCATGCACAGCGCGAGGAAGCTCAGGGTCAGCGCCAGGCTGACGCCGAGGCTGACATCGGAGATCTCGTAAAAACTCCAGCGGAAACCGCTGATCAGATAGACCACCGGATTGAACAGCGCGATGGTCTGCCAGCCGGGCGGCAGCATGTCGATCGAATAGAAGCTGCCGCCGAGGAAGGTCAGCGGCGTCACCACAAGCAGCGGGATCACCTGCAGCTTTTCGAAATTATCGGCCCACACGCCGATGATGAAGCCGAACAGGCTGAAAGTGACCGCGGTCAGCACCAAAAAGGTGATCATCCAGAACGGGTGCAGAATGTGCAGCGGCACGAACAGCCCGGCGGTGGCCAGAATGATCAGGCCGAGAATGATCGATTTCGAGGCCGCGGCGCCGACATAGCCAAGCACGGCTTCGAAGAACGACACCGGCGCCGACAACAGCTCATAAATGGTGCCGGAGAATTTTGGAAAATAGATGCCGAACGAAGCGTTGGAGATGCTCTGCGTCAGCACCGACAGCATGATCAGCCCCGGCACGATGAAGGTGCCGTAGCTGACGCCGTCGATCTCGCTGATGCGTGAGCCGATCGCGGCGCCGAACACCACGAAATACAGCGAGGTCGACAGCACCGGCGACACCACGCTTTGCAGCAGCGTGCGCCAGGCCCGCGCCATTTCAAACAGATAGATTGCTCGCACCGCGCGCCAGTTCATCTCAACCCCTCACCAGGCTGACAAAGATTTCTTCCAGCGAGCTCTGCGTGGTGTCGAGATCGTGGAAGCGGATGCCGGCGTCGCGCAGCGCGGCGAGCAGGCCGGTGATGCCAGTGTGATTGGCCTTGCTGTCATAATTGTAGATCAGCTCGTCGCGGTTCTCGCCAAGTTCGAGCCGATATTCGGCGAGCGAGGCGGGGACGACGTCGATCGGTTCGACCAGATGCAGCGTCATGCGTTTCTTGCCGAGTTTCTGGATCAGCTCGGCCTTGCGCTCCACCAAAATGATCTCGCCCTTGTTGATGACGCCGATCCGGTCGGCCATCTCCTCGGCTTCCTCGATGTAGTGCGTGGTCAGGATGATGGTGACGCCGGAATCGCGCAGCGTGCGCACCACGTCCCACATGCCCTTGCGCAGCTCGACATCGACGCCGGCGGTCGGCTCGTCCAAAAACAGGATCTGCGGCTCGTGCGACAGCGCCTTGGCGATCATCACCCGGCGCTTCATGCCGCCCGACAGCGTCATGATCCGGCTGTCGCGCCGGTCCCACAGCGACAGGTCGCGCAGGATCTTTTCGATATAGGCCGGGTTGGCCGGCTTGCCGAACAGGCCGCGGCTGTAGCTGACCGTGGCCCATACCGACTCGAACGCATCGGTGTGCAGTTCCTGCGGCACCAGCCCGATCATCGAACGGGCGGCGCGATAATCCTTGATGTTGTCATGGCCATCGACGCTGACGGTTCCGGCCGACGGATTGGCGATGCCGCAGATGATGCTGATCAAGGTGGTCTTGCCGGCGCCGTTCGGGCCGAGCAGCGCAAAGATCTCGCCGCGCTCGATGTCGAGATTGACATCGTTCAGCGCCTTGAGCCCGGAACCGTAAGTTTTCGACAGATGCGAGACGGAGATGATCGGCGGCATGCGGCGGGTCATTTCACGGCAAGCGACCCGGCGAGGCGGCGGCCAGGCTCGCTGGTTTGCGGAAGGGTACAGATAGGAGCGGGGACGGCGCCGCGCAATCCGGGGGCGGCGGCAAGCTCGGGCGGCGGTTCAGTCGTTATCGGCGACCGGCCATTCGATCTCGACCAAAGTGGCGCCCTCGGCGGTCGCGACAAAGGCCGGGTCGCGCTGCAATTCGTCGAAACTGCGCGGCGGTTTTAGCCCGATCGAACCGTCGGGATTGGTCCATTCCTCGCCCGCGGCTTCCAGCGCGTCGATCGCCTCGTCGATCGCGTCATCAAGGTTGTCACCGGCGGTGACCAGCCCGGGCACGTCGGGGAACGACACGTTGAAATGGCCCGCGTCTTCACGGATCACGGCGATGTAGAGGGGCATGGAGGAATCCGCAGCTCGTGGTTGATCGGTCGGGCGCGTTCCTACACCCGCTCCACGAAACTATCGACCACCTTCTTCTCGCCGGCCTTGTCAAAAGCGATGGTCAGCTTATTGCCGTCGATCCGCACCACTTCGCCATAGCCGAATTTTTGGTGAAACACCCGCTGGTGCAGCGAGAACTCGGACTGCGTGCCGGTCGATTTCGCCACCAGCTCGCCCTCAAGGGTGAGCGGCGCGCGCTTGCGGGCAAAGTCGCCGCGCGAGAACGAGGAGGGGCTTTCGCTAAAACCGCTGCCGGTGCCGCGGCCGCGATTGGCCTGGGCGCGCTGCCAGCCGGGCGTTGAGTAGCTCGAACCGAACGCGCCGACATCGTCGAACCGCGACGCGCCATAGCCGCCGGCGCCGCCCCAGCCCGAGCCGCCTTTCGATTCAGTGATCTCGACATGATCGCCGGGCAGTTCGTCCAGGAAGCGCGACGGGATCGTGGTGGTCCAGGAGCCGTGAATGCGGCGGTTGGTGGCAAAATACAATTTGGCGCGCTTGCGGGCGCGGGTGATGCCGACATGGGCGAGGCGGCGTTCTTCCTCAAGCCCGGCGCGACCTTGTTCGTCGAGCGCGCGCTGATGCGGAAACAGCCCTTCTTCCCAGCCGGGCAGGAACACCGTGTCGAATTCCAAGCCCTTGGCGGAATGCAGCGTCATAACCGACACCGCGTCTTCGTCGCTGCCGCCGTCGCGGTCCATCACCAGCGAGATATGTTCGAGGAAACCTTGCAGGTTCTCGAAATCCTCCATCGAGCGGATCAGTTCTTTCAGGTTCTCTAGCCGGCCCGCGGCATCGGCCGAACGGTCCTTCTGCCACATCTCGGTATAGCCGCTCTCGTCGAGCACGATCTGCGCCAGCTCGGTGTGCGGCAGCAGCTCGCGCTGCGCGCGCCAGCGCTCGAACGACATCATCAGATCGCGCAAGCTGCCACGCGTTTTCGGCTTCAGCTCATCGGTCTCGATGATCGCGCGTGCCGCTTCATAAAGCGGAATGCGCCGGCGCCGGCCGTGGTCGTGCAGCAATTGCACGGTGGCATCGCCAATGCTGCGCTTGGGCACATTGACGATGCGCTCAAAGGCGAGGTCGTCGGCCGGCGAGTTGATCACCCGCAGATAAGCCAGCGCATCGCGGATTTCGGCGCGCTCATAGAAGCGCGGGCCGCCGATCACCCGGTAGGGCAGGCCGAGCGTGACAAAGCGATCTTCAAACTCACGCATCTGGAACGAGGCGCGCACCAAAATCGCGATCTCGTTAAGCGCGTGGCCCTGGCGCTGCAGCTGTTCGATCTCTTCGCCGATCGCGCGCGCTTCTTCCTCGGAATCCCAGGCGCCGGTGACGGTGACCTTTTCGCCATCGACGTCTTCGGTGCGCAGCGTCTTGCCGAGCCGGCCTTCGTTATGGGCGATCAGATAGGACGCCGCGGCCAGGATGTGGCCGGTCGAGCGATAATTGCGCTCCAGCCGGATCACCTTGGCGCCGGGAAAATCGTGCTCGAAGCGCAGGATGTTATCGACCTCCGCGCCGCGCCAGCCATAGATCGACTGATCGTCATCGCCGACGCAGCAGATGTTCTTTGGCGGGGCGGTGTTCTCACCCTCTCCCCTTGTGGGAGAGGGTGGCGTCGC
>KI632513.1:1710635-1737002 GCA_000504425.1 Rhodopseudomonas palustris JSC-3b | reverse complement strand
GCTTGCCCGCCCACCCCCTCACCCGCCTCGCCACGTGGTGGCTCGGCACCCTCTCCCACAAGGGGAGAGGGAAGAGGGCGCGTGGAGGGCGTCGGCGCCTGCGCGAGCAGCCGCAGCCACAAATATTGCGCGACGTTCGTGTCCTGATACTCATCGACCAGGATGTATTTGAAGCGCTGCTGATATTGCCGCAGCACGTCGGGGTGCTCGCGGAACAGCCGGATGTTTTCCAGCAACAGGTCGCCGAAATCCGCGGCGTTGAGAATTTTCAGCCGTTCCTGATAGGCGGCATACAGCTTGCCGCCGCGGCCATTGCCGAACATCGCCGCTTCGCCGGCCGGCACTTGCGACGGCGTCAGCCCGCGATTCTTCCAGCCATCAATCAAGCCGGCCAGCATGCGCGCCGGCCAGCGCTTGTCGTCGATATTGTCGGCCGCCAGCAATTGCTTGAGCAGCCGGATCTGGTCGTCGGTGTCGAGCACCGTGTAATTCGACTTGAGCTGCACCAGCTCGGCGTGGACGCGCAGAATCCGGCCGCCGATCGAATGGAAGGTGCCGAGCCACGGCATGCCCTCGATCGCCTGGCCGAGCATCTGGCCAAGGCGCATCTTCATCTCGCGCGCCGCCTTGTTGGTGAAGGTCACCGCCAGCACCTCGCCGGGCCGGGCGCGGCCGGAGGCCAGAATATGAGCGATGCGCGTGGTCAAAACCCGGGTCTTGCCGGTGCCGGCGCCGGCCAGCACCAGCACCGGGCCGTCCAGCGTCTGCACGGCGTCGCTCTGCTCGGGATTGAGGCCGGTCAGATAGGCCGGCAGCGTCGCGGCGCGCGCCCTTGCGGCAATGCCACCGGCGGCGGGGCGATAGTCCGGCAGGTCATTGCCGCTGAACTGGTCGGGATTGGTCATGCGAATCGTCATCTCCTCACGATGCCACCGCGAGCCAGCAATGAGGAGCCTTGTGGGGCAGGATTGTGGGCATATAGGGCCTCGGCCGCCGCAATGACAGCCAGGCGGCGCCCCACGCCGCCATGCGCGGCCGATCGCGCCGCGAGGGGTGCTAGCGCGCAATCTTGGGTTGTGGTTTAGCCCGAGCGACGCCCGGAACTTCCGATCCGATGCTGGATTGTCTGTCTAGATGCGGCGCGGCGACTAAACGCCGCGTCCGCCCGCAACAGAGGGCCAATAAGGAGGTTCGCCAATGTTGGGTTGGGTTGTCACATTCCTGATTGTCGCGTTGATCGCAGGCATTCTCGGCTTCGGCGGCATCGCCGGCGCTTCGATCGAGATCGCCAAGTTCATCTTCTTCATCGCCGTGGTGCTGTTTTTGGTGTCCGCGGTGGTGGGCTTGGTGCGTGGACGCACACGGGTCTAGCGCGCTGTGGCCTTTGATGGCATCGCCACTTGTCGGCCGATGCCGTCGGGGCGGGGTGCTGTGCGATGCGCCTCCGCAAAAGCGTTAATGCGGTCCTTGATGTCGGGCGGAAACGGCGCGGTTTTGCGGCTCGCCATATCGACGTGCAGATTCATGTTTTCCGACGACGCCGACAGCCAGCCTTCGTCGGCATGGCGCAGTTCCTCAAACGTATGCAGCCTTTTGTCGTCGGCGGCGATCACCCACACTGCAATCTGCGCCGGATCACCGAGATGCAATTCGCGCAGGTAGCGCACATGGCATTCGGCGGTGAAGGTCGAGCCGCCGCGCGATTGCACATAATCGGGGCCGATGCCGAGCGCGAGCCAGAGCTGATCGAGCGCGCGGTCGAACAGCACGTTGTAGTAAGCCATGTTGAGATGGCCGTTATAGTCGATCCAGTGCGGCTCGATCGCCATCACCGACGACAGAAATGGAACCGGCAGTGTATGCAATGCGGGCGCAGCAGCGCTGCTGATAGACATGGCGTTCCTCGTTGCTTTGGGGTTGGCCCCCATTGACCCCTCATGCGTCCTTTGACAGGTTCGGCGCCGTGTCAGGAGGACGATGCAGTGGGTGTTATGATCGACAATCAACTTCAGCGTGTCGCACCGAAGGCGATCGCGGCCGCCATTGAAGCGCTTGCAGCGCGCTTCGGCAACCGCTTGATCACCTCGCTGGCGGTGCGCGAGCAGCACGCCCACAGCACCACCTGGCTGCCGGCGCAGCCGCCGGATGCCGTGGTGCTGGCGCGCGAAACCAAGGACATTCAGGACGTGGTGCGGATCTGCGCGCCGCTGCGCGTGCCGGTGATCGCATTCGGCACCGGCACCTCGCTGGAAGGCCATATCAACGCGCCGGCCGGCGGCGTGTGCATCGATCTGCGCGAGATGAATCGGATTCTCGACGTGCATGTCGAAGATCTCGATTGCGTGATCGAGCCCGGCGTCACCCGCAAGGCGCTCAATGAGCATCTGCGTGATCGCGGCGTGTTCTTTCCGATCGATCCCGGTGCCGATGCCTCGATCGGCGGCATGGCCTCGACCCGCGCTTCCGGCACCAATGCGGTGCGCTATGGCACCATGCGCGACAATGTGCTGGCGCTGAAAGTGGTGCGCGGCGATGGCGAGATCATCACCACCGGCACCCGCGCGAAAAAATCGGCGGCCGGTTATGACCTCACGCATTTGTTTGTGGGCGCCGAGGGCACGCTTGGCATCATCTCCGAACTGACCATCAAGCTGCGCGGCATTCCCGAAACCATCGCGGCGGCGGCGTGCTCGTTCGAGACGGTGGAGGGCGCCTGCAACGCGGTGATCCTGGCGATGCAGACCGCGATCCCGGTGGCGCGCATCGAACTACTCAACGCCACGCAAGTGCGCTGCTGCAACGCTTACTCCAAACTCTCTCTGCCGGAGACGCCGCTATTGCTGCTCGAGTTCCACGGCAGCGCCGCGGAAGTCGCCGAGCAGTCCAAGAATTTTGCGGCAATCGCCAAGGAGTGCGGCGGCGGCGAATTCTCCTGGACCACGCGCCCGGAAGACCGCAGCAAGCTGTGGCAGGCGCGGCACGATGCCTATTGGTCGGTGCGCGCGCTGCGTCCCGGCGCCGGCGTGGTCGCAACCGACGTGTGCGTACCGATCTCGCGGCTCGCCGATTGTGTGGTCGAGACCGAAGCCGATCTGCAACGCCTCAATCTGACCGCGCCGATCGTCGGCCATGTCGGCGATGGCAATTTCCATTGCTCGCTTTTGTGCGACGTCAACGATCCCGAGGAGATGGCGCGCGGCGAACAGTTCATGCACCGGCTGGTCGAGCGCGCCCAGGCGATGGATGGCACCTGCACCGGCGAGCACGGCATCGGCCAGGGCAAGCAGAAATACATGGTCGCCGAACTCGGCCCCGAGGCGATCGACGCGATGCGGGCGGTGAAGAAGGCGCTCGATCCGGACAACATTTTTAACCCCGGCAAGATCATCCCGCCGCTGTGACGGTTAGCGGGCGCGGGGCGTGGTGGTTTCGATCCACGCTCCCGCGTGGGGAGCGACGCGGCGGCCGATACCGGATCACGCCGTCGCGTTTGTTTCGATCCACGCTCCCGCGCGGGGGGCGACGGTCCATTCGCATCGCACTGTTCTTTGGTGCGCTGTTTCGATCCACGCTCCCGCACGGGGAGCGACGGTATCTCGACAAATTTCAGAGGGCAGTTGATGCGTTTCGATCCACGCTCCCGCACGGGGAGCGACCAAGCGTTCGCCATCCAAAGCCAAGCGCACGATGTTTCGATCCACGCTCCCGCACGGGGAGCGACGGCGCTATCCGCCGGATTTCAGCGCGTTGCTTCTCGTTTCGATCCACGCTCCCGCACGGGGAGCGACAGGACATCAAGAAGCGCGTTGACAAGGTGATGAAGGTTTCGATCCACGCTCCCGCACGGGGAGCGACCGCCACTCCATATCCGATGGCAGGGCCTCTTGAAATCAGCCGCGATGCGCGAAGCTCAAGGCGGTGCTGAGCGCGGGATCACGCTCGATGTTCGCGCAGGCTCGTTTGCCCTGCAACGATAGCGGCGGGGCAGGGCGCGAAGCTCTTAGGGCGCGTGCGCTTGTGGTGCGCGCAGCCAAAATCCTCTGCGCGGCTGCTACCAGCTACGACAATGTGCGACCACGAATGTTGGCGCACCGCGCGTTGCAGAAACAACACCCAGCGTCGCCCGCGGCTATTGCCGCGCGCGTGCCCAGATCTGGTGACGGTTCAGCGCATGTCAGCGCGGCGGTCGGCTGGACTCGTGAGCACAGCCAATCGCTCCCGGCGCTACCCACAACGCCAGGTCCACAAAACAATCGCACCTGAACGGTGCGATGTTTGAAGATAGCAGCTGACAGGAAAGGCCGCGCTTAGTGCGCGGCCAAGCTTTCCGTTTTCACTTCCGGAACTGGCTGAACCGCGCGAGAGCGGAAGTAGTCCAGCACGAACAGTCGGATCGCCGACGACAGGTTGCCCTGCTGACGGTTGCTGTCGATTTCTCCGACGAGCTCCGACAATGTCATGTCGCGCAGACCAGAAATTTCCTTCATGCCGTTCCAGAACGCCTCTTCGAGGCTGACGCTGGTTTTGTGGCCTGCGACCACGATCGACCGTTTGACGACCGGCGATTTCATGACACGTCCCCGGTTATGCGATGTTGATCCAGTAGCTCTTTGGTTCGCTTGGTCCGTTGCTCGTCCCGCGCGCGCTCTAACTTAGTCCGGCCGAAACGCACCCGATTGGCTTCAGCTTGCCGTGCGGAATCCTCCCGCGCGGCGCGCTTCCTCTCTCGGTTCAAATTGACTACGTCCCCCAACGGACGCCCCCATCAGCAAAGGCGTGACGACGGGAGGCGCTTGCGGTCCGGTTCGCAGTGCTTAGCGGGGCCTCGGTCGGCTCGATCACCATCACGACAACTTCCTCATCGCTGCAATTGAGCCAGGCATCCTCCCGCGCGTATCGGGAATTTGCTACCCTGCGCAAACGCTGCAACGGCAGTTGATCGATCCACGTGGTTGCGCGATATGATTTACATCAATTCTTCGTGCGAGTACGGGGCTAGCGGTGGGGGGATACGCCTACGCGGTCATTTCGGGCGCGTCATTTTGTCTGGCTGCACCAGACGATCGAAATCCGCGGCGGAAACCAGTCCCATGCGCAATGCTTCCTGACGCAGAGTCGTGCCGCGTTCGTGGGCAGCTCTGGCGATTTTAGCGGCATTGTCGTAACCGATGGTCGGCACCAGCGCGGTTACCAGCATCAACGACTGTTCCATCAGCTCATGAATGCGCGTCTCATGAGCGCGTATCCCGGCGACGCAGTGCTTAGTGAACGACCGCGTGGCGCTGGCGAGTAGTTGGATCGATTCCAACATGCAGTGCGCCATCACCGGCTTATAGACGTTCAGCTCAAAGTGCCCCTGGCTGCCGGCCATGGTGATGGTGGTGTGATGACCAAACACTTGGCAGCACACCATGGTGATCGCTTCGCTTTGCGTCGGGTTGACCTTGCCGGGCATGATCGAGGAGCCAGGCTCGTTGGCGGGCAGCAGCAATTCGCCAAGGCCGGAGCGCGGGCCTGAGCCGAGCAAGCGGATGTCGTTGGCGATCTTGAACAGCGCGGTCGCGACCGCATTGATGGCGCCGTGCACATAGACATAGGCGTCGTTGCCGGCCAGCGCTTCAAACTTGTTGGGCGCGCTGGTGAACGGCAGCTTGGTCAGCGCGGCCACCCGTTTGGCAAACAGCCGTGCAAATTGCGGATGGGTGTTGAGCCCGGTGCCGACCGCGGTGCCGCCCTGCGCCAGCGGATAGAGCGCTGGGCGTGCGTCCCGCAGCCGCTTAAGCCCGCTGTCGACCTGGGCGGCATAGCCGGAAAACTCCTGGCCGAGCGTTAGCGGGGTGGCGTCCTGGGTATGGGTGCGGCCGATTTTGACGATTTTGGCGAATGCGCGCTCCTTGGCGCGCAGCGCTTTGGCGAGCGCGGCCAGCGCCGGCTCCAGATCGCTGACGATCTGCTCGGTTGCGGCGATATGCATCGCGGTCGGGAATGAGTCGTTCGACGATTGCCCCAGATTGACGTGATCGTTGGGATGGACCGGCTGCTTGCCGCCAAGCGGCGCGCCGAGCAGCTCGTTGGCGCGGTTGGCGATCACCTCATTGAGGTTCATGTTGGTCTGGGTGCCGGAGCCGGTCTGCCAGACCGGCAGCGGAAAATGCTGGTCGAGCTTGCCGTCGATCACCTCGCGCGCCGCCTTGACGATCGCCTGGCAGCGGCGGCGGTCGAGCAAACCGAGTTCGCGATTGGTTTCCGCGGCGACCAGTTTCACCAATGCCAGCGCGCGAATGATCGCGATCGGCATCCGGTCATGGCCGATCTGGAAATTTTGCCGCGATCGCTCGGTCTGCGCGCCCCAATAGCGATCGGCCGGCACCTCGATGGCGCCGAACGAGTCGGTTTCGGTGCGGGTCGGGGGCTTGCTGGCGTTGCGGGGGCGGCGGGACGATGTCGTCATGGGTCCTCATTCAAGGCGATGACGCGAGCTTTGGCTCCCGAACCCGCCAGTAAGGACCGCGGCGGGTTATTTTTTGCGGAAACGGTCGAGCCGCACCACCTCAGCGCCTTCGGTCGGCGAGGACGGCCGCTCCGGCGGCAGATCGTCGGTTTCCGGCGCGGCTGCCGCAGCGGGGGCGGCGGCGCTGTCGGCATTGGCGACCGCAGCTTCGATCGGGGCGTCGGGCTCGAATTGCAGGCCGAATTCCACCGAGGGGTCAAGGAAGCTCTTGATGGCGCTGAACGGCACGAACAGCCGCTCGGGAATGCCGCCAAACGCCAGGCCGACCTCAAAATGATCGTCGGTCACCACCAGATCCCAGAACTGGTGCTGCAGCACGATCGTCATCTCGTTCGGATACTGCGCCTGCAGCCGCGGCGACATCTTCACGCCCTCCGCCTTGGAGAAGAACGTGATGAAGAAGTGATGTTCGCCGGGCAGGCCATGCTCAGCCGCGTCGGCCAGCACCTGCCGCAGCACACCGCGCAACGCATCGCGGGCAAGAACATCGTATCGGATGTGGTCGGTCGCCATGGTCGGTCCAGTCGTCCTGCGTGATTCGCGATCGGCCAACACGGCTGGCCCTGAGTCGCGGTTGGGCATCATCGTAGCCCGGCTGCAATGGCAGGTCAGCCATGGCGGCGTCCGCGACGACGATTCTGTTGCGTCTGTTGCGGGCGGACCAGGCCGGGCGTCAAGAAATGAGTGGAGGCTTCTGTTGCCAGGTGCCTCCGAACCCCGCCTAACGGAGCTTAACCCGTTAGGGCTTTAAGTCGGTCTTTCAAACTGCGTTACGCAGCCTGAGCAACCGGAGCATAGTTGTCGTTGGCAACTATTGCATTGGCCCGATGACGGCGGAACCATACCGAACAAAAGCTCGCCCTTTACGCCCTCGTCGATCCTATTTCGCCCCCGCCGAAACCCGGCTGGCCGGGCTTGGGTGGAGGCGCCGGGTACCGCCCCCGGGTCCGAATGGTTTATTTCGACGGCCGTTTATTGTCATAGCCGGCGAACCGGCACCGCAAATATAGGCATCGGCACGCCGCAGGGAAGAGGCAATCGACGGTTGTCCCTGGTAGCTATCCTGGAATCAGTTGCATAAACTCGCTAGGCGAGCAGGCGCCAGGAGAATGGGCAATGGGGGTCGAGCCAAGCGAGGCGTCGGGCAGGTCGCTCTGGCCGCGTTGGGTGCGCGGTCCGCAGGAGTTTGCCGGCGGGCTGACCTTGATGGCGATCGCGCTTTTGGCGCTGTGGGCGGCCCGCGATCTCAGCAGCATGCGCGGCTTTTCGCCGGGGGCCGGCACGGTGCCGCGGCTGACCGCGGGGGTGCTGCTGGCGCTCGGGGCGGTGGTCACCGCGCTTGGGGTGTTTGTCAAAGGGCCGCGCTCGGCGCGCTCGGCGTGGCGCGGGCCGCTATTCGTCGGGCTGGCGATCCTGGCCTTTGCGGTTTCGATCCAGCCGCTCGGGCTGCCGCTGGCGGCCTTCCTCAGTTTCATGATCGCCGCGCTCGCGACCAAGGAAACCCGCTGGGGGCAAACGACCCTGGCCGGCCTGTGCCTGGCCGGGGTGTGCAGCTTGCTGTTCCCGTTCGTGTTGCGGTTGCCGCTGCCGCTGTTGCCGCGTTTCCTGATGCCGTGAGCCGCCGATGGCCGATCTGATCTCCAATCTGGCACTTGGGTTCGGGGTGGCGTTCACGCCGGTGAACCTGCTGTTCTGCCTGATTGGCGCGCTGGTCGGCACGCTGGTCGGCGTGCTGCCGGGGATCGGCACCGTGGCGACGGTGGCGATGCTGCTGCCGATCACTTTCGGCCTGCCGCCGGTCGGCGCGCTGATCATGCTGGCCGGCATTTATTATGGCGCGCAGTACGGCGGTTCGACCACCTCGATCCTGGTCAACATTCCGGGCGAGGCGACCTCGGTGGTGACCACGCTCGACGGGTTTCAGATGGCGCAGCAGGGCCGGGCCGGGCCGGCGTTGGCGATCGCCGCGATCGGCTCGTTTGTCGCGGGCTGCGTGGCCACCGTGCTGATCGCGGTGCTGGGCGGGCCGCTGACCAAACTGGCGCAGGCGTTCGGCCCTGCCGAGTATTTTTCGCTGATGGTCCTCGGGCTGGTGTTTGCGGTGGTGCTCGCCAAAGGCTCGGTGCTGAAAGCGATTGCGATGATCGTGCTCGGGCTGCTGCTGTCGATGGTCGGCTCGGATGTCGAGACCGGCGCGGCGCGCATGTCATTCGGGGTGCCGGATCTCGCCGACGGCTTCGGCTTCGCCATCGTCGCCATGGGCGTGTTCGGCTTTGCCGAGATCATTCGCAACCTCGATCCCGGCACCGATGTGAACCGCAGTCTGGTGCAACGGCCCGTCACCGGGCTGATGCCGACTCGCAAGGACCTGGTCGATGCTGCACCGGCGATCGGCCGCGGCACCGCGCTCGGCGCCATTCTCGGCATCTTGCCCGGCGGCGGCGCGGTGATCGCCTCGTTCGCCGCCTATACGCTGGAGAAGAAGATCGCTCGCGTGCCGTCACGTTTTGGCCGCGGCGCGATCGAAGGTGTGGCCGCGCCGGAAAGCGCCAACAATGCCGCGGCGCAGACCTCGTTCATTCCGCTGCTGACGCTCGGCATTCCGCCCAATGCCGTGATGGCGTTGATGGTCGGGGCCATGACCATTCATGGCATCGTGCCGGGGCCGATGGTGCTGCAAAACCAGCCCGAACTGGTGTGGGGCATGATCGCGTCGATGTGGATCGGCAATGTGATGTTGCTGATCATCAATCTGCCGCTGGTCGGAATCTGGGTGCGGCTGCTGCGGGTGCCGTATCGGCTGCTGTTTCCGGCGATCGTGGTGTTGTGCGCGATCGGCATCTATTCGATCAACAATTCCCCGGTCGATGTCGTGCTGGCCGGCGGGTTTGGCCTATTGGGCTATTGGCTGATCAAGCAGGATTTTGAGCCGGCACCGATGCTGCTCGGCCTGGTGCTCGGTCCATTGATGGAAGAAAATCTGCGCCGCGCGCTGATGATTGCGCGGGGCGATGCCACCGTGTTTGTGACGAGGCCGCTGTCGGCGTCGCTGCTGGCGGTTGCACTGCTGTTGCTGATACTTGCGATTTTGCCGTCGCTCCGGCGCAAGCGCGACGAAGTATTTGTTGAGCCTAAAGATTGATCGTTCGCATGCAGCGGTGCTGCTACCTTGATCTGAGCGGCGAAAACCGGCCTTTGGCCGGCATTTGATCAGCGCGGATTTGGATGGAATAGTTGGGTACCTTTATGACATTTATTGCACGCCTGCTATCTGTCTGCGCGCTGTGGCTGACAGGCGTTGCCGCGGTGATCGGGCCGGCCGCCGCGGCTGACTATCCCTTGCGGCAGGTGACCGTCATTGTGCCATTCGCGCCCGGCGGCCCGACCGACACCGTCGCCCGGATCATTTCGGCGCAAATGGCCAAATCGCTCGGCCAAAAGGTGGCGATTGAAAATGTGGTGGGCGCGGGCGGCACCTTGGCGGCCTCATTGGCCTCGCGCGCGGCGGCCGACGGCTACACCTTGATCGCCGGTCATATGGGCACGCATGCGGCGGCGGTGCCGCTCTATCCTGGCTTGAGTTATCATCCGACGCGCGATTTCGAGCCGGTGGCGCTGCTCGCCGGTACGCCGATCGTGATCCTGGCGCGCAAGGATTTTCCGCCGAAAAACCTGGAAGAATTCGCCGCCTATGTCAGAGCCAATACCGAGCGGCTCAACGTCGCCCATGCCGGCATCGGTTCGGTGTCCTATGTGTCCTGTCTGGTGCTGCATCGGCAGCTTGGCGTGAAGCCGACCGGCGTGCCCTTTGGCGGCATGGGTCCGGCGATGAAGGCACTGATCGCAGGCGAGGTCGATTACATGTGCGACCAGATCGTCAACGCCGTGCCGCATATCAACAGCGGCAAGATCAAGGCCTATGCGATCGCGATGCCGACCCGCAGCCCGTCGCTGCCGAATGTGCCCACCACCGCCGAGGCCGGGCTGCCCGGCTTCCAGGCGCGGGCCTGGATCGCGATGTTTGCCCCCAAAGGCACGCCGCCCTCGCTGGTTGTGCTGCTCAACGCCGCCGCCTCGCATGCGCTCGATGACCGCGCCGTCCGCGACTCGTTGCAGGCGCTCGGCGCCGTGATTCCCGCGCCGGAGCAAAGGACGCCGCAAGCGCTCGCCGATCTGGTCGCCAGCGAAATCGACCGGCTGACGCCATTGTTGTGGCAGGCCGCCAATGCCACCAATGGCCATGACCAGCCGTGGAAATGATCCCGCGCACGGGAATTCGCGCTTGTTCACATAAAGCCTTGTTTACACGGGCCTGATGGGTCTTGTTCAGAAGGGGGACGGCGGCCATGGTGCCGTCCGGTGCCAGACGGCCCGGCGGCCCCTCTGAACGAGCGTTCACACGACATGCAGCAATATCTCGATCTGCTGGCCCGCATCCTGAACGAGGGCGCGGACAAGAACGACCGCACCGGCACCGGCACGCGCTCGGTGTTCGGCCATCAGATGCGGTTCGACCTTGAAGCCGGTTTTCCGATGGTGACCACCAAGCGGCTGCCGATCAAAGCGATCGTGCATGAATTGCTGTGGTTTCTCGCCGGCGATACCAACATCAAGTACCTGAAGGACAACGGCGTCTCAATTTGGGATGAGTGGGCGGATGCCAATGGCGATCTCGGCCCGGTCTATGGCGCGCAGTGGCGGTCCTGGCCGACTGCCGACGGCGGCAGCATCGACCAGATCGCCAATGTGGTCGACATGATCAAGCGCTCGCCGGATTCGCGGCGGCTGATAGTGACCGCATGGAACCCGGCCGATGTCGAGCGCATGGCGCTGCCGCCGTGCCACTGCTTGTTCCAATTCTATGTCGCGCGCGGCCGGCTGTCGTGCCAGCTCTATCAGCGCTCCGCCGACGTGTTCCTCGGCGTGCCGTTCAACATCGCTTCCTATGCGCTGTTGACCATGATGATGGCGCAGGTCACCGGGCTGGAGCCGGGCGAGTTCATCCATACGTTCGGCGACGCTCACCTCTATTCCAACCATTTTGAACAGGCCCGGCTACAATTGACGCGCACGCCGCGCCAGCTGCCGACCATGACCCTCGATCCTGCGGTGAAGGACATTTTCGAGTTCAGGATCGGCCACTTCAAGCTCGAGAATTATGATCCTCATCCGCACATCAAGGCCGAGGTTGCGGTGTGAGCGCGCCCGCCGCCGAGATCGTGCTGATCGTCGCTGTCGCCGATAATGGCGTGATCGGCCATCATGGCACCATGCCGTGGCGGCTGCGCTCCGATCTGCGCCGCTTCAAGGCGCTGACGATCGGCAAGCCGGTGCTGATGGGGCGCAAGACGTTCGCGTCGCTGCCGCGGCCTCTGCCGGGGCGAACCAATATCGTCATCACCCGCGACCGCGCGCTGAAATTGCAGGGGGCGCTGACCACCTCGCTCGATGAAGCGCGCGCCATTGCCCGCGGCGATGCGCTGCGGCGTTTTGCCACCGAGATTGCGGTGATTGGCGGCGCGGAGATCTATGCCCAGTTCCTCGCGGAGGCCGATCGTGTCGAGCTGACCGAGGTGCATGCACGCCCCGAAGGCGACACGTTTTTCGCGCCGCTCGATGCTGCGCAATGGCAGGAAACCGAGCGCGTCCGGCACGCCGCAGGCGAGGGCGACACCGCCGATTTTTCCTATGTGACCTATCGCCGCCGAACGCCGCGTTAACCGCTAGCGACATAGCTTGCATTGACTTTTTCAGGTTCGATCTTAGCTCGTGGCGACGTGAAGCTGCGTTGTATGGGCTGTGCCCGTCCCCTATAAAGTCGTGCATGTTGCGCTGGACATTGTCTTTTTAGGCCGGCGCGAAGGAGATTTGTCGATGCCGTGGAAGAATCAAGGCGGAGGCCCTTGGGGGCCGGGACCGAAGGGGCCCTGGGGCACGGGGCCGCAACCGACGGGACCAAGGCCGCCGGACCTCGAGGATCTGTTGCGCCGCGGCCAGGACCGTTTGCAGCAGCTGCTCCCCGGGGGGCATTTCAGCGCCATGGGCATCGCCCTGATTCTGGTCGGCGCGCTGGCGGTGTGGGGCCTGTCCGGCTTCTTCCGCGTGCAGTCCGAAGAACTCGGCGTGGTGCTGCGCTTCGGTAAGCATGTTCGCACCGTGCAGCCGGGTCTGAACTATCACCTGCCGTACCCGATCGAGACCGTGCTGCTGCCGAAGGCGCTGCGCGTTTCGACCATCAATGTCGGCATGACCACTTTTGACGACACCGGCCGCCGTGGCCGCGCGGTGCGCGATGTGCCGGAAGAGAGCTTGATGCTCACCGGCGACGAAAACATCGTCGATGTCGATTTCACCGTGCTGTGGCGTATCAAGCCGGACGGCGTCGGCGACTTCCTGTTCAACATCCAGAACCCGGAAGGCACCGTGAAGGCCGTCGCCGAAAGCGCAATGCGCGAAGTGATCGGCCGCTCCAACATTCAGCCGATCCTGACCGGCGCCCGCTCCAATATCGAAAACGGCGTGCAGGACCTGATGCAGCGCACGCTCGATAAATACGGCGCTGGCGTACTGGTGCAGCAGGTGCAGCTGCAGAAGGTTGACCCGCCGGCGCAGGTGATCGACGCGTTCCGCGACGTGCAGGCGGCCCGTGCCGACCTCGAACGTCTGCAGAACGAAGCGCAGACCTATTCGAACCGCGTCATCCCCGATGCGCGCGGTCGTGCGGCGCAGATCATTCAAGGCGCGGAGGGCTACAAGGAGCAGGCCGTCGCCGAGGCCAAGGGTCAGAGCGCGCGCTTCCTGAAAGTGTATGACGAATACAAGAAGGCTCCGGACGTGACGCGGGAACGCATCTATCTCGAAACCATGGAGCGCATTTTGGGCGGCTCCGACAAGCTGATCGTCGATAGCGGCGCGGCCGGTTCGCAGGGCGTGGTGCCGTATCTGCCGCTCAATGAACTGACGGCGCGCCGTCCGGCCGCCAATGCGGGTCAGCAGCAGAGCGGAGGCAACCGATGAAGGCCGGCATTTCCGGAGTGGTGGCGCTGATCGTTCTGCTGGTCGCGGTCCTGATCGGCTATGCGTCGATCTTCACCGTCAGGCAGACTGAACAGGTGCTGGTGGTCCGGCTCGGTGAGCCGGTGCGGGTGGTGACCGATCCCGGTCTGCACTTCAAGGTGCCGTTCGTCGATGCGGTGATCTCGCTCGACAAGCGTATCCTGGACCTGGAAAACCCGTCGCAGGAAGTGATCGCCTCCGACCAGAAGCGCTTGGTGGTCGATGCGTTCGCCCGCTATCGCATCAAGAACGCGCTGCGCTTCTATCAGAGCGTCGGCACCGTGCAGGCCGCCAATGTGCAGCTCACCGCGCTGCTCAACGCTTCGCTGCGCCGTGTGCTCGGCGAGGTCAACTTCATCGAAGTGGTGCGCGACGAGCGCGAAAGCCTGATGAACCGCATCCGCGAGCAGCTTGATCGCGAGGCGGACGGCTATGGCATTTCGGTGGTCGACGTGCGGATTCGCCGCGCCGATCTGCCGGACCAGAACAGCCAGGCGGTCTATCAGCGCATGCAGACTGAACGTCAGCGTGAAGCGGCCGAGTTCCGCGCACAGGGCGGTCAGAAGGCGCAGGAGATCCGCTCCAAGGCCGATCGTGAAGCGACCGTGATCATCGCCGAGGCCAATTCCAAGGCCGAGCAGATCCGCGGTGAAGGCGACGGCGAACGCAACCGTCTTTTCGCCGAAGCCTATGGCAAGGACCCGGACTTCTTCGCGTTCTATCGCTCGATGGGCGCGTATGAGCAGGGCCTGCGCAGCAGCGACACCCGCTTCCTGCTCAAGCCGGACTCGGAGTTCTTCAAGTACTTCACCGGCGGGGCTTCCGGCCGTGGGCAGGCCCCCGCTGCCGCCGCCGCTCCGGCGCGGCCGTGAGGTCTGAGGCGGACGGCGCCGGCTGCGCTGCGCCGTTCGGATCAGCTCTCGATCAATCTTGGGGCCGGCGTTCGCGCCGGCCCGTTGCCATATCCAGGACGGCCGATTGCGAAAGCCCTGTCGTCGCGATTGCGGTATCCTGGATTTCGTTCCGACATCAGCCCGAGGCAGGGTGGCTGCAGAGGGCCCGGGGCAGATGAAATCCTTCGCATTCACCGACTTCCTGATCGGCGTCGGCGTCGCGTTTTTTCTCGAAGGCTTGTTGTTCCTGGCCAGCCCATCCTGGATGCGGCGCGCCATGGAGAGCACGCTGGCGGCCTCCGATACGCTGCTGCGGGTTGCGGGCGTGCTGTCGGCGCTCGGCGGTCTGGCGTTGATCTGGATGGCGCGCCATTGATCGCGCCCTGTGCGCGCCATCGCCCCGCCGGCGCGTGACGGCCATCATGTCATTGCCGGGCCTTGCCACGCCATCGTGAGCGAAACCGCACGCTTTTGCCCGGCAGTGCCGCGCCGGATGGGATAAGGTTGCGGCCGCGCTTGGCTGCCGGAGCGGCCGCAGGTTAACGTGTTGTTCGCCCCGATTCCAGGAGACCCCTGTACATGCCCGCCGCGATCCGAGCCTCCCGCCGCCTGCGTCTCAAGCTGACGGCATGTCTTGCCGTGGCCTGCGCGCTCATCGCCGCACCCGCCGCAGCGCGCGGTCCGGAAGGGATCGCCGACGTCGCCGAGAAGGTGATCGATGCGGTGGTCAACATCTCGACCACCCAGACCGTCGATAACCGCAGCGGCGAAGGCAAGGGCGCCGCGCCGCAATTGCCGCCCGGCTCGCCGTTCGAGGAATTCTTTGAAGACTTCTTCAAGAACCGACGCGGCGACAAGGGCACCGGCCCGCGCAAAACCAATTCGCTCGGCTCCGGCTTCATCGTCGATCCGTCGGGCGTGGCGGTGACCAATAATCACGTCATTGCCGACGCCGATGAGATCAACATCATCATGAACGACGGCACCAAGATCAAAGCGGAGCTGGTCGGCGTCGATAAGAAGACCGACCTGGCGGTGCTGAAATTCAAGCCGCCGGCCGGCAAGCAATTGGTGTCGGTCAAATTCGGCGACAGCGACAAGCTGCGGCTCGGCGAATGGGTGGTCGCGATCGGCAATCCGTTCTCGCTCGGCGGCACCGTCACTGCCGGCATCGTCTCGGCGCGCAACCGCGACATCAATTCCGGCCCCTATGACAGCTACATCCAGACCGACGCCGCCATCAATCGCGGCAATTCCGGCGGGCCGCTGTTCAACCTCAATGGCGAAGTGGTGGGCGTCAACACGCTGATCATCTCGCCGTCCGGTGGTTCGATCGGCATTGGCTTTGCCGTGCCGTCCAAAACCGTGGTCGGCGTGGTCGATCAGCTGCGGCAGTTCGGCGAGCTGCGCCGCGGCTGGCTGGGCGTGCGCATCCAGCAGGTTACCGACGAGATCGCCGAGAGCCTGAACATCAAGCCGGCGCGCGGCGCGCTGGTCGCGGGTGTCGAGGACAAGGGCCCGGCCAAGCCGGCCGGCATCGAGCCGGGCGATGTGGTGATCCGCTTCGATGGCAAGGACATCAAGGAGCCGAAGGATCTGTCGCGCGTGGTCGCCGACACCGCGGTCGGCAAGCAGGTCGATGTGGTGATCATCCGCAAGGGCAAGGAAGAGACCAAGCAGGTCACGCTCGGCAAGCTCGACGACACCGACAAGCCGCAGCCGGCCTCGGCCAAGACCCAGCCGGAGATCGACAAGCCGGTGACGCAGAAGGTGCTCGGCCTTGATCTGGCGCCGCTCAGCAAGGAGCTGCGCGCCAAGTACAAGATCAAGGAAACCGTCAAGGGTGTGCTGATCACCGGCGTCGATGCCGATTCCGACGCAGCCGAGAAGCGGCTCGCGGCCGGCGACGTGGTGGTCGAGGTCGCGCAGGAGCCGGTGACCAGCGCTGCCGACATCAAGAAGCGCATCGAGCAGATCAAGAAGGACGGCAAGAAATCAGCGCTGCTGCTGGTCTCGAACGGCGCCGGCGAACTGCGCTTCGTCCCGGTCAGCGTGCAGTAAGTTGGGCGTCAGCCCAGCTGGTGCGGTAGCCAGAACACAATGTTAGAGCCTCGATTTTGATTTCATCAGAACCGAGGCTCTAAGCAGCTTCTAGCTGCTTTTCGTATTCAGCCAATCGATCTTCGAGCGTCTCTTCCAGCTTCCTGCCGTCAGCTCGAATTGCAGTGTTTGCTATTCTAACGGCCTCAGCCTCAAGAGCTGTCTCTTTTGAGATTTTCTGGTTTCTGAACAGCCATTTCGCGACCGTTGCCCAATCCCAAAGCGGACTGTCCGAAGTCACTCGTGCGACCGGAGCCGGGAAGTCTTTGCTGCGCTGGCCTTTTGAGTATTGAGTCATCGCCGCGCGAGACATTCCTGTGCGCGCGGCCATATCTGACAGGCTCACTAGCGGGTCAGGTTCAACGCGATTCACGCAAGCGCCAGCTTGTTGCACGTTCTTCACCGCTGAAGATATCGCATTGCTGATAGAGGCTGCCTCTCGCGCAAAATCGAGGATGATGTGACCCTTTTGGAACGAGATAGTCGCGTCGTCGCAGCCTGCCTGGAAAAAACGGTCTGCGAAATCTTCGGCCTCCGGGTCGAGGCCAGAAGCAATGATGCTGAACTCAAACGTTTTCATCATTCTCCTCCTCTTCCTGGTGAGGGCAGCGATCGACGTCGCGCCTGATCTGCTTCGCATGGTTCTCGGGGCTTCGCGGGGTAGACCAGATGAATATCTTGCAGCCTTCTCGGTCGTGATGCGGGCAAAGAAGCTTCCCCCAAGCGTGGCCATTGACCTTGGCCCACGACCACCCTCGCTGTTCCGCGTAGGCAACCGCGGCCTCAATCTCCTTGTTGGGGTGCGATGACCGCCTAACCATCCTTTCCCCCAACAATTGGTGACGTGTTAACAGATGTCAACACTCGTCGTTTCCTGGCGTCAGAGGAGATGCCTGAACCCGCTCCATGATGGTGAATAAACCATAAGTTGAGTGTTGGAGCAGTATCTACCATTGACTCGGGGGGAGCCGGGCCTTGCGGACGTCAGGCTGGATTAGTGCGGCAAGCCTTGCGCTCGAACGCGAGCTGTAGACGGCGGCGCGGGCCAACCGTGGCCCGCCTCCAAGCCCGCCGCTGCCCGTCGGCCGTGGTTCTTGCTATATCGATCTATGGCCAAATCGCCGCCACGGGACCATAGCTTCACCGTAAAGCAGCCCGCGCCCGGTTGGCGGTGGGCCGAGACGGGTGAGTGGTGGTGAGCGTCGTTGAATTTCAAAATTGTCTGCAGCAACACGCCACGGCGACCGCGGCGCTGGTGAGCTGGTGCCGGGCGCGCTACCCCGGCCGGGCCGAGACCTTGTCGGCCACCGTGCTGCAGGATGGCCCCGCCGACCTGCGCCATTATGACGGCGCGCTGCGCCTGTTGCCCGACGACGTGCTGTTCTGCCGCCGCGTGCGGCTGCAATGGGGCGATCTGGTGATGTCCGAGGCGGAGAACTGGTATCTGCCAAACCGGCTGCCGGAAACGATGCGCAGCGCGCTGAAGCGCAGCAACCGGCCGTTTGGCGCGGTGGTGGCGCCGCTCGCGCCGCTGCGCACCACCATCGCCATGCTGACTGGCGCCGAATTGCGCGGCGAGGGCGAGCTGGCGACGCGGCTGCGCGCGCAGATCTCACGGGCCGGGGTGTTTTCCGCGCCCGAGGCGTTTGCGCTTCATGTCACCGCGGTGATGACCGCAGCCGGGGTCGAGCTCGCCGAACTGCGCGAGCATTATCGGCGTGAGCTGCTGGAAGCGCCCGGTTACTCGGTCACGAATTCCGAACGCTTATAGCCCTGGGCATAGAGCAGCGCGGTCAGATCGCCGTGGTCGATGCGCGCATGGGCCGCGGCGGCCACCGCCGGCTTGGCGTGATAGGCGATGCCGAGACCGGCGGCCTGGATCATACCGAGGTCATTGGCGCCATCGCCGATCGCCAGCGTATCGATGCCGTCGAGGTCGAACGATTCGCGCAGCTCGAGCAGCGCCGCCAGCTTGGCGTCGCGGCCCAGAATCGGCTCCTCGACCGTGCCGGTCAGCTTGCCGTCCTCGACGCCGAGTTCGTTGGCGCGGTTTTCCTCAAAACCGAGCTGCTCGGCGATCGCGCGGGTGAACTGGGTAAAGCCGCCGGACACCAGGCAGGTATAGGCGCCATGGGCGCGCATGGTCTGCACCAGCTTGCGGCCGCCCGGCGTCAGCGTGATGCGCTTTTTCAGCACCTCGTCGATCACGCTGGCCGACAGCCCCTTGAGCAGCGCCACCCGTTCGCGCAGCGCCGGCTCAAAGGCGATCTCGCCCTGCATCGCCCGTTCGGTGATCGCCGCGACATGGGATTTCAGGCCCACGAGGTCAGCCAGCTCGTCGATGCATTCCTGGCCGATCATGGTGGAATCCATGTCGGCGAGAAAAAGCTTCTTGCGCCGCGCCGTCTGCGGCTGCACCACCACGTCGATCGGCAGGCCGCCGAGCGCGCCGCGCAGCCGCTCGGCGAGCGGGGCGATGTCCTCGGTCGAGGTGAAGGCAATATCCGCGGCAATGCCGGGATTGAGCCAGGTGATGTGGTGCGGCTCGGGCAGCACGGTGCGGGCGGCATCCAGCACGGTGCTATCGAGCGCGGGTTGGGTCGGATTGCAGATGAGCGTGGCGACGAGCGACATGAGCGGGGCCAGTCTAGAGCAGGCGAAGGCCGTGCTTATCGCAGGGCCAACCGCCAGCGGCAAGTCAGCCTTGGCCTTGCGGCTGGCCGAGACGCAGAACGGCGTCATCATCAACACCGATTCGATGCAGGTCTACCGCGATTTGCGGGTGTTGACCGCGCGTCCGAGCCTGGAAGAGGAGGCGCGGGCGCCGCACCGGCTCTATGGCACCGTCGATGCCGCGCAGAATTTTTCCGCCGGCGCCTGGCTGGATGCGGCCGCCGCAGCGCTCGCCGAGGCGCGCGCGCTGCGCCGCCGCCCGATCTTCATCGGCGGCACGGGTCTATATTTTAAGGCGTTGACGCGCGGTCTGGCCGCCGTGCCGCCGATCGCGCCAGAAATCCGCGAGGCGGTGCGGCAGCGCCTGGAGCGGGACGGCGTCGCCGCGCTGCATGCCGAACTGGCGCGCCGCGATCCGGAAGGGGCGGCGCGGCTCAATGTCGCCGATCGGGTGCGGGTGGCGCGGGCGCTGGAAGTGCTGGAGGGCACCGGCAAGCCGCTCGCCGCCTGGCATGGCGAGGCGCTGCCGCCGCTGCTGCCGGCGCACGAGGTCGGGGCGGCGCTGTTTCTGGCGCCGGAGCGCAGCGCGCTGTATGCGCGAATCGACGCGCGCTTTGCGGCGATGCTGGAGGCCGGCGCGCTCGATGAGGTGGCGGCGCTGCACGCCCGCCGGCTCGATCCGCTGCTGCCGGCGATGAAAGCCCATGGCGTACCGGCGTTGATTCGCCATCTGGATGGAGAGCTGTCGCTTTCGGAAGCCGCCGCGATCGGCTGCGCCGACACCCGGCATTATGCCAAGCGGCAGTTCACCTGGTTCCGGCACCAATTGCCGGAATTTGCCTGGGTCACGCCGGGGGAGGCGGAGGGGCTGCTGGCCGCGTCGCTGCGGGGCGCCTGAAACGCGCGGAACCGCAAGTCCGCCGTCACAGCCCCAAACGGCCGGTTCCGCAGCCAGCAAGCGTTGCCGAAATGATGGGCGACGCCGTTGCCGCCTGCGCTTTTTTGGCGCTCGAAAGCATGAACAATTCCAGCTAAGGTTGGATACGAAGGTGTCTTCCCCGCCTTGACATTCCGGCTTGCGCCGGTATGGTCCCGCGCAACCTTTGAGAAGCCTGAGCTGCCCGATGCGCAATTTTGTTACCAAGCTTATCGTCGTAGCCAGGCGCACCGCCTTGGATGGCTGATGTCATCCAGGATAGGCGGTGCGTGCGGGGCCTCAGGGGGCCCTTTTTTTATTGCTGAGTGTCACAGACCCGCGCCTGCAGGGCGCACCCGGAGCCAGCCATGAGCGATACCAAAAGTCACGACGCCAACCAGATGACCGGCGCAGCCATGATCGTGCGCGCCATGAAGGACCACGGCGTCCAGCACATTTTCGGCTATCCCGGCGGCTCGGTACTTCCAATCTATGACGAGCTCTATCAGCAGTCCGACATCCAGCACATTCTGGTGCGCCACGAGCAGGGCGCCGGCCACGCCGCCGAAGGTTATGCCCGCTCGACCGGCAAGCCGGGCGTGGTGCTGGTGACCTCCGGTCCGGGCGCCACCAACATGGTGACCCCGCTCGCCGACGCGCTGATGGACTCGATCCCGCTGGTGTGCATCACCGGCCAGGTGCCGACCCATCTGATCGGCAACGACGCCTTCCAGGAATGCGACACCGTCGGCATCACCCGGCCGTGCACCAAGCACAACTGGCTGGTGCGCCGCATCGAGGACCTGCCCAAGGTGCTGCACGAGGCGTTTTATGTCGCCACCAGCGGCCGTCCCGGCCCGGTGGTGGTCGACGTGCCGAAGGACGTGCAGTTCGCCACCGGCACCTATCATCCGCCGCGCAAGTCCGACGTGCACGTCTCCTACGCGCCGAGGCTGAAGGGCGACGCCGCGCAGATCCGCAAGGCGGTGTCGCTGCTCGCCAGCGCCAAGAAGCCGGTGATCTATTCCGGCGGCGGCGTGGTCAATTCCGGCGATGAGGCCTGCAAGCTGCTGCGCGAGCTGGTCGAGCTGACCGATTTCCCGATCACCTCGACCCTGATGGGTCTGGGTGCCTATCCGGCGTCGGGCAAAAACTGGCTCGGCATGCTCGGCATGCACGGCACCTACGAGTCCAACATGACCATGCATGGCTGCGACGTCATGCTGTGCATCGGCGCGCGCTTCGACGACCGGATCACCGGCCGTACCGATGCGTTCTCGCCGGGCTCCAAGAAGATCCACATCGACATCGACCCGTCGTCGATCAACAAGAACATCAAGGTCGATGTGCCGATCATCGGCGACGTCGCCGACGTGCTGCGCGATCTGATCGCCGCGTTCAAGGCTGAGGGCAAGAAGCCCGACACCAAGGCGTGGTGGCAGCAGATCGGCACCTGGCGCAGCCGCAATTCGCTGGCCTACAAGCAGAACTACGACCTGATCATGCCGCAATACGCCATTCAGCGGCTGTATGAGGCGACCCGCGGCCGTGACACCTACATCACCACCGAAGTCGGCCAGCATCAGATGTGGGCGGCGCAGTTCTACGGCTTTGAGGAGCCGAAGCGCTGGATGACCTCGGGCGGTCTCGGCACCATGGGCTACGGCCTGCCGGCGGCGGTCGGCGTGCAGGTCGCCCATCCGAACAGCCTGGTGATCGACATCGCCGGCGACGCCTCGGTGCAGATGACCGGGCAGGAGCTGGCCACCGCGGTGCAGTATGAACTGCCGATCAAGGTGTTCATCCTGAACAACAACTACATGGGCATGGTGCGCCAGTGGCAGCAGCTGCTGCACGGCAACCGCTTGTCGCATTCCTACACTGAGGCGATGCCGGACTTCGTCAAGCTCGCCGAGGCCTATGGCGCGGTTGGCATGCAGGTGATCAAGCCCGGCGATCTCGACGGCGCGATCATGGAAATGATCAAGGTGAAGAAGCCGGTGCTGTTCGACTGCCGCGTCGCCGCGCTGGAAAACTGCTTCCCGATGATCCCGTCCGGCAAGGCGCATAACGAAATGCTGTTGCCGGCGGAAGCCACCGACGAAGCGACCGCGGCTGCCTTCGCCGGCGGCAAGGCGCTGGTGTGATGCATTGAGGCGCGACGCCCGCCACCTCTCCCCATCAGCGGGGAGAGGGAGCGCGCCGAGCCTGAGACAAGTAATCGAGCCATTTCGAGCAATATGAGCCGACCCATGAATCAGCCCGCATCCGCCTATTTCCTTGAAGACCGCAAAGACCCGATCGAAACCCACACCCTTTCCGTGCTCGTGCAAAATGAGCCCGGCGTGCTGGCGCGGGTGATCGGACTGTTCTCCGGCCGCGGCTACAACATCGAGAGCCTGACGGTCTCCGAGACCGAAAGCCAGAAGCACCTGTCGCGCGTCACCATCGTCACCACCGGCACGCCGATGGTGATCCAGCAGATCAAGCATCAGCTCGATCGCATGGTGCCGGTGTATCGCGTGGTCGACATGACGCTGACCGGCCGTTCGATCGAGCGCGAGCTGGCGATGGTCAAGCTGCGCGGCGTCGGCGAGCACCGTGTCGAGGCGCTGCGGCTGGCGGAAGCGTTCCGCGCCCGCGTGATCGACGCCACCATCGAGAGCTTCGTGTTCGAGATCACCGGCAATTCCGCCAAGATCAATCAGTTCATCGAGCTGATGCGGCCGCTCGGCCTGGTCGAAGTGGTGCGCACTGGCGTCGCCGCGATCGGCCGCGGCCCCGAAGGCATGTGACGCGATCGCCATTGTCCTCGCCTGGTGTGAGGCGCTAGCAGCCCCGGCCGACGGCAACAGACCGTTGGCGGGGGAGACCATGTGAGCGCAACGACGAGGCGCCAGGCAGCCTCTGCAATGCACGTCAACAGGCGCGGTCGCTGGCCGCGCCGGCTGGGGCTCTCATGAACGCCGACCTGCTGCTGGCCTTTGTGCTGTTCTCGGTGGCGACGATGTTCACCCCTGGGCCGAACAACGTCATGCTGCTGGCGTCTGGTCTCAATTTCGGGCTGCGCCGCACCCTGCCGCATATGGCCGGGGTGGCGATCGGTTTTGCAGTGCTGGTGGCGGCCACCGGCTTTGGCCTTGGCGGGCTGTTCACCGCCTATCCGGTGCTGCAGACCCTGCTGAAATATGCCGGCGCCGTTTATCTCGCCTGGCTGGCGTTTCTGATCGCCCGTGCCGCCCCGGCCGACCCGGGGCAGGCCGATCAGCGCCGGCCGATGAGCTTTGTGGCGGCGGTGCTGTTTCAATGGGTCAACGTCAAGGGCTGGGTGATTGCGGTCGGGGCGGCGACGGCCTATGCCGCTTTGGCGAGCTATCCCTGGAACGTGATGACCCAGACCGGCGTGCTGTTCGCCGTCGGGGTGCTGTCGTCGCTGACCTGGGCGCTGTTCGGCACCCTGCTGCAATCGCTGGTGAAATCGCCGCGGGCGGTGCGGGTCTTCAACGTCACCATGGCGATTTTGCTGCTGGCCTCGCTGTATCCGGTGCTGCGCCAGCCATGACGCCAGCAAAACGTCGCATTTTGCTGGCGCGGGCTTGTCTCGCGACAGCCGCCGCCCTAAAAACCGGCGACATTTCAATAAACCCGGTGCCCCGGGCGCCTTAGTTTTATCAACTGGCTGGGTTGACCCGTTCAGCCGCCGAGCAAAGGAACGACCATGCGTGTTTACTACGATCGCGACGCCGATTTGAATCTCATCAAGGGCAAGAAGGTCGTCATCATTGGCTACGGCAGCCAGGGCCACGCCCATGCCCTCAACCTGAAGGATTCCGGCGTCAAGGACGTGGCGATCGCGCTGCGTGCGGGTTCGGCCACCGCCAAGAAGGCGGAAGCCGCCGGCTTCAAGGTGATGGAAGTCGCCGAGGCCGCCAAGTGGGCCGACGTCATGATGATGCTGACCCCGGACGAGCTGCAGGGCGACATCTATCGTGACCACCTGCACGACAACATGAAGCAGGGCGCCGCGCTGCTGTTCGCGCATGGCCTCAACGTGCACTTCAACCTGATCGAGCCGCGCGCTGACCTCGACGTGCTGATGGTCGCCCCGAAGGGCCCCGGCCACACCGTGCGCGGCGAGTACCTCAAGGGTGGCGGCGTGCCGTGCCTGATCGCGATCCATCAGGACTCCTCGGGCAACGCCCATGACCTCGGCCTGAGCTACGCCTCGGCGGTCGGCGGTGGCCGCGCCGGCATCATCGAAACCACCTTCAAGGAAGAGTGCGAAACCGACCTGTTCGGTGAGCAGGTGGTGCTGTGCGGCGGTCTGGTCGAACTGATCAAGGGCGGCTTCGAGACCCTGGTCGACGCCGGCTACGCGCCGGAAATGGCCTACTTCGAGTGCTTGCACGAAGTGAAGCTGATCGTCGACCTGATCTATGAAGGCGGTATCGCCAACATGAACTACTCGATCTCCAACACCGCGGAATACGGCGAATACGTCACCGGCCCGCGCATCGTGACGCCGGAGACCAAGAAGGAAATGAAGAAGGTTCTGGAAGACATCCAGAACGGCATCTTCACCCGCAACTGGATGCTGGAAAACAAGGTCAACCAGACCTCGTTCAAGGCCACCCGCGCCAAGCTGGCGCAGCACCCGATCGAGGAAGTCGGCGCCAAGCTGCGCGAGATGATGCCCTGGATCAAGAAGGGCGCGCTGGTCGACAAGTCGAAGAACTAAGCGTTGTTACTCTCCCCGCGATGCGCGGGGAGAGGGCGGCTCGCGCTTTGAGCCCGCAATGCTTGGTTTGATAGTGACACGGAACGGGATCGCGGCAACGCGGTCCCGTTTTGTTTTGTGATTTTGTTTTTTCGTTTTGTGATTTTGATTTGAGATCATCGTTTTCCGCGCGCCGTCATTGCGAGCGCAGCGAAGCAATCCAGACCCGAACGATGACCATCCCCGTCATTGCGAGCGTAGCGAAGCAATCCAGCGCCGCGCACTGAGTTCTGGATTGCTTCGTCGCTTCGCTCCTCGCAATGACGGGAGGAGGTGGGATCGGGGCAATGCGGTCTCGTTGTCGTTTCCGATCAACAGCTCCCCAGATCGTCATTGCGAGCGCAGCGAAGCAATCCACTCTTCACGTGCGGACTGGATTGCTTCGTCGCTGCGCTCCTCGCAATGACGGGTTGAAGCAACCCTCTCCCCTCGTGGGAGAGGGTGGCGAGCGTAGCGAGCCGGGTGAGGGGGCAGGCAATCCCGGGTGAGGCGACAGCCATCACAGCCCGGCACCAACGGATCGAGCGCGCAACCCGGCACCGCCATGACGAGCCCAATCGTGCTAACATCTCGCCCAAGCAAGGAGGTCCGCATGCGAGCCGTCGTTGTCACCGGCGCGTCCACTGGGATCGGGCACGCCACCACAAAACTGCTGCTGCAACGCGGTTTTCGCGTCTTTGGCAGCGTGCGCAAGGAAGCCGACGCCGAACGGCTGAGCCAGGAATTCGGCGATGGCTTCACGCCGCTGATCTTCGACGTCACTGACGAGGTAGCG
The DNA here is from genome assembly GCA_000504425.1 of Rhodopseudomonas palustris JSC-3b. Classification (GTDB taxonomy): domain Bacteria; phylum Pseudomonadota; class Alphaproteobacteria; order Rhizobiales; family Xanthobacteraceae; genus Rhodopseudomonas; species Rhodopseudomonas palustris_C. Next base: position 1,711,301 of record KI632513.1, on the reverse strand, counting down.
ATCCGTGCCGCCGCCGATCAGGTGCGATCGGCGCTCGATGGCGAGCGGCTGGCCGGACTGGTCAACAATGCCGGCATCGCGGTCGGCGGGCCGGTGCTGGAACTGGCCGCCGCGGATTTTCGGCGCCAGTTCGAGGTCAATGTGATCGGGCCGATCCTGGCGACCCAGGCATTCGCGCCGCTACTTGGCACCGACCCGGCGCTGCGCGGCCCCAAGGGCCGGATCGTGATGATGAGTTCGGTCGCCGGCCGGTTCGGCAATCCGCTGATGGCGGCCTATTCCGCTTCAAAACACGCGCTGGAAGGGCTGTCGGACGGGCTGCGCCGCGAGCTGATGCTGTTTGGCATCGACGTGATCATCGTGGCGCCGGGTGCGGTCAAGACGCCGATCTGGGCCAAGGCCGAGCACGACGACATGGCGCGCTATGCCAACTCACTTTATCGGCCTGCGATGGAGACCATGCGGGCGCTGCTGCCGCAGATGGACGCCAGCGGCCTGCCGCCGGAGACGATCGCTGAGGCGGTGCTTGAGGCGCTGACCGCCGACAAGCCGAAGGTGCGGCGCACGCTGACGCCGTCGCCGCTGTACCATCTGGTGATGCGGCTGCTGCCGACCCGGCTGATCGACAAGCTGATCGCCAAGCGCATGAAGCTGCAGCCGCCAGCC
>KI632513.1:985490-1710625 GCA_000504425.1 Rhodopseudomonas palustris JSC-3b | reverse complement strand
GGCGGCCCGCCGATAGGATCAAGGCGGGACAGGATGGGCTTGGATGGAGCGCCTCACAGCGAGCGAAACCGCAACCCCGACTCTGCCGATCCGGATCGCGGCGGCGGCTTCGGTCGCCGCGCATCTGGCGTTGCTGGCACTGGTGGTGTCCGCCGGGGTCTATCCCTATGACCAAGCCGGCTCGCAGGCGATCATCGCCGAAATCGTGACGCCGGACGCCGCGCCGCCGCCGCCTCAAGTCGCCGCGCAGCAGGACCAACAGCCGCTGACGCTGCCCGAGCCACAAGCCCCCGCAGCGCCGCCACCACAACAGCAGCCGCAACAGCAGCAGGCCGCCGCCAAGCCTGAAGCGCCGGCACCGCAGCCGGCTGTTGAAGCGCCGGCGCCAAGTGCTGCTGCGGCCACGGCGCCGCCCGAGACACCGCCTTGGCCGCCGATGGGCGCGCAGGCGCCCGACATCACCGAGCGGTATCAAGTGATGCTCGGGCTGCCCGAGCTGCCGCCAGAGCCAGCCGAGACCGGCGGCGGCGAGGCGGCCGAGAGCGCCAAGATCGCGCGCAGCGACGTCGACAAATTGCGTGCCCATCTGCGGCGCTGCGCGACGCTGCCGGGCGGGGTGGCGCGATCCGACAAGGTGCGGATCGTGATGCGGATTGCGCTGACGCCCGACGGCCGGCTGGCGTCGCCACCAGCGCTGATCGAAGCTTCGGCTTCAACCAAGGGGCCGGCCTTGATGCAGGCCGCCAGCAAGGCGCTGCAGGACTGCCAGCCCTATGCGATGCTGCCGCGTGACAAATATCGGGAATGGCGGGTGCTCGATCTCAGCTTCACTCCGGCCGACTTCAACGGCTGAGCGCAGCTGGACGGCGCGCCGCGCCATTGTCGCGGGCCTTGGCGGGGCGTAGTTTCGGCGCTGGCATCGCCGCGTCATTCGCGCGATGCCCAATGTCTCGCCGCAGGACTCTTCATCATGCCGCTCGATCGTGGATTGGCTCCCAGCTCCAGCGCGGATCGCCAGGTCGCTGAGGCTGCGCCGCTGGCCATTCACCGCGTCGATCGCGTCGAATTGCCGTTTCGCGCGTTTACATGGCCGTTTGCCGAGCAGCGCCGCGACGAGATCGCCGCGCATTTTGCCGAGCAGCAGAAGGCCAAGCCCAAAATGTGGAACGGCCGGGTGCTGTTCGGTCGCGACCCGGTGATCGCCGAGGGCTGCTTCCGCGCCGTCTGCTTTGAAACCGGCTTTGCCGATTTCCTGGCCTGGCGCGATTGGGGCTTTCCGGACCTGTCGGTGTTTAACGGCTTTGGCATGGGCGCGCTGCGCAGCCGCGATGGTGCCTTCGTGCTCGGTGAGATGGCGGCGCACACCTCCAATGCCGGACGTTTGTATTTCCCGGCCGGCACGCCCGACCTCAACGATCTGCGCGACGGCGCGCTCGATATGGCCGGCAGCATCCGCCGCGAATTGCTGGAGGAGACCGGGTTCGGCGCCGACGACTATCAGGCGGCGCCTGGATTCGACTGCATCCCGGCGGGGCCATTGATCGCCTTCATCCAGCGCTTCGATGTCGATCTGCCGGGGGAGGCGCTGCGCGCCCGCATTCTCGACAATCTCGCGCGGCAGCGGCAGCCGGAGCTGAGCGACATCCATCTGGTACGCTCGCCCGCGGACTTCACCGCGGCGATGCCGCCGTTCGTCACCGCCTATCTCGCCGCCCATCTCGGCTGAGCCGCGCCGTTCGGAAACGCTGGAATCCGCCAAGCGCGCCCTGTACCGTCACCACACGGAACCGGAGGCGTCCTGTCATGTCGGATACGCGCAAGACTTCGCTCGCGGCCAAGCTCAAACCCTATGTCGCGCCGTTTCGCGTCGATGGCTCGTCGCGCTTCCATCTGAAAGCGCACAAGGCCCATGAAAAGGGCGGGCTCGACAAGGAGCAGGCCGCACGGATCATTGAGGCGAACCGCAAGCGGCTCAATGATTTTCAGGAGATGCTGTACGCCCAGGACCGCTGGTCGCTGCTGTTGATCTTCCAGGGCATGGATGCCGCCGGCAAGGACACCGCAATCAAGAGCGTGTTCGAGGGCGTCAATCCGCAGGGCTGCGAGGTCTATTCGTTCAAGACGCCGACCGTGCATGAACTCGACCATGATTTCATGTGGCGCGCGGCGATCAGCCTGCCGCAGCGCGGCCGGATCGGCATTTTTAATCGCTCTTACTACGAGGATGTGCTGGTGGTGCGGGTGCATCCCAAAATCCTTGCGGGCCAGCATTTGCCGCCCTCGCTGATCACCAAGCGAATCTGGCGCGAGCGCTTTGAGGACATCTCGTCGTTCGAGCGCTATCTGTCGCGCAACGGCACGGTGGTGCTGAAATTCTTCCTGAACGTGTCCAAGGAGGAGCAGCGCCAGCGCTTCCTCAGCCGGCTGGAAGACCCGGCCAAGAATTGGAAATTCTCGATGGCGGATGTCGAGGAGCGCAAGCTGTGGCACCGCTATCAGGCCGCTTATCAGGATGCGATTGCCCATACCGCGACGCCGGAATCGCCGTGGTATATCGTGCCGGCCGATCACAAATGGTTTTCGCGGGTGGTGATCGGTTCGGCGATCGTGTCAGCGTTGGAAAATCTCGATCTGCATTTCCCGAAAACCAATCACGGCGAGCGGCTGGAATACGAGAAGGTGCGGGAAGCGCTCGAGCTGGAGGGGCGCGGCGCCAAGCGCAAGAGCAAGGCGAATGGCAAAGTCAGCGGCAAGGATGACAGCGGCGCGCCGCGCAAATCCGTGAAAGCCGAGCCGGCACTGGCGGCCGCGCGTCAGCGCAGCGTTGCCAAGGTCGGAACGCAAAAGGCGGGGACGCAGCCGGCCGCCAGCAAACGCAAGGCTGCGGCTAAGCCGCGATCACGTGCGCGCAAAGCGAGCAACGACTGATAGGGTTGTTGATACTGATAGCAACGGCGATTGATACCAACCACCCAGCACGTCATGGCCGGGCCGTCCCTGCCATCAACGTCTGATCTTGCACAGCCTTCTAGACGTGGATGCCCGCGACAAAGCGCGGGCATGACGGGTCGAAGGTGGCAGCCGCTGGTATGAGACAGCTCAAAACGATGCGGCCCGCCGTAGCGGGCCGCAGATCGCGTCAGACGTCGCTGTGGGCGTGCACGCCAAGTTCGCCGCGCGCGGTGATGCCGAGCCGCGCAAACAGCTGACGGTCCTTGCTGTCGCCCGGATTGGGCGTGGTCAGCAGCTGCTCGCCGATGAAGATCGAGTTGGCGCCGGCCAGGAAGCACAGCGCCTGCATCTCGTCGCTCATCGCGGTGCGGCCAGCGGCGATGCGCACGTCGGACTTCGGCATCATGATGCGCGCCAGCGCGATGGTGCGCACGAATTCAAACGGATCGATCGGCGTTGCGGTTTCCGCGATCGGCGTGCCTTCGATCGGGATCAGCATGTTGATCGGCACGCTCTCCGGATGCTGCGGCAGGTTGGCGAGGGTGCGCAGCATTTCGACGCGGTCGGTCGGCTTTTCGCCAAGGCCAAGAATGCCGCCGCAGCACACTTTGATGCCGGCGTCGTGCACCTTGTTCACGGTGTCGATCCGGTCGGCGAAGCTACGGGTGGTCACCACGTTCGGATAGAATTCTTCCGAGGTGTCGATGTTGTGGTTGTAGTAATCGAGGCCGGCGTCTTTGAGCTGCTTGGCCTGGTCATCGGTGAGCATGCCGAGCGTCACGCAAGCTTCCATGCCGAGCGCCTTCACGCCCTTCACCATCTCGATCACCGGAGCCATGTCGCGCTCCTTCGGCTCGCGCCAGGCCGCGCCCATGCAGTAGCGGGTGGCGCCGGCGTCGCGCGCCGCCTTGGCGCTCTCGATCACCTTCTTTGGGTCCATCAGCTTGGAGGCGGGCAGTTCGGTGTCGTGGTGCGCGGACTGGCTGCAATAGCCGCAATCCTCGGCGCAGCCGCCGGTCTTGACGTTGAGCAGCTGATTGCACTGCACCTCGTTCGGATTGAAGCTCTGGCGGTGAATGGTCTGCGCCCGGAACATCAGGTCCGCGAACGGCGCGTGATAGATCGCCGCGGCTTCCTCGCGGGTCCAGTCGTGGCGGATGGTCGGGGTGGCGTCGGCCAAGGCCGGCATGTCGATCGAGTTCAAGCGGGGCTCCCTCGCGGCGATGGTGCGGTTTACCGTCAGCCATAGTGGGTTTCCGGGCGCGGAGAAACCCCATTCCCACCGGAAATGGATGCGCGGCGAAGGATTTAGGTCAGCTTTTCTGACGCTTTGCCGTGGGGCGGCTGGCCGTTTTTGCCGTTGCGGATCGCGGCGATTGTCGTTTACAAGAATTGCTGAGGCGCATCGCGTCGGGCAACGAACCGTCAACGGTTCTGTCGGACGATGCGCCGTGAAGGTGTAGGCAATGCTGATTCGCAGCGCACAGATTGGTTTCGACGCGGAGACGGTGACCACCGTCGGTTCCGACGCGATTCCGGCTGCGACCCTGGCCTCCCTGCTGCTTGGCGGGCTGCTTCTTATTCGCCCCTGAGGGCCGTCTGGGCGATCACGCCTGGGCACTCAGGGGATTTTTGCATCAACCACCACCCAGCCTGTTTCAGCGCCCGCCATGGTGCGCATCCGATCAAAGGAATTTTGCATATGACCGCCCAGACGACGTCATCGAACGACCGCGTCATCATTTTCGACACCACCTTGCGCGATGGCGAGCAGTGCCCCGGCGCCACCATGACTTTTGAAGAAAAGCTGGAGGTCGCCAATTTGCTGGACACCATGGGTGTCGACGTGATCGAGGCCGGGTTCCCGATCGCCTCCGATGGCGACTTCCAGGCGGTCTATGAAATCGCCAAGCGCGCCAAGAACGCGGTGATATGCGGCCTGTCGCGCGCCGGCGCCAAGGACATCGACCGCTGCGCCGAAGCCATCAAGCCGGCCAAGCAGGGCCGCATCCATACCTTCCTGTCCACCTCGCCGTTGCACATGAAGTACAAGCTGCAGATGGACGCGGCGCAGGTCTATGAATTGGTGATCTCCTCGGTGACCCGCGCCCGCAACCACACCGACAATGTCGAGTGGTCGAGCGAGGACGGCACCCGCACCGAATTCGACTTCCTGTGCAAATGCGTCGAGGCGGCGATCAAGGCGGGCGCCACCACCATCAACATTCCCGACACCGTCGGCTACGCGGTGCCGGAGGAGTATTACAACCTGATCAAGAGCGTCCGTGAGCAGGTGCCGAACTCCGACAAGGCGGTGTTCTCGGTGCACTGCCACAACGATCTGGGCTTGGCGGTTGCCAACTCGCTGGCCGGCGTCAATGCCGGTGCCCGGCAGATCGAATGCACCATCAACGGCATCGGCGAGCGCGCCGGCAACGCCGCGCTGGAAGAAGTGGTGATGGCGATCAACGTGCGCAACGACAAGTTGAAGTACTTCACCAATGTCGACACCACGATGTTGACCCGCGCCTCCAAGGTGATATCGGCGGCGACCTCGTTCCCGGTGCAGTACAACAAGGCGATCGTCGGCCGGAACGCGTTCGCGCATGAAAGCGGCATCCATCAGGACGGTATGCTGAAGAATGCGCAGACCTACGAGATCATGCGGCCGGAAACGGTCGGCGTGAAACAGACCTCGCTGGTGATGGGCAAGCACTCCGGCCGCCACGCCTTCATCCATAAGCTGGAGGAACTGGGCTACAAATTGGCGCAGAACCAGTTGGAAGATGCCTTTGTGCGCTTCAAGGCTTTGGCCGACCGCAAGAAGGACATCTATGACGAGGACATCGAGGCGCTGGTCGATCAGGAGATCGCGCAGTCGCACGATCGCATCCGTTTGCAGTCGCTGACCGTGATCGCCGGCACCCATGGGCCGCAGCGCGCCACCATGAAGCTGAATGTCGAAGGGCAGGTGAAGATCGAAGAGGCCGAGGGCAACGGCCCGGTCGACGCGGTGTTCAACTGCATCAAGGCGCTGGTGCCGCATCAGGCCAAACTGGAGTTGTACCAGGTGCACGCAGTAACCCAAGGTACTGATGCCCAGGCCGAGGTCTCGGTCCGGTTGTCGGAGGACGGTCGCTCAGTTACCGCGCGTGCTTCCGATCCCGATACGCTGGTCGCCTCGGCGAAGGCCTATCTGGGAGCGCTGAACAAGATCGTCATGAAGCGGCAGCGCGACGTCGCCACGCCGGCCGCCGCCGCCGGCTGACAGTGTCGAATGGTCGCAGCTAAAAAGCTCGGGACGCAGCGCTTCGGCGCTGCGTTTTTTTTCTGCACTGCAGTAGGAACAAAAAGCCCCTGCTAACGGGCAATGGTATTTGCAAACGAGTGTCTGTAAGAGTGCGAGCGAGTTGGAGCGGGTAGGGCCGCTCCTAAGCTGACTGGGAGGTCAAATGCGCAAGTTGATTTTGGCCGCGGCATCGGCCGCGGTTCTCGCCATGGTCGCGCCGGCATCGGCGCAGCAGCCGATCGTCATCAAGTTCAGTCACGTGACTGCGCCCAACACCCCCAAGGGTCTGGCTGCCGACAAGTTCAAGGAACTGGCGGAGAAGTACACCGACGGCAAGGTCAAGGTTGAAGTCTATCCGAACTCCCAGCTCTACAAGGACAAGGAAGAACTCGACGCGCTGCAGCTCGGCGCGGTGCAGATGCTGGCGCCGTCGATCTCGAAGTTCGGCCCCGCGGGCGTCAAGGAATTCGAGGTGTTCGATCTGCCCTACATCCTGCCGGACATCGCGGCGCTGCGGAAGGTGACCAACGGCCCGGTCGGCGCCAAGCTGTTCAAGCTGCTGGACGCCAAGGGCATGACCGGCCTGGCCTACTGGGACAACGGCTTCAAGATCATGAGCGCCAACAAGAAGCTGATCTCGCCGGACGACTACAAGGGCCTGAAGTTCCGCATCCAGTCGTCGAAGGTGCTGGACGCCCAGTTCCGCTCGCTCGGCGCGATCCCGCAGGTGATGGCGTTTTCGGAAGTGTATCAGGCGCTGCAGACCGGCGTGGTCGACGGCCAGGAAAACACCCCGTCGAACATGTACACCCAGAAGATGCATGAGGTGCAGAAGTACACCACCGTCACCAACCACGGCTACATCGGCTATGCGGTGATCGTGAACAAGAAGTTCTGGGACGGCATCCCGGCCGACGTCCGCGCGCAGCTCGACAAGGCGATGGCGGAGGCCACCGAATATGGCAACAACCAGTCGCAGAAGGAAAACGACGAGGCGCTTGAGGAGATGAAGAAGTCCGGCAAGACCGAGATCATCACGCTCACCGCCGAGCAGAACGCTGCGATGCGCAAGGCGATGGCGCCGGTCTATGACGAAGTCGGCAATCGCGTCGGCAAGGCGCTGATTGAGGAATTCCTCAAGGAAAGCGGCGGCGGCCCGGCCAAGTAACCAGCACGGAGCGCCCGCAGATGCGCGGGCGCTCCGACCGCTCAGGCCACCATGCTCCCTGGCGCCCAAGACCATCCTAAGAAGTCGTTCTGCCTAAGAAGTCGTTCTGCCCGCCGACCGGCCGACCCACACGGGGGAAATAATGTTGATGCGCATCCTCGACCGGCTTGAGGAAATATTGATCGCCACCATGATCGGCGGCGCCACGCTGCTGATCTTCATCGCCGTGGCTCACCGCTATCTGGTGGGAATTCCGTTCCTCTTCCCGATCCTGTTTCCGATCGACCTGTCGTGGGCGCAGGAACTGTGCATCTATATGTTCGTGTGGATGGCGAAATTCGGTGCCGCTTATGGCGTGCGCACCGGCATCCATGTCGGCGTTGACGTGCTGGTCAATGTCATTCAGCCGCGCATTCGCAAGGCCGTGATCCTGTTCGGTCTGTTCTGCGGCGCGCTGTTCACCTCCATCATCGGCACCATGGGCGCCAAGTTCGTCTATGGCCTGATGGGCACCAACCAGACGTCGCCGGATCTCGAGGTCCCGAGCTGGATCGTCTATCTGTGTATTCCGCTTGGGTCCTATCTGATGTGCTTCCGCTTCCTTCAGGTCGCCTATCACTTCTGGCGCCACGATCACCTGCCGCATCACGATCACGGTCATGTCGAGGGGGTCGATGACCCGCATATGCCCGGCTCGGCGGCGGCAGCGGCGGAGGCGGTGCGATGAACACCGCCATCATCTTCGGACTGCTGATCGTCCTGATGCTGACCGGGATGCCGATTTCGATCGCGCTCGGTCTCACGGTGCTGTCATTCGTGTTCCTGATGACCAATGTGCCGATCGAGGCGGTGTCGCTGAAATTGTTCACCGGCATCGAGAATTTCGAGATCATGGCGATCCCGTTTTTCATCCTGGCCGGCAATTTCCTGACCCATGGCGGCGTGGCGCGCCGCATGATCAATTTCGCGACCTCGATGGTTGGCCACTGGCATGGCGGCCTCGGGCTTGCTGGCGTGATGGCCTGCGCGCTGTTCGCGGCGGTGTCGGGTTCATCGCCGGCCACCGTGATCGCGATCGGCTCGATCATGCTGCCGGCGATGGTCAAGCAGGGCTTTCCGAAGCGCTTTGGCGCCGGCGTCATCACCACCTCGGGCGCGCTCGGCATTCTGATTCCGCCGTCGATCGTGATGGTGGTCTATGCGGTCGCCACCGGCGGCTCGATCGCGCTCGATCCGGCCGGCAACCGCGTGTCGTCGGCCTCGGTCGGCCAGCTGTTCATGGCTGGCGTCATTCCCGGCCTGATGCTGGCTTCGCTGCTCGGCCTCACCACTTTCTACCGCGCCTGGAAGCATAATTATCCGCGGCTGCCGAAGGCGAGCTGGGCGGAGCGGTTCGACGCGTTCCGCAAGTGCATCTGGGGTCTGCTGCTGATCGTGATCGTGCTCGGCGGCATTTATGCCGGCCTGTTCACGCCGACCGAAGCGGCGGCGATCAGCGCGGTCTATGCGTTCGTGATCGCGGTGTTCGTCTATCGCGACATGGGTCTGCGCGACGTGCCGCGGGTGCTGCTCGGCTCCGCCAATATGAGCGCGATGATCCTGTACATCATCACCAACGCGGTGCTGTTCTCGTTCCTGATGGCCAACGAAAACATTCCGCAGCAGATCGCCAACTGGATGTCGTCCGCTGGCGTCAACTGGGTGGTGTTCCTGCTGGTGGTCAACATCCTGCTGCTGCTCGCCGGCAATGTGATGGAAGCGACCTCGATCGTGCTGATCATGGCGCCGATCCTGTTTCCGGTGGCGGTGCAGCTTGGCATCCATCCGGTGCATCTCGGCATCCTGATGGTGGTGAACATGGAAGTGGGCATGTGCCACCCGCCGGTGGGGCTCAATCTCTATGTCGCCTCAGGCATAGCGAAGATGGGCATCACCGAGCTGACCATCGCGGTGATGCCGTGGCTGCTGACCATGATCGCATTCCTCGGCCTGGTCACCTATGTGCCGGAGCTGTCGCTGTGGCTGCCGCGGACATTGGGGCTGCTCTAGCCCGCGGCACAACCTTACGGTGGACTGAACGGCGCATTACATCTTGGTAACACTGCGCCGTCTGTCCAAACGTTAAGTTGAAGGCGCCGGGCAGGGCGCCCATCTTCGGGCCACCTTCAAAGGAGGTTGCTATGAAGAAAGCTCTGCTCGCCGGTGTCGCCGCTGTGATGCTCGCCGGCTCCACCGCCGCGGTCTATGCCGAGCCGTGGTCTCACCGTCACCGTGCGCCAATCTCGGCGGAGGACCGCGCCGCCTATGCCGATGCCCGCATTGCCGCCGTCAAGGCCGGGCTCAAACTGACGCCGGACCAGGAAAAGCTGTGGCCGCCGGTCGAACAGGCGGTGCGTGATCTGATGAAGCAGCGCATCGACCGCGCCAGCGCCCGCATGCAGGCGCGCAGCGACGCCGAGCGCGACGGCGGCAAGCCGGTTGATCAGGTGGCGCGGCTGCGCGAGCGCGCCGACGCCATGGCCGCCACCGCGAGCGCCATGAAGCGCGTCGCCGATGCCGCCGAGCCGCTCTACAAGACCCTCGACGACGGCCAGAAGCGCCGTCTGGCGACGCTGACCCGCAAGGAGGGTCGGCACATGTTCCGTGACCACTGGCATCACCGCGGCTGGTTCGACCGCGATGACGACCGCGGCTCACGCCGCGACGAGCCGCGCGACGGCTCTGGCCGGCTGTAACGGCCGCGGATGCGTGGCGCTGGCGGCGCCGCGATTGTGAACGCAGCCGCGTCGCAATCGCCGCCGCCCGTGCCGATCGGCAATGATTGGCGCCGAGTGTCTGGTTTTGCAGCGTTTTTCGCTGCAGCCTGCGCACCCGGCGCCGCTCGTCAAGCGGGCCGTCCACAGCACCGGACGGCCCCGCAATTTTTCTTCCGATTTTTGTCAGAAAAAGCGTTCGGCTTGCTGGACATCGGGGGGCACCTTTGTTACACGAACGCCGTCCCCGAACGGACTTCCGGACGTGGCTCCGGGCGCATAGCTCAGTTGGTAGAGCAGCTGACTCTTAATCAGCGGGTCCTAGGTTCGAGCCCTAGTGCGCCCACCAAGCTAAGACATTGATGATCTTGGCTTTTCTAAATCCCGCTAACATTGTCGAAACAGAACGGATCGTGAAGTTTGCAACTTGGTTTGCAGATTTCGTTCACTTTCCGTATTTCGCCACCATGCGCTGAATAGCCTGCTCAGCCAGCTCAGCTTGCCCGCCGAGATAGTGTGCCTTCAAGATTTCATCCACGTCGCGCGGGCTGTGGCCAGTGATGGCGGCGATCTGCGGTACTGAACAGCCCGACAGCGCAAGCATCGTGACTGCGGTGCCGCGCAGATCGTGGAAATGCAAATCATGGTCGCCAAGCTTGGCTCGGTCGAACGCCTTTCCCCATGAGGTCCTGAAGCCATCGCTAGTCCAGGGCTCTCCGAATGTGTTGCGCAGTATTGGCCCTTCCGCCTTCTCCGGGCGGCAGGCATCAAGCGCGGCCTTCAAGGGAGCGCCGACAGGAATGACAAGCCGCGTCTTGTTCTTCTTCCCGCGCCTTTGCTTGTTGGGCATCAGACGAAGGTGCGTGCCGTCGTATTGGGTCCATGCGATGCGGATCAGCGTTCCTTGGCGCTGGCCGGTCCATATTGCCATCAACAACGCCAGTCGAAGTTCCGGAGAGGCGACACTGTAAAACGCCTCGATATGCTCGGAATGCCAAATGATCTCGGCGCGGTCCGCTTCGTACAACCGACCGCCGCGCTCGCAAACGTTCACTGCGATCAAACCGCGATCCTTTGCCACCGAGAGAACGCGGGCCAGTACGGTCCAAGCGTAATCAGCCTTCCGTGGGTTCTCGGCGAATCCGTCGCGCCATGTCTTGAACTTCCCGCGTGCGCGCCGATCCTCGATCGCGGCAATCGGCATGGTGCCGAATTCGTGTTCGATCAATTTTAGATAGCGCAAATAGTCCTTGCGCGTTTTCTCGGCGAGGCTGGTGAATTCGGTCGCCTGCTTGAACGCGACGATTAGAGAGAACATTGAGCCGGTCGGCGACTTCTTCCGCTCAGCATGGGCGGCCGAGTAAGCCACGATGAACTGCGGATCACCAGGTTGAAGCGGTGTTCCGTCCTCTCCCTTAAGAAGCGGGCCGCCGCGCCAAGCGTAGAAATATTTCCGCCGCGTGCCGTCAACGAGCCGTTTAGTCGCGCTCGCTAATCCCGGCAGAAGCTTTGCGCGCTTCATATTCGCGTTCCCATTGCTCGAATGGATCGTCAAACGGCGCGATCGATGGTGCCAACCCGGACAGCTTGTCGATTGCGGCGTCTAATGCTCTCCGGTCCCACCGCCGCGTGCCGGGGAGGGGAGGCGGCAGGCGTCCTGCCGCGACCCAGTTCGAAAACGTTGCTGGCGCCAGTTCGCAGTATTCCGCAGCCTGGGCGCCGGTCATGAGTCGCTTGGTGGTCATGATCCGACCGGCAAGGATGCAACCTTGCTGTAGGCTTGGCCCACCAACTCCAATTCGGCGCCAGTGCAGTCACCAAGCGTCTTTCCGTTCGGAAGCAGGTCCGTGTATGCGGGCGTAAGCTTGTACTTCCTTGGCTGTCCAGTGAGCTTTGAGACCGCCTCATCCTTGAGAATCTCAGACGCGATTTCATCAATCTGTTTGGCGCGTTCGCATGCCAATGCAGCGACGAAATCCTCAACTTCTTTGAGGTCCATTTCGAATTCGCGTTGGCAGCAGCCCGCGACGACCTGATTGCCGCGAAGAATTTGATATCCGACGCCAAATTCGTTTCGCGTCCAATGCCGCGCGGGCGCTTTGTTCAGTCGATAGCCCTTGGAGATGAGGCGTGAACGAGCGACGCGTTCGCGAGTGCATTCAGTGGTGTTCATGGTCAAAGGTCCTTGCTCAAGGTGGGAGGGGGCTGAATGTCCGGCATTCCGAGGCGCTTCATCAGCTCTGCCAGACTTGTCGATGCCGCATCGACATGGGCTAGAATTTCCTCGGGCGTTGACGCTTCCTTTGCCAGTCCGAGACTGCGCGCAACGGACTCTGCCAAACGAAAACGGACGCCCTCAGCGGCGACCAGTGCGAGAAACGACGCGAAATATTTATTGCTCATAGCGCCGCCTCTCGGTCCGAAATCCGCAGCAGCGGGGTAGTGGCGATGGCTTGATCTGGGGTGGTCATTTCCTTGACCCTCTGTGAGGCTGCGCCTTCATCGGCGCAGTCAGTACAATAAGGGTAATTGACTTTCTGTCAATACTTCTTATGGTACGGTATTCGAAATTGTTGAGGTTATCATGACGACACCGGGCCGCCTGATCGAAGCTGCCGCGCTAGTGACCGGCAAAAACCGGCATACCGTGGAGAAAATGTACGACGCGCTCAGAGCTTCTGGCGAAGTGCCCAAAGGTACGCGAGGACGCTACGGCGTGAGAGTGACGAGCGCTGTTGCCGCAAAACTGATTTTGGCTATTTGCGGCAGCGAACACGTACGCGACGCGTCGCATGCAGTTCGCCGGTATGAGCACCTAACCGCCCAAAACTCCATTCGATTCCTCTACGAGGGAAATACCTATAAGCAACTCGTAGTCCCATCGTCGGCTTGGCAAGTTGTAGCAACCGAATTCCCAAATCTCGCGGCCTTGCCGCAAAACAGTACGTTCGGCGATGCGATCGTTGCGCTGATCGATGCGTATTGCACAGGCGATCCTCGTGCAGAAGTGTCGATCGCACTCCGCGGTCCCTATCCGGGAGCGCATGTATCAGTCACTCTGGAAAACCGTGAAACACCCGAATGGCGTGTCGAAATCGACTATCAAAATGACGATCGGGATGACGTTCCCGGAGAATGGCTCGAACTCGATTCGGACAAAGAGAGACGCCGACGCCGAATTTATGACGTTTATGGCGACTTGAAAACCGTATCGACGATTTCGGACGCAACTCTTCGCGCAATCGGCGCCGTCTTGCGCGAGGAATCAACCACATGACCCCGACCGATACCAAGGCGTTCCGCGAGATCGTTGCGGATATCAAAACCGCGCGGAATGAAATGGATGCCGCGCAAAAACAGGTTCATCGCGAGTGCGAAACGCTGCGGCGGCAGTGCATTGCGATGCGGCACTTGATCAACGATCTGGAAGCCCGCTTGGCTTTTACTAGTCCCGCGACGGGAGTGTTCGGCAATGACCCTCGATGAGATTGTTGCAGACGATCGCTCATGGTTCGATCGTCGTCCGGATCGGGAATTTCGGCTTCGGCGAGCGCATCGCTGCGAATTCAAATTCAAAGGCGAACCACCTGCTGGAATGGCAGCGTTTGTAATCGTTGATCGATACGAGATTGACGAACCATGGCGTCACCGCCAATTCGGGGCGGCATTCGACCTGAATATTGAATGGCCTGATGCCACAATCAAACGCTTCATCGTCGATGCGGGTGATGGAATTTATGTCTAGCACCACCATTCCCGCTGAACTGCGTCCGTATATCGATATCAAGGCAGCGCTCTTTCCAATTCCTGCGGGAACAAAGGTGCCTTCAGGTATTGTGTCGAGTTGGCGCCATGACTGGTCGCGTGATCCTGCGCAGATTGAACGTTGGGCCGCTGAAAATCCCGGGTGTAATTGGGGTTTGGTTGCCGACGCATCGGGATTGATCGTCATCGATATCGATGTGAAGCGCACGACACCCACGGAAGCGTGGCAAAGCTGGTGCAACATCTGCCAATCGTGGGGTGTAAAGCCGCTGCTGCCAACTGTCGCGACTCCATCGGGCGGATGGCACATATATTTGAGAATTCCGGCCGGAGTTGATGCCGACCGTCTTCGCCAACCGGCGTTGATGCCGGGTTTAATCGATGTTCGCGCGAATGGATACGTACTAATCCCGCCGTCGCGTATTGATGGAAAGTTATATGCTGCGTATTCATGAGGCGCCGCCACAATTGGTGGCTCATTGCCTGCCGCCTGCAACGTCTGCCGTGTCGAACGTTCCCGAATACGACCGCGATGACGTTGGGAGCATGCTCGTATATTTGAGCGAACGTGACGCCTTTGTTGATTACGAGTCATGGCTGCGGGCCGGGATGGCGCTGCGCGCGTCGTTTGGCGATGCCGGACGTGATTTGTGGGCGATCACGCACGACGACACCGTCACGCCGGACGTGATCGAAACCAAATGGCGGTCGTTTGCTGGTGAGCCACGGGCAGGCGGCGTTACTATCGCAAGCCTGATGAAGCGAGCGCATGCGCTCGGTTGGCGCGGTCGATTGAGGCAGCCGCTGACGGACATGTTTCCGCAGATCGTATCGCCATCGATCACGCCTGCGCAGTCGCCGACGAATACTATGATGGCAGAGCGGCCGTCATGGCACCACCAATGCCAAACGGAGAATGGTCGCATTCTCCCAATTCTCGCGAATGCTGTCGTCGCGATAAATGGTGAGCCGCGAATTTCAGAAGCGATTCGGTTCGATGAGATGGAGCGCGCGCCATTGGTCGTTGGTCCGCTCGATGAAGATAGCGCGTTTCCAAGGGCGCTGACCGATACTGACATCGTTCGGATTCAGCATTGGATGCAGCTAGCCGGGATCAAGCGTATAGGCAAAGACACCGTCGCCGATGCAATTCGACTGTGTGCCGAAAATCGGTCGTTTCACCCGGTGCGCGACTATCTCAACGCGCTGACCTGGGATGGTATACCGCGTTTGGATCGATGGCTCGCCATTTACCTAGGAGCGGACGGCTCGCCGTACACCAATACAATTGGCCGCATGTTCGTGATCTCGATGGTGGCGCGTGTATTCCACCCCGGTTGCAAGGCGGATCACATGCTGGTTTTGGAAGGTCCGCAAGGAGCAATGAAATCATCCGCTTGTGCTGTTCTTGGTGGTCCGTGGTTCTCAGATGCGATGCCGGATGTTTCTGTCGGAAAAGACGCCCAACAACATCTGCGAGGGAAGTGGCTAATCGAAGTGTCAGAAATGCACGCAATGAACCGTGCAGACACAAAATTGCTCAAGGCATTCATAACACGAACGTCAGAGCGATACCGCCCGCCGTTCGGACGATTAGAAGTTAACGAACCGAGGCAGTGCGTATTCATCGGAACAACAAACCAAGCCGCATATTTGCGTGATGAGACAGGCGGACGACGCTTTTGGCCGGTGCGCTGCGGGACTATCGCGATCGATCGATTGAGCGCTGACCGTGATCAGCTGTTCGCTGAGGCTGTTCAAGCATATCGTAGCGGCGAGGCATGGTGGCCGACCAAGGACATTGAAAGGACTCTTATCCAACCTGAACAAGCAGCGAGATATGAGTCTGATGCGTGGGAAGAGAGTATTGCCAGATATCTCATGAACCGGACCGATGTGACAATCAGCGAGGTGGCGTTCGGTGCGCTTCAAATTGCCAAAGATCGGCTTGGAACTACCGAGCAACGTCGTATCGCTGCCGCACTCGAAAATCTGCAATGGGTTCGTGGCAAGCCAACTTCAACTCGTAGGCCGTGGGTTCCGAGAGCGAAAGCCAATGACGCATGACGCATATGACGCACTTTCTATATAGAGGAGTCAACGCGAAATACTGCTCTATAGAAAACCCCGTCATATGCGTCATGTGCGTCAGTTCGAGCATTAATCATGGTGAGTTTCCACCATGGGAATTCCCTGGGGCCGGGGGTGGTCGGCAACTTTGAAATATGCCGCCAGACCGGCACACATCCCCAAACGCAAGATCGACCTTAAATAGGATTTTTTCGGAGTAATGATCGTGGAAAATGACCGCATCCGACTCGATGAATATTCGCTTGGCGCCGAAAAATTGTGGGGTCTGCCAGCGATCGCGAAATTCCTGGGGCTGAGCATCGATGCGGTTCGCGATCTTGCGAAGCAACCGGATGTGCCGATCTTCCGACCTGGTAAGAGATATTTCGCAGTCCGATCGGAACTGTGGCGCTGGTTGAGAACTAAGCCGATCAACGAATGACCACGATTTCCCACGATTAGCTAGCGCACATTTTACGTCCGTTTTGCCATTGCAGCGCATGCTCGCTGCATGCGGATTTGGCCCTTCAACTTCAAGTCATCTAGCACGCTTGCTTCTGCTGCGCCGGAGTTGGCGGCGTTGTTCGGCGCGCCGGTCGGTTCACTCAGCAAAGGCGACGCCATCACCGTTCCTGCCGTATCGGCGGCGATCCGGATTCTGAGCGAGGCGGCGGCGTCGCTTTGCGTCAGTGTCGTACAGATCAGTGACGACGGGGTTGAGGTCGAAGATAATCTACATCCAGTTGCGAGGCTGCTGAAGGCGGGTGCAAACGACTGGACTTCGACGTTTGAATTCGTTCGCGACCTTGTTGCGCAAGCGCTGATTGACGATGTTGGCGGCGTCGCTTGGATTAATCGCGTGGATGGCGTTCCGCGCGAGATCATCCACTATCGAAGCGGCGTGATTCAAATTGCGTTCGATAGCGAAACCGGCGAACCGTCTTATCGGGTTGGCGATCGCCAGTTGGACGCGGCCGATGTAATTCATTTGCGCTCGCCGTTCTCGCGTTCGCCGCTGTCGCTGGCGATGTCCGCGATTGAGACAGCATGGCACCTTGAAAATCACGCAAAAACGCTATTCCGAAACGGCGCGCGTCCTGGCGGCGTGATCGAGTTTCCGAAGAGTCTTGGCGACGAGGGCTTGAAGAAAATGGGCGCCGCGTGGCGCGCCGCGCACGAAGGCTCCGCGAACGCCGGACGCACTGCGATTTTGTGGGATGGTGCGAAATTTGTTCCGTTCACGCTGGCGTCAACGGACGCGCAGTTTCTCGAAAATAGAAAATTCCAAATCCACGAAATTGCACGAGCCTTCCGGGTTCCGCCTGGAATGCTGTTCGAGCTTGACCGCGTCACTTGGTCGAACGGCGAGCAGCAGGGTAAAGAATTTCTGACGTACAGCTTGGAGCCATGGCTTCAAGCGCTGGAAGGCGCGATGCGCCGTGCGCTGTTCTCACCAGAAGAACGGTCGCAGTACCGTATCAAATTCGATCGTGATGACTTAACGCGCGCCAGCCTGACCGAACGCGCAACCGCAATCAACAGCCTGCGCGCAAGCGGTGTGATCAACGCCAACGAAGGGCGCGATTGGCTGGAAATGCCGCCGCGCTCAGATGCTGGTGGCAGCACGTTCGAAAATCCAAACATCAGCGTTTCGAAGGTGCCCGCATGACGGACCTCGCGCACCTGGACAACTTAGTTGAAGGGCAGGACCGCGGCGCCGAGCTTGTGATTAAGCACCCTGTCACGGGCGAACTGATCCCCGACGTGGTGCTGATTGTCGCCGGTCCGGATTCTGACGTGCAGCGTCTGGCGCGGTTGAAATATCAGGATGCGTTCTTGGCCTTCCGGGCCAAACCACCCGCGGACGAGTTAGATCGGATGGAAATCGACCGTCTCGCGCGGTGCGTTGTCGGCTGGCGAATGAAGCGCGACGGCGAGGATGTCCCGTTCTCGTTCAGTGGCGTCGTTCGTCTGCTGACAACGTTCAATTTCATTCGCGAGCAACTTGAAGCGTTCGCGAACAGCCGTGTGCCGTATTTCCTGCGCACGCCATTCGAGGACCAGGAATGAGCGACATTTTCGAGCTTAAAGCGAGTATTGGGGTCGATGATGCGGGCGCGATTACTGCAATGGCGTGGCCTTTTGGTGCGGCCGATCGCGTCGGTGATGTGATCCACAAGGGCGCGTTTGCCGCCGCGAAGCCCCCGCTGCCGATGCTGTTCGGCCATCAGCCTAATGATCCGATTGGCGTATGGAATGAGATTGTCGAAGCGCCGGACGGTTTGCAGGTCAAAGGACAGCTTCTGATCGATGACGTTCCGCGCGCTCGCGAAGTGCACGCCCTCGTTAGGTCGGGCGCACTGCGTGGCATCAGCATTGGCTTTCAGACGAAGCAAGCGAAGCCGCGGCGCGGCGGCGGTCGAGACATCACCGCATTGGACCTTGTCGAAATCTCATTGGTGACCGTGCCGATGCATCCCGGCGCGCGTATCACATCTTCGAAATCCGCAGCAGCGGCCATTGCGCTCGCTGAGGCGATCAACCGGGCCGCTGCGGCCCTCACTCTTCCGAGGTAGCCACATGAAACATTTCAATCCGATCGAACTGAAGGAAGCCGATGCGGAACCGACCGCGATCGTACAGAAGGCGTTGGACGATCTGACTAAGTCTGTCGGGGATCGACTTGCGGCACTTGAGACCAAAGGGATTGATCCCAAGCTGATCGAACGCCTGGACCGCATTGAAGCCAAGGCGAACCGCCTTTCCGCTGGCGGTGGTGATGCAGATAAGGAAGGCGCCGCGCAGGAACTCAAGGCGTGGTTGACTTATCTGCGCAAAGGGCCGCAGTGCGATGACATTTCGCTCAAAGCGCTGACGATCGCCAACGATACCGCTGCTGGTTACCTGGCGCCCGCCGAGACCAGCGCGGAATTTGTCCGTGACTTGGTGCAGGTGAGCCCGATCCGCCAATACGCCAGCGTTCGCAATTCGTCGGCGCCCTCGGTCAAGTATCCTCGCCGCACGGGCATCACGAATGCCAAGTGGGAAGGAGAAATCGAGGAATCGGACGCTTCCGAACCGACCTTCGGCCAGCTCGAAATTACTTCGCGGCGGTTGGCTACCTACGTTGATATTTCGAACAGCCTGCTCATGGGCAGCGATGGCGCGGCGGAAGCTGAGGTTCGCTTGGCGCTTTCGGAAGACTTTGGCCAGAAGGAAGGCGCCGCGTTCGTTTCGGGCAACGGTGTCACTGAGCCGGAAGGCATTCTGACGGCCAGCGGCGTCGGCTCCGTTGCGAACGGCAGCACCAGCGCGCTTAGCACGGACTCGCTGATTGGGCTGATGTATTCGCTCCCTGCGCTGTATCGCAATCGTGGCGTTTGGCTGCTGAACGGCACGACCTTGGCGGCGATCCGGAAGCTGAAGGATGGCCAGAACAACTATCTTTGGCAGCCCTCATTCCAGGCCGGTCAGCCGGAAACCATTCTCGGGCGTCCGGTGGTCGAGGCTGTCGATATGCCGGACATTTCGAGCGGCGCGACTCCGATCGTCTTTGGTGACCTCGGCACCGCATATCGGATTGTCGATCGGCAGCAGCTGGCGACGCTGGCGGACCCGTACACGCAGGCGGCTAAGGGTATTACCCGAATTCATGCCACTCGCTGGGTTGGTGCTGGCGTGATCCAGGCTGCGGCGCTGAAGAAACTCAAGATGTCGAATTCGTAAGGAGCAACGCTTATGCGCGATCTTGCTAACAACCTTCATTTCGTACCGGCGTTCCAGCCCAAGGCGGCGGTCACCGACAACACCGCTCAGGTTTCCGCGATCCTTGATCGTCGTGGTTACGAAGCGGTCGCCCTTGCACTGGTCACGGGCGTTCAGAGCGACGCGGATGCGACCTTCACCGTGCTGCTGGAAGAGTCCGATGCGTCGGACATGACCGGCGCGACCGCGGTTGATGACGCCGATCTGATCGGCACCGAGGCGCTGGCCAGCTTCACGTTTGCAGAAGATGGCGTCTGCCGAAAGCTGGGTTACGTCGGCAACAAGCGTTATCTGCGGGCGACGATCACCCCGGCGAACAATACCGGCAATCTCTTTGTGGCCGGTCTGTGGGTGCTTGGTGGCGCTCGCTCGCTGCCGACCGCGAACCCGCCCGCGTAACAAACCAGCGACGCGCGGTCGATTTGGTCGCGCGTCGCAGCAACTAGGATGAACGCTCATGCCGTTTGGGACTGTCTCGCATTTCAATAGCCAACGTGGCTTCGGTTTCATCACGCCTAACGACGGTGGTCGTGATGTGTTTGTGCATATTTCGAACATCGATCCTGATGACGCACCGCTGAGTCTGGGTGACCGTGTTCGATATCGTATTGGGACATGCAAGAAGACCGGCGCTTCAAAAGCGATCGACGTTGAGTTGGTTGATATCTGATGCCGATTCGCGCGCCACGGATTTGCCGTTGCGGCTTCAAGGTGGCTTCCGGCGCGCTTTGCCCGTGTCAGCAAAAGCGAGCGCAGCAGCGGAAGGCCGCGTTCGATGCCAAACGGTCAAGTGCTGCCGATCGCGGATATGGATCGCGATGGCAGAAGGCGCGAGCAACGTTCTTGCTGAATAATCCGCGCTGTTCGTGCGGTGCTGATGCGACGGTCGTTGATCACATTAGGCCGCACCGTGGCGACATGATGTTGTTTTGGGATCGAGGAAACTGGCAGCCGCTCTGTTCGCGGTGCCACAACAGCCGAAAACAGGCGGCTGAGAAGCGAATTGGAGTGGGGCCGTAGCCGATGACAGTATCTCTTGACGATGCGAAGGCTCACTTGAACGTGTCGTTCGATACGGATGACGCATTGATTACGCGCCTGATCGGAGTGGCGAGCGATTGGTTAGAACGCCAGCTCGGCTACCAGATCGCGGATCGATATCCGGATGGCGTACCGCCCGCGATCGATCACGCGGTACTGCTGATGATCGCTCATTATTATGAAAACCGTGAGGGCGCGTTGGTTGGCGTCAACGCCCAAACGTTGCCGTTCGGTGTGATCGACATCGTGAACGATTACCGTGATTGGTCGTGGTCAAATGGGTGATCCTTCGCTTGCGGTACAGAAGGCGTTGCGCGCTAGGTTGATCTCGACCACGGCAGTGACAGCCCTTGTGCCAGCTCAAAGCATTCTGGACCGAAATCAGCGCCCGGCGCCTGATCCGTCGATTATCCTTGGCGAAGATCAGACGATTGATGCGGGGCCGGATCAGCTGATTAGCCGAACGCTGGTTCGCGTTCATTCGACCGTTCACATTTGGAAACGAGAAACCAGTCTTGCAGGGGTGAAAGCGATTGCGGGAGCCATTCGGCGTGCGATCGGTCGCGTCCAGCCTCTCGATATCGATGATCCGAATTTTACATGCGCTGATTGCCGGATTGAATCGACGCGGTTCCTCCGTGATTCCGATGGTGAAACATCGCACGGCATTGTGGTCATCAATTCACTGATTCAAGAGCGGTGGTCGGTCGTCATTTAAGGAGTTTCGGGAATGGCAATCTTCACGGGTATCGGTGCGCTCATTGCTACGGCGTTAGGCGCTGGGACGTTCATGACGAGCGTGATCACGCCTTGCCTCGGTGGAGGGCGTTGGGAATGAGCGCGCTAAACGCTTACCTGACGGCGGACGCCGCACATATCTTCGCCGATGGCACGTTGTACAGTGCCAATGACGGGGTGGTGCGGGGCGTTTCTTCAAAACTTATCTGCCTTCCGCATCTGGATGCGGTAGTGGGAGCTGTTGGCTACGCTGCGGTTGGCATTCTCGCGACGAGCGCATTTGCGGAGCAGGGGTTCGAGACGTTCGATGATCTGCTTGCGAACGCAGCGAAGACGTTGTCCTCTGTGTACAAATCATCGACCGAAAAGACTGGAATTCCACAGAGTGTGATGTGGGGAGACAGCTTCATCATCGGAATCGCGGGTTGGTCCCGCGCGGCAGACGCGCCGAAATTCATCAGCATCGCCAATTTCGATCGCGGGGTTCGCGCGTTTGAAGCTGTTCCCGCTAGGAAATTCTATCATCCGGAAGAGTGGCGAACTGAGTTCGAGGCTGATGATCCGATCGGTTCGGGGTTGCAGGTGATGCGTGCGCAGCGGCTCGCCTTGCACACCTCGCTTCATTCGAGTGATCCATTCAACCAAATCCATGCGGTTGGTGCGTTCTGCCAGCACGCGTGCGTGACTCGCGACGGCATTAATACCAAGGTGTTGGAAAAGTGGCCTGATAAAATCGGGCATCGGATTATGCCATGAAAGCCGGACAGCTGGACCGCGTGATTGAAATTCAACGGATGACGACCGTTGTGGACGATTACGGCACACCCTCGCAGCAATGGGCGAAGCTGGTAACGCTGCGTGCGCAGAAGGTGCAATCTAGCACCGACGAATATATTCGCGGTGCTGGCGCAACGGATGTGACCGTTATTGTGTTTCGGACGAGATACGTTGGCGGCATCACGACTGCGGATCGCGTTCTCTATGACGGCCAATTTCACAACGTCAAAGAGCTGAAGGAAATCGGGCGTCGGCAAGGTCTGGAACTTCGTACTGAATTATTGGGTTCATCGTAATGCGCGGGACTAAACCTCAGTTGGTGGTCGATAACGGGGCGATCCGGCAAAACCGACCAGCGCCGAAATGGTTGTCAGCCGACGCGAAAGCGGAATGGCGTCGCGTCTTCCCGATCCTGATCACTCGCCGGATTCTGACGGTCGCCGACCTCGGCAGCCTAGAAAACTATTGCGTCGCGATCGGGCAGGTGCGCGAGACGGAACGACAACTGCAAGCCGAAGGTCACACCTTCACGACTGAGACCGGGATCAAGCGTCATCCGGCAACAGCCATTCAATCGGACGCAATGACCAGGGCGCGGTTGCTTGCCGCTGAATTGGGTCTGACGCCGGTCAGTCGGTCGCGACCCGCAATCAGAAATGAAGATGATGATTCCGAACCATCACCAATGGATTGGATTGACGCCGGTCAGCTGGTCGAGACGTGCAATCAGTAACGAAAATGATGATTCCGAACCTTCCCAAATGGATTTTTGACGGCTCGCCGATCGCCGATCCGTTCGGATACGGTGAGCGAGCTGTCGCCTTCCTGCGCTTGCTTCGTCATCCAAAATCGACGGCGCCGCGGCATGCCTTCACGCTGGACAAATGGCAGGAACGGATTGTTCGGGCGATCTATGGTCCGCGCCATCCGGACGGAAGCCGGATCGTCAAAAACGTGGTCCTGCTGCTGCCCCGTGGCAACCGGAAGACGAGCCTAGCCGCTGCGTTGTCCTTGCTGCACACCATCGGACCGGAACGCCGTCCCGGTGGAGAAGCTATCTTTGCGGCGTCGGATCGGCAGCAAGCCGGACTTGGCTTCCGAGAGGCGGCCGGGATTATCCGGCAGGATAAGCGCGTTCTTGAGGCGGTTCGAATTTACGACGCGCACAACAGCGTCAAGAAAATTCAGCTTCGGAAGGATGGGACATTCCTTGAGGCGATCAGCGGCGAAGGCGCGCCCGCGCATGGTCGGACACCGGCATTTGTGTTCGTAGATGAACTGCACGTCTGGAAGAATGCCGAACTGTGGAAGGCGCTGACGTCGGCGCTGCCGAAGACAAAGGGTTCGCTGATGATCGTGGCGACCACATCGGGCCGCGGTCAAGAAAATATCGCCTTTGAGATTGTCGAACGTGCCCGCAAGGTGGCGCGCGGCGAAATCAATGATCCGTCATTGCTGCCGATCCTTTTTGAGACACCGGCTGATGCCGATTGGCGCGACGAGTCCTTGTGGTACGCGGTCAATCCCGGCCTGGCGTTGGGCTATCAGGATATCGAAGGGCTTCGCCAACTTGCGCGCGACGGCGAAACATCTATCACCGCTCGCGAGACGTTCCGGCAATACAACCTGAATGTCTGGTTGGACCACTCGACCGACCCATTCATTGACATGGCTGTTTATGACCGTGGCGACCGTCCGCTGCCATCTGACATCGATCGGCTGCCGTGCTGGATTGGCGTCGATATGTCGGTGACGACCGATCTAACGGCGGTTGTGGCATGTGTGCGGAAAGGCGATGAATTCTTGATCGTGCCGCATTTCTTTGTTCCGGCTGACAACCTCCGGACTCGCACAGACCGTGACGGGGTTCCGTATGTCGAATGGGCGCAGCAAGGTTTCATAACCGCCACACCTGGCAACGTCATCGACTATGGAGCGGTGGAAGCGTGCATTCGTGGACTGTGCGAGCGCTTCGACGTTCGGGAAATCGGCTTCGATCCTGCCTATGCGCAGCCGGTCATGGGACCGTTGACCGACGACGGCTTTCCTTGCGCCACGATCCGGCAGGGGTGGGTGACGCAATCGCCAGCCCTGAACGAACTGGAACGGGTAATCCTTGCGGGGAATTTTGTGCACGCTGGCCACCCCGTTTTGCGCTGGTGCTTCGACAACGTCGCCATTCACACCGATAGCGCTGGCAATCGGACCATGCACAAGGGGAAGTCGCGGGACCGGATTGACGGTGCAGTTGCGACTTGGATGGCCGTTTCCCGCGCTGCGGCGGCAGAAGCACAATCGATGTACGACCGCGACAGTTTCAGCAACGAAATGGGGTTCTTCTAATGGCGGACGATCTAGACTCCTATCTTCGGTCGCTGCCTGACCGACTGGTGGGACCGATCTCGCGCGCGATCAATGAACAGGCGCAAGACCTTTCAGACGCGCAGCGGGCCGCATTGGTAGCGCTCGAACAGTCGCCGGATGAAACCGGCAATCTTGAACAATCATGCACGGTCGTTCCGGGTAAGGACGAACTTGAATTCATTGTTCAGGCAGGTGGGGAGCTGACAACGAAGGAAGTTCGGGAGGGGTCCGGCGTTTCATACGACTACGCGGAAGCATTCGAATACGGGACGGCACGTCAACCTGCGCGTCCGTTCTTCTGGCCAACCTACAGAGAGAAGCGGGCCGGTATGCAAGCGGCGATCAACCAGGCAATCAAGGACGCTTTGAGATGAATCCGTGCCAGCGGGAAATTACATGGTCCGGTGGAACCCACACTTTCAACCTGAACAATCCGCGCGTGTTGAAGGTGCTGAACGGCGATCCGGACGCGCCAAAAATGATGCGAACACGAAACGGCATTTTCGAACTTGCACCGCTGCGTGGTCAATACGGCGACACTCCCGCGGCATGCCTCCGGCGTTTTGAGGAAGGCGTCTATTCAATTCCGGATGTTGAGCGCGTTCTACTGTATGGGCTTTGGGGCGGCGGTATGAAATTCGCCGATGCCGACGCGCTGATTGAACAATTTGTCCGTGGTCAGCCGGTCGCTGCCAATGCCGTGGTTGCTTTCGAAGTAATCACACGTCTGTTTGTGGGGGAAGAATATGGCAACGCCAGCGCTTAATATCCCGATCCGTGCGGACCTGACGAAATTCCGCGAGGACATGCGCTCGACAAGCAGTCTTGCGACGACCGCGGTTAAGAGCATCACGAAGAACGTCGTTGAGATGAACGCGGGTTGGTTGGCGGCACAAGGGGCGGCTGGCGGGGCGGCGCTTGCTTTCGGTCGCGTGCTTGGTGTCCTAGGACCCATTGCGCTCGGGATCACCGCCGTTCGTGACGCCTTCCGGCTGATGGCTTACGCGACTGAGCTGGCAAAGGCGCGGATCGCAGAATATTCAGACATTGCCGAGCGCGCGAGCAAGGCCGATCTTTCGACCGAAATGTTTCAGCGCGTCACCAAGTCGGGCGCGGCTGCACGCGTCTCGATTGATGAAGTGACGGACGCGCTAAAGCGATTCAACGAAGTTACGGTTGATAAGCTTGGCGGCAGCGAATTGCAGCAGCGCTTGGATATGCTGATCAAGGCGGGGAATTTCCAGGGCAATTCGGGGCTTGCTGCGTTGTCCGGCGCGAACAGCACCGAGGACAAGCTTCGCGCGGTCGTCAAGCTGATTGACGAAGCGATGCAGAAGGGCGAACGGCTCGCCGCCTTGGATATTGCCAGCAAGGCCTTCGGTGAGCCCCTGACCAATGCGCTGCGCTCGGATGCGGGCTATCTTGATGACATGCTCAGGCGCGCCGATGCGATGAGCAAGACCACCATCATTTCTTCGGAAGATGTTGGCCGGGCGCTCGAACTCAAGAACCGCATGGAAGCGGCGGAAAAGGTTCTCGCAGAGAAGTGGAAGCCGATTCAGGATGACTTGGCGGCAGCGGGGACGAATTATCATGCAAATTGGGTTGCGATCACCGAAACGCTCGCGCAGGCTGTCGGCTATGCGACCGCGCTTTATCAGACGTTGAAGCAGGTTCCGGATTGGTTCACCAATAACGTTGGCAATGCGTCAATCTGGTCAACGCTGACGGCTGCCACCGGCAAGCTGGGGCTGAACAGCGAATTGCCCGGTTTGCAGGTTGATTTGCGGCAGCTTGCTGCGAACGACAAGCTTAAGGCTGCGCTCCAGGATTATTCGAACGTCACCAGGGCGATGCGCGATGCATCCGGCATCAGCACGTCCCTTCGTGGTGACGAATCCAAAACACCGACTGCCGCGGTCGCAGCGGACAAGAACAATCAGTTTGATCGGGCGTCGGAGTCGATTGGCAAGCATACGGCGCGACTGCGGGCTGACGCCGACGCGGCTGGCCTTGGTGCCGCCGCACAAGAACGGTTGCGCGCGGAAGCGACGCTGACGGCAGCGGCGCAACAGGCGGGCTTGCCGATGACTGAGGCCATGACCGCCAAGATCAAAGAACTTGCTGCGGGCGCAGGTGCCGCCGCAGAAGCGTTGGCGAGGGCGAGGGTCGCAGCTGACATCAAGTTCGGCCAGCAAACCGCGTTCCTGTCGGCTGAAGATACTGCGATTGCCCAGCAACTCGCATCGATTTATGGCAACGATGTCCCGCGCGCCCTGGCTTCCTCGGAAGCCGCTGCGATCCGGTTGAACAACGCCCTGCGGCAAGCGAACCAGTTCGGGGAACGGACCTTCGAGAATCTATTCGCGTCGTTCGGGCAGAATATCCGTAACGGAATGTCGGCATGGGATGCCTTCAAGAAATCCGGACTGGACGCGCTTGGCAGCATTTCTGATGAACTCATGCGAATGGCCGCGCGGCAGCTGTGGCAGGCTGCGCTAGGCGGGCTTGGCGGCATGTTTGGGTTCAGCTCTGGTGGCTACGTTGGGCAAACCGGATCGATCAACGTCGGCTCCTATGTAATGCCGAAGTTCGACTCGGGCGGCTACACTGGTGCGGGCGGGAAGTATGAGCCTGCTGGTATCGTGCACCGGGGCGAATATGTATTCGATGCTGATAGCACGCGGCGAATTGGCGTCGCCAATCTCGAACGGATGCGCGGTTATGCGAGCGGCGGGTTTGTGTCGGCAGCGTCCGTGCCCGGTCCGGTTGCTGGTCAGGGTACGGAACAGCGACTGCATATCACTGTCAGTTCCGAGGTTGATGACAACGGGAATCTGCGCAGTTTCGTGAAGTCGGTCAGCCGACAAGAGTCGATGTCCACGGTCGGAAATTTCGTGCGCTCTCCGTCCTTTGTCGATCACGTCGCTAGCGCCACCAAGTCGGCTCAAGTCCAGCAACTGCTATGATCGATTTCGAATGGTTGCAGAATGAATTGGTTCAGGTGCTGCGATGGCAACTTGCCAATCCGGGCCGCGAGGATGATCCGGAAGCGCCAGAAGTGCCGTTTGCGGGGCGGCGGGTTTGGTCGATATTCCTGGACCTGAACAGTGAACGATCGGTCGGCTTCGGGCCGGGACCGATCACCAGTGCGGCAATCGAGGCATGGGCGCGACTGCGACGTGAGCCGGTGCGCCCATGGGAATTGACCATCATTCGAGCGCTGGACGCCGCCTTTCTCGACAAGGCGCGCGACACGGTGGAGCGGCAAGGGAAGTCAGCGGATCAGCGGTACACCGCCGAAACGCTGACGCCGGAAATGTTCAGGGCAATGTTTCGTTGAGCGCATCATAAAGCGGCCCATAATAATTCCGCGCGGCCGTGTCGTATATCGAAGCAAAGCTGTGCGGCATCGTTTCGCCGGGGCGTTCCAGGTGCCACAAAATTTCCTCGGCATCGTAATCTAGCTGAGCAAGCGCCCGGATCAGCTTACGGTCGTCGCCGGTCTCGGCGTAATTCCGAATGGCGCGCTCGTATTTTCTGGCGTGGTTGCGGTTTTCTCGCAGCGCGTGCGGGCCGCTAAACCGCCAGCTCGGCATATTTAGCAAGTGAACGTTGCACATCTCATCCATCAGTTCACCCTCCTTCTAACCTTGATTGGTCATGGCGAAGGAAAGCACGACTCACCGTCGCAAACAAGTCTTGAATCGTCGTAAGTCATTGAAAACACAAACGAATTAATCGCAATTCAGCAACATAACAACAAATCGGCGATGTAGTTGTTATCTTCCGGATTGGTTTGCACCGGGAGAAATTCCGAAGTGTTTTCAAGACATCGAAATTGAATTGGTTTGCAGCTAAGTAACTGAACAGATTTGGATAACGCGGGACTCTTAATCAGCGGGTCCTAGGTTCGAGCCCTAGTGCGCCCACCAAGCTAAGACACTGATGATCTTGGCTTCCCCCGCAAAATCGATAAATTCCGATCATAGTATCTGACATTCGATCTGACACCGTCAGACCGGCTGTTGTCACGGTGCCCGGCATTTTGCTGGACTGTTCTCCGTTGAAGCATGGTTGTTGTCATGCTCAGCGCGCAGGGCTTAACCCCCATTCAGGCTGGCTGCACGGCGCTGCGAGCGCCGCGCGCGCATGCGCCGTGCGGACCTGTTACGCCCACACGGACGCGGTGTTGAGATCGCCGGTCCAGGAATAGATCGCGAGCAGCGGCGCGGCGCCGGTGCGCATCGCATGCACCACATCGCGGTCGTGAAAGATCAGCGCGCCGGGGTTTTGGGGCGAGGTGCTGGTCGCCACCGTCCATAGCGGCTCGCCGACCACGATCCGATACAGCTCGACCGCGGGGTGGCGATGCGGCGGGTAAAAACTGTGCGGCCCGATCAGCGTCAGGCCGAAGCACACTTTTGTGCTGACGATCGGCGCCAGCGGTCCGATCAGCTCGGCCCATGCCATCGCAGATTCGAGGCCAGGGGCATCGGCGCGCGGCGCATAGCCATAGCGCCACGGCAACGCGCTGGCGATCGGGCGCAGCGCAGCCGCGAGCTCCGGCACGCGCGGCTCGGCGCGCGCCAGCACCTCTGGCAGATGCGCTGTCACCGGATGCGATGTCGGGCGCAGCGGCCCGGGCTGCTCATCCGCGGCGGCGATCAGCTTTGCGACGCGGTGCAGTTCGTCGCCGGCCGCGCCCTCTGGGCGGGCTTCCCCGACAAAGGCGCGGCGCAGCGCCGCCAGCAGCGCCGTGAGCTGCGCGGAGTGGGCAATGTCCGTCATCTAGCCGAGCCCGGATTGCAGCACGACATAGGTGTGGCCGATCCGTGCGCCGGAGCGATAGGCCTGCCATGCCGCCACCGCGCTCAATTGCTCGCCGGCAAGGCTGGCCTCGATGGTGGCGGCGTGATCGCCCGCTTCGCCCGGATCGAGATCGGCGAACGCCGCGGTCAGCGCCTCGGCGCCATAGAATCGGAACGGGCCCAGCCCCTGGCGCTCCCATTGCGCATAAGTTGAGATCACATCGTCGGCGTCGGCCTGCAGCTTCCAGCCATAGGTCAGTACGCGCGGCGTCAGCCCGGCGGCGCGCGCCATGCGGGTCAAGAGTTCGAGTGGCAGCCGGGCGCCGATCGTTGACAGCACCACGCCGCCCGGCGCGAGCGCTTCGCGTGCCTGCACCAGCGCCAGATAATGCATGGTCAGCAGCCAATCGGTGACGAAGCCGGGGATCGGCTCGGTGCGCGGTGCCAGAAACGCCGCGCTGGTCTTGTCGCGCTCGATCTGCCTTGTGTCATCGACCGGCAAATTCGGCAGGTTTTCATAGATGACGTCGAATTGTTCGCCGCTCGGCCCCAGCGGCGCCAGCAGATCACCCGCGCCAGCGTGCAGCGCGATCTCGATGCCGGGGCGGATATTGCGACGGACATTGCGCGCGGCGGCATCGACCACGTCTGCGAACAGATCGGTGATGCCGATCACCTGTGCGCCGAGGATCTCGATCGCGGCCAGCGCATCGACGCCGGAGCCGGTGCCGATCGATGCGAAGGCGCGCGGCGTGCCACGCCGGTGCGCGAGCACGCGGAACGCGGGCGCCGCCACGCTCGCCACCCAGTCGCGCTGCAAATCGTTCAAGTCAGGAAGATAGGCGCGATCGGCGAGTTCAATGTCGATTTCGTCGCGGATGTAGCGCAATTCGCCAACGCCGAAATAGCGGCGCGCGTCGAAGCGCAGCGAAGAGGGAGAGGCGGCTGGAGACTGCGCCGCAGCTTCGTCCAAATTGGTGAGAGGTGCCATCTGCTGTCGTTGTGCCTGCGGTATTTGAAGGAGTGCACGTCTTTGATAGCGCATCGAAGCTGACATGAATTTCCGTTGTTACTCGTACAACGTACGTTTCATGCTTCCTGGCGCGCCACCAGCGAATGCGCGGACTACGCGCAACTGAGAGCGGCGGTGATCATGCTAAGAGCGTGCGTGAGTCGCCTCAGTAGCCTGGCCGAACGGTGCGGCGAAGGCGCGGGCCTCCAAGATAACGGATGGCTCTCCAAGATAGCGGACAGCGCGTCCGCTGCATTGCCGTGTCAGCTAGTTTGTTGGAGGAAAGCGACGCGCGCAATTTGTTCGTTATTGAGGTGAACTGGGGCGAGTCCTACTCTCAATCAACACCGACGAAGAACAGTTCGTCGCCAATGATGGAGAGAGCCATGAACACCGCGATGCAGATGATGCCCATGATGCCGATGATGGGTGGCATGAACCCGATGATGATGAATCCCATGATGATGAACCCGATGATGGGCGGCATGCCGATGATGATGCCGGGCTTGGCCATGCCGGGGATGGCGATGCCGATGCCGATGATGATGTGCAAGATGACCTGCAACATGGCGCCGAACGGCATGATGACCTGCGAGATGGCGCCGATGGACCCGGCGATGAAGGACATGTTCATGCAGTGCTGCCAGACCATGATGACCATGATGGGCAACGGCATGCCGATGATGATGAACTGCGGCGGCATGACCATGATGGGGATGATGGCCGCGAAAGCCTGAGC
The DNA here is from genome assembly GCA_000504425.1 of Rhodopseudomonas palustris JSC-3b. Lineage (GTDB taxonomy): Bacteria > Pseudomonadota > Alphaproteobacteria > Rhizobiales > Xanthobacteraceae > Rhodopseudomonas > Rhodopseudomonas palustris_C. The sequence goes on along the minus strand of KI632513.1, from coordinate 1,679,381 downwards.
GGCGCATTGATTGAGCGGCCCATGAATGACCAGCGCGAAAGGCCGGCGATCTGCCGGCCTTTTGGTGCTGATCAGCCGACCGCTTCGACGTAGGTCATCACCAGAAACAGCAACGCATCTTCGGTGCCGAGATTGCGATAGCTGTGCGGCACGTCGGCGTCGAACAGGATGGCGTCGCCCTCGGTGAGCACCACCGGCCGTTCCGTGCCAATGATGATTTCCACCGCGCCCTTGGCGACCACCAGATTTTCGCGCGTGCCGGTGGCGTGCGGTTCGGCATGTTCACGATGCAGCGGCGCCAGCCGCAGCTCGTAAAATTCCACCTGGCGTTCGCCGTCGAACGGAAACAGCGCGCGCGAGGTGAATTGGCCCTGGCTTGACGACAGCAGCTTGGCGTCGCTGCGGCGTAGCACCTGCGGGTGATGAGCGCTGTCGGTGGCGATCAGCCGCGCAAAGGGCACGCCGAGCGCCGTTGCCACCTTCCAGAGCAGGCTGATGGTCGGCGTGCTCTTGCCGGTTTCGATCTGGCCGAGCATGGCGCGGCTGACGCCGGATTGCTTGGCGAGCCGTTCCAGAGAATGGCCTTGCTTGACGCGCAAGCGCCGCAGATTTTTGGCAACGATCGCCGGCAGATCGATCGACAGCGGGCCACCATCGGCATCGCCATCCGGCCCAAGCCGGAAACTCGCGTCAGTCATGCCGCGCCTCAGCCGGCCGCGCTGCTGCGAACAGCAGCACGGGCGTCATCATCCAGGGCCAGTAGCCAATCATGAACGGCATGGCCACATAGGGCTGGGCCAGCGGCAGCGATGCAGGCCAGCGGGCCTGCGCTCGTTGCCGCGCCTTGCGTTGTTCGCGATAGCTGCTCAGATCGATGATATTAGCCGCATGGGCCGCTTGCGAAGACACGGAATCCCTCATCGCTTCTGGTCGATATCATCCATGCTGATCGAGGTGGCAGGCAATGGCAACCAGGCCGCGAAGAAAGCAAAGTGCACCTCTCGATCGGCGTGATGGGTAGCAAACCATTTTGGCTGCACGGCTCAGTTCAGTGACGATGTTCTAGGTCGTCGCCGCGGCGGCAATCGGCTGGGCCGCCGCAGGCGTGGTCGTTGCGCAGCGGTGCGCGCCGCCGCTGCTTACGCCGCACGGCCGGTGAACTCCGCCAACCAGCCATAAGAGCCGCTGAGATAGCGCAGCGCCTTGAGCCGGCGTTCGGAGGTGAGGCGGAAATTGTGCTCAAGCCCCGCCGGCACCACGATGAAATCGCCGGGCCCAACATGGAGGTCGGCGCGCTTGCCATCAACGATCACGCCAAAGACGCCGCCGCCATCGAGAATATGGCGGATCTCGTCACCGGGATGGCGATGCCAATTTTCAAACTTGCTGGCGAGCTGCTCATTGTCGGGCCGATCGGGATGCAGCACGATCAGATCGCGCGACGGATAGCGATCATCCTTGGCAATCTCGTTCAGCAGCTGCGCAATCGTGGCGTCGTCGAGTAAATCGCGTGCGAGCCATGGCGCCAGCGTGGCGGGCACCGGCCGATGCTCGACCTTGATACGATGCGTTTTGGCAAGGGCGGCAATCTCGTCGGCGGTCGCTTGCCGTCCGTCTTCAAAAATCAATGTAGCCATCACAATTGTCCTTTGCTGCAATCAATGTCGGCGAAAGCGCGCGCCGTGGCGCGCGCATCACGCCACCTCGCGGCTGCGTTCGGCTTCGGCGCGTTCCGCCGCAACCAAGTGATCGGCCCAATGCGAGGACCAGTCGCGCAGCTGCTGCGGATTGAGCGGGGTCGGCACTTTCGAGTGGGTGTGCTCGGCGATGCGCCGCGCCAGCTCGCGATAGACATCGGCCTGCGCCGATTGCGGTGCGGCTTCGATGGTGGTGCGGCCGGAAAGTTCGGCCTGGGTCACGGTGAGCGAGCGCGGCACATATTGCACGATCGGCGTTGCGGTGCGGGCAGCAAAATCGTCGATCACGGCGCGCTGGAAGTCGGTATTGATCGAATTGGCGATGATGCCGCCGAGCAGCGCGCCACCGGAATTCGAGAACCGTTCGATGCCGCGGAACAGGTTGTTGGCGGCATACACCGCCATGAAGTCCGACGACGACACCGTGAACACGTGTTCGGCGATGCCTTCGCGCACCGGCACCGCAAAGCCGCCGCACACCACGTCGCCCAGCACGTCGTAGATCACATAGTCAAGATCCAGCTCCTCGAACACGCGCTGCTGCTTCAGCAGTTCGACCGCGGTGATGATGCCGCGGCCCGCGCAGCCGACGCCGGGCTGCGGCCCGCCGGCTTCGACGCAATAGATGCCGCCAAAGCCCTGAAAGATCGCCTCATAGGCATCGACCCGGCGCCGCTCGCCGAGCAGATCGAGCACCGACGGAATATAGGCGCCGCCCCGCAGCGTGTTGGTGGAGTCAGCCTTCGGGTCGGCGCCGAATTGCATCACCTTGTAGCCGGCTTCCGCCAGCGCCGCGCTGATGTTGGATGTGGTGGTCGATTTGCCGATGCCGCCTTTTCCATAGATGGCGATCTGCTTCAGTTTCTTGGCCATGGTCGGCGTCTCCTTATTGGATGTGGGCGGCAGTGTCAGCCGTGGGAAAAGGTCGGTTCGGCAACGATGTCGTCGCCATAGAGCAGAGCGGTGTAATCGTTGACGCCGGGGATGCCGCAGGCATCGGCGCGGCAGCGTTGGCAGTGCGAAAACACGCGCAGATGACGCTCGGCGTCGGCGCGGGCGACATAGCGCGCCATCAAGCTCGGTGCCGGCAGATCAGCAAAGCGGTGCTGCGGAATCAGCGGGATGATGTTGATCATGCGCGCGCCCGCAGCAGCGACCTGCGCGGCGACTTCATCGATGTGATCGTCATTCACCGTGGGAATCAGCACGGTGTTGATCTTGATGGTCATGCCGAGCGCGGCCGCGCGGGCGATGCCTTCCAGCTGGTTCGCGATCAGCCGTTCGGCCGCGGCGATGCCATCCAGCCGGCGCCGCTGCCACGCGATTTTGGGCGTGATCTGCGCCTGAATGGCCGGATCGACGGCGTTGACGGTGACAGTCAGCGTCGACACGCCAGCGGCAGCGATTTCGTCGATGCGCTGCGGCAGCATCAAGCCATTGGTGGACAGGCACAGGATCAAGTCCGGCCAGCGGGCATGAACCCGCCGGAATGTATCGAGTGCATGGGGCGTCGCCAGCGGATCGCCGGGGCCGGCGATGCCGACCACCGACAGCGTCGGGCACAGCGCGAGCGCGCGCTCGACGATGCCGACCGCCTGGTCTGGGGTTAGCAACCGGATAGCAACGCCGGGACGCTGGTCGCGGCGATTGAAATCACGTTTGCAGAACGAGCAGTCGATATTGCAGCCCGGGCTGACCGGCAGATGCAGCCGGGCGCTGCGCGCGTGGCCTTCCGCAGTGGTGCTGAAGCAGGGATGGCGTCCTTCCAGCCGTGGAAAGGCTGGCGTTGCGAGCTGTGTGCGCAATACTTGCGACGACGGACTGCTGCCTTCGGTCATGACGCGGCGCGCTCCCGCAACAAATGGCTATCGGCAAGCTCGCGCAGCGTGGCATCGACCGGGTCGTCGCTCTCGAATGCGAAGATGCCGAGCTTGGTGAGACGATTGATGGCGCATTCGCCGATCTTGGCGACCACGACGGCGCGGCAATCAGCGACGAGATCAACCGACACATCCATCGGGTCGCGTTGATCGAGGCTGCGGTCGGCACCGCACGCCGCGACGTTCTTGCGGATTTCGATCAGCTGCGGCTTCGCCGAGCCGACATCCCAGATCTCAAACTGGCTGGCAAAACCGAAATGCTCGGTGACAGCGACGCCGTCGCCGGTTGCGATTGCGACCCGAAGCGGCGTGGTCATTGTCGGCGAAAACCCCATGCGAACGACTTCTGTGTGAGCGAGTGCCAAGCGCGGCCTGAATGTGTGAGACTGCGCCCGATCATTGGTAGGTAGCGCATCTTGCGGAGGAATGGCTTTCGTTGTTTCAGGCCAGGCATCAACGCTGTTCTATCAGCGGTGACCGCGAGTGATGTTCGATGCTACGCAAAGCATCGTGGGACGACGCGCGGCGACATTATCTAAAAACAACATCTCCGCGCGTGATCGAAGCTAAGCGAGCCAGACGAAATCAGCTCGCGTTGCCGTTCGCATGTGTTGCGATCCGTCAGTCGCCGGCCGCCACCAGTTCAGGCGTCCGGTCGAACTCGTTGAGCAGATCGGCATGGTGCTTGCGCGCGACATCGGGATGCGAGCGCAGCCGGCCTTTCAGATAGTTACGGCCGACCTCGCGAAACAGCGGGTTGCGCGGATCCTGGGTGACGCCCCGGCTGTGCGCCGCGAGTTCACTCGGCAGTGTCAGCACCGGCACGGTGGCATCGAGCCGCGCACCGAGGAAGAAAGCCACCGAGAGCCGGTCAGTGTCGGCAGGCGGCGACACCACGCGATGCACATTGGCACGCAATGCGCCATTCGACGCGAGTTCGAGCAGTTCGCCGATATTGACCACGAACGAGCCGGGCAAAGGCGGCGCGTCAATCCAGCCTTGCTCGGTCTCGACCTGAAGGCCGGCGACCACGTCTTGCAGCAGGATCGTCACAAAGCCGGAGTCCTTATGAGCGCCGACGCCCTGATCGCTGCTGCCTGCGGCGCGGCCCGGATAGCGGATCAGCTTGAGCAGTTGATGGGGCGCGGGTGCGTAAATCGGCTCGAAAACCTGCTCGGGCTGGCCGAGCGCGACCGCGAAGACCCGCAGCACCTTGATGGCGAGCGCCGTGACCTCGGACTGATAGCGCAGCAGCAGCGGTTTCAGCTCGGGCAGCGCGGCGGGCCATTGGTTCGGCCCTTGCAGCCGGGCCCAGGCAGGCGCATCGCGGCTGACGCCCGTTGCTTCATGCTCTGTACCGATATCGAGTTGCTCGCGCCAATCCTGCTGGCCGCGGGTCAATTCCAGCCCGGCCCCGGTGTAGCCGCGGAAATGCGGCGAGTTGACCATCTCGATCGCCAGCTTGTCGGCCTCAGGCAGCGCAAAGAACTGGCGCGACGCCGCCAGCACAGCACGGATCAGGTCGTCGGCAATGCCGTGGCCGACCAGATAGAAGAAGCCGGGGCCGAAGGCGGCCGCTCTGACCTCGTTCAGTAGTGCGGTGCGTTGTGCGGCGTCGCCGTCGAATCGGCTGAGATCGATTACGGGCAGCGGCGAAGGTGATGCAGTCATCGATAGCGGCTCCATGTCGTTGGGCCGCCGATGATGAGTATTGGACAACGTGATGTCGAGGTGCCGATGAAAATAGCAACCGCGCTGCTCCGTGAGCGGCTTGATCGATAACGCTGTGCTGCCAAGCGCAGCAGGGAGAGAGAAATCATGCGCTGCGAGTAGTTATCGATTGATTGGATGATCGGTTGTCGGCGCGCGGTAGGAGTCGGTGATGATTGGATGTGGACCACAGCTGATCATTGCTGACAAATTGTCGCGAAAACAGGACGCGTTTCTCATTTGCCAAAACTATCGAATGGCATTCCTTCATCACCGCGTAAAACGAATGATCGTTCTAGGCCTGCTGATTGAAAATGGTGCGCGCGCTATCTAGCATTTGAGCACTGCAACGACTGGCCAATTATCAGCAGTCGGGTAGATGCTCAGGATCATGCAATGGCGAATTCCGTATTTGGCGTAACAACGACCTCGATTTTTGAATCGATGTCGCGGCTTGCGGCCGAAGTGAAGTCCATCAATCTTGGACAGGGCTTTCCGGAAATTGGCCTTGAACCTGCGGAGTTGATTGAAGCCGCAATCGGCGCGCTGCGCGAGGGGCCCCATCAATATCCGCCCATGATGGGATTGCCGGCGCTGCGCCAAGCGGTGGCCGACAATGCCAAACGATGGCTTGGGCTCGACATCGATTGGGAGCGCGAGGTGCTGGTCACCTCGGGGGCCACCGAGGCGCTCGCTGACTGCTTTCTGGCGCTGCTGGAGCCTGGCGATGAGATCATCCTGCTCGAGCCCGCTTACGACAGCTATCCGACCATCATTCGCCGGGCGGGTGCCACGCCGGTGCAAGTGCGGCTTGATCCGCCAGACTGGCAACTGCCGCTCGACCGACTGGAAGCGGCGATCACGCCGCGCACCCGCGCGATCGTGCTGAACACGCCGATGAATCCGATCGGCAAGCTGTTTTCGCGCGAGGAACTGGCCGGGATCGCTGCGCTGCTGCTGAAATATGATCTCGTGGCGATCTGCGACGAGGTCTATGAGCATCTCATCTATGATGGCCGCCGCCACGAGACGCTGTTGTCGTTTCCGGAAGTGCGCGACCGGGTGGTGCGGATCGGGTCGGCCGGAAAAACCTTTTCGGTGACGGGGTGGAAAGTCGGCTATGTCACTGCCGATGCTAAACTGCTGAAGCCGATCGCCAAGGCGCATCAATTCGTCACCTTCACGACACCGCCGGCGCTGCAAGCCGCAGTGGCATTCGGACTGAACCTGCCAGACAGTTATTTCGACGGGCTGCGCCGCGACATGACGCGCCGCCGCGACCTGCTGGTCGGTGGTTTGCGACAGGCGGGCTTTGCCGTTGGCGATGTCGCCGCGACCTATTTTGCGGTGGCAGCCATAGACCAGCTGCCGGAGGCCGGCGATGATTATGCGCTGTGCCGGCGCATCACGCGCGAGGCCGGTGTCACCGCGATCCCAATCTCGGCGTTCTACGACGCGCGCAACGTCCATAGTCACATCAGGTTCTGCTTCGCCAAATCTGATCAGACGTTGCAGGAGGCCGTGCAGCGGCTGGCGCGCTGGCGCGAGGGCCTGAATTGGAAGGCGGCGTCATGACCGCGTGATGCGGCAGCGCTGCCAAGACCGCCCGACTGATCATCATTCCATGAATCTTACTCTTGTAAGGACCATGACCGCAATGCGTTGCACTGTCGTTTCTGCTGCTGTCGCTGCCTTGATCTCCCTGCTGTCGCCGGCCAGCGCCGAGACCATCCGGATCGGCGTCAGCAGCGGCCCGCATGCCCAGATCGTCGAGTCGGTCATTCCAGTCGCCAAGGCCAAGGGGCTCGACATCAAAGTGGTCGAGTTTTCGGATAGCGCCTTGATCAACGTCGCCACCAATCACGGCGAACTGGAAGCCAATGCCTTCCAACATACGCCTTATTTCGAGCAGCAGAAGCGCGAGCGCAATCTCGATCTGGTGGCGGTCGGCCGCACGGTGCTGATGCCGATGGCCGGCTATTCGCGCAAACACAAGTCGGTGGCGGAGCTGCCGGTCGGCGCGCGCATCTCGATCCCGAGCGATCCCACCAATGGCGGCCGGGCGCTGAAATTGTTGGAAGCGGGCGGCGTGATCAAGCTCAAGCCGGGCGTCAGCTATAACGCCACGGAACTGGACCTCATCGACAATCCCAAGAAGGTCAAGATCCTCACCATGGAGACCGCGCAATTGCCGCGCTCGTTGGAGGATGTCGACTTCTCGGTGATCACTTCGTTCTTCGCGCTCAGCGCCGGCTTGGTGCCGAACCGTGACGCGCTGCTGATCGAGGATCAGCATTCCGACTATTTCTGCCTGATCGGTGTTGCCCGCAAGAATGCCGACAAGCCCTGGGTCAAAACCCTGGTGGAAAGCTATCAGTCGCCGGAAGTGAAGGCCTTTATCGAGACGAAGTTCAACAACAACGTCGTCGTGGGCTGGTGACGGCATGAACGCCATCGTCCCGATCACCGAGTTCCAAGCGGGCGCGACGTCGGCGATCGGGCGGGCGGATGCGCCGGCGATCCAGATCGAACGGCTGACCAAGCGCTTTCCGGGGGTGGCGGGCGCGGTGCTGGACGATGTGTCGCTGACGATCGACCGCGGCGACATTTACGGCATCATCGGCCGCTCGGGCGCGGGCAAGAGCACGCTGGTGCGTTGCATCAATGCTCTGGAGCGGCCGAGCGCTGGCCGGGTGCTGGTCTCGGGCCGCGAGATCACCAATCTGTACGGCCGTGCGCTGCGCACCGCGCGCCGCGACATCGGCATGATCTTTCAGCACTTCAATGTGCTGTCATCGAGCACGGTGGCCGGCAATGTGGCGCTGCCATTCAAGGTCGCCGGTCTCAGCCGGGCTGAGATCGCGCGCCGGATTCCGCCGCTGCTGGAACTGGTGGGGCTGGCACACAAGGCCGATGCCTATCCGTCGGAATTGTCGGGCGGGCAGAAGCAGCGGGTCGGCATTGCCAGGGCGCTCGCGCTCAATCCTTCGGTGCTGCTGTGCGATGAAGCGACCTCGGCGCTCGATCCAGAAACCACCGAACAGATCCTGGCGCTGCTGCGCGACATCAACCGCAAGCTCGGCCTCACCATCGTGCTGATCACCCATGAGATGCATGTGGTGCGAGACATCGCGACGCGGGTAGCGGTGCTCGATCATGGCCGGCTGGTGGAGGAGGGCGCCACCTTCGACGTGCTGGCGTTTCCGAAATCAAGGGTGGCGCGCTCGTTCCTGTCCGGGCTGGTCGCGCATGAACTGCCGCCCGTGGTCGCCAGCCAGCTGCTGCCGGAGCCGGTAGCGGAGAGCGATCCGGTGCTACGCATCGTGTTCACTGGTGAAGCCGCGCACGAGCCGATCGTCGCGGCGCTGGTGACGCAGTTTCAGCTCCAGCCCAACATTTTGCATGGCCGGATCGACTATGTCGCCGAGCGGCCGCTTGGAGTGTTGACCCTGGTTGCGGGCGGCGCCGGCGCAAAGCTGCCCGACCTGTTGTCCTATCTCGCCTCGCTCGGATTAACTGTGGAAGTGATTGGTCATGCCATTCGATCTGCTGTCACCCGCCGTCACAGCGCTGCTCGTTGAGTCGCTGCAAGAGACCGCCTACATGGTCTCGGTCGCAGCACTGGTGTCCACCGCGCTCGGCCTGCCGCTCGGTGTGCTGTTGGTGGTCACGGCGCCGGGCCACATTCTGGCGGCGCCGATCTTCAATCGCATCCTGAGCGTCGCGATCAATCTGATCCGCTCGACGCCGTTCATCATCTTGATGGTGGCGATCATTCCATTCACGCGCTTCGTGTCCGGCAGCTCAGTCGGCACCAGCGCGGCGATCGTGCCGCTCACCGTGGCCATCACGCCGCTGTTCGCGCGCCTCGCCGAAAGCGCGATGCGTGAAGTCGATCGCGGTTTGATCGAAGCCGCCGAGGCGATCGGCGCTTCACCGCTGCAGATCATCACCCGCGTGATTTTCCCCGAAGCTTTGCCGGGCATCGTCGCAGGCCAAACCGTCGCGCTGGTCAGCCTGATCAGTTACTCGGCGATGGCCGGTACGGTCGGCGGCGGCGGCCTTGGCGATCTCGGCGTGCGCTACGGCTATCAGCGGTTCATGCCCGAAGTGATGGTGGCGGTGGTCGTGGTGCTGGTGGTGATCGTGCAGAGCGTGCAGCTGATCGGCGACGCCGTGGCCCGCGCCGTCAATCATCGCATCGCGCGCAGCAAGCGTTCGGCCCAAGTCTAATTCTGGCCCTGTGGTTCTCAAGGAATAGGTTATGTCACTCCGAACCGTGCCGCCGTTCAATCCTGGCAATATCGACACGCTTGCGCTGCATGGCGGCTCGTTTCGTGCCGACCCGGCCACTGGCGCAACTCAGGTGCCGATCTATCAGAGCACCTCGTTCGATCTGCAGAGCACCGAACGCGCCGACCGGCTGGTCAATTTTCAGGAGTTCGGCTTCGTTTATGCGCGCACCGGCAATCCGACCGCGCGTGTGCTGGAGGAGCGGCTCGCTGCGATTGAAGGCGGCGCCGCCGCGGTGGCGCTGGCCTCGGGGCAGGCCGCGGTGGCGCTGTCGGTGCTGACGCTGGTGCAGGCTGGCGACAACATCGTCACCGGCACCGATCTTTACGGCGGCACCTGGAATTTCTTCGCCAACCGGCTGAAGCAGTTTGGCATCGAAGCGCGCTTCGTCGATCCGGCCGATCCGGAGGCATTCCGCGCCGCGACTGACGATCGCACCCGGCTGTATTTTGGCGAAACGCTGGCCAATCCGAAGCTGCACGTGTTTCCGATCCGCGAGGTGGCTGAGATCGGCCGCAGCTTTGGCATTCCGCTCATCATCGACAACACCGCGGCGCCGCTACTGGCGCGGCCGATCGATCATGGCGCGGCGGTGGTGGTGCATTCCGCCACCAAATATATCGGCGGCCATGGCACCACCATCGGCGGGGTGATCATCGATAGCGGCCAGTTTCCGTGGGAGCAGTTTGCCGATCGCCATCGGCTGATCACCGGGCCTGATCCGTCCTATAACGGCCGCAACTGGCTCGACATTGCCCGGCCGTTTGGGCCGATTGCCTATGCGTTTGCCGCCCGTGCCGGCTTGCTGCGCGATCTTGGCCCGTCGCTGTCGCCGCAAAATGCCTTTCAGCTGATCCAGGGCGTCGAGACGTTGCCGCTGCGCATCCGCCAGCAGACTGCAAGCGCTGCGCGGGTCGCCGATTATCTCGCCGAGCACCCCAAGGTCGAGAGCGTGATCTATCCCGGGCAGCAGAGCGGCGAGGTTCGGCGCCGCGCCGATACGTATCTCAAGGGCGGCTATGGCGCGCTGGTCGGCTTTGAGCTGCCGGGCGGCTTTGCTGCCGGGCGCCGCTTCATCGACGCGCTGCAGCTGCTGTTCCACGTCGCCAATATCGGCGACGCGCGCAGCCTCGCGATCCATCCGTCATCGACCACCCATGCGCAGCTCTCGCCTGAGCAGCAGCTCGCGGCCGGCGTCACGCCCGGCTATGTGCGGCTGTCGATCGGCATCGAAAGCGTCGATGACATCATCGCCGACATCGCTCAGGCGCTCGATCAGGCCTGACAAAATCCATCCCAACACGAGGCGTATCGTATGCCGCTCAATCTGAAGAATCCGCAGGTCGAAACCCGCGACCAGCGGCTCGGCACCATCACCCAATGGGAGGGCCGCGCCGATCAGCTGGTCAAGGACTCGGCGTTCACCTATGGCTGCAACAAGGGCTGTGACAATGGCGGGCGCCGGCTGTGCGAACAATCGACGCCGTTTGCGCAAGCCTCGATGTGCGCCGAGCATATCGCGGTCACCAATGCCACCATCATTCAGGACTCGGTGGTGGTGCAGCATTCGCCGATCGGCTGCGCGGCTAGCCAATCCTTCACCGCGCGCTATTATCGCGATCTTGCTGCGCGGCGCGGCTGGGAGCTGGAAGACCCGAAATCGATCTGCACCAATCTTGGCGAGCAGGACATGGTGTTCGGCGGCGTCGAGCGGCTGGAACAGACCATTCGCGATGCTTTTGAACGGCACAAGCCGCGGGTGATCTTCGTCGCCACCTCCTGCGCCACCGGCATCATCGGCGACGACGTCGATGGCGCCGCCAAGCGCGTCGAGGACGAGATCGGCATCCCGGTGGTGACGCTGCACTGCGAGGGCTTTAAGTCAAAGCACTGGTCGAGCGGCTGGGATGTGATCGAGCACGGCATCTTGCGGCGCCTGGTGCCGCAGCCGCCGACCAAGCAGCCGGATCTGATCAACGTCATCCATCTCGGCGGGCCGGATGTGTTCACGCCTTTGCTCGGACCGCTCGGGCTGCGCGTCAATCTGGTGATGGGCGGCAATACGCTGGAGCGGCTGGCGCAGATGTCGGAAGCGGCGGCGACCGTGACGATGTGCTTCGTGCTGTCCTATCTCGCCACCGGGCTCGAACAGGAATTCGGCGTGCCGGAGGTGAGGGCGCCGCTGCCCTATGGGCTCGATGCCACCGACAATTGGCTGCGCGACATCGCCAAGCTGACCGGCACCGAGGACAAGGTCGAGGCGGTGATCACGAGCGAGCGCGCCCGGATCGCGCCCGAACTAGAGCGGCTGCGCCAGGCGTTGAAGGGCAAGCGCGGCTTTGTCGCGGCCGGCGCGGCGTTCGCCCACGGGCTGCTCGCGGATTTGCGCGAGCTCGGCGTCACGGTCGACGATGCGTTCTCGTTCCATCACGACCCGATTGCCGATTCCGGCGATCCGCAGCAGGATTCGCTCGGCCATCTGGTCGAAACCTGGGGCGACGTGCCGAACTACACCGTCAGCCCCGATCAGCATTTTCAGGCGCACGCCGCCTTGCTGCGCGCCAAGCCGGATTTTGTGATCTGCCGCCACACCGGCACGCTCGCCGTGCTGGCCGGGCGCATGGGCATTCCCGTGCTGCCGATTTTCTATTCCAATGACGGCCTCGGTTATGAGGGGCTGCTCACCATCGGCCGCGCCATTTTGCGCGTGCTGCCGCGCAAGCGATTTTACGACGACATCGCCGCGCATAGTTCGTTCCCCTACCAGCCGTGGTGGCTCGCAGAGACCAACCCCTATGCGGCAATCACTGAACCGGCGTGAAGAAAGACCTTTCGATGCTCTCTCCTGTGACTAATCCATCCGCCTCGTCCGGTGAGTTCTGCAGTTCGCCGGGTGCGATCGAGCAGGTACGCTATGGCTGCAGCCTGGGCGCGCTGGCCAGCGTGATCGCCATTCCGGGCGCGATTCCGATCACCCATTGCGGGCCGGGCTGCGCCACCAAGCAATTCCATGCGCTATCTGGCATCAACGGCTATCAGGGCGGCGAATTCCATGTGCCGAGCAGCAATCTCGGCAATCAGGAAGTGATCTTTGGCGGCGCCGACCGGCTCGACGAGTTGATCGCCTCGACCTTGAAGGTGATGGAGGCCGATCTGTTCGTGGTGCAGACCGGCTGCATTCCTGGTCTGGTCGGCGATGATGTCGGCAGCGTGGTGCGCCGCTATCAGAAGCGCGGCGTGCCGATCGTGGTGGCCGAGACCAGCGGCTATCGCGGCAATAATTTTACCGGGCACGAGAGCGTCATTCGCGCGATCATCGATCAGTTCGTCGGCGATGACAAAGTGGACAAACAGCCTGGGCTGGTCAACGTCTGGTCGTTGCTGCCGTACCAGAACCCATTCTGGCGCGGTGATTTGACGGAGATACGGCGCATTCTGGAGGGCATCGGCCTTGAGGTGAACATCCTGTTTGGGCCGGCGTCGCGCGGCGTCAGCGAATGGCGCGCGATCCCGCGGGCTCAGTTCAATCTGGTGCTGTCGCCATGGCTTGGGCTTTCCACTGCAACGCATCTTCAGGAAAAGTTCGATCAGCCGCTGCTACACGAGCCGACCATTCCGATCGGCGCCAAGGCGACCAGCGCCTTTTTGCGCCGTGTGGTGGAGTTCGCCGGGCTCGACCGCGCTCGCGCCGAAGCCTTCATCGCGAAGGAGGAACAGGAGCATTACGTCTATCTGCGTGATTTCGCCTGTTTCTATGCCGGCCAGACCAGCCAGTATCAGCTGCCGTCGCAGGCGATCGTGATCAGCGAGAGCGCTTACAATCTGTCGGTCGCCAGTTTCCTGGTCGAGCAGCTCGGGCTTCATCCAGGACCGTTCGTGATCACCGAAAATCCGCCGAACGAATTCCGCGAACGGATTCAGCAGCAATATCGCGCGCTGGCCGACCATGTCGGTGCCGAGCCGCTGTTCGAGCAGGATGGCCATCGCATTCACGAGCTGGTTCGGGCCCGCGACTATACCGGCCAGTTGCCGATCGTGTTCGGCTCGACCTGGGAGGCGGCGCTTGCCGATCAGATCGGCGCGCCGCTGGTCGAGATCGGCTATCCGTGCACCGACGAGGTGGTGCTGTCGCGCGCTTATGTCGGCTATCGCGGCGCGTTGCAGCTGATCGAACGCACCTACACCACCGTGGTGCGCGCCAGCACGATGGCGTAAACAGCGTGAGCGCCGCGAGTGGCGTCAACCAAGGGCAGGCTGCGCGATCGGCAGCCTGTCAGCGCCAGCCAGCAGATCGCGGATGATGTGCAGCGTGTCGTGGATCATGGCGGCCGTGACGTCGAGATGGGTGCAGGCCCGCAGTCGTCCGCCCATGATCGACAGCAGCACGCCGCGTTCGCGCAGCGCGGTCACCAGTTGTGCGTTCGACAGCGCGCTGCCGGCGAGCTCGAAATAGACCAGATTGGTGTGCGGCCGCTGCACCGTGATGCCGCCGATCGCGGCGAGGCCGTCGGCCAGCAGCCGCGCATGGCGATGATCGTCGGCGAGCCGTTCGACATGGTGGTCGAGCGCATAGAGACAGGCGGCGGCGCAGATTCCGGCCTGTCGCAGCGAGCCGCCGAGCCGCTGCTTCCAGCGCCACACTTCGTCGATGAACGCACGCGAGCCGGCCAGCACGGCGCCGAGCGGCGCGCCGAGCCCCTTGCTGAAGTCGAGCCACACCGAGTCCCAGCCGGTGGCCATCGCGCGCGGCGATGCGCCGCTGGCGACGCAGGCATTGAGCAGCCGGGCGCCGTCCATATGGGTGGCAAGGCCGTGGGCTTTGGCGATGCCGACGATCTCGGTCAGTGCTGCCAGGCTCCAGATCGTGCCGCCGCCGAGATTGGTGGTCTGCTCGACGCTGACCAGCGTCTGCTTGGCCAAATGGCGGTCGGGCGGGCGCAGCGCCGCACGCAGCGTTTCCGCGGTGAACTGGCCTGCGGCGCCAGCCAGCGCTTTGATCTGCAGCCCGCCGAGTGCGGCATGGGTGCAGCCTTCCAGCGAGACGATATGCGCGCTCTCATGCGCCAGAATTTCGTCGCCTGCGCGGCAATGCGACAGCGTCGCGGCGATGTTGCAGATCGTGCCGCTCGCCATGAACACCGCGGCCTCCTTGCCGAGCAGCTCGGCGACGCGATCGCATAGCGCATTCACCGTCGGGTCGGCACCGATCTGCTCGTCGCCGACCACCGCGGCCGCCATCGCTTCGCGCATCGCCCGGCTGGGCTGCGTCTGGGTATCCGATAGCAGATTGATGCGGATCGGCGGCAGTTGCGGATCGTCGGGGACGGGCGCGTACACCACGGGCTAGGTCACCTCGACGCGCGCCGCGGCAGAGAGCGTGCGGCCGTCCTCATGGGTCCAGATGAAGTTGAAGTCGGTGGGACCGGAGATTTTGGCGAAAAACACCAGATGAGGATGGGCGGAGCTGGCGTTGCGGAAATCGACGCGCACAAAGCTCTCGCCATTGGCCTGCGCGACGAAGCTTGCCAGCATGTCGCGCGGGATCGGCTGGCCATCCGGCCCCTTGCGCAGCCCGGTTTCCATCGGATGGTCGAGCAGCGTACGGATTTCGATCACCTCGCCCCGCGCGGCGCTGGCGGGCAGCTTGAGGCGAGGGCGGCCAGTCAAGGGAGCGGTCATGTCAGGCAGCCTCCGACGCTGACCTTGATGTCGGCGGCGGCGCGGCTCACCACGCCATCGCTGTGCTCGGCAAACACCAGCAGCGTCTGGCTTTCAGCGAGGCGCACGCGCATCGACACCTGCGCCCTGCCGGCGGCGGGCGTCAGCTGAAAGCTGGCAATGCCCGGGGTCGGGTTCTTGGTGGCGATCAGGTGAATGGCGCGGACATGACGCTCGGCGGTCATTGGGCTGTCGACCAGCACGGTGACCGGCACCACGGCGCCGTTCTCTGCGGTCTCCGGCACCTGCAACACAATGCCGCTGTCGCGCGGCAATGCGTCGCCGATCAGCTCGCGGATGGCTGACGCCACCTCGTCTGGCATCGCAGCCTGCGCATAGGGGATCATCAATGCCACCACGCTGATCGAAGCGGCGCGCAGCAACGTGCGCCGGTTGATCAGGTCGGCAGTCATGGCTCGGTCGTCGTTCACCAACAATATCCTGAGTGCTATTGTGACAGATCACGCTGCGATGCGATCGGGCCGTGCTGGCGCAAAACGTCGCGGTCGATTGGCCGCTATCGAAGCAGAGATCGCAGCAATGACAAGGTGTCGCCGGCTGCGCTTGGAAAATAACAAGTCGCGACCTGATCAGCACAAGCGGCGATAACAAATGTTCTGTGCGCATCGGCAATCCGGCGAACTTGTTCTATCGCCCGCGCTGGCGGGCCGGCGGGCCTGTGCGCAAGCGGCGGTCGGCGATCAAACCCGCGCTGGCGAGCAGATGCGGTAGAAGCTGCGGTAGAAGCTGCGGTCGGCGGCGCGGCGGAGGGGCGCAGGGAACCCTCTTGTTCCCGCGCAGGCTGTCCGTCACAATGCCGGGACCTGATGTGACGAGCGCCTCATGCCGACCCTTCGCATTCTTTCGCTTGCCTTGCTGTTGTCCGTGGCCGTGGGCGGGGTTGCCAATGGCAGCGACCGCGAGCGTGACCTTGAGTTTGCCAATGGCGCCACGACGGCGCGGGCGTCGGGCGAGATCACCGGCCGCGATGGGGTCAGCTACCGGGTCGCCGCCGCGGCCGATCAGCGGCTTGAGGTGCGGTTCAGCCCGTCCAACGGCTCCTGCTATTTCAATGTGCTCGCGCCGGGCAGCGAGGAGGCCGTCCATATCGGTTCGACGGCGGGCGATCAGTTCAGCCTCGATCGCACCAAGCCCGGTGTTTATCAGATTCAGGTCTATCTGATGCGCAATGCCGCGCGCCGCGAGGAGCGCTGCCGCTACCAGCTGACGGCCGAATTGACGCCGGCCGGTGCGCCGGCGGTCGCCGCCAGTCCCAAGCATCAGGTGTGCCGGCGCGAGGCGGCAAAGATGTATGGCGTGCCGGTGTCGCAGATTGCACTCGCCGAGGCGCGCATCGTGCGCGGTGGCCTGGAAATCGACGGCACTGCCGACAAGCAAGCCGAGGGCGTGAAGAAGCTGCGCTGCATCTTCGATGGCGGCGGCCGTTTCAAGCGCATCATGGCGATGACGCCGGACGGGGAGTGACGGAATGGCGGGCGCGCACAGCCGGGCGCGTCACTTACGGCTGCGGCGCCGCGGCGGCGATCTCGGCCTGGCCGCAAGGGGCTCCGCTCCGGCGCAAAGCGCGGCGCTCCGGGAGCTTCGATGGACATGAACGCCCCCGATCAAGGACCGGCCGTCGTGCCTCGCGCGCGTCCGCTGCTTCAGATCGAGGGCGAGACCTATCTTGACCGTGCCGAGACACGGCAGGCGATTGCGGGCAATGCCCGGCTGTCGATCAGCTATTTTCTGATGAATGCGGCGGCGACGCTGATCGCCGGCTATGGGCTGCTCGCCAATTCGGAAGCGGTGGTGATCGGCGCGATGCTGATCGCGATGCTGTATGGGCCGATTCTCGGCATCGGCCTCGCGCTCGCCGAACTCGACGGCCGGATGCTGACCAGCGCGCTGCTGACCGAGGTGCTCGGCGTGATCTGGGTGGTGGCGATCGGGATCGGCATTGGCTGGCTGCATGACAATGTGCCGATCAGCGAGCAATTATTGGCGCGCACCACACCCAATCTGCTCGATATGATGATCGCGCTGGTCGGCGGCGCGGCCGGCGCCTACGCGGCGCTCGCCAAGCGCATCAGCGGCGCCGTGGTCGGCGTTGCGATCGCGACCGCGCTTTGTCCGCCGCTGACCGCCTGCGGCATTCTGATCGCGCGTGGCTATCTGCAGCTCGCCGGCGGCGCGTTCTTGCTGTTCCTGACCAATCTCACCGCGATCGCCGCGGCGGCGATGGCGGTGTTTTTGATCCGCGGCCATCGCGCCCGGCCGAGCAATGCTTCGTTCGGCGCGATCTGGTCGGCGCGGCTGGTGCCGCTGGTGGTGCTGCTGGTGCTCGGCACCTATCTGGTCGATGCGCTGCGCAAGAACATCGATGACAGTTCGCTGCGCAGCAGCGTGCAGCGCGTGCTCGAAGAAGGATTGCGGGCGCAGCCCGGCGCGCGCGTGATCGAGGTGCGGCTGACCACGGAGGGTGGCCGGCGCAACGCTTTTGCGGTGGTGCGCTCGCCCGAGCCGCTGACGGCGGACATGGTGGCGCGTCTCAACGACAAGCTCGACAGTTCCACCGGGCGCAACATCCTGCTGCATGTGCGGGTCGTGCCGGTCCATGAGATCACCCGCGACGGGCCGATCCAGGCGCCCATGCCGGCGTTCAGGTAACGCGGCCGCGGGCTTTCCGTGAATCGCCACGCCGACATCGAGCGTGGCGCTGCCACAGCAAGAATGTTGTGCTGCGCACTGAGCTGGCGCGACACAATTCTGCTGCTGCACGATTGCCGCGGCAAACGCCTTTCCAAACTTTGTTCGCTGTATTGACGCTCGACCTGCCGACCGCTCTGTTGAGGCGGAGCGGACCAAAAGTGTCCGCCGCTAACAAGGATTGTGAGATTGGTTGTGAGTGTCGCGGAACTAATTGATGTCAACGAACGGCCGGCAACGGGCGTGATCGACTTGATCGGCAATACGCCGCTGATCGAGTTGACGCGGTTCGATACTGGCTGCTGCCGGCTGTTTGCCAAGCTTGAAGGGCAAAATCCCGGCGGGTCGATCAAGGATCGTGCGGCGCTTGCAATGATCAACGCGTTTGAGCGTGATGGTCGGCTGCGGCCGGGCGGCACGTTGGTTGAAGCGACCGCGGGCAACACCGGGCTTGGCTTGGCGTTGGTCGCGGCGCTCAAGGGCTATCGGCTGATCCTGGTGATCCCCGACAAGATGAGCCGTGAAAAAGTGCTGCATCTGCGCGCGATGGGCGCCGAAGTGGTGATGACCCGCTCCGATGTCGGCAAGGGACATCCGGCCTATTATCAGGACCTCGCCGCGCGCATCACCGCGGAGACGCCCGGCGCGGTCTATGTCAATCAGTTTGAAAACCCCGCCAATCCAATCGCGCATGAGACCAGCACGGCGCCGGAAATCTGGCAGCAGATGAACCATCGCGTCGATGCCGTGGTGTGCGGCATTGGTTCCGGCGGCACCATGACTGGCATCGGCCGGTTCTTCGCGCGTGTGTCACCATCGACGGAAATGGTGCTGGCCGACCCGCGCGGCTCGGTGCTGGTCGATGTGGTCGAAGGCCGCGCGCCGGGGCCGGTCGGCAGCTGGCTGGTGGAAGGCATTGGCGAGGATTTTGTGCCGTGCAATGCCGATCTTGAGCTGGTGTCGCGTGCTTATGCGATTTCAGACGCGGAATCGTTCCACGCCGCGCGCGAATTGTTGCGGCTGGAGGGCGTGCTGGCCGGCTCGTCGTCCGGCACCATGCTGGCCGCGGCGCTGCGCTATTGCCGCGAGCAGAAGACGCCCAAGCGCGTGGTGACGTTGATGCCGGATGGCGGCAACAAATACTTGTCGAAGATGTTCAACGATACTTGGATGTCGGATCAGGGATTTGTCGAGCGTCGTCAGCAAGGCGATCTGCGCGATCTGATCGTGCGCCGCCATGATGAAGGCGCGTCGATCACGGTCGGGCCGGACGACACGTTGAACCACGCTTACTCGCGCATGAAGCTCTATGAGGTGTCGCAGCTGCCGGTACTGGCAGGCGATCAGGTGGTCGGCATCATCGATGAGTCCGATCTGTTGCTCGCCACGATCGCCGATCCGGCAAAATTTGCGGCGCCGGTGCATAGCGCGATGAGCGCACGGGTCGAGACCGTGCAGGCTTCCGAACCGTTCGAGAGCCTGATGCCGGTGTTCAACCGCGGCCATGTCGTGGTGGTGGTCGATGGCACGCGCTTCCTTGGTCTGATCACCCGGATCGACCTGATCAATCATTTGCGGAACAAGGTTTCTTGAGATGGATAAGGCAATTCACATTCGGCCGCGTGGCATCAACACCAGGGCCGTGCATGGTGGTCAGCAACGCGACCCTTCGACCGGCGCGGTGACCACGCCGATCTACGCGACCTCGACCTTCGCGCAGTCCGCGCCGGGCGTGCATCAGGGCTACGAATATGCCCGCTCGCAGAACCCGACGCGCGCCGCGTTCGAGGCGGCGATCGCCGACGCCGAACACGGCCATGCCGGCTTTGCGTTTGCGTCCGGGCTCGCGGCGGAAGCGGCGCTGCTGGAACTGGCCGGGCAGGGCAGCCATATCGTTGCGTCCGAAGACGTCTATGGCGGCAGCTGGCGGCTGTTCCATCGGGTGCGCAGCCATTCGGCGGGGCTGAGCGTCAGCCATGTCGATCCGGCTGATCTCGATGCGCTGCGCGCGGCATTGCAGCCCAACACCGCGTTCATCTGGATCGAGACGCCGAGCAACCCGACGCTGCGGCTCGCGGACCTGGAGGCGATCGCCGCGATCGGCCGCGAGCGCGGCGTGCTGACGGTGGTCGACAACACCTTTGCCTCGCCCGCGGTGCAGCGGCCGCTCGATCACGGCATCGATATCGTGGTGCATTCGGTGACCAAATATGTCGGCGGTCATTCCGACATCGTTGGCGGTGCGATCGTGGTGCGCGATCCGGAGCTGGCGCAGCGGCTGCAGTTTCTGCAAAACGCCACCGGCGGCATCCTCGATCCGTTTTCCAGTTTTCTCGCCCTGCGCGGCATCAAGACGCTGCCGCTGCGGCTCGAGCGGCACAGCGCCAACGCGCTGGCGGTGGCGCGCTGGCTGGAAGCCCATCCCAAGATCGAACGGGTGGTCTATCCCGGCCTCGCCAGCCATCCGCAGCACGCGCTGGCGCGGCGGCAGATGCAGGGCGGCGGCGGCATGGTCGCGGCCTATCTGAGAGCCGATGATCAGCAGACCGCGGCGGTGCTGAGCCGGTTCCGGCTGTTCACGCTGGCGGAAAGCTTAGGCGCGGTCGAAAGCCTGGTCGGGCAGCCCTGGACCATGAGCCACGGCTCGCTGCCGGAGCAGGACCGGCGGCAGCGCGGCATTTTGCCCAATCTGATCCGGCTGTCGGTCGGCATCGAGGATGTCGAGGACCTGACCGACGATCTCGAACAGGCGCTATCGATCCTTTAATCGCGCTGTTCGCAGCGGCCGCGCTTGGTGCGCAGCCGCTGCGTTGCGGTCCGGCATGCGCTGCCGCAAATGATTGCGGCGGCGTTTGCCGTATAAGCTCGCAGGTCACAGACCTTGCTGAGGACCGCATTGTGCATATCGATCTCAACCCAAAACTGGATTTCCGCGACGTTCTGATCCGCCCGAAGCGGTCGGTGCTGTCGTCACGGTTCGAGGCCAATATCACCCGCAGCTTCCGGTTCCGCTATGCCAGCCGCGGCTGGACCGGCTTTCCGCTGATCGCATCCAATATGGATACGATCGGCACGCTGCAGATGGCGCAGGCGTTCCAGCCGTTCAATGCGCTGGTGGCGCTGCATAAGTTCTATCAGCCGGACGCGCTGATCGCGGCGCTGCGCGAAACGCCTGAGCCCAATTTCTTCATCACGGTCGGTACCGCGCCTGGCGATTGGGAGCGGCTGGCGGCGGTGAAGAAAGAGATTGCGGTGCCGATGCTGAACATCGACGTCGCCAATGGCTACACCGAGAATTTTGTGAAATCGGTATCGAAGCTGCGCGACGACAATCCGGATGCGATCATCATGGCTGGCACCGTGGTCACCGCGGAGATGGCCGAGGCGCTGATCCTCGCCGGCGCCGATATTGTCCGGGTCGGCATCGGCTCGGGCTCGGTGTGCACCACCCGCGATCTGACCGGGGTCGGCTATCCGCAATTATCGGCGGTGATCGAATGCGCCGATGCCGCGCACGGGCTGAAGGGCCATGTCTGTTCCGATGGCGGCTGCACGGTGCCGGGCGATCTTGCCAAGGCGTTCGGCGGCGGCGCGGATTTCGTGATGCTGGGCGGCATGCTGGCCGGCCATGCCGAATGCGGCGGCGAAATCCAATATCAGCAGCAGGGCGAGCAGCGCGTCGCCAAGACCATGCTGTTCTATGGCATGTCCTCGGAAACCGCGATGAACAAATATCACGGCGGTGTCGCCGATTATCGCGCGGCCGAGGGCAAGACCGTCGAGGTGCCGTATCGCGGCGAAGTCAAGCGCACCTTGGAGACCATAGCCGGCGGGCTGCGCTCGGCGATGACCTATATCGGCGCCGAAAACCTCAAAGAAGTGCCCAAGCGCACCACCTTCATTCTGGTCAACGCGCAGCGCAACACGGTGTTCGACCGCTAGCGGCGCGGGCGCAGCCGCTCGTTGCCGCGCCCCGAGCGCGGCAACGATTTCGAGCTATGCGTCTGTAAATCAATAGGAAACGTCCCGCGTTCAGCCACTTGGCGCGGGCGGCGCATCGACGCGGCCGGCCGGCTCTGCCGTGCAGGCAGTGCAGGGCGGCTGCGGCACCGAAGTCCTTGTTCTCGCCGCCGCCGCGTGGTTTGGGATGCGCAATCCCTTCACCCGAGTTCATACCCATGCATATGCACAGGCTCGGCACCTATGTGGCCGCGCTCCAGGATTTGGATAAGCAGGACCGGCTGCGGCGGCTGTCGCCGCGCGCCGGGCTCGATTTTGGATCGAACGATTATCTGGCGCTGGCCAGCGCACCGCGCATGAAGAACGCGCTGCACCGGGCGCTGGATGCTGGCACGCCGGTCGGTGCTGGCGGCTCGCGGCTGCTCGGCGGCAATTGCCCGGAGCATGAGAGCCTGGAGGCTGCGGCGGCAAAATTCTTCGGCGCCGACACTGCGCTGTATTTCGGTGGCGGCTATGTCGCCAATTTCGCGGTGCTGACCACGCTGCCGCAGCGCGGCGATCTGCTGCTGATGGACGATCTGGTCCATGCCAGCATGCATGAAGGCTCGCGCGCTGGCCGCGCCGAGGTGCGGATGAGCCGGCACAACGATCCAGCCGCCGCCGAGGAGCAGATTCGCGATTGGCGCGCCAAGGGCGGCGTCGGCCGGGTCTGGATTGCGATTGAGAGCGTGTACAGCATGGACGGCGATCTCGCGCCGCTTGCTGAATACGTGGAGCTTGCCGATCGTCACGATGCGTTCCTGATGGTCGATGAGGCACACGCCACCGGCGTGTTCGGCGAGCAGGGCCGAGGCCTGACCGCCGGCTATGAAGGCCGCGAAAACCTGGTGGTGCTGCACACCTGCGGCAAGGCGCTCGGTGCCTCCGGCGCGCTGGTCACCGCCAGCGGCGTGCTGCGCGACTTTTTGGTCAATCGCTGCCGGCCGTTCATCTTCGCCACCGCGCCGTCGCCGCTGATGGCGGTGGCGGTCGAGGAGGCGCTGGCGATCCTGCGCGAGGAGCCGGAGCGGCAGCAGCAGCTCAAGGCGCTGGTCGACTACACCCACCGCGAGTTCCTGAGCCGCTTTGGGCAACTGCCGTCGCAGTCGCAGATCGTGCCCTATATCGTCGGCGACAATGCGCTGGCGATGTCGCTGGCCGCGGCGTTGCAGCAGCGCGGCTTTGACGTGCGCGGCGTGCGGCCGCCGACCGTGCCACCCGGCACCGCGCGGCTGCGGCTGTCGCTGACGCTGAATGTCACCCAGCAGGATGTCGGCGCGTTGCTCGATGCGCTCGCCGAAGAAACCCGCGGAGCGGCGCAATGACTGGGATCGTGGTCACCGGCACCGACACAGGCATCGGCAAGACCGTGTTCAGCGCCGGGCTGACGGCGCTGCTCGGCGCCGACTACTGGAAGCCAGTGCAATCGGGGCTGGAGGAGGAGACCGACTCCGAGCTGGTGGCGCGGCTCGGCGCGCTCGCGCTCGGCCGCGTGCTGCCGGAGCGCTACCGGCTGCGCACCCCGGCTTCGCCGCATCAATCCGCGGCGATCGACGGCGTGCGCATCGATGTCGAAGCGCTGACGCCGCCGCCACAAGGCGAGCGGCCGCTGGTGATCGAAGGCGCCGGCGGGCTGATGGTGCCGCTCACCGATCGCGATCTGTTCATCGATGTGTTTGCGCGCTGGCGTCTGCCGGTGGTGCTGTGCGCACGCACCGCGCTCGGCACCATCAATCACACGCTGCTGTCGATCGAGGCGCTGCGCGCCCGGCAGCTTGAGCCGATCGGCGTCGCCTTCATCGGCGACAGCCATCCGGAAACCGAACAGGCGATCTGCAATTTTGGCCAAGTGCGGCGGCTCGGGCGGCTGCCATGGCTGTCGCCGCTCGATCCAGACACGCTGCGCACCGCTTTTGCCGCCGCTTTCAACAAGGATGATTTCCTGTCATGAGCGCCACCCGCTCGCCGATCTGGCACCCTTTCACCCAGCACGCGCTGCACGGCGCGATGACCAAGATCGTGCGCGGCGAGGGCGCCTATCTTTTCACCGAGGACGGCCGCCGCATCATCGACGCGATCTCGTCCTGGTGGGTGGTGACGCACGGCCATTGCCATCCCACGATCGTCGCGGCGATTCAGCAGCAGGCGCCGCTGCTCAACCAGATCATCTTTGCTGGCTACACCCATGAGCCGGCCGAGCAGGTCGCGCAGCTACTTCTGAAGCTGACGCCGCCCGGCCTCGACCACGTGTTCTTCTCCGACAGCGGCTCGACCAGCGTCGAAGTGGCGCTGAAAATGGCGCTCGGCTACTGGCACAATATCGGCAAGCCGCGCTCGCGCGTGGTGGTGATGCAGCATTCCTATCATGGCGACACCATCGGCACGATGTCGGTCGGCGAGCGCGGCGTGTTCAATGCGCCCTATGGGCCGCTGCTGTTCGATGTCACCGCGATTCCGTTCCCGGCTGAGGGCTGCGAGCAGCAGACCTTGGCGGCGCTGCAACAGGCCTGCGAGCAGCACCAGCCGGCGGCGTTCATCGTCGAGCCGCTGATCCTCGGCGCGGGCGGCATGCAGATGTATTCCCCCTCGCTGCTGCGCGAGATGAAGCGGATCTGCGAGGCTGCCGACGTGCTGTTCATCGCCGATGAGGTGATGACCGGCTGGGGCCGCACCGGCACGCTGTTCGCCTGCGAACAGGCCGAGGTGGTGCCCGATATCGTGTGCTACTCCAAGGGGCTGACCGGCGGCGCGGTGCCGCTCGCGGTGACGCTGTGCCGCAGCGCGATCTATGACGCGCATTATTCGACCGACCGCTCGCGCACCTTCTACCATTCCAGCTCCTACACCGCCAATCCGGTGGCCTGCGCCGCGGCGCGCGCCAATCTGGAGCTGTGGCAGGACCCGCAGCTCCGGCAGCGGCCGCAACAGGTCGCGGCCATGCAGGAGCAGCGCATCGCCGCGTTCCGCGACGATCCGCGCTTTGCCAATGTGCGCCGCACTGGCACCATCACCGCGCTTGATCTGAAAGTGCCGGACAGCGGTTATCTCGCCGGTGTCGGGCCGACGCTGCTGGCGTTCTTCCAGAGCCGGAACCTGCTGCTGCGCCCGCTCGGCAACACCATCTATGTGATGCCGCCTTATTGCGTCAGCGAAGGTGATCTCGACGAGATCTATGACGCGATCGGCGCCGCGGCCGATCACGTGCGCGCGAAAATCGACTAGCCGCCCAAAAGCGACGCGGTGACATCGCCGCGTCGTCGAGCCGCGTTATTCTGTCCTCTGGTGACGCTGCGCCGACTGCGCTGCAATGCGTCGCGAGTCGATGACCCTTGCCGGCCAAAGGCCGAAGGTGTTGAGGCTCAAGCTGGCCGAAGATTTGCATTCCATCTGGAATGGGGCTGGCTTTGGAAACTTCGCACCGCTGTCGGCGTTGAACGGCCTCACCGACGGGGAGACGCGTGCATGACAAGAGTGCTGAACCTGCGTGATCAGGAAGCGGTGTGCCGCGAACGTGCGCAGCGTGATGGCGATCGGCGGGCGTTCTGGTCCGCCGAGGCGGAGGCGTGGCAGCGCGTCGCTTTGGACGAGATCGCCGCCGCGTTCCGGCAAGGCCGGCCTGCGCCGCTGGAGCGCGCGTCATGAGCGCCGGCCGGATCGCGCTGGCCAGCTCGGTGATGGCGCTGTCACTGCTGGTGCGGCCTGCGGTGGTCGAGGCGGCGCCGCCGACCGTGGTGCCGTCGCCGGGCTACGACATGCGGCTACAGGAATCGCGGCGCGCACGGGCCGCCGAGCATTATGCGCCGTCTTACGGCGCGCCGGTGCAGGTGGCGCCGCGCGCGCCCCGGGCGCCGGATCGCTGGAAAAGCCGGCCGCGCCGGCTCTATTGAGACGTTGATGGTAATTTAGTAGGCTTTGGCAGGCGGTCGCCGTTGGAATCATTCCTGCCTCCAACTCCTCGATTTCAGCCAGCACGCCGACACGCTCGTTAGCGGTGAGGCTGGTATGCGCCGCCTTGGCGGAGCGGCCTGCGACGATCGATCGCGATCAACCAACTGCTCATCACGTTATGCGTAGCAGGCCCGTGATGGGCGCGATTCCACTCGCTTTTTGTTCCCATTTTGCGCCACGATCGCTGCCTAGCATGGCGCCCAATGGTGCTTTGCAGAAGTGCCTGCAACCTTTGAAATCCGATGTGGTTATTCGGCAATCGGACTATCGAAAGGACATCGATCGAAAGGACAGCGCGATGTTGAAGAAAACTGCTCTTGTTGCGACCATGGTCGGCGCGCTGGCGCTGGCGACGCAGCCTGCAGAGGCGCGTCGGGGCTGGGGACCGGGCCTTGCCGGCGGCCTTGCGGTTGGTGCAATTTTGGGGGCGGCCGCGTCGAGCGCCTATGCCTATGATCCGTACTACTATCGGCCGCGCTACTACCGGCCGGCGTATTACGGCTATTACGGCGGTCCGCGCTACTATCGCCCGACCTATTACGGCTATTATGGCGGCTATTACCGACCGCGTTACTATCGGCCCGCTTACTACGGCTATTACGGTCCGCGCTATTATCGTCCGGCCTATGGCTATTACGGCTATGGCGGCGGCTATGGCTACTATGGTGGCGGCGGCCCGGTGATCTCGGTCGGCTTCCCCGGCTATGGCTGGGGCTGGTGATCAGGCAATCGCTGTGATGCCGCGCGGTGCGCCGGGCGGCATCAGCCTGATGATTTGGATCCTAGTGACCTGATTCTGACGGCGTAATCCAGCAGCCGATCGTGGCTGATCGAGGCGAGGGGCAGAGCTGCAGCGCTCGGCCGCTGCGCTCAAGCCGAACGGGCGCTGCCTGGGGCGGTGCTGCCAGGCGGTTCGTGGCCGCGCAGCGCCTGCGTCAGCCGCTGGCGCAAGGTTTCCAGCGAATAGGGCTTTGGCAGCAGCACAAAGCCTTCTTGCAGCGCCGTGGTCGAGCGATCGCTGTAGCCTGAGGTCAGCACCACGGGCAGCTGCGGATAGCGGCTGCGTACGATCCGGCCGAGTTCAAGGCCGCTGATGCCCGGCATCACGATGTCGGAGAACACCAGCTTGATGTCGCTACGGCTCTCCAGCAGCTTGAGCGCCTGTTCGGCGGAACCAGCCAGCACCACCGCAAATCCGCATTGCTCGGCATAGTCGGAGGCGACCGCCGCCACGTCGGGATGGTCTTCCACCAGCAGCAGCGTGCCGGGCGGCGTTTGCTGCGCGGGCGCGGCCGGCGCCGCCGCTGGATCGTCACGCGCCGGCGGGTCATTGCAGATCGGGAAGGTCAGCTCGAAATGCGTGCCGAGGCCCAGTTCGCTGCGCAGCGTGATCTGGCCCTTGGACTGCTGCACGAAGCCATAGATCTGGCTGAGGCCGAGCCCGGTGCCGCGATCCACGGGCTTGGTGGTGAAGAACGGCTCGAACACCTTGTCGCGGATTTCCGGCGAGATGCCGGTGCCGGTGTCGGCAAATTGCAGCACCGCGACCTCATCATCACTGCCGCCGTTCGGGTCGGCGTTGGGCGGCCGGCGCCGCCCGATCGAGATGGTGATGCGGCCGCCATCGGGCATCGCGTCGCGGGCATTCAAGGTCAGGTTGAGCAGCGCGATCTCAAATTCGTTGGGATCAAGCCGCGCCACCACCGGCGCCGGCGGCTGCTGGATCGCGATGGTGATATTGCTCGGCACCGATTGCCGCAGCACGTCGCTAAAGCGCTGCACCCGGTCGCCAAGATCGATCGGCACCGCATCCATGGCATTGCGCCGCGAGAATGACAGCAATTGCCGTGTCAGGCTGCTGCCCTTGCTGACCGACTGCTCGATCATGTCGAGCGCGCGCTGCTGCTGCGGCGTGGTGGCGGTGCGGCGCAGTTTGCGGGCCGCGCCGCCGACCACCATCAGCAGATTGTTGAAATCATGGGCGACGCCGCCAGTCAGCCGGCCGAGCGACTCCAGCCGCTGCGACTGTTTGAGGGCGTCTTCCGCGCTTTGCCGCAGCCGGGCTTCCTCATACATGCGCCGGGTGCGTTTCAGCGCCAGCGCCACCAGCGCCAGCAGCGCCGCGGTGGCTGGAATCCCGAAAATCAGCTGGTTGCCGATCACCGCCAGCCATTTGGCGCGGATCGCTTCGGTTTCCTGCCCGGCGACCACATAGACCGGCAGGTTGGGCAGCTTGCGATAGGCCAGCTTGCGCTCGCGCTGATCGATCGAGGAGTGCACCGTCAGGAGGCCCTCCGCGCTTCCTGCCTGCATCAATTGCGACAGGTCCGCGGTCGGGCGCAGCTCGCCGTTGCCGCTGAGCGCGGGATAGCGCGCCAGAATGGCGCCATCCTGATGGATCAGGGCGGCGTAGTTGCCGCGGTCGCCGCTGATCTTGGCGTAAAAGCCTTCAAAATATTCCGGCAGCAGCGAGGCCTGCACCACGCCGGCAAAATCGCTGCCGGGCGCGATCCGGCGCCGGCTGACGCTGAAGAACGCGGCGCCGCCATAGGGCGCACGCGGCTGCAAAATCGGGCCGACATAGGTGCCGACATCGTGATTGCGGTGGATCACGAAATAGTCGCGGTCCGCGAGGTTCACTGAGGAGGACGGGAAACTCAGCGTCTCGACCAGAGCGCGGCCGTTGCGGTCCAGGATCCACAGCGACTTGATCTGTTCGGAGGAGGAGGCGATCCGCTTCAGGCGCTGATGCAGCACATCGGCGCGCTGCATGATCTCCTCATCGCTGAAATCCCGGATCATCTCGTTGATCTCGGCGATGCTGTGTTCCACCGACTCGAACACTTTCAGCGCATGTTCGGTCAGCACGTCGCGGGTCTGGGCGATCTCGCGGTCGTTGATGGCTTCATTGCTGCGATAGGTGAGCCAGGACGCGTAGGCGAACAAGGCGGCCGGCAGAATCACCGATGCAGCGAACACGATCCGCAGCAGTCGAATGGAATCCCGCTGCGCCTTCAACATTGCCTACGCCGTTGTTTACGCCGTTCGAAAATCGTGACCATCCATCTGCGGCGAGTGGCCGTAGCCTGCGGCCAGCGGACCTTTAACAGTCGGGTGTGAGTCCCGGTTTGTCAACGCTGCGGCCGTTGGCCGACCTTCGGTCACCTGTGTAGGGCGCAAACGGCTCTATCGCTTCCGGTCCCCATGCATTACAACCGAACCGCTGCTCCGTCAGTACACTAGGTTTTCCCATCAAAGGATTGACCATGCGCCGGTTTGCCTTCGTCCTGAGCCTCGCGCTCGTGCCCGTGATGAGCGGATCGCTACAGGCCGCTGACGCCGACCAAGGCAAGATTATCGCGGAACGCTGGTGCAACTCCTGCCATGTGGTGTCGGATACGCAGCGCAAGGGCAGCGACGCGACGCCGTCCTTTGCGACCATTGCCGATCGTGCCGGTTTTGATGCCGACAAGCTGGCGTTCTTCCTGCTCGATCCGCATCCGATCATGCCGAATTTCGCGCTGAGCCGCGCCGAAGCCGCCAATCTCAGCGCCTATATCGCGACCTTCAAGCGCCGCTGACCGCACCGCGCGCCTGCGTGCCAAGCTCGCGAGGCGAGCCGCTCCAGCCGTTCCGCCGACCTTGCGGAACGGCGCGCCGCGAATCAGCCACTCGACGCAAGTGAGCCGGACGGTTTCCCGGCATCCTCCGCCCGCCATTGGCTGATTGCGGGTGCGAGCTTGTCCAAAAGTCCCTTCTATACCGCCGACCACAGCGCGTTCCGCGACGTGGTGCGGCGCTTTGTCCAAAACGAGATCGAGCCTTACGCCACCGAATGGGATGAGGCCGGTGGGTTTCCGCGCGAGCTGTACCAAAAGGCCGCAGCGATCGGTCTGCTCGGTCTCGGCTTTCCGGAGGAATATGGCGGCACCCCGGTCGATCCGTTCATGTGGATCGTCGCGGTGCAGGAACTGGCGCGGGCCGGCGCCGGTGGCGTTGCCGCCGGCCTCAATTCCAGTTCGATCGGCGCGCCGCCGATTGCGCGGGCTGGAACCCCGGAACTGAAAGCCAAGGTGCTGCCGGAAATTCTGTCCGGTCAAAAGATCTCGGCGCTGGCGATCACCGAGCCCTCGGGTGGTTCGGATGTCGCCAATCTGCGCACCACCGCCAAGCGCGACGGCGATCACTACATCGTCAATGGCGAAAAGACCTTCATCACCTCCGGGATGCGCGCCGACTACATCACCACCGCGGTGCGCACCGGCGGCGAGGGGCCGGGCGGCGTCAGCCTGCTGCTGATCCCCGGCGACACGCCTGGGCTGACGCGCACGCCACTGAAAAAGATGGGCTGGTGGGCGTCCGACACCGCGACGCTGCATTTTGACAATTGCCGGGTGCCGGTCGGCAATCTGCTCGGTCAGGAGGGCATGGGCTTCCTGATCATCATGATGAACTTTAACAGCGAGCGCATCTCGATGGCGGCCGGCTGCATCGCCGCGTCGCAAGTGTGCCTCGACGAAGCGATCGGTTACGCCAAGCAGCGCGTCACTTTTGGCAAGCCGCTGGTCAAGCATCAGGTGATCCGCCACAAGCTGGTCGATATGGCGCAGCGCATAAACGCCTCGCAGGCGATGCTGGAGCTGTTGGCGTGGCGGCTATCCCAGGGCGAGAACCCGATCGCCGACATCTGCATGCTGAAGAACCAGGCGACCCAGACCATGGCGTTCTGCGCGTCGGAGGCGGTGCAGATTTTTGGCGGCGCCGGCTACATGCGCGGCGTCAAGGTCGAGCGCATCTATCGCGACGTCAAGGTCAATGCCATCGGCGGCGGCACCGAAGAGATCATGAAGGATCTCGCCAGCCGGCAGATGGGGCTGTGAAGAGACGCATCGTCATTGCGAGGAGCGCAGCGACGAAGCAATCCAGAATCCCAAGTGGCATGGATTGCTTCGCTGCGCTCGCAATGACGGGGTTGGTTCGGCAGTAAACAAGGCAAACACATCAATGCTGTTCACCCAAGACCACGAAGAACCCCGCCGCATCCTGCAGAAATTCATCGCCTCGGAAATCAATCCGCATGTCGATGAATGGGAGAAGGCGCAGATCTTTCCGGCCCATGAGCTGTTCAAGAAGCTCGGCGATCTCGGCTTTCTCGGGCGAAACAAGCCGGTCGAATATGGCGGGCAGGGGCTCGATTACTCCTACGCGCTGATGATGGCCGAGGAGCTTGGCACCATCAATTGCGGCGGCGTGCCGATGGCGATCGGCGTGCAGACCGACATGGCGACCCCGGCGCTGGCGCGCTTTGGCTCCGACGAATTGCGCCGCGAATTTCTGGTGCCGGCGATTGCCGGCGATCAGGTGGTCAGCATCGGCGTGTCCGAGCCGAGCGCTGGCTCCGACGTCGCCTCGATCAAGACCAATGCGGTGTCGGACGGCGATGACTACGTCATCAATGGTGGCAAGATGTGGATCACCAACGGCACCCAGGCCGATTGGATCTGCCTGCTCGCCAACACCGGCGAAGGGCCGAAGCACCGCAATAAGTCGCTGATCTGCGTGCCGATGAAGTCCAAGGGCGTCACGGTGGCGCGCAAGCTCGACAAGATGGGCATGCACTCGTCCGACACCGCGCAAATCTTCTTCGACAATGTCCGGGTGCCGAAGCGCAACCGCATCGGCGAGGAAGGCTTTGGCTTCATGTATCAGATGGTCCAGTTCCAGGAGGAGCGGCTGTGGGGCGCCGCCGCCTGTATCAAGGCGCATGAAAAGACCATTCAGGAAACCATCGAATACACCCGTAACCGCAAGGCGTTTGGCCAGAGCCTGCTCGACAATCAGGTCGTGCATTTCCGGCTCGCCGAACTGCAGACCGAGGTCGAGCTGCTGCGCTCGCTCGTGTACCGCGCCGGCGAAGCGCTGGTCGCCGGCAAGGATGTCACCCAGCTCGCCACCATGGCCAAGCTGAAGGCCGGCCGGCTCGGCCGCGAGGTGCCCGATGCCTGCTTGCAGTTCTGGGGCGGCATGGGTTTCATGAACGAAACGCTGGTGAGCCGGTCCTATCGCGACTCGCGGCTGACCTCGATCGGCGGCGGCGCCGACGAGGTGATGCTCGGCATCCTGTGCAAATTCATGGGCACTCTGCCGGACCCGCGGGCGAAGAAGACCGAGAAGTGATCGAGCATTGATGACTTCACCTCTCCCCGCGTGCGGGGAGAGGCGCGCGCTGCGGTCTTGAAATCGACTTCGCGACTAATTTTGGGAGAGGGAACACCGCACCATGATCACGCTCTATCACTGCCAAGCCGCGCGCTCGTTCCGCCCGCTGTGGATGCTGGAAGAACTCGAGCTGCATTATGAGCTGAAAATGCTGCCGTTCCCGCCGCGGGTGTTCGCCAAGGATTATCTGGCGATCAATCCGCTCGGCACCATTCCGTTCATGATCGACGGCGACACCAAGATGACGGAGTCGACCGGCATCTGCCATTATCTCGGCACCCGCTATGGGCCGACGCCGCTGGTGGTTGATCTCTCCGAGCCCGATTACGGCGCCTATCTCAACTGGCTGTTCTTCAGCGACGCCACGCTGACCTTTCCGCAGACCCTGGTGCTGCGCTACGGCGCGCTGGAGCCGGCCGACCGCCGCCAGCCGCAGGTGGTCGAGGACTACACCAAATGGTTTTTGGGCCGGCTGCGCGCGGTCGAGACCGCCACCGGCAATGGCGAATGGCTATGCGGTGGCCGCTTCACCGCGGCCGATATTGCGATCGGCTATGCGCTGCGGCTGGCAGATACCATTGGGCTCGGCCAGCATTTTGGGCCGAATGTCGCCGCCTATTGGCAGCGGCTGCAGCAACGCGACGGCTATCGCCGCGCGGTGCAGGCCGAGCAGAGCGAGGCAACGCGGCAGGGTGTCGCGCGCGGCTTCTGAACCGGGGTGGCTTTGCCCGGTGACAACGGGTCGGTTTTCTGTATTCTCAGCGGGCCCCACAGAGGGCCGCAGCAATACGGAGACAGGCGACAACAAACGCCTTCCTGAGGGACGACCCATGAGCGAGATGTCATGCCCGGGCTCCGGGCATTTGATGCTGATCAGCCCGGAGCGGCTGTTTTATGCCGGGCTGCTGGGCCGGCCGCGCCGCCGTGCGGTTGGCGGTTTTGGTATCTACACCGCGATTGCCGGCGAATTGCGCGTCACCATCGAAGGTCTGCCGACCCAGACCGGCGTGATCGCGATCGTGCCCCCTTATCACGCGCACACCATCCAATCCGACCATCTCACCATCACCAATCTGGTGATCGAGCCCGAAACCATTGCGCAAGGCGCGATGGCATCGCTGGCCGCCGCCGATCAGCACATGCAGCACAAGCTCGCGGTGCGGATTCGCGCCGCCTATAGCGAGCTCTTGGCCACGCGCCGCCGCGACGGCTTCACCACCGCGGAATTCGACGCGATCTTTTTTGGCGAGCCATTGCCGCGCCGCGATCTCGATCCGCGCATCGCGCGTGCGATCGCTTGCATCAGCGAATTTTCCGGCAATGCGGTGACCGCCGCCGATTGTGCGGCGCTCGCCAATCTGTCGCAGTCGCGCTTCCTGCATCTGTTCAAGGACGAAACCGGCATTGCATTCCGCGCGTTCCGGGCCTGGAAGCGGGCGCGGCACATGCTGCATTTCGTCAACGAGGACATCAACCTCGCGCATCTGGCGCAGGACATCGGCTATCCGGACTCCACCCATTTCAGCCATTCGATTCGCCGCTTCTACGGGCTGAAGCCGCGCGCGATTTTCTCCGGCTCGCGCGATTTGGCGATCTATCGCGGCGGCCAGTCGGTGGCCGAGCGCGGCGCACTGCGCCAGGGGCGGGCGTAAGCGTCGCAGCGAGTAGCGGCTGAACGCAAGAAGCCGGCGCTCCGGCTTCGCATCATGCGCGGGCAATCGAAACGGAGTGTTCCCGGCATGAGCGACAAAGCCGTCATCACCTGCTCGCTGAACGGCGTGCTGACCGACCCCAAGCAGCACCACGTTCCGGTGACGCCCGAGGAGATGGCGCGCGAAGCCAAGGCGGCGTTCGACGCCGGCGCCACCGTGATGCACATCCATCTGCGTCAGCAGGCGCCCAATATGGGCCATCTGCCGACCTGGGATTTGCAGGTGTCGCGCGAGGTGCAGCAGGCGATCCGCGAAGCCTGTCCGGGCGTGATCATCAATCACACCACCGGCACCGTTGGGCCGCGCTTTGAGGGCGCGCTCGCTTGCGTGCGCGAAACCAAACCGGAGATGGCGGCGTGCAACGCCGGCTCGCTCAATTATCTCAAGGTCAAGGCTGACAATAGCTGGGCCTGGCCGCCGATGATGTTCGACAATCCGGTCGAGAAGGTGCAGCAGTTCCTCGACGTGATGAAGGAAGCCGGCACCATTCCGGAATTCGAGTGCTTCGATGTCGGCATCGTGCGCTGCGTCGGCATGTATCGCCAGACCGGCATGTATTCCGGGCCGCTCGAGTACAATTTCGTGATGGGCGTTGCTTCCGGCATGCCCGCCGATCCCGAGTTGCTGCCGATTCTGGTGAAGCTGATGGCCCCTGGCGCGCATTGGCAGGTGACCGCGATCGGCCGTGCCGAGATCTGGCCGCTGCATCAGCGCTGCGCCGAACTCGGCGGCCATCTGCGCACCGGGCTGGAAGACACCTTCTATCAGCCGGACGGCACCAAGGTGACCTCCAACGGCCAGTTGATCGAAACCATGGCCAAGCTGGCGCGCCAGGCCGGCCGCGAGATCGCCAGCCCGGCCGAGGCGCGGCAGATTTTTGGGCTGTTGCATTAGCGATCGCGCAACGCGCCGTGATCGCCCAACCGCATCGATCACTCGGGCAGCCGCAAGAGCTGCCGGCAGCACAGGGGAAACGGACATGAGCAATCTTGAAGCGACCGGCGGCGTGCCGGGCCCAGGGCGGATCGGCCGGGTGGCGATCGGCGACATTTTGCGCAAATCAGCGCGCCGCTTTCCGGACCGGATTGCGCTGACCGAAGGCGCCCGCCAGGTCAGCTATCTTGAGGTCGAGCGCGACGCCAATCGCTTCGCCAATTATCTGGTGTCGCGCGGCCTGAAGCCCGGCACCAAGATCGCGACCATCTGCAACAACTCGGTCGAGTTCGTCAAAGCGCTGTTCGGTATTCATCGCGCGGGCCTCGTTTGGGTGCCGATCAACACCATGCTCGGCACGTCCGATATCGAATACATCCTCAGTCATGCCGAGGTAAAATTCGCGCTGATCGACGATTATCTGTACGGCATCCCGGATCGGCGCGCGCTGCTGGAAAAGCTCGGCATCGATGCGATCGGCATCGACCTTGCCGGCAAGGCCGCGGCGCTGCAGCTCGGCAGTTTTACTCAGCTGATTGAAGGTCAGTCGGACATCGAGCCGGAGATCGCGTTCGACGAGCGTGATCTGGCGATGATCATCTACACTTCGGGCACCACCTCGCGGCCGAAGGGGGCGATGCACTGCCATCTCGCCGTCACCATGGCGGTGATGAGCAACGCGATCGAGCTGCATCTCGACCGCAATGACGGCATCACCGGGCAGTTCCCGCTGTTCCACTGCGCTGCCCATGTCATGCTGCTGTCCTATTTCGCGGTCGGCGCCAAGGTGGCGTTGATGCGCGGCTTTGATCCGCTGGCGTGTCTGGAGGCGATCCAGCGCGACCGGCTCACGGTCTTCATCGGCCTGCCGCTGATGTATCAGGTGCTGCTCGATCATCCGCGCCGCAAGGATTTCGACCTGTCGTCGCTGCGCTGCTGCATCTACACCATGGCGCCGATGCCGCGGCCGCTGTTGGAGCGCGCCATTCAGGAGCTGTGCCCGAACTTCATGCAGCCGAGCGGCCAGACCGAAATGTATCCGGCGACCACGGTGTCGCAGCCCGATCGGCAGCTCAAGCGCTTTGGTAATTACTGGGGCGAGTCGACCATGGTCAACGAGACCGCCATCATGGACGACGAGGGCAATCTGCTGCCGCCCGGCCAGGTCGGCGAGATCGTGCATCGCGGCCCGAATGTGATGCTCGGCTACTACAAGGATATCGCCGCGACCGAAGCCTCGCGCAAATTCGGCTGGCACCACACCGGCGACCTCGCCATGGTCGATGAGCATGGCGAGGTGCTGTTCCTCGATCGCAAGAAGGACATGATCAAGTCCGGCGGTGAGAACGTGCCTTCGGTGAAGATCGAGGAAACGCTGCTGGCGCATCCCGCAGTGATGAATGCCGCAGTGGTCGGCCTGCCGCATCCGCAATGGGGCGAGGCGGTGTCGGCATTCGTCAAGCTCAAGCCCGGGGCATCGGCGACCGAAGCCGAGATCATCGAGCATTGCCGCGATCAGCTTGGCGGATTCCAGGTGCCCAAGCTGGTGCGGATCGTCGCCGAGATGCCGATGACCGCGACCGGCAAGCTGCGCAAGGTCGAGCTGCGCAACGAGTTCGCCGACTATTTTGCGACGGTGCAGGCGTGAACGTGATCACAGCGTCATTCCGGGGCGCGCTCGTTTCCCTCCCCGCAAGGGGGAGCGATGCCACGGTCGTGATGACAAGGACAATCCAATGGCACTGATTGAATCCACCCTCGCAACCGGCGGCGACGCGTTCAAGGCGAACCGCGACGGCATGCTGGCGCTGATCGCGCGCATCCGTGAGCTTGAGGAGCGGGCGCGCAAGGCGTCGGCGGCCTCGGCCGAGCGCTTTCACAAGCGCGGCCAGCTCTTGCCGCGCGAACGGGTGGCGCTGCTGCTCGATCCCGGCACGCCGTTTCTCGAATTGTCGACGCTGGCCGGCTACATGTTCGACAATGGCGATCCGTCGAAAAGCGTGCCGGGCGGCGGCGTGATCGCTGGCATCGGCTTTGTGTCCGGCATTCGCTGCATGATCAGCGCCAATGATTCCGGCATCGATGCCGGCGCGTTGCAGCCGTTCGGGCTCGACAAATCGCTGCGCGTGCAGGAGATGGCGCTCGAAAACAAGCTGCCCTTCGTGCAACTGGTGGAAAGCGCCGGCGCCAATCTGATGCGTTACCGCGTCGAGGATTTTGTGCGCGGCGGCAACATCTTTCGCAATCTGGCGCGGCTGTCGGCAGCCGGGCTGCCGGTGGTCACCGTCACGCACGGCTCATCGACCGCGGGCGGCGCCTATCAGACCGGGCTGTCGGACTACATCGTGATGGTTCGTGGCCGCACCCGCGCGTTTCTGGCCGGCCCGCCGCTGCTCAAGGCCGCGACCGGCGAAATCGCCACCGAGGAAGAACTCGGCGGCGCCGAGATGCACACGTCGATTTCGGGGCTCGGCGATTATCTCGCCGAGGACGACCGCGACGCGCTGCGCATCGCGCGTGACATCATGGCCGGGCTGAACTGGGATCGGCCCGAGCCAGGGCCGAACGGATCGTTCAAGCCACCGCGCTATGACGCCGAAGAACTGCTCGGCATCATGCCCATGGATCACAAGCGCCCGGTCGATATGCGCCAGGTGATTGCGCGCATTGTCGATGATTCCGATTTCACCGAGATGGCGCCGAATTACGGCCCCGCGACGGTGTGCGGCCAGGCGCGCATCGAGGGCCATGCGGTCGGCATCATCACCAATAACGGCCCGCTCGATCCCGCCGGCGCCAACAAGGCGACCCATTTCATCCAGGCGTGTTGCCAGTCGCAAACGCCGTTGCTCTATCTCAACAACACCACCGGCTACATGGTCGGCAAGGCTTATGAGGAAGCCGGCATGATCAAGCACGGCTCCAAGATGATCCAGGCGGTGACCTCGGCGAACGTGCCGCAGATCACGCTGTATTGCGGCGCCTCGTTCGGCGCCGGCAATTACGGCATGTGCGGCCGCGGTTTCCATCCGCGGTTCTGCTTCTCCTGGCCCAATGCCAAGACCGCGGTGATGGGCGGCGAACAGGCGGCGAAAACCATGGCGATCGTCACTGAGGCCGCCGCGGCGCGGCGCGGCGTGCCGGTCGAGCAGGACAAGCTCGAGAAGATGCAGAAGAGCATCACCTTCATGTTCGACGGGCAGATGGACGTGTTCGCCACCTCGGCGCGCGTGCTCGACGATGGCGTGATCGATCCGCGCGACACCCGCGCGGTGCTGGCGGAAACGCTGGCGATTTGTCGTGAAGCGGAAGCGCGCAGGCCGGCGCGCATGCAATACGCGGTGGCCCGGCCATGAGTGGTGCAGCCGTGACGAAACCTTCGCCCTTTCGCAAAATCCTGATCGCCAATCGCGGCGAGATCGCGCTGCGGGTGATGCGCACCGCGCGCCGGCTCGGCTATGGCGTGGTGGCGGTCTATTCCGATGCTGATGCGGGCGCGCTCCATGTGCGCGAAGCCGATGAGGCGGTGTGCATCGGCGGCGCGTTGCCGGCGCAGTCTTATCTGCGCATCGACGCGATCATCGCCGCCGCGCGCCAGGCCGGCGCCGATGCCGTGCATCCCGGCTACGGCTTTTTGGCCGAGAATGAGGACTTCGCCGCGGCGTGCCGAGACGCCGGGCTGGTGTTTATCGGGCCGTCGCCGCAAGCGATCGAGGCGATGGGCAACAAGGCCGGCGCCAAGGCGATCATGCTCAAGGCCGGGGTGCCGTGCGTGCCCGGCTATCAGGGCGAAGACCAGAGCGACGGCGAAATGCTGGCGCAGGCGCAGCGCATCGGCTTTCCGGTGATGATCAAGGCGGTCGCCGGCGGCGGTGGCCGCGGCATGCGGCTGGTCGCTGACGCTGCTTCGTTTCCGGACGCGCTGCGTAGCGCGCGCTCCGAAGCGCAGGGCGCGTTCGGCGATCCGACTGTCATTCTGGAGCGCGCGATCATCGAGCCGCGCCATATTGAAATCCAGGTGTTTGGCGATCGCTATGGCAACGCCATTCACCTGGGCGAACGCGATTGTTCGGTGCAGCGCCGCCATCAGAAGCTGATCGAAGAGGCGCCATCGCCCGCCGTGTCGGCCGAGCTGCGCGCCAAGATGGGCGAGGTGGCGGTCGCGGCCGTCAAGGCGCTCGGCTATGAGGGCGCGGGCACGCTGGAATTTCTGCTCGATCAGCAGGGCGAATTCTATTTCATGGAAATGAACACCCGGCTGCAGGTCGAGCATCCGGTCACCGAGGCGATCACCGGGCTCGATCTCGTTGAGCTGCAATTGCGGATCGCAGCCGGTGAGCCGCTGCCGCTAAAGCAGCAGGACGTGCGCTTCCATGGCCATGCCATCGAAGTGCGGCTGTGCTCGGAAGATGCGGCGCATGATTTCATGCCGCAATCGGGCACCATGGTACGCTGGCAGATGCCGACCGAACTGCGCGTCGAGCACGCGCTGCGCTCCGGCGCGGAGATTCCGCCTTATTACGACTCGATGATCGCCAAGATCATCGCCCATGGCGCGAGCCGCGATGAGGCGCGCCGTCGGCTGCTGCATGGTCTCGACACCACCATCGCGTTTGGCGTCGCCACCAACCGCGCGTTCCTGGCTTCCTGCATCCGCCACCCGGCGTTTGCGGCCGGTGAGGCAACCACGGGCTTCATCGCCAAACATCGTGCCGAGCTGTTTGCGGCGGCGCCCGATGATGAGGTGCCGGCGAGCGCGGTGGCGGCCTTGCTCTGGTATCTCACCGATGGCCACGCCGCGCGCTGGCGCCAGGGCCGCTCGCTAGCCGCGACTTTTCCGGTGCAGCTGCGGCTTGAGATCGACGGCGCGCCGGTCGACCTCGCGGTGCATCGCGAGCGCGACGGCAGCTATCTGGTGCACAGCGGCGAGCGCAGCGTCAGCTTTGAGCTTGACGCTTGCAGTGAGGGCGAACTGCGCTTCCGCGCCCGCGGCCTGTCGGAATCGGCGGTGTTTTGCCGCGACGGCGATTGGCTCTATGTGCAGCGGCTTGGCGTCACCACCACGATCCGCGATCTGACGCGCGCGGCGCCGGCGCGCGCCAGCGCGGGCGGCGGCGATGGCCGGGTCCGTGCCGCGATGAACGGCCGGGTTGTTGCGGTGCTGGTCAAGGCTGGTGACCTTGTCAGCGCCGGGCAGCCGGTGCTGACGCTGGAAGCGATGAAGATGGAGCACGTGCACGCCGCGCCGATTTCGGGCATCATTTCGGCGATCGATGTCGCCGAGGGCGAGCAGGTCTCCACCGGGCGGATCGTCGCGGAGATCGAGGCCGAGCCGTCGCGCAGCGAAGCCGCGGCGCCCGCGGCGTGACCATGACAACCAGTGAGAGCGAGCTCAGCATGAGTGATGAGACTGTGGTGATCGAAACGCGCGAGCAGGCGCTGTGGATCACCATCAACCGGCCCGACAAGCGCAACGCCATGAACGCCGCGGTGATCGAGGGCATCGCGCGCGGCTATCGGCAGGCGCATGACGATCCAGCGATCCGCGCCATCGTGCTGACCGGCGCCGGCGACAAGGCGTTTTGCGCGGGCGCCGATCTGCAGGCCTCAGGCGCGGCATTCGGTTTCGATTTCTCGCGGCCCAATGGCGACTACGCCGATCTGTTGCGGCTGACGCAAAACGTCACCAAACCGTCGATCGCGCGCGTCAACGGCACCTGCATGGCCGGC
Source organism: Rhodopseudomonas palustris JSC-3b (assembly GCA_000504425.1). Classification (GTDB taxonomy): domain Bacteria; phylum Pseudomonadota; class Alphaproteobacteria; order Rhizobiales; family Xanthobacteraceae; genus Rhodopseudomonas; species Rhodopseudomonas palustris_C. The sequence continues at coordinate 1,638,833 of KI632513.1, read as the reverse complement.
GGCATGGGGCTGCTCTGCATGACCGATATGGCCATCGCCGCCGATCACGTGCAGTTCGGGCTGCCGGAGGTCAAGGTCGGGGTGTTTCCGATGCAGGTGATGAGCCTGCTGCAAAACATCGCGCCGCGCCGGCTGATCAATGAATGGGCGCTGACCGGCGAGCCGTTCGATGCCAAGGCGGCGCTCGCCGCGGGCCTGCTCAACTATGTGGTGCCGGCTGCCGAGCTCGACGCCAAGGTCGAATGGCTGACCAATCGGCTCACCGACAAATCGCCGACCGCGATCCGCCGCGGCAAATATGCCATGCGCGCGATTGCGTCGATGTCGTTCGACGAGAGCATTGCCTATACCGAAAGCCAGATCGCGATCACGGCGATGACCGAGGATGCCAAGGAGGGCATGCGGGCGTTTGTCGAGAAGCGCAAGCCGGTGTTTCCGGGCAAGTAGGCGCAGGCGTCAGGGCGGGGTGCGGGCGGCGATTGCGATCGGCGCCCGGTCTCGTTTGTGTCCGTTCATTGTTGATCCGCGAGATTCCGGGTCTGCGCCGCAAGAGCGGCGCATCCCGGAATGACGAAAATCTTGCGGCAGATCGATCGCTTGCGCGGTGTGCCGGTCAATTGGCAGTAACTACGATCGTCATGGCCGGGCTCGTCCCGGCCATCCACGTCTTTGACCATGTCGGCACGCAACTAAGTCGTGGATGCCCGCGATTGCCACACGAGCAAGACGAAGTCCTCACAAATTACTATCGGTGATGGCGCTGTAGACCAGCGTGCGCAGCTCGCGGCGCACCGGGTATTGGCTGGAGGGCAACAGCTGCGTCATGAAGATGGTGATCAGCTCCTCGGCCGGATCGATCCAGAACGCGGTCGAGGCGGCGCCGCCCCAATAATATTCGCCAGGGCTGCCGGGCAGCAGCGTCTTGGCCGGGTCCATGGTGACCGCAAAGCCGAGCCCAAAACCGACGCCGGCATTGGTGGCTTCGGAAAACATCGAGCGCGACATTTCGGTGAGGTCGCGGCCGCCGGGCAGATGATTGGCGGTCATCAGTTTGAGCGTTTTCGGGCCGATCAGCCGCACGCCGCCAAGTTCGCCGCGATTGAGCAAGGCCCGGCAGAACACCAGATAGTCGGCCGCGGTCGAGACCAGCCCGCCGCCGCCCGAGATGAAGGAGGGCGGTTCCAGGAACGAACTGGTGGTCGGATCGTCCTGCAGCGTCATGCCGCCCTTGCCGTCGGCGGCGTAGCAGGCCGCGAGCCGGTGCGCCTTCGCGGCCGGCACATGAAAGCCGGTGTCGTGCATGCCGAGCGGATCAAAAATGCGCTGCTGCAAGAATTGCTCGAATGGCTGGCCGCTGATCTTTTCGACCAGATAGCCGACGACGTCGGTCGACACCGAATAGTTCCAAGCCTCGCCCGGCGAAAATTCCAGCGGGATCGACGCGAGGTCGTCGATCATCGATTGCATCGTGCCGGATTTTTCGATCTCGCCGATTTTCTTGTCGCGATAGGCGGCATCGACATTGCTGCGGTTCTGAAAACCGTAAGTCAGGCCGGAGGTGTGGCGCAACAGATCGACGATCTGCATCGGCCGCACCGGCGGCCGGGTCAGGAACGGCGCGGTGATGCCGGCCTGGAACACGCCGAGATTGGCCCATTGCGGGATGTATTTGGCGACCGGCTCATCGAGCGCCACCCGGCCTTCCTCGACCAGCATCATGAACGCCACCGAGGTCAGCGGCTTGGTCATCGAATAGATGCGAAACAGGGTGTCGGGCTTCATCGGCACGCGCCGTTCGAGATCGGCAAAGCCCGCCACCTGATGATGGACGATCGCACCGCGGCGATAGACCAGCACCTGCGTGCCGGCAAAGCGCCCGGAATCGAGATAGCGCCGCTGCAGATGATCATCGATCCGTTGCAGCGCGGTCGCGGACATGCCGGCCGCGGCGGGTGAGGCGGTGGTAGCAAGCAGCGACGATGTCGGCATGGCAGCGTTCCCCCAAAAGACTGGCCGCGCGAGGCTGTGTTGGCCTGCAACCGCGCTCGCCAGTTGATCCCGATCTCTTAGTTGCAACCAAGGTTCCACGTCGAGCCGCGCGGCGCAACGGCGAAGTTTCGCAGATCGAAACGGTTCGCGCAGGATTGCATGACGCGGCCGCGCATTACGCTCTTGCGACAAATCGGCAAACATCGTTTGCTGAGAACAGTGCTGCTGATCACTGCCGCTTGCGGAGTTTTCTTTTCTCCTAACATCGGGCCGCCGTTTGACGACCACGACTCCTGCCGACTTAGCGCGCGCCACGCTGCGCCATGATGATCACCCGTTTCGCGGTATCGCGCTTCTGATCGGCGCGACCCTCTGTCTCGCCACTTCCGACTCGCTCGCCAAATATCTGTCGGCGACGCTGCCCTCGATCGAAATCGCCTGGATCAGGTTTGTGGTATTCGTGCTGCTGCTGGCGCCGGTGGCCTTTGCCGGCGACCGCGCGCCGCTGCGCTCGCACAAGCCGGTGCTGCAGGTGTTGCGGGCGCTGGCGCTGGTGGTGTCGTCGCTGCTGTTCATCACTGCGCTGCGTTATCTGCCGATCGCGGAAGCCTCGGCGACCTCGTTCGTGGCGCCGCTATTCGTCACCGCGCTGTCGATCGTGGTGCTGGGCGAAGTGGTCGGCTTGCATCGCTGGGCGGCAACCTTAGTCGGGCTATGCGGCGTGCTGATCGTGGTGCGGCCGGGCACCGCGGCGTTCGATCCGGCCTCGATTCTGCCGGTCGCCTCGGCTTTTGCCTGGGCGATCACGCTGGTGATGACGCGCATGATCAGCGGCGCCGATCGCATCATCACCACCATGGCCTATTCCGCGGTGGTCGGGGTGCTGGCCTTGAGCGCGCTGGTGCCATTCGTCTGGGTGACGCCGAGCTGGCGCGATCTGCTGCTCGGCGTCGGGGTCGGCGTCGCGTCCAGCGCCGGGCACTGGCTGGTGGTGCTGGCATTCCGTCACGCGGACGCCTCGGTGCTGGCACCGTTCTCATACGTGCAACTGGTGTGGGTCACGGTGATCGGCTTTGTGGTGTTTGCCGAATTGCCGGATCTGTGGACCTTCATCGGCGCCGCGTTCATCATCGGCAGCGGGCTGTACACCGCGCATCGCGAACGGCGCCGCCACGCGAAAATGGTTCCGGCCGAGCCCAATCCCACGGCCTGACGGCGGTGTCGCTGTGGCATCGCCGCTCGCAGTTGCTATATCTTTGGCGTCCGGTGCGCGGTTGCCTGTCGGCTGAGCCGCGCCAGAGCCTTTATCCGCAGAAGAGGTACACGATGGTCAATCGCATGCAGTTCTACATCGATGGCGCCTGGGTCGATCCCACCGTCAAGAAGACGACGCCAGTGGTCAATCCCGCGACTGAAGAAGCGATGTACGAAGTTGCATTGGGATCGAAGGCCGATGTCGACAAGGCGGTTGCGGCCGCGCGCCGCGCCTTTGAGAGCTACTCACAGACCAGCCGCGAGGAGCGGGTGGCGCTGCTGGAGAAGATCATTGCCGTTTACAAGGCGCGCATGAAAGAAATTGGCGCGGCGATCTCCGATGAGATGGGCGCGCCGCTGCCGTTCGCTGAGCGTTTCCAGGCCGGCGCCGGCCTCGGCCACATCATGACCACGCTCGATGTGCTGAAGAACTACCCGTTCGAGGAACCGCTCGGTTCGGCGCTGCTGGTGCGCGAACCGATCGGCGTAATCGGCATGATCACCCCCTGGAACTGGCCGCTCAATCAGATCGCCTGCAAGGTCGCGCCGGCGCTCGCCGCCGGTTGCACCATGATTCTCAAGCCGTCGGAGTTCACGCCGACCTCGGCGCTGATCTTCGCCGAGATTTTGCACGAAGCCGGTGTGCCGAAGGGCGTGTTCAACCTCGTCAACGGCCTTGGCCCCGAGGTCGGCGCGGCGATGAGCGAGCATCCCGAGATCGACATGATCTCGTTCACTGGCTCGACTCGCGCCGGCATCGACGTTGCGCAGCGCGCGGCGCCGACCGTCAAGCGCGTCAGCCAGGAGCTGGGCGGCAAGTCGCCGAACATCATTCTGGACGATGCCGATCTGCAGAAGGCGGTCACCGGCGGCGTCGCCCATGTGTTCAACAATTCCGGCCAGTCCTGCAACGCGCCGACCCGGATGATCGTGCCGGCCTCGAAGATGAAGGAGGTCGCCGAAATCGCCAAGGCAGTGGCCGACAAGACCAAGGCCGGCGATCCGCGCGCCGAGGGCACCACCATCGGTCCGGTGGTGAACCGTGCGCAGTGGGAGAAGATTCAGGCGCTGATCAACAAGGGCATCGCGGAAGGCGCGACGCTGGTCGCCGGCGGTCCCGGTCTGCCGGATGGCGTCAACAAGGGCTTCTATGTGCGGCCGACGGTGTTCGCCGATGTCACCAACGACATGACGATTGCGCGCGAAGAAATTTTTGGGCCGGTGATCACCATCATCGGCGCCAAGGATGAAGACGATGCGGTGCGCATCGCCAATGACACGCCCTATGGCCTCGCGGGCTATGTGTCGGCCGGTTCGGTCGAGCGCGCCCGCAAGGTCGCGCGCCAGATTCGCGCGGGCAACGTCAATCTGCAGGGCGCGTCCAATGAGCGCGCCGCGCCGTTTGGCGGCTACAAGCAATCGGGCAATGGCCGCGAATGGGGCAAGTTCGGCCTGGAAGAATATCTCGAGGTCAAGGCGATCGCCGGCTTCAACGCCGCTTAGCCAAGTCCTTATGGCCAAGTCCTTATGGCCTCGTGCTTGTGGCCTCGTGATTCTGGCTCCGTGACTGTGCCAGATCGGGGCAGGGCACTAACTGCCAGACGACAATAGCAATCCGCCGGAGCGAATCAGTTTCGCTCCGGCGTTTTTTTCAATTGGGGCAGGGCGTCGCGTAGTGTCCCGCAGCGCCATGCCGGTGCCACACTATTGCCATCAATCGGGGCCCTATGCAGCAGGCATGGATTGGCCCGCTTCGTCCGAAGCATGGCCGGTCGGGCGGTCCGTTGCCGCTCACTGCTGGATCCCTCGTGCTGCCGTAACCTCAATTGGTCGCGGCGGCCGCTGATGAAGGCCTGTTATCTGTTATGAATTCTACACTGCCTCAAGCCACGGTACGCCATCTGCTGGTGATCGGAATCGGCGGCGTTGCCGTGTTTTGCGCGCTCTGCGTGGCCGCGCTGGTCTCCTGACCAAAACCCTCCTGCACCGCGCGCGGTCCTGATCCGCGCGCGGAGGTCACCGCCCCGCCGCCTAGCGGCCTTACATGCAGGTGACTTCCAAATCTTCAAGCATTTCCAAGGTTTCGAGATCGCCACACTCTTCCAGCAGCTCGCGTAGCGTTGGCAGATAGTTGTGCAGCACGCGCAAATCGTCGAGCCCTTGCTTGGCGCGTAGTTCGTCGCGCTTCTTCGCAAAATAGGCCCAGAACGGATTGTCGGCGGCGTCGATATGATGTTGCAGCCGCGCCATCACCCGCTGCGATTTGCCTTCCCAATCGGCGTTCTTGAAGCTGACATAGCGGTCGAACGGGACAGACATCCGGCACTCCCCAAGACAATAGCGCCGCTCTCAAGCAAGCACTGTGCCATGGTAGTGGTGTCCGCTCGGCGGACGGCGGCGCTGCGACAATTCGTTAACTTTAAACTGTAATTAACTCAAATCCGCCCTAATGCCGCTACGCGGTCCTGGCACATAGCGGTCCCGACACGGTCGGCGAGGGCGTTGCGTGGGTCTGCCTCTTTGCTGCCATTAAACGCTGCTGCAAGGGGGCCATGGATGGGTGGCGTCAAGCGAATGCGTAATTCAACCGGCATGGCGAACACGGCGACGGGCCGCGCACGCGCAGCTCGTCCATCGAGTCCGTTCAGTCGGATCGGTGTGGTCGCCGTCACTGGCCTGGTGCTGGCCTGCGCCGGCGCCGTCTATGGCAACGTCTTCAGCAGCGGCGCTTATCCCAGCGTGGGCGGCTTTGAGGATCGTTTCTCGGCCGCTCCGGTGCCGACCGCCAATCTCTCCGCCGCCAGCCATGCTGTCGCCAAGACGCAGGGACGGCCGCACGTCGCGCTGGCGAGCCTCGCCCCGGCCACCGCTCCCATGCAGGACATCACCGCTGTAGCGCCCGCTGAGCCGGCTCAAGAGCCTTTGCGCGCCGGCCTGTCCCGCGAAGAATTCGCCGCCCGCTTTGCCCCGCGCTCGGTGTCGGTGGCGCCGGCTCCGGTACCCGAGGCTGCGCCGCAGGTGGCCGCCGCGCCGCAACCGGCAGCACGGCAACAGGTCGCCGCTCTGGTACCGCTGCCGTCGGCGCGGCCGAGCGAGGCGTCGGCGCAGGTCGCCGCCCGCGGCAGCGACAAGGGGCCGTCGCTGCGTGAAATCGCCCAGGCCAACCGCCAGGCCAGCATCGCCGCCAATAACGCGCCCAGCAAGGCGGCCAGCATTTTTGAAAAACTGTTCGGCAAGTCGGAGCCGCTCGGCGCCGTGCTGGCCTTTGCCTCGCCCGATGGCGGCGTGATGAGCGACGGCCGCGACGCGCCGCAAAATACCGGCCGCTATGACCGCTTCACCGCGGTGTACGACATCTCGGCGCGCAAGGTGTATCTGCCGGACGGCACGCAGCTGGAGGCGCATTCCGGCCTCGGCCCGCGGATGGACGATCCGCGCTATGTGCACGAGCGGATGCGGGGTGCCACCCCGCCGCACCTTTACGACCTGTCGATGCGTGAAGCGCTGTTCCATGGCGTCGAGGCGATCCGCCTCAACCCGGTTGGCGGCGCGGGCGCGATCCACGGCCGCACCGGCCTGCTGGCGCATACCTACATGCTTGGCCCGCGCGGCGACAGCAATGGCTGTGTGTCGTTCAAGGACTACCAAGCCTTCCTGCGCGCCTTCAAGAACCAGCAGATCAAGCGCCTCGCGGTGGTCGCCAGCCTCGACTGATGTCAACGGCGTCACTTGTGCATGGGATGGCCGCGCTGGTCGCGGGCATTGGCGTTTCTGAAGGCTGAGCTGCGCCGCGTTGCGCGGGCGGCCACTCTCAATCCTGATTGCGTTCCTCAAGCAGCGCGCTACGCTGCTGGCGGGCCGCGGCCCCAATGGCTGCGGCCGATAGCGAGGGAGGACCGATCATGGACGACCTCATTCGCAGCCTGACGGCGCTGCATACCAGCCTGATTGATGCCCGCAGCGGCTATCAAGAGGGGCTGAAGGACGCGCACGGCCAAGGGCTGACGCCGCTGTTCACCGAGCTGATTGCGCAACACGACCAGGATGCCGCGGCGATCGCGGCGCAGCTGCAGCGGCTCGGCGCGCCGCCCGGCGAGGGCGGCTCCTATATGGGCGCGCTCGATCGCGCGGTAATGAAGCTGACTTCGCTGATCATCAATCTCGACGACAAGATTATGCCGAACCTGATCGATGGCGAGCAGCGCGTCTTGGTCCATTACGATCAGGCGATCGCGGCATCATCGCCCGGCAATGCCGAATATCCGGTCCTCACCGCGCAGCGCGCGGCGCTGGTGCAGCGGATCGAGGCGATGAAGGCGCGGGCAGGGCAGGCGAGCTGAGCGCCTTGCAGCGCGTTGCAGCGGCTGTGCGCGCAGTCAGCCGTGGAGCGACTGCGCTGTGCTTAGAGCATGTTTCGCCAGAGGCGGATCAGGCAGCGAAGGAGGCATTTGCTGCGGAGTAGTCTGGATGGACGCCGCGCGCCCTCTTATCCCTCCCCCTTGCGGGGAGGGTGGACGGCCCGATGCCAATCGGGCCGGACGGGTGGGGGCATCGGGTGAGCGGTTGGTCCGCGAGCAAAGCCAGTTGGCGGCACGCGCATCAAAGGCGAGACTTCGAGGTGACGTCGGGCGCACAGCCCCCCACCCCGGCGCTTCGCGCCGACCCTCCCCACCGCTACGCGGGGGGAGGGAGGGGCTCGATCGCTTGTCCGGGCTTGTTTCTCCAACTCCCGAACGAGCTCGGATTATCTCTGCGCCCTCGAACTGCTGGGCACCCAAACAAAAAAGCCCGGGATTGCTCCCGGGCTTCGTTGTTTCTGTGAGGGATGGAAATGCAACATCTTCTGCGAAGTAGGATTTAACGCGCGAGCTCTTCCCGTGGGGCTGACAATAATGTGCATGCGTGTAGATGCAGGGGCTATCATTCAATTTCAGTATCGCTAGCTCTCTGTCGCATAGGCGCTTGTTGCTTGTCGTCTTCGCTGTCTTTGTTGCAATATCTCCAACTGGTCGTTAGCTGATGATGCGGTCTGCGTGAACAATGAACATCACCTCACAAAAATGTACCTGAAATGCTCAAAGACTTTTTCAAGCTCGATGGCGCGTTCCTGAAGTACCAAGAGTCTGAAATGATGCGCCACTTCAAGACTGCGAGTACTTTAGAGAATGTCTTGTATGAGCCAGAGAAGTGGCCGGAGTTGCTGCGCAGAAATTTTCGGCTGAGCTTCAAAAATGTAAGTTTAGCTAAGACAAGTTTCTTCGCAGTGACGTTTCGTGATTGTGTATTTGAGGATTGTCTCTTTATCGGCGCAGAATTTCACAGTGTTGAATTCCATAACTGTAAATTCATTGACTGTAATTTCTATAAGTCAAAGTTCTTGGATTGCTATTTGGATCCGAAGAGTATCAAGTTCTCAAATATATATAAAAAGAAATACTCTAACATCGGGGTGGCTTTATTTCAGAGTTTGTTGGAGAATTCTGCTAAGCAGCGTCAGCCGTTCTTCGAAATTGATTCTGACATCAGGTTCAGGCAATGGAAGCGCGCGCAGCTCTTGTATGATCTGAGTAGCAAGAAGATACATCGTCTGACGTTCCTGGTTAGCTATGTAAGAAGTCTTGCTTACGAATATATCTGCGGCTTCGGGTATCGGCCCGTTCGTTTTGCGCTCTGGACTGTAGGGTTATTTTGTGTCGTCGCTGCAGCTAACATAGGTATATTCAGGAGCGGATTGACTCTGAGTGGAGAGCTCATACTGACGCCAGACTTCATTGATTCAGTCTATTTCACATTCTCGATTCTGACAGTGCTTGGGTTTTCTTCGATCGTTCCAGTCACTTCGTTCGCTAAGGTCGTGACAGTTCTAGAGGCTCTTGTCGGCGTAGGGTGGATGGGAATATTCACGTCGGTGCTCGTGAAGAGGTTTCTCAAATGATGCTTGGGCAGCCGTGGGCCGAGGCTACGTTCGGCTCGATGAGTCGCGGTGACGCTGACGAGTTCAGTGATCGGGATATTCTAATAGTTTCAGACTGCGTTCAGGCGTTGGATCGTCGTCGTGGTGAGTTAGAGGCGAATGGCTATTCGGTTGCCGCCTACACCTGGAGGAAGTTGGGTGCCCTGTCTAAAAATGGGGCTTTGTTCATTCAACACCTGAAACTGGAGTCGGTCATCCGCACTGATGATAGTGGTCGGCTTTCGGAGTTAATTAATGATTTTCAACCCAAGCAAAGCTATTTTGAAGAGCTTGCATCGAACAGGCGTCTTTTTCAACTTGTAGAAAGCTATCCAGTGGGGGGTGTCGGTTCGCTTTGGTGTGCCGATGTTCTTTACGTGGCGCTGCGGAACTTCGGTGTTCTCAGGCTTGCTGAGTTGGGAAAATACGTCTTTTCCTATCAGTCTATTCTTGATGAGTTGGTGAATGAATCCATTTTGGATCGAGATAAGGTGTCCGCCTTACGAGGGTTAAGATTGGCGAAATCTCTTTACCGCAGTGGACAAAGAATCCCAGGTAATCGAGGTGAATCTCTGCTACAGAGCTTTGTATCTGCTATTCCAGATTGGTTGCTAAGCCAATGCGCTCCAGACGATCCGCATTCGATTGTAGCATCTTCTTTTCCAATGATAGGTGATGCATCTGCTTATCACCGGCTGCGGAACTTGGAAAAAGTCTTCATCTCACTCAGCGCTATTGATCCGTCAATTTGCGAACGTTCGGAGTTCGTGAGGCTAAGGCGCTGGATCGAGAACCCCCGTGCCTATGCTGGCTTCTCTGTCGCGAACGAGGGAGCCTTGATCGCTCGTGCAAAACGCGCAGCATCAGATTGCTCGCGACGGAGTGGTCTCCGGTTGAATAAACTAAGCACCCGCGAAGATTTCGTGCGAATATGAAAAGCAAAAGCCCGGGATTGCTCCCGGGCTTTGTTGTCTGATGCGATGGGATCCCGGGTCTGCAGCGCACCACTTAGGTAGCGCGCTGCGCCCGGGACGACTTCGTCGCTTAGAAGTCCATGCCGCCCATGCCGCCGCCCGGAGGCATGGCGGGACCGCCGGCGTTCTTCTTCGGCAGCTCGGCCACCATCGCTTCGGTGGTGATCAGCAGCGAAGCCACCGAGGCGGCGTTCTGGATCGCGGTGCGCACAACCTTGGTCGGGTCGATGATGCCCTTCTTCACCAGGTCGGCATATTCGCCGGACTGGCTGTCGAAGCCGTAGTTGTACTGGTCCTTCTCCAGGACCTTGCCGACGATCACCGAGCCGTCTTCGCCGGCGTTGATGGCGATCTGACGGGCCGGGGCGGAGAGGGCGCGGCGCACGATCTCGACGCCGGTCTTCTGGTCGTCGTTCTTGGTCTTGAGGCCCTTGAGCTGCTCGGCCGCACGCAGCAGCGCGACGCCGCCGCCCGGAACGATGCCTTCCTCGACCGCAGCGCGGGTGGCGTGCATCGCGTCATCAACGCGATCCTTACGCTCCTTCACTTCGACCTCGGTCGCGCCGCCGACGCGGATCACCGCGACGCCGCCGGCGAGCTTGGCCAGACGCTCCTGCAGCTTCTCACGGTCGTAGTCCGAGGTGGTCTCCTCGATCTGCGCCTTGATCTGCGCCACGCGGGCTTCGATGTCGGCCTTCTTGCCGGCGCCGTTGACGATCGTGGTGTTTTCCTTGTCGATCATCACCTTCTTGGCGCGACCCAGCATCTGCAGGGTGACGTTTTCCAGCTTGATGCCGAGGTCTTCCGAGATCGCCTGGCCGCCGGTCAGGATCGCGATGTCCTGCAGCATGGCCTTGCGGCGGTCGCCGAAGCCCGGAGCCTTGACGGCCGCGACCTTGAGGCCGCCGCGCAGGCGGTTGACCACCAGGGTGGCGAGCGCTTCGCCTTCAACGTCTTCCGCAACGATCAACAGCGGCTTGCCGGTCTGCACCACGGCCTCGAGCAGCGGCAGCAGCTCGTTCAGCGACGACAGCTTCTTCTCGTTGATCAGGATGTAGGGGTCTTCCAGCTCAACGCGCATCTTGTCGGCGTTGGTGATGAAGTAGGGCGAGATGTAGCCGCGGTCGAACTGCATGCCCTCGACGACGTCGAGTTCGGTTTCCAGCGACTTGGCTTCCTCGACGGTGATCACACCCTCGTTGCCGACCTTCTTCATGGCGTCGGCCAGGAACTTGCCGATCTCCGCGTCGCCATTGGCCGAAATGGTACCGACCTGGGCGATCTCGTCGTTCGAGGTGACCTTCTTGGAGTTCTTGACGAGGTCGGCGACCACGGCTTCCACCGCGAGGTCGATACCGCGCTTCAGGTCCATCGGGTTCATGCCGGCGGCAACCGCCTTGGCGCCTTCGCGCACGATCGCCTGGGCCAGCACGGTCGCGGTGGTGGTGCCGTCACCCGCGGCGTCAGCCGACTTCGAGGCGACTTCGCGCACCATCTGCGCGCCCATGTTCTCGAACTTGTCGTCGAGCTCGATGTCCTTGGCGACGGTGACGCCGTCCTTGGTGATGCGCGGCGCGCCGAACGACTTGTCGAGCACGACGTTGCGGCCCTTCGGGCCGAGGGTGACCTTGACGGCGTTGGCGAGGATGTCGACGCCGCGCAGCATGCGGTCGCGGGCGTCAACGCCGAACTTTACTTCTTTAGCGGACATAGTTGTTTCCCTGATGAAATTGCATTTGTCCCATCATCCTGAGCGCGGGGCGGGAGCCGGCCGCGCCTCCAAGGGCGAGGGGAACGTGATCAGTGGACGGGATGTTCGACCTGCGAGCCGTGGCCCAGCCGGTCGAACGGCGCGGGCTTAGGCTGCCTTCTTCTTGCTGCCGGCGTCGGTCAGCACGCCCAGGATGTCGCTCTCCTTCATGATCAGGAGCTCCTGGCCGTCGATCTTGACCTCGGTGCCGGACCACTTGCCGAACAGCACGCGGTCGCCAACCTGGATGTCGATCGGGATCAGCTTGCCGGTTTCGTCGCGGCCGCCCGGGCCAACGGCGACGACTTCGCCCTGCGAGGGCTTTTCCTTGGCGCTGTCAGGGATGATGATACCACCGGCGGTCTTCTCTTCAGCGTCGATGCGCTTGACCACGACGCGGTCGTGAAGCGGACGGAAGTTCATACAAGTCCTCCTAAGTTTCTGAAGTTATTCACGAAAGTGAATATAGCAGTCGCGCGGACAGAGTGCCAGCGCGCGTGGCCAGGACATAGGGCAGCGCATTCGGTTCAACAAGGGTCTGGCCTAAAAAAATTGGCACTCATCTGGAACGATTGCTAACGGCGCGGAAAGCGGCGGCTGCAGATTGCTGCCCAGGCTGTTAGCAGTCGGCGTAAGTCGCTGCTAATGCTCATGAATTCAACGGAACGTTAAATTTTTAGGCTTGAGATCAAGCGTTGTCGTGCGTCAGGATTTTCATGCAAGCAAAGGAGGTTGGCATGAGTTCGGTGGACGGCGTTTCCAGCGACTTTCGCAAGATGGTGCTGGGTTATGGGTTGACCACGGCGGAGATCTTGTACCGCCGGCCGGATCGCGACTGGCTGCTGCAGAGCTATGTCTGGCAGCAATACGACCTGTATCCGCATTTCCCGGCGCTGAAAGAGTTTCTCAGTTTTTGGGAAAGCAAGCTGGACGGCAAGCTGTTCGCCGTGACGGTCGCCCACTCCAAACTGGTCAAGCCGGCCGAAATGCGCGCCGTGGACGGCGTGTTCCGACTGCATTGAGGGCGATGCCGGCCGGCGCCAGGCGCGCCGGTCGGGTGTTTTCGGACGAAGTTAAGGCCAGGTCAGCACGCCGACCACGGCGCCGATCAGGCAGGTGGTCAGGGTGCCGGACACCAGCGATTTCAGGCCGAGGCTGGCGATTTCCTCGCGCCGCTCCGGCGCCATCGCGCCCAGGCCGCCGATCATGATGCCGAGGCTGCCGAAATTGGCAAAGCCGCACATCGCATACAGCATGATCAGCTTGGAGCGCGGATCGAGCGCGTCGGCCGGCAGTTTGGCAAAATCGAGATAGGCGATCAGCTCGTTCAGCACGGTCTTGATGCCCATCAGCGAGCCGGCGGTGACCGCCTGCTGCCAGGGCAGGCCGAGCAGCCAGCACACCGGCGCCATCACATAGCCGAGCAGCCGCTGCAGCGTGACCGGCTCGCTGCCCAGGTTCGGCAGCAGTCCGAGTCCGGCATTGAGCAGGTACACCAGCGCCACCAGCACGATCAGCATCGCCACGATATGCAGCAGCAGTTCCAGGCCAGCCACGGTGCCCTTGGAAATCGCGTCCATGGTGCCGTGGCATTCGGCGGCGGGATCGACGCTGCCGCCGGTGCGGTAAGTTCCGGTCTCGGGCACCATGATCAAGCTGATCAGGATCGCCGCCGGCGCGCCGATCACCGAGGCGATCACGAAATGCGCGGCCGCGTCCGGGATCACCGGCGCCAGCAGCGTGGCATAGAGCGCCAGCACGGTGCCGGCGATGCCGGCCATGCCGCCGGTCATCACCAAGAACAGCTCGCTGCGGGTCAGCTTGGCGAGGTAGGGCCGGATGAACAGCGGCGCTTCCACCATGCCCAGAAACACATTGGCGGCGGTCGACAGCCCGACCGCGCCGCCGACCCCAAGGGTGCGGCCGAGCAGCCAGGACAGGCCGCGCACGATCGGCGGCAGGATGCGCCAGTAGAACAACAGCGTGGTCAGCACGCTCATCACCAGCACGATCGGCAGCGCCTGCAGGGCCAGGATGAAGGTGGCATTGGGATTGGTGACGTCGAACGGCAGCGCGCCGCCGCCGAGATAGCCGAACACAAAGGCGGTGCCGGCCCGGGTGGCGCTGGAGATCGCTCCGACCGCGTCGTTGACCACGTCAAAAGCATGGGCCACGCCCGGCAGCTTGAGCAGCACGAGCGCGGTGCCAAACGTCGCCAGCACGCCGATCGCGACCTGTCGGAACGACACCGCACCACGGTTTTCGCCGAACGACCACGCAATCATGAGCAAAGCGAAAACGCCGAACGCAGACTGTAATTGAAGCATGATCACCCCAAAACCCATGCGACGAGTAGGCCACCGCGGCGTGCGAAGCAAGTCAGCCGAACGGCTGTGGTGCCACGGTGGGGAAAGGCTTGATTGGCGGGGGAGGGCGGCGGCTGGTTAATCGACCGTGAATGGAATCCGGTATTTTTGTCCGTATCATTCACGCACCAGTTATCGGTCTGCTCTATAGCCTTAAATTCAAGCGTCGGGCAGACAGATGGCCGTTGTCAGGGATTTTGTCGAAAATCTATTCCGCCATCTCAGCGGCGGGCCGACGCTATTGTCGCGGCTGCTGCGGCGCTATGCCAGCCTGCTGGTGGCGGCCTCGGTGATCGGCACGGTCTGGGCCGGCATTCTGTACAGCATTTCGGTCGAGCACGCCCGCACCGAGCGCGCGGTGATGCTGGACAACAACAATCTCGCCCGCGTGTTCGAGGAGCAGATCATCCGCTCGATCAAGGCGGCCGACCAGACCTTGCTCTATGTGCGCGATTCCTACGCCAAGAATCCCGCCCATTTCGACATGTCGCTATGGTCGAAGAACAGCCAGTTCCTCTCAGACTTCTCGTTCCAGGTGGTGGTGATCGGCAAGGACGGCATCATGCTGTCCAGCAATATCGATCCCAATCTCAAAGGCGTCGATCTGCATGATCGCGAACATTTTCGGGTCCATGCTGATGGCACCAACGACGTCCTGTTCATCAGCAAGCCGGTGTTCGGGCGGGTGTCGAACAAATGGTCCGTGCAGCTGACACGCCGCATCATCCTGCCAGATGGCTCGTTTGGCGGCGTGGTGGTGGTGTCGCTCGATCCAGACTATCTGGCGCGGTTCTATAGCTCGGTGGAGATCGGCAAAAAGGGCGCGGTCACGGTGGTCGGGCTCGACGGCATCGTGCGCGCCCGCGGCGCCTCCGGCGCTCCGGTGATCGGAACGTCGCTGAGCAATGGTCGGCTGATGTCGGAACTGGCGCAGCGGCGCAGCGGCTCCTTCACGGCGCCGAGTGCCGTGGACGGCATCGAGCGCATGTATGCTTATCGTCAGGTTGCCGACTATCCGCTGGTGGTGACGGTCGGGCAGTCGCTCGACGAAGTGTTTGCCGTCTATCGCAGCGACCGGGATAAAAACCTGATGGTCGGGGCGCTGTTAACCCTGGTGATCGTGGTGGTGTCGGCGCTGATCATCCGTTACCAGACCGGGCTCGCCAAATCCCGTGATGCCGCCGAGCGTGGCACCCGCGCGCGCTCGGAATTTCTGGCGATGATGAGCCACGAAATCCGCACGCCGATGAATGGCGTGATCGGACTCGCCGACCTGCTGGTGACCGCCGATCTGCCGCCCGAGCAGAAGAAGATCGCCATCACGCTTCGCGAGTCCGCCGACTATCTGCTGCAACTGCTCAACGACGTCCTAGACTTCTCAAAGCTCGACGCACATCGGCTGGAAATCGAGCGCGTCGAATTCAACCTGCAACGCTCGGTGCAGGCCACCATCGACCTGCTGTCGCCGCGCGCTCATGAAAAGGGCCTGACGCTGACCGCGAGCTTTGGGCCAGGCGTGCCCGTTCACATCCGCGGCGATCAGGCCCGGATTCGTCAGGTGCTGTTCAATCTGGTCGGCAATGCCATCAAATTCACCGAGACCGGCTCGGTGAAGGTCATGGTGGAAGCGGTGGCTGCCACCCATGGCCCGGCGACACTGATGTTCAAGGTGATCGATACCGGCGTTGGTATTCCCCGGGAGGCATTCGGCCTGCTGTTCCATGAGTTCTCGCAGGCCGACAGCTCGATCTCGCGGCGCTTTGGCGGCACCGGCCTTGGCCTTGCGATCTGCAAGCGGCTGGTGTCGTGCATGGGCGGCGAGATCTCGGTGCAGAGCGCCGT
Organism: Rhodopseudomonas palustris JSC-3b; assembly: GCA_000504425.1. Classification (GTDB taxonomy): domain Bacteria; phylum Pseudomonadota; class Alphaproteobacteria; order Rhizobiales; family Xanthobacteraceae; genus Rhodopseudomonas; species Rhodopseudomonas palustris_C. The sequence goes on along the minus strand of KI632513.1, from coordinate 1,622,705 downwards.
TGGCCAAGGCAGCACGTTCCAGTTCTCGGTGCCGATCGAGCCGATCACCGCCTCCGATGACGATCACGAAGCGCCGGGCGTCAACGATCAGCCGGTCGCGGCCGAGGTGCCGACGATGCAGCCCGCGGCGGCCGCGGTGACCTCGCCGCTGCGGGTGCTGGTCGCCGAGGACAATGTCACTAATCAGTTCGTGATCCGCAAACTGCTGGAAAGCCTCGGCCACCAGGCCGATCTGGTCGACAATGGCGTGCACGCGCTCGAAGCCGTGCAGAACCACCATTACGATCTGGTGCTGATGGACATCATGATGCCGGATATGGATGGGCTGGCCGCGACCCGCGCCATCCGCCGGCTGCCGCCGCCGCTGCGCGATATCTACATCGTGGCGCTGACTGCCAATGCCAGCGCCCAGGACCGGCTCACCTGTCTGGCCGCGGGCATGAATGATTTCGTCAGTAAGCCGGTGACGGGTAAACCGCTGGCCGCGGCGTTGCAGCGTGCCACCGCTGCCGCGCAGCACGAGCGGATGATTGCCTGACGGCGCCAGCATTGATTTTGGTAAGGAGTGAGTACGATGATCGGCGATGTAATTGAAATCGAGCGCGCCAAATATTCGCTCCCGGTTGTCGAGGACGCGCCATCGATCGTCAGCGCCTTGCCCGATGACGAGGCGCAGCCTGAATCCGGGATCGATGCGCAAGCAGCGACGTCGCTGGCCTTTGAGCGCTGGCTGAGCAGCCTGAAGCAGTTGGTCGGGATCGGACGATCGCCGCAGCAAAGCGACGGCGGTTAGTTTCCAGTTCAGCCGCGGCCGACAAACGGCATCTGGCTGGCCATCACCGTCATGAACAGCACATTGGCGTCGAGCGGCCGGGTGGCCATATAGACCACTGCTTCGGCGACATTGCTGACATCCATGCGCGGCTCGACCAGCATGGCGCCCGATGGCTGCAAGATGCCGGCTGCCATCGGCTCGGTCATCTCGGTGGCAGCATTGCCGATGTCGATCTGGCCGCAGGCGATATTGTAGGCGCGGCCATCGAGCGCGGTGGCCTTGGTCAGGCCGGTGATCGCGTGTTTGGTGGCAGTATAGGCCGCCGAGAACGGCCGCGGCGCGTGCGCCGAGATCGAGCCGTTATTGATGATGCGGCCGCCGCATGGGCTCTGCTGCTTCATGATGCGGAACGCGTGCTGGCTGCACAGAAACGGCGCGGTCAGATTGGTATCAACCACCGCCTGCCACTGCGCTAGCGACACATCCTCAAACGGCAGCGGCGGCGCGCCGATCCCGGCATTGTTGAACAGCAGATCGAGCCGGCCGAACGCGGCGACCGTGCGCTCGAACAGCGCGGCGATCGAGGCCGGATCGGTCATGTCGGCCGGCACCACCAGCGTGCGGCCACCGGCAGCAGCGGCGGCGCGCGCGGTGTCATCCAGTGTTTCGACACGGCGGCCGCTGAGCACCACGCAAAAGCCGGCCTTGACCAGCGCCAGCGCCACGGCACGGCCGATGCCCGAGCCAGCGCCGGTCACCACCGCGATCTTGGCCACAGGCTCCGTCATGTCGCTCTCCCGGTCAGTGGCCGCTCAGGCGGCGCTCAGCTCGCGCAGCATGTAGCAGGCTTCGGCGTCATAGCTCGCCAGCTTCTCGGCCAGCGCCTGATCTTGCAGCGGGCTAAAACCCTGGCGTCGCCAGAACTGGAGCGAATTATTGACCGCCACCAGCGAGATGTTGCGATGCTGCTGCGCTGAGGCGTGCTGCGCCAAGCGTGTGACGATGCTCGGGCCCGCGCCCAGGCCGCGCGCCTGCGGCAGCAGCGCCAGATCGTGCAGATAATAGGTCGAGGCCGGCGCGGGCAGGGTGCCGAGCATGATGTTGAGCGCGGGCGGCTGGCCGAGATGCCAGGGGTGGCTGATCATGTAGCCGAGCGGTCCGGACTGGCTGTCGAGGATGAAACAGCCGTCGGGATAGAGCGTCAGCCGTTCGGCAAACACCGCGTCATCCTCGGGATAGGACACGTGGACGCGCGCCGCTATGCTGGTGACGGCGCCAAGATCGCTTTCGGTCATGGCGCGCCAGGCGGGGCGGGTTTGCTGCTTAGTGGGATTTGCGGGAGTGTCGGTCATGGTCGGTGATTTCGGGGGCAGGAACTAAGCGCCCGGCGGCCTGCAAGGCTGCGCCGGGGACGGCAGGCCACACGCGGATCGGCATTGTGGCGCGATCCAGAACCTAGCAGCTCTCAGCTCGCGATGGCCACCGCAAATCGCCGCTGCGGCAATCAGCTCTGCGATTGAGTTTTGTAGGGCGGCAGCGGGATGTTCTTGTGCGCGGCGCGCAGCGCCGCCGACCAGCGCGAGCGCAGATCGTGGAAATAGGGCTCGCCGGCTTCGACACGATGATGCAGATCGGCGTCGCATACGCCATCGCGCACCACCAGCACATCGAGCGGCAGGCCGACGCCGAGATTGGAGCGCATGGTCGAGTCCATCGAGATCAGCCCGGTCTTGAGCGCCTCATAAAGCTCGATGTCGTAGTGCATGGCGCGGTCCAGCACCGGCTTGCCGTATTTGTGCTCGCCGATTTGCAGATACGGCGTATCGATGGTGCATTCGATGAAGTTGCCGGCCGGATAGACCATGAACAGCCGCATCTTCTCGCCCTTGATCTGGCCGCCGAACAGAAACGACACCTCGGCCAAAATATCCTCGGCGCGCAGTGCCGGGCCTTCGGTGGCGTTGATATGGCGGATGGCGCGGCCGATGCGCTGCGCGGCCTTGAACATGCTCGGGGCGTTCATCAGCGTTTCCGGCTCGCCCTCGGGGGAGTCGGGCAGGCCTTCATTCAGGGTGCTGAGCACCGATTGGCTGATCGCGAGATTGCCGGCGCTGGCCACCGCCAAGATTCGCTCGCCCGGCTTGCTGAACACATGCAGCTTGCGGAACGTCGAGACGTTGTCGAGCCCGGCATTGGTCCGGGTGTCGGCAATCATCACCAGCCCTTCGCGCACCAGCAATCCGCAACAATAGGTCATCGAAAAATCCCCCCGATCTGCGGCGCGTTGCTACACAGGCACGGCGCGGCCGGCAACACTCAGTTTGCGCGCATGGTGCCCGATCACCTCAGAACCCGGGACTGATTCGGCCGCCCGACCGGCTCGACCTTGACCTCGACCGTCAGCGTTTCGGCGCCGCCACCATAGCGCGTGCCGCGCACCGGGGCCGCACCGAGATAATCGAGCCCGACTGCAAAGCGGGCATGGGCCTCGGTGGTGCAGATCGCATTGGCGGGATCGAACCCGACCCAGCCGAGATTGGGCACATAGGCCTCGACCCAGGCGTGGCCGGCCTCCTGATGAACGACGCCGTCGGCCCGCAGGAAGTGACCGGCGACATAGCGCGCCGGCACGCCGCCCTGGCGCGCGCAGGCGATGAAAATATGAGCGTAATCCTGACAGACGCCGCGTTTCAGGGCAAAGGCCTCGGCCGCCGACGTGCCGCTATGGGTCGGGTCGGTGTCGAAGGTGACGAGCTCGTTGATCTTGGTCATCAGGGCGTGCAGGAAGCCGAGCACGTCGTCGCCGAAATCGCCGCGCAGCTCCTGCGCCAGGCGGATCATGGCCGGGCTGGCCTCGGTGAGCGCGGTCGAGCGCAGAAACAGGCTGGGCGGGAACCGCTCGTCGGTTCCCTTGAGCACGCCGCCGGTGTCCGAGGTTTCGATCAGCCCTTCGACATGAATGGCAAGGTCGGCGATCGGCCCATGGCTGAGCACATGGGTGAGGTTGCCGAACGCATCGATATGGCTGTCGAGCTTGGTATCGCTCGAGGTATCGATCTGCCAACGCACCACATATTGGCCGTCGTGACTGCTCGGCGACAGCCGCAGCACCTGGATCACCCCCGAAGCCGGCGGCTCGTAGCGATAAGTGGTCGAGTGGGCGATACGTAAGCGCATCTTATCAAGGGTCCGGCGGCGTGAGATCGGTCAGGTCAGGTATTGTCGGGCGATGATTTCGCCAAGCCGGGCGTTATCTGCAATAAACTCCTGGATGAATTCGTGCACGCCACGCTGGAAAATGTCTTCAATTTGACTCTGTTCCAGCCTGTTGCGAATGCCGCGCGCATGGCGCTGCGCGGCGCCATGCCGGCCATAGGCGACGCCGATCTGGTCGAGATTGGTGACCAAATTCTCGTAGCACGAGGCCAGTGAGCGCGGCAGCGAGTCGTTCAGGATCAGCAGATCGGCGATCAGCCAGGGTTGCAGGGTCTGGCGATAGACCCAGTGATAGGCGGTGAGCGCCGACACCGAACGCAGGATCGACGACCACTGATAGTAATCGAGTGGCCCGCCGATATGTTCCTGGTCCGGCAACAGCAAATGATATTTGACGTCGAGAATGCGCGCGGTGTTGTCGGCGCGTTCCAGATGCAGGCCGAGCCGCGAGAACCAATAGGCGTCGTTGCGCAGCATGGTGCGATAGGCGCAGCCATCGAAGCGCAGCGAGGTTTCCTGCACGAAACGCAGGAACCGCGAGATGTCTTCGCGGCTGACCGCGCCGGAACTCCAGGATTCGCGCAGCTCGATCCAGGCGCCATTGATGGCATCCCACATCTCGCCGGTCAGCGCGGTGCGCACCGCGCGCGCGTTGAGCCGGGCGTTCTGGATGCAGTTGCGGATCGATGACGGATTGTCTTCCGAGAACGACAGATATTCGACGACGTTGCGCTCATTGGCTTCGTCGTAATGCTGATGGAAACCCGAGGACACGCCGACCGTGAGCAGCGCGCTTTCCCACTCATTGGTGTGGCCGATATAGGTGCTCGGCAATGAGGTCAGCCGCTGCGTGGCTTCGATCGAGCGGGCGACATATTCGGCGCGCTCGACATAGCGCGCCAGCCAGAACAGGTTTTCAGCAGTGCGGGACAGCATGGTCGTTCCTTTCCCGCGCGTGGCGGGAGAGCAGGGCCCAAAGCCGCACGCTGCGGCCGGGGTGGCGGGAGCCGCAAGCCGGCGCTGCGGCGCGTGGCCGATAGCGGGTGCCGGGGGGCTGACTAATCATCGAGAATCCATGTGTCCTTGGTGCCGCCGCCCTGGCTGGAATTGACGACCAGCGAGCCTTCTTGCAGCGCGACCCGGGTCAGACCACCGGGCACCACGGTGATGTCGTCCTTGCCGCTGAGTACGAACGGCCGCAGATCGACATGGCGCGGCGCCAGCCCGCTGGCGGTGCAGGTCGGGCAGGTCGAAAGCGCCAGCGTCGGCTGGGCGATAAAACCGTCGGGCTCGCGCTTCAGCTTGTCGCGGAACGCTTCGATGGTGGCTTTGCTGGAGGCCGGGCCGATCAACATGCCGTAGCCGCCCGAACCGTGCACTTCCTTGACCACTAGCTCGTCGAGATGGTCGAGCACATAAGCGAGGTCGGCGGGCTCGCGGCAGCGCCAGGTCGGCACGTTCTTCAGGATCGGTTCTTCGTCGAGATAGAAGCGCACGATGTCCGGCATGTAGCTATACACCGCCTTGTCGTCGGCGATGCCGGTGCCGACCGCATTGGCGAGCGTGACCTTGCCAGCCATATAGGCCGACATCAGCCCCGGCACGCCGAGCGCCGAATCCGGACGGAAGGTGAGCGGATCAAGAAAATCGTCATCGACGCGGCGATAGATGACGTCGACGCGCTTCAGGCCCTCGGTGGTGCGCATGAACACTTCGTCATTGCGCACTACGAGGTCGCGCCCCTCGACCAGTTCGACGCCAAGCTTGTCGGCGAGAAAACTGTGCTCGAAATAGGCCGAGTTGTAGATGCCGGGCGTCAGCAGAGCCACGGTCGGCTCGGTGGTGGCGGAATGCGGCGCCACCGAGCGCAGCGCCGATAGCAGCGCGTCCGGATAGTCTTCGACCGGCGCGATGCGGTGGCGCGCGAACAGGTCTGGAAACAGCCGCATCATGATCTCGCGGTTTTCCAGCATGTAGGACACGCCGGACGGCGTGCGCGCATTGTCTTCCAGCACGTAGAAATCGTCGGCGTCGATCCGCACCACGTCGATGCCAGCGATGTGCACATAGACATCGTGCGGCACGTCGAGCTGATTCATCTCCGGGCGAAACACCGGATTCTGGAAGATCAAATCTTCCGGAATGCGGCCGGCGCGCAGGATGTCGCGCTCATGGTAGATGTCGCGCAGAAACAGATTGAGTGCGCGCACCCGCTGCTTCAATCCGGTCTCAAGTCGCGCCCATTCCTTGCCGGACAGGATGCGCGGGATCACGTCGAATGGGATCAGCCGCTCCTGGGCGGCGGCGTCGCCATAAACCGCGAAAGTGATGCCGATTCGGCGAAACAGCAGCTCTGCCTCGTGTCGCCGGTATTCCAAAGCGTCAGGCGGCGTTTCGCTTAGCCAACGGGATAGCTCCTGATAGGCCTGGCGAATATCGCCGTTACTGCCATTCATTTCATCGAACGCAACTGCCATTGCTCGTCGCTTGTCTCGCGATGGTGCGAGGAAAAGTCCCCGAGTTCAGCTTAGCAAGTGGCGGGCCAGCGGCAATATGCCTCCGGACTGCGCATTTCGCCGCGGAAGGCCTGCTCATGCTCAGAAAAGCGACCGAACCCTGCACAAATTAATGGCAGGGCCTCGTGGAATGATGGTGCGCCGTGCTAAGCGAGGCAGCAGACGAAGTGTGCTGGAGGCCCCATGACCGAAATCGTTACGGCTGGCGTTCTGGTGATCGGCGACGAGATCTTGTCGGGCCGCACCAAGGATCAGAACATTGGCTTCATCGCCGAATACCTGACCAATATCGGCATCGATCTGCGCGAGGTGCGGGTGGTCGCCGATGACGAGGCGGTGATCATCGAGGCGCTCGACGCGCTGCGCGCGCGCTACCATTATGTATTCACCACCGGCGGCATCGGCCCGACCCATGACGACGTCACCGCCGACGCGGTCGCCAAGGCGTTCGGGGTCGGCATCGATCACCATCCCGAAGTGGTGGCGCGCTTCCGCGAGCGCTTTACCGAGGCCGAACTCAACGAAGCGCGGCTGCGCATGACCCGGATTCCGGACGGCGCCGAGTTGATCCAGAGCGCGACCATCCTGGCGCCCGGCTTCAAGATCGGCAATGTCATCGTGCTGGCCGGGGTGCCGTCGATCATGCAGGCGATGATGGACATCGTGTCGCCCAAGCTGAAATCGGGCGCGCGGATGCTGTCCGAGACCATTCGCGCCAATGCGCGCGAGGGCGATATCGGCGGGCCGCTGCGCAAGCTGGCCGAGGCCCATCCCGAGGCGATCATCGGCAGCTATCCGTTCCTGGACGAGGACCGCAAGCCCAACACCAACCTGGTGGTGCGCTCGCGCGATCCGGAGGTGCTGCGGGTTGCGGTCGCCGCGGTCAAGGAGATGCTGACCACGCTGCATGTGCCGCATTGAGGTCGGTGGACGAAAAATGCCGTATGCTGGCGGCGCAAGCGCGGTGACGGCGCTTCGCTGCCGGCCAGAGCGCGATCGGAGAGCAAACACATGACGGCAAGCGATCTGAACAAGCAGGATCGGGCAGGGCGGCCGTTCCCGGTGTCGTGGGATCAGTTTCACCGTGATTGCCGGGCGCTGACCTGGCGGTTGAACGAGGTCGGGCCGTTCAAGGCGGTGATCGCCATCACCCGCGGCGGATTGGTGCCGGCGGCGATCGTGGCGCGCGAGCTCGGCATCCGCGTGATCGATACCGTGTGCATCGCCTCCTATGATCACGACAAGCAGGGATCGTTGCAGTTGCTTAAGCCGATCGCCGCCGACATCGTCGCGCTCGGCGAGGGCACCGGCAAGGGCGTGCTGATCGTCGATGATCTGGTCGATACCGGCGCCACCGCGCGCGTGGTGCGTGACATGATGCCGGCGGCGCATTTCGCCACCGTCTATGCCAAGCCGCTCGGCCGGCCGCTGGTCGATACCTTCATCACCGAAGTATCGCAGGACACCTGGATCTATTTTCCGTGGGATCTCGGGCTGTCGTTCCAGCCGCCGATGAAGGACGGCGCCGGCTAGCGTCGTCGTTTCGGCGCGCGCACGGCGCGGGAGTCCTGGTTGCCTGGCCTTGCGCCCGCCATCACGGGAGGAGCGCGGATGCCGCTGCAAAACCGCGTGCTGCCGACCGGCGAGATCGTGGTGCTGCCGCTGCGCGGCCTGTTCACCGGCAATCGCGGCATCATCCATGATCCTGAGACCAAAACGCTGCTGGCGCGGCGCTGGAGCAGCAAGGCCTGGATCATCTGCGTCTGCGAGTTTCAAGGCCGCCGCCGCGATGTGATGGCGACCCGCAGCTGGACCGAGCTGTTCTTTCTGGACGAGGCGACCGCGATGGCCGCCGGCCATCGGCCCTGTTTCTATTGCCGGCGTCCGGCCGCAACCGCGTTCGCAGCGGCCTGGGCGCGCGCGCATCATTCGCCCCATGAAGGCCAGCCGCGCGCCAGCGCCAAAGAGATCGATGCCGTGCTGCATCAGCAGCGGCTACAGGACGGCGCGCCGCGCCGCCATCCGCTGCCAACCGCGCTTCCGGCATTGCCGGACGGCGCCATGGTGTTGGCCCCCACCAGCGGCATCAGCTTTGTGATCGTGCAGGGCCGGGCGCTGCAATGGCATCCGGATGGCTATCGGCCTGCATCGCCGATCGACGCCGCCGAGCTGCAACTCCTGACGCCGCCAGCGACGCTGCGCGCGCTCGCGGCCGGCTATCGCCCGGTGCTGCACCCGAGCGCCGGGGCTGTTCGATAGGCGTCAGCCGGCGTGAGGTGACAAGGCGCGCGGGCGCGGTCTAGGATTGACCAAATCCACCAAGAGGGATGGTCAGGGGAGCGGCATGATCGATCTTTATTACGCGCCGACGCCAAATGGCTGGAAGATTTCGATCATGCTGGAGGAATGCGGGCTGCCATATCGCGTGATCCCGATGCAGCTCGGTCGCGGCGACCAGCACCAGCCAGACTTTCTCAAGCTCAATCCCAACGGCCGGATGCCGGTGATTGTCGATCAGGCGCCGGCCGATGGCGGCCCGCCGCTGCCGGTGTTCGAAAGCGGCGCGATCCTGATTTATCTCGCGGAAAAAACCGGACGCTTTCTGCCGGCCGCGCCGCGCGCCCGGCTCGAGGTGCTGCAATGGCTGATGTGGCAGATGGGCGGGCTTGGCCCGATGCTCGGCCAGAACGGTCATTTCTTGCTGTATGCGCCCGAGCAGATCCCTTACGCGATCGATCGCTATGGCCGCGAAGCGCGGCGGCTCTACGGCGTGCTCGACGGCCGTCTGGAGGGGCGCGACTACATCGCCGGCGACTACTCGATCGCCGACATGGCGTGCTTTCCCTGGATCATGACGCACAAGGCGCAGGGCCTGACGCTCGACGATTACCCGAACCTGAAACGCTGGTACGCGCTGCTGCGGGCCCGGCCGCAATTGCAGGCCGGGCTGGCGCTCGGCAAGGAGGAGCGCAGGCCGATGGACGAGCAGGCCCGCAAGATCATGTTCGGCGTCGACCAGCCTGCTTATGCCGACGCGCAGGCGCAGCAGCAGCAATGATCGGCAAGCGCGCTGCCTAACGGCGCGAACAACAACAGATCAGGAGGAGCCGCCGATGATCGAATTCTTCTTCGATATTTCCAGCCCCTGGACTTATCTTGCGTTCCACAACATCCAGCCGCTTGCCAAAGAGTTCGACGAGGAGATTGAGTGGCGGCCGATCCTGGTCGGCGGCATCTTCAACACCATCAATCCCAGCGTCTATGAAATGCGCAAAACGCCGGTGCCGGCCAAGGCGATATACATGCTCAAAGACCTGGGCGATTGGGCGCGCTCGGCCGGGCTCGCCATCAAGATGCCGCCCTCGGTGTTTCCGGTGAACAGCGTCAAGGCGATGCGCGGCTGTCTGTGGCTGCTGCGCGAGCAGCGCGCTTCGATGGTGCCATTCGCGACCGCGGCTTTTGCCAGTTACTGGGGCGATGACCGCGACATTTCCCAGGATGCGGTGCTGGCCGATATCTGCACGCGGGTCGGCGTCGATCCGCAGGCGTTGTTGGCCGGTATCGCCGAACAATCGATCAAGGATCAGCTCAAAGCCAACACCGATGACGTGATCGCGCGTGGCGGCTTTGGTTCGCCGACCATCTTTGTCGATAAGACCGATATGTATTTCGGCAATGACCGGCTGCCGCTGATCCGCGAAGTGCTGGCGCGGCGCGGCGCCAATGCCGCATCGAGCGCCGCCTGATGCCGCTTTCGGTGGTGTGCCATGCGCTCGGCGCACCGGAAACGCTGCGGCTGGAACAGTTGCCGCGGCCTGATCTGCGGTCCGGCGAAGTGCGGATCGCGGTCCATGCCGCGGGCATCAATTTCCCCGACATTTTGATGTGCGCCGGCGACTATCAGCTCAAGCCTGAGCTGCCATTCGTGCCCGGTGTCGAGGTCGCGGGCGAGGTGATCGAGATCGCTGAGCCAGCGGCGGCGAAACTTGCCATTGGCAACAGGGTGATCGCCAGAATGCGCTTTGGCGGCTATGCCGAGGAGGTGGTGGTGGACGCGCGCAGCCTGTCGCCCTGGCCCGCGACGTTCGATGCCGCCGAGGCCGCGACTTATCTCGCAGGCCACGGCACCGCCTATCACGCGTTGGTGGAGCGGGCGCGGCTAGAGGCCGGCGAATGGCTGCTGGTGCATGGCGCGGGCGGCGGCGTTGGTCTTGCGGCAGTCGAGCTTGGCAAGGTGCTCGGCGCCAAAGTGATCGCCACGGCCTCGAGCGACGACAAGCTCGAAGCGGCGCGCAGCCGCGGCGCCGATTATCTGATCCGCTATGACCGCGAGTCGTTTCGCGATGCCGTCAAACGGCTGACCGATGGCCGCGGCGTTGACGTGGTGTTCGATCCGGTCGGCGGCGAGGTGTTTGAACAAAGCCTGCGCTGCATCGCCTTTGGCGCGCGGCTGTTGGTGGTCGGCTTCACCGGCGGCATCGGCGTGGCGCGCACCAATCTGGTGCTGATCAAGGGCGCCAGCGTGCTCGGCGTGCGCGCCGGGGAATCGGCGCGGCGCGATCCGGCGCTCGCAACTGCCCGGCAGGCGGCGCTTGAGCAATTGGCAGCGCAAGGCAAGCTGCGGCCGCATGTCTCGCACCGGCTGCCGCTTGCGCGCTTTGCCGAGGCGATGCGGCTTCTCACCGACCGCAAGGCGATCGGCCGCGTCGCGCTGATGATGCGCTAAGGCCGAGTTGTTACTTATATTCGCGCTCGTCCCACCACGGAAAATAAGACGGCATGTGTTCGGACACGGTGTCGGAAAATTGCGGCGCGCGTTTTTCCAGGAACGACACCACGCCCTCGCGCACATCGGCCGAGCGGCCGCGCTCATAGATGCCGCGGCTGTCGATCCGGTGCGCCTCCATCGGATCGTCGGCGCCGAGCATGCGCCACATCATCTGCCGGGTCAGCGCCACCGACACCGGCGAGGTCTTTTGCGCGATCTCGGTGGCGAGCGCACGCGCCGTCGGCAGCAATTGCTCGGCGGGCACCACCTGGCTGACCAGGCGGCCGGCCAAAGCCTCCTGCGCCGAGAATACCCGGCCGGTAAAACACCATTCCAGCGCCTGGGCGATGCCGACAATGCGCGGCAAAAACCAGCTCGAGGCGGCTTCCGGCACGATGCCGCGCTGTGAGAACACAAAGCCGAACCGCGCATCCTCGGACGCGATCCGGATGTCCATCGCAAGCTGCATGGTGGCGCCGATCCCGACCGCTGGGCCATTGACCGCGGCAATCACCGGCTTCAGGGATTTGAAGATGCGCAGCGTCACCTGGCCGCCGCCGTCGCGCAGCTGCGGGTCGCTATAGTCGATGCTGCCGTCCGGCAGCCGGCGCAGCGGCGTTCCGCGGGCATCGCGATCAAAGGTGGCGGCCCCGACCGACAGATCGGCGCCGGCACAGAATGCGCGGCCCGCGCCGGTGACGATCACCGCGCGCACGTTGTCGTCGCGATCGGCACAGTCGAACGCGTCGATCAGCTCGTGCTGCATCGTTGGGGTGAAGGCGTTGAGCTTATCGGGGCGGTTGAGGGTGATGGTCAGGATGCGGTCCTGCACCTGATACAGGATGGTCTCGTAGGCCATCGCGCTGTCCTTTGCGTTTCACTCGGCGGTTGTTGTTTGTTGTGCGGCTGATGCCGTCCGCGCGCCCTTAAGATCCTTGCAGCTTCGATGGAATGCAAGCCAAGGCTCGCTCCAAGCAGGCCGGTTGCCTTGGCAGGGGACAGCCGCGTTGGGCCGGCGGGCTGTTGCACCGTGCGCTTTGCTTTGCGCGGCCGCCTCGATTATGGAGAAGACCGGGACCGGGGGACGCCAGCGCGGCGGCCGGCCGGGCCTGGTGACCGGCGCGGGCGTGGCGGAATCGGTAGACGCAAGGGACTTAAAATCCCTCGATGGCCTCATCGTGCGGGTTCGAGTCCCGCCGCCCGCACCAGCCGGCCTCATTGCGGTCATTCGGCCGTGGCCAATAGAGCGTTTTCGAGCGAAGTGGATGCCGGTTCGCGTCAAGAAAACGCGTCAGAACATAAAGTTAAAGCTTCGGTCAGAACCGAAGCTCTAACCGACCGCAACAGACGACGAGCAGCAAGCATGACCGAACGGCCGCATCTTTCCCAAGTTCCGAACCGGGCTTTTCTGGCCGGCGCGCTGCTGCTCTCAATGGCGCTGGGCGGCTGTGCCGGGCTTGGCGATTCTGGGGTATCGGCAGCGTTTGTCGATCCGGCGCGCTATGATCTCTATGACTGCAAGCAGCTCGAGACCGAGCGCAAATCGCTGGCGACCCAGCGCAAGCAGATCAACGATCTGATCGCCAAGGCCGAGACCGGGGCGGGCGGTGCGGTGGTCGCGGAAGTGGCCTATCGCAACAGCTACATTTCGGTGCAGGCGCAATCAAAACTGGCCGACGAAGTCTGGGCCCGCAACAAATGCGACCGGCCGTCGGCCGAGGCCATGCCGGCGCCGCCGCCGATGGGCGCGCGCGCGCCGCTGCGCTCCGGCAGCGCGGTTTATTGAGCGCCTTCAGCGGCGCCCGTCAGTCCTCGCTGCGCCAATCATAGATCCAGCGTTGCCGCGCCATCAGCCGCTGGCCGAGCAGCCGCATGATCGTATCGCGCGCCAAGGCGAGCGGACCACGCAAATGATAGATCTGGCCGTTGTGCCGCGCGGTGAGCTGCACGCGGCGCACCCGCGGCCGCCGCAATTCGCCGTAGCGCTGCAGCGCCTGCACTGCGGCTTGCGCATCGGCAACGCCATCGAAACATGAGGCCAGCACGGCTGCGTCCTCGATCGCCATGCCCGCACCCTGCGCGGCGAACGGCAGCATGCCATGGGCGGCATCGCCGAGCAGGCCGACCGAGCCTTGGCTCCACACCCCGCCATCCGCCATCGTGAACAGCGCCCAGCGCCGCCAGCCATCAGCGCTGCCAATCAGCTGCCGGGCCGAGGCTGACCAGAGCGGTTCAGCGAACTGCGCCATGATTTCTGAAGGATCGCCGGGCGCGCTCCAGCCGGGCCGGTTCCAGCTGCCGGCGACAATGGCAACGATATTGACCCGACGGCCGCCGGAGATCGGGTAGGCGACGATATGGGCGTTTTCGCCGAGCCAGACGCGAACATCCGCCGAAATCAGCTCGGCCGGCAGTCGCACGGCGTCGATTGTGCTGCGCCACGCGATCAGACCGCTGAAGCGCGGCTGGGCTTGTGGAAATAGCTGCTGGCGCACCGCTGACCAGATACCATCGGCGCCGATTAGCGCCAGCGCGGTGTGTTGGCGCCGGTCGAAGCCGCTGCGATCGACAACGATGACGCCGTCATCGCATGACGACACCTCATCGAAACGGCGGCCGAGTTGCAGCTCAATCGCCGGATGGGCACGGACCTGCGCCGCCAGCGCCGCTTGCAGATCGGCACGGTGCATCACCCAATAAGGATAGTCGTCGCGCGGCTGCGCTTCTGCGCCAAATTTCAGCCGCGCCAGCGTGTCGCCAGTGCGCGCGCTGAGCATCGACAGCGCTTCCGGCGCCAGCGCGACCGCATCGAGGGCGGAGCGCAAGCCGAGCTTGGCGAGAATGTGGCTGGCATTCGGGGAGATCTGCAGGCCGGCGCCGACTTCTTCCAGTCGTTCCGCCTTTTCCAGCAGCACAACGCGAAAGCCCTTACCGGCCAGCGTCAATGCTGCGGTTAATCCTCCGATCCCCGCACCAGCGATAACGATGGTGCGTTCAACCCCCATCGACGATTAGGCGACTTTATCTTTCAGCACACACTCGGGCGGCCGGGCTTCGCTGGGCGCAAGGTCGGGTGAGTAGCGATACAAGGTCGAGCAATAGGGGCAGATGATCTCGCTGTCGTTACCGAGATCGAGGAAGACATGGGGATGATCGAACGGCGGATTGGCCCCCACGCACATGAACTCCCGGGACCCAATTTCGATCATCGGCACGCCGGCATCGTTGTGAAAGTGAGGGACGACGTGATCGGACATGATCTCTACCTTGTGGTCGCGACGAACGAAGACAGCATGGCGCGAGCACCATACTGTTCAGGGTTCTTGATTCCTAGAGCGGCCGGCGGCCAGTGGCCTGGGCGAAATTCGACACAATCCGATGCCCGTGGAGAAGCCCTCCTTTCGTCGGGGAAGATGTGTCCGAAAGACGACGTAATCGGTGGTGAGTAACGAGGTTTTGTGAATCGGCGCAGCAGCGGAACGGAATTGCGCTCCCTGGAACTGTTATTTGCGTTTCTGTCGTGTGCGGGGAAATGCGCCGTTTGTCGCAGCTTCGTGCTGATTGTGCAGAATAGTTGTGCATTGGCGGCCGGTCTGCGAACCGCCAGCGCCAACAGCCGTTGGATGGTGGGAATCATTGCCGCAGGGCGGCGATCAGCAGCCGCTGCGGCTGATAGTTCGATGTGCGGACCCATGTGCCGACCGATCCGCAGGACCAATGGCCGCACGGCTCGGCTGCGACTCACCCCTGTCCCAAACTGATGCGTCTGTGCGGCAGCTGCTAGCGGGTTTGGCGCATGGCCCGCAGGGCGGCGCGGCGCTGGCGGCGGCGCGGCAGCCGGGCTAGAACCGCGCGTCTTGCCGCGTGTGCGGCACGCGCTCACTTCGATGGACGGACTAAATGCCGAGCTTTCACAACGGCCGCGTTGAAATTGCCTATCTCGACGAAGGCGAGGGCGAGCCGATCGTGCTGGTGCATGGCTTTGCCTCCAACAAGGAGGTCAACTGGGTCTATCCGACCTGGGTGTCCGAATTGAAGAAGCATGGCCGCCGCGTGATCGCGCTCGACAATCGCGGCCATGGCCAGTCCAGCAAGCTGTATGATCCGGACGAGTATCAGATCAGCACGATGGCCGGCGATCTTGGTGCGTTGCTCGATCATCTGGCGATCGAGCGCGCCGACGTGATGGGCTATTCGATGGGCGCGCGCATCACCGCCTATTTCGCGCGCCGCCAGCCGGCGCGGCTGCGCTCGGCGATTCTCGGCGGTTTGGGCATTGGTCTGGTGCAAGGCGGCGGGCCCGGTGAAAACGTCGCGAAGGCGCTGGAAGCGCCGTCGCTCGCCGATGTCACCGATCCGGTCGGGCGCACCTTTCGCGCCTTTGCCGAACAGACGCGCTCTGATCGAGCCGCGCTGGCCGCGTGCCTGCGCGGCTCGCGGCAATTGATGAGTGCCGCGGAGGTTGGCGAGATTCGCGTGCCGCTGCTGATCGCGGTCGGCAGCACCGACGACATCGCCGGTTCAGCCACGGCGTTGCAGCAGCTCATTCCCGGGTCGCAGGTGCTCGATATTCCGCGCCGCGATCACATGCGCGCGGTTGGCGACCGGGTCTATAAGGAGGGCGTGCTGGCCTTCCTTGCAAACAGGCCCTGAGGCCGAAAACGTTCGCGCGCGGCAAACCAGCGCGCGACCACGATCAGCACCACAAAGGTCGACAGCCACACCATGCGCGCGCCGTAGCGGTCGTGCGGACCGGACACCACGCCGCAGATGAAGGCGTTGCCGAGCAGCGCCAGCGCCACGGTGCCGGCCAGCAGTGTGACGTCGTCGAGCCGGCGCCGCCAGGTGGCGTGGCCGAGGATCGTCAGCAATAGCAGCGTCGAGCCGAGTGCCACCGGCACGTGCACGGTGTTCACGGCGGCGAAGTTGATGTCCCAATGCTGCTGCCGGGCGTTGCGCATCGCCCGCGCCTGATCCGGCAGATAGCGTTCGATGATGCCGTAAGTGTGCGGCAGCCAGCCATTGGTGCCTTCGCCGGTCGCGACCTGGGTGAGCTGCTGCAAGGTCGCGATCAGCGCGGCCTTGGCCTGCCACAGCGGATAGGCTTTCAGCGCGTTGACGGCGATGAAGCGCATCTCGTCGTCCATGCCCTCGAACCGGCCGAGGGTGTTGAACATGCTGTTGCCCCACAGGAAGTCGTCGGCGGTGGCCGGCAGCTCATTGCGATAGGGGCAGAGCTTGAGCTTGACCTGGTCGCAGTGGTCGTTGAGGTAGCGCGCGACAATGCCATCCTGCAGCATGCGGCCAAAGGTGACGCCGGCGCCGCCAGGCGTCCAGGCCAGCTTGCCGGACAGCGCATAATTCGCCGCCAGCAGCATCGCCGCCGACACCGCCACGGCCGCAAAACCGCGCGCAATGCCGGCCCAGCTCAACCGCGCGCCGAGCAGCGGCTTGAACAGCAGCGCAGCCAGGCACAGCCCGAGCAGCACGCCGAAAGTGCCCGTGTGGGTCGCGGCGGCAAAAGCGGTGAACGCGAACAGCAGCAGCTTTTCCAGCCACGAGGTCCGCTCGCTGAAGGCGACCAGCAACAGCAGCGTCAGCACCGACAGCCCGGCAAAGATGTCGGTCAGCAACATGCTGGCCAGCCAGGGCAGGGCGGTGGTGGCGATCAGCGTCAGTCCGATCGCCAGCCGGCGGAAATGGGTGGTGACCCCGAATACCCGCAGCGTGGTCCACAGCACCCACAGCGTTGCAACCGCTTGCATCGCCAGGTTGGTCCAAAACTGCCAGGGCTCGCCGAAATGCAGATAGAGGCCGAACACCGTGGAGCGGCTCGGCACCAAATAGCCTTCGTACCAGCGCGCGAGATAGCCGCCGGTGTCATATTGCAGCAGAGGGTATCCATTCCACAGCGCCGGTGCGAGCAGCAGCAATGGGATGGCAATGGTGGCAACAGACGGAATTGCAACCGATCCCACGCGGAGGCGGGCGGTGGAGGTGGCGGTGCTATCACTCATGCGTGAGGTATCCTGCCGATTTCCGAAGGTCTGACAAGGCCGCAGTTCACAGCCGGCCAACGAGACCGCTTGAAATAGGGCGGGTCGGGGCTACGTCTGTCTGCGGTTCAGCCTGTGCGGGGGCTCGTTGCAGAGAAAGTGTTAGTCGTCAATCATTTAACTTGAATGAACGGGATTGGCGGCAACAGCAAGGCAGGACAAGCCGGTCGTTGCTGTGCTAAAGTCGAATATTCCCACTGGGAAATCACGAGAAACAGCATGTCGATCCCCCTGGCCCAGCCGCAAAACACCAGACTTTCTATTGTCGATCCGATCTGGGAGCGCGTCCGCGCCGAGGCGGAAGACATCGTGCGGCGGGAGCCCGAACTGGCTTCCTTTATTTACGCGTCGGTGCTGCATCATGAGCGCCTCGAGGACGCGGTGGTGCATCGCGTGTCCGAGCGGCTCGATCATGGTGCGCTGTCCGGCGATCTGGTCCGCCAGACGTTTGAAGAAGCGCTGCGCGATCAGCCCGATCTTGGCAATGCGTTCCGCGCCGATCTGGTGGCGGTGTATGACCGCGATCCGGCGACCGCGCGCTTCATTGACGCGCTGCTGTACTTCAAGGGATTTCATGCGCTGCAAAGCCACCGGCTCGCGCATTGGCTGTTCCACAAGGGACGCAAGGATTTCGCTTACTATCTGCAGAGCCGCTCCTCAGAAGTGTTCCAGACCGATATCAATCCGGCGGCCAAAATCGGCCGCGGCATCTTCCTCGATCACGCCACTGGCCTCGTGGTCGGCGAGACCGCGGTGATCGAGGACGACGTGTCGATCCTGCATGGCGTTACGCTTGGCGGCACCGGCAAGGAGCATGAGGACCGTCATCCCAAAATCCGTCATGGCGTGATGATCGGCGCCGGCGCCAAAATCCTCGGCAATATCGAAGTCGGCCATTGCGCCCGGATCGCGGCAGGCTCGGTGGTGGTGAAAGAAGTGCCGCATAATGTCACCGTCGCCGGCGTGCCGGCGCGCGTGGTGGGCGAGGCCGGCTGTGCCGAACCGTCGCGCACCATGGACCAGATGCTCACCGAACCGGGACTTTAACGCTATCGGGTTTTCCACGGCGCCCGCGCCAAAATGACTGGCAGCGGGCGCGATCACGGACTAAGCATCCGCCAGCACAATCGTATTGGAGATCTCCGTGGACGTTCAGGAAGTCAGAAAGCTCGACGCTTACCTCAAACGGGTGTTCGGCAACCCGAAGATCCGCGTGGTGCCGCGGCCGAAAAAGGAAGACTCGGCCGAGGTTTATATCGGCGAAGAGTTCATCGGCGTGCTGTTCGTCGACGACGAGGATGACGATCGCTCGTATCAGTTCCAGATGGCAATTCTGGAAGACGATCTGGCCGACGCCGAGTAACACCACCATAATCCGCTGCGGTGATCGCCGATGCGATTGCCGCAGCGTGCTGTCGAAAGACGTGCTGTGTCCAATAGCAGTGGCTCGATAACACTGTTTCAGTGACACTTTTTCAATGACACTGTTTCAATGACGCTGTTTCAATGACACCGCGTCAATCGCTGCGCATTGTTCGAGGTGCAGCGTGCTGTCTCAGTTCAGCACAGGCCTGCGCTGCGCGCGATTGCCGCCATCGTTTTCCTTACGCATTTGATCCGCAAAAAATCCGAGCGGCGCGGCGTTGCGAGCAGCGTTGCCGTGCGCGATCGCAAACTGGTCGGCTGGCCGCTCAGTGCTGCCGATGAACGCTCGACACCCGTGACGTCAGCCGATCGATTGCGGTTGCGACCTCGCGCCACTGCGTCAGCCATTGCCGCGGAAAGCGGAAGGTGAGGTCGGCGCCGCCGACCCGGCGTTCACTGAGACAGCTGCCCGGCGTCAACCCGTCGCGGGTGCAGCGCGCCGCCAATTCCGGATCATGGCCGATAAACAGGTCTTCGTCGGCATAGGGCGTGCCGGCCCGAAACACCTGGCGGCTGAGACCATCGGCGTCGGTCGCCGGCTGACCCGGCGCAAAATAGCGCGGGTAGATGGTGCGCAGCCGCTGCTCCGGCGACAGCGCATCATTATGCGCGGCGATCGACAAGAAAATCCGCTCCGGCAGCCGCAGCTGATCGGCGTTGTCCGTGGTGACGTGCTTGGGCTTTTCCGGCGGCTGCAGCGATGGGTAGTCGAAGTTCAGGTCAACGCGCTCCTGCGGGCCGGAGTGCTTTTGCACTTTGACGCGGAATGCCGCGGTCGGAACGTTGAACAGCGTGCCGCCGATGCTGAGCGGCGTCTCGCCCGGGCCGTCGACGGTTTCGACATGCCAGGTCGGCCGCAGCAGATGATAGATGATCGCGATCGCCGCACAGGCGATCACCACCGAGGCGATCAGCGGCCAGCGCTGGCCGCGAGCGGGCTTGCGGTGAGGGGCAGCGGTGCGAGCAGAGGATGCCAAGGCAGGACTGACCAACAGCAGAGGGGCGAATCAGCGGCGACTATCGCACGCGGCCGCGCGCAGCCGAACGGTTTTGGGACGGGGCGGCCGGTTCAATTGCCGGCGCACCATTAACCCTTTCTTAAGGATAGAGTGGCGGCCGGGGCGGTGTTCTGCGATTCAAGGGCCGGGACGGTCGTGGAACGAGGAAAGCCCGATGTCGCCGGACGCATTGAATCACTTGTTTTCGCTGTTGATCGGCTTTGCGCTGGCCGGTGCTCTGGTCAGCGCCTATCAGGCGTTTGCGCAGCGCCAGGCTGGCTTTGGTCTGCTGCAAGATCGCGCTTCCCCACGCGCCTTTGCCGCGGTGCCGTTTTTGGCTTTCGCGGCGCCGTTCATCATCATGCGCAACACCTTGCGGGTCGGCCGCTGCGAGCGCCGCCGCTTTGAATTCGTGATGCTGGCGACCGTGCTGGCCGGGTTTTGGAGCATGATGTCCGGCACCGTGGTGGTGATGGTGCTGCAGGGGCTCGGGCTGCTGGGCTAAATCGCCTGCCGTCTTGCATCTCGTCGGACTTGGTGTAGCCAAGGGCGAGCGCTTCTCCACCGCAGGACCTTTGGCATGGCGATCTACGAACTCGACGGGCAGGGCCCGGAACTGCCCGCTGACCAGGATTATTTCGTCGCCGACTCGGCGGCCGTGATCGGCAAGGTCCGTCTTGGCCAGGGCGCCAATATCTGGTTCGGCGCGGTGCTGCGCGGCGACAATGAGTGGATCGCGATCGGCGACGGCTCCAACATTCAGGACAATGCCACCTGCCACACCGACCCGGGCTTTCCGCTGACGGTCGGGCGCAATTGCGTGATCGGCCACAACGTCATTCTGCACGGCTGCACCGTCGAGGACGACGTGCTGGTCGGCATGGGGGCGGTGGTGATGAATGGCGCCAAGCTGGCGCGTGGCTGTGTGGTCGGCGCGGGCGCGGTGATCACCGAGGGCAAGCAGTTTCCGGAACGCTCGCTGATTATCGGCGCGCCGGCGCGTGCGATCCGCACGCTGGAGCCGGAGCAGGTTGCCGCCATGACCGCGGGCGCGGGCTTCTACGTCGCCAATGGCCAGCGCTATCGCAAGAGCCTGAAGAAGATCGGCTGATCACGCATCGGTTGCCGCTGCGTGATCGCTCGCGCTAGCTTGAGCGACGGCGAAGGCGGCTTTCGTCGCGCCATCACGGCCCACCAATAAGGTCGCGGCGCGGTTCTGCGTTGATCAGAACGGCCGCGCTTGAGGCGGGCTGTGAAAAAGGCGTGCTTTGAATAGGCGGTAGCTGTAGTCAGCTGCCGCGAGCGTCCCTGCGCTCAGTGCCGCGACCTGCGCCCAGCGCGCAGATTTTATTCCCATTGAAAATTTCGCCGGTCGAACCCGTGACACGGCGCAGCCGCGCCCAACAGCTTGCCTGTGCTGCCGCTGTTGGCAGTGCGTGGCCCGTTCGCCTGCGCCGCGTTGAGCCTGATCCGTCAGCCCAAAGAAAAGCCCCCCGGCGGGGCATCGCCGGGGGGCACTTGGAGGTTTACAGAAGAAGGAGCGAACTCCTTATCGGTAAGGACCTCAGAAGTTCCGCTGAGCGCGGATCACGCCGGACCAGGTGTCCTGATCCTTGAACTCGTAAGCCCGGGTATTCGGCTTGGTGCCACCGGCATTGGTTGCGCCGGTGGTGCCGCTGTAGTTCTGGTCGAGCTTGGTCCACATCACTTCGCCGGTGAAGGTCAGGTTCTTGACCGGGGTCCAAGCGGTACGGGTACCGATCTGGATGATGTCGAAGTTCGGGTTGCCGGTGAAGCTGCCCTTGACCACATCGCTGAGACCGCGAGTGTAGAGCGCGCCGCCGGCACTGCCGAAGTCAACCGAGCTGTACGAACCGAACACCGAGGTGGTCCAATTCGGATTCCAGTTGTGGTTGAAGGCGCCGCGGATGCCCCAAGCCTTGGTGGTCTGGATGCTGCCGCCGGTTTCGAACACGCCATCCACCGCCGAGCCGATCGCCAGGCTCTGATAAACGCCGGTCAGGCCGGTATTGCCGAACATCGCGAAGTTGTTCTTGCTGGTGCCGCCGATCACGTAGCGGATCGCGCCATCAGCATAGGTGGCATCGAAGTTGATGCTGTCGCCGGCGCCGGTCGGCAGGTTCTTCAGCGACAACGCGGCCATCACCGCATAGCCGTACTTGTCGCCAGGATGGCCTGTGCTTTCATCGGTCGACGTGTAGTAGCTGGCGCGGATCTGATGGGCCGCGGCGGCAACCTGGAACAGGCCCCAAGCCTGATCGACGCGCACCTGACCGACGATGTCCGGAATCTGGGTGCCCGCGGTGTAGGAGGTCGGAACGCCCTTGCTTGTACCCGGACCCATGCCCGCAAGCCAGGAAACCGAGCTGTTCTCGGCAGGAGCCACATCGCCGTTGACGTTGAACACGTTGGACACGCCATCCGCGCGACGATAGGCAGACTGATCTTCCAGCGAGATCGCCGCCGACACGCCGTTGCCGAACTGCGCGGTGTACGAAATCTGGTTGATGCCGGTCGAGGTGTCGTCGCCGCCGATCAGGTTCGAGGTGATGTTGCCCGGGGTGCCGTTCCACGGCGCCGAGAACTGCGACACCGCCTTACCGAAGGTGAAGCCGGCGAACTGCACGAAGGCGAAGAACACGCCGAGCTCGCCGCCGGCGACGGTCGAAGCCGTGCCGCCCGAGGTCCACGAGAACACCGCGTCGAAATAGGTGCGCACCACGCCATATTCGGTGGCGGTGCGGGTGTCGAGGTTGACGCTCTGACGCGAACGGAAGATGTAGTCGTTCTTCAGGCGGTTGCCCTGGCCGGCGTTGCCGTTCCAGGCCGGGGTCGCGGTCATGCCGGAGGCGTTGAACGCCACTTCAGCGCGGGTGTAGCCGCCCAGCTTGATGCAGGTGTCAGTGCCGGGGATGTAGTAGAAGCCTGCGCCATACAGCGAGCAGACCTTCACATACTCAACAGCCTTGGCCTTCAGCGGCAGATCCGCAGCCTGGGCGCCGGCAGTGGCGAGCATGGTCGCCGCGGTGCCGAGCATGAGGCCCTTAACAAAATTCATATCAAACCTCCAAGTTTGCCTGGTGAACCAGCATCGCGACGGTTGCGCCGCAGATGTCCCGGTTCGCTGATCCGTTCGGAAAGCTCACGACTTGCCTCGCGTGAGAGCTCTTTGACCCGGACGGCGCGACTTCGAGGTGCCCCCCTCCGTCTGCATCGAGGAACTTACCGGCGGGCTTTAGTGAAGGAAACTATAAAACATAGTTACATATTGTCTTTCCAAGGTTTTGTTGCTTTCCGGCAACAGTGCATCCCCTTGTCACACTTGGGCAAAATGGTCCAAAGTGTCGCACCAGTCGGAGCCGACGGTGCCGTCACGAGGTCCTTTGACTTTCAGCTCGGTGCTAGCTCGGCTATAAGCAAAAGAAAAATCGGCTGCCGAACGCGGGCGGGACATGCCTGTTGCTCCAGAATCGGCGGTGGGGGGATATTCGGTGGAGGGATGGGCGATGCCGAGTAGGCACAGCGCCTCACGCGACGAATTGACCGGACATCATCCGGATACGGCCGAAGGCAGCAACCTGCCCGAGCCGAGCCGGGATTATGGCTTGTCCCATCAGATCATCTGGGACTTCGTGGCGATCAGCAATCATTTGGAAGACATTCGCCGGTCCTGGGCGAAGCTGTTCGGCATCAGCGGCTCGCAATGGCTGATCGTAATGGCAATCAACGATCTTGATCAGGGGAACGGCGTTTCGGTCGGCGAGGTTTCGGCCAAAATCCACGCCGTCTCGACCTTCGTCACCACCCAGACCAAGATTCTGGAAAAGATGGGCCTGGTGATCCGGCAGACCTCGTCGGCCGATGGCCGGGTGGTGCTGATGTCGCTGTCGCCATTGGCGCGCCAGCAGATTGCCGATCTGTCCGCGCGCTGGGAGGCACTGCACGCCTTCATCTTCCGCGACTTCGACGCCCAATCGATGAGCGATGTGAAGGATAAGCTCGAGATGCTGAAGAAGCGCGCCAAGATCGCCGTGGCGCGGGTGACCGAAGGCATCTGACGCAAGATCGTTCTCGCGTTTCGAAAAAGGGTGCAGGTTCCCGTTGCTGCTTTTGCGGGCAGCGGTAGCCGGTTGCAACCGTGTATTGATTGCGCGCAAGGCGCGCGTTGCTGCTCAGCCCATCCTCCGCGTGTGTTGCCGCAGGAGGTTTGCCATGACCCGATTATTTCTCACGATATCGTCCGCCGCCTTGGTGTGCGGCGTCAGCGCTGCCTCCGTGGCAGCGAAAACCTGTGAAGCCCCGATCAAGACCGGCGGGACCTGTGTTGCGATCTGTCCCGACGGCTGCGGCGTTCATGTCAAGAACGAGCCGGCTGCCGGCGAAGATCCGTGTTCGCGCTACTGTTTTGGCAGCGACGGCCGCCAGATCGACAATGTGGTGTTCGACAAGTCCGGCCGCGCCGTCAATCTGTTCGCAGCGCCGACGCCACAACCTCAGCCGCAACCTCTCGCGCCGCCGGCGCCACCGACGACCCAGTGTGACGGCAGTCCGTTCAACGAGAACTGCACGATCAAGGTGGCGCCGCGCATCTGATGCCTCTGATGCTTCGGTGTTCAGCTTGGCGGTGCAATTGACGATGGCGGTGGCTGTTCAAGCGCCCCGTCAGCTCGCTTCGGCTCCTCCAAAAGCGATGCGGCCAGCCCTTGGGGGAAGGCTGGCCGCCACGATCCGGTCTGGGACGGGGAGGGGTGGGGTGACCGGGTCGCGTTTCTCCTGTGTTCTCGCTCTGTGGCTCTGTCGTTACCTGCGCGGCGCGCTGGCGGTGGCGATCGCCGGGCGGGCATCGCCCAGTGCGACCCAGACATTGGGATCGGTCTGCGACTGCCGCTTCACGAAGCGATAGCCAGTCTCGGTCCAAGCCACGATGTCCTCATTCTGGTTGTCGAGCACGAACTCGCCCTTGTCGCTCTTCACCGTCAGAACCGCGTGGCCGTCGCCTTTCTTGTCGCGCACCACGGTGATGAGCAGCGCCTCGCGCGGCCAGCCGGCATCGATCAGCAGCTTGCGCTTCAGCAACACGTAGTCTTCGCAATCGCCGTAACCGTCGGTCGGCAGTGACCACTTTTCGATCACGCCCCAATGCTCAGCATCGGTGATCGGCTTGATCGTCTCGTTCACGTAGCGATTGACGCGAACCAAATCCTTCCAGGCGGTCTGCGACATCACCACGTCGCGCGCCTGGCTGTTGCCGCTCGGGCATTCCGTCGGGTTCTCGGAACAGAACTCGATCCAGCCGATCGGAGCACGGGCGGTCTCGCCCAGGCTCGCATACATCACCTGCTCTGCAGCAACGGACTTGGATGCTGTCAGAACGATCGCTGCAATCGCAAGTGCCGTTCCAAAACTCCTGCTCAAACCCATTGTGGCCCCCGCACGTCCTTATTGGGGACCATCATTTGCACAAACGTTTTGCGCGGCCGCTAAGTACCGCAAGTACAATTGAGAGAAATATCAATCAAATACGAAACTATATTTGAACCTTACTTGAAGCGAATTTGCTTCAAATTGTATCGATCGCCAATTGAATCAAATTGTATCTTTAACCAGCAAACGCCCGCCGAATCGGCGGTGACGCACGGGCGCCGCGGCCACGTTAACTTTTGTGGGGTGTGGAGACAGCGGCGGGCCGTCCGCCCAGCGGTCGGCGCAACGCCTTCAAAGGGCGGCAGAATGGGGTTTTGGGTGCCGCGGCGCTTTACTGCGCGGTAACGCTGTTTTCCAGCGTCTCGGCGAGCTGCTCGTGGAGGAACTCGAGCGCAAAGCCTTCTTCGAGGTAACGGACCACGCGGGCTTGCACCCGGCCGAGCATCACCCGTGAGCGGAGCGGCGGGCGGAACTCGGCGGCGATCGCCGCGCCGGAGCGCGACATGTCGATGATGCGGCAATTGTGGCGGCTGCCGTCTTCCAGCATCAGCATCGCGGCCGGGTTGCGCGGCACGATGCGGTCGTGGCGGCGGTCTTCCGGCAGATTGAGAATGTCGCGATTGGCAAGCCAGGTGAGCTGCGCCGCCAGCTTGTCGCGTTTGCGCGGCGTGGCGCCGACCGTCATGGCAAAGCCATTGTCGATGATCCGGGTGATCTTGCCTTCGACGCGGCCGATGTGATCGAGATAGGCGATCACGCGATCGCCGACATTGCCGATGCCCGGCGCCAGCATTGCCAGGCCACCCGGCGACATGTTGATCACTTGGCAGGGGAATTCGCGGCGATCAGGCAGCATATAGCGGCCGAGCAGGTGCACCTTGACGCGCTGAAAGCGTCGGCGTTCCTCGGTCCCTGGCAAAATTGCTTTCTGTTCGGCCAACGCCATGCTTTCACCCGTTAGCCGGTATCAACCCTGTGGTGCAAGCTAAGCACGCAGGGTTAACACCGCGTTAGCGGCGGGCAGGGCGGTTCATCTGTCGAACGCGATGGCGGTGGCGGTGCTGGTGGCGCCGGAGGGTGGCGCGCCGTGAGCGGCGCGCCGCGAGCCGCTCTTTGTGCTCAGCGCACGCCTTCATAGACCGTCAGGCCGCGCGCCACCGCCAGCTTGCGCAGATTGCGACGGCGCAGCGGCGGCTGCAGCACCCGCCAGGAGGTCAGCACCAGATCGCCGAGCGGACCGCGCACCGGATGCAGCGGTGTCAGCAATCCGGTCAGGCTGGCCGGGCTGTAGGGGCGGGGATTGAACGGCAGCAGCAGCATTTCCAGCGGCGTGATGCTGCCATCTTCGGCTTCGCCGCTGATGCCGGCCACCGCCGGCAGCAGGTCTTCGGCGACCACCGCCACCAGATCCTGCACGGCGTCCTGGTTTTTGGGTGCGAACAACGCCGCGAAAGCCTCGTCTTTGACGTCGCGGCCGAACAGCGCGCACACCCGCGTTCCCGCCACCCGGAATGGCAGGCCGGCTTCCGGCCGGTAAGCCAGCACAAAACTGTCGCCGAGCAGCGCTCGCACCGCCCCCGGTTCGAATTGGGTGCGGTCCGGCGCCTTGGCTGTGCCGCGCTGGTCATCCCAATAGGCGAACAACGCCCGGCTCGACGGATGCTTCATACGCAAACCCTGACCCGCATTGGGCGCTGCTGGGACAGTTCTGTCCCGCTTTAGAGCAACGCCGTTCCACTACCTGTTGTGCGTGACCAGGCTTGCATCGTCTATGCCGTGGGGCGTGCCGAGGGCAGTTAACCCCGGATTTGTATCGTTAACCGTAGGTTAACTAGCCGCTTGCCGGCCGAAACGGCTCTGCTAACGTGGCCGCACTCCAGGCCGGCGGCCGTCAGGGCGCCGGTTGTGTTTACAGGGCAGGCTTCAAAGCATAATGGCCGGGTGGGACGTCGTTCCTGTCACGGCTGGCGTCGAGGGAGGAAGTTCTCAGCTTCCTCCCTTTTTCTTTTCCGTTGGGCCCGGTTCCACTGTCGATTAGCGTTCTCTCTGTAACGTCCTGATTCGTCGTGGCTCGGCTTGCAGCGCGCTGCCAACACGCCTATTGGGGCCCATCGCTCACCCGAGCCCCTCCAGCGCAGGCATCTCCTTTGCACACCGCCCCTCCGTCGCGCGAACCGATTTTGACGCTGCCGGGCGCGCTCAGCGCCTATATTGTGCTGCTCGCCATCATCCATCTGCGGATGCTGCTGCCGCCCGAATACGACAATTGGGCGACCGAGGCTTTCGGGTTCATCCCGCAGCGCTATGGCGACACGCTGCTCGACACGCCCTTTGCCGGCGGCGAGGGCGCGAAAATCTGGACCTTCGTCAGCTATTCATTGCTGCACGCCAATTTCAGCCACATCGCTTTCAACGTGTTGTGGCTGCTGCCGTTCGGCAGCGCGGTGGCGCGGCGTTTCGGGCCGGCGCGCTTCTTCATGTTCATGGCCGTGACCGCGGTCGCGGGCGCGTTCGCGCATCTGTTCACCCATCCGCATGATCTCGCCCCGATGATCGGAGCCTCGGCGGCGGTGTCCGGGGCGATGGCGGCGGCGATCCGCTTTGCGTTCGTGCAGGGCGGTTTCCTGTCGTTCCGGCTCGGCGATGACGCCGACGAGGCGGCGCGCGTGCCGGCGCAGCCGCTCAGCGAGGCGCTGCGCGATCCGCGGGTGCTGGCCTTTTTGGCGGTGTGGTTCGGCATCAACATCGTGTTCGGGCTGGGGTCGATTGCGGTCGGCAGCGAGCCGACCAGCGTCGCCTGGCAGGCGCATATCGGCGGCTTCTTTGCCGGCTTGCTGCTGTTTTCGCTGTTTGATCCGGTGCCGACCGAAAGCGCTGGCGCTTCCCGATAACGATTTTGGGGCGGTTCGGTATTACCTTGCGTGCCGCCGCCGCTTGATCCATGATTGCCAAGTGAAAGCAGGCCGCCGGTGAGGCGGCCGTTGCATGCGGGCGATGATGCGCTGACGACGATTGCGGCGCGCCCGACCGATCGATTGTACGCGGTCCAAAGTTAGCAGTCCCAAGATCACAAGCCGCCCCCAAGGGCGCGCGCAGCCATGGGAGGCGACGCATGACGGTACGTGCAATTCTGGAAGCCAAAGGACGGCAGATCGTCGCGATCGAGCCGGATACGCTGCTCGCCGCGGCGGCGAAAGTGCTGGCCGACCGCCGCATCGGCGCGCTGCTGGTGCTGAGCCACGGACGGCTCGAGGGCATTTTGTCGGAGCGCGATGTGGTGCGCTGCATCGGCGAATTCGGCGCGGCGGTGCTGACGCTGCCGGTAAGTTCGGTGATGACCCGGCATGTCGTGAGCTGCCGGCAGAGCGATACGGTCGGCGCGATCATGGAACTGATGACCAACCGCAAATTCCGCCATCTGCCGGTGATCGAGAATGGCGAGATCGTCGGCGTGATCTCGATCGGCGACATCGTCAAATCGCGGCTGCGCGAAATCGAAAACGAACATCAGGCGTTGCACGACTACATCAAGACCGCCTGATCGCTGGTCGTCAGACGTGTCCCCAGCAAGCTTGGTTCCCGGATTGCTCTGCGCTGCATCCGGGCTGCTCGCTACTCGCTACCTGTTGCGCGCGCTCGCGAGACCGCGCGGGCGACGATGGGCGCGGATATCACCCCTCGCCAATCCGCCCGACCGGCTTGTCCGGCGCAATCGACTCGATCGCTTCCTGGATCGATTCGATGGCGCGTTCCGCGGCGCGGGTGCCATGCGCCATCAGCTCATCGGCGCGGTGGAAATCGAACCAGCCGATTTTGCCGACCCGCGGCGAGATCAGCAGGTCAGGGGGATCGCCGGCCAGCCGGGCGCGGGTGATGCGGTCCTGCATGATGTTGAAGGCATCGACCATCACCGTGGAGATGCCAGGCCGCTCCGGGGTGCCAAAAATCTCGCGCTTCAAGATCCATTCCGGCGAGAAGAATCGGCCGATGCCGCGCTTTGGCGTCTCCGGCGTGCGCTCGGCATCGTCCAGCGCGGCGCCATGAGAGAAGATCGTGGTGCCGTGGCCGACCACGTCGCTCGACACGTTGGCGGCGATCACGATCTCGGCGCCGAGCGCCCGCGCCGCCGACACCGGCACCGGATTGACCAAGGCGCCATCGACCAGCCAGCGGTCGCCGACCAGCACCGGGGCAAAGATGCCGGGCAGGGCATAGGAAGCGCGGATCGCATCGACCAGCCGGCCCTGGGTCAGCCAGATTTCGTGGCCGGTGCGCACCTCGGTGGCGACGCTGGCGAATTTCACCGGCAGATCGGCGATCTGCACCGGGCCAATGGTGTTTTCGAGCTGGGTCGCGAGCTTTTCGCCGCCGATCAGCCCGGAACCATTCAACCGGATGTCGAGATAGCCAAAAATGTTGCGCGGCTGCAGGCTGCGTGCCCAGTCCTCCAGCGCGTCGAGATGGCCCGCGGCATAGGAGCCGCCGACCACCGCGCCGATCGAGGTTCCCACCACCACGTCGGGCACGATTCCCGCCGCGAGCAGGGCGCGCAAAATGCCGATATGGGCAAAGCCGCGGGCGGCACCGCCGCCGAGCGCCAGCCCGATCACCGGCCGCCGGATGCTGCCGAGCCCGATCTTGTCGCGGCCCGCGGCCGGCTGTTGGCCTCGTCCGATCAGATTTTCCAGCATCGCCATCTCCTCGTCACGCCTTGCATCCCTTGAGATAATCGCAAAACGTCGCCGTTCCATGACGCAGTGCGGCGATGGGCCGCGATGCCTGCGCGATCGGCCGTTTGGCGCAAGCACAGCCGAGATCGCGCGACATAGGCTTGAATTTGCCGCGTTTTCGGTGAAAACCATCGGCATGATCGGATGCGGCACAGCTGAGGCAGATTCCAAGCGCGGCGCAGGGTTGCGCAAAGGGGTGGCCTTGGCGCTGCTGTGCGCATTGGCGAGCGCGTCTCCGGCGCGTGCGCAGTTGTTCAGCGACCGGCCGCCGCCGATTCCCCCCGCCGCAGTTCCCGAAGCGCCGTCCGGCGGCGCGATCAGCCTGGCGCCGCCCTCGGGGCCGGCCGCCGCGCCCAGCCTGCCGCCGCCCTTGGTGCAGCCGCCCGTCGCCGCGGTGACGCCGCCGGCGATCTCACCCTTGCCGACCCCGGCCGTGTCCGGGCCGCCGCAAGGGGTGCTGGCGCTCAGCGCCCGCTATGGCAAGGACCTGCCGGTGATCAATAGCGGCTTGGTGTGGCGCATCTATTCGGACCGGCCCGACGAAACCGGCGCCTTCAAGCTGATCCGCGAGGACCGCAACGCCACCCCCAATTTGGTGCTGACCCCGGGCAGCTATGTGGTGCACGTCTCGCACGGCCTGGTCAGCGCGGTGCGCCCGGTGACCATCAAGGCCGACACCGACCGCGAAACAT
Organism: Rhodopseudomonas palustris JSC-3b; assembly: GCA_000504425.1. GTDB lineage: Bacteria > Pseudomonadota > Alphaproteobacteria > Rhizobiales > Xanthobacteraceae > Rhodopseudomonas > Rhodopseudomonas palustris_C. The sequence goes on along the minus strand of KI632513.1, from coordinate 1,592,084 downwards.
TCGTGCTGCCGGCGGGTGGGCTGCGGATCGAGGGCCGGGTCGGCAGCAGCAAGATTCCGCCGAACCAGATTTCGTTCAGCGTGTTCAAGGGCAGCCAGTTTGAAGGCGGCGAGCGCGCGCCGCTGGTGCAGTCGGTGGTGGCCGGCGATGTCGTGCTGCTGCCGGAGGGCACGTATTACATCATCTCCAACTATGGCGATGCCAACTCCTCGGTGCGGTCCGACATTCGCGTGCAGGCCGGCAAGCTGACCGACGTCACGGTGACGCACCGCGCGGCGGTGATTACCCTGAAACTGGTCGGTGAGCAGGGCGGCGAAGCGCTCGCCAATACCGCCTGGTCGGTGCTGACGCCGGGCGGCGATACCGTCAAGGAATCGATCGGCGCGTTCCCGCGGGTGGTGCTGTCGGAAGGCGAGTACCGCGCCATTGCCAAGAACGAAGGCAAGATGTTCGAGCGTACCTTCAACGTCGTCAACGGCGTTGATGGCGAGGTCGAAGTGATCGCGCGCTAAGCGTAACCTCGCTGTCAGCAGTGCTTCATCGCATTGTCATGGTCGCTAACGGCAACTAACCATCGCCCCACTTAAAAGCGTCATAATCGCCTGCGGCCGGGCGATCACGAAAGAATTACACGCGGCGTTAAGCAGCGCGGTTTTCGGTGCAGCATCTGTAGTTGTTAGTTGCACTGCGAGGAAACGTGACGACCGTCAGCGCGTCATCCCAAAATCCCGACATTCAGTTTGGCAGCGATCTCGCCGTCTTGCAGCGCAAGTGGCAAGCCGCTGTGCTGCCGGGGCAGGGCCTGCCCGGCTATGAGGAAGTGATGCTGGGCAGCCTCGGGCGGCTGGCCGATCATATCGCGCTTTTGAAAGTGGACGGTGACGACCTCGAATTGTCGCGTACCGGCCGCTATGTGCAGAGCTGGGTCGGTCATGATCGCTGGAACGTGCCGCTTAGCGACGTGCCGCCCGATTGCGCGCTGGCCTTGGCGCAGGTGGCGCGCAACGCGCTGCAAAACCAGCGTCCGCATCTGGCGGTGGCGAGCTGCGTGCGCGATGGGCTGGTGCAGAAATATGACCTGCTGGCATTGCCGACCGCGTCGCGCTGGGGCGGCACGTTGATCGGCGTCTATGTCAACGAGCAGGGCCGGCGCTACCATCTGCTCGACTCGATTTTCACCACCACCGACGACGGCATTCTGTCGCTGGCGGCGATCCGCGACCATCAGCAGCGCAGCAGCGATTTCCATATCGTGCATCTCAATCCGTCGGCGGCGCGGCTGTTGGGGCAGCCGGCGCAGGCGCTGCTGTGGAGCCGGCTGCGCGCCGGCAACCATCTGCTATCGTCCGCGGCCGTGATCGAATGGCTGCGCCAGGTGATCGACGGCCACAGCAACAGCAAGCTGGAAATCGACTCCGATCAGCGCAGCTTGTCGCTCAGCGCCACCGCCTGCGGCGATATGCTGTCGGTCACCATGTCCGATGTCACCTCGCTCAAGCGCCGCGAGGCTTCGTTCCGGCTGTTGTTCGACAACAATCCGATGCCGATGTGGGTGATCGATGCCGGCACGCTGGCATTTCTCAAGGTCAATGACGCCGCGATCGCTCACTATGGCTACAGCCGCGATAAGTTTCTCGGCATGAGGGTGCCGGAGATCTGGCCGCCGGATGAGCGCGAGGCGCATCTGCAGGCGGTGCTGCAGGCTGGCGACAATTACCTGACAGATCGCAACTGGCGTCACCTCAAGGCCGATGGCACCGAGATCGAGATCGTGGCATTCGGCCGCCGGGTCGCCTTTGAAGGGCAGGATGGCTATCTGGTCGCGATCGTCGATGTCACTGAGCGCCGCAAGGCCGAAGCGCGCATTGCCTATATGGCGCAACATGACGCGCTGACCGGACTGCCGAACCGCGAGGCCTATCAGCAGCGCATGCAAAGCCTGCTCGAATTGCGCGGCGACAGCCATGTCGCGGTGCTGTGTGTCGATCTCGATCTGTTCAAGAACGTCAACGACGCCTTTGGTCATCCGATCGGCGACCGGCTGCTGCAAATGGTGGCCGAGCGGCTGCGCCAGCAGACCAGCGGCCGCAATCTGGCGGTGCGGCTCGGCGGCGATGAATTCGTGATCGTGCTGGCGCAGATCGCATCGCCCAATGAGGCCAGCGATATTGCCACCGCGCTGATCGAACGGCTGAGCGTGCCATACACGATCGACGGGCTTGATGTGGTGATCGGCGCCTCGATCGGCATTGCGTTGTCGCCGAGCGACGGCGGCACCGCCGATGAGCTATTGCGCAATGCCGACATGGCGCTCGACCGCGCCAAGGACAGCGGCGGCAACTGCCATCATTTCTTCGAGCCGGAGATGGACCGGCTGGCGCAGCGCCGCCGTGACCTCGAAATCGATCTGCGCCGAGCTTTTGCCTGCGGCCAGTTCGAGCTGCACTATCAGCCGTTGATCGGGCTGGCGGAGGGCCGGATCGCCGGCTTTGAGGCGCTGCTGCGCTGGCGCCATCCCGAGCGCGGCATGATCTCGCCGGCCGAGTTCGTCCCGGTCGCCGAGGATATCGGCTTGATCGTCGGCATCGGCGAATGGGTGCTGCGCCAGGCCTGCGCGGAAGCGGCGAGTTGGCCGGAGCACATCAAGGTCGCGGTCAATCTGTCGCCGGTCCAGTTCCGCAGCCGCCATCTGGTGCAGGCGGTGATCAGCGCGCTGGCGCAGTCCGGGCTGCCGGCCAGCCGGCTGGAGCTGGAAATCACCGAAACGGTGTTTTTGGCCGAGACCGAGGCCAATCTCGCGACGCTGCACCAGCTGCGTGATCTTGGCGTGCGCATCTCGATGGATGATTTCGGCACCGGCTATTCCAGCCTGAGCTATCTGCGCAGTTTTCCGTTCGACAAGATCAAGATCGACCGCTCATTCGTGCAGGATCTGGCGCATCGCCCGGACTGTCTGGCGATCGTGCGGGCTATTTCCGGGCTCGGCCGCAGCCTGAATATCACCACCACCGCCGAGGGCGTGGAGAGCGCCGAGCAGCTCGATTGGCTGCGCGCTGAAGGCTGCAATGAGGGCCAGGGGTTTTTGTTCAGCCCGGCGCGGCCGGGCGCCGAAATCGCGGCGCTGCTGACGCAGTTTGGCGGGCAGGGGCCGCGCGCGGCCGAGATTGACCAGAGGGCTGAACAGAATAGTTCCTCCCCCGCGCGTGAGTGCGGGGAGAGGAAAAACGTCGCTTAGAACCGGGTGACGATCTCGGCGAGGCTCGGGCGCGGCCGGTCTTCTAAAGCCGCGCTGCGGCTGCCGATATGGATGAAGCCGGCGAGCTTTTCCTCCGGCTTCAGGCCCAGGCCGGCGAGCACGTCGCGGTCATAGGCGATCCAGCCGGACATCCAGGCGGCGCCATAGCCGAGCGCGCTGGCGGCGGCGACGATGTTCATCGCGCTGGCGCCGGCCGACAATTCCTGCTCCCACAACGGCACCTTGGGATGCGATTTCGGCACGGACACCACCGCGATCACCAGCGGCGCGTCCATCATGCGCTTGCGCTCGGCGGCGATGTCGGCCTCGGTCGCGTCCGGGTGCTTTTGCGAAAACACCCGCGCGATCACCTCGCCAGCGCGGGCGCGGCCATCGCCCTCGAACACGATGAAGCGCCACGGCGCCAGCTTGCCGTGATCCGGCACCCGTGCGCCGATGGTGAGGATGGTGTCGAGTTCGGCCGCGGACGGGCCGGGGCCGGTCATTTCGCGCGGCTTCACCGAGCGGCGGGTCTTCATGAATTCGATGATGTCGGACATGGGGGCTCCGGAGCAGCGCCGACGCCGCGGCGCGCTGGCGTCGAAGGGAAGGGCAGCGCCAGCGCCGCGGGGGCGCTGGCGGTCGCAGCCAGCGGTCAGGCCAGCGGCTTGCGGTTGCGGTGCGGGGTCAGCTCGGCGCGCGCCAGCAGGTCGCGGCCGAGATCCTCCAGGATTTCGCGGGTGGCGAGGAACAGGCTGTGGCCGCGCTCGGTCTCGATGGCGAGCGCCACCAGCGCCGGATCATCCGGATGCGGGATCAGTTGATAGGCCCGGATCGGATAGGCCGGCAGCTGCTGTTCGTCGACGACCTCGCTCATGCCTCACCTTTGGCGCGCTTGACGTCGGGCGGGGTCGCCTCGTCAACCAAGGCGGCGATCGCCTCATCGAGCGGCAGGATGGTCTGGCCATCGCTGCCGAGCCGGCGGATCGAGACGGTGTGGTTCTCGGCTTCCTTCTTGCCGACCACCAGCAGCGCCGGGACCTTGGCCAGCGAATGCTCGCGCACCTTGTAGTTGATCTTCTCGTTGCGCAGATCGATCTCGACCCGCAGCCCGGCCTTGCGGGCCGCGGCGGCGACCACCTTGGCGTAGTCGTCCCCCTCCGAGGTGATGGTGGTGACCATCACTTGCAGCGGCGCCAGCCACAGCGGGAAGTGACCGGCGAAGTGCTCGATCAGAATGCCGGTGAAGCGCTCCATCGAGCCGCAGATCGCGCGGTGCACCATGATCGGCGTCTTCTTGGCGCCGTCGGCGTCGATATAGAACGCGCCGAACCGCTCCGGCAGGTTGAAGTCGACCTGGGTGGTGCCGCACTGCCAGTCGCGGCCGATCGCGTCGCGCAGCACGTATTCGAATTTTGGCCCGTAGAACGCGCCTTCGCCGGGGTTGATCGCGGTCTTGATGCGGCCGCCCGACTTGGCTTCGATCTCGGCGAGCACGGTGGCCATCACGCGCTCGGCGTGATCCCAGCTCTCGTCGCTGCCGACCCGCTTTTCCGGACGGGTCGACAGTTTGACGACGATGTCGCCAAAGCCGAAGTCGGAATAGGTCGACAGGATCAGCTCGTTGATCTTCAGGCATTCCTCGGCGAGCTGTGCCTCGGTGCAGAACACATGCGCGTCGTCCTGGGTAAAACCGCGCACCCGCATCAAGCCGTGCATGGCGCCCGACGCCTCATAGCGATGCACCACGCCGAACTCGGCGAGCCGCAGCGGCAGATCGCGATAGCTCTTGAGGCCGTGCTTGAAGATCTGCAGATGGCCCGGGCAGTTCATCGGCTTGAGCACGAACCAGCGCTTGTCCTCGGCCTCTTCACCGGCGGACTGCGCCGCGAACATGTTCTCGCGGTACCATTCCCAGTGCCCAGAAGTCTCCCACAGCACCTTGTCGAGAATCTGCGGCGCGTTGACCTCGGCGTAGTCGCCATCGAGCCGGCGGCGCATATAGGACACGAGCGACTGGAATAGGGTCCAGCCCTTCGGGTGCCAGAACACCACGCCCGGACCTTCTTCCTGGAAGTGGAACAGGTCGAGTTCGCGGCCGAGCCGGCGATGGTCGCGCTTTTCGGCTTCCTCGATCTGCTTGAGATAAGCGTCGAGGTCGTCCTGCTTGGCGAAGGCGGTGCCGTAGATACGGGTCAGCATCGGATTGTTGCTGTCGCCGCGCCAATAGGCGCCGGCCACCTTCATCAGCTTGAACGCGGTGCCGATCTTGCCGGTCGAGGCCATATGCGGACCGCGGCACAGGTCGAACCAGTCGCCCTGCTTATAGATCTTGATGCTCTGGTCGGCCGGGATCGCTTCCAGCAGCTCGACCTTGAAGCGCTCGTCCTTGTCCTCGAACACCTTGCGGGTATCGTCGCGGGTCCATTCCTCCTTGGTGAAGGGCTGGTCGCGCGCGATGATCTCGCGCATCTTCTTCTCGATCGCCGGAAAGTCTTCGGGCGTGAACGGCTCGTTGCGGAAGAAGTCGTAGTAGAAGCCGTTCTCGATCACCGGGCCGATCGTGACCTGTGTACCCGGCCACAGCGTCTGCACCGCTTCCGCCATCACATGGGCGGCGTCATGCCGGATCAGCTCCAGCGCGCGCGGGTCGTCGCGCGACACGAATTCCAGCCGGGCGTCCTGGACGATCGGATCGGTGAGGTCGGTCAGCACGCCATCCAGCGCCATCACCACGGTTCGTTTCGCCAGCGACGGCGAGATGCTCTTGGCAATCTCAAGGCCGGTGGTGCCGTACGGAAACTCGCGGGTATTGCCGTCAGGGAAGGTGACGGTGATCTTGGGCGGCTGGGTGACCGGCTTCAGATTGCTGAGGGTGAATTGAAAGCCCTGAGCGGGCGTAGACTTGTCAGGCATGAAGCTCTCCTCTGGCTCACTCCTGCGAACGAACGCAGGTAAGCGTAAGGCTGTGGTATAGCAGCGGAATTGGGCGTTGCAACGGTGGCCGCGTCGATGCTGCCTTGCGAACAGGATGAGGGGCGGGCGATGCGGGCGGGGTGGATCGCTTTGGCAGCTGGAGGGCTGGCGCTGGCTGGCTGCCAGTCGCTGCCGGCCACAGGCTGCCTGCCGCCGGCGCAACCGATGGCCGCGGCCGAGCTGGTGTTCGGCCGCAATATCGGCGACCGGCTCGGGGTCAGCGAGGCCGATTTCGCCCGCTTTGCTGCCGCTCAGATCGCGCCGCGCTTCCCCGGTTTCACCGTGCTCGACAGTGTGGGGCAATGGCGCGATCCGGCGCGCGGCCGGCTGGTGCGCGAACCCGGCAAGCTGGTGATGATTGCGTTCCCCGATCGGCCGGAAGCGCGGGCGGCGCTCGCCGACATCGCCGAGGCCTATAAGCGCGAGTTTCAGCAGCAATCGGTGCTGGTCGCGGTGCGGCCGGCCTGCGTCAGTTTTTGACGGCCGCCGCCAAGCCCGTGAGCCGCCACGCCCGAGAGCGAAGGTTGAAGTCTTCGGTCGACGTTATGGGGTGCTTATGGGGTGCCATCATTGACCCCGCGCCAGCGGGCATAGCGCCAGGGCAGGTACCAGCGCGCTCTGGCGGGCAGTTGCTGCGGCACGTTGTCGATCCCCGACGTACCCCAGGGCTGGCAGCGCAGCAGCCGCGCCAAGGTCATCCAGCCGCCGGCCCATAGACCGTAGCGCCCGATCGCCTCGTCGCCATAGACCGAGCAGCTCGGCAGATGCCGGCAATTATAGCCAACCAGCGGCGACAGCGTGTGCCGATAGACCCAGATCGCGCCGCGGCCAGCATTGCGGGGCAGGTTAAGCAGCGCGCGGGCGCAGTCCGGACAGGGCAGCGAGATTTTCATAACAGGTAACATAAAACCCTAAATGCTGGGCTGCGGCGCCCTCGATACGGAGCATTACTTACGGCGGCTTACTGGCCACAGTGCTGAAATATCGCACATATTTGCCCCCAGCACAGCAAAAGTCCTATGGACCGCGCACCCCGCCACAGATACCTTTAGCGCACTTGCGTAACAGGTGAGACGTGTGGGGCGGGGCCGTCGCTCGAGGCCGGGCGGCAGGAAGGATGCGACTTGAAGCGCGTGACGATCCTCAGGTTTCTCGGCAAGGCGATGCTGGGCGCGGTGCTGCTGCGGATCGGCTTTGCGCTGGTCCTTCCCGATTCCAGCAGCTCGGCCCAGGCGGGCGCCATTCTTGAAGAACGCAAACTGCCGATGCGGTTTGGCTGGGTGAACTGCGAGCCGAATTGCCGCGGCTGGATCAGTGCGGTCGGCGTGGTCACCGCCGATACGCCGCGCGACTTCGAGCAGTTCGCCCGCGACCGCGATCTGCAGGGCGCAACCGTGGTGCTCGATTCCAGCGGGGGTTCGGTCAATGACGCCATCACCTTGGGCCGGCGCTGGCGGGCGCTCGGCCTGAAAACCACGGTCGGCCTGTCGATCGAAGCACCGGCGCCGGGCGGCGGCGGTTCGGCGCGGGTGGTGCCGGAGGCCTATTGCGAATCGATGTGCGTGTTCCTGCTGCTGTCGGGCTCGACGCGCTATGTGCCCGAGCAGGCCAAGGTGCGGGTCCATCAGATCTGGATGGGTGACCGCGCCGACAATGCCCGCGCCGCCAGCTACAGCGCTCAGGATATGACGGTGGTCGAGCGCGATATCGGCCGGCTGGCCAAATATACCTTTGAGATGGGCGCGACCGGCGACCTGCTGGCGCTGGCGCTGAGCGTGCCGCCCTGGGAGGAGCTGTATCGGCTGTCGCCCCAGGAATTGCGGCTGACCGGGCTGATCACCACCGACGCGCCCGGCGATCTGCTGTTGCCGCGCCCGGCCGACGATCTGGTCGCCGAGCTGCCGGCTAAGCCGCATCAGGACCGCCCGCCGCAGGACGGCGCTGCGCCGCACGATCTGCTGCTTGGCACCTCGAAGGCGACCAAGACCGCCTCGGCCCAGCCGCGCGGGGAGATCGCGCCGCCGCAGCCACAGCGCTGAGTACCACGCTGAGCTACCGCCGAGTTGAAGCGGTCGCTCAGGACTGTGCGACGGCGTTTGAGCTGTCGTCGTTAAGTGGCTGTGCTGCCTGCTGTTTCGGTCGGTTGCGAAGCGAGGGAGGCTTTGGCCTCGATCTGGCCGATCGCGTCCACCACCGCATCAAAGGTCAGCAGTGTCGAGGCGTGCCGCGCCTTGTAATCGCGCACCGGCTCGAGCAGCGCGACGTCGGCCCATTTGCCTTCGGGCGGGGCGCCATTTTCTTTCAGCATTTTGCGAACAGTTTCGCGCAACTCTCTCAGCTCGCTCGATTTTGATCCGACGACATGGCGGGCCATGATTGACGATGACGCTTGACCGAGCGCGCAGGCCTTCACCTCATGGGCAAAGTCGGTGACCACGTCGCCGTCCATCTTCAGGTCGACCTTGACCGTGGAGCCGCACAGTTTGGAATGCGCGGTGGCGCTGGCATCGGGGGCGGCAAGCCGGCCCAGCCGCGGAATATTGCCGGCCAGTTCGATGATGCGTTGATTGTAGATGTCGTTCAGCATCGATTGCCACACACTCTCATTTTCGCCCTTGGCGGAACTGTTCCCGACCCTATATAGGGCGAGATATCGCGATTGTCAGAGCCATCAGCGCCCCGGTGATGCCGGTGTCGTGGTAGGATTTGATGCGATGTGCGGTGGGTTTCAGGCGCCCGGCAGCGTTGCTGCCACGTCTGCCCGGTGACACCTCCGGCCTGGCGGCCGGTCGAACGGAGTGGAGATGGACGCGGTGATCAAGCCCCTGCGCGGCGGCAAGCCGAGTGATGAACCGACTGATTTTCGGGCACCTGAACTCGACCCTTCCGACTTTCTCGACGCGGCGGTGATGCCCGATCAGCCACGCCCGACCCGCGAAGAGGCCGAGGCCGCGGTCAAGACGCTTTTGGCCTATATCGGCGAAAATACCGGCCGCGAAGGTCTGATCGATACCCCGCGCCGGGTGGTCGAAGCCTATGATGAGCTGTTCCAGGGCTACCACCAGTGCCCGGCCGAGGTGCTGAACCGCACCTTTGGCGAGACCGCCGGCTATGACGATTTCGTGCTGATCCGCGACATGTATTTCACCTCGCATTGCGAGCATCACGTCATGCCGTTCTACGGCAAGGCGCACATCGCCTATACCCCGGTCGAGCGGGTGGTCGGCCTGTCAAAACTGGCGCGGCTGGTCGATGTGTTCGCGCGACGGTTGCAGACCCAGGAGCACCTGACCGCGCAGATCGCCGCTGCGGTCGATGAGGTGCTAAAGCCGCGCGGCGTCGCGGTGATGGTCGAGGCCGAACACACCTGCATGTCGGTGCGCGGCATTGCCAAGCGCGGCGCCATGACCTTCACCACCCGTTTCACCGGCGTGTTCCGCGACAATCCCGCAGAACAGGCCCGGTTCCTGTCGATGGTCCGCAGCTAAAGCTTTTTCGGTTCTGATAGAATCAAAACCGAAGCTCTAACTTTATGTTTTGACGCGTTTTCTTGACGCGAACCGGAATCCACCTCGCTGGAAAACGCTATAAGCTCTCTGCCGACCCGAGGACTGCCCATGTCTGCCTCAACCCACGCCGCCGATATCGAGGAGGGCAGCGCGCTGCGCCCGAAATTCGACGCGGCCGGCCTTGTCACCTGCGTCACCACCGATGCCAGCGGCGAATTGCTGATGGTGGCGTTCATGAACGAGGAAGCGCTGAACAAGACCATCGCCACCGGCGAGGCTTGGTATTATTCGCGCTCGCGCGCCCGGCTGTGGCGCAAGGGCGAAAGCTCCGGCCATGTGCAGAAGGTGCTGGAGCTGCGCATCGATTGCGATCAGGACGCGGTGTGGCTGCGGGTCGAGCAGGGCGGCGGCGCGGCCTGCCATACCGGGCGGCGCTCCTGCTTCTACCGCCGCATCGACCGTGACGATGCCGGCGCGCCGGTGCTGACGCCGGTCGATGCCGAGCGGCTGTTCGATCCCGCCAAGGTCTATGGCTGAACGGCAGTCCAGCCGCTAAGGCGCGAACCGGCCAATCCGATATTTCGGCAACAGCTGATCGGCCTCGTGCGAATGCGGCCGGCCGCGCGTTTTGGTGGCGTAGGCGTCGCTCGCCTCCTTGCCGCACCAGACTTCGATGATCTGCGGCCGCGACGGGTGGTCGGGCAAATAGCCCGTGATGTCATAGACCGCGCCATTGATCGCCATCCAGCAGCTTTGCGGCGTGGCGTGCTGTGCCAGTTCCGCCGTGCTGATGCTGCGATCGGCCACGCTGGGCGCCGCGGGTGGCTGCGCGATCGGTGCCGACAGGCTGCCGATCCAGAAGCCGAGCACAGCCAGCCAGAACACCGCGGTCGAGGTCAGAAACAGGCGCTGCATCATCGAAACTCGTATTTTTCGGAATGGAGTTGGCGCGCGGTGACGCCGCGGCGGCGCAACACCGAACGCGCGCCTTTGATCAGGCCGGGCGGGCCGCACAGATAGCATTCGACGCCGATTAGCTGGCCTGCCTGCGGCAAGAGTCGCTTGAGATCGGGCAGCGCATCGCCGGTGGCCTCAAGTTGCAGCGTCAGCCGGCGATCGGCGGCCGCGCAGGCCTTGAGCTCGTCCAAAAATGCGGCGTCTGCTTCGTGGCGATAGAGATAGAGCAGCGTGGTCGGCGCCGGCACCGGACCGGCGCGCAGCAGGCCGATGAACGGCGTGATGCCGATGCCGCCCGCCACCCATAATTGCGGCGCCGCGCGGTGATGGGCAAACACGCTGTCAAAGCCGCCGATGATGCGCGCCGCGACGCCGCGCGGCATGGTCAGCATCTGCCGCGTGCAATCGCCGAGCGCCTTGACCGCGATGCGCAGCACGTCACCGTGCTCAACCGAGCTGACCGTGAACGGATGGAATTCGCCGCAGCCGCGATAATTCGGGCCGCGATAGAACGCCACCAGCAAAAACTGCCCCGGGGTCACGTTGAGCGGCTGCCCGAGCGGCCGCAGCGCGATTTCGACCGATTGCTCGGTGAGCGGCTGCACCTCGGCGACGATATAGGGACGGGCGGCGAGGCCGAGATCGCCGCGCAGCGCGCGCCAGCCGACGATCAGCGCCACCACCGCGATGATCGGCAGCACCGGCTCGTCGATGCCGAGCAGCACCAGATGAATGAGCCCGAGCAGCACGCCGATCGCGAGCCCGGCATGGAGCCAGCGCCAGACGCCGTAGGACAGTTTTTTGCTAAACGCGGTCGCGAGGCCGACCATCAAGACCACGAGCCCAAGCCAGCCGGTCCACACCGGCCAGCCGCCATCGAACGCCGACAGCGTCTGCCAGGCGAAGCTCGGCGAGGTCGCAAGGCCATTGGCGGCGAGCGCGAGCGGATGGATCAGCAGCAGCACATAAGCGAGCACGCCGGTGGTGTGATGCCAGCGATACATGCGCTCCAGCCCGCCGAGCCAATCGGCGAGCCGCGGCTCGCGCAGCATCAACAACAGGCTGACCATCAACAGTCCGCCGCCGAGCCAGCCAGCCACGATGCCGGCAGCGCGCAGCGGTGCCAGTTCGCTTGGAAACGCCCACCAGGCAAAGCCCAGCGGCACCGCCAGCGTCAGCAGCGGAATCGACAGCCGGCGCAGCAGACCCGGCAGGCGGCGCGGCGCCATCACGGCTGGTCCGGATTGGGTTTCAGGCGATCGCAGAAGTTCCGGCCTGACTCCGGCAGTGTCAGGCCGCGCGCGGCGGCCCGTTGCTGCATCAGCTGGTGATGCTCGGTGCGATAGGCGAGGCAGGCCTGATAGTCAGTGAAACCGCGCACCCGCGCCTGATGCGTGATCCGCTCTTCCGGACTCATCAGATCCCAGCCGCGGGTATTGCCCTGGTCGGCGCGCCAGGGCCCGGCGCTGGCAAACGAGGCCGTTGCCAGCATAAGGGTCGCCGTCAAAAGGGTGACTTGCGCTGTCCGCATCATCGCTCCGGATCGTTATCCGGCCTGGTCGGCACAGCAATCTAGCGCGCTGATGCGGAATGTCACCCGCGGCGGGCACAGACGAGCCCCGCCGCCAGTTCAGTGCTGCGGCGATTACGCCAGCCGGTTGGCGACGTCCTCCGCCGATGCCTTGGTGCCGTTCGGATCGGCGATGGTGTCGATGAAATCGACCGCGGCGGACCGCAGCTTGCCGTCCTGTAGTGAGATCACCCCCGACAGCGACTGAATGTTGATCGTTCGAATATTGTAGCGGGTCCAAGCGTCAGACTGCTGCTTGCTGCCGAGCTGGCCCTTCTCCTTGTTGTAGAGATCGAGCGCGGTCTGCGCCGCCTTCAGCGCATTCAGCGCTGAAATCTCCTTCAGCTCCTTGGCGAGAGCAGGATCGTCCCGGAACAGCTCTTCGATCTTCTCCTTCCAGGGGCCTTCCGATGTGACATTGCCGAATTTGTCGACCTTGAGCCGCACGGCGTCGTCGAGATTGACGTTTATCTTCGCAAACGCCTTGCTCAGTTTTTCGGCCAGCGCGTCGGAGCGCTTCTGCAGCCGCTCCTCGAAGGTCATCGACAGATCCTTCTGCAGCTGAAGCAGCGCCTTGGCCTGATCCGACAACTCGACAGTGTCCGAGTTAGTTACCTGTGCCGTAGCAGTGGCGGCGGCTGTGGCCGGGCTGCCTTTCGCGGCAGTCGCGGCGATCGGGAGTGGGGTGCGGGACAGCGCGCCGCTGGTGCTGTTGGCAATGCTGGTCATGGCGACCTCGCTCGAAGGTTGTCTGAAACGTTATTCGCAACCATATCTGGCGCCTGCGCGTGTTAATACGCGGTTAAGGCGATCGCCAAGTTGCTGATTTTGGCCCGACAATGCCGGCATTAACGACGCATTAACCATAACTAACCACATTGCCGAGTCATAGGCGCCATTGCGCCGCCAGCGTCCGAGCGGCCGTCTCGCGCGGGAGCGGGGACACAGATGTCGGTCGAAGCAGCAAATCTCTCAACTACCGCGCTGACACCGGCGCGCGCGCAGGTCGCCGGTGCGATCAAGAACGCGGCTGGCCAGACCGGCACCAGCTTTTCCTATCTGCTCGCCACCGCGAAAATGGAATCGGATTTCAATCCGACCGCGACCGCGACCACCTCCAGCGCCAAAGGTCTGTTTCAGTTCATCGAACAGACCTGGCTCGGCACCGTGAAAGAAGCGGGCGCGCAATTCGGCTACGGCCAATATGCCGACGCGATCAGCCGCACGCCATCCGGCGGCTACACGGTGACTGATCCTGCGGCGCGCGCCGAAATCCTCAAGCTGCGCGACGATCCGGTGGCATCCTCGGCGATGGCCGGGGTGCTGACTCAGTCCAACAGTTTTAAGCTGACCGGCGAGATCGGCCGTCGCCCGAGCGACGCCGAACTCTACATGGCGCATTTCATGGGTGTCGGCGGCGCCGCCAAGCTGATCAACAGCGCCGAGAGCAATCCGGGCATGCCCGGCGCGGCGCTGTTTCCCAATGCCGCCGCCGCCAATCAGTCGATCTTTTACGACCGCAGCGGCAATGCCCGCAGCGTGTCGCAAGTCTATGCCGAGCTGACCTCGCGCTATGATCGCGCGGTCAACGCGTCGTCCACGCAAAACGCGATCGCTGCCAGCGGAACGCTGCCGGCGATGGCGAGCAGTTTTGCGCCGGTCGCCTCAGAAGTCACGGTGGCCGACAACGCCGCGTTCCTGTCGAGACTTCCCGATCTACGCTCCGGCACCAATGCCGCGGCGGTGCCTGCGACCAGCACGGCAACGCCGGTTGCGGCGCGTAGCACCTCGCCGGAGCCGATCTTCCGCTCGCTGTATCAGGGCGGGGAGCGCGACCAGCCGGTATCAAATGCGGTGCAGGAATTGTGGGGCAATCGCGCTTCGCTCACCACCAGCAGCGCCACCAGCGCCGACGGGCTGACACAGCAGCCGACGCTGCGCGCGCCGCAGCCGCTTGATCTGTTCAGCGATCGCTCCGGCACTTTCAGCGGTTAGTCGTCATCTGATGGACCTTCGCGCGCTGATCATCACGCGCGGGCTCTTGCATTCGGCGCGAATCTTCAACACGTGGTCTCGTTAACGAAACGGCAACAAAGCCAAACGTTTATGGTGAACCCTTTGTTAAGCGTCATGGTTTATGGTGTGTGAATGAGAGGTGGCAGCGTCGTGTTGCTACAGCCCGTTGCGTCAGTTCACCCATGATCGTTCGGCAGTTCATCAGTTGGATCCGTACGGCCTCGGCGGGCGAACGCGCAGAAGCCACGCGCGCCTTGGCGCGGGCTTGGTTGATCTCCGATCTGTCTGACGAGGACCGTGCTGCCGCCGAAGGCGCGCTGTTGATGCTGCTCGACGATCGCTCGCCGCTGGTGCGGCAGGCGATGGCCGAAGTATTTGCGCAGAGCGCCGATGCGCCGGCTGCGGTGGTGCGCGCGCTGTCGGTGGACCAGCCGTCGGTGGCACTGCCGATTCTGGAATTCTCGCCGCTGCTGATCGACGCCGATCTAGTCGATATCGTCGCCACCGGCGGCTCCGAGGTGCAATGCGCGGTGGCGCGCCGCGCGGGGTTGCCGGCGCCGGTCGGCGCCGCGATCGCCGAGGTCGGCAGCGCCGCGGCGGCACTCGAACTGATCGAAAATCCGCACGCGGAACTGGCGCCATTTTCCTGGGATCGCATTGTCGAACGCCACGGCCATCTCGCCGCGATCCGCGAGGCGATGCTGGTGCTGAATGATCTGCCATCGGCGACGCGCATGGCGCTGGTGACCAAGCTGTCCGACACGTTGACGCAGTTCGTGGTGGCGCGGCGCTGGCTCAGCGCGGAGCGTGCCGAACGCCTGATGGATGAAACGCGCGATCGTTCGATCATGCTGGTGGCATCGCGCTCGCATGAAGACGATATGCAGGCCTTGATGCGGCATCTGCGCGCCACCGGGCATCTCACGGCTGGCCTCATTTTGCGCGCGCTGTTGTCCGGCAATCTCGATCTGTTCAGCCATGCGCTCGCCGAGCTCGCCGATCTGCCTTGTGCGCGGGTGATGGCGCTAGTCCATGATGGCGCCAGTGCCAGCCTGAAAGCGCTGCTCAAGCGCGCCGGTCTGCCGGAAGCCACGCACGCCGCGTTCCGTGCCGCGCTCGAAGCGATTCAGGAAATCGGCTTTGTTGATAGCGAAAGCGGCGCTGCCGGCCTGCAGCGGCGCATGGTGGAGCGGGTGCTGACCCGCTGCGAAACCGACGCCGCGGTTGCTGATCCGCTGCTGATCCTGCTGCGCCGCTTCGCCACCGAGTCGGCGCGCGAAGAGGCCAGCCGGTTCTGTGGTGAGTTGCTGGCGGAGAACACGCTGGCGCAAGAGCGCCATTGGATGGTCGCTTAATTCAACGACTCGTGGCTGGTCATGCCCGCGCTGGTCGCGGGTTCACGCTCTGAAATATGGAAGACCAAAGACGTCGATGGCCGGGACGAGCCCGGCCATGATGATTGAACCAGCCGCTATTCGGTGATTATAGCGTTTTCGAGCGAAGTGGATTCCGGTTCGCGTCAAGAAAACGCGTCAGAACATCAAGTTAGAGCTTCGGTTCTGATTCATCAGAACCGAAAAAGCTCTAGTCCGCCGGCACGATGCTCGGTGCCAAAATCGCTTCCAGATGCTCTGGACGATCGTGATTGACGGCGGCGAGATACTCGTCGGCGACCGCGCGCAGCCTGCGGCTCAGTTCCTGCTGCACACCGAATTTGTCGATACGGGCGTGCTCGCGCACGATCGCCTGAATCGCCTTGACGTGATTGTCGATCAGTTCGGTCGGCACCTTGGTGAGATCAGGCGCGTGTTCGATGATGCGGCACAGGCTGTCGGCGGCGGCAGCGGCGGTCGGATAACCGAAGGTCGCCGCTTCGCCCTTGATGTCATGGGATGCGCGAAACAGTTCTTCGCGCGTGGTCTTGGTAAAGCCGTGCTGCTGCACATTGACGTAAGCGTCGGCGAGCCGCTGGCATTCGATCGCCATCCAGTCGCGAAACTCGCTCGACAGTTCAGCCAGCGCCTGTTCGGCACGCGCGATCGGATCGTCGTGCTCGTCGCCGCCAATGCGAAGCGCGCCGCGCAGCGGATTGGGCTGCGTGATCACCTGATGGGTGGCGAAGGTCTGCACCTGCAACTCGGGTTTTTTGGCTTTGGCCATGTCGTTCGTTATCCCGTGACTCGGGCTTTATCGAGCAGCGAGGGTTGGTGAATGGTTTCGGCTTCGCCGCCGGAGCGGCGCTCAGGACCGATATAGGTGTTGGCGTTGGGATTGCGACGGCGATCGGGCCCAAAGTAATTACGGGTCTTGATGAAGGGGCGGGGATTGGCCACGCAATTGAGCACGCGCTGATAGAGGCCCTTGGCGGAAATCGGCTTGGCCAAAAACTCCGTCACGCCGGCGTCGCGCGCCAGCGTCACGCGGCGCTTTTCCGAATGCGCGGTCAGCATGATGATCGGCGCAAACGGATTGCCCTTGGTGTCCGGCTGCCGGATCATCTGCGACAATTCCAGCCCGTCGAAGATCGGCATCGCCCAGTCGGTGATCACGATGTCGGGTGCGTACAGGCTGTACATTTCCAGCGCGGTGG
The DNA here is from genome assembly GCA_000504425.1 of Rhodopseudomonas palustris JSC-3b. GTDB lineage: Bacteria > Pseudomonadota > Alphaproteobacteria > Rhizobiales > Xanthobacteraceae > Rhodopseudomonas > Rhodopseudomonas palustris_C. The sequence goes on along the minus strand of KI632513.1, from coordinate 1,575,231 downwards.
CGCCGTCCTCGGCCTCATAGACTTCACGCGCGCCAAATGAATGCAGCAGCGTGCGCAGGATGCGGCGCATATGCGGATTGTCGTCGCAGACCAGGAAACGAAGTTTGTTGAAGTCGATGCGGAACATGGTTCGGCCTTGGCGCGCGCCCGGGCAGGGCCGGTATACTCGCCGTTAACGATAGGCAAGCGTCGTTAACGAAGCGTTGCGCGGCGGCGCGATCGGCCGCGGCTCGTGTGCGCCGCTAACCAGTTGTTAAGCAAGGGGGCGAGCGGGGGCTACGGCCCGAACTGCTCGCGCAAGATCCGTTCTTCCAGGCTGTGGCCCGGGTCGAACAGCATCCGCATCGAGATCTTCTTGTCGGAAATCACTTCGACGCGGCGCACGTTACGCGCTTCGTCATGATCGGCGACCGCTGCGACCGGGCGCTTGTCGCCCTCCAAGACTTCGATCACCACAAAGGCGCTGTTCGGCAGCAGCGCGCCGCGCCAGCGCCGCGGCCGGAACGGGCAGATCGGCGTCAAGGCCAGCAATTGCGCGTTGATCGGCAGGATCGGCCCTTGCGCCGACAGATTATAGGCGGTGGAGCCGGCCGGGGTCGCCACCATCACGCCGTCGGCGACCAGCTCGGACATGCGCTCGCGCTCGTCGATCAGAATGCGCAGCCGTGCGGCCTGATGGGTCTGGCGGAACAGCGCCACTTCGTTGATGGCGTGATGAATATGGACGTCGCCATTGACGTCGGTGGCGCGCATCAACAGCGGATGGATCACGGTGTCGCGCGCCGCGGCCAGCCGGCCGCGCAGATCGACCGCGCTATATTCATTCATCAGGAAGCCGACCGTGCCGCGATGCATGCCGTAGATCGGCTTGCCGGTGCGCATATGATCGTGCAGCGTCTGCAGCATCAAACCGTCGCCGCCCAGCGCCACGATCACGTCGGCGTCGGCCGGTTCGACATTGCCATAGGCGTCGATCAATTGCGCCAGCGCCGTTTGCGCCTCTGCGCCCGGACTCGCGACAAAGGCGATCCGGGAATAGCGCGAGGGATGAGTCATCGGGAGCAGCCTCTGCGAGCGGCAGCGAGGAGTAGGGCGCCGCCGTGCTCTATACGACCTGTCGGGCGATTGTCGAGACGGTAGTCCGTCATGGGGGGTAGTCCTTGCCGCTGCGGCTGCTGGTCGCTGGTGTCGTTCACAATTCCCTTTGCCGGGATCACGGTTTATGACGGTTTTGGGGTAACCGATCGGTGAGTTTGGCGGTGAACGCGGCTTTTCTTCGTCATCTGATGGCAGCCACGGCGCTGCTGATGGGCTTGGCGCTTGCCGGCTGCGGCGCCGGCAGCGGCCTGGCGGTGCCGACCGAGGATCGCTCCAATCAGCCGTTTCCGCAAAATTTCCGGGCCGAGCTGCTGGCGTTCTACAAAACCTATCTCACCAATCCGGTCGGGGTGCGCGAAGCGGCGCTGGCCGAGCCGGTGTTGCGCAAGGTCGGCGGCCGGCCGCGTTATGTCGCCTGCGTGCGTTACAATGCGCGCCAGTCCGATGGCCGGCTGCGCGGCTTGCAGGAGCAGGCGGTGGTGTTTGTCGAGGGCCGGCTCGACCGCGCGGTCGATGACACCGAGGAACTGTGCAGCGGCGTCAGCTACGCCCCGTTTACCGATCTCGAGAAATTGACGCGCTGAGCGCCGTCCGGACCGGCGCGCGGCGCAAAATCCTCCAAGGCGCAAAATCGTCACGGCGGTGAACCTTCCTGGCCGTGAAGCAACCAAATCAAAGACAGGTTGTTGTGTGACTCGTCCATAGCCGCCGTTCCGTGAGGCGGCGGCAGCGTGGCGTGGTCAAGCGTAAAGGGGAACCCAATGACGAAGCTTCTGCTCGGTGCAGCCGCTGCGCTGTTGCTGGCGGCTCCGGCGTTGGCGGCCGATCTGCCGCGCCCCACCGCCGCCACCCCGGCCTCGGCGCCGGAGGCGGTTTACAACTGGACCGGCTTTTATGTCGGCGGCCAGCTCGGCGGCGCCTTTGCCGGCAGCGACAACATCGCCGGTAGCGACGGCCGGTTCCTGGCCGGCGTGCAGGGCGGTGCTGATTTCAATTTTGCGCGCAACTGGGTGATCGGCGTCGAGGCGCAGTATAGCTGGTTGCCGAGCAACAGCGGCGCCAGTCTGCTGTATCCCGGCGGCGCGCTGCTGACCGAGGACACCAGCGGTCTTGGTTCGGTGACCGGCCGGCTTGGCTATAGCTGGGGTCCGGCGCTGCTCTACGGCAAGGGCGGCTACGCGTTCCGCGACAGCAGCCTGAGCGCGAGCGTTGCCGGCGTGGCGCAGCCGATCACCACCAGTGGCAATAAGCGCGATGGCTACACCATCGGCGGCGGCCTGGAATATCTGTTCGCGCCGAACTGGTCGGCCAAGGTCGAGTATCAGTACTACAATTTCGGCAACACCACGGTGAGCAGCGGCCCGGCCGAACTGGTCGGCACCAACATCCGCAACGACGAGCACACCGTCAAAGCCGGGATCAACTATCGGTTCGGCTGGGGCGGCCCGCCGGTCACGAGGTACTGACGTCGCGCCGCATCAATCCGCAGGTCCTGGCCGGTGGCAGCGAGAATCAAACGTAAACGAGTTCTGAATCTGCGAAAAAATAAGCTGCGGGACTCTTGACACCGAATCGCCTGATCATCTGCGGGCTATGAATACGATCTCACCAAACTATCCCAACGGACTGGCCGCAGGTCTGGCGCTTGGACTGTTTGCAGCCTGTATGGTCAATGTGCTGGCGCTGTGGTCGCTGGTGTAGCGGCAGGATCGCCACCAGGCGCCGGCGTGCGAGCCCGTCATGGGGCAGCGTATGGTCGCGCGCAAATGCCGTATGGCTGTGCGCGCTGGCGCGCGAATAGAGAGCGGCGGGCAGGGCGCATGTTGCGGCCGTGCGGGACGCGCGCGTTCAGTCCGCGATCAAAATTCAGTCCGCGATCAAATAGAGAATGCAGGACACCCCGGCCGTGTAGCCGACGGTCAGCGTCACCAGGATTTTCATGAAGCGCCGATAGCTCTGCGCGCCTGCCGAGTCCTGACCTGTCATGAACTCGTGAAGAATGTGCCGCTGCATGGGAGCCTCCGTAGGTGCGCCATGGAATCAGCGGCGCGAGTCGCCGTCAAGGGCGCCGTCTCGCGCTGCACTGAGCGCTGAGGTCCCGGTTGCGGACAGTTATCAACAGCCTTCTGTGGTCGGGTGTCCCTTCCAAGTATCTGTAAAGAAGCGATAATTTGTTGTCGTCCACAACCTATCCACAGGCTGGCCGCGGCAGGTCGGCGAGCTGGTGGCCACGCGACACAGGCCTCGCCACGTGCAAACTCTCAGCCAGTGTGGCGCGTTTGCCAGGGTGGCTCGGGCAAGGCTGATGGCTTAGCCATTGGCGCATAGCTCGCGCGAACAGCCTCGGCACAAATGATCCTGAATCTGATCCGGGTCAGCGCTTGCACAAATCCGGGACAGCGTCTTGTCGGCAGCGCAGTACGCTGCTAGCTGTGCGGGCGCGCCGGCGTAGCACAGCGGTAGTGCAGCGGTTTTGTAAACCGAAGGTCGGGAGTTCGATCCTCTCCGCCGGCACCATAAAACCTGAAATATTTAAGCGGTTGCGCAGCTGCGCGACCTGGCACAACCGGCGTGGCCCGTAAGCACAAGCGGGATGCGGCCATTGGCGGCCATCGGTAGGCAACCGCATCCCTGCGCCAGCAGCATTATCGCCGACCGGCCACGTTTCGCGAAAGCGACCGCTGCGGCGCGCAGCCACGGCCCGTTAGCCTTACCGGCAGGTCGTCTTTAGCCCTTAACCCATCTTGAGCTGATTGCCGCTACCGTCGGGCGGGCATGAGGAGACTGTGATGCGGGCAGCGCTGTCATTGGCGGTGTGGATCGGCTCGGCGCTCGGCGCAGCCGCGCTGGAGAGCGGTCCGCAGATCGTGATTCCCGGCCGGCCCGGCGTGCCGATCATCATCAACGGCCGCGATGCTTCTTACGCCGTGATCGAAGGCGATTGGGGGCTGGCGCGCGGCAATAATGTGCAGCCCACCATCTATGGCGGCCGGCGCGTGCCGCCGCTCAATGTCGGCCATTACTATCCGGGCGCCACCGGCGAGCAGGTCGGCTATGGCCGCCTTGAAATCGAGCCGCCGGAAAACCGCAAACTGCCAAAACCGGCCGAGAGTTTTCACCAGTCATGGTCGGCGGAATCGGCACCGCCGATGCCGCAGCCGATGGTCCAGCCGCCGCCGGTGATCCTGGCGCCGGAGCTGCCAGGGCCGCGCCGCGACTTCCGGCCACCTCGCTACTGACCCAGCCCCACCACCGACAGGAGAGAGTAGATGCGTCAGACCCTTGTTTCAGGATTGGTGGCCGCAGCGGCGCTGCTTGCCGTGAGCGCGGCGCCGGCCAAGGCCTGCGGCGGCTGGTATGCGTCCGGCTGCGCGCCGTGCGGCGGCTATGTCGCGGCACCGATGCCGTGCGGCGGCGCGGGCTATGGATATGGCTACGGCTATGGCGGCGGTTACTACGGTTATGTCGAATACGAACGGCTGCCCGATCCGTCGCCGCAATATTTCTATGTCAATCAGGGCCCGGTCTATTCCGGCCCGGGCATGTTCGCGCCGGCGCCGTATTATCGTGAGGCCACGGTGTCGCGCTGGGGCTATGGCTACCGCCATCACCATCGCTATCATCACCGCCATGTGCACGGCCATCGTTACGGCTACGGGCCGCACCACCCGCGCCATGGCGTCTATCGCGCCGCGCCGCGTGCCGATCACCGCTAACATGTGACGCTGGCGGAGCGCCTGCGCTCACGCCGGCTGTGCGGCGACCAATAGCTCGCGGTACAGACTGCCGACCAGCGCCGGGCGTTGCTCGCCCGGCACCCAGAGCGCAAAATCCTGGCCGCCATCGTCGCGGGGCGCCTGCCGCAGCGTCGCGGCGGTGCCAAAGAACGCCGGTCCCTTGATCCATAGATCGAGCTGGCGCGGCGGCGCGCCGGTTGCGGCCAGATGCGACAGACATTGCGCTGCGACGCGCTGCGGATGCGGGAAGGCGCCACCAAAACCCATGCGGTGCGCGTAGCGTGCGTTGAGATGCATCGGGTTGTAGTCGCCGGTGAGGCGGCAGAATTCCCAGCGCCGGCCGTTCTCGATCAGCCATTGCGCCACCGGCGGCGCTGACGGGTCGAGCGTCGGCGAGCTCGAAGGCGCACCGCGCGCTTCGCCATGGCTGAGCGGCGCGCCAAACCGGCCGCGATAATAGACCGTGACGATGCTGTCCCACACCACCGCGCCGCGCTGCTGCAGTCGAGTGTGTAGATCGACCTCAAGCCCCTTGGCATGCACCCGCCAGGCGCAGGCTTGCACGCTCAGTTCCGACGGCTCGTCGAGCAGAAGCGGGCCGAGCAGCCGCAGCCGGTTGCGAAACTGCAGCGCGCGCCAGATCGCCAGCGGCCAGCGCGGATGGGTCAGCAGCGCCATCGTCAGCCGAAAGCCGGTGATATGCGGCGCGAGTAGCAGCAGCGCATCATCGTGATTGAACTCGCCAGCGCCGGCGAAATCGCGCAACCTCGCCATGGTCCGCGAACTGATCCGATAGTCCTGCCAGATGAATTGGCTGTCCGGGCAGCCGCGCTCGGCGCGCCAGCCCGGGGAGGGCCACAGCGCCTTGGGCATGAAGCGCAGGGTCGCCGGACGGCTGGCAAATATTTCGCGATGCGGTTTCATGGGCGGCGAGCTTTGGCAACGAGCTGTGGCTGGCAAGGGGCTATGAGGCGTTTCGGTCGGAACGCCGCATGCGACATGCCTTGATAGGCGAAACCCGTTGCCGGTCAATGAACTTGCTAATCAGCACAGCGCCGCACGCCATGCGGCGGGTGTCACCGCGCTGTGCTTGATCTTGTTGGAAACAGCACGTTAGATCGATGCGCAGGTGCCGATCCAAGTGCCCATCCAAGTGCTGATCGAGAACGCCGCCACAGGGAGTTTGATGCCGCCGATGATGTTGGTGATTCACAGCGATCGGCGACAGCGCCGAGCAACACGGCAACGGCTGGGCTCATGAGCGGTTTGCGTGCGTTTCTCGATCCACGCTCGATCGCCGTGATCGGCGCATCCGACAATCCGCACAAGATCGGCGGCCGGCCGATCCATTATCTCGGCAAGTTCGGGTTCAAGGGCGCAGTCTATCCGATCAATCCCAGCCGGCCGGAAATCCAGGGCCGCCGCAGCTATGGCTCGCTGGCCGATCTGCCGGAAGCGCCGGAGCTGGCGATCGTGGCGGTGGCTGGCGATACAGCCGTCAGCACCGTGGAGGACTGCGCCGCGCGCGGTGTCAAAGCCGTGGTGGTGATGGCGTCCGGGTTCGGCGAGGTCGATCCGATCGCCGGCAAGGCCAAAGAGCAGCGCATGACGGCCGCGGCGCGCCAGGCCGGCATGCGCATCGTCGGGCCGAATACGCAGGGGCTGGCCAATTTCGGCTCCGGCACCATTGTCTCGTTCTCAACGCTGTTCACCGAATTCGATCGCGCTGGTGGTCATGTCGCGATGCTGAGCCAATCCGGTGCGCTGTCGACCGCGCCGGTCAGCTTTCTGCTGCGCAAGGGCATCGGCGTGCGCCACTGCCACGCCACCGGCAATGATTGCGACGTCTCGGTTGGCGAATTGGCCTGTGCGGTCGCCGAAGACCCCGAGGTGAAACTGCTGCTGCTGTATCTGGAGAGCATTCCGGACGCGCGGCATCTTGAGCAGCTGGCCGCGATCGCGCGCGACCGCGATCTGCCGATCATTGCGCTAAAATCCGGGCGCAGCGTTGCCGGCCAGCGCGCCGCGCAGTCGCATACCGGGGCGCTTGCCAATGAGGACCGGGTGGTCGATGCCTTTTTGGCCCATCACGGCATCTGGCGCGCGCCCGATATCCGCGGCTTGGTGGAAGCGAGCGAATTGTATCTAAAGGGCTGGCAACCGACCGGCCGCCGGCTGGTGGCGGTGTCGAATTCCGGCGCGGTGTGTGTGCTGACCGCCGATGCCGCCAGCGAGGTCGGCATGCCGATGGCCGAGCTGGCGCCGCAGACCGATCGGCAGCTGAAAACCATCCTGCCGAGCTTTGCCACCACCACCAACCCGATCGATCTCACCGCGGCGATGCTGTCCAACGACCGGCTGTTCGGCGAAATCCTGCCGGTGCTGGCCGCCGATCCGGGCGCCGACGCCTTTGTGATCGGCCTGCCCGTGCTCGGCCAGGGCTATGACATTGCCGGGATTGCCGAGGATAGCGCGGCCCTTGCCCGGCAGACCGGCAAGCCGGTGCTGATGGCTTCGACGCAGCCCGCTATCGCGCGGCAGTTTGCGGAGCGTGGGCTTGCGGTGTTCCCGACCGAAGTCGAGGCGGTCACGGCGCTGCACCAGTTTGTGGCGCATCGCGAGCTGATGGCCAAAGCCGCCGCGCGCCGCACCAGCAGCAGGGGCGAGGCACCGCGGCAGCCGGCGGCGCAGGCGATGGTGATGCTGAACGAGGCCGACAGCCTGACGCTGCTGGCGCAGCACGGCCTTGCAGTGGTGCCGCATCGTCTGTGCCGGTCGCCAAGCGAGGTCGCTGCGGCCGTTGCGGCGATCGGAACGCCGGTGGTGGTGAAAGGCTGCTCGGCCGACATCGCCCACAAATCGGAACTGGGCTTGGTGCGGCTCAATGTCGGTGACGAGGCGGCGGCGTGCCAGGCCTTTGCCGCCATGGAGACCATCATTCGCGCGCAAGGCGCGCGCTTTGACGGCGTGATCGTCGCCGCGATGGCGCAGGGCCGCCGCGAATTGATGATCGGCGCGCATCGCGATCCGGTGTTCGGGCCGGTGGTGGTGGTCGGCGATGGCGGCAAATATGTCGAGGTGCTGCGCGACACCGCGCTGCTGTTGCCACCGTTCGATTCGGACGAAGTGAACGAGGCGCTGCACAGTCTGCGGATCGCGCCGCTGCTCGCCGGCGTGCGCGGCGAGCCGGCGATGGATACCGAGGCGCTGGCGCGCGCGCTGGTCGCGATCGGCCAATTGATGATCGCGCAAGCCGACGTGATGTCGGTCGATCTCAATCCGGTGCTGATCAACGATGCCGGAGCGGGCGTGGTGGTGGTTGATGCGGTGGTGTTTCGCGCTGCGGAACAGGTGCGCGCTGACTGATAGCAGAGACCCCGGCAAAGCCGCTGCTGTCGCTACGATCGTGGTACGATCAGGCTGCTATCAGCGCCGCCGCCATAAAACACTTACTTCCAAAGTACGAAGTGTTCAGTATTAGAGGTCGCTGACCAGCTGTTGCTCGCATGAGCCGCGTGTCAGGGATTCCAAGGACATTGCCCGGCGTATGCCCAATTAACTATCAGCATACGATCGCAAGCGGCAGCAGCGCTGCGCCGTGCAAAGGGTGATTCGTGTAGTCCGCGGCGCGCAAATACGCGGCGATCGCCAGCAATGGATCGCAGAACTGATCGCAGCACGAGGCAGTTTGTCGCGCGGCGGAGGTGCTGACTGCAACTGTGGCGCGAGCCAACGCAGCGGAATTTGATGTAATCGCGCGTCGGCCTCGGCGCTGTAGATCGGCCGCTCAGGTGGCGATGATCGCCACTAACTGACCTTCGGCAACCACGTCATCAAGCTGTATCAAGAGGCTGGTGAGCGTGCCGCCTTGCGGCGCGGCAACCGGAATTTCCATTTTCATCGCTTCAACAAAAGCGATGTCGTCACCTTTGCTGACCACGTCGCCGACGGCAATCGGCAGCGCGCATACCCGGCCGGCGACCTCTGTGACGATCTTGATATCTGGCATGTCATACTCCATTCGCTGCGGAACAGCTGCAACCCAGGGCAGCAGCGCTTGCCCAGCTGACCGCATGACGTAGAGGAATTGGGCTATGCGTTCTTGCGAGTGATGTTGTTCACTCACATGGCCTGATGTAGCGTTCTGTTCAAGCGGAATTCTATTCCGTTCTGCGGAATTGAGGGTGGTGCGGTGGACAGTCTCGGGGCTGAGCGGTGCAAACTCCCTCCAATAATATTGGATCAAGAAAATGGGACGACGCTCGGAACGTTTAACTAACAAAGGACTGATTTCGGGGGAGGACAGCGGGGCGAGCGATGTTATCCAGGTGGTGTCTCGAGCGTTCGACGTGCTGCGTTGCTTTGGAAGCCATGAGGTTCGACTTGGTAATCTGGAAATTTCCAATCGTTGCGGGCTGCCACGTTCAACCGTCTCGCGCTTGACGCATACGCTGACTCGGATGGGTCATCTGGTTTACTTGCCGCGCGATCAGAAATACCGGATCGGCCCCAGCGCGGTGGCGATGAGCGCATCGATGATGTGCGGGTTGCAGCTTCGTCATCTGATCCGGATCCGTTTGCAGGAAACCGCCGAGCAGATCCCGGGCACAGTCGGCTTCGTCATCCCGGATCGCTTTCATCTCGTCTATCTGGAATTCGCCCGTTCGGCGCAGGCGCTCGGTCTGCATTCCATGACCGGCAGCCGGATCGCCATCACCCGGACCGCCGCCGGCCATGCCTATACCGCCGCCCTTGATCCGGACGTCGCCGCGGCTCTGATCCGCGACATGGAACGCGACATTCCGCATGACGCCGCGGTGTTGCGCGATCGCATCGATGGCAACCGCGCGATGCTGCGCGAGCGCGGCTATGTCACCGCCTGCGGGCTGTGGAGCCCGCATATCAACGGCATCGCCATGCCGCTGTGGTCGCCGCAATATCAGACCTATGTCGCGGTCACGATCGGGCTGTTGTCGGCGATGTATGACGAGCAGCGGATGCATGACGAAGTGGCGCCGCTGCTGCTCAAGCTCGGTGCCGATATCAGCAAGCTGATCCAAAATGCCGATATCGGCTTTTATGATGATGGCAGCGAGCTGACGCCGCGGCCGGCGATGGCGCATAAGAAACCGAACGGGAGCAGCAATGACCTGGAAGCCGGAACTCGACGAGCTGGCTCGCCGCGAGGCGTTCGCGCGGCAGATGGGCGGCGTCGACAAGGTCAAGCGCCAGCATGACCAGGGGCGGCTGACGGTCCGCGAGCGGATCGACGGGCTGATCGACAGCGGCAGTTTCCACGAGATCGGCGCGGTTTCCGGCATCGGCGACTATGATGCCGATGGCGAACTGCGCGACGTCACGCCGGCGAACTGCATCTTTGGCCGTGCCAAAATCGATGGTCGGCCAGTGGTGGTGGTCGGCGACGATTTTACCGTGCGCGGCGGCTCGGCCGATGCCTCGATCCATCACAAGCCGCAGATGGCCGAGGAGATGGCCCACGATTTCCGGCTGCCGATCATCCGGGTGATCGAAGGCTCGGGCGGCGGCGGCTCGGTGAAAACCATCGAGACCAAGGGCGCGGCCAATCTGCCGGGCGGCATCGGCGGCACCGAATGGTTCTGGTACACGACCGGCAACATGGCGCAGGTGCCGGTGGTGGCGCTTGGGCTCGGCTCGGTGGCCGGGCTTGGCGCGGCGCGGCTCGCCGCCAGCCATTATTCGGTGATGACCAAGAATTCGGCGATGTTCGTCGCTGGTCCCCCGGTGGTGGCGCGGCTTGGCCAGAATCTCGACAAGCAGCAACTGGGCGGCTGGGAAATCCAGACCCGGTCCGGCGCGGTCGATCATGCGGTCGAGACCGAGCAGGAGGCGTTCGAATGCGCGCGCCGGTTCCTGTCCTATCTGCCGTCCTCGGTGCACGAACTGCCGCCGACGCTGCCGTGCGATGATGATCCGGATCGCGCCGAGGAAGCGCTGCTGAAGGCGGTGCCGCGCAATCGGCGGCAAGTCTATAAGATGCGGCCGATCATCGAAGCGGTGGTCGACAAGGGCTCGTTTTTCGAGATGGGCCAGAATTTCGGCCGCTCGATCATTGCCGGCTTGGCGCGGCTGCAGGGCCGCGCCGTCCTGCTGCTCGCCTCCGATCCGTATCACTATGGTGGCTCCTGGACGGCTGAGACCTGCCAAAAGGTGGTGCGCTGTGTCGATCTCGCCGAAACATTCCATCTGCCGATCGTCTATCTGATGGATTGCCCCGGTTTCATGATCGGGCTCGAGGCGGAGAAGGCGGCGACCATCCGCCATGGCGTGCGCACCATGGCGGCGGTCAACCAGACCACGGTGCCGTGGTGCACCATCATCGTGCGCAACTGCTTTGGCGTGGCCGGCGTGGTGCATCAGCCGGCGGCGCGGCACTCGCTGCGCTATGCCTGGCCGTCGGCCTATTGGGGCTCGCTGCCGCTGGAAGGCGGCATTGAGGCGGCCTATCGCGCCGAGATCGAGGCGGCGGACGATCCGGCTGCCAAGCTCAAGGAAATCGAGGAGCGGCTCAACAAGCTGCGCTCACCGTTCCGCTCGGCCGAAAAATTCTGGGTCGAGGAGATCATCGATCCGCGCAAAACCCGCGCGCTGCTGTGCGAATTCGCGCGGCTCGCCGAGCCGCTGCGCACGCCGGGCGTTTCAACATCAATGCGAATAAGGCCGTAACGACCTCGTCATTGCGAGGAGGCGCAGCCGACGAAGCAATCCAGAATCCGTGCCCATGAGCTGGATTGCTTCGTCGCTGCGCTCCTCGCAATGACGTCTCACTTCTAGAGCCGTCGCCCTAAGCCGCAGCGGGTTTCGGCGGCCGTGCGATCAACAGCGCGATGCTGGCGGCGATCAGACACAGCGCACCGGCGGCGAAGAACGCCGGCAGATAGCTCAGCCAAACGGTGCGCGACAGGCCAGCGGCAAAGGCCGCAGTGGCGGCACCGAGCTGATGGCCGCAAAACACCCAGCCGAACACCAGATTGGCGCGCTCGGCGCCAAAATTCTGCGCGGTCAGACGCACGGTCGGCGGCACGGTGGCGATCCAATCAAGGCCGTAGAACAGCGCAAACAGCGACAGGCCATAGAAGGTGAAATCGCTGAACGGCAGAAACAGCAACGATAGCCCGCGCAGCCCGTAGTACCAGAACAGCAGCCAGCGATTGTCGTAGCGGTCGGACAGCCAGCCCGACAAAATCGTGCCGAAGAAATCGAAAATCCCCATCGCCGCCAGTAGCCCAGCAGCCTGCACCTGCGGAATGCCGAAATCGGCACAGAGCGGAATGAGGTGCACCTGGATCAGCCCGTTGGTGGAGGCGCCGCAGATGAAGAAGGTCGCAAACAGGATCCAGAACACCGGCTTGCGCGACGCATCGCGTAGCGCACCGAGCGCGGCGCGGGTGATCGCGCCTTGCTGCTGCGGCGGCGCGGCGGGCGGTCCGATGCCAGGCTCGCCATAGGCGCGCAGCCCGAGATCGCTCGGCCGGTCGCGCATCAACAGCAGCACCGCACAGGCGGCGACCGCGAGCGCCGCGCACAGCAGCAGCAGTGCGATGCGCCAACCAAACCGCTCGGTCAGCGACGCCAGCACCGGCAGGAACAATAGTTGTCCGGTGGCGACGCTGGCGGTGAGAATGCCGACCACCAGGCCGCGCCGTTCGGAAAACCAGCGTGCCGCCACGGTGGCGCCGAGCACCAGCGCGGTGAGGCCGGTGCCGATCCCGACCGCAATGCCCCACAGCGCGATCAATTGCCAGACCTGTGTCATGGTGATCGACGCGATCAGGCTGGATCCGATCAGCAATTGCCCGGCGAGCGCGACATTCCGCAGCCCGTAGCGGTTCATCAGCGCCGCGGCGAACGGCGCCATCAGGCCGAACAGGATGAAGCGGATCGACAGCGCCGAGGAAATCTCGGCCGGGCTCCAGCCGAATTCCTGCTGCAGCGGCACGATGAACACGCCCGGCGCGCCGACCGCACCGGCGGAGACCAGTGCGGTGAGGAAGGTCACCGCCACCATCACCCAGCCATAGTGAATGTCGCGGCGGCTGAGCAGTGCGGCGAGCCGGTCAGAAAGCATGCGTGGTCCTGTCAGAAAGGCCGAAAACCCAAACAAGGCTTTTGCCTTGATTGAATGATCGGCATCATATGAAAATGGCCGGTTATTGCAATTGCGTATCGTGCACACAACGCCGTGACAGGCAAGGCGCGAGCGCGTGAGGGACAAGATCAGGCGAGGGGCCCACGCTGCGCGGGCAGGGCCAGGAGCGGAAGGGATGGCGATGCGCGCGACGTCTCCGCGCTCGATATCTCCGCGTTCAATATCTCCGCGCTCTGGCGGGGAGGGCGTATCAGCAGCGAGGGCGCCGATCAGCTCTCAGATCAGGCGAGGACGATTGCCCTGCTCACCTGTCACTTATTGATACTGCGGCAAAATGACGATGGCGGTTTTGTTCCGAGTCCATGATAGGAATCATCGTTCTCTAACGGAATGTAGCGCCGATGCGGTACTCAAAAGAACATAAGAACGCCACCCACGATCGCATTGTCCGCAAGGCGTCGATGCGCCTGCGCGAAAAGGGCATTCACGGCGTCGGCGTCGCCGAGCTGATGAAAGACGCCGGGCTGACCCATGGCGGCTTCTACTCGCATTTTGAATCGCGCGAAGCGTTGATGGTGGAAGCCGTCACCTACGCGATGGACCGCTCGATGGCGAGCTGGCGCGAGCTGACCGATGATCTGACCCCGTCGCAGCGGCTGGCGGCGATCGCCGATGCCTATCTCAGCAAGCAGCACCGCGACGATCCGGGGCGCGGCTGTGCGGTGCTGGCGGTCGGTGCGGAGATCGCGCGCGAAACCGCCAGGACGCGCCGGGCTTTTGCCGCCAAGGTGACGGCCATGATCGAGATGCTGGCGGAGCAGATGGAAGGCGTGCCGGCCAAGCAGGCGCGGCAGCAGGCGTCCGCGATGCTGGCTTCGATGGTGGGCACCTTGTTGCTGGCGCGCGTCACCGGCGCGGGCGAATTGTCGGACGAGATTCTGGCCGCTGGGCGCGCCGCGTTGCCGGTGGTGCCGGCGCCGCCGCGTCGCGGCGGTGCGGTGACGGTTCGTGGTTCCCGGGCGGGCTCCGTCGCCAAGACCGAGGCCGGAGCCGCGCGGCCCGCGGTCCAGGGCAAAAAGCCGGTGGTCCGCCGGGCTGCCGCCAGCAAGACGATTGCCAGCAAGACGATTGCCAGCAAGGCGACCGCCGGCAAGGTGGCCGCCAGCAAAGCAGCTGCCAGTAAGTCATTGGCCGGCAAAGCGCGCGCCCCGCGCCGCGGCAGCAATGGGGCGATCTCCAGTCAACAACGTTGACCAGCCGCCTATTCAACGTTTGGCGGTTTGCCGCCCCTGAAAGGCGGCGATAAGCTGCTAACAGGATTGCGTGCGGGGCCTCTTCCCAAACGCGCCAAAGCCTGTTCAAAGACTCTGCAAATCTAAGCTTACCCGGAGGAAACGCATGCGCTCGATTGGGCATTTTATTGCTGGCCGTGAAGTGGCTGGAACGTCAGGACGGTTCGCCGACGTGTTCGAACCGATGACCGGCGAGGTCCAGGCCAAGGTCGCGCTGGCAACCAAGGCCGAGCTGCGTGCCGCCGTCGAGAACGCCCGCGAAGCCCAGCGTGATTGGGCAGCCACCAACCCGCAGCGCCGCGCCCGCGTGCTGATGAAGTTCCTGGAACTGGTGCAGCGCGACTATGACAAGCTCGCTGAGCTTCTGGCGCGCGAGCATGGCAAGACCATTCCCGACGCCAAGGGCGACATCCAGCGCGGTCTTGAAGTCGTTGAATTCGCTTGCGGAATTCCGCACCTGATGAAGGGTGAATACACCGAGGGCGCCGGCCCCGGCATCGACATCTATTCGATGCGCCAGCCGCTCGGCGTGGTCGCCGGCATCACCCCGTTCAATTTCCCGGCGATGATCCCGATGTGGAAGTTTGCCCCGGCGCTGGCCTGCGGCAATGCCTTCATCTTGAAGCCGTCGGAGCGCGACCCCGGGGTGCCGATGGCGCTCGCGGCACTGCTGATCGAAGCCGGTCTGCCGGCCGGCGTGCTCAACGTCGTCAATGGCGACAAGGAAGCGGTCGACGCGATCCTGGACGATCCGGATATCCGCGCCGTCGGCTTCGTCGGTTCCTCGCCGATCGCGCAGTACATCTATGAGCGCGCCGCGGCCACCGGCAAGCGCGCGCAGTGCTTTGGCGGGGCCAAGAACCACGCCATCATCATGCCGGACGCCGACATGGACCAGACCGTCGATGCGCTGATCGGCGCCGGTTTTGGTTCGGCCGGCGAGCGCTGCATGGCGATCTCGGTGGCGGTGCCGGTCGGCAAGGCCACCGCCGATGCGCTGATGGAGAAGCTGATCCCGCGCGTCGAGAAGCTGAAGATCGGCCCCTCGACCGATCCGTCCGCGGATTTCGGTCCGCTGGTGACGCGCGAAGCGCTGGAGCGGGTCAAGAACTACGTCGAGATCGGCGTCAAGGAAGGCGCGACGCTGGCGGTCGACGGCCGCAATTTCAAGCTGCAGGGCTATGAAAACGGCTTCTACATGGGCGGCTGTCTGTTCGACAACGTCACCCGCGATATGCGTATCTATAAGGAAGAGATCTTTGGGCCGGTGCTGAGCGTGGTGCGCGCCCATGATTATGCCGAGGCGCTGTCGCTGCCGTCCGAGCACGATTACGGTAACGGCGTTGCGATCTTCACCCGCGACGGCGACGCGGCGCGCGACTTCGCGGCCAAGGTCAATGTCGGCATGGTCGGCATCAACGTGCCGATCCCGGTTCCGATCGCGTACTACACCTTTGGCGGCTGGAAGCGTTCGGGCTTCGGCGACCTCAACCAGCACGGCCCGGACTCGGTGCGGTTCTACACCAAGACCAAGACCGTGACCTCGCGCTGGCCTTCGGGTGTCAAGGAGGGCGCCGAGTTCGTCATCCCGACCATGAAGTAAGCGCGGACGCGATGCAGTTCACGCTCAATGACGATCAGCGCGCCATACGAGATATGGCGCGCGACTTCGCCGCGGAGAAGATCGCCCCGCACGCGCTCGCGTGGGACGAAGAGAAGCATCTGCCGCTCGACGTGATCCGGGAAGCGGCGGCGCTCGGCATCGGCGGCATCTATATCAACGACGATGTCGGCGGCAGCGCCATGACGCGGTTTGACGCCGCGCTGATCTTCGAGGCGCTGGCCACCGGCTGCCCGGCGGTGTCGGCGTTCATCTCGATCCACAACATGGCGGCGTGGATGATCGATCGCTACGGCGACGACGCCCAGCGCCAGAAATGGCTGCCCAAGCTGTGCACCATGGAGTGGGTGGCGAGCTATTGCCTCACCGAGCCGGGCTCGGGCTCGGATGCCGCGGCGCTGCGCACCCGCGCGGTGTGCGACGGCGACTACTATGTGCTCAACGGCCAAAAGCAGTTCATTTCCGGCGCCGGCAGCAACGACCTCTATGTCGTGATGGCGCGCACCGGCAGCGAGGGCGCCTCGGGCATCTCGACGCTGGTGGTGGAGCGCGACACCCCCGGTCTGTCGTTCGGCGCCAATGAGCGCAAGATGGGCTGGAACGCGCAGCCGACCCGCTCGGTGATTTTTGAAAATGTCCGGGTGCCGGTCGAGAACCGGCTCGGCGATGAGGGCATCGGCTTCAAGATCGCGATGGCCGGGCTCGATGGCGGCCGGCTCAACATCGCGGCGTGCTCGCTCGGCGGCGCGCAGGCGGCGCTCGACAAGACGCTGAACTACATGCGCGAGCGCAAGGCGTTCGGCAAGCGGCTCGACGAGTTCCAGGCGCTGCAATTCCGGCTCGCCGACATGGCGACCGAACTGGAAGCGGCGCGCACCTTTCTGTGGCGCGCGGCCGCGGCGCTCGACCGCAAGGACCATGACGCCTCGACGCTGTGCGCGATGGCCAAGCGCTTTGGTACCGATGTCGGGTTCAACGTCGCCAATGAGGCGCTGCAATTGCACGGCGGCTACGGCTATCTCAGCGAATACGGCATCGAGAAGATCGTGCGCGATCTGCGCGTGCACCAGATTCTCGAAGGCACCAATGAAATCATGCGTCTGATCGTGGCGCGGAAATTGATTGAGGGCGCACGATGAGCGAGACCATCACTGTGGATCAGGCCGAGGGCGATCTGATCGCGCGGCGCGAGGGCGCGGCCGGCGTGCTGCGGCTGAACCGGCCCAAGGCGATCAACGCGCTGACGCTGGAGATGACCCGCGTGATCGAGGGCGCGATGGCGTCATTCGCCGCTGATCCTGAGGTGGCTTTGGTGCTGATCGAAGGCGCCGGCGAGCGCGGGCTGTGCGCGGGCGGCGACATTGTCGGGCTCTATCACAGCGCGCGCCAAGGCGGCGATCTCGGTCCGGTGTTCTGGCGCGAGGAGTACATCGTCAACGCCGCCATCGCCAAATACCCAAAGCCCTATGTTGCGTTCATGGACGGCTTGGTGATGGGCGGCGGCGTCGGGCTGTCGGCCCATGGCAGCCACCGCATCGTCACCGATCGCACCAAGATCGCGATGCCGGAAGTCGGCATCGGCTTCTTTCCCGATGTCGGCGGCACCTGGCTGTTGTCGCGCGCGCCGGGCGAGGTCGGCACCTATTTCGGCCTGACCGGCGAAATCATGAATGGCAGTGACGCGATCTATGCCGGCTTTGCCGACGCGCTGGTGCCGGCCGCGAATTGGCCGGAGCTGCGCGCTGCCTTGACCGCGGCGCCGGCGAACGCCTCGGCGCAGCAGGTGCGTGACATCATCGGCCGCTTTGCGGTCACGACCGAGCCCGGCACCGCGCAGCGCCACCGCGAGGCGATCGATCGGCTGTTCGCGCATGACAGCATCGAAGCGATTGCCGCGGCGCTCGAGGTCGACGGATCGGAATTTGCGCAAGGCGCGCTGAAAGCGCTGCGCAGCAAATCGCCGACCAGTCTCAAGGTGACGCTGCGGCTGCTGCGGCAGGCGCGGCAGGCGCCGTCGCTGGAAGCGTGCCTGATCCACGAATATCGCGCCGCGCTTGAAGTGTTCGCCAGTGCCGAATTCATCGAGGGCGTGCGCGCCGCGGTGATCGACAAGGATCGGCAGCCGAAATGGCAGCCGGCGCGGATCGAAGATGTCGATGACGAAATTGTCGGGCGCTACTTCGCCCATCGGGGAGCCAACGAGCTGACATTCCCGACCTAACCAACGCGCAAAGCAGAACAGACGAGGGCAGGAAATGACCAACATCGCATTCATCGGTCTCGGCAATATGGGCGGGCCGATGGCCGCCAATCTGGTGAAGGCTGGCCATCAGGTGCGCGGCTTCGATCTGGTCGAAGCTTCGCGCGAGGCGGCCAAGGCCGACGGCGTCACCATTGCCGCCAGCGCGGTCGAGGCGGTCAGCGGCGCCGAGGTGATCGTCACCATGCTGCCGGCCGGCAAGCATGTGCTGGCGGTGTGGACCGAAGTGCTGCCCCACATCGCCAAGGGCGCGCTGCTGATCGACTGCTCGACCATCGACGTTGCCAGCGCGGTCGCCGCGCATCAGCTTGCGCAGCAGCACGGCGTGCATTCGGTCGATGCGCCGGTGTCGGGCGGCACGGGCGGCGCCAAGGGCGCGACGCTGACCTTCATGGCCGGCGGCGAGGCCGCGGCGTTCGAGGCCGCCAAGCCGGTGCTCGACAAGATGGGCAAGAAGATCGTGCATTGCGGCGCTGCCGGCGCAGGCCAGGCCGCGAAAATCTGCAACAACATGCTGCTCGGCATTTCGATGATCGGCGTCAGCGAAGCTTTTACGCTCGCCGAAAAGCTTGGGCTTTCGCATCAGGCGCTGTTCGACGTCGCCTCGACCTCGTCGGGGCAGTGCTGGTCGCTGACCAGCTATTGCCCGGTGCCGGGGCCGGTGCCGACTTCGCCGGCCAACAACAGCTACAAGCCGGGCTTTGCCGCATCGTTGATGCTCAAGGACCTGAAATTGTCGCAGGACGCGGCGCATAGCAGCGGCGCGGTGACGCCGCTCGGCGCCCATGCCGCCGAACTCTATGCCGAGTTCGAACAGGCCGGCCATGGTGGTGCGGACTTCTCCGGCATCATCAATTTCCTGCGCGAGCGCGCGGCCAAGTAATCGTCTTCGTCATTGCGCGGAGCGAAGCGACGAAGCAGTCGAGGTGCTCGGTGCACCAGGCTGGATTGCTTCGCTTCGCTCGCAATGACGGGATGAGTGCAAATACGCGGAGAGTTCACTCAGACATCACGTCGAATCGTGGAGGCGAACGCATGACCACATTCCAGCAAGCCCGCGCCTTTCTGCTCGAACATCGCACTGACTACGCCAAGGCTGTCGCCGAATTCCGTTGGCCGGACCCGATCGATTTCAACTGGGCGCTTGACTGGTTCGACGCCGAACTGGCGAGCCATCCTGATAGCCGCGACTGCACCGCGCTGTGGATCGTCGAGGCCGCGACCGGCAACGAAACGAAGCACAGTTTTGCGGAGCTGTCGCGCCGCTCCAATCAAGTCGCCAATTTCCTGCGCGCGCAGGGGCTGCAGCGCGGCGATCATCTGCTGTTGCTGCTCGGCAATGTGGTGCCCTTGTGGGAAACCATGCTGGCGGCGATCAAGCTCGGCGTGATCGTGATCCCGGCGACCACGCTGCTCACGCCGGAAGAACTGCGCGACCGGCTCGATCGCGGCGCCGCCAAGCTGGTGGTGGCGGCGCAGGATCAGGTCGCGAAGTTCGATGGCCTTGGCGATGGCTCGTTGCCGCGCGTCGTGGTCGGTGGCGGTGCCGCGCCCGGCTGGACGCCGTTCGAGCAGACCGCGGACTATCCCGAGACCTTTGTGCCGGATGGGCCGACCCGGCCCGATGATCCGATGCTGCTGTACTTCACCTCCGGCACCACCGCGAAGCCAAAGCTGGTGCGGCACAGCCAGCGCAGCTATCCGGTCGGCGCGCTGTCGACCATGTTCTGGCTAGGGCTGCAGCCCGGCGACGTACATCTCAACATCTCGTCGCCCGGCTGGGCCAAGCATGCCTGGAGCTGCTTCTTTGCGCCCTGGAATGCCGGCGCCACGGTGTTCGTGGTCAATCAGCCGCGCTTTGAGGCGAAAAGCCTGCTCGCCACCATGGCCCGCTGCGGCGTCACCACGCTATGCGCGCCGCCGACCGTGTGGCGGCTGTTCATTCAGGAGCCGCTCGCCGAGTACAAGGTCGCGCTGCGCGAAGTGTGCGGCGCCGGCGAGCCGCTCAATCCGGAAGTGATCGATCAGGTGCGCGCCGCCTGGGGGCTGACAATCCGCGACGGCTATGGCCAGACCGAAACAACTGCGATGATCGGCAATTCGCCGGGCCAGCCGATCAAGATCGGCTCGATGGGCCGGCCGCTGCCGGGCTACAGCATCGCGATCACCGACGTCGATGGCCAGCCCGCCAAGGAAGGCGAGGTGACGCTGCTGCTCGGCGCCGCGCGGCCCGCCGGTCTGATGCAGGGCTATCAGGGCGAGGGCGGCAAACTGTCCGGAACCGACGGCGAGGTCTATCGCAGCGGCGACGTGGTGTTTTGCGACGACGACGGTTATCTCACCTTCGTCGGCCGCTCCGACGACGTGTTCAAATCGTCGGACTACCGCATCAGCCCGTTCGAGCTGGAAAGCGTGCTGCTGGAGCATGAGGCGGTCGCCGAGGCCGCGGTGGTGCCGACGCCGGACCCGATCCGGCTGGCGATCCCAAAGGCCTATGTGATCCTGACCTCGGGCCATGAGCCGAGCCGCGAGCTGGCGCTGTCGGTGTATCAGCATTTGCAGGCGCGGCTGTCGCCGTTCAAGCGCATCCGGCGTATCGAGTTCGTCACCGAGCTGCCGAAAACCATTTCGGGCAAGATTCGCCGCGTGCATCTGCGCCGGCTCGAGCACGACAACAACCACGCCGATGCCGCGCGCGGCGTCGAATTCCGCGAGGAGGAGTTTGTCGAGCTGCAAAGCGCCCGCAGCACGGCACGCTAGAGCCGGCCGCGGAACTACACGCAGAAATCGCTTGGCGTGCAGCCGTGTCCGGTGGAATGTGCGCCGCAATAACAATGATTGCGGTGGAGGCGATATGAGTGCGGTGGTGGAGCGTGACGTCTATCTCGGCCTGGTCGGCCAGGAGATCGGCGTATCTTCGTGGCATGTGGTGGATCAGCAGCGCATCGACGTATTCGCCGATGCCACCGAGGATCACCAGTTCATCCATGTCGACGCCGAGCGCGCCAAGCGCGAGACGCCGTTCGGCGGCACCATCGCCCATGGCTTTCTGACGCTGTCGCTGCTCAGCGTGTTTTCTTACGAAGCGATGCCGACCATTGCCGGCACCGTGATGGGCGTGAATTACGGCTTTGACAAAGTGCGGTTCCTGTCGCCGGTGCGCGCGGGCGCACGGGTGCGCGGCCGCTTCACGCTCGCGGAAGCAAATCTGCGCAAGCCGACCGAGCTGCTGACGCGCTCCACCATCACCGTCGAAATCGAAGGCGAGCCGAAGCCGGCGCTGGTCGCCGACTGGCTCGGTCTGATTTATCTGGCTCCGCAAGCCATCCCCGCTTGAACCAGCAGGACGACACACATGACGATCAGATTTGACGGACGAGTGGCCATTGTCACCGGCGCGGGCAACGGGCTCGGCCGGGCCCATGCGCTGGGCCTGGCGGCGCGCGGCGCCAAGGTGGTGGTCAATGATTTCGGCGGCGCGCGTGACGGCACCGGCGGCTCGATGACCGCGGCGGAAACCGTGGTCGAGGAGATCCGCAAGGCCGGCGGCGTTGCGATGGCCGACGGCGCCGACGTCTCCAATTTCGAGCAGGTCAAGGCGATGGTCGACAAGGCCACCGCTGAGTGGGGCGCGGTCGATATCCTGTGCGCCAATGCCGGCATTTTGCGCGACAAATCATTCGCCAAGATGGAGCTGGCCGATTTCGCCAAGGTGCTCGACGTGCATCTGGTCGGCAGCTTCTATTGCTGCAAGGCGGTGTGGGACGGCATGCGCGAGCGCAACTATGGCCGCATCGTGCTCACCACCTCGTCCTCGGGCATGTATGGCAATTTCGGCCAGGCCAATTACGGCGCGGCCAAAGCCGGCATGATCGGCCTGATGAATGTGCTGGCCGCGGAAGGCCGCAAGACCGACATCCGAGTCAATACCATCTCGCCGACCGCGGCAACGCGCATGACCGAAGAACTGCTGCCGCCGCAGGCGCTGGCTCTGATGAAGCCGGAGGCGATCACGCCTGCGGTGCTGTATCTGCTCAGCCAAGACGCGCCGACCCGCACCATCATGGGCGCCGGCGCCGGCTCGTTCGCGGTGGTCAAGCTTTTGGAAAGCGAAGGCCTCAATTTGCCGGAAGACCAGTGGACCCCGGACGCGATCGCCGCGCATTTTGCCGAGATTTCCGACATGTCAAAGGCGCAGGCGCTGGAAGGCGCGTTCCAGCAGACCCAGAAATACGTGGCACAGGCCGCCGCGCGGCTCGGCCTCAAGATGTGAGGCGCTGCCGCGGCCTGAGGCTGGCCGCGGCGTCTCCACGCTCTCTCTGTCATCCCGGGGCGCGCGCAGCGCGCACCCGGGATCTCGTTATTGCCCGCGCCGGATTCCGGGTTCGCGAGCCATCGCTCGCGCCCCGGAATGACCGCCGCAAGTGGTGTGCTGCCCGCATTCCGGAATGACGGATTGCAGTCCGGGCGCGATTGAACCATTGCTACGGCTGATCGTGAGCCCGGTGATACCAGCGGTTCCCAAAAATGGTCCGTCATGCCCGCGCTTGTCGCGGGTATCCACGTCTTAACCGACGTGCAGGATCAAAGACGTGGATGGCCGGGACGAGCCCGGCCATGACGTGCGGGGAGGTGCGTATCACTAGCCGTTGGTATGGACCGTGACAGAACCTGACATCATCGACGTCGCCATCATTGGCGCGGGCCCGGCCGGGCTGATGGCGGCTGAGGTTGCCGCAGGGGGCGGCGCGCGCGTCACCATTTTTGACGGCATGGCGGCGCCGGGCCGCAAATTCCTGCTCGCTGGGCGTGGTGGCCTCAACCTGACCCATAGCGAGCCACTGGCGACGTTTCTCACGCGCTATGGTGCGGCCGCCGATTGGCTGACGCCGGCGATCACGGCGTTTCCGCCGGACGCGCTGCGCGCCTGGTGCGATGGCCTCGGGCAGCCGACCTTTGTCGGCAGCAGCGGCCGGGTGTTTCCGCAAGCGATGAAGGCGTCGCCGCTGCTGCGCGCCTGGCTGAGCCGGCTGGCCGGTCTCGGCGTCACGCTCAACCTCAAACATCGCTGGCACGGCTGGCGCGACGATGGCGCGCTGCTGTTCTCGACCCCGGCAGGCGAGCAGGCGGTGACGGCGCGCGCCAGCGTGCTGGCGCTTGGCGGCGCGAGCTGGCCGCGGCTTGGCTCCGATGGCGGCTGGGTCCCATTGCTCGCCGCCAAAGGCATTGAGGCAGCGCCGCTGAAGCCGGCCAATTGCGGCTTTGTGGTCGGCTGGTCAGAGCTGCTGCGCGAACGCTTTGCCGGGCAGCCGCTCAAGGGCATCGACGTGCGCTTTGGCGAGCGGCGGCTGCGCGGCGAGGCCATGATCACCCGCGATGGCTTGCAGGGCGGCGCGATCTACGCGCTGTCGGCGGCGCTGCGCGACGCGATCGATCTGCATGGCGAGGCGACGCTGCATCTAGCGTTGCGCCCCGATGTGCCGATCGAGCAGCTGGCGTCAAAACTGGCCGCGCCGCGCGGCAAACAATCGCTGGCGACGTTTCTGCGCAAGGCGGCGCATTTGTCGCCGCAGGCGATCGCGCTGCTGCAAGAGGCCGCGCATCGGCTGAAGCGGCCGCTGGCGTCTTTCGCGCCAGGCGAGCTCGCTGCATTGATCGACGATCTGCCGCTGCGGCTGATCGCGACCGAGCCGATCGAACGCGCGATCTCGAGCGCCGGCGGCATTGGCCGCGAGCAATGCGACGATGATTTCATGCTGCGGCGGCTGCCGGGCGTGTTCGCCGCTGGCGAGATGCTGGATTGGGAAGCGCCGACCGGCGGCTATCTGCTCACCGGCTGCTTTGCCACCGGCGCTGCCGCCGGGCGCGGCGTGCTGCGCTATCTCGCCGCCAAGTGAGCGGCGAGGGCGTTACGAGCCCTCGATTTCCTCGCGCAGCATTTCGAGTTCCAGCCAGCGATGCTCGGCCTCGTGCTGCGCCTCGTGGGCCTTGGCGATCGCCGCCGACACCTTGTCGAATTTCGCGCGGTCGCGGGCAAAGAGCTGCGGATCATCGAGCGCGCGCTGCAATTCGGCGATCTCGGCTTCCAGCTTGGCGATGGTTTTCGGCAGCGTTTCCAGCGCGTGCTTTTCGTTAAAGCTGAGCTTGCGCTTCGGTGCCGGCGCCGCGGCCTTGGTGTCGGTCTTGTCCGCCTTGGCGCCGTCGCTCTTGGCGGCGGTGCCCTTGACCGCTTCGCGCGTCAGATCGGCGCCGCGCTGCGCCAGCATGTCGGAATAACCGCCAGCATATTCGATCCAGCGGCCATTGCCTTCCGGCACGATCACCGAGGTCACGACGCGATCGAGAAAGTCGCGGTCGTGGCTGACCAGGATCACCGTGCCCTCATAGTCGCCGAGCATTTCCTCGAGCACGTCGAGCGTTTCCAGATCGAGATCGTTGGTCGGCTCGTCGAGCACCAAGAGGTTGGACGGCTTGGCCAGCGCCCGCGCCAGCATCACCCGGCCGCGCTCGCCGCCGGACAGCGCTTCCAGCGGCGTGCGCGCCTGCTGCTGCGCGAACAGAAAGTCCTTCATGTAGCCGATCACATGACGCGGCTTGCCACCGACCATCACGGTGTCGCCGCGGCCGCCGGTCAAAGCTTCGCTCAGCGTCGATTTCGGATCGAGGCTGTCGCGACTCTGATCGAGCGTCGCCATTTCCAGATTGGTGCCGAGCCGGATCGTGCCGGTGTCCGGCGCGCTGACGCCGGTCAGCAGGTTGATCAGCGTGGTCTTGCCGGCGCCGTTCGGGCCGACGATGCCGATGCGGTCGCCGCGCTGAATCCGGATCGAGAAGTCATCGACAATCTTGCGGCCGTCATAGCTGCGGCTCACCGACTTGGCTTCGATCACCAGCTTGCCGGATTTGTCCGCTTCGGCGGCAGCCATCGCGGCATTGCCGACGCTGCCGCGATAATTGCGGCGCTCGCTGCGCAGCGCGTGCAGATTGGCGAGCCGCTTGACGTTGCGCTTGCGCCGGCCGGACACGCCATAGCGCAGCCAATGTTCCTCGGCGACGATCTTGCGATCGAGCTTGTGCTGTTCGCGTTCTTCCTCGGCGAGCAGATCGTCGCGCCATTGCTCGAAGGCGGCAAAGCCGCGGTCGATCTGCCGCACCGTGCCGCGATCAAGCCAGGCAGTGGCGCGCGACAGATTGGTCAGAAAGCGGCGGTCGTGGCTGATGATCATCAGCGCCGCCTTGCGCGCGGCGAGATCATTTTCCAGCCATTCGATGGTGGTGAGATCGAGATGGTTGGTCGGCTCGTCGAGCAGCAGAATGTCGGGATCAGGCGCCAGAATACGCGCCAGCGCCGCGCGGCGCGCTTCGCCGCCCGACAGATGCGCGGGATTTTCATCGCCGTGCAGGCCGAGCTGTTCCAGAAGATAAGCGGCCTTGTAGTGATCGTCGCCCGGCGCCAAGCCCGCCTCGACATAGGCCAGCGTGGTCGCAAAGCCGGAAAAATCCGGCTCCTGCGGCAGATAACGCACCGTGGCGCCCGGCTGCACAAAGCGGCTGCCATGGTCGGGCTGCACCAGCCCGGCAACGATCTTCAGCAGCGTCGATTTGCCCGAGCCGTTGCGGCCGATCAGGCAGAACCGATCGCCTGCGGACACGGTCAGTTCGACGCCGGCGAGCAGCGGCGCGCCGCCAAAAGTCAGCGCGATGTCTTTCAGTTGGATCAGCGGAGGCGCCATAACGGGTCTGGTGTCGCTCAGGTGTGCGGTTGATCGGCCCGCGCGCGCTGCAGGCGGCGGATGGTGGCGTCGAGCGTCGATAGGAAAGTGGAACGGTCGCGCGGCGAGAAGGCGCGCGGCCCGCCGGTGACTTCGCCCGACGAGCGCAGCTCGGTCATCAGATTGCGCACCGCCAGCGTCATGCCGATCGACTCTTCAGAATACGGCTTGCCGTTTGGCGCGATCACGGTGGCGCCGGCTTTGACGCAGCGATCGGCGAGCGGAATGTCGGCGGTGATCACAATATCGCTCGGCCCGACCCGGGCGGCGATCCAGTCGTCGGCGGCATCCATGCCGTGGCCGGCGGCAATGCGCTCGACCAGCGGATCATGCGGCACCCAGATGAAGCCGCCAGCGACGATGCTGACCGGCACCCCATGCCGGAACGCCACTTTGTAGATTTCGTCTTTGACCGGACAGGCGTCGGCGTCAACATAGATGCGAATGGCGGTGGTCACGGCAGGTTCCGGTTATGGCGGCAGACGAGGCAGGCGGTCGCGACTGCTGCCGTAGCATTCCGCCGCCCGATCAACAACGCTCGGGGCAGGTCGTGGTGTTGATCATTGGCAGGGCAGAGCCCGGGCTTCAGCCGCGCCGCCAGGCGGTGACGCGCACGTCATCGGCGGGATCGAGCAGCGTAACCTCATGCGGTGACAGCCCATGCGCCGCGAGCAGCTGTTCCGGGGTTTGCGCCGGCACGCCCGGAAAGCACGGCTCGCCGCCGGGCAGGCGCACGCGCGGCGCCTGCGACAGCCAGAACGTGTCGAAACGATCGAAGAACAGCGCGAAGATCTCAGGCCCGCCGATGATCGCGGCGGTGCCGGCGGTAACGCCAGCCTGAGCGCAGGCATCGTCAAACGACGCGCCCGCCGGGTTCCAGAGCGTGGCGTTCGGGTTCGTCGGGTCCGCCGCCAGCGCCGCCACTTGGCGGGTGGCGATGATGCGGCGGCGGCGCGGCGAGTTCGGCTGATCCTCGAATGAATTGCGGCCGTGCACGATCAGATCGGCGCGCTCGAGCGCGTCGTTGAAGAAGCGCTGATCGCCAGGGAATTTCAGCGATTCCGGCATCAGACCTGCCGCATCCGCGAGCATGCCGTCCGCGGATACGATCACATAGCCTTCGATCGCCAGCTTTGATGACTGCGACTTCACCACCTCGACGACAGATCCCAAAACTGTGCGCGAGGATTATTCGGCAACGGTCTGCACCACGCTCGACACCGGGCGCGCCGACACGGTCGGCAGCTTGCTGTCCTTGGCGAGCGCTTCGTCATAGGAAGCGATGGTCTGCAGCTGCGCCTTGGCGCGCATATGCACCACCTTGTAGCCGCCCGCCTTCAGCTTGCGCAGCAGCAGCGGCAGTGCCTCCGCGGTGTGCTTTTGGAAATCATGCATCAAGATGATGCCCTTGCCGTTCTTGTCGAGCTTGCCCATCACGGTCTCGACGATCTTGTCGGCGTTTTTGGCGCGGAAGTCGAATGAATCAACGTCGCAGGAGTAGATCGCGACATTGCGGTTGCCGAGATAGGTCACCATGGTCGGCGGGTGCTGCAACGCCGGGAACCGGAAGAACGGCGCCGGCGCGCCGCCGATCGCCCATTTCACCGCGCTATAGCCCTTTTCGATCTCGTCGATCTGCTGCTGCTCCGACAGCTTCTTGTTGTTGAGATTGGCGTGCGACCAGGTGTGCGCGCCGACCGTGTGGCCGGCGGTGGCGACCTGCTTGAGAATTTCCGGATAGTAAGTGGCGTGCTTGCCGATCGGGAAGAAGATCGCCTTGGTGCATTCTTCGCCGAGTGCTTTCAGCACGGCCGGGGTGTTCACCGGCCAGGGGCCGTCATCGAAGGTCAGCACCACTTCCTTGTCGCGCAAGAAATCGAGCTGCTTGAAATGCTCGAAGCCGAACCCAGGGCCGCCGGTGGTGTCGATCTCGACCACTCGGCCGACGCCGAGCGCATCGGGATTGGCGCAGGTGTTCTTGATAGCCGCAGGGGCGGCGGGAGCCGGGGCCGCCGCTGGCGCAGCGGCCGCGGCAGGTGGGGGCGGTGCGGAACCAGCGCTGCGCGACGTTGCCGGCTGCGGCGTGCTTTGCGCCCATGCAGCCATCACCACGCCAGCCGAGACAGCACCCGCAATCAGCAGTCCTGCCGCAACGCGCATCGACTTCTCCTCCGTTCGACTCCCGATATTCCCCTGGCGAGAATCATGGTCTCGTCTCGCCTGTAATTGAAGCCTAGAGGTTGCCGCGCCGGTCCGGCAATCGGTTTTTTCGCACCGCTTGCCTTGGCAACTGCAACACTCGTCTGCCTGCGCTGCGCCGCGATCGCGGCTTCAGCGCAGCGGAATGATAAAGCCCGTGCCGGCGCCGGTTTCGCCGCTGGCAATGCCGTGATCGGAGACGATCAGCGAAGCGCCGGTGGACAGTTCCGCGGCAATCCTGGCCATCGCCTCTGCTGGAATCTTGAGCCGATCAAGCGCCTCGGCCGCGCTGTTGGGCTGCGGCTTGGCCTTGACCTCGTCGGCAGCCTCGGCGGCCTTGCGACGGCGGCTGGTGCGGCTGTCATCGGTCGCGTCGGCCTGGCGCGCGCTCTGCGGCATCGACACCACCGACCACGAGATCGCGTTGCCATTGTCCTTGTCGAGCCGCGCAGTGAACACGTGGGTGCCGAGCGGGCGGTCGCTGGCGGTGATCTCGACCGGCACGTCGAACAGCGGCGCAAATTCCTGGCGCACATAGAGCCGCGAATCCTTGCCGCTGATGAAGGCGGCGATCTGACCGCTGCGCTTGGGCGCCGGTGCGGCCTCGGGCTTGGCTGCGGCATCGGTGCCGGGCGCGGCCGGTTTGGCCTCCGCCTCCGCGGCCGCGCCAGCAGCCGGCTTGGTCTCGGCAGCGGCGTCGGCTTTGCTGGCCTCGGCCTTGTTCGCCTCAGCCTTGTTGCTCTCAGCCTTATTGGCGTCGGCCTTGCCGGAGTCCGCTTGGCTGTCGGTGCCGCTCTCGGCCTTGGCGGGCGGCGCGGCCTCCTTGGCAGCCGCAGGCTCGGCGGCCTGCGCGCCGGCGTCGGAGGCGGTCGGCGTCGCGCTGGTCAGGCGACCAGCATCGGCGGTGCGAATCTGCGCGCGCGGCGCGGCGGTCGGCTCGCTGCTCGGATTGAGCGCCGGCCGCAAATTGAGGTCGGTTGGCGCTGCGGCCACAGCTTCGCCAGCATCAGCGCGTGCCGCATCAAGGCGGCCATCTTCCGGGGCGGCGGCGTTCTGGGTCGGCGACGGCTTCTGCGCCACCAGGGTCGGATGGCTGAATGGCTGCGGCGCCACTTCGCCGGGCGTGATCACCACGCGCGAGCCCATGCGCGTCCAGTTCCAGAGCTTCATGGCAAAGCTCATCGGCATGCGGATGCAGCCATGCGACGCCGGATAGCCGGGCAATGCGCCGGCATGCAGCGCGACCCCGGACCAGGTGATGCGCTGCATGTAAGGCATCGGCGCTCCGCTATAGAGATTGGAGCGGTGGAACTTGTTTTTTTGAATGATGCTGAACACGCCCATCGGCGTCGAATGGCCGCGCATGCCGGTCGACACCGGCGTTTCCGCGAACAGGCCGTTGGCGTCGTACACCTTCATCGACTGGTGCGCGATCGATACCGAAATCACCAGCGGCCCCTGCGGCTTGCTGGCCTGCTTGTGCTGCAGCTCAAGCTTGCGGTCGATGGTGGGATAGGTTTTGGCGCGGCGCTTGGGCGGCGGGGGCGGCGCCGGTTCGTCGTGATAATAGCCGACGTCGGAATCAGGCCAGAACAGCGATCCGAATGCGTCCGCCGTGCTGGTGGTGGCAACCGGCCCCGCCGCAGCCGCCAGCACGGCGAGCGGCGTTCCCCGCCGCGTTGCTGAGTTGAAGCGGAGCGTCCCGATTGTTCTGAATCCATGCTGCCAGGCCACGAAATGTCCTCGAATACCGTCGCCGATTGCGGAATCGCTGGGTAGTGTGCGGGTCTGGTCGGCCGTTCACAAGGCAGCCGTCACTCTTCAGCCCATTTTGTTTCAACAGTACCAGAAAAGCCTCACATCTCGTTAATGCCCATACTGCGAATCGTCGCTCTTTCACGGCGGCCTCGCCACCCTAAATAGGCACCACAATGTTGACGGAGACATCGATGACTTTCCGCGATACTCGGCCCTCACGCTTGAAGATCTGGACGCTCGCCGCGCTCGCCGGCGTCTTGCTGACCGGATCGGTGGCGAGCGCCGCCGATGAGCCGGATCTGATCTTTCGTCGCTCGACCGTGTTCAAATGGCTGAGCCCGAACGACAAGCTCGCCACTTACGCCGTCGACGATCCTGAAGTGCAGGGCGTCGCCTGCCATTTCACCGTGCCGGAGCGCGGCGGTTTCAAGGGCTGGCTCGGGCTTGCCGAAGAAGTGTCGGACATCTCGCTGGCGTGCCGCCAGGTCGGTCCGATCAAGTTCAGCGACAAGCTGGAGCAGGGCGACGACATGTTCCGCAAGCGCCGCTCGCTGTTCTTCAAGAAGATGCAGATCGTGCGCGGCTGCGACACCAAGCGCAACGTGCTGGTCTACATGGTGTACTCGGACCGCATCATCGAAGGTTCACCGAAGAACTCGACTTCGTCGGTGCCGATCATGCCGTGGGGTGCCGAGACCGAAGTCGCCAAATGCGCCGACTATTTTAAGTAAGCGCCGCGTGTCCGCTGCTGGCCTGCCGTCGTCGTCGATCTCCGGCGGATGCAGGCCAGCGCGCACGGCGCCGGACTGGTTGCGTGGCTCCCCGCGGGGCGCTCGTGCGGCCTGCAGAAGTCGCGAATCAATCGCGATATTCACCGTCGTCACAGGCGCGACAATTGTGTGACATGCGCAGCGTTCGTCACTGTGTTTCATAGCGAATTTGGCCCGTGAAACATTTCATGGTGATAACGAAACCGTTTTTCTTGACTATGAAGCGCTGCTGAAACACGGATTGCGTATCGCGGTAATGTGCAGCGGCTCTTGGCTGCGACCCGTCACAGGTGATGGCCTGATGCGAGCGGTGGTGCCTCTTTCTCGTGAATGCCGTGCAGTGTTCGCTGAGTTCTGCGATCGCCGGTGGACTGCGCATAACGACCATGCCGGGCGGGCCGGCGAGCTGTCAGGCGCTACGGTGCGGCGAGGTGCACAGTGGCGCCAGCCGGTGGCCAGCGCTGAAACGCACGGTCCGATCCAGCTGGATGCGCGACGATGATGCTTCGCGGCGTAGTGGTTGCCAGCGTGTTGGTCGTGCTCTGCGCGCCTGCGCGCGCCGAGCAGAGCAATCGTCCGCCGATGCCGGCTCAGCCAAAGCTCCAGCTCCATAGCTGGTCGCTGAAAGCGACCGACCGGCGCATCGAATTCATCCGCGCCTGCACCACCCACATGTCCGGCCGCTGGGCGCATCCGCAACAAGTGTGCGGCTGTCTGCATGATCACGCCGTCGCGGTGGTGGAGGATGCCGATCTGCGCGAAGCGCTGCTGCGCGGGATCGGCGAAACCGGGGTGCCGCGGATCGAGGTCGAATGGGTGCCGCCCTCGAAGCAGCCCTTGATCGCGCCGACCTTTACCCAGATCGCGCGGCCGACCATGCAGTGCATGTTCGATCCACTGACCTGACGGACATTGCCTCGCCGGGGGCTTGAGACGCGAACCGGGGCCACTTCACTCGAAAAAGATATGATTGATGGTCTGATGCGTTGTCTCGACGCGCTGGCCCCGTCATTGCGAGCGCAGCGAAGCAATCCAGCACTCCAATAAGCATCAATCATGGATTGCTTCGTCGGCTGCGTCGCCTCGCCATGATGAGGTGCGTTAATCCAGCTCGACCACGTTGTCGCTCGACCACCTTGTCGCTCGACCGCGTCCAGCTCGACCACGCTTCGCGACCCTGCGGGCGCCCGCGTTGAGGCTTGGCCGATGTCGCTCAGTTCATCGGTACCGTCATGTCGAAGCGCAGCCCGCGCGCGGTGTTGGTCCAAAAACCTTCGCCATGCATGCGCTCGCACAGCGATTGAATGAGCCGCATGCCCACCTTGCCGTCGCGCACCATGTCGAAATCATCGGGAAAGCCGGGGCCGTCATCGTGGTAGCTGAAGCGCAACAGGTCGGGGCGCAGCCGGCTGCAGACCATCGTCACCCGGCATGGCTCGTTCGCCGAGCTGGCATGTTTCAGCGAATTGGAAATCAGTTCGGCGGTGAGTAGCCCGAGCGGCAACGCCACGCGGAACGGCACCAGATGCTCGGGCCGGCAATTGACGGTGAACTCGGTCGGCTGCGATGCCAGCGCTTGCGCGCCGTTGCGGCATACCTGTTGCAGATAGGAGCTGAGTTGCACGCCGCCCGTCATCGAGTCGATCAGCAGGCTGTGCAGCGAGCCAACCGCATCGATGCGGTCGGCGATGTCGAGCAAGGCTGCTTGTGGATCGGAAATTTCGGCTTTGAAAGCGCGCAGCCGGATCATGCCGCTGATCATCGTCAGGCTTTTGGCGATCCGGTAGTCGGCTTCGCCGCGCAAATTGAAACGAGGCGTGGCGCCGCGCTTGGATGAGGATGTCTGAGACGACATGACCGCACCTCCGCAATGAATCCGCGTAATGGCTTGCCTGACAACAGTTACTTCCGCGGCTGCCGTCAACCAAGGAAACTACGAGTGGTCATCACGCGCTGCAGTTAGCACTACCAAAACCCTGCGCTGCAGCGCGGCCGGCGTTGCCATCTGATTGTGCGGTGCGTACGCCGGCATCTGCCGGTGTAGTTACTATTTTCTCACGACGCGCGGTACGCATTTGCTGGTACGCGCAACGCCATCCGGGGTCAGGGTGGTGCCGGTGACTTCCTTGATCTGGCCGGTCGGGCACGAGCCGTCATCGACCTGGATGCGCTGACCAAGCCGAAGGCCAACGATGTCGCTCTCCCGCGACACCACCTGGGCCTGCGCTGCCATGCTGAAAACGGCCGTGCCGACAGCCGCCAGCAGGACGGCGCGGATCGAGACGTGGCGAGTGTGAGTCATGACGTAACCACTCAACGACAACGGAACCAGCGGCGTTGCGCCGCCTTCGTCCCAGACAAACAGGATTTGATTTGCATGCTAACGGTCGCTTCCCGATTCTTAAAGCCGCGCGGCCGAGCGTGGCGGCCAAGCGGGCAGAGCATGCGTAAGGGCCAGCGCGGCGCGGCCATCACCGCCGCATGAGCGGTTCCGCAATGGATAGCGCCGCAGGCCGCCATTTCCGCAGGAGGGAACCATGACGCCGCTTGAGACGATCAACTCGGTGCCGTTGCCGTTCGCCAAGCTGATCGGCATGACCTTTGTCGAGGCGTCGCCGGAACGGGTGGTTGCCAGCCTCAAGGTCACCGAGCAGCTGTGCACGGTCGGCGAGATATTGCATGGCGGCGCGGCGATGGCGCTCGCCGACAGTGTCGGCGCCGCGGCGACCGTGCTCAACCTGCCCGCGGGCGCCAAGGGCACCGCCACGCTGGAAAGCAAGACCAACTTCGTCGGCCCCGCGCCATTGGGCGTCACTGTCTATGCCGTTGCCACCCCGGTGCATCGCGGCCGCCGGACTCAGGTCTGGCAGACCCGAATCGAGACCGAGCAGGGCGCGCTGGTGGCGCTGGTGACCCAGACCCAAATGGTGCTTTGACGGGCCGTTTGTCGCATCGCAGCACCTCCGCAATAGGGTATTATGATATAGTGCAACCACCCGCTGCAGAGCGGGTCGGATTACGGTACCGGTCGGCCTTGATCTATCTTAAGTACCGCTTAACGCTACGATTCTAACGTTGGCAAACCTAGGTTTCGCAACAGGACTCATAGGGGCCTGAACGACACGCATAGCCAATGATCTTGTGTTATATGGTGCATCGCACAATATAGGCAGTCGAAGGCACACACGCCTCGAGCCTTCCGCGAGGAGCGTTGATGCAATGAGCGACGTTGGTACTGGTCAGACGCCTGCCAAATGCCGGGTCAGGTCGCTGATCAATCAGGAACTCCCGCTGTTGAAGGACCACCTGATGCGGCTCGACCCCGAGAGCCGCCGGGATCGCTTCAATGGCTACGCCGATGAAGGTTTTGTCGAGAGCTACACCGCCAAATGCGCGGGCGACGGCACCATCATCATGGCCTATTTCGCCGAGGATGGCGCCGTGCACGCGGCCGCCGAACTCCATCAGCCCGATTTGTCGTCGGACTCGTTGCCGGAACTCGCCTTCAGCGTCGAATCGCATCTGCGGCGCAAAGGGGTGGGCAGCATCCTGTTCAAGAAGCTGATCGCGGTGGCGACCGAGCTTGGCTATGAGCGGCTGCGCATCACCACTGGCTCACAGAACCAGGCGATGCGGGCGCTGGCTAACAAGTTCGGCGCGCATCTGACCTTCCGTCAGGGCGAGTCGACCGGCACCATCGAGCTGCATCCCAACATCGAAGCGCCGAGCTTCGCCAATCCGCAGCCCGAACCGTTGGCGCATGACGTGCCGCCCGATGCAGCCAAGGCGCTGATCGATTTCAACCAGACCTGCTGGAAGCTGTTTTTGACGATGTCCGGCGCCAGCAAGCCGGCCTGATAGCTGCGGCCTTCGCTGCCTGTCATGTGGCCACATGTTAGGTTGCAGGCAGGTTAGGTTGCAGGTTGGCTGCAAACCACAAACGGAAAAGCGCGCTGGCTAGCTGGCGCGCTTTGTCATTTTAGTGGTCTTGAAACAGCGATCTTGAAGCAGCGATGCCGACGTTGCGATCCCGACGTTGCGATCCCGGACCGGATCGCAGAGGCGGGCGACTATCCGACCCGCTTGTCGAGCGACGCGAAACGGCGCGTGACGCGGCGTTCAACCACCACCGAGCGCTGCGCGCCCTGTTCACCAGCAATCACGCGCGTGGTGCGTGCCGCGGCGCGGCTCGCCTTGCGCACTTCGTTCTGCACGTCTTCGAGCGGCAGTCCCATCAGCGATGCGGCGATTTCAGCCTGATGAGTGGGATCATCAGTGATGCCCATCGCAGCGAAGATGGCTTCTTCGAGTGTCGGCGGGTCGCGCCGCACACGTCGAACGCCATATTTCGTATTCCAATCACCGCTCATCGCGCCGGGCCTATTTTGTGTTGCGTGCTGACTAGCGCAAGCCTTGCGGCGGCTCAATGAGTTATATGGCCGCGGCGCTTCGCGCGCGTCGTATCTGCCCGCTACACCAGCAAGGCGCGTTGCGCCAGATCAATGATGGCATGATGAGTGCATCGCAGCGCGGTGTGATGCGCGCAAAGGTTGAGCTTTGGTTCGCTGCGTGAAGCGGCTGGTCGTGTCGATGAACTTCGCGCGCCCTGCGATCACAGTTTCATGATCGGAAGATCGTGAGTCCCAGCACCAGCAGCAATAGGAAGATCGCCAGAAACACATAGAAAAGGATGCGGGCGACATCGGCCGATGCGGCCGAAATTCCTGTGAAACCGAGAATGCCGGCGAACACGGAAATCACGAAAAAGATCAGCGCCCACTTCAAGATCGTCATCAAAGCCTCCGGCCATGCTTGCTGCGACTGAACGGAAGCGCGCTGCAATAGTTCCCTTGCTGGCACCGTCGCGAGGCGCGCAGCACATGCGCCGCGCGGCGTCTCGTTTGCCAATTAGTAACGATGGCCCCGGCGGCGGCCGCGACCTGGGCTTGGTCAACAACGCGGCCGCGCGGAGGAGCCCATGGAACGGCTGTCGGAGCTTGCGGCCACGCATATGGAACGGCTGTCGGAGCTTGCGGCTCCGCATATGGAGCGGCTGCTGGAACTCTCGGCCAGTGTGGTGCCGCATTTGGCGGCGCTGCTGATCGCTTATCTGTTGGCACTCCCGATCGGCTGGAATCGCGAGCGTGCCGAACGCAGCGCGGGCTTGCGCACGTTTCCGCTGGTGGCGCTGGCAACTTGCGGCGTGGTGCAGGCCACCGAGACCGTGTTGCATGGTCATCCTGAGGGCACCGCCCGGATCATCGAAGGGCTGATGACCGGCATGGGCTTCATCGGCGGCGGCGCGATTCTGAAAACCGAGAATGCGGTTCATGGCACCGCCACCGCCGCCAGCCTGTGGGCGACCGGCGCCACTGGCGCTGCGGTCGGGCTCGGTGCCTATGACGTCGCGGTGGTGGTGTCGCTGCTAACGTTTCTGACGCTGTGGCTGCTGGTGCCGTTCAAGAAGGAGGGCAATGGCGACGATGACAAGCCGCCCGCGCGCGACCATGGCGATCAGCCGCAGCAGGGAGCGAACTGATCGAGGGGGCCGAGATTAGTTGCTGGGCCGGTTGCGGCGCAGCCGCGCGATCACGCCGGCGGCGATTTGCAGCGTGGTGCCAATGAACCACAGCGCCGCGATCATCACCACCACGCCGACCCAGAGCCGCTCATCGACCACGATCAGATACACCGACAGCACCGCAGTCAGCGCCGCGAAGAACGTGCCGGCCGCGCTCAGCAATTCCACCGTATCGGTCTTGGCAGCGTGCTGCTCGGCAATCTCCGGGTCCGGTTTGTGCAGCGGCGGCGGCAGATCGATGCCGAGATAGAAGCCGAACCCGCCATAGAGCGTCATCGCCAGAGCGGCGACGCCGGCTCCCATGTCGATATTGGCGCGGATCATCAGTGCGGCGACGAACAGGCCGCATGAGGCGCCAGCCATCGCAAGGCCGCTGCGCTCAAAGACGTGAGCCCATTTGCTGACGGTGGACCGCGTGTCCCAGGTTGCGTGGCGCTTGGTCATGTACTCAGATTAGCAGGTTTCGCGGCGCCGTTCACCTGCTAGCTGAGCATTTGCCGCAATGATCTTCGTCGGTATGCCGATGCGGGAGCAAGACTTGCTTCCTGCTGACGCCGCAGCCGGTCTCGGCTAAATGCAATGGCTGAGAGCCGACGACAAATGAGAGGTCTGCGATGCGCCGTTCCACCCCCCTGATGCTGGCCGCCATGATCAGTTCGGCCGCGACGGCGCAAGCTTGGTGGCTGACGCCGGCGGTCGCGCAATCGGCGGATCTGGTGCTATGTGATCGGCTCGCCGCCGATCCGGCCGACCCGGACAAGCCGGCCGATGTTCGCGGGGTGAGCGAGGTCGCGTCCGGCGATGTCGCGACCGCGATCAAATTCTGCAAGACGGCATCGGCCGCCTCGCGCCGCGCGCTCTATCAGCTCGGCCGCGCCTATGCGGCCAATGGCCAGGGTGCCGAGGCGATCGCGGCATTCCGCAAGGCGGCCGACAAGGGCAGCAGCGCGGCGATGGTTGAACTCGGTGTTGCCTATGCCACCGGCGCGGGCGTCGCCAAGGATGAAGCCGCCGCCCGGCAGATGCTGGAGCGCGCCGCCAATGCCGGCAATCCGCGCGGCATCAGCAATCTGGCGGCGCTATCGGGCGGCGGTGCGCCGGCCGATCCGGCGCGCGCCCGCACGCTGCTGCAGAAGGCGGCCGAGAGCAACGCCGAGGCGCAGTATCAGCTCGGGCTGCTGCTGGCGGAAGGCCAGGGCGGCCCCAAGGACGAGGTCGGCGCGCGGGCTTTGTTCGAAAAGGCGGCGGCGCAGAACCATCCCGGTGCGCTGGAGCGCATGGGCGCATTCGCGCAGGCCGGTCGCGGCGGACCGCAGGATAGCGCGGCCGCCAAGGCCTACTATCAGCGTGCCGCCGATGCCGGCAATGAAGCGGCCAAAGCGGCGCTGAAGCGCGCCGACTGCCCCTATACGCTGAAAGACAAGCGCGGCAATGTGGTCAGCAATCTGTGCTTCTGACGATCGCCGAGGTTCTGGCGGGCGCGGCACTTGTGGCGGCGCCAACGCCACAGGTCGATATTAGGTGATCTCGCGATCCAGATAGCGCGCTTGCAGCTCGCGGCGCTCTGAGGGGCCGACGCCGAGGCCGTCGGCGAGATAGTTTTCGAGATCGCCAAAATCCTCGCGTACCGCGGCGAACGCGGCATCGAGGAACGAGGTCTCGACCGAGACCAGCACCGCCTTGATATCATCCGGCAGCGGGATGCTCTTGTCGGTGACCGGATCGAGCCGATAGAACTGATTGGTGAGCAGATAGTCAGTCACCACCAACTCATGCGCGACGCCGAGCGCGCTCAGCACCATCGCGCAGGCAAAGCCGGTGCGGTCCTTGCCGGCGGTGCAGTGGATCACCAGCGGTGCGTGGTCTTCGAGCAGATGCGTCATCAATTGCCGGAATGCCGGCGTGTTGTGGCGTACATAGTCGCGATAGGAATCGCGCATCATCTCGGCGGCGTCGTCCGCAGTCAGCGGCTTGCCGGAGGCGACATGCGAGGTCAGCGCGCCATAGATCGCCGGCTCGATCGGCAGCGAATGCACCGCGATATCCTCGACACAGCACAGTGTCGGCAGCCGCTCTGACACGCCGCGCAGATCGAACGCGGTTTTGACGCCGAGCGCGCGGATTTGCGCGATGTCGGTGTCGGTGAGCAGGCCAAGATGATTGGAGCGGAACAATTGCCGCCAGCGCACTGGCCGGCCTTGGGCGCCGGGATAGCCGCCGAGATCGCGGAAATTGCAGGCGCCAGTGAGAGCGAGATGTCGGGATACAGAATCGTGCATGGCGTCATCTTAGCCGGGCCGGGTGGCGAAGCCATGACGCAATTGCGCGCGGCTCACGCCAGCCCGAGCGAGAACGCCAGCGTGCCGATGGTGGCATGCGACAGGATCAGCGGCCACAGGTTGCGCATTTTTAGATAGGCGGTGCCCCACACCAGGCCCAGCAGGAAGGTGTTGAGCAGCAGCAGGCCGTCGCCATAGGCGATGTGGATCAGCGAAAACATCGCCGACGAATACAGCACATAAGCGAGACCGGAGATCTGCAGCCGCTCGGTCATCAGTTTGGGGATGGCGCGGCATACCAGCTCCTGGCACGGGCTCGACACCAGCACATAGAACGGCGCGAATGACAGCCAGTCGGGCGGCTTGCGGGTGAAGGCGAACAGCTGGGTCTGCAGCAGCATGATCGCCGCGAGCCCCAGTGTCAGCACCGCACAGGCGATCCAATGGGCGCGCAGCAGCGGCGGCGCCAGCCCGAGTTCGGCGGCCGAGCAGCCGCTCCACAGGCACAGCGCCACGCATAGCGCCGATACCGCCAGCAGCGCGTGCATGCGATATTCGAACGGCAGCGCGCCGCTCTGGATCGCTAGGCCGGGAATGGCGAGCAGCGCGGCAAAGCCGATCAGCGGCGCGACCGGGCGGACCTGGTGACGGGCTTGGCGGAGAAGCGACATGGTCGCCCATAACGACCAAGCGCGGCGTTTGGTTCCACGGCGGGCTCAGTGGCCGCCGACCCCGCCGCCGATGCTGGTGGCGCCGCCAAGCTTGATGCAGGTGTCGGAGCCGGCCATCCGAACAAAGCCGGGGCCGAACACCGCGCACGGATTGCTGGCCGCGGGACGCTGCGGTTGTTGCTGCGCGGGGCGCTCGCGCGGCGGCGGGCGCTGCGGCTCGGCCGAGGCGGCCGTGGCCGCAGCCATCAAGGTGGCGAGGACAGGCAGCGGGGCCAGCAGCACGGCCCGCCAGGACAGCGATCGATCAGGCATGCTGGTTTGTAACGCGGGTTATGGCGCAAGGGTAGGGGCTCGGCAGCGACACAATGGTGCCGCGACACAACGCGCCGCGATCAGGCTTGGCCGGTCACCACCTGCTTGCGGACCGGCCAGGGGCCGTGGCGGTGCTGCATCGCTTCGGCCAGCGGTAGCGTGAACCGGAAGATGGTGCCGCCGCCGGGATTGGGCTCGGTGCGGATCGAGCCGCCATGGGCTTGCACGATGGTCTGCGAGATCGACAGCCCGACCCCCATGCCTTCGGCCTTGGTGGTCGAGAACGGCTGAAAGATCCGCTCGGCGATGCTGGCGTCGAGGCCCGGGCCGCAGTCCGCGATCACCACTTCGACCATATCGGCCTCGATCGGGCCGCTGCCGACGAACAGCTTGCGTTCGCTCTGCTCGCGCATCGCCTCAAAAGCGTTGCGGATCAAGTTGAGGAACACCTGCTGCAGCTGCACCTTATCGACCATCACCAGATCGACCATCGGATCGAGATCGCGCGTCACCTCCACCGGGCGATCGCGGGTGACCACCGAGGCTAGCGCCAGCGCGTCGTCAACAATGGCGCGCAGACTTTCCGGGGTGCGCTCGGTTTCGCCGCGGCCGACGAAATCGCGCAGCCGCTGGATCACCGCGCCGGCACGCAGCGCCTGCTGCGCCGCCTTGTCGAGCGCCGAACCGATCTTGGCCGCATCGGGATGCGAACTCTGATCCAGCATGCGGCGCGAGCCGCGCAGATAATTGGTGACCGCCGCCAGCGGCTGATTGAGTTCATGCGCCAGCGCACTGGTCATGCCGCCCATGGTGCCAAGCCGGGCGACCCGCAACAGCTCGGCCTGCAGCCGCTGCAGCCGCAGATCGGATTCCCGCTCGCGCGACAGCGCACGCTGGTGTTCCAGCAGGAATGCGGTAATGGCCGCGCCGGCGACCGCCAGGATCAGCAGACAGGCGGTGATCAGTGCCGCGTTGAACGTTTCGGAATCGAGCTGCGATTGCCGCTGCATCAGCCGCGCCTGCTCACCACGCATCATGGTCGACAGCATGGTCTCGATGCGCTCGGTGAGCGGTTCGATGCGGGTCTGTTCCAGAATGTCGAGCGCTTGCGGCAATTTGCCGGGGCCAAGATCGACCGCGGCCTGCATCTGCGTCATGCGCATCACCGCGACCGCGCGCAGCGCATCGACGCTGGCGACCTGATCGGCATTGTCGGACACCAGCGCGCGCAGGCTTTCGAAGCGCGACACCAGCTGATCGCGGGTGCGGCCGAAATCGGCGGCGTAGGCATCGATTCCGGTCAGCAGAAAGGCGCGCTCGTTAGATTCCGCTTCCAGCACCGCCTGCTGGATGCCGGCGACCGCGGAGATCACGTCATTGGTGTGCTGCACCCAGGAAAAGCTCTCGCGCAGCCGCACCAGGTTCGACACCAGGACGCTAGCAATGACAATGAATAGCAGTAGTGTCGCCACCAGCAGACCCGGTGCCAACACTCCGACGGACATTAGTGTTTTCCGAGCCATTCCTGCCCACAGTACCTGTACCCTGTGGTTTTACTGGTCGCTGCCTTGCGCTTCAAGCGCAGCGCTCGCAGAGCGGCAGCGCCAAAACGCGCACAGCGGCGCTGGCAGCTTCGTTGGGTGCCGCAATAAGGGCTGGGAACCGGCTCGGCTCAGCGGCCGGTGGCCATGCCGGTGCGCCGGACCAGCAGCCAGGCACCGAGCGCGAATGCGCCGGCACCTGCGGCTGTGAGGCTCTGCTCCAGCCAGTGCAATGACAGCGTCTTGGGCTCGATGCGCGCGATCCGTTGCAGAGCAAACACCATGGCAAAATTCGCCAGAAACAGTGGCGCCAGCCATAGCGCCTGCCGGCGCCAGGCTTCGCGCAGCAACAGCAGCGTCAGCGAGAGATTGGCGGCGCTGGCCAAGATCATCAGCGGCAAAAACCAGCCGCGCTCCAGCGCCAGCCCCAAACTGCGATAGACCGCGATGCCGTAACCCGCGCCGATCAGCAGCAGCGCCAGCAGCCAGGGCGATGGCCGCGCCGGCGTGCGGCGCGCGGCGTGCCACAAAGCACAGGCGAGCAAAGTGAAGCCTGGCGCCATCAGCGGAAACAGCGCATTGGCGAGCCAGGGCAGATCGGGGCCGCCGAGCGCCAGGATCAGTTTCCAGGCGGCCTTGCTGAGACCCGCCAGCACCACCAGCGCGGCGCCGATCAACGCCATGCGCGCATCGCTCCGCGACAATTCGCGCACCAGCCGGGCAACGCACAGCAAAGCGAGCGCGGTGAACAGTACCGGCGCAAAATTGGCGAGCGCGAGGTCAAGCCCGAATGCGGGCATCGAGAGCGGCGAGGATGTCATGCGCGGCAGTGTA
Source organism: Rhodopseudomonas palustris JSC-3b (assembly GCA_000504425.1). Classification (GTDB taxonomy): domain Bacteria; phylum Pseudomonadota; class Alphaproteobacteria; order Rhizobiales; family Xanthobacteraceae; genus Rhodopseudomonas; species Rhodopseudomonas palustris_C. Next base: position 1,533,378 of record KI632513.1, on the reverse strand, counting down.
GCGTGCCGGCTGCACGCGACAAGCGGCCCGCCCTTGGCAGTTCGCTGTAGTCGGCATCAAGCGGGGAGTGATCTGGGGTAGGTGGTAGATCAGCTCGTGAACCTGTAGGGCGCAATAGCGCAGCGTATTGCGCCGCTCGGCGCTTGATAGCGGATCACGCGACGCGCATCCGACCTACGGACTGGTCTGACAGCTATCTGTAGCCCGGATGAAGCGCAGCGCAATCCGGGAAGGCGGTTCTTCGCATCGAGGCCGATCCCGGATGACGCTGCGCTCCATCCGGGCTACTACTGATGGCCATACGGTGAGCTGGGCGCCTTCAAGACGTGCCGATCATGCAGCGAAAAACGTAGGGCGCTGCAGCGTATCGCGCTTAGAACGCGAATAAGCGTCAGCAACCCTCAAGCCGCGCTCATCCCGTATTGTTATGATCTACAACGACATTTCACGTTTAGACGTCCGTTCACTTCAACCTGCGGCATGTCATAGGAGAAATTGCACCTCATTCAACCAGTGCGCCTTCGCCGCTGTCGCTGCGGACTTGCCACCTGCTAGTCGACCAAAAGATCCTAGATTAGTTTCGGACTGAGCGACAACAATTTGGGACGTCCTGCGCAGCAGCGACATTTCAGAAAAACCTCCATTAAGTTTCCAAAAATAAACAGATCATATTCTGACGCTGCTGATTGGCGTGATGACCTGGACAACGAACGATGACCATTGTTTGGAAGGCTTCGTACGAAATCGACAATGGGATTGTCGACGCCGATCACAAAGCGATCATCGCAGGCATCAACGAAATCCGCGGTCTGCTGGACCAGGAAATCACGTCCGCAAAGTTGATCGAAACGATCCGCGAATTGCGAGCGTTGGCCGTCGCCCATTTTGGGCGGGAAGAACAGCTGCAGGAACTGCTGTTCTTCGCAAATCAGGAAACGCATCACCTCGAACACGTGCAACTGATCGCGGAGCTTGATCAGGTTATTGACGGTCTGAGCACCATTGCCGATACGCTGCCTAGCGCAGCTCGCTTTCGATTAAAGGGCTTTTTCCATCGTTGGATCCTCGGTCACATTCTGACGTCTGACCTTGAAATGCAGCCTTATCTGTTGGCGACCAGGAGCCCGACCGAAAGCTTGGACGACGTCGATAGCAAGTGAAGCCAATGTCGGTGAAATCAGCTGAACGGATCAAAGCCGTCACGGACTCTCCCGAAAGAGCACGGCGCCTACAAAGCGCACTGCAATCATGCGCCAAGGTCGACTACGTGAACCTCGCGCAGGCTCACGCAGCACGTTCTCCGGCCGACGATCTGGTGATATGGGCCGATTTGAAGGCGGTGGATACGATCTTTGCGATCCGAAGCTTGATCGACATGCATCGCGATGTGGAGCGTCGCTTCTTCGTCATTGACGACGTCAGCCACCTCGCGTCAGCGCAAGCCTATGCTTTGGGCGCGACCCACGTGCTGATGGCCGATCGCTCGTTGAGTGCACTGCAGACCTTCTTCATTCAGTCGAGTTCCTTGATTGCTGAGCGCACGATTGAGGAGGCGGTGCTCGGCAGCATTCAAGAACTGAAGAATGCCACCATTGCGTTCGCCAGTGGCGGGGAAGTGGATGTTGGCAGTCTTGAGAGCTGTGCCGATCCGACGATTATTGCGCTGACGCAAAACGGCATTTCCGGGTGGCTCGACGTTGTTCGTGGCCACCACGAGGCAACCTACCAGCATGCGCTTCTTGTCACCGGCGTTCTGGTCGATTTTGGAATTAGCCTTGGGCTTCGTCCGACCGACCTGCGGACGCTCCATCTGGCAGCGATGTTGCATGATATTGGCAAGGCCAAGATCCCGACTAACATCCTCGATAAGCCTGGGCGCCTGGCAGACACCGAGCGTTCGTTCATCGAACTCCATCCGGTGATCGCTTTCGAGGCGCTCAAGCGCAACTCGCGTGTTCCCGCGGAAGTTCTCGACGCTGTTCGCCATCATCACGAATATCTCGATGGCACCGGGTATCCGGATCGATTGTCGGGGGCGCAGATCAGCGACATTGCGAGAATGACCACCATTGCCGATATCTTTGGCGCGCTGATCGAAGAGCGGCAGTATAAGACGGCCATGCCGCGCGAGCAGGCGTATGGCGTGTTGCGCCAGATGACGACGAGGCTCGAGGGGGCGCTGGTCGGCGCGTTCGAAGCGGTCGCGCTGGAGCGGTAGCATCACGCGTCCCTCAGGCTCGCATGATCGATGAAATGGCACACGTCGTGTGCAATGCGGAGTCTCGAGCCATAGGGCGCAATAGCGCAGCGTATTGCGCCGTTGGCGCTCGTCGGCGGATGACGCTGCGCTGATCCGACTACGGGCTGGTTCTGGGTCGTCTTATCCGGCGCCAACAGGATCACTTCGCCGTGATTTGTTGGTGTGATCAGTCGGCAGGGGCTGCCAGAGATGCAAAACTCGCAGTCGGCGGAGCGCTGGGCTTCCGTTTAGTCCGATCCCCCGATCGACCCGTCAGACGTTTTGCAGATGCTCGGGCCGGCGTTTCTTGATCAGCGGAGTAACAACCGATGAAAAGCGTCGACTGTGCAATCGAATGTGAGCTGGCATGAATGTCAAAGCAGCACTTACCAGCGGTAAGGCGAGAATTGTCGATTATGCCTCGAATGAGGATCCGCGCGCGGCCGCCGGAAATCTCGTGGCCCTTGTTCTCGCCGGCAATGCGCCGTTCTATCCAGCCTATGTCGTGCTGGTTGCCGGCTCAGATGGCATGCCGTGGCTGCTGATGACAGCTCTTTCGTTTTCGTTCTTTCTCGGCATTCCAGCGATCTCGCGCGCTCATCCACTGCTCGGCCGAATTGCGCTGTCTTTAGTGGCAACTGCCAACACGGTGTTTTGCACCTGGTTGCTGGGTGCGTCATCAGGAACGGAACTGTTCCTGCTGCCTTGCGCAATGTTGGCGAGCCTGCTGTTTGCGCGAAGCGAACGGTCGTTGATGTTCGCGTTGGCGATATTGCCAATCGCCGCCTATTTGATCCTGCACGATCGTTACGGCGTCCCACCGCATATCTACCAGCCGGATGCTTATAGCCGGCTATTCTCCATGAACGCCGTGAGCGCAGCCATGATCTCGATATTCATTGGCTTCGTGTTTTCGGATCGGCTGTCAGCGGTGAGAACGCCGAGCTGAAAAAGCTGCTGGCGGAGCCACGATGCTGGACGCAGCTGCACGCCGTGAGCGTCTGTCAAAAAGGATAGGGCGTAGGGCGCAATAGCGGATCGTATTGCGCCGTTGACGCTGATCGGCGGATTGCGCTGTGCTAATCCGTCCCACGAGCTGCGGCATTTGGGACGGTATTCCTTAGCGATTTTCGCCCGAGCAATCACCTGTTCCTTAGGAGAGTGCGAAAGACGTGCATGTTCTTAACGAGTTGTGGTGCAGGCTGTTTCTGGCTGTTCCCTTCACAGGCGGTTTTCAATTGGTCTATCGCCGAAGCGAATTTGTTCCGACGTCAAATGCTGTTGAGAAAGTCGACAATGTCCCGCGTTCTAATCGTTTTTGCGAGGTCGATCGGTCTCGCGTCGCCTTTTGGTGAGGGACGATTTGAAGGAGAGTAACTAGGGTTGTGCGCCGTTGGCGATGATTGGCGGATTACGCTGCGTTAAATCCGCCCTACGAGCTAATTTCATAAGTAGCCGTCACGTCTTGTGCGGTGCGCCTAACCGTAATCGCCGGAGCGAGTGGAATGGAAGTTGATTACCCAATGCGGCAGTTCAACGAACGATACAGCAAAGACCTTGGTGTATCGTTCTTTCTGTATAGTGTAGTCACTCCGATAGCGCTGCTTGCGGCCTACGTCGCTGGCTGCTCCCCGCGCACTGCTCTATACATCAGCCTGTCTGCATTCGTCGCTGCGCATGTTGGTCGAATGATTGTCTTGCGACGGAAGTGCTTCGCTCTGCGCGTTCAGGAAGTTGTCGTAATATCGATGGTGGCGATTGTCGCCATTCTATCGATTCTTTGCGCAATCCTGTCGTGTCTGATACCTGATCGGTATGAGTCTTACAAAACGATGAATTGGTTTCTTTGGATAGCAAGTCTCCTGTCTACTTGGTGGGATTTTGTTTTGATTTACCCGTTCCGGAAGCGGGCGACGGAATGACTTGTTTGATGGGCTCTTCATCATGTCGTGCGATCATGACGACAGCCACGTCGCAGAAAAGCTGACTCCGGGCGGCAGCGAGGCGCCGCCCCCAAGACGCTCGTCGGCGGATTTCGCTTCGCTTATCCGCCCTACGGGCTGAATAGTTATCTGTAGCCCGGATGAAGCGAAGCGTAATCCGGGGAGATTGTGCTCCGCCTCGACGCCGGTCCCGGATCTCGCTGCGCTCCATCCGGGCTACGCTGGCTCTTGCGAAACCCATCAGCCGCGCAGGTTCGTATCGATGGGTTTCGCAAGGGCTCAACCCATCCTACGCTTGCTTGGTTTCATTCACATGTCGAACGATTTCAAAAAGCGACTTGCTGAACACAGTGCCTATATCGAATTTCTTGAAGATTACGGCCGTGATTGGTTCGCTTTCTTGCCGCACCCAAAATTCTATACTCAGGCGTGCTGGATGGCGTTCAAGCAGATCGTCACTAAGACCATCGAAGGCAGGTATTTGACGAAAGGCGAAGCTGAGGCAGCCTTCAAGGCGAACGGTGCGGCACTGTTGGAGTTAGCTATCCAAAAGGGGCTGGTATCTGCTGTTCGCCGGGAAAATATCAAGGTAGTCTACATAGTCGCCAGCGATCAGCTGATCGCCGACTGGCTCGATCACATAGACCGGACCCGAGCCGATTTGGGGCGAAAGTTGGGCGGACAGAATCTGTAACTGACGACCAAGCATGGCCAAATTCATAGCGTCAAGGTGCTCCCCTAACAAAGGAGAACCTCATGACCTTCAAGCAGAAAGTTCTCGGCGCCGCGTTGGCGGCCGCCACCACGCTGTCCGCCGCCCAGGCTCTGGCCGTTGGCGGCAGCCATACGCTCCAGCCCAACGAAAACAAGAAGATCTACGAGTTCGGCAACATGAAGGGCTACGTCACCATCCAGTCGACGCAGCCACTCAATCTCCGCTGGATCCACGCAGGCCAGAAGCGGGACGTGATGCTGACCAACGGCAGCGTGACCCTGGAACTGCCGGCGGACAAGATCGACGGCATTCTCGAAGCCAGCAATCAAGGCACCATGCCGGCGTCGGTCACGATCAACGAGAACACCCAGGCCAATAACCTGGCTCAGACCTGGATGGCGTTCTGGGGCACCGCTGCAGGTGGCCATGATTCCGAGGTCAACAAGGCCCACCGCGAGGTCAAGCGCTGGGTGAAGAAGTGCTTCGGCTTATGCAAGGGCTGAGCGGACCGGACATCACCACCGAAGAGGGGCTCCTGGCCCCTCAGATTGCTGACAAAGTCCTCGCCATTGGCGGGGACTTTTGATTCGATGGGTGATGCTTCGCAAACCCTCGCCGCACCAGACTTCGATCGAGATGGTCAGTCTCGACGGTCTTGTTCCGAAGGATCACCTGCTGCGCAAGATCGACGCGGTGATCGATTTCTCGTTCATCCACGATCGGGTCGCCGGACTGTATTGTCCGGACAACGGCCGGCCACCGCTCGATCCGACGTTGATGTTCAAGGCCCTGTTCATTGGCTACTTGTTCGGCATTCGCTCCGAACGGCAGCTGGTGCGGGAGATCGAGGTCAACGTCGCCTATCGGTGGTTTTTGGGGTTGAAGCTGACCGATCCGGTGTTTGACGCCTCGACGCTGAGCCAGAACCGGCGGCGGCGCTACAACGACACTGCGGTCGCGCAGGACATCTTCGACGCGATCGTGACCCAGGCGATCGCCAAGGGGCTGGTCGATGGCACGGTGCTCTACACCGACTCCACGCATCTGAAGGCCAACGCCAACAAGAACCGCTACGACACCGCAGTGGTCGCCAAATCGCGGGCCGATTACTGGGATGATCTGGACGCCGCGATCGAGGCGGATCGCGCGGCGTACGGCAAGAAACCCCTCCCGGAGAAAGAGCGCCAGCCGGTCGAGAAGGAGACCAAGGTGTCGCGGACCGATCCGGACGCCGGCTACATGGTGCGCGAGGGCAAGCCGAAGGGGTTCTTCTACCTCGACCACCGCACCGTCGACGGCCGGCTCGGGATCATCACCGATACGCACGCCACGCCGGCCAACGTCCACGACTCGATCGTCTATCTCGGCCGGCTCGATCGCCAGCGGCAACGCTTCGGCTTTGAGGTCGCCGCCGTCGGCCTTGATGCCGGCTATGCCACCTCAGGCATCGCCCACGGCCTGGAGCAGCGCAACATTCCGGGGGTCATCGGCTATCGTCGGCCGACCCCGCCGCGGCCCGGCATGATGCCGAACAAGGCCTTCGCCTATGAAGCGGAACTGGACAGCTATCGTTGCCCGCAGGGACAGTTGCTCGGCTACTCCACCACCGATCGCACCGGCTACCGCCACTACAAGAGCGATCCTGCGATCTGCCAAAAATGTCCGCTGCTTGCCTCGTGCACGTCGAGCCGCAACGCGGTTCGTCTGATCACCCGGCACGTCTGGGCCGACGCCCGCGAGCGCACCGACGCCAATCGCCTCACGCCCTGGGGCAAGCGCATCTACAAACGTCGCAAGGAGACCGTCGAGCGCTCCTTCGCCGACGCCAAGCAACTCCACGGCCACCGCTATGCCCGCTTCCGGGGCCTGTTGGCCGTCAAATGCCAGTGCCTGCTCGCCGCCGCCGCCCAGAACCTCAAGAAAATCGCCCTGGCGCTGGCACCAAGGCCGATCCCGGCCGCAGGTTGAGGCACGCGGCCCTCGGCGCCGGCTGCAAAAACAAAACCCCGCCGAAAATCGACAGGGTTTGTCAGTGGTCTGACCCGCCGTTTCCGGCGGGTTTCTTTTACCGCGAAGGGATGCGGTCGATCTTTGGGGTACTTTGCGGCGCACTTTGGCCGAATCCGGCCATCCTATGCGAGCATTTATACACAACCTGTGGTGTGGTTCACCTCATAAGGACGCCTCGGATGCGGAAATTCTCAAATGAATCGCGATGGATCTCACCCAACTAGTTACGCCCAACTCACCTCATAAAGACGTCGTAGGCGGCATTCTGCACCCCATAAGCACGTCACGTTTTTGCTCACGTTCAAATGCGACACACAAAAGAACGCCCGCCGGAATTCGACGGGCGTTCTTTTGGCTAAGTGCAGCTGGCGGAATTCAGCTTTTAGATTGGCCTGCGCTCAGGAGCGTTGCCTGCGGAGCGGTTTCTCGGAAATCGAAGGGTTTCGCTTATGCTTTTGCTTTCCGTAGGGTCCCCTGGGGCCGCGTCGCTGCGAACCGAGCTTCTTCTTTACGTCAGCAGGAACGGCAGCATCGACATCGGACATGCGCAGAATGGCTCCACCAAATTGCGGCTGGCCATCGAGGCGGCCAATGATGGCAACCGTGCCGTTTCGAATCGCTCGGACAAGCTCGACAACCGGGAAATGTTTGCGGAGCGGTGCGTCTGCTAGGAGCAGGCCGGTCTCGGGCACGGATGCAAGCGTCGAAACATTGCCAACGAGATTATCGACCCATTCTTCGACGTCCCTCCGACGGATCACATATCTATGCTTCGAGCCGTGCTTTCCTCCGGGAATCCAGACGGGAATCTCCTTTACGTCACGCAGCTTTTTCACAATTGTGCCACCCACGCCCAAGAGGGGGGCGAGCGCCGCGAATGTGATGGAATCGGCATAATCTTCGGCAAGGCGCGCAAGGTGATCGCGCTTCACAGCGACGGGGCTTCCCTTGCGTTTGTCCTTTCTGATCCGACCCTCGGCATCCAGTAGCGTTCGCAGGGTGGCCGGTGCAACGCCGACCTCTTTCGAAGCGTCAGTGAGAGTGGACGAGGAGGTGGCTTGCCAGTCGAGCGTGGGGAACGAACCGCGTTGGACCTGAAAGTTAGCCGACGCGTGCGCCAAAATGATCTCCGCAAGGCCTTTCGAGAACTTCTCAGCCTTCCGGAAAGTGAACCAATGGCCGAACCATCCGTATGCGGAGTGGAGAGCCGCCGGTTTCGAGGACTTGGTCCGCACAAAGCCGCGGTAAACCTTCTCTAAGACATCTCCCAAGCTGTTACTCTCGAGGACGCGATAACCCCGTGCCCGAACTTCGGCCGTAGGAATATCGAAGTCCTGAGGTTGCACCCATTTGTCGCGATACCCTCCTAGATCGAGGGACCCAATCCGCCCCATAGTGTCCAGGGCATCGGTCAAATTCATAGCGTCAAGGATGGGCAGCGGTCGCGACGATCCGACTCCGAGTTTGCCGAGGACCCAGCGGTCCATCGCGATCACGTCCGCATTGACGGGACACTTGGGCAGCAGAGCAACGTTGCCGTCTTCGCAATGACGGCATTTCGCGATTCGAACGTCCTTCCACGATAGCTTCCGTCCACAGGAGCAGACATCGACCAGATTCATGGAATGCTCGGGACACGTCGTAACGAATTTCAGGTCGAACCAGAAACGATGGTGAGCCGAAGCGGCTACGCAACCGGAACACAGTCTCCGCGATAGGCGAGTCAGATCTCGGATAACGCTTAGGCGTTCGCCGCGAAGGATGACGTTTCCGCCCTTGTCGGGAAGGGCCGTCGATTTCATGAAGACGGCGGGTTCGCAACGAATGATCGAGCCAAGGCGTTCGGCACCATTGCCGACGCGAAGTCGAGCGACTCTCAAACCGGTCAACGCCGGAACCCGCTCGTAGCCTTCAATGCCATTACGTTCGGCTAGCCGAATTAGGATGCCGTGTGCGGGTTCGTCTTCCTCGGGAACGAACCACAAGGGTAGAGGCGTCTTAGTCATGAGCGGCGGCCTCCCGCTTCAAGACAAGCGCCTTTTGTCGCCGCGTGGCACGATTCTTTTGTGCGGCCAAGACACGTTCGTTCCACCTTGCGGCCTTGAGCGCTCTGAACCCATCGGGATCGACTTTGGCCATAAGGAACGGGTTTTCGTTCACCGGGACATCATGCTTGCGGCGGTAGGCCTCGCCGAGGAGGTCCAAATCGATGACTTCCACACCTTCGTCGATGGCGATTTTGGCAGCTTCACTCACCATCATCGCGATACCGGCAACGTATCCATCCGACGCAAAGTGTAGGCGAATCGCCATAGGGCCTTTGTGAATCTGCTGAGCGCGATCAAAGGGCAGGTCAGTGGACAATGCTTGGAGGAATCCCATAAGCTCGCTACCGTCGTTAAAGTCGGGTTGGAACGGCCTCATCGTCATCTCTTCCTTCTTCAGCGTTTCGAGCTGGCGGTTCTCGAGCAGAAGGTCGGTGGTATACGGAAGACCGACGCAAGCGATCTGAACCCGTGCTTCCTTCATGAGGACTTTAAAGACGTCCGCCGCCTCATAAGGATCTCGCGTCATGCTGCTGTCGGCGATGTGCTGGCATTCGTCGAAGATGATCATGCGAATGCCTTGTTCCCTGATTTGGATACGCGCGATCGACATCATCTCTCCGAAGCGAGTCGCCTTTGCGACGTTCACGCCGATCGCAGCGAGAGTCTGAGCGAACAACTGTTTGTAGGTACTCTTCTTGCCGACCTGAATCTTAAGCACCGGCCGGATAAGCCCGTGACCGGGCCTCTCGAGGGTTACACTCATGTTGTGCGGGTAGGCCTCTTCGTCCTGGACCTTCAAGTTTTGACCGTCCATCAGAATTCCCATATGCTCCGCACGAACCTCCTCAAGGAATTCATTGGCGACGGTCGTTTTTCCAACGCCAGTTTCCCCGACAATGAAGGAGCAACTCGCTTGTTGACCGCTGCCATGGGAGCGGTAGCAACGCCGCAACACATCCAGTGCGCGAGCCATAGTCGGCGTGACTGCAACGAAACCGTCGACATGCTGCTTCCGCTCGTCCGCAGTGCAATTCTTCCACTTCATCTCGTAGTCCTTCGCTTTACTGATACCGGCGACGGCGAACCTCGACCTTGATAGTCGGTTTCGCCTTGGGCGGAGCAGGCGTGTTATTCTCGTCGTGATTGACGTTGGCATCGTCCTCGGACGTGTCGGGGATCTCGACTTTCGGCGGCGGTGCCTCCAAAGCAGGAACGCGGTGACGCCAAGGGCCGCGTTCGTCGGGAGGAGGGGACTTCAAGTTGGGATCGTAGTGATCGTGCGATCCGATCGCTTCTTCACTCTCATCCGGCGCAAAGCGCTCGCCACGAACAAACTCGGACGGACGCCGACCATCGTGGATGAATCGAACGGTTTGGCGGGGCGTGGGCTTCGACGTTGACTTTGACTGGAAGAGGTCAAGGATTTGTCTGTTGGCTTCGGCCCTCTTCGTTGCCGCATCGATGTCGTAGGTATCCGCTTTGCTGTCCGCGGCAACCTTCCTGACCTGCCTAAACTGATAAAGGGTCATGTTTGCGACGTCGGGTTCGTTCTGCAGAAGGCCCTTTACCCATGCCTTCTTGTAATCGTCGACAGTCGGGTCGAAGACGTAAGCGGTGCTCAGGTCGTAAGGATCAATCCTGACCTGAACATACTCGTTAGCACCGATATTGTTTCTCACTCTGGAGAACGCATTCGAGTTCCAGCGAAGTGTCTCGAATTCAATGCCGGACGGTCCAAGTTTGCGCGGGACGACAAGACCCGTAAGCGGAACAAGAAGATCGTCGGGCGGAGCCGGGCGTTCACCCACAGCCGCAATGCCCCGCAGCCACCTCTTAAGAGGCTCCTCACCCGTCATGGAGTGTTCTTCAACGTTGTGATAGTCCACTACGTACTTAGCGATCGCCCACTTCATGTCAGGCAGGGTGAGAGACGCTTCCTCCTTGGACCTGTAGTTTCTGCGAGCCTTTACATTGGATTTGGTTGTGCCAGGAGCTCTGTGAGAGACGCTACGGTTGACCGTTCCGATCCAGCGTTCGACCCGGCCCTTCAAATCTCCCCTCGCGCGCGGAAGATCGATGATCGGCATGTCAAGCGCGGCCTCAGTCTGCCTCATTGAGTTGGAACGAAACTCCGGTGCGTTATCCACGAACAGGACGCATCCTGCTCCGTAGCAGGGGTATGGGTTTACGAAATCAAACGGTCGTCCCGCTGCCTCGCAGATCTCTCTAAGAAATCGTTCCTTAGGCTGAACAGCCACACGCAGTGCCTCCATCACGCTCACCCAGGAGGGAGGGGTGAACGAGAGGGCGAACCCAAGGATCATTCGCGAGAATCGGTCGATGATCGCAGTAAGCCAGGGGCGGCCGAGCGGACGACCCTCATTGTCGACGACCCACATGTCTAGCGGGGTATGATCGGCCTCGATCTCTTCCAACGGCATGCTGCACGGCGGTCCCTTTTGGATCGCTCTCATCAACATGTCTGCTTCACGCTTGCCGTACCTTACGAAGGTGAGGTCATACACCTCCATTTTGTCGATGATCTTGCTGACCGCGTGCTTGCCGATCACCTTCCTTGCGCCAAGCTCTGAGCGCTTGAGTCCTTCATGTTTCGCACGGAGCAAGAGTCTGTCGTGAACTGCCTTCCAGGCATCCTGCTTGGTGCCCATAATTCTGTTTCGATAGGTTTCGTCGATCCCGGCTTTGAACTCCTCGAGCTCCCATTCCTGGCGTCGCGGCGTCCTATTTCCCTTTTTGTGGTGATTGACCACAAGGGCACGAATTTCGTGCCCCGCGCCAACCCACCGTCGGTACCACGTGCGGAGAGTGCGAAACTCAGGAGGCTTTTCCGGACGAATCGTGTTCGCTTCGTCGTTCATGACCTTGGCGATCATCGGTTCAACGTACTTTCGCTTGTCGCGGAATTTGATGGGAAGCAGATCCATTGCCTTGACGAACGGATACATCGCCAATGCGGAATTGCGTTCGATCTCAGAGAACGCACCCCAATCGACCGTGAGGTTTTCGATGGTGCTAGGGGGAAGCAAGCGATACGATGCGTCCGTGGTAATCCGGCCCGCACGCATCATGTGCTGGATTGCTTCGAACGACAGGGAGCGTTCCGCGCCAGTCTCGGCGTCGGTGAAGGTTCTGGTTTGATCCTGAGGCGCACCGATGATGTAGGGGCGTCCATCGATTCGCACCTTGCCGCCAGTTTTGATCTGTACCGGAATATGAGCGAAGTTCACAGCAGTACTCGCAACTAAACTTTTACGAAGGTCGATGCTCTGCTAAATGCCGTACGACGATCCAAACGCAGGTGACCAAGCCAATCGAGTTGCAGCGACAGGACGAATGCGTCGAAGCGTCTTCCAAGGCGTGCCTGGAGGTCGGCAACGGAAGACTTCGAAGGAAGTACGTTCAATGCCTCGAGCGCTGCAACATGTCCCTCCGGCGTTCCAAACGTAGGCAAGTGACGCCTGAGCAGTTTGGCGTTGGCCAGACGCGGTTGGACGTAGACCTGCTCATCAGTGACTAGACGAAATCCGAACCCGGCATGGCTTGCCGCGTCTGCCATGGCATCGACAAGGTCTCGCTTGTAGGCCGCGTACGCGTCACTTTTGCCCATCAACCAGGCCACGGTGTGAACCATCACAATTTCACGAAGGCCATCGCTGTGGGCGATCATGTAGTGCGGCTCCCACGTCCGAACTGTGCCGCGTACGTTGATATCGAAAGACACTGGCTTGTCGTTCATCTCGGTGATGTCACGCGTAAACGCGTCAGTGATCATCAGAAAGTTGAATGCGAGCATAGAGCGCGCACCGATCAGCTTTCGTCCAATGCAGACCATTGGTACCTCTCCGACGTAGTGATCCTCTTGCCCGGTCCGGATTGCCCCGGGCCTGGTGCCGATGCGCCGACCGCGTTTTTGTTTGTGCGTCCGAGCATTTGGCTTTGAATTGGAGAGCTTTGCAGGGCACGCATGCGGTCGTTCGACCTCGGCCTCGGCGTCGGTGCTAACAGGCGTACGTCGCCGTCGCCGAATCTCCATGCCAAGACGCTTGCCGACGTCGTTGGCATCGGTTGCGTGTTGGCGGCCGTTGGAATCGGCTTTCTCAGCGTTTCCGGAATGCGCCGGATCGGCCGTTAGCCTGTTATATGAAAGCCCCCGGACGTGACACTGACGTGGAGGCCGTTAGCGTTGTTCAGGCCGCCGGCGCTGGGGCCAGCAGCCTGGTTCTGTCCGAACGATTGGCGGGGAGGGTTCTTTTCGTCTTTGATCGTCATAGCACGCGACTCCTCGACACGGTGCCAAGCAGGCACCGAGCAAATGTGGTCGCCAGGGAATCCTGGCGACAGCGGGAGCGGACGGAATCCGCCAGCGCTATATCACTGAGGTTGAGCCTGTGCGGAGGGACGTGCTGAATCCGAAGGAGCAGGAAGCGCGAGCGATAGCGAACATCACGTTTCTCCTTCGGTTAGGATCGTGAAGACGATCCAGGGACATGTCTCGCATCGAGCTGCGAGAGACGAATCCGTCACCAAGAACTGAAATCTTTGATGACCGATAGCCAATCCATTTATCAGCGATGAATTCATGGATCTAGATCTCCAGACTGCCTTATTGGAACCCGTCTTTTAGAAGGTTACTTACCGGTTCATGGATTATCGAAAATGCGGGCGATCTCAGCATACCTCGATCTGATGCTCGATATCCTCCGCCGACGCGTATCCTCGGTCCTCAAGAAGCCGGACAATTCTATCGAATTCGACCCGGTGCTCCGTGATGATGCCTTTCGCTCTCTGAAAGCACCGATCCATCGTCCTTGCGACAGTCTGCCGGAGCAAGGGATCCAATCGCAGTCGTGCCAAAACGTCGTCCGGCCGTCTCGACGTCAAGTAAACGAGGCTGTCCCCCAAACCGAGGGAGACCTCCATCGTGGCCGCAACCAACGTTGCCTGTCGGAGATCGGAATCGTCTGAACCGCCACACCCGTCAGCATGGTCGCCGAATACGATTTCCTCGGCTGCGATGCCTGCGAGGAGGATCGCGATCTGGGCGACGTAAGCAGCCTTTCCAAGGTTTCGGCCGGGAATCTGCTGCATGATGGTGCGGCCGCCAGAACCATCCATCCCGACCTCCCGTAGTACCTGACATTCGAGGAGACGGCTTCCAGCCTCGCTGCCGAGGAAATGACCAACGATCGCATGACCAGCCTCGTGGACGCAGGCCTCATGGAAGGCCTCCTCGGATTGCACAATCCGCATCGGCAGGCCGTGCAGGAGGTCCGCGAAGGTCAGGGGACGCCGTTCGGAACGGGCCTTTCGCCTTGCGTCCCGGACCACCTGCTCGATCACAGCTCCGGAAGCGCCTTCAAGCCTGGATGCGATGTCGGCCAGATCGGCAGAGGCGGCGTCGTCCCTGAGGTGGTGACGCAGAATGCCAATTCGGGCGTCGAGGTCGGGAAGGGGGATTTTGACGTGCTTCCCAAGTCGCCCCGGCCGGAGGATAGCCTTGTCGATCTTGTCCGGAAGGTTGGTGGCACCGACGACAACCACGCCTTCTCGGCCGTCAACGCCATCCAGGCATTCGAGGAAAGCGTTGATGACCTCTCGCGTATACTGCTCGTTCTTTCCGTCGAGGATTTCCCGATCTCCAAAGGAATCGAGTTCGTCGATGAACAGGATGCTGGGGGCATCCGTCATCGCCTCGTGGAAGGCTCTCCTCATGGCCTTCAGGAGGTCGTTGAGGTAGCCAGCCGCTTGCCAGCGCGCCAGTGAATGGATGTAAATAGGGACGTTGCAAGTTCGGGCTAGTGCCTGGGCAAACGTGGTTTTGCCTGTCCCAGTCGGTCCGGAGACCAAGACGCCTCGATCGACGTCTGCCCATGGCAACTGCCCAGATCGATATTCATCGAGATCCTTGGCGAGTTCACGTCCCCAGACAGCAGCCTCGCCAAATCCATGCAGGTTGTCCAAAGTCAGCGCTGGGGACGGCTTGGGACGGCTCCTCGCGAGCTGTTCCTTCTTCACCTGCCTCAGGCTCCGGACGATATGGCGCGTGCTCCGACCTGGTTTGATCAGGATGCTCAGCAGGGAGAGAGGCTCTCCAACCGCAATCGCCAGAATCTCATCAGGCAGGCCACGAATTCCCACAGCCCGGGCAGCTGTCTTCAGAGCCGAGAGGTTGGCAACCGGGAGGGCTAAGATTCCATCGGCCGCAAGGCGAAATGTCGGCGGGAACGCATCGGCACCGTAGGCAAAGGCAATAACATGATCACTGTCCGCAAGCGTCTTGCCGAGATCCTTTTCCCGTGTGCGTCGGAGGGAAGCATCACTGTCCCAATGCAGAATCTCCGGACGGATGGCCCGCTTGGATCGATTGCGATTTCCATGAAGCGTCCGACCGGCCTCCACGAACGTGTCGCCGTCAGCCGGATTGCTCAGGATGAAACCAATCACCGAGGGGCAACCTGCCAGGACGTGATGCAGATGGTTCTGCCTTAGAGATCGAACCAGAAGATGCCGTGCGACCACCAAGCCGACGTCCGTTGGACGTTGGCTTGGGATCACGTGCGATCTCGAGAGTTTTCTAAGATTCATTGCCGCCTCTGGAAGCTGACTCGCTCAATGGAGACTGGGATCGACGAACGGAGTGCCCAGCCTGTAGAGGCGAGAGAAGGTCCTGGCGTATCCAAGTTCTGGCGAAATCACCCACAGAGCGGAGGTGTAGGCCTCCTTGTCGTCGGTGATGATCGGATGACCGTTGACGACGCCTGTGAGGCAGAGCTCCAGGCGCTGTGCCATCTCCCAGTTGTTTAAGACCGGTGCCCTGGCAATTCTGGCCGGGCTGGGATGGTCGCCACGCCGGATGCGCTCGAGGTCTTCGAGCAGACGACGCAGGCGATCGATGTCGGACCGCAGCTCGGGAACGGGAATGCGGCCTGTCACCATGTAAGACATGACGTGCTCCATTGTTGCCGGACGCACGAGCTGCGTTCGGTTAAGGTGGACGGGAGAAGGGGAAGGGATCAGCCGCGGAAGCGGGAGATTATGGTGCCGGGACCAATGCGGGCTTCATCGAGTTCAATCTCGATGAAACGTTGCAGCGCCAGCGAGGCGATGACCGCTATAGCGTCATGCCCGGTCCGGACGGCCTGCAGGCAGCTTGAGAGCGGCAAGGAGCCGCACTCCTCGAGGATGGTTAGAATACGGACGCGATCCCCCAAGGAGGGTCTGTAGGCCGCGTATTGGAGAAGATCGCGCGCATTCTCGAGACGGATGCTCCCACGCAATTCGGCTTCATTGCGCGTCTCGTACTGGTAGCCCTGCGCCAAAGCAGCTTCACCGACCCAGTCGAGCGCGGGCCGCTTTCCAAACATGGGCTGGACGTCCACCAGGTTGGCACCTTCGAGCCGGGTGACCGAGAAATCCGGAACGTGGTGGCGATTACGGCGGCTCAGCACCAGCGGCAGGCAGGTCCAAGAGATCACCGTGGGATCGACGTCAAGCAGGCAGCCAACGTCGCGCGCCACCTGAGTTCGGAACATCGGACGGCCCACGCACCGCACCGTGTTCTTCGGCGGGAAGAACAGTGCACCAGCCTCGTCCTGAGCGCTCTGAAGAAGCTTCGAGATGTGGTGCGGCTGATGATCGGAGCGCTGGGGTCTGGACATGAATACGCTAGTCCCAAAGCGGATTGGGCGGCATCCGCGAAACCTTCAAATACGAGGGCATCGTGGGTATCAGCGTATGTATGAAAAGCGCGATCCATCGAGGCGCAGGAGGCGCTTTCCGGAAGCTTGGCGGTGGGTGATCACGCTTGACATGAAGAGAACAAATAGCGAACTTTGCGCCGATGTCAACGAGGAATTATTCTGCTCGAGTTTTCCCCGGAAATGACCAACGGCGGTTTTGCGTTGGGTTGACTGATGACAGCGCGATGCTGACGTTAGATTTAGTAAGCGATGATCTTCAATCGCGTCGTGCGGGATTGAGATACCAACTTAGTAGCTGCGCATAATTTCCGATCCGATCAGGTTAACGACGTTACTCGTGGCAGGAGCATCTGCGGCGGCACAGAACGAGATCGTCGATACGTTGCGCCTATTGGTCAGGGCTGCTGATCTGTTCAGGGGCGCGCGGCCGCGCTGCATGCGTGTCATATAGGCGATTGATTTAGTGTAGAAGTCTAAGAGCACGTTTGGCGGTGGGGGGTAGCATGTATTCGAGGGGGTCAGAATGGCGCGAGTGGGACCTGCACATTCACTCGCCCGCATCCTTTCATTGGGAAGGCGAACGCTTCGGCATCGACAAAGACCGCAACAGATCGCTCCTTGACGAAATGATTCGCGTTCTCAATGACGCCAATCCAGCGGCGTATGCGCTCATGGATTATTGGACATTTGACGGCTGGTTCGCACTCAAGAGCCGTTGCGAAGACGCCAATGCACCATCGCTCAAAAAGACCGTCTTTCCTGGAATCGAATTGCGTCTCGCTGCTCCGATGGAAAAGCGCCTAAATGCTCATGTCGTCTTTTCAGACAAAATCGACGATCAAGATCTCAGGGATTTCCTTTCCCGACTAAGGCTTGAGCTAACGGACCAGCCGCTCTCTCGCGCCGCTCTGGTTTCATATGCTCGCCACGTCGGCGTGGACAAGTTGTCGAAGCATGGCTTCGATAAATCCGCCGTCGATTCAGATGAGGAAGAGGCGCACCGCGCTGGATGTACGATCGCCGAGTTAACGGTCGCCTCCTATAAAGAGGCAATCGAGTGCGTTCCAAACGGACATGCCGTAGGCTTCATGCCGTTTTCCACCTATGACGGTCTTTGCTCTATCGATCATATGGAGCACTACGCCTACACGTTATCCCTCTTTCAGAGTTCGCCGATTTTTGAAACTCGTAACCCTGATCTTTGGGCTGCATTTTGCGGGATAACGACTGCTGGCAACGCAAAGTATATCGACAATTTTAAAGCTGCGCTCAAGAAGCCACGATTGGCCGTTTCAGGAAGCGACGCCCATCAATTTCTCGGCAACGGCACGAACGACAAGCGCGGGTACGGCGATTTTCCAATGGGTAAACGCACATGGATCAAGGCTGACCCGACTTGGAAGGGCCTACTACAAGCAATAAAGGAACCTGCAAATCGCTCATTCCTTGGTGGAGTTCCCCCTAAACGCGAGCGGATCAATAACCACAAGACATTCTACATAGATCGGGTTGGGGTCAACCGATCGCCAAATAGTACACTTGTCGACACGTGGCTGCACGAAACCGACATACCATTGAACCCTGACCTTGTGGCGATAATTGGAAACAAGGGCAGCGGGAAAAGCGCACTTGCTGACATTATCGCCTTACTCGGAAACTCACAGCAGTGCGCGCACTTCTCCTTCTTAAAGCGTGACCGCTTCCGAGGAAAATCCGGCGAACCGGCCCGTCAGTTTGTTGGTACGCTCTCATGGATCGCCGGCGATCCATGTTCGATGAATCTCGCCGACGATCCATCAGCTGAGCGCGTTGAGCTGGTGCGATATATCCCGCAAGGCCGTTTCGAGGCGCTTTGCAACGACCACGTGTCTGGAAAAACCGACGTATTCGAGAAAGAATTGCGAGATGTCATTTTCTCTCACGTACCTACGAATGTTCGTCTTGAGGCTCTGAGCTTCGACCAGTTGATCGAAGCCCAAGAGAAGGTCTTTAGAGCCCGCACCGATGAGCTTCGCAAGTCGTTACGCGCCATTAACGAGCGGATAGTCGACATCGAAGATCAGTTACATCCCACGGTCCGAAAGAATATAGAAGAACAGATTCGACTTAAAGAAAACCAGATCAAGGAACACAGCGCAACCGTTCCTGCCGTTGTCGATAAACCTACGGACGAACTCAATGAGGCTCAAAGAGCAGCCAGCGAGCGACTTACAAATATCAGCGATGAACTTGACATACTAAAGGCGGGAGCCAAGTCAGAGGCTGACAACATCCAGACCATCAGTAGAAAACAACGTGCGCTGCGTGATATTGCGGAGCGCGTCGGCTTGTTTAAGACACAACTCGCGTCGTTCTTATCCGAGATCGCTGATGACCTTTCCGTTGTTGGAATACCGTCAGCAGATTTTGTTGCTTTGACGATCCGCGAGGATCTCCTAACACAGGAGCAGTCCGCTTTGGTGGCGCAGGAGGCTGCCATAAAGACGGTGATTGAGAAGAACCGCTCTGAAATAGATAAACTTCTCGCCGAGCAGCAACAGTTATCTGCAACCCTCAATGAACCACAAAAGAAATATCAAGCTTACATTCAAGCATTGACTGTATGGCAGAATGGTCTCGACGCAATACAGGGCTCTGACACCGAACCAGACAGCCTTAAGGGCCTACAAAAGCGCCTTTCTCAGATACAGGCACTTCCAACCACGCTTGCGTCTCTTGAAGCATCTCGGCTTGATACCACCATGGAAATATTTTCTGTCTTGGAGGAGCAGAGATCTGCTCGCGAAGGCTTGTTTGCTCCGCTGCAAAAGCTAATTCAGGATAACGCTCTAATTCGTCAGGAATATCAACTTCAGTTCCAAGCCCGGTTGTTGGGGTCACCTGAAGCGGTCGGCTCCAACTTGTTCGGAATGGTCAAGCAGAATGCTGGCGACCTTCGGGGCGAGGATGAGAGTTTCGCAGCGATCCGCTGCCGATTTGAAAAGTATCGATTTGACAGTGCCGATGACGCGAAAAGCTTTGCTTCGGACGTTGCAACCTTGCTGTCGGCGACAGCCGCACTGTCTGTGCCTGACATTCCTGGAATCCGCGCCCTGATGCGGAAGGAAAAGAGCCCGGCAGATGTCTATAATTATCTCTTCGGCCTCCAGTACCTAGAGCCAAAATATACTCTGCTATTTCAAGGCACACCTATTGAGCAGTTGTCACCTGGGCAACGGGGCGCGCTCTTGTTGATTTTCTATCTGCTTGTGGACAAAGGTCGAAACCCAATTCTGCTAGATCAACCAGAAGAGAATTTGGACAACGAAACGGTCGTGAGCCTCCTGGTTCCGGTCGTTAACGAGGCCAAAAAGTCCCGACAGATCATCATGGTCACGCACAATCCAAACTTAGCAGTTGTGTGCGATGCTGAGCAAATCATTCACGCAACGCTCGAAAGGCGGAATGGGATACATATTATGTATCAGTCCGGGTCAATCGAGGATGGAATTCTGAATAAGGCCGTCGTTGACGTCTTAGAAGGAACGAAAATTGCCTTCGATAACCGAGGTGAGAAATATCATTGATCACTTCGGCCAGGTCGCAGGGAGCGCCGGGAAGGCAATAATTACCAAACGGCGCTGCGGATAGCCAACAGAAACTGCTAGTCGAAGTTGAGAGTGAGATGGACTACGTCAATCGATACACCAGCTTCTAGGGTTTCGGATAAATGGGGGAGGTCTTATACAGGAGAACACTGAAGCGGGCTGTTGATCTTGCATCGATGCAGACCATTTCTAGCGATGCTCTGATGGCGATGAGTAAGGACGAATATCAAATCGTCCGCCGTGCTGCGACGAGGGCGCGCCTGGATAGACAACCACGCTACGTCTGCGAATGCTGCGGTCATGCTGTCTATGCACCCCGCGAGGGCAGGACTGGTCATCCGTATTGGAAGCATCATCCAGGTTTGTCACGTAATTGCCCGTGGTGGACTGGGACATCGCTCGGTGTCGACGCGGTCAGTGCAAGTCAATTCGATGGCGCACAGGAAAGCCCTCTTCATTTCAGACTCAAAAATACCGTTGGTGAATTGTTGGCGGGAGATCCTCGCACGACGGCGGGAAGCGTCGTGGTTGACGAATATCTTGTCCAAGAAGACGGACGGCGTCGCCCTGATGTCCGTGCGATCTATGACGGCGTGCCGCTAGCCGTCGAGGTTCAACTGGCAACCACACAGATACCGATCATCGTTCAGCGCGAAGCTTTCTATGAGAGCGCGTCTATTCGCCTGTTGTGGTTGACCTGGAATTTCGAGCCGCCTGCAACAGACCGTCGGTTACTGAGCTCGTTCGAGGACATTTTCTACTCTCACGACAAGAACCTGTTCTCGATGGACGACCAAACGATCATGCTCTCGAAAGAAAGTCATGACGTAATCCTTCGAGTATTTTGGATGGATGGGGATTCGTGGTGTTCTAAACTCGTTGGCCTAGCCAGCCTCAACTGGCTCAATGGAGGCCGCGCCAACGCGGTGCCATCGAGGCCACCATGGCATAAAGACTTTCTCACCCGCTGGCGCGGAGCGCTTGGATACAAGGGCACCAACTGGGATGATCGCCAAATTCTATATGCAGAACTCGTCGCAAAACTCGAGCTAAATGAAACTGGCGTCAATGAACTTCACGAATTTGACATTGACGCGCTGGTCAATTGCCTTCTTTCGCTGGTCGATGGCCAACCGGTCGGGTCACAACAACAGAATCTGGTCGAATTGCTGAACAGCTTCCTCTACGTCGAGCGAAGGCAGCAATACATACGGCTTGTCCGCACGTTCGCTCAATTGACTGACAGGCAGGCGCTGTTTGAGGTTGAGAGTGTTCGCAAGAAAGTCCTCAAGGCACGCACTGTTGGTCAAATTGATCGCGATAGTGTGCCAGGTAAGATCGCACTCGCCCTTTTCCCGGAAGTGTGGTGCGCCGCGCCCGTACGATGAGAATAATTCAGCCTCGAACGGCGTAACAATCATCGAACCTTCTGCTCGACGCAATTAGCGCGCATTGGAAGAGTGCACAGTTGACCGTTGACTTCGTGGAGTCGAGCGCCGACGGTTCCGAACCCGCGATCGAGACGAACCGGATCGACCTCATTCACACTTCCACTATGGTCAGTTGAATAGAACTGAATACGGTCGCTCTCCGTGTCAATCAAAGCCATCGTTAAGACGTCAGAGTAGACGGCGCTGGTGTCTATCGAAATCCGGTTTTCAGTCACAACAGGGTACGGAGGCGTCAGCGGAGAGTGACCGTGGACGACAATGTGCGACAGCGGTCCTGCATGATCTAAGAACGGCCCCCTGATTTGGAGAAGAACCTTCAAATCTTGCTTATCAATTGGACGGCAAGGGTCGATTCCAGCATGAACGAATGCATATTTGCCGACGCGTTCGATTAGGGATGCGGACTGAAGAATGCGGAGATGTTCGGGATATCGATCTTTGATGAGGCAGAGATCGTCGAAGGTGTATGAGTCCGAGTCACCTAGGTATGAGGCGAGGGTGTTGATCGCCCCGCGTTCAAGCCAATCGTGCACCAGCAATTGCGATGTCAAACCGTCTCGAAATAGCCAGTCGTGATTGCCCATAATGAAGCGACTATCGGGCCAGCGGCGGAGCGTCTCGCAAACGATTTCCATTGCTTGGCGACTGTCAGGCCCGCGGTCAACGATGTCTCCTAGGAAGTAGACGCGAGGGGGCTGCGGCGCTTGGGCTGACCGGTCATCGAGAAAGTCGATCAGGAGCCTAAGCAGGTCAGCGCGCCCGTGTACGTCGCCTATCGCGCATACCGTCGATGGTAAATTCAGCAAATTCATTGTGCGATCCGGGGCAGATGAGAGGTCTCGGCGAAATCTCTACGCAGCAATTGCTGCGGAAAGCTTTGCATTGAGAAAGCGGCGGCCGCGGAGCCTGGCTCCCACCAGCTTCCACTTTTTGCCACCTCTTCAGGCTGGACTCCGTGTTCACGGTATGTTCTTATGCGCCATGTCTGATCGACCTGCAAGCTGGCGTATGCCCACACCAAAGCAAATGGAGAGGCTGGCCGCCGAAACACGTCGGAAAGGCGCTCTGGAGAGCCATACAGGGCACGAGATGCCCGAGGAGTACTCGCGAGCGGTCATTGCCGATCCTCAAGCCCAGCAAGGCCCAGAGAGCCGTTTAATTCGGCAGCGACTGTCGTCGCTGGCAGGGCAGATTCTCCGCGTCTCGTGCCGTCGCTGTGACCGGTTGATCGAAATCCAGAAGGCAGACGCGATCCGGCTCTACGGTGAGGACGCGAGCGTTGGCGACGTTACCCGAAAGCTCCTCGGCACAGTCTGCGAGATGCGAACGGGCCGCCACGAGGAAGACGGGTGCTGGCCGACCGTGCGGGCGCTCTAACTGACCTTCGACCCATGAGCGTGGCATGGCTCCGAAGCACCATCCGACGCCACTTTCTGGAGGCGACCGAAAGGCTCTGAGGAAGGAGCTTGGCAAAGCTCGCGCAATGACGATGATGCTGGCGACCCGGTCAGTCGAAATCCGGGCGAGGGGCGAAGCCCTGATCCAGCAAGCTGACAAGTTGCTCTGCGAGAGCTGGAATGAGCGCATGTGGGCGGATGGGGGACCTGTTGAGCCGTCGCCAACAGTCGATCAGGCAGTCAACGGTGGCTATCCTTGGCTGGAAGTCGAGTGTTCACGCTGCAGAACGCCGAACGACGTTGATCTGGCGGCGCTGAAGCTTCCATCGACAGCCTGCATTCACGACCTCGCCCATCGACTTCGCTGCAAAAAGTGTGTGAAATCGGGGCGTCGTCCTATGGCCACTTCGCTTCAGTTGGGCCAGCGCGCACGTTGCGTCGCTCCGTCGAGATGAAGATGTGCAACCTCTATTCGATCACGAAGAACCAGGATGCCATCCGGAAACTGTTTGGCGTCGTGCGAGATCTCACTGGCAACCTTCAGCCAATGCCAGGCGTCTTCCCCGACTACATGGCACCGATCATCCGCAACGGACCAGATGGTCGAGAACTGACGCTAGCTCGTTGGGGCATGCCGTCATCGCAAGCTGCACTGATGGCCGCGGCGAAGAAGCGCGCTCAAAAGCTAGAAGCGAAAGGGAAGGTGGTCGATTTCAAGGAGTTGCTCCGGATGGAGCCGGACAGCGGTACAACCAATATTCGGAACGTTCAAAGCAAACATTGGAAGCGATGGCTCGGCGTTGAGCACCGCTGCATTTTACCCTTTTCCTCTTTCAGCGAGTTCAACAAAGAGGCGGGAGGCGATATCTGGTTCGCATTCGACGAAAGCCGCCCCTTGGCCGCCTTCGCTGGGCTATGGACCACTTGGACGTCCGTCCGGAAGATTCGCGAGGGCGAGACAACCAACGATCTTTTCGGCTTTCTGACGACGGATCCGAATGCTGAGGTGAGGGAGATCCACCCGAAGGCGATGCCGGTCATTCTGACGACTCCTCAGGAAATCGAGGTCTGGATGAATGCGCCTGCCGATGAGGCACTCTCACATCAGAGGCCACTGCCCGACGGCACTCTCAAGATCGTCGCCAAAGGCGTTAAGAAGGATGACGCGCCGACGCTTCCTTTGCGCTGAATCGATTGCCGATAGTGGATTGACGAAACGGCTTCGGTCATTGGCCAATGGAAATAGAAGAGATACGAAGCAACGGGCACCAGTGAGAACCAAATGAAGGCCGATCGATACGAGATAGAGCAGGACGACGAATATTACATGCTGCCGGAAGAGGCGTTTCACCTTCTTCCAGAAGAGTGGCGCAATAGTTTTAAGGCGATGGCGGACAATGGACGCGCGGCCCTGGAGTCGGCCGAGAGGGAGCTGCAGCAACTTGCCCGAATATCAAACTCTTTTACATCCCTCGTGGCTCTGAAGCATGCGCAAAAACGCCTGTCGGAATACAAATTCGACACCAACATGGACTCAATTATGGAGCTCGACATGCTTACGACGGCATTTGTCGTGGCCTATGTGCGTCTCCATCAAGGTGGAAGCGGAAGTGGCTTCGATCGCAAAATTCTTCCGGAAAAGCTCCGAAGCGTTCACGACGAAATCCTTGAGATGCGGAACAAAAGATTTGCGCACAACGATGACCACCACTCCGTTTCCAATGCGCTAGAATTACAATTCGACGGTGATCGCTTCTTCCTCAAATTCGGTCTTACTCTCGGATATCATATCGGAGGTGCCACAGAGTGGCATGAACTGGTCAGCTTTCTGGATCATTTCACCGTCGAAAAGATGGAAAAGATCCTGGTGAGACTCAAGCGGAAAACTGGCTATGAATGGATCATGCCAAACGGTCCTCCACCAAAATGATCGCCCCATTGGTGTGGCCTATCTTCATGGAGCGGACGTCAACTAGCCTTCAATCGCAGCAAAGTGCGTCGAAAATAACCAATAGCGGACAAAGGGGTGACTCCCGGCTAACCCGCCGACTGAATGGTGCAATTGTGAGGGCAACCAGAGATGCTGTAGATTAGCGAGGGGAGACATGAAGTTTTCTGAGAGATTTCTCTCTGCAATCGGCGCGTGGCAGCGAGGCTGGCGCGAAGATAAGGATCGGCGGTTAGTTCTGGCAGAGGAACTAACCGACGCCGTGCATTCGGAGAACCTGCCAAAACAGTTTAGGAGCGCAGACACGACTTGCTATCGAAAGCGCTTTCTAGTCCCCAATAACATTCAAAACGGCGGTGACCTTGGGCCATTGTTTTTGAATGGTTTTATAGACGAGGGGCTCGCGAGTTGGACCGCTAACAAAAAGTTTGCGCAAGACTTTAAGGATCCGCTTCGATGCGGCACGTTCGCCGCTGTTTTCGCTCACCTGCCTCAGCCGGGCGAGGTGCTTGTGAATATTCCTGCCTTGTGGGCCGACCTTGCCTTCAATAACGCCGTCACGAAATTTCATGCACAGGGCGGACCAAATGCAGATGCCCTTATGTACTTCAAGTTTCGTCAAGGCGAGATAATTATGACCGCCCCACTGAAATACGACGAGCTTGCAGGCCTCTGCGGAAGGAGTAGCCCGTTTGACGTTCTATGCGAAGTAGCGGGGCTGACTACAGATATGGAAAGAGACGATTTCTGGAGCAAGCTATTCGAGGCCAATACATTTCCAGACGAGCCTATGTGGCTCACAAGTGAGGCAACCCAGGCAGTACTTGATCGGGCTAGAACGACTTTTCTGGAAAAGCACGGTTCGAAGGTTCAGGAAGTAATGAACAGGCGGTCGCGTGACTAGCCACATGATCTTGTTACGCCCGAGCCGAGAGTTTTTCCGCCGATGGAACGGAAGCCGTTCAAGCAGGTATGACCGCTTCTCGCCCATCGCCATATAATGCGCTGCCTCATGAAGTCGGTCGCTGTAGGGGCACAACAGACGTTGCGTTAGTCTCGTACTCGGCCGGGGTTATGGGTATCCCGGCCAAGACTTACAATCGATTTCTATCGAATCCTGATTTAGGTATCAGAACAGTCTAACCAAGTGGGGCTACTTCAACGCGCCGTTGATGGCGGTGATGAGCTTGGCCCAAGCCTCTCGTTCCATGTCAGAGAGTGCGTCAGCGTTATTGTCCCGAGTCCAACGTAGGAACGCTTTTGCAAGCTTGTACTTGCTGAAGCCAGCCACGCCGGAGAAAATGTCGACGAGTGGACGATTGGAATGCTGGGCGGCCAGATCAACGATATCCCATCCGAGTTGATCCCTGGCGATGATCGGGAGAGTGTCGCGCAGTAAATCCTCGATTTCCGCTTTGGCCACGTGCGGCGCAAAGTCCTTCGTACGCAGGATGCCCTTTTGCCCGAGTTTATGGACGAGCGTGTCTTGTTCGGCCGCGGCGTCCCCAGCGTTGTCGGAATCCAGCAGGGCTGCGACCTTAAGATTATGGGCATGCAAGATCGTGGCGAAGTACACGACCTTTCCCGCAGTGTCCGCGGTGACTAGCGCGATCTTATCGTTGAGCTTGACGTGACCGCTGTCGGCGAGAAGCGCTGCCGTGCCCGCGAGATACCATTCGTCGGTCAGCCCCTCGAGTACGAGGTTCCGCTGCTGGGCGAAAAGGCTCTGCGCCAAGTCATACCCAAGCGCCTCCTGAAGCGGCAACAATGCAGCCGGGTCACTGGAGGTGATGGTAGTGTGCACCTTGGTGCCAATGTTACGGTCGTTCAATTCCACGACGCGGACGCGGTCGAGTTCGTTTGGGCCGACCAGAAAAGGCGAGTGGGTCGTGTAGATGGTCTGGTTCTTGGTGGCGAGCTTTGTGATAGTGTCACGAAATTCTCGCTGCTTTAGCGCATGCAGACTCATGCCCGGCTCATCCAGCAAGAGGATTGCATTCTGGTGCTTGTCTGCCGCCTCGGCGAAAAACACGACGAAGAAGGATACCAGCCACTGGAATCCTTCCGAGCGTTGATCCAGTTCGATCTCAACGCCGAGTTCATCTTCTATAACGACCTTCAAGTACTGGCCGTCGGCGTCGAGGCGAAGGCGATCTGCCTCAGGCCTAGAACTGGACGGTTTCCATACCGAGCGAATCTCTGTCGTGAGCTGCACGCTCGCAGCGTTGAGCTGGTATTTGCGCTTGTCTAGCTGGTCGCGATATCGTTGGAGAGCATCAGGCTCGTTCGCGGGCGGCTCGGGCGCTTTGCCGAGGTCGGACAGTTCCCGTGCCGTGAATCCTAGCAGCTGCAACAGGCACTTGTTACCGTAATCGTACTGCTCGTCATCCAGGATGTTCGAGTCCAGGCGATCCGCGAGGTGACCGAGATGGATGAGAGGGCGTACGCGAAAATAGTTGCTGAACAGGACGAAGACGGGGATTCTCTCGTTTAGATTTTTGAGAGCCGCTTCGTGGTCAGAAGCGATTGAGCATGCCGACACCAACCGGTCGATGCGGGCATCCTCGGACACGTCGGCGATTGCGATCAGTGAGTCCGCCCACTGCTTCAAAGACACTGCCAGCGTTGCCGTCAGCACTTGTTCGTCGCGCCAATCCTTCAACAGGCCGTTGAGTGTGTCTGTTTGTACAGTCGAGTTTAAACCACCTTCTGCGGTCGGTGTCCGGCCGTCGACGTGGGACGCAAGTCGGACAGCATCCTTCCTGATTGTTCCAACCGTCGGCAGTGTCGGTGCGCCGATCAAGAAGTGCGACGTGTTGTTAGCGATATAGCGGGTGTACGAGTAGCCTTTGATCTCTTTCATGGAGGCCGGAAGCACAGCGAGGTCGGCCTCGTCCAGCGTAAACGTCACGGTCGCGACAGGCACGTTTTTCGGGTCGACCTTCTTAGTGCTTATGTCGTTGTATTTTGCGCGAGGATAGTCACGCAATGGATCGAAGGGCTTCACCCCCTTTGGAGGATTGATCTGCTGCAGGGCTTGCAGGACAGCCGTCTTGCCCGCCTCGTTCGGTCCGACAAGAATTGTCTTAGCGGCCTCGACCTCAAAGTCGCCCGTGTCACGAATGCTTCGGTAATTCTGAATACGCGCCGTCTTTAACTTCATGGCATCCAACTCTGTTGTCGGCTCGAGCGGTGATCGTGCCGGTCGTCCGAATTAGGCAGGCGGAACCTGCAACGGGCGGAGAGTGCCGTGCGGTGCCGAGACTGCTTCCTATGGCTCAACGGATTCGAGGTAACGCATCACGGTCGCATCTCATGGTTGATTCATGTTTCGTTCGGTTTGCGATTCCGCGGCGATCACGTGACCGCCGCGGAATACTCCGATTTTTTATGCTCCCGAGTGGCTTGGGAGCTTCGGCACAAAATCAGCTTCGTCCAAATGCGACGCGCTTATGGGGTGCGCCGCGACGTCGATTTGGGGTGAAATGCACCTTTATGGGGTGACCCACAGTGGACTAGTAGCTCAGCTGCACCCCGTCGTTGAGCCGCAGGTGTCGCACTTCATGCAAGTGCCGTTGCGCACCAGGGTGAAGTTGCCGCACTCCGAGCACATCTCGCCCTCATAGCCCTTGGCCTTCGCTTCCGCGCGGCGTTCGGCCTTGGAGGGCGCGGCTTGTTCGCGCACCGGCGTGGTTTTGCCCCGTTGCAGCGCTTCGAGCTTTTCAGTCGGCGACAGATCGTGCTCGGCCTCCTGCTTCAACGCGGTGGTGCCTTCGATCTGATCGGCCACGCGCGCGCTGCTGTGGCTGCCGCCCAGCGAGGTGACGTTGGCGGTCGAGACGCTGCGCGCGGTCTCGGCGCCGGAGGGCTGGCGCATCACCACCAGATTGTCGGTGCGCGAGCGGGTCAGGCCCTTCGACAGATATTTGGTCGCCGAGGCCGGGGCAGGGGCGCTGCCATCGGGGGTCTTGCCCTCGGCGATGCCGCGGCCGAGCGCGTCAAAGCCGCTCTCGGTCGGATCGACATGGGCGAGGTCGAAGCGGCCCATATAGCTGACCGCCAGCTCACGGAACACGTAGTCCAGGATCGAGGTGGCGTATTTGATCGAGTCGTTGCCCTGCACCGGGCCGGCGGGCTCGAAGCGGGTGAAGGTGAAGGCATCGACATATTCCTCGAGCGGCACGCCATATTGCAGGCCGAGCGACACCGCGATCGCGAAATTGTTGATGAAGGAGCGCAGCGCCGCGCCTTCCTTGTGCATGTCGATGAAGATTTCGCCGAGCCGGCCGTCGTCATACTCGCCGGTGCGCAAATAGACCTTGTGGCCGCCGACCACCGCCTTCTGGGTATAGCCCTTGCGTCGATCGGGCATGCGCTCACGCTCGCGCATCACCACGATGCGCTCGACCAGGCGCTCCACCACCTTTTCGGAGACGTGCGCGGCGCGCGCCGCCATCGGCTTCTCCAAAAATGCCTCGAGCGCGTCGTCTTCGTCCTCATCGTCGCTGATCAGCTGCGCGTTGAGCGGCTGCGACAGTTTTGAGCCGTCGCGATACAGCGCGTTGGCCTTCAGTGCCAGCTTCCACGACAGCATATAGGCCGACTTGCAGTCCTCGACCGTGGCGTCGTTCGGCATGTTGATGGTCTTGCTGATCGCGCCGGAGATGAACGGCTGCGCCGCCGCCATCATGCGGATGTGGCTTTCCACCGACAGATAGCGCTTGCCGATCTTGCCGCACGGATTGGCGCAGTCGAACACCGCATAGTGTTCGGGCTTGAGATGCGGCGCGCCTTCCACGGTCATGGCACCGCAGATGTGGATGTTGGCGGCGTCGATCTCGCGCTTGCTGAAGCCGAGCGTGGTCAGCAGGTCGAAATTCGGCTGCGCCATCGCCTCGGCGTCGATCTTCAGCGTATCGCGCAAAAACTCTTCGCCGAACGTCCACTTGTTGAAGGCGAACTTGATGTCGAACGCGGTCGGCAGCGCCTTTTCGACCTTGGCGAGCGCGTCGTCATCAAAGCCCTTGGCCTTTAGCGTGCTGTGGTTGATCGCGGGGGCGTTGGCGAGCGAGCCGTGGCCGACCGCATAGGCTTCGATCTCGGCGATCTGGTGCTCGGGATAGCCCAGCACCCGCAGCGCCGCCGGCACCGCGCGGTTGATGATCTTGAAGTAACCGCCGCCGGCCAGCTTCTTGAACTTCACCAGCGCGAAGTCGGGCTCGATGCCGGTGGTGTCGCAGTCCATCACGAGGCCAATGGTGCCGGTCGGCGCCAGCACGGTGACCTGGGCGTTGCGATAGCCATGGGCTTCGCCGAGCGCCAGCGCCTTGTCCCAGGCGGCCTTGGCGTGCTCGATCACCTGCGGCTGCGGGCAGGACTCGTGGTCGAGCGGCACCGGATTGACGGCGAGCGCTTCATAGCAGCGCGCTTCGCCATGGGCGGCGCGGCGATGATTGCGGATCACCCGCAGCATGTGCTCGGCGTTCTTCTTGTAGCCGGGGAAGGGGCCAAGCTTCTGCGCCATCTCGGCCGAGGTGGCGTAGGCGGTGCCGGTCATGATCGCGGCGATGCCGCCGCACAGCGCGCGGCCTTCCTTGGAGTCGTAGGACAGGCCCATGGTCATCAACAGGCCGCCGATATTGGCAAAGCCGAGACCGAGGGTGCGGAACTCGTAAGACAGCTCGGCGATCTGCTTTGACGGGAACTGGGCCATCAGCACCGAGATTTCCAGCACGATGGTCCACAGCCGGCACAGATGCTCGAACGCATCGATGTCAAAGCGGTTCTGCTCGGTGTCATAGAGCGCCAGCAGATTGGCCGAGGCCAGATTGCAGGCGGTGTCGTCCAGGAACATGTATTCCGAGCACGGATTGGACGCGCGGATCTCACCGGACGCCTTGCAGGTGTGCCAGTCGTTCATGGTGGTGTTGAAGTGCAGGCCGGGATCGGCGCTGGCCCAGGCGGCGTAGCCGATCTTGTCCCACAGATCGCGCGCCTTCAGCGTCTTCACCACCTTCTTGGTGGTGCGGCCGGTCAGGTTCCAATCGCCGTCGGTTTCCACTGCGCGCAGGAAGTCGTCCTTGAGCGATACCGAGTTGTTGGAGTTCTGGCCCGAGACGGTGAGATAGGCCTCGGAATCCCAGTCGGTGTCATAGGTCGGGAAGTCGAGATCCTTAAAACCCTGCTTGGCGAACTGGATCACGCGCTTGATCATGTTGTCGGACACCAGCGCGCGGCGGGCGAGCTTGATCTCGCGGCGCAGCGCCGGGTTCTTTTCCGGATCAAAGCAATCGTCGCCCGAGCCCTGGCAGTTGACGCAGGCCTTCAGCACCGCCTTGAGATGCTTCTGGTTGATCTTGGAGCCGGTGACCAGCGAAGCGACCTTCTGCTCCTCCTTCACCTTCCAATCGATATAGGCCTCGATATCGGGGTGATCGACATCGACCACCACCATCTTGGCAGCGCGGCGCGTGGTGCCGCCCGACTTGATCGCGCCGGCAGCACGGTCGCCGATCTTGAGGAAGCTCATCAGGCCGGAGGAGCGGCCGCCGCCGGAGAGCTTTTCACCCTCGCCACGAAGGCGCGAAAAATTGGAGCCGGTGCCGGAGCCATATTTGAACAGCCGGGCCTCGCGCACCCACAGGTCCATGATGCCGCCCTCGTTGACGAGGTCGTCCTCAATGCCTTGGATGAAGCAGGCATGCGGCTGCGGGTGTTCATAGGCCGACTTGGAGCGGGTCAGCTTGCCGGTCTTGTAATCGACGTAGTAGTGACCCTGGCCGGGGCCATCGACGCCGTAAGCCCAGTGCAGGCCAGTGTTGAACCATTGCGGCGAATTCGGCGCGACCATCTGCTTGGCGAGCATGAAGCGCAGCTCGTCGAAGAAGGCGCGGGCGGAGTCCTCAGACTCGAAATAGCCGCCCTTCCAGCCCCAATAGGTCCAGCAGCCGGCGAGGCGGTCAAACACCTGCTTGGCGGAAATCTCGCTGACGTAGCGCTCATTCTCCGGCAGCTTGGCGAGCGCCTCGGTGTCCGGCACCGAACGCCACAGCCAGGACGGCACGGTCTCTTCTTCGACCTTCTTCAGCCGCGCAGCGACGCCGGCCTTGCGGAAATACTTTTGCGCCAGCACGTCGGAGGCGACCTGCGACCAGCTTTCAGGCACTTCCACATTGTCGAGCCGGAACACCACGGAGCCGTCCGGATTGCGAATCTCGCTGGTGGTCAGCCGAAACGCAATCTCCGCATAAGGAGACTGGCCGTCCTTGGTGTAGCGCCGTTCGATTCGCATGGTCTTGCCCCGTTCTCGTTGCCGTCTCCGCCTTAGGCGCGCCGGCGATTGTCGTCACATGCAGGCATTTGCCCGCGGCGGCCGGGTGGTCCCGGTCCTGTTTACTCTGCGCCTGACCCCGGGCCGGCAATGCCGGGAGGGTCCTGCTTGTTCAACGCCTCGATACTGGTTCAGACCGTTATGCGGTCTGTTTGGCCGAGCCCGCCCGCCGGATCGCGCCGGCCGGTCCAAGCCCAGCTGTGAGCCCAACGTTTGGGCCCGGTTTGAGCCCCGTTTGGGTCCATGAAACAGGCACAGACGCGCCTTCCTCCGTTACCTCTATGGTTGACGGAGCTGGCGTGCTGGGCCCGATATGGAAGCGTCCGGCGGGACTGAAGAAACAACGGCGCCGAACGGGGCAAACCTAGGCCGACTCCCTCTGACCCGTCAAGGATTAGTGCGGGTCTCTAAACGAAACACTAAATGTGGTGGAAAATGGGGATGTCTGCAGGCCGGTCCCGGCTCCTGATCGGTCAAGTATCAGTGAGTCCACGGTGTTTTTGAAGGGAAAAAGCGGCCTGGAACAGTACCGGGCCGGGCTGCACCCGATGTTCACAGGGGCGGTATTTGAGCCCGCGACGGGCTTGCTTTGCGGCGACTCATATGCCTGGGTGCGACAGGATGTGCCGGTACTCGATTGTAGCGCGGCGCGCTGCGCCAAAATTGCTGTTGCGAGGCGCTTGCTTAGCGCCGCGGTCCACCACCGTGGAAAACTCGACATCCGGCCAATTGCGCCTAAAAAAGCCATGAGGTTTCTGGAACAACCGTCCGGCAGCCGGCGTTTCAGCCGGTTGCTCGCCATCCAGACCTCTGTCGAGGACCTATTTTGACCCAGAACGATCCCACCAATTCCGCGCTTGCCGCGATCGCCAGCATTTTTGGACCGTCGCGGCGGGCTCCTGCCGAACCAGCGACGGCGCAGGAAGGCGACGCCCGCCAGGCGGAAGAGGCGGCCGCGCCGTCCAGCGCGCAGGGCGGCGCCGACGAGCCTCAGGCGGCGTCCGAAGCCAGTGAAGCGGACGGCGACCACAAGGTTGAAACCGAAGCCGTCGCTGATCAGGCCGGCGAGGGCGCTGCAGAGGCCGAGGCCGGCTCCGAAGCTGCGGTCACTGAGGCGGCTGCCGAAACGGAAGTCACCGACGTTGCCGAACCCGATGCCGACAGCGCCGAGCCGGCCGAAGCCGAAGAACAGCAAGCGCAACCGGCTGACACGGCTGAACAGGTCGAGACTGAGACGGCGCAGGACGAGCAGCCCGACGATGAAACGCCAGCCACGACGGCGGCGGCTGTACCTTCTGTGGAGATGTCCGACGAGGAGATCGAGGGCTATTCGCGCTCTGGCCCCGGACCGCTCGACTCGCTGCGCTTCAAATGGACGGCGCGGCGCGACGAGGACGGCGCGTTCTATGTCGATGAGACCATCGGCTTTGCCTCGCGGCCGATCAGCACCGGGCCGCTGCCGCGCGAGCAGGTGATCGCCTTCATCGATCAGCGCGCGCACCAGGCGCAGGAGCGTTTTGACGCGCTGCGCAGCGAGATGATCCGCCCCTCGGCCGAGCGGCAACAGCAGGCTGAGCGGCATTTTGAAGAGGTGGAAGGCGAGGGCTGATCAAAGCCCACGCCTCCGGCCTGGCTATTCGATTGTGCCGCTATTTGATCTTGGAGAACGCCTGCGAGATTTTGCTCCAGGTGCGCTCATAGACCGCCGCGGTTTCGCCAAGCCCACTCTTCAACGCATCCCAGGTTTCGTCGCCGGCCGCTGACAGCTGGGTCAGTTTGGGGCCGAGCGTCTTTTCGGCTTCCTCGGTCCAGCGCCGCAGCGCCGATTCAACATCCTTGCGGCCCTGATCGACCGCGGCCGCGGCGTTGCTGTGCATGGCCTGCATCGCCGCCTGCACCGATTGCCGCTGCGCTTCGGCGCGTGCCGCCAGCGTTTCCTTGACCAGGCTGGCCTGATCGCCGGAGGTCGCCAAAAACTTCTGGAACGCCAATTCCACCTCGGTCCATTGCGCCGACACCGCCTGCAGCGCGGCGTCGGTCACCTGCTTGGAGGCGCCAAGATCGGCCGACAGCTGATCGACCTTGACTTTGAAGGCGTCCTGGGCGGCGCGCAGCTGCGCCAGCGCCTCGGCGCTCTTGGCGCTGGCGCCTTCGGCAAGCTTGCCGACCGCTTCCTCGACCTTGGCGAGGGTGGCGGCCGATTCATCGAGTTTCTGCTTGGTCCATTCCAGATAGGCTTGGGTGAGATCGGAGTTCGACATGGCAGCTCCTTTCGAGTTGCGCCGGCAGCGGTCGCCGCGGCGGATGACGAGAAGCAGTCCGCTCCGGTTTCCGCGCAGCCACCTCGGCGGCCGCCGCAAACCAGCGCATCGCATCAATGGCGGGGAGGCGGGCATTGCGCGGCTCCCCAGCCGAGTGCCCCAGCATGACAGCGCGCCATGACCGGAACTTGGCAAAATGCCGCCGCCGATCATCAATCGCGCGATCAGTGTGGATGATCCGGGTGCCGCGGTCGCTTGCCCGCGCGCGATCCCGGTGCTGGGCTGGATGATGTTACCTCAAGCTTGGACAATCATGACTTGTCGAGCGGCGCTTGGCTGCGATCTGCAGCCTTGGCCGCGGCCATGCTACGCGCCCGCCAACTAACCGCAAGATCAACGGTCGTGACGGCGCATCACATCGGCGCCATGGCCTTGGCCGATGGCCGCGGGCCACGAAAGCACCATGAAAAGAAAAAGGCGCCCCAGGTGACCAGGGCGCCTTGATCCATTGCGAGACGCGGCAAAAGCCGCGCCGCGATCAGTTCGAGTAGTACATCTCGAACTCGACCGGGTGCGGCGT
The DNA here is from genome assembly GCA_000504425.1 of Rhodopseudomonas palustris JSC-3b. Lineage (GTDB taxonomy): Bacteria > Pseudomonadota > Alphaproteobacteria > Rhizobiales > Xanthobacteraceae > Rhodopseudomonas > Rhodopseudomonas palustris_C. The sequence goes on along the minus strand of KI632513.1, from coordinate 1,498,148 downwards.
CATTTCGAAGCGCGCAACCTCGCTCATCTTCAGCTCGATGTAGCTGTCGATGAAGTCGTCGTCGAACACGCCGCCAGCCTTGAGGAAGGCGCGGTCCTTGTCGAGGTTCTCGAGCGCTTCACGGAGCGAGCCGCAAACGGTCGGGATCTGCTTCAGCTCTTCCTTCGGCAGATCGTACAGGTCCTTGTCCATCGCCGGACCCGGATCGATCTTGTTCTTGATGCCGTCGAGGCCGGCCATCAGCATCGCGGCGAAGCCGAGATACGGGTTGGCCATCGGATCCGGGAAGCGCACTTCGACGCGCTTGGCCTTCGGCGAGGTGGTGTAGGGGATGCGGCACGAGGCCGAACGGTTGCGCGCCGAGTAGGCGAGCAGCACCGGCGCTTCATAGCCCGGGACCAGACGCTTGTAGGAGTTGGTCGACGGGTTGGTGAAGGCGTTGATGGCCTTGGCGTGCTTGATGATACCGCCGATGTAGTGCAGGCAGGTTTCCGACAGGTCGGCATACTTGTTGCCGGCGAAGGTCGGCTTGCCATCCTTCCAGATCGACTGGTGCACATGCATGCCCGAGCCGTTGTCGCCATAGACCGGCTTCGGCATGAAGGTCGCGGTCTTGCCGTAGATGTGGGCGACCTGATGGATGCAGTACTTATAGATCTGCATCTGGTCGGCCATGTGGGTGAGGGTGTCGAACTTCATGCCGAGCTCGTGCTGGGCCGAAGCGACTTCGTGGTGATGCTTCTCGACCTTGACGCCCATCTTGGCCATGGCGCCGAGCATTTCCGAGCGCATGTCCTGCACCGAGTCCTGCGGCGGAACCGGGAAGTAGCCGCCCTTGGTGCGGATGCGGTGGCCGAGGTTGCCGCCTTCATACTCGGTGTCCGAGTTGGTCGGCAGCTCCGAGGAGTCGAGCTTGAAGCCAGTGTTGTACGGGGTGGCCGAATAGCGCACGTCGTCGAACACGAAGAATTCGGCTTCCGGACCGACAAACACCGTGTCGCCCACGCCCATGGCCTTGACCTGAGCTTCCGCCTTCTTGGCGATGCCGCGCGGGTCGCGGTTGTAGGGCTCGCCGGTCGACGGCTCGAGAATGTCGCAGGTCAGGACCATGGTGGTCTCTGCGAAGAACGGATCGATGCAGGCGGTGGTGGGATCCGGCATCAGCATCATGTCGGACTCGTTGATCGCCTTCCAGCCGGCAATCGAGGAACCGTCGAACATGGTGCCTTCGGTGAAGATGTCCTCGTTGATCATGCTGACGTCGAAGGTGACGTGCTGCCACTTGCCGCGCGGGTCGGTGAAGCGCAGATCGACGTACTTCACGTCGTTGTCCTGGATGGACTGCAGGACTTCTTTAGCGGTCGTCATGGGTACCCCTTGTGTCGCTAGTCGTAGAAAATTGGCAACCGATGCTGGCCGCCAGGGTGATGGGTTTGAGGTTGGTGGCTGGGTTAGATCGCGTCGAGGCCGGATTCACCCGTCCTGATGCGGATCGCTTCTTCAATGGTGGAGACGAAAATCTTGCCGTCGCCGATGCGGCCGGTCTGGGCGGCGCGCCGGATCGCGTCGATCGCCTTCTCGACCAGATCATCGGCAATCACGATTTCGATCTTCACCTTGGGCAAAAAGTCGACGATGTACTCGGCGCCGCGATAGAGTTCCGCGTGCCCTTTCTGCCGGCCAAAGCCTTTGGCTTCGGTGACGGTGATGCCCTGCAGGCCGACTTCCTGCAGCGCCTCCTTCACCTCGTCCAGCTTGAACGGCTTAATGATGGCCTCGATTTTCTTCACCTCTGTCCTCCGGCACTTCCGACGTCACATGATAGACGGCCGTTCGCACGGCCGGTTGAACTGCGCAAGCTCCGCGCACCAGATCGATAGCTCTTGCTGATCGGTCGGTTGAAAGCTGCGAGTCGGCCGGACGATGGCATTGCGCAATCGCGGCGGTCGGACCCACTTTCATGTTTGCCGGTAGGCACCACAGTCTGAAACATGCCCCCTTGTAAGCAGGGTCTGTGCCAACTCGACGAAAACGCCAATCCTCAAGGATTATCAGATCGTTAATGTCGCCTAAACCTATATCAAGGCAAACCTCGTGCTGGGATAGCTGCCCACTCAAGGTGCGAAAAGATTAAAAAGTATGCATGCTTCCGATCGCAACCTGCGGCACTTTGCCTGAGGTTAGGGCGTTTGTTGAGCTTGAATGATGGAAATCCTCAGTATTCCCGAGATGCAGCGCGCCGACCTGTTGACGATTGCCAACGGGTCATCGGGTTTTGCGCTGATGCTGGCGGCGGGGCGGGCGGTCGCCAGCGCCGCCCATGACCTGGTTGAAGAGGGGCCGATCCTGGTGGTGGTCGGCGCCGGCAATAATGGCGGCGACGGTCTGATCGCCGCCACCGAATTGATGGCGATGGGCCGCGAGGTCTCGGTGATCATGCTCGGCGATCGCGAGGCGCTCAAGGGCGACGCGGCGCTGGCGGCGCGCGAATGGAAGGGGCCGGTGTTCCCGTTCCATCCGCAGGCGATCCGGAAGCCGGCGCTGATCATCGACGCGCTGTTCGGCGCCGGCCTGAACAGGCCGGTGAAGGGCGATGCGCTGGCGGTGATCGAGGCGATCAATGCCTCCGGCGCGCCGGTGCTGTCGATCGACCTGCCGAGCGGCATCAACGGCACCACCGGCATGGTGATGGGCGTCGCGGTGCGCGCGGTCGAGACCGTGACCTTCTTCCGGCGCAAGCCCGGCCACCTGTTGCTGCCCGGCCGGCTGCATTGCGGCCGGGTGCGGGTGGTCGATATCGGCATCGACGACGCCGTGCTCGATGAGATCAAGCCGCTCACCTTCGAGAACTGCGTGGCGCTGTGGCAGAACGCGTTTCCGGTGCCGCGCATCGAGGGCCATAAGTATGGCCGCGGCCATGCGGTAGTGCTGTCGGGCGGGCTGGCGGCAACCGGCGCCGCGCGGCTGGCGGCCCGCGGCGCGCTGCGCGGCGGGGCGGGGCTGGTGACGGTGGCATCGCCGCGCGATGCGCTCGCGGTCAATGCCGCGGCGCTGACCGCGATCATGATCCGCGCGGTCGATACCTCGGTCGAGTTCGAGACCCTGCTGTCCGACCGCCGCTTCAATGCCTGCGTGATCGGGCCGGGGCTGGGCGTCGGCTATCGCACCCGAGAACTCGTGCAGGCGGCGCTGGCGGCGCCGTGCCGCTCGGTGCTCGATGCCGACGCGCTCACCAGCTTTGCCGATGCGCCCGACCGGCTGTTCGAGGCGATCCGCGCCGCGGGTGCCGAGCTGGTGCTGACCCCGCATGAGGGTGAATTCCCACGGCTGTTCAGCGACATGAGCAACAAGAACCCGCTGCGCTCCAAGCTGGAGCGGGTGCGGGTTGCCGCCGAGCGCTCCGGTGCGGTGGTGTTGCTCAAGGGGCCCGATACCGTGGTGGCGGCGCCCGACGGCCGGGCCGCGATCGCCTGCAACGCGCCGCCGTGGCTGGCGACCGCCGGAGCCGGCGACGTGCTGTCCGGCATGATCGCGGCACTGCTGGCGCAGCATGTGCCTACTTTTGAGGCAGCCTGCATCGGCGCCTGGATGCATGGCGAGGCTGGCGGCGAGGCCGGTCCGGGGCTGATCGCCGAGGATCTGCCAGAAGTGCTGCCGGCGGTGTTCCGTCGGCTCTATGACGAGTTCGGCATCGACTATTGAGCGGTGCCGGCCGTCATCATTCGACGGCGTAGCTGCGCAGCAGCCGCGGCGCCGACCAGTGCGCGGCCATCGCCTCCAGCAGCCAGCGTCCCGGCTGTTCGGCGGCGAACGCGATTCGTTCGGTCTGCTGCGCGCCGACCGTCAGCGTATCGAGCCAGAACGGCTTCCAGCCGTCATCGAGCCGGTCCAGCAGCCGGAACCAGTGGCCGTGCAGGTGAAACACCATCGGCTGCGGGCCGGGATTGCTGAGCGCCAGCACCGCGACCCGGCCGGGCTTGAGCTTGAAGGCCGGCGCGGCGGTAGCGGTAAGGTCGGCCGGCCGGCGCCAGTCCGGGCCGCCGAGCGGCAACTCGACCCGCAGTGCCGATTTCAGATCAAGACGCTCAGGTAAGCCATTGGATGGCAACGGTCCGAGCGGGGCGGCGGGAGCCGTGCGCAGCGCCGGTTCGGCGCCATAGAGCAGCCTGCCGAGCGGCCGGGCGCTGCTGCCATCATGCAGCAGGATCGCCGCTTCCGACCCCGGTGGCCGCAACGCATCGACCATTGCATCGACCCGCGAGCCCGGTGCCAGCACCACTTGGCCAGCGCGGGCCACGAACGGCTCGGCCGGCTGGCCGTCGACCGCCATCACCCGCAGATCATGATCGGCAATTTTGAACGCTATCACAGAGCGATGGCAGCCATTGATAAAGCGAAGGCGCAACCGTTGGCCGCTGCGTACCGGCAGGTCAAAGCCGGGCTTGCCGTTCAGCAACAGCAGCGAGCTTGCGGCGGTGGCGTCGCGGCCCGGCGCCAAAGCATGGCCATCGCCATCAAGCCGGACGTCTTCGATCAGCAACACCTCGTCGCGATCGACCGCGACCGGCTCGCGCTCGGCGACCACGAAGGCGCGTACCGGCATCGGTGCCGAATCATCGCCCCAAAGCCGCAGGTCGCACAGCCCGGTGCCGGCGTGGCGCAGCGGCAGCGAAAAGATGTCGCGCCCCCCCGGGGCGGCCGGGCGCCGCGCCAGCAGCGGTTCGGCGGCGGCGGTGCTGCCGCCGCGGATGCTGAGCAGCGCCGGGCCGGGCAGGCTATTGGCGAGGCTGACCGTCAATTGATCGCCGCGCTGGAAGCGCAGAACGCCGTCGCCGGGGCTGGCCAGCAGCGTGGCCAATGCGGTATCGGGTTGCCCGGGGCGCAGCGCGCGTGCGCCGATTTGCGCGGTCAGCTCAAGCGGCCGCTGCACTTCGGCGAGCGCGGCGGGCGCGGCACGGGCCATCAGGCCGGTGGCGGCAAGGCCGATCAGTAGCCGGCGGCGGGTCAAGGCGAGGGGCGCGTCGGTCATGCTTGATCCGGATCACGTTCGGACAATCCTGTCCAGCGCCGCGCCCGCGCGCAAGACGCCGCAGCCGATGGCTTTTTTGTTGCCGCGAACGCCAAAAGCCATGTTATAAGCCCGGCCGCCCGCGGCATCGCGGCCGGACATGATGCTCCTCGCGGGCGTGGCGGAACTGGTAGACGCGCTGGATTTAGGTTCCAGTGACGAAAGTTGTGGGGGTTCGAGTCCCTCCGCCCGCACCAAACGCTTTTGCGTTAGCGCATGACGAATTTCCGGAGGACGTATTCGCAAGGATACGTGCCGCCAAACCACCGATGCAGGCATCGCCATGCATCGACTACATTGACGAATCCCGGTCTTCGGCCGGGTTAAGCGGGAAGAAGATTGACGCCATGCAGGTCAAGGAAACCGTCGCTGACGGGTTGAAGCGCGAATACCAGGTCACCATTGCGGCCAGCGACATCAGCAGCAAGGTCGATGCCCGGCTCGACGAGCTTAAGGACAAGGTGCGCCTGAACGGCTTCCGTCCGGGCAAAGTGCCGGTTGCTCACCTGAAGCGGATGTATGGCCGCTCGGTGACCGCCGAGACCCTCGAGAAGCTGATTCGCGACAGCAACGATCAGATCTTCACCGAGCGTGGCTTCCGGCTCGCCACCGAGCCGAAGATCACCATGCCGACCGAGCCGCAGGAAATCGAGGACGTGCTCGCCGGCAAGGCCGACCTGAACTACTCCGTGGCGATCGAAGTGGTGCCGACCATCGAACTCGCCGACTTCAAGACCATCTCGGTTGAGAAGCCGGTCGCCGAGGTCAGCGACAGCGACGTCGATGACGCCATCAAGCGCATCGTCGATGCCAACCGCAGCTACGCCGACAAGGGCGAGGGTGCCAAGGCCGAGAGCGGCGACCGCGTCACCGTGTCGTTCAAGGGCACCATCGACGGCACCCCGTTCGAAGGCGGCTCCGCCGAGGGCATTCCGGTGGTGATCGGTTCGGGTACCTTCATTCCGGGCTTTGAAGATCAGCTGATCGGCATGGCGGTCGGTGAGACCCGGGTCGTGAAGTCGACCTTCCCGGAAAACTACGCCAGCGCCGAGCTGGCCGGTAAGGCCGCTGAATTCGAGACCACCGCCACGCTGGTGGAAGCGCCGAAGGACACCGTGGTCGACGACGAATTCGCCAAGTCGCTCGGCATGGAATCGCTCGACAAGCTCAAGGAAGCCGCGCGCGCGCGTCTGGCCGCCGAATATGCCGGCGCCACCCGCATGCGCGTGAAGCGTCAGCTGCTCGACAAGCTCGACGAAGCCCACAAGTTCGATGCCCCGCCGTCGCTGGTGGAGCAGGAATTCGAGCTGATGTGGCGCTCGATCAAGGCCGAGATGGAATCGACCGGCAAGACTTTTGAGAGCGAAGGTTCGACCGAGGAAGCTTCTAAGGAAGAGTACCGCAAGATCGCCGATCGCCGCGTGCGGCTCGGCCTGGTGCTGTCCGAGATCGGCGAGAAGAACAAGATCCAGGTTTCCGACGACGAAGTCGGTCGTGCGGTGATGCAGCGCGCCCGTCAGGTGCCGGGCCGCGAGAAGGAAGTCTGGGAATACTACCGCAAGACCCCCGAAGCGCTGGCGCAGCTGCGCGCGCCGATCTTCGAGGACAAGGTGGTGGACTTCATTCTCGAGCTGGCCACCGTCACCGAGAAGACCGTGTCGCGCGAGGAGCTGTACAAGGACGACGACGCCGACAAGTCGGCGGCCTAACTCCGCGATGGTGGGTCGCCTCCGTCATGGATGCGGCCTGACCTCAGTCGATTTGGATTGATCACGAAAGGGCCGGCGCCGCGCGTCGGCCCTTTTTTGTCGTCCGGCACTGTCGATCGGCGCTGTCCATGATCGTCCCGGCTATCCTTGGGCTGCGAATCAGGGCCAACTTGCGGTGGATAGATTGGTCCGGGCGCGGGATGGCTTTACCGCTCGTTAGGGCGAGTCGGCCGATGGTTCCGGCGCGTTGATCGGCTCTGCCGCGGCGGCCTTGTCGCCGGCGATCCGGTCCATATCTGTGTGTCTTGTCTAGCAGTCCTGCATCACGGGACGCGCTGCTAATGCCGGCCCGGCGCAGTGGGTTTGGCGGCGTGCGTCCGACAACCTTCAGGTGAATTTATGCGCGATCCGGTGGAAACCTACATGAACCTGGTGCCGATGGTGGTCGAGCAGACCAACCGCGGCGAACGGGCCTACGACATCTTCTCGCGCCTGCTGAAGGAGCGCATCATCTTCGTGACCGGCCCGGTCGAAGACGGCATGTCCACTTTGATCGTGGCGCAGCTCTTGTTCCTGGAAGCCGAGAATCCCAAGAAGGAAATCTCGATGTACATCAACTCGCCGGGCGGGGTGGTGACCTCGGGTCTGGCGATCTACGACACCATGCAGTTCATCCGGCCGCCGGTATCGACGCTGTGCACCGGCCAGGCCGCTTCGATGGGCTCGCTGCTGCTCGCCGCCGGCGAGAAGGACATGCGGTTTGCGCTGCCGAATGCCCGCATCATGGTGCATCAGCCCTCCGGCGGCTTCCAGGGCCAGGCCACCGACATCATGCTGCACGCCCAGGAAATTCTGAGCCTGAAGAAGCGGTTGAACGAGATCTACGTCAAGCACACCGGCCAGACCTACAAGGCGATCGAGGACGCGCTGGAGCGCGACAAGTTCCTGACCTCCGAGATGGCCCGCGAGTTTGGCCTAGTCGACAAGGTGATCGACAAGCGTGCCGAGGAGCCGGCGCCGACCAAGGCACCGTAAAAATGGCTCGCCTCGTATCTTGACGAGGTGCGCCGAGCGAACCGCAGGTTGATGCTGGATGCCGCGGCCAGCCGCACGAGAGTTCCACAATCGTGCGGTTGCAGTTCGGTGGCAGACGCGCAACGCGACCCTGATTTCCCAGATCGAGGGTCGCGCAATCGCCGCAAATCACGCTATTGTCACGCCTTGGTGGCATCCGGCTGATTAGCGAATTCTTGATAGTCGGATGACACCATGGTTGGCTCAAGCGGTTCGACTGAGTTGTTTGGGGGATGCGTAATGGCCGTAAATGGCGCGGCAAGCTGAACCGGGGGTCTTTTTTGGTACGGTTCTTGCTCGAATTCTAGGCAGCCTTAAGCTTCCAGAATTGGGCGAACGGCGGAAAAGATCGGACGGCGGACGGAGATATACATGAGTAAGGTCGGCACGAGCGACTCCAAGAATACGCTGTACTGCTCGTTCTGCGGAAAGAGCCAGCACGAAGTCCGCAAGCTGATTGCAGGGCCCACCGTATTCATCTGCGACGAATGCGTTGAGCTGTGCATGGACATCATTCGCGAGGAAAACAAATCCTCGCTGGTGAAGTCGCGCGACGGCATCCCGACCCCGAAGGAAATCTGCAAGGTCCTCGACGACTACGTGATTGGCCAGAGCCACGCCAAGAAGGTGCTGTCGGTCGCGGTGCACAATCACTACAAGCGGCTCAATCACCAGACCAAGCACAACGACGTCGAGCTGGCGAAGTCGAACATCCTGCTGATCGGTCCGACCGGCTCGGGCAAGACGCTGCTGGCGCAGACGCTGGCGCGCATTCTCGACGTGCCGTTCACGATGGCGGATGCCACCACGCTGACCGAAGCCGGTTACGTCGGTGAGGATGTCGAGAACATCATCCTCAAGCTGCTGCAGGCGGCCGACTACAATGTCGAGCGCGCGCAGCGTGGCATTGTCTACATCGACGAAATCGACAAGATTTCGCGCAAATCCGACAATCCGTCGATCACCCGTGATGTATCGGGCGAGGGCGTGCAGCAGGCGCTCCTGAAGATCATGGAAGGTACGGTGGCGTCGGTGCCGCCGCAGGGCGGTCGCAAGCATCCGCAGCAGGAGTTCTTGCAGGTCGACACCACCAACATCCTGTTCATCTGCGGTGGTGCGTTCGCGGGCCTCGAGAAGATCATCTCTTCGCGCGGCCGGACCACCTCGATCGGCTTCGCCGCGCAGGTGCTGGCGCCTGAAGATCGCCGCACCGGCGAAATCTTCCGCCATGTCGAGCCCGAGGATCTGCTGAAATACGGCCTGATCCCGGAATTCGTCGGTCGTCTGCCGGTGGTGGCGACGCTCGAAGACCTCGATGAGAACTCGCTCAAGAAGATCCTCACCGATCCGAAGAACGCGCTGGTCAAGCAGTATCAGCGGCTGTTCGAGATGGAGAACATCGAGCTCACCTTCGCCGACGAGGCGCTCGGCGCGGTTGCGCGCAAGGCGATCGAACGCAAGACCGGCGCGCGCGGCCTGCGCTCGATCCTGGAAGCGATCTTGCTGGAAACGATGTTCGACCTTCCGGGTCTGGAAGGCGTCGAGGAAGTGGTGATCTCGCGCGAAGTCGTCGAAGGCACGGCGCGGCCGCTGTACATCTACGCGGACCGCTCCGATCGCGCCGCAGAGACCAGCGCCAGCGCCTGATCGCGCGGCGCTACCACACTAACGATCGCGGGGCTCGCGCGAGCGGGTACCCGCGATTTGTTTTTTGACAGCGCAGCCGCGCGGCTCCGTTCCGAGCTGGAACTTGAGCGGTGCACGAGGGCTGCTAAGCTGCGTAAGCTGTGCACAAACAGCCGCGGCACGCGCGCCCACGGCTTTGTTCGCACACCGATAACGATTGAAGTAATCGCCAACAGGCTGCGGCTTGACACCCTTCGGGGGGATCGCCACCTTATGCGTTGGCGGCTGTCAAATCCGACGGATTCGCCATCTCGATACCGGAAACGTGGAGCCTGACGCGGCCGAACCGACCGGACCACCTCAGCACCCTGTGGCAGTGGCGCGAAGTTGCGGACTGCGGGCAGGGGGGCGCAGCAAAAGGAATGGGCCATGACCGCTTCCAAACCCCGGCCGTCGATCGTTCACGGCGAGAGCCACGCCTATCCGGTGTTGCCACTGCGCGACATCGTCGTGTTTCCGCATATGATCGTCCCGCTGTTCGTCGGCCGCGAAAAGTCGATCCGTGCGCTCGAAGAGGTGATGAAGAGCGATGCGCTGATCATGCTCGCGACGCAGAAGAATGCGTCCGACGATGATCCGGCGCCGGACTCGATCTATGAGATCGGCACGCTGGCGAGCGTGCTGCAGCTGCTGAAGCTGCCGGACGGCACCGTCAAGGTGCTGGTCGAAGGCCTCGAGCGCGCCAAGGTCGAGAACTACACCGACCGTTCCGAATACTACGAAGCCACCGCCGTGGCGCTCGCCGACACCGATGCCAATTCGGTTGAGGCCGAGGCGCTGGCGCGCTCGGTGGTGTCGGATTTCGAGAGCTATGTGAAGCTCAACAAGAAGATTTCGGCCGAGGTGGTCGGCGTCGTGCAGGCGATCACGGATTTCGCCAAGCTCGGCGACACCGTCGCTTCGCATCTCGCCGTGAAGATCGCCGATCGGCAGAGCATTTTGGAGACGCTGTCGGTGACACAGCGGCTTGAGAAGGTGCTCGGCCTGATGGAGAGCGAAATCTCGGTGCTGCAGGTCGAGAAGCGCATCCGCTCGCGCGTCAAGCGCCAGATGGAGAAGACCCAGCGCGAGTACTATCTCAACGAGCAGATGAAGGCGATCCAAAAGGAGCTCGGCGACGACGAAGGTCGCGACGAGCTGGCCGATCTGGAAGAGAAGATCGCCAAGACCAAGCTCTCCAAGGAAGCGCGCGAGAAGGCGCAGCACGAGCTGAAGAAGCTGCGGCAGATGTCGCCGATGTCGGCTGAAGCCACCGTGGTGCGCAACTATCTCGATTGGCTGCTGTCGATCCCGTGGAACAAGAAGTCCAAGGTCAAGAAGGATCTGGCCTCGGCGCAGGAAGTGCTCGACAGCGATCACTACGGCCTGGAGAAGGTCAAAGAACGCATCATTGAGTATCTGGCGGTGCAGAGCCGCGCCAATAAGCTGACTGGCCCGATCCTGTGCCTGGTCGGCCCGCCCGGCGTCGGCAAGACCTCGCTCGGCAAGTCGATCGCCAAGGCCACGGGGCGCGAGTTCGTGCGCGTGTCGCTCGGCGGCGTGCGCGACGAAGCGGAGATCCGCGGTCATCGCCGCACCTATATCGGCTCGATGCCCGGCAAGATCATCCAGTCGATGCGCAAGGCGAAGACCTCGAACCCGCTGTTCCTGCTCGATGAGATCGACAAGATGGGCGCCGATTTCCGCGGCGATCCGTCCTCGGCGCTGCTTGAGGTGCTCGATCCGGAGCAGAACACCACGTTCAACGACCACTATCTCGAGGTCGACTACGATCTGTCGAACGTGATGTTCATCACCACGGCGAACACCCTGAACATTCCGGGGCCGCTGATGGATCGTATGGAGATCATCCGCATCGCCGGCTACACCGAGAATGAGAAGGTGGAGATCGCGCGTAAGCACCTGATCCCGAGCGCGCTCACCAAGCACGGTCTCGACCAGAAGGAATGGTCGATCGACGACGAAGCGTTGCTGCTGATCATCCGCCGCTACACCCGGGAAGCCGGCGTGCGTAACCTCGAGCGCGAAATCTCCACACTGGCCCGCAAGGCGGTGAAGGAGCTGATGCTCTCGAAGAAGAAGGAAGTGAAGGTCACCGAGAAGTCGGTCGAAGACTTCCTCGGCATCCCGAAATTCCGCTACGGCGAGATCGAAAGCGACGATCAGGTCGGCGTGGTCACGGGTCTGGCTTGGACCGATGTCGGCGGCGAGCTGCTGACCATCGAAAGCGTGATGATGCCCGGCAAGGGCCGCATGACGGTCACCGGCAATCTGCGCGATGTGATGAAGGAGTCGATCCAGGCGGCGGCGTCTTACGTGCGCTCGCGGGCGATCACCTTCGGCATCGAGCCGCCGTTGTTCGAGAAGCGCGACATCCACGTGCACGTGCCGGAGGGGGCGACCCCGAAGGACGGTCCGTCGGCTGGCGTGGCGATGGCCACCACCATCGTCTCGGTGCTGACCGGCATTCCGATCCGCCGCGACATCGCCATGACCGGCGAGATCACGCTGCGCGGCCGGGTGCTGCCGATCGGCGGTCTTAAGGAGAAGCTGTTGGCGGCCGCGCGTGGCGGCATCAAGACGGTGCTGATCCCGGAGGACAACGCCAAGGATCTCACCGAGATCTCGGATGCCATCAAGGGCGGGCTGACCATCATCCCGGTGGCGCGGATGGACGATGTCATTCCGCACGCGCTGGTGCGCAAGCCGGTGCCGATCGTCTGGGAGGAGCCGACCGCGGTCGCCGCCGCCCCGGATGCCGCCGACGAAGCCGGGGGCGGCTTGACCGCGCACTAAAAAGGCTGACAGCCACACCAACATCGCGACGGCGCTCCGCAAGGGGCGCCGTACTATTTTCGGGTTGCCCTACAGAGAGGTGTGTCTAATAGGTAACCGCTGGGTGGGTTGAGGGCGTGACGTGTGGAAATGGATGCTCGCGGCTTCGTGCGCCGTGTCAGTCGGTTTGTTTGTGTACAAGATTGGTTGGAGCTATCCAGGCGAACAATACACTCAGCTACTGATTGATTATCAGTTTGGGTTTACTAAGCGGGCCTTGATTGGTTTTCTGGTTTCTCTGGCTTTTCCAGTTGTTTCGCCCTGGGCTCCCTTCGTACTCGGGGGAGTTGTCCTGCTGGTTACCGCAAGTCTGTTCATTTGGTTGTTTCACAAGACCTACGGTTTGTCCGAGCAGAGCTTATCGCTATTGGTCTTCACAGCGGCGTCCCCGTTCTTTCTGAAGAATTTCATCCAGACCCTGGGGTATTTCGATATCTATGGCTGCTTGTTCGCAATAGTTCTTCTACTAATTCCTGCTCGAACTGTTGCGTATTTGGTCGTGGCGGCGGCCGGATCGGCGGTGTTGATTTTAATACACCACATTCAAATGCTGCTCTATATCCCGCTCATCATCTTGATTGTGCTGTTGCGGATGCGGCTAACTTATAGTGCGGTGAGCCTCGGTGCCGTGCTGCTTGCAGGAATCTGTGTATTGTTCTTTGCGGCGCAGTTCGCTGGAACAGTTCAGATCCCACAGGCGGAGTTGCATGCGTACCTCAAGTCGCGCATGACCCACCCGGATTCAATTCTGACTATTGGGATGTTCTTCAGCACACTCGGCGAGGAGCGCGCAGCGACGATAGCGTTGCTACCGGTTAATCTGGCTCGAGTGCCGGTCTATCTGATCATTTTGGCTTTACATCTGCCTCTAGCGATTGTCTTGGTGCGCCAGATACTGGACCTCGAACATGCTTGGCGACGCAATCTCGTCGTGCTCGGCATCGCCGGCATTTCCATCGCCTATGTTATCGTGGCGGCGATTGCATATGACTACTCGCGCTGGGTCTCAAACTGGGCCGTCTGCATGATCCTGCTGGTGATGTTGACGCGCCAATTGTCGAGGAAAAACGATTTCCACCTGATTGATGGCAATCGGACGAGCACGCAAGCTGCCGGATGGGGCGTTTCGCTGATTCCGCGAATTGGGACCACAATTCCATTTTGAGTGGTTGGGTGGTGCTTAAACACCAAAATGGTGGGCGGCGAGAGATTCGAACTCCCGACCCTCTCGGTGTAAACGAGATGCTCTAACCAGCTGAGCTAGCCGCCCGATTGGCGTTATCTACCCGTTGACCGGGGTCTGTGCAAGGCGACCGCGCTCGGTCCGCAAGGTGAGCTTGCGCAGCCGCAACTGCCGCTGTCCGCCGCCGCAGGTCAAGCCGCCTCCGAGGCCGGTTTGGTTTTCTTGCGATCGCTGATGCGCTGCAGCACCGTGAAAAATGCCGGCACGAACAGCACCGCGAGCCCGGTCGAGGCCAGCATGCCGGCGACCACGGCGATGCCGAGCGACACCCGCGCGCCGGCTCCAGCGCCCGAGGCGAACGCCAGCGGCAACATGCCGAAGATGAAGGCGAATGACGTCATCAGGATCGGCCGGAACCGCAAGCGTGCCGCCTCGACCGCGGCTTCGGCCGCGCTCATGCCCTCCTGACATTTCTCGCGGGCATATTCGACGATCAGAATCGCATTTTTGGCGGCGAGCGCGATCAGCAGCACAATGCCGATCTGGGTGTAGAGATCGTTGGGCAGCCCGGACAATTCGAGCGCGGCCACGGTGCCGAGCAGGGTGAGCGGCACCGCCAGGATCACCGCGAGCGGTTGCAGCCAGCTTTCATATTGTCCCGCCAGCACGAAATAGACCAGCAGCAGCGCGACGGCGAACACGTAGTAAATCTGATTGCCGACCACCTGTTCCTGATAGGACATCCCGGTCCAGGCGGTGCCCATTGACGACGGCAGCGACTTGGCCGCGACCTCGCTCATCAGCGCCATCGCTTCGCCGGAGCTGAACCCCGGCGCCGGATTGCCGACCAGCGTGGCCGCTGGATAAAGATTATACAGCGTCACCAGCGGCGGCCCGACCTGCTCGGTGAGATGCGCGACCGCACCGATCGGCACCATCTGTCCGTCTTTGCCCTTTACCTTGAGCTTTAGCACGTCATTGGGCTGCTGCCGATAGGGCGCGTCCGCCTGGACATAGACCTGGAACACATTGTTGAATTTGTTGAACTGATTGACATAGGTCGAGCCGAGATAGCTCTCGACCGCGGAAAACACCTGGCCGACGGTGACGCCGAGCGTTTCCGCCTTCATGCGATCGACCACCAGCCGCAGCTGCTTGACATTGCCTTTGAAGGTCGAGGCGGCGTGCGCGATGCTGCTTTGGGTCGAGGCATTGGCGGCAAGCTGATCGCTGGCGTTTTGCAGCGCCATGAAATCGGAACTGCCGTTCTTCATCTCCACCATCATGGTGAAGCCGTTGGTATTGCCGACCCCCTGGATCGGCGGCGGCAGCAACACCAGCGCCGCGGCGCTATCGAGCTGGCCGAGTGCGACCCGGGTTTTGTTGACGATCGCCTCAATACCCAGCTCCGGCGTTTTGCGCTGGTGCCAGTCATGCAGCACCACATAGAGCATGCCGGCATTGTACAGGGTGGCGTTATTGTCGAGCGGTGACACGCCCGACACGCCGACCACGCTGTCCACGCCCGCGATCTGGCGCACCAGCTCGACCGCCTTGGCGACCTCGGTCTCGCTACGCTGTGCCGAGGCGGAGTCCGGCAGTTTCAGCGCGACAATGAAATAGCCCTGGTCTTCCGAGGGCAGAAAACTGGTCGGCACGCGCGAGATGCCGTAGATGGCCAAGCCCACCAACACCAGGCCGACCATGGTGGTTGCGACGCTGAAGGCCACCAGGCGGCGGATCAACGCCGCATAGACGGCTTCGCAGCGCGCATAGACGGCGTTGAAGGCACGGTAGATAAAGGCGCGCTGCTCGGGCGGCACCGGGGCGCGCAGCCACAGCGCGCATTGCGTCGGTTTCAGCGTCGCTGCGTTGATCGCCGAAATCACCGCCGTTGCCGCGATCACCAGCGCGAATTGCTGGTACATCTTGCCGGTCAGCCCGGGCAACGCAGCGGCGGGCAGAAACACCGCCATCAGCACCAAGGTGATGCCGATGATCGGGCCGAACAATTCCGACATCGCCTTCACCGCCGCCTCGCGGCTCGACATGCCGCCCGCGATGTGGCGGGCGACACCTTCCACGATGACGATGGCATCATCGACCACGATGCCGATGGCGAGCACCAGCGCGAACAGGCTGGTGGTGTTGACGGTGAAACCCATCAGCGCCATCGCCGCAAAAGCGCCGATGATGGTCACCGGAACGGTGGTGGCGGGCACCAGCATGGCCTTCCAGTCCTGCAGAAACAGCAGGATCACCACCAGCACCAGCACTGCTGCGATCACCAGCGTCTCATAGACTTCGTCGATCGAGGCGCTGATGAATTTGGTGCTGTCGAACGACACCTTGTAGTTCAGGCCGGCGGGAAACGAGGTCGCCATCTCCTTCATCTTGGCGTCCACCGCCTGCGCCACTGCCAGCGCATTGGCGCCCGACAACAGCGAGATCGCGATCGCAGCCGACGGCTTGCCGTCGAGCGTGGCGGTCTGGCCATAGCTCGAGGCCCCAAGTTCGACCCGGCCGATATCGCCGATCCGCACCAGCTTGCCGCCGCCTTCATCGACGGCCTTCACGACGATCTTCTCGAAATCGGCGGCGTCGCTGAAGCGGCCGACCACATCGAGAGCGTATTGGAAATTGACGTTGTCGGCTGCCGGCGGACCGCCGACCAGACCGGCGGTGACTTGATTGCTTTGCTGCTGCACCGCGCTGATCACGTCGCTGGGCGTCAGGCCATAGCTCTGCAGCCGGTTGGGATCGAGCCAGATCCGCATCGCGTAGGAGCCAGAGCCGAGCACCTGGACGTCGCCGACCCCGGGCAGGCGAGCCAGCTCGTTCTGAATATTGATTTTGGCGTAGTTGGCCAGAAACAGGCCGTCATAGCGGCTGTCGGCGGAATACAGGCTGACGAATTGCAGGATCGCAGTGGACTTCTTCTTGATGTTGAGCCCCTGCGCGGCCACCGAGGTTGGCAGCTGCGCCGTGGCCAGCGACACGCGATTTTGCACCAGCACCTGCGCCATGTTGGGATCGGTGCCGATGTCGAAGGTGACGATCAGGCTGTAGCTGCCGTCGCTGGCGCTGGTCGATTGCATGTAGATCATGCCCTCGACGCCATTGACCTGCTGCTCGATCGGCAGCGCCACCGTATCCATCACGGTGCGGGCGCTGGCGCCGGGATAGGTCGCGGTCACCGCCACCGTCGGCGGCACCACGTCCGGATATTGCGCCACTGGCAGCCGAAGCAGCGCCAGCGCGCCGATCAGGACGATCAGAAACGCCAGCGTGTTGGAGAGCACCGGCCGTTCGATGAAGAAGCGCGAGAACATGGCAACGCCTCGTGACTGCCGGTGAGATCAGGGTTTGGTCGCGTTCGGACCCGCGTCGGGAAGTGATGGAGCGGGGGCGGGGTTCGGTGCGGGTGGCGCGGCGGCCATGGTGCCCGCGACCGGGTCCACGGTGTTGCCGGGCACGGCACGCTGCAGCGCGCCGACCACCACCTTGTCGGTGGCGGCAAGCCCGCTCGCGATCACGCGCAACGGGCCCTGTTGCGGGCCGAGCGTCACCTGGCGCTGCTCGACGACATTGTTCTTGCCGACCACCATGACGTAGCTGCCGGCCTGATTGGCCATCACCGCCGTGTCGTTGATCAGCAGCGCGTCCTCGATCCGGCCGACCGCGACCCGCACGCGCACGAACAGCCCGGGCACCAGCGCGACATCCTTGTTCTGCAGCGTGCCGCGCAGCTGCAAAGTGCCGGTCGCCGGATCGATCTGCGGCGCGAAATAGTCGATCTTGCCGGGGTATTTGAACGTGGTTTCGGAGGACAGCGCGACTTCGATCGGCAGCTCCAGACCCTGCTCACGCAGGTCTTTGAGCGTCATGCCCCGTTTGGCGAGGGCGTCGCGCATATCGATCTGCTGCTGCTCGGTGATGTTGAAATAGACGTAGATCGGATCGACCTGGAGAATGGTGGCGAGCTTGGTCGGCCCGGCGGAGCCAACCAGCGCGCCGGGATTCATCAGGCGCCGCGTCACCACGCCGTCGAACGGTGCGCTCACCGTGGTATAGTTCAGCGAGATTTTGGCGAGCTTGAGCGAGGCTTCGCTGGCAGCGACCTGCGCAGCTGCCGAGGCGAGATTGGTCTGCGCGTCATCGACATTGCGCTGGGTGGCGACTTCCTTCTGGCCCAGGATCGATTGCCGGTCATATTCGCGCTGCGCGTTGACCTGCTTGGCCTTGGCGGCGTCGAGCTGGGCCTGCTGCAAATCGACCTGAGCCTGATATTGCGCCTGCTCGATCTTGAACAGCACGCGGCCCTTTTTCACCGCTTCGCCGTCGGAATAATCGACGCTTTCGAGAAAGCCCTGGACGCGCGCTTCAAGATCAACGGTGGCAACGGCCGCGGTGTTGCCGGTGAACTCGGCATAAAGCGTGACGGGCGATTTTGTGGGGGTGGCCACCGTGACTTTGGCCGGAGGCGGCGCCGCGTATTTGTTCGGCTCCTTGCAGCCCGACAGCATCAAGGGCGCACATAATAAAAAAGCGACGCTTCCCGTCGCTGTTACAGATGGTAGCGAGGCAAGGCGTCCCCTGATCATCTCGTGATCTCCATCATGTCGTGCGCTTAGCCAAGCTCGACGTGAAACTCAGAGCTGATTCCCTGGTCCTGGTCCAACGGCTGAAACAAAAACCACGCCGCAGGCCGCGCTATCGGGCTCGCGCGCGAAGAGGAGGCCGGTTTGTGCCAAGAGAAGCGCGCCAAGGAAGCGGAGCAGAGCATCAAGCGGTGGCATCGGCTCTGATGGCATCAGCACCGAGCAAGCCTAGCCGCGCTCCGCCCAGATCATCGCCAGATGCACAATGGTCTCGGCGGCCTTTTCCATGTCCTGGCGGCTGACCCATTCCAGCCGGGAGTGGAACGCGTGCTCGCCAGCGAAAATATTGGGGCAGGGCAGCCCCATGAATGACAGCCGCGAGCCGTCGGTGCCGCCGCGGATGCTGCTGCGCACCGGGGTGAGCCCGGCGCGGCGGATCGCTTCCAGCGCGTAATCGACCACTTCGGGGTGGCGATCGAGCACCTCTTTCATGTTGCGATATTGCGGCTTGATCTCGAGCCTGGCGCTGGAGCGCGGATAATCGCGCAGCACCTCGTCGATGATCCGCTGCAGCAGCGCCGCCTTGTCGCGCAGGCCCTGTTCGCTGAAGTCGCGCACGATCAGGCTGAGCGTGGCATTTTCCAGCGTGCCGGTGATGCCGACCGGGTGCAGGAAGCCCTCGCGGCCCTCGGTGGTTTCCGGCGAGCAATGATCTTTGGGCAGCCGTTCGACGATCGCCGCAGCAATCTTGATGGCGTGCTCCATCTTGCCCTTGGCGAAGCCGGGATGGGCGCTGACGCCGTCGATATTGATCACCGCGGCATCGGCCGAAAAGGTCTCGTCCTCAAGATGGCCGACGGTCTCGCCATCGATGGTGTAGGCAAAGTCGGCGCCGAGCTTGCGCAGATCGACATTATCGACGCCGCGGCCGATCTCTTCGTCGGGCGTGAACAGCAGCCGAATCGGGCCGTGCTTGAGCTGTGGATTGCTGAGCAGAATTTCCGCCGCATCCATGATCGCGGCGATGCCGGCCTTGTTGTCGGCGCCGAGCAGCGTGGTGCCGTCGCTGGTGATGATGTCGTGACCGATCTGGTCGGCAAGGGCAGGGTGCTCGTTGAACCGGATCACCTGACTCGGATCGCCAGGCAGCACGATATCGCCGCCCTGATAATTGTGGACGATCTGCGGTTTCACGCCCGCGCCAGAGCAATCCGGCGAAGTGTCCATATGGGCGCAGAAGCAGATCACCGGCACCGGCTGATCGGTGGTGGCCGGCAGCGTGGCATAGACATAGCCATGGCGATCGAGCTCGGCGTCGATGACGCCGAGCTCGCGCAGTTCACGCACCAGCAAAGCGCCGAGCACGGTCTGTTTGGCCGTGGACGGGCAGCTCTGCGAGGTGGGGTCGGACTGGGTGTCGATCGTGACGTAGCGCAGAAAACGCTCGGTGACCCGGTGATGACAATCGAAGCGACGGAAGGCCGCTACGCCTGACAAGGTCATGAACTCCTCGCATCGCTCGCCGCGCGACCGTGCTTGCGGCCGCCACAGCGCCGTCAGTCACTGTTGCGAATTCAGATCGCTTCTTTCAGTTCCTTGGCGGGGCGGAACGCCACCTTCTTGCTCGCCTTGATTTCGATCGGCTCGCCAGTGGCCGGATTGCGGCCAGTGCGGGCGGCGCTGGTGCGCACCTGCAGAATGCCGAGGCCGACGATGCGAATCCGCTCGCCATCCTGAAGATGCTTGGTGATGCGGCCGACCATGTCGGTGAGAATCTCTTCGGATTTCTTCTTCGACAGTTCGTGGTCTTCGGCCAGCGCGGCAGCCAAATGCTTCAACGTGATGGTTGCGGGGGTTGCAGCTTTTTCGGTCGCATTTTTCGCCATAGGGCCTCCAGAGTCATGCTGTCGAAAGAAACCCAATCATATCAGGCCTGAAGCGATTCGATATGGCGCGGCTGCGCCAGCGCACAGCGAGCAGCCCTTATTTGCAATTCGCGATGAAATAAAAGCTGCACAAAGTGTGCACTGACTGCTTGACTTGCGACCGCGCGCGCTTTAATTCCCACCCACCTGCGGGGCGCAGACCACGCGGGAGTAGCTCAGTTGGTTAGAGCGCCGGCCTGTCACGCCGGAGGTCGCGGGTTCGAGCCCCGTCTCTCGCGCCACTTCGATGGTTTTCATCGGTGGCCCACACAACGCCTCTAACCCCTTCCACTTCACATCATCGGCAATACTCCATCAAAGCTTTCGCATGTGCGCATGCATCGTCATGTGCGCTGAAGGCTTGCGTTGAAGGCTGATGTCCAGCTGTGAAGCGCTGTGCGCGTCGCAGGCTGAAGGCGGCGGCGCGAGCGTGACACTTCCGGCCGCGGCCGGACGGGCATCATGCCAAGTGCCGCACGATCAATCGCGCCAGTCTTGATCGATCACGACCGGCTTTGATCGTGGCACGCATGATTCTGATCGCGCGGCGGCTGCGGAATCTCTTATTGCCGTTGCGGCGGTGGCTGCCAGTGAGCCGATCGCCAGCAAGCCGGTTGCCATTGTGCTGGCGCTCAGCGCGGTCGTGCGGGCCGGTCATCGCCGCGGCGCTCCCGGTCCGATGCAGCTCGGGCGGCGGAGCAGGGCTTGGCCGGCCGCCCATGGCCATGGGCGCCCTCATGGCCATGACCACTCTTAATAGCCCTGACCATCTTGGATGTGGGTCACCTTAAGATGTGGGTGCCTCTAGATGACGGTGCCTTGACTGCGGGGCGCCTTGAACGTGCCGTGCTGGCCACCACCTCACCATGACAGCGCGAGTGCATGGCGAGCTGAAGGCGGTCGGCAGTCTGCTGTACGTTTCGGCGCGTCGATGAATGAGACTGAATGTCGCATCCAGTCGAAGGCGGAGCGGGTGAGGGTGGTCCGCACCAAATTACCGTTCCACAGATATTGCATTGCAGTTCTTCGCCGTGTGCGCATGCGAACAAAACGCGTAAGCGTTAGAGATTCACTTGTAGGCTAGGTGGTTGCGGCGTTTGGCGCTGCATGGTGGCCGTTAAGCCCGTCTCACTGAAACGGAACCGGGCGCAGCGCGCGTCTTGCCACCCCTGCTGCGCTGCGCTAAGGCTCAGAATAATTCAAATCAACGAATCTGCGGTGTGCTTTGCCGCAGGATAGGGATCGCCGATGAGCGGCATCTTGCCGAATTATCTTCCGATCGTGATCTTCATCATGGTCGCGGCGGGGTTGAGCCTGGCGCTTCTGGTCGCCCCCTTCATCGTCGCCTACCAGCAGCCAGACCCCGAAAAGCTGTCTGCTTATGAATGCGGATTCAGCGCTTTCAGCGATGCCCGGATGAAGTTCGACGTTCGCTTCTATCTGGTGGCGATCCTGTTCATCATTTTTGATCTCGAGGTTGCGTTCCTGTTCCCGTGGGCGGTCGCGTTTGGCAAGCTCGGGGCCACCGGCTTCTGGTCGATGATGGTGTTCCTCGGTGTGCTGACCGTGGGGTTTGCTTACGAATGGAAGAAGGGCGCGCTGGAATGGGATTGAATCCAGGTTCCGCCAAGCTGGCGTCGCAGCCGCTGATTGCGCCGTCTCCGACCGGGGTGCTCGACCCGCGCACCGGCCGGCCGGTCGGCGCCGACGACCGCTTCTTCGTCGAGGTCAATAACGAGCTGTCCGACAAGGGTTTCTTCGTCGCCGCCGCCGATGACCTGATCACCTGGGCGCGCACCGGCTCGCTGATGTGGATGACGTTCGGTCTCGCCTGCTGCGCGGTCGAGATGATGCAGATGTCGATGCCGCGCTATGACGCCGAGCGCTTTGGCTTCGCGCCGCGCGCCTCGCCGCGTCAGTCCGATGTCATGATCGTAGCCGGCACGCTCACCAACAAAATGGCGCCTGCGCTGCGCAAGGTCTACGACCAGATGCCCGAGCCGCGTTACGTGATCTCGATGGGATCATGTGCCAATGGCGGCGGCTATTATCATTATTCGTATGCCGTGGTTCGCGGCTGCGACCGGATCGTGCCGATCGACATCTATGTGCCGGGTTGTCCGCCGACTGCGGAAGCGCTGCTGTACGGCGTGATGCTGCTGCAGAAGAAGATCCGTCGCACTGGAACCATTGAACGCTAGGGCGCAGGCTATGGATGACAACAAGCTCGACGCCTTGGGGCAGATGATCGTCGCCGCGTTGCCGGGTTGCGCGATCAGCCACGCATTGGCGTTCGGCGAGCTGACGGTGACGATCTATGCCGAGAAGGTAGTCGAGGTGGCGCGCTTCCTGCGCAATGACCCGCGCTGCCGCTTCATCAGCCCGATCGATGTCACCGCGGTCGATTATCCCGGCCGGGCTAACCGTTTCGATCTCGTCTACCATCTGCTGTCGCCGACCCTGAACAGCCGGGTCAGGCTGCGCGCCGAGGTCAATGAGAACAGCCTGGTGCCGTCGCTGATCGAGCTGTTCCCCGGCGTCGATTGGTTCGAGCGCGAGGTCTATGACCTTTATGGCGTGATTTTCACCGGCCATCCGGACATGCGGCGCATCCTGACCGATTACGGGTTCGACGGTCACCCGCTGCGCAAGGACTTTCCGCTCTCGGGCTTCGTCGAGGTGCGCTACGACGACGACCAGAAGCGTGTCGTTTACGAGCCGGTGCGGCTCAATCAGGAATTCCGCAAGTTCGATTTTCTCTCGCCGTGGGAGGGCGCGGACTATCCGCTGCCGGGGGACGAGAAGAGAAGCGAATAGCGAGTTGGCGAATAGCGAATAGTTCAAACGAAACAGGAGGGCTGCGATAGAGATCAGTTCATACCGGGATCTCAAGGTTTGGCAGGAAGCTATGATGCTGGCGGAACGGGTCTACCGTTTGACGGCGAGTTTCCCCAAAGACGAGGTCTACGGCATGACCAGCCAGATTCGTCGTGCGGCCGTATCGATTGCGGCCAATATCGCCGAAGGGCATGGCCGCGAACACAGCGGATCGTTCATTCAATTTCTTCGGATCGCTCAGGGTTCGCTGAAAGAGTTGGAAACGCATCTGATGCTCTCGTCGCGGGTCGGATGTGTTCCGGCCGTCGAAGTTGAGCCGTTGTTGAGGCAGTGCGACGAACTCGGGCGGATGTTGAGGTCACTGATCCGATCGATCCAGCGCAGGCAGACCGATGATTGAATACGGTTTCGACTATTCGCTATTCGCTATTCGCTACTCGCTCTGTGGCGCTCTCGCACCTGTTGTGGAATTCGATCATGCCTGAAGGCGCGCTGCGCAATTTCACCATCAATTTCGGGCCGCAGCATCCGGCGGCGCATGGCGTGTTGCGCCTGGTGCTGGAGCTGGACGGCGAGGTGGTCGAGCGGGTCGATCCGCATATCGGGCTCTTGCATCGCGGCACCGAGAAGCTGATCGAGCACAAGACCTATCTGCAGGCGATTCCGTATTTCGACCGGCTCGACTATGTCGCGCCGATGAATCAGGAGCACGCGTTCTGTATGGCGGCCGAGCGGCTGCTCGGCATCACCGTGCCGCGCCGCGCCCAGCTGATCCGGGTGCTGTATTCCGAGATCGGCCGTATCCTGTCGCATCTGCTCAACGTCACCACCCAGGCGATGGACGTTGGCGCGCTCACCCCGCCGCTGTGGGGCTTTGAAGAACGCGAAAAGCTGATGGTGTTTTACGAGCGTGCCTCCGGCAGCCGGATGCATGCCGCGTATTTCCGGATCGGTGGTGTGCATCAAGACCTGCCGCCGCAGCTAATCGATGACATCGCGGCGTGGTGCGAGGCATTTCCGCAGGTGATCGACGATCTCGACCGGCTGCTGACCAACAACCGCATTTTCAAGCAGCGCAATGTCGACATCGGCGTCGTCACGCTGGCGCAAGCCTGGGAATGGGGTTTCTCCGGGGTCATGGTGCGCGGCTCGGGCGCCGCTTGGGATTTGCGCAAGGCTCAGCCCTACGAATGCTACGCCGAAATGAGCTTTGATATTCCGATCGGCAAGAACGGCGACTGCTACGACCGCTACTTGATTCGTATGGAGGAAATGCGGCAGTCGGTGCGCATCATGAAGCAGTGCATCGCCAAGCTGCGCGCGCCGGACGGGCAGGGCCCGGTGGCGATCGAGGATCACAAGATTTTCCCGCCGCGGCGTGGCGAGATGAAGCGCTCGATGGAAGCGCTGATCCATCACTTCAAGCTCTACACCGAAGGTTTCCGCGTGCCGGCCGGCCAGGTCTATGCCGCAGTCGAAGCGCCCAAGGGCGAGTTCGGCGTCTATCTGGTCTCGGACGGCACCAACAAACCCTATCGCTGCAAGATCCGCGCGCCGGGCTTTGCCCATCTGCAGGCGATGGACTTCATGTGCCGCGGCCATCTGCTCGCCGACGTCTCGGCCATTCTCGGATCGCTGGACATCGTGTTCGGGGAGGTCGATCGGTGATCGCCCGCCCGCTTAACCAATTCGATCGCGCCTCGCGCCGGCTGAACGCCGCGGCCGGGCGGCGCGTGCAATGAGAGATTGAACCACGATGGCTGTCCGACGTTTGGCACCCAAAGAACTGCAGCCGGCGAGTTTTGCGTTCACGGACGAAAACCTCGCCTGGGCCAAGCAGCAGATCGCGAAATATCCGGAAGGCCGGCAGGCTTCCGCGGTGATCGCGATCCTGTGGCGCGCGCAGGAACAGCTCGGCGGCTGGGTGTCGGAAGCGGCGATCCGGGCGGTCGCCGATCTATTGCAGATGCCGCATATCCGAGTTTTGGAGATCGCGACCTTCTACACGATGTTCCAGCTCAGCCCGGTTGGCCGCAAAGCCCATGTGCAGGTGTGTGGCACCACGCCCTGCCGGCTGCGCGGCGCCGAGGACATCATCAAGGTCTGCCAGCACCGCATTCACCACGAGCCCGGGCATCTGTCGGCCGACGGTAATTTCAGTTGGGAAGAGGTCGAGTGCCTCGGGGCCTGCGTCAACGCGCCGATGGTGATGATCGGCAAGGATACGTATGAGGACCTCACTCCCGACAATTTCGGCAAAGTGCTGGATGGTTTTGAGAGCGGCCAGCCGCCGCATCCGGGCCCGCAGGGGGGGCGGCAGTTTGCTGCGCCCGAAGGTGGGCCGCGGGTTTTGAAGGACATCGATGTGCTCGACGCCGGGCACGGCGCGGTGCAGGAGCCGGTGCTGACCGACGCCGAACCGAAGATGGCGGGTGAAGCTGCCAATGTGCAGGAACGCCCATCGCCGAAGCCGCCGATGGACGATGCGACCAGGAAGGACAGGGGATGATGGGCACGCCGCGGTGTCCCGCGCCAAAGAGTGTGGTGGGGCCATGAACAACCTGCGTTACATTCTGCTGCACGCCGTTGCGGCCGGTACCTTCATCTTCTTGTTGCAGCACTACGCGCTGAGCGCGACGCTGGAATCCAGCCTGGTATGGGCGCTGACCTTCGGCGGATGCGCCGCGGGTCTCGCTTACATGCAAACCAAGCGCTGATCGGGAGAGGCGCCAGCCATGCTCGACGACAAGGACCGCATCTTCCGCAATCTCTACGGCCTGCATGATTGGGGGCTTGTCGGGGCGCGGCGTCGTGGCGGTTGGGACGGCACCAAAGCGATCATCGACAAGGGCCGCGACTGGATCATCAATGAGATGAAGGCGTCCGGTCTGCGCGGCCGCGGCGGCGCTGGCTTCCCGACTGGCATGAAATGGTCGTTCATGCCCAAGGAAAGCACCGATGGCCGGCCGAGCTATCTGGTGGTCAATGCCGACGAGTCCGAGCCGGGCACCTGCAAAGACCGCGAGATCATGCGCCATGATCCGCATACGCTGATCGAAGGCTGTCTGCTCGCCAGTTTCGCGATGGGCGCGCACACCGCCTATATCTATGTGCGCGGCGAATTTATTCGCGAGCGCGAGCATCTGCAGGCGGCGATCGATCAGGCCTATGAGGCCAAGCTGATCGGTAAGGACAACATTCACGGTTGGCCGTTCGATCTGTACGTCACGCACGGCGCCGGCGCCTATATCTGCGGCGAAGAAACCGCGCTGTTGGAAAGCCTGGAGGGCAAAAAGGGCCAGCCGCGGCTCAAACCGCCATTCCCGGCCAATGTCGGCCTGTTCGGCTGCCCGACCACTGTCAACAATGTGGAATCGATCGCGGTCGCGCCGGCGATTCTGCGCCGCGGCGCCGCCTGGTTCGCCTCGATCGGCCGGCCCAACAATGTCGGCACCAAGCTGTTCGGCATCTCCGGCCACGTCAACACGCCCTGCGTGGTCGAAGAGGCGATGAGCATTCCGTTCCGCGAACTGGTGGAGAAGCACGGCGGCGGCATCCGCGGCGGCTGGGACAATCTGCTCGCCATCATTCCGGGCGGCGCGTCCTGTCCGCTGATCCCGGCGGCGGACTGCGAAAACCTGATCATGGATTTCGACGGCACCCGCGCGGTGAAATCGTCGTTCGGCACCGCCGGCGTGATCGTGATGGACAAGTCCACCGACGTGATCGCCGCGATCGCGCGCATCTCCTACTTCTTCAAGCATGAGAGCTGCGGCCAGTGTACGCCGTGCCGCGAGGGCACCGGCTGGATGTGGCGGGTGCTGTCGCGCATGGTCGAAGGCCGCGCCCATCGCCGCGAGATCGACATGCTGCTCGAAGTCACCAAGCAGGTCGAAGGCCACACCATCTGCGCGCTCGGCGACGCGGCGGCATGGCCGATCCAGGGACTGATCCGCGCCTTCCGGCCGGAAATCGAACGCCGGATCGACGACTTTTCGCGCAAGGCGCGGCTCGACGATCAGGGCGTGCTCGATCCGGTCGAGATGGCGGCGGCGGAGTAGGGCGATGGCAACTGACACAAACAGCAGCACTCTCGTCGCGCGGCGCGCTTGGCGCGGCGCCGGGAGCGGCCGGCTGAGTTCATTGCGCTGATTATGAAAGCGACCGAAACGAAATGATCAAGCTGATCGTCGACGGCAAGGAAATCGAGGTCCCGCCGGACTACACGCTGATGCAGGCTTGCGAAGCCGCCGGCGCCGAGATTCCGCGGTTCTGTTACCATG
The DNA here is from genome assembly GCA_000504425.1 of Rhodopseudomonas palustris JSC-3b. Taxonomy (GTDB): domain Bacteria; phylum Pseudomonadota; class Alphaproteobacteria; order Rhizobiales; family Xanthobacteraceae; genus Rhodopseudomonas; species Rhodopseudomonas palustris_C. Next base: position 1,470,946 of record KI632513.1, on the reverse strand, counting down.
AGCGGCTGTCGATCGCCGGCAATTGCCGGATGTGTCTGGTCGAAGTGAAGGGCACGCCGAAGCCGGTGGCGAGCTGCGCCTGGGGCGTGCGCGATTGCCGTCCGGGTCCGAAGGGCGAGCCGCCGGAAATCTCCACCAAGTCGCCGATGGTGAAGAAGGCGCGCGAAGGGGTGATGGAGTTTCTGCTCATCAACCATCCGCTCGACTGTCCGATCTGCGACCAGGGCGGCGAATGCGATCTGCAGGACCAGGCGATGGGCTATGGTGTCGACACCAGCCGGTTCGCCGAAAACAAGCGTGCGGTCGAAGACAAATATCTCGGCGTCCTGATCAAGACCTCGATGACGCGCTGCATCCAGTGCACCCGCTGCGTGCGCTTTGCGTCCGAGATCTGCGGCGTGCCGGAAATCGGCGCGATCGGCCGCGGCGAGAACATGGAGATCACCACCTATCTGGAAAGCGCGCTCACCTCGGAGCTGCAGGGCAATCTCGCTGACATCTGCCCGGTCGGCGCGCTGACCTCAAAACCTTACGCCTTTTCGGCGCGTCCCTGGGAGCTGACCAAAACTCAGTCCGTGGACGTGATGGACGCGCTCGGCTGCGCGATCCGGGTCGATACCCGCGGCCGCGAGGTGATGCGTATTCTGCCGCGCGTCAACGACGCGGTGAACGAGGAATGGATTTCCGACAAGAGCCGCCATGTGGTCGATGGGCTGCGCACCCAGCGGCTCGACCGACCCTATGTGCGTGACGGCGGCAAGCTGCGCCCGGCGAGCTGGCAGGAGGCGTTTGACGCGATCGCCGCCAAGATCGGCACCAGCAAGGGCAAGCGCATCGGTGCGATTGCCGGCGATCTCGCCGCGGTCGAAGAGATGTTCGCGGCCAAGGACCTGCTGTCGCGGCTCGGCTCGGCGAATGTCGCGACCCAGCTCAGCGACGCCTTTGTGCCGCAGGCCGGCCGCGCCGGCTATCTGTTCAACCCGACCATCGCCGGCATCGAGCAGGCCGACGCGCTGTTGATCGTCGGCAGCAATCCGCGCCGCGAGGCCGCGGTGCTCAATGCCCGGATTCGCAAGCGCTGGCGCACTGGTCAGCTCAAGATCGCGCTGATCGGAGAGCAGACCGAGCTGACCTATCGCTACGAGCATCTCGGCGCCGGTCCGGAAACGCTGCAAGCGCTTGCCGCCGGTGCGCATCCGTTTGCCGAGGTGCTGAAGGGCGCCAAGAACCCGGTGGTGCTGGTCGGCGCTGGCGCGACCACACGGCCCGATGGCGCCGCGGTGCTGGCGCTGGCGGCCAAGCTCGCCGATCAGGTCGGGGCCATCAAGGACGGCTGGAACGGCTTTGCGGTGCTGCATAGCGCGGCCTCCACGGTCGGCGCGCTCGAGATCGGCTTCGTGCCGGGCGAGGGCGGGCTCAATGCCGTGCAGATGATCGCGCCCGGTGGGCTCGACGTGCTGTTCCTGCTCGGCGCTGACGAAGTGCGGGTGCCGGACGGGGTGTTCGTGGTCTATCTCGGCACTCATGGCGACCGCGGCGCCCATCGCGCCGACGTGATCCTGCCCGGCGCCGCCTATACCGAAAAGTCCGGCATTTACGTCAATACCGAGGGCCGGGTGCAGATGGCGGCGCGCGCCGCGTTCCCGCCCGGCGACTCCCGCGAGGACTGGGCGATCCTGCGCGCTCTGTCGCAGGCGCTTGGCCATACGCTCGGCTATGACTCGCTGGCGGCGCTGCGCAAAGCGCTGTTCGCCGTTCAGCCGCATCTGATGCGCATCGACCAGATCACGCCGGCCGATGGCGCCGCGATCGCGGCGCTGGCGGCGCGCGGCGGCGAGCCGGCCAAGGCGCCGTTCGTGTGTCCGATCCAGGATTTTTACATGACCAACCCGATCGCCCGGGCATCGGCGGTGATGGCGGAATGTTCGCGCCTCGCCGCCGGTCGGATGCCGGCGGCAGCGGAGTGAGCGCAGGCTGATGGCTGATTTCTGGACCAACTATCTGCTGCCGTTCCTGATCGTGGTCGGCCAGAGTTTTCTGCTGATCGCGGTGCTGCTCATCGTGATCGCCTACATTCTGCTCGCCGACCGCAAGATCTGGGCGGCGGTGCAGATCCGGCGTGGTCCGAACGTGGTCGGGCCGTGGGGATTGCTGCAATCCTTCGCGGACCTTTTAAAATTCGTGTTCAAGGAGCCGATGATCCCATCGGGCGCCAACAAGGGCGTGTTCCTGCTGGCGCCGCTGATCACCTGTATTCTGGCGCTCGCGGCCTGGGCGGTGATCCCGGTCAATGCCGGTTGGGTGATCGCCGACATCAATGTCGGCGTGCTGTACATTCTGGCGGTGTCGTCGCTGTCGGTGTACGGCATCATCATGGCCGGCTGGGCCTCGAACTCGAAATACCCGTTCTTGGCCGCGCTGCGCTCGGCCGCGCAGATGGTGTCCTACGAGGTCTCGATCGGCTTTGTGATCGTGTGCGTGCTTTTGTGCGTCGGCTCGCTCAATCTGACCGCGATCGTGGAAGCGCAGAACACCAAATACGGCATGCTCGGCTGGTATTGGTTGCCGCTGTTCCCGGTGTTCGTGATCTTCTACGTCTCGGCGCTGGCCGAGACCAACCGGCCGCCATTCGATCTGGTCGAAGCGGAGTCCGAATTGGTCGCCGGCTTCATGGTCGAATATTCGTCGACCCCGTATCTGCTGTTCATGCTCGGCGAATACGTCGCCATCACCACGATGTGCGCGCTCGGCGCAATCATGTTTTTGGGCGGCTGGCTGCCGCCGCTGCCTTACGCGCCGTTCACCCTGGTGCCCGGGGTGATCTGGTTCCTGCTCAAAGCGTTCTTCATGTTCTTCCTGTTCGCGATGGCGAAGGCGATAGTGCCCCGCTACCGCTACGACCAGCTGATGCGTCTGGGCTGGAAGGTGTTTTTGCCGCTGTCGCTGGCGATGGTCGTGATCGTCGCCGCGGTGCTGCAGTTCGCGGGGCTTGCGCCGAAATGAGGTGGTCATGAGTCTGAACACTGCCGCTCGCTCGCTGCTGCTGACGGAGTTCGTTTCGGCGTTCTTCCTGGCGATGCGCTATTTCTTCAAGCCGAAGCCGACGCTGAATTACCCGTTCGAGAAGGGGCCGATCTCGCCGCGCTTCCGCGGCGAGCATGCGCTGCGCCGGTATCCGAATGGTGAGGAACGCTGCATCGCCTGCAAGCTGTGCGAAGCGGTGTGCCCGGCACAGGCCATCACCATCGAGGCCGGTCCGCGCCGCAATGACGGCACGCGCCGCACGGTGCGCTACGACATCGATATGGTGAAATGCATCTATTGCGGGCTGTGCCAGGAGGCTTGCCCGGTCGACGCCATCGTCGAGGGGCCGAACTTCGAGTTCGCCACCGAGACCCGCGAGGAGTTGTATTATGACAAGGCGAAGCTGCTCGCCAATGGCGATCGCTGGGAGCGGGAAATCGCCAAGCATATTCGACTCGACGCGCCTTACCGATGAGATGAAGGCATGACGCTTCCTGACCTGTTCTTCTATCTCTATGCCGGGGTGTGCATCGCCTCCGCGGTGATGGTGATCGTGGCCCGCAACCCGGTGCATGCGGTGCTGTTCCTGATCCTGGTGTTCGTCAATTCCGCCGGCTTGTTCATGCTGATGGGGGCGGAGTTCCTCGCGCTGATCCTGGTGATCGTCTATGTCGGCGCGGTCGCGGTGCTGTTCCTGTTCGTCATCATGATGCTGGACATCGATTTCAAACAGCTGCGCCAGGGCTTTTTGCGCTATCTGCCGTTCGGCCTCACGGTCGGCGTGGTGTTTCTCGCCGAGCTGCTGCTTTTGGCGGGCGGCTGGGTGGTGCGGCCGTCGGTTGCCAAGAACGTCACGGCGCCGATCCCGACCGATGTCGGCAACACCGAGGCGCTCGGCCTCGTGCTGTACACGACCTACATCCATTACTTCCAGATCGCCGGTGTGGTGCTGCTGGTGTCGATGATCGGCGCGATCGTGCTGACCATGCGGCATCGTTCCAGCGTGAAGCGGCAGAACATCGCCGCGCAGAACGCCCGCAGCCCGGAGACGGCGATCGCGGTGCGCAAGGTGACGTCGGGGCAGGGGCTCCGCGAACAGGACTCGGCGGAGTGGGTGCAATGACGGTCGGCTTGGGACACTACCTTTCGGTCGCGGCGATCCTGTTCACCATCGGCACGCTCGGCATCTTCCTCAATCGCCGTAACGTCATCATCATCCTGATGTCGATCGAGCTGATGCTGCTCGCGGTCAACATCAACCTGATCGCCTTCTCCACCTTCCTGAACGACATCGTCGGCCAGGTGTTCGCGCTGCTGGTGCTCACCGTCGCCGCCGCGGAAGCGGCGATCGGGCTCGCGGTGCTGGTGGTCTATTTCCGCAATCGCGGCTCGATCGCGGTGCAAGACATCAATCTGATGAAGGGCTAGTCGGCAGATGATCCAGGCCATCGTCTTCCTGCCGCTGATCGGGGCGCTGATCGCTGGTGCGATCGCGCTGATCGGCGCCCATGCCCGCCATCCGAGCGGCGACACCGTCGATCACGACGGCCATGGCGACCATGCCCATGGCAACGACGCGCCGCTGGTGGTGCACACCTCGTATGACGAGGACCCGCAGGTCTCGCCGATGGGCCCGGATGATCGTGGCCATCATGTGCTGCCGCTCGAATTGCAGGCAGCCGGCTCGCGCGCGGCCGAATGGATCACCACCGGCCTGCTGATGGTGGCGGCGGCGCTGTCCTGGCTGACCTTGGTCGATGTCGGCTTCATGCATCACGACCTGCGGGTGACGCTGCTGCCCTGGATCAATTCCGGCGAATTGCAGGTGGCGTGGACGCTGCGGGTCGATACTTTGACCGCGGTGATGCTGGTGGTGGTCAACACCGTGTCGGCGCTCGTGCACCTTTATTCGATCGGCTACATGCACGACGATCCGCACCGGCCGCGGTTCTTCGGCTATCTGTCGCTGTTCACCTTCGCGATGCTGATGCTGGTGACCGCCGACAATCTGGTGCAGATGTTCTTCGGCTGGGAAGGCGTTGGTCTCGCCAGCTATCTGCTGATCGGCTTCTGGTATCAGCGCCCCTCGGCCAATGCCGCGGCGATCAAGGCGTTCGTCGTCAACCGCATCGGCGATTTCGGCTTCCTGCTCGGCATCTGCACGGTGTTCTTCCTGGTCGGCTCGACCGACTTCGAGACCATCTTTGCCGCGGCACCGGGCCTGACCGGCCGCACCATCGACTTCTTCGGTCTCAACGTCGATGCGCTGACGCTGGCCTGCCTGCTGCTGTTCATGGGCGCGATGGGCAAGTCGGCCCAGTTCCTGCTGCACACCTGGCTGCCGGACGCGATGGAAGGTCCGACGCCGGTGTCGGCGCTGATCCATGCCGCGACCATGGTCACCGCCGGCGTGTTCATGGTGGCGCGGTTGTCGCCGCTGTTTGAACTATCGCCGGTGGCGCAGAATGTGGTGCTGCTGTTCGGCGCCACCACCGCGTTCTTCGCCGCCACCGTTGGCCTGGTGCAGAACGACATCAAGCGGATCGTGGCTTATTCGACCTGTTCGCAGCTCGGCTACATGTTCGTGGCGATGGGCACCGGCGCCTATTCGGTCGGCATGTTCCATCTGTTCACCCACGCGTTCTTCAAGGCGCTGCTGTTCTTGGGTGCCGGCTCGGTGATCCACGCCATGCATCACGAGCAGGACATCCGCCACATGGGCGGCCTCAAGGACCGCATTCCGTTCACCTATGTGGCGATGGTGATCGGCACGCTGGCACTGACCGGATTCCCGCTCACCGCCGGCTATTTCTCGAAGGACGCCATCATCGAGGCGGCGTTCGCGTCCGGGCATAGCGTGGCGTTCTACGCTTTCCTGATGACGGTGATCGCCGCCGGCCTAACCTCGTTCTATTCCTGGCGGCTGGTGTTCAAGACCTTCCACGGCACGCCGCATGACCGCGCCCATTACACCGCGGCTCATGAGAGCCCGATCACGATGCTGATCCCGCTCGGCGTGCTCGCGGCCGGCTCGTTCCTGGCGGGTTTCCCGTTCAAGGAGCTGTTCGCCGGCCACGGCGTCGCCGAATTCTTCCGCGACTCGCTGAAGGTCAATCCGCAGATCATCGAAGCCATGCATCACGTGCCGGCGGCGGTGGCCTATGCGCCGACCGCGATGATGGTGCTGGGCTTCCTGGTGTCGTGGATGTTCTATGTCAGCAGCCCGAACATGCCGGTCGAACTCGCGAACCGGATGCCGTGGCTCTACAATTTCCTGCTCAACAAATGGTACTTCGACGAGGCCTATGACGCGATCTTCGTGCGTCCGGCCAAGCGTTTTGGCCGCTTCCTGTGGAAGGCCGGTGACGGCGCGATCATCGATGGGCTCGGGCCGGACGGCATCACCGCGCGCGTGCTCGACGTCACCCGCGGGGTGGTGCGGCTGCAGACCGGCTATCTGTACCACTACGCCTTCGCGATGCTGATCGGTGTTGCCGGTCTGATCACTTGGTTCTTGCTCGGCTCGGGGAGCCACTGATGACGGCCTCCATCATGACTTGGCCCATTCTGTCGGTCGTCACCTTCCTGCCGGTGGTCGGTGCGCTGGCGATCTATGTGATCCGCGGCAGCGAAGAGAGCGGGGCGCGCAACGCGCGCTGGATCGCGCTGTGGACCACCGTGATCACCTTTGCGGTGTCGCTGATCCTGGTGCAGCGCTTTGATCCAAGCTCGCCAGAATTCCAGTTCGTGGAAAAGGCGCCCTGGCTCGCCGCCGGCATCGGCTATCACATGGGCGTCGACGGCATTTCGCTGCCGCTGGTGATCCTGACCACCGCGCTGATGCCGTTCTGCATCATCGCCAGCTGGAAGTCGGTGACGCTGCGGGTGCGCGAATACATGATGGCGTTTCTGATCCTGGAAACGCTGATGGTCGGCACCTTCTCGGCGCTCGATCTGGTGCTGTTCTATCTGTTCTTTGAAGGCAGCCTGATCCCGATGTTCCTGATCATCGGCGTGTGGGGCGGCCCGCGCCGGGTGTACGCCACCTTCAAATTCTTCCTCTACACCTTGCTCGGCTCGGTGTTGATGCTGCTGGCGATCATCGCGCTCTATCTGCAGGTCGGCACCACCGACATTCCGACGCTGCTGCACAGCAATCTGCCGCGCAATCTGCAGACCTGGGCCTGGCTGGCATTCTTCGCCTCGTTCGCGGTCAAGATGCCGATGTGGCCGGTGCACACCTGGCTGCCGGACGCGCACGTCGAAGCGCCGACCGCGGGCTCGGTGGTGCTGGCTGCGATCCTGCTGAAGATGGGCGGCTACGGCTTCCTGCGTTTCTCGCTGCCGATGTTCCCGCTGGCGTCCGCCGACTTCGCGCCGCTGATCTTCACGCTGTCGGTGATCGCGATCGTGTACACCTCGCTGGTCGCGCTGATGCAGGAGGACATCAAGAAGCTGATTGCCTACTCTTCGGTGGCGCATATGGGCTTCGTCACCATGGGCATCTTCGCCGGCACCACCCAGGGCATCGCCGGCGGCGTGTTCCAGATGGTGTCGCACGGCATCGTCTCGGGCGCGCTGTTCCTGTGCGTCGGCGTGGTCTATGACCGTATGCACACCCGCGAGATCGCCGCCTATGGCGGGCTCGTCAATCGCATGCCGCTCTATGCGATGGTGTTCATGGTGTTCACCATGGCCAATGTCGGGCTGCCCGGCACCTCCGGCTTCATCGGTGAATTTTTGACGCTGCTCGGCACGTTCCGCGTCAACATTCCGACCGCGACCGTGGCTACGCTCGGCATCATCCTGTCGGCGTGCTATGCGCTGTGGCTGTACCGCAAGGTGGTGTTCGGCGCGATGGTCAAGCCGTCGCTGGCGTCGATCAAGGATCTGACCTGGCGGGAAGGGGTGACGCTGGCGCCGCTGGTGGTGCTGACCATCCTGTTCGGAGTCTATCCGAAGCCGGTGCTCGACATGTCGGCCGCCTCGGTCAATCTCCTCGTCCAAAACTATGCATCTGCGCTGACGGCCGTGAAGGCTGCCGCGCTGCTGCCATGAACGCTGCAGTTCAGGATCGCACGCCATGACATTCGAGATCGCCGGCTACCAACTGCTCCCGGTGCTGCCGGAACTGCTGCTGCTGACGGGCGGCATGGTGCTGCTCATGATCGGCGCCTATGGCGGCCAGCGCACCACCGGGCTCGTCACGGTGCTGGCGGTGCTGCTGCTCGGCGCCACCGGCGCCGCGGTGCTGATGCTGCCGGCCGGGCGGCTGGAAACTTTTGGCGGCAGCTTCGTGCTCGACGATTTTGCGCGTTTCATGAAGGTGCTGGCGCTCGGCGGCTCAGCGATCACCCTGATTTTGTCGCGCGAATTCTTGTCGGAGCCGTCGCGGCGCATCTTCGAATTCGCCGTGCTGGTGGTGCTGTCGTCGGCCGGCATGATGGTGCTGATCTCGGCCGGCGACCTGATCATGGTCTATCTCGGCCTCGAATTGATGAGTCTGGCGCTCTATGTGGTCGCGGCCAGCAATCGCGAGGACCCGAAATCCAACGAAGCCGGCATGAAGTATTTTGTGCTCGGCGCGCTGTCGTCCGGCATGCTGCTGTATGGCGCCTCGTTGGTTTATGGCTTCACCGGCACTGTCAGCTTTACCGGCATCGCCGCCGCCGCCAAGGATGGCAGCGTCGGTCTGGTGTTTGGCCTGGTGTTCCTGCTGGCTGGCCTGTGCTTCAAAGTGTCGGCGGTGCCGTTCCACATGTGGACGCCCGACGTTTATGAAGGCGCGCCGACCCCGGTGACGGCGTTCTTCGCCTCGGCGCCCAAGGTCGCGGGCGTGGCGGTGTTCGTGCGGGTGGTGCTGACCGCGTTTCCCGACGTGCTGCAGCAATGGCAGCAGATCGTGGTGTTCGTTGCGATCGCTTCGATGGCGCTCGGTTCGTTCGCGGCGATCGGCCAGAAGAACATCAAGCGCCTGATGGCCTATTCGGCGATCGCCCATATCGGCTTTGCGCTGGTTGGGCTGTCGGCCGGCACCGCCGAAGGCGCGCAGGGCGTGCTGGTCTATATCGCCATCTATGTGGTGATGACGCTCGGCGCGTTCTCGGTGATCCTGGCGATGCGTCGCAACGGCCAGGCGATCGAACAGATCAGCGACTTCGCCGGCCTATCGCGCACCAATCCGCAGCTGGCGTTCTTCTTCGGCATGCTGATGTTCTCGCTGGCCGGCATTCCGCCGCTCGCGGGCTTCTTCGCCAAGTTCTACGTGTTCGTGGCGGCGGTGAAGGCCGGCTTGATCGCGCTGGCGGTGATCGGCGTGATCACCAGCGTGGTGGGCGCCTATTATTATCTGGCGATCGTCAAGGTGATGTATTTCGACCCGCCGAAAACTGCGGTCGATCCGGTGCGGTTCGAGGTCGGCGGCGTGGTCGCGGCGGCAGGGCTGCTCAATCTGCTGTTCTTCGTCTATCCGGCGCCGCTGATCAGTGCCGCGGGCGTCGCCGCCAAGTCGCTGTTCTAGGATGACGCTCGCGCTCGGAGTGAGGGCGCAGGCCGCCGGCACCAGGCTCGCCTGTTTCGACCAGCTCGGCTCGACCAATGCCGAGGCATCGGCCCGGGCCAGGGCCGGGGAGGCCGGGCCGATCTGGTTCGCCACCACCGAACAGACCGCAGGGCGCGGCCGCCGGCAGCGGCCCTGGATCGCGCCGCGCGGCAATCTCGCCGCCAGCCTGCTGGAAGTGATCGATGTCAGCCCCGGAGTGGCGGCGACGCTCGGCTTTGCCGCCGGGCTGGCGCTGGAGTCGGCGCTGCAGGCGGTCACCGCGCAATACATCGCCAGCTATGCGGTGCCGCTGGCAATCGATTACCGGCTGAAATGGCCCAATGACGTGCTCGCCAATGGCAATAAGCTCGGCGGCATTCTGTTGGAGGCCGAGAACGTCGCCAATGGCCGGCTGGCGGTGGTGGTCGGGATTGGCACCAACATCATCGCGCATCCCACCGACACCCCATATCCAGCTACCTCGCTGCACGCGCTCGGGCTCAATGTCAGCGCCGAACAGGTGTTTTCGGCGCTGTCCGACAGCTGGACCGAGCTGCGCGGGCTTTGGGACAATGGCCGCGGCTTTGCCGAGATCCGGCGGCTGTGGCTGCACCGCGCCAAGGGTTTGGGTGAGCCGGTCTCGATCCGCTCTGGTACAAGCGTGATAGAAGGCCTATTCGACAGCATCGATGAGGCAGGCTGCCTGATCGTCAGGACGCCTGATGGCCGACGGATTCCGATTGCCGCGGGCGACGTGCATTTTGGTTCGACGGCCTCCGCGGGAGCTTCTTAATGGCACGACCGGATGAACTCACCTTCGTTCCCCTCGGGGGCGTCGGTGAGATCGGCATGAATCTGTACCTCTATGGCATCGGCAAGGGCCCGCAGCGCAGCTGGCTGGCCGTCGATCTCGGGGTGTCGTTCGGCGATGAGGAGCACCTGCCGGGCATTGATCTGATCATGGCCGACATCGCGTTTCTGGAAAAGGAGCGCAAGAATCTGGTCGGCCTGGTGCTGACCCACGCCCATGAAGACCATTTTGGCGCCATTCTCGATCTGTGGCCGCGGCTGCAATGCCCGATTTACGCCACGCCGTTCAGCGCCGCGCTGTTTCAAGCGAAATGCGAAGCCGAGCGTGAGCCGCCCAAAATCCCGGTGACGGTGGTGCCCGCGGGCGGCCGGGTCGATGTTGGTCCGTTCAACGTCGAATTCGTGCCGGTGGCGCATTCGATTCCGGAATCGCATGCGCTGGCGATCCGCACCACCGCCGGTCTGGTGTTGCACACCGGCGACTGGAAGATCGACCGCACGCCGATCATCGGCGCGCCGACCGACGAAAAGCGGCTGCGCGAACTCGGCGACGAGGGCGTGCTAGCCCTGATCGGCGATTCCACCAATGCGGTGCGCGATGGCTGTTCGCCGTCCGAGTCCGAGGTGGCGCGCACCATCGCCGAACTGGTGAAGGCCGCCAAAGGCCGCGTTGCGGTCACGACCTTTGCCTCCAATGTCGGGCGGCTGCGCGCCATCGCCGATGCCGCGCGCGAAGCGGAGCGCGAAGTGGTGGTGGTCGGCCGCGCCATGGAACGCCTGGTGCAGGTGGCGCGCGAGACCGGCTATTTCGACGGCGTGCAGAATTTCCGCAGCGCCGAGTATTATGGACACTTTCCCGCCGACAAGGTGCTGGCGCTGTGCACCGGCAGCCAGGGCGAGCCGCGCGCCGCGCTGGCGCGCATCGTCAATGACGATCACCCGCAGGTGACGCTGAACCGCGGCGACTGCGTGATCTTTTCGTCGCGCACCATTCCCGGCAATGAGAAGTCGGTCGGCCGCATCATCAACGGTCTGGTCGAACTCGGCGTCGAAGTGATCACCGACCGCACTCATCTCGTGCATGTCTCCGGCCATCCGCGCCGCGATGAAATGCGCGAACTGCTGTCCTGGGTGCGGCCGCAGCTGGTGATTCCGGTGCATGGCGAAGCGCTGCATCTGCACGAACACGCCAAGCTGGCGCGCGCCGCCGGCGTGCCCAAAGTGCTGATCTGCGGCAATGGCGATCTGGTGCGGCTCGGCCCCGGCGATCCCTCGATCATCGGCGAGATTCCGGTCGGCCGGCTGTACAAAGACGGCACCATCGTGGAACAGGATAGTTCGCGCGCCGTTGTCGAGCGCCGCAAAATGGCCTTTTCCGGATGCGCCTTTATTGCGCTGGCGCTCACCGATAAGGGCGAACTTGCCGACGAACCCGAGGTCGATCTGGTCGGCATTCCGGAAAAGAACGCCAACGGCGAAGTACTCGACGATCTGGTGTTCGAGGCGGTGCAGGCGACCATCGCGACGCTGCCGCGCGCGCGCCGCCGTGATCCCGACGCGGTCGCCGAAGCGGTGCGCCGTGCGGTGCGCGCTGCGGTGAATGCCGAGTGGGGCAAGAAGCCTTTGTGCTTCGTGCACGTACTGACGGTTTGACTTCTAACAATTTGAAACAGACGGAAGATGGAGAAAGCCATGCTGGGGCGGTTGAATCACGTTGCGATCGCGGTGAAGGACGCGGAGAAGGCCGCCAAGATCTATGGCGTCGGCTTCAATGCCGAGATTTCGGCGCCGGTGTCGCTGCCGGACCATGGCGTCATCACCGTGTTCGTGACGCTGCCCAACACCAAGATCGAATTCGTGCAGCCGCTCGGTGAGACTTCGCCGATCGCCAAGTTCCTGGAGCGCAATGCCGACGGCGGCATTCATCACGTCTGCTACGAAGTGCCGGACATCATCGAAGCGCGTGATCGGCTGATCAAGGAAGGCGCGCGGGTGCTGGGCGATGGCACGCCCAAGATCGGCGCCCATGGCAAGCCGGTGCTGTTCTTCCACCCCAAGGACTTCTCCGGCGCCTTGGTCGAGATCGAGCAAGCCTAATCGATGACAAACATCAGCACCGCCCTCGCGATCTACTTCGTGCTGTGGTGGGTGGTGCTGTTTGCCATTCTGCCGTTCGGCGTGCGCAGCCAGTCCGAACAGGGGCAGCGGGCGCCGGGCACTGATCCCGGCGCGCCGGTCAAAGCGCACATGCTGCGCAAGCTGCTGTGGACCACGCTGATCTCGGCACTGATCTATGCCGCCGCCGCGCTCGCCTATCGCGCCGGCTATCTCGAGATCGAGCGACTATCAAAGCTGTTCGGTCTGCCGCTGAACTAGCAACTACGCGCCAACATCATTGCGCGTGCTGATCCATCCGCATGTCATGGCCGGGCTCCGTCCCGTCCATCCACGTCTTTGATCTTGCAGCGTCGCTTTCAAGACTTGGATGCCCGCGACAAGCGCGGGCATGACGGGTCAATGGTAGGAGCTGTTAGTATAACAGCATCAGCGAATACGGTCGCGTCCAAAAAAAAAGAGCAGGGTGTCAACCCTGCCCGGACATCCAGCCATCCCTTGCTCCCGCCATTCTGATTGTTGTTAAGGCGGGCGACGCGATTGTTGTTGCGCCAGGGTTCCTCCCGAGACTTGGACCACCAGACCGCCGGTTGGTTCCTGCGGCCTGAGACCTAAGTGGTAACCGATCCAATCGGCATTGTCATCATCGTCAGCAAGCTTCGTTCAAGATTCACCGCTCTGACGAAATGATTGTTTGCTTGCGCCCTTTGGTTGTGCGGCGCTGTCCTTGATTGCATCCAGGCGAGGGCACATGGTATCCGTTTGCAAACGGAGGGCTGCGCCCCGATGCGCCGTTGGTTGCGACCGATCCTGCCTGTTGCGGCGATCGCCCTGTGGCTGCAGCTACTGGCGCCGGTGATGGCGTGTCAGGCGGTGGCGAACGCCGCCGCCGATCCCATCAGCTTCGCAGAGCTATGTGGCGCGCAGCATTTTAGCCAACTCGCGCCGTTTGACCGCGATGCTGGTCCGTCGTCATCCGATCCTGCTTCTTCCAGCGACCATGCCTGCTGCGCGTTCTGTGCCGCCAGTCATAGCGGCGCGCTGCCGGTCGATCCGCTGCGTGACGGCGTGGCGGTGCTGTGGTTGGGCGGTGCGCAACAACAGTGGTTGTCTTCGCCGCCGCGATGGTCGTGCGGTGAGCACGGGTCTGCGAACCGGGCGAGGGCGCCGCCGCGAGCGCTGGCCAAAGTGCCGTCGCAGCAATCTGCGGCGACGCTTGAGACCGCCGGCCTGCGGATCGGCTCTCATTGATGCCTTCCGCTCACCGGCGCCCGTTGTTCGCCTTCTGCGCGCATCCGCGCATGTTCTCTAGGAGATCATCATGTCGACCCTGTTTCGCTCACTCGCCGGCGCCGTGCTGCTGCTGGCCTCGAGTTACGCCGCTGGCGCCGCCGAAATCAAAGCCGGCGATCTTGTCATCACCGAACCGTGGAGTCGCGCCACCCCGGCCGGCGCCAAGGTGGCCGGCGGCTTTCTGACCATCGAGAACAAGGGCACCGCGCCTGACCGGCTGCTCAGCGGCTCGGCGGCAGTCGCCGGCAAGTTTGAAGTGCACGAAATGCGCATGGAGGAGGGCGTGATGAAAATGCGCCCGCTCGACAACGGCCTTGAGATCGCGCCCGGCAAGACCGTCAAGCTGGTGCCCGGCGGCTATCATCTGATGCTGATGGATCTCCATCAGCCGCTCAAGGAAGGCGAGAGCGTGCCGGTGACGCTGCAATTCGAGAAGGCCGGCACCGTGCAATTGACGCTCGATGTCCAGGCGGTCGGCGCCAAGGCGCCGGCCGGGGCGGCGGCCGATCACGGCGGCCATAAGATGGCCCCGGGCCACTCGATGGCAAAATAGCCGTAAACCGAGCCCAATCGGGCGGCGTGCCGCGGGGCATGCCGCCCGGCATGGCAGGTGCGAACCCAGTGCCGAAGCGCCGCTGCGGCCGCCCTTGTGTTTTGCCGCTCAATCCGGTTTGACTGCCGCCTGACCTCAATTCCACCGATTCTCGAGTAACCCCATGCGATTGTCGCGCTATTTCCTGCCGATCCTCAAGGAAACCCCCAAGGAGGCCGAGATCGTCTCGCACCGCCTGATGCTGCGCGCCGGCATGCTGCGGCAGGAGGCGTCCGGCATTTATGCCTGGCTGCCGCTCGGGCATCGGGTGTTGAAGAAGATCGAGCAGATCGTGCGCGAGGAGCAGAACCGCGCCGGCGCGATCGAACTGTTGATGCCGACGCTGCAGCTCGCCGATCTGTGGCGCGAGAGCGGCCGCTATGACGCCTATGGCCCGGAAATGCTGCGCATCGCCGACCGCCACAAGCGCGAATTGCTGTACGGGCCGACCAACGAGGAAATGATCACCGAGATCTTCCGCGCCTATGTGAAGTCCTACAAAAACCTGCCGCTCAACCTGTACCACATCCAGTGGAAGTTCCGCGACGAGCAGCGTCCGCGCTTTGGCGTGATGCGCGGCCGCGAATTCCTGATGAAGGACGCTTATTCGTTCGATCTCGACGAGGCCGGCGCGCGCCGCGCCTACAACAAGATGTTCGTCGCCTATCTTCGGACCTTTGCCCGCATGGGGCTGAAGGCGATCCCGATGCGCGCCGAGACCGGCCCGATCGGCGGCGACCTCAGCCACGAATTCATCGTGCTGGCCGACACCGGCGAGTCCGGGGTGTTTTGCGACCGCGATGTGCTCGATCTGCCGGTGCCGGGCGAGGACGTCGATTATGACGGCGACCTGACCCCGATCATCAAGCAGTGGACTTCGGTCTATGCCGCCACCGAAGACGTCCATGACGCCGAGCGCTTTGAGCGCGAGGTGCCGCAGGAGCGGCGCTTGAACACCCGCGGCATCGAGGTCGGCCAGATCTTCTATTTCGGCACCAAATATTCGGAGCCGATGAAGGCGCTGGTCGCCGGCCCGGACGGCGCCGAGGTGCCGATCCATGGCGGCTCCTATGGCGTCGGCGTGTCGCGGCTGCTCGGTGCGATCATCGAGGCCTGCCACGACGAGAACGGCATCAAATGGCCGGAGGCGGTGGCGCCGTTCCGCGTGGCGATCCTCAACCTCAAGCAGGGCGATGCCGCGACCGACGGCGCTTGCGAGCAGCTTTATCGCGAGCTGTCGGCCAAGGGCGTCGATGTGCTTTACGACGACACCGATCAGCGTGCGGGCGCGAAATTCGCCACTGCCGATCTGATCGGCATTCCGTGGCAGGTGCTGGTCGGGCCGAAGGGGCTGGCCGAGGGCACCGTCGAGTTGAAGCGTCGCGCCGATGGCACGCGCTGCAATGTTGCGCTCGCCGAAGCCGTCGCACGTCTGACGCAGTGAACACTTATCCACCGCGGGCGGGCGGTGGCGGGAACGGCGCGGCCAGAATAAGCCCGAATCGTGTGAGATTCGGGCTATGGATGAAGCCATGAGCGACCCTGTTCGTACCCCTCCCTTTGCGCCATTCGAATGGCTGTTGTCCGGCCGCTATCTGCGGGCGCGGCGCAAGGAGGGATTCATCTCGGTGATTGCCGGGTTTTCGTTCGTCGGCATCATGCTCGGCGTCGCGACCCTGATCATCGTGATGGCGGTGATGAACGGCTTCCGTAAGGAGCTGCTCGACAAGATCCTCGGCCTCAACGGCCATCTGCTGGTGCAGCCGCTGGAAAGTCCGCTCACCGACTGGAAGGACGTCGCCGACCGCATTAACGGCGTCACCGGCATCCGGCTGGCGGCGCCGGTGGTCGATGGTCAGGCGCTGGCGTCCTCGCCATTTAACGCCTCGGGCGTGTTCGTGCGCGGCATCCGCGCCGACGACCTCAATAATCTGACCTCGATCGCCAAGAACATTCGGCAGGGCACGCTGGAAGGCTTTGATCAGGGGCAGGGCGTCGCGATCGGCCGCCGGCTCGCCGATCAATTGTCGCTGCATGCCGGCGACAGCGTCACGCTGGTGGCGCCGCGCGGCGCGGTGACGCCGATGGGCACCACCCCGCGCATCAAGCCGTACAAGGTCGCGGCGGTGTTCGAGATCGGCATGTCGGAATACGACTCGACCTTCGTGTTCATGCCGCTCGCCGAAGCGCAGGCCTACTTTAACCGTTCGTCCGACGTCACCGCGATCGAGGTCTACACCTCCAATCCGGACCGGATCGACATGTTCCGCAAGGCGGTGACCGAGTCGGCCGGCCGTCCGGTGTTTCTGGTCGATTGGCGGCAGCGTAATTCCACGTTCTTCAACGCGCTCCAGGTCGAGCGCAACGTGATGTTCCTGATCCTGACCCTGATCGTGCTGGTGGCGGCGCTCAACATCGTGTCCGGCCTGATCATGCTGGTGAAGGACAAGGGCTCTGACATCGCCATTCTGCGCACCATGGGCGCCTCGCAAGGGGCGATCATGCGGGTGTTCCTGATCACGGGCGCGGCGATCGGCGTGGTCGGCACGCTGACCGGCTTCATCGTCGGGCTGGTGGTGTGCCTGAATATCGAGTCGATCCGGCAGTTCGTGTCCTGGCTGACCAATACCGAACTGTTTTCGCCCGAACTGTATTTCCTCTCGAAGCTGCCTGCCGAGATCGACGTCGGCGAGACCAGCGCGGTGGTGATCATGGCGTTGACGTTGTCGTTCCTGGCGACCCTGTATCCATCCTGGCGCGCGGCGCGGCTCGATCCGGTCGAAGCGCTGCGTTACGAATGAGCGTGCCGATGGAGGAAGTCGCCGAAGAGGTGCCGGTCGTCTATCTGCACGACATCAAGCGGCAATACGTGCAGGGCGAGTCGGTGCTGACCATTTTGGGCGGCGCCAAGCTGGCGCTGTGGGCTGGGCAGTCGGTGGCGCTGGTGGCGCCGTCGGGCTCGGGCAAATCGACGCTGCTGCATATCGCCGGGCTGCTCGAACATCCCGACGAGGGCGAGGTCTATATCGGCGGCACCGCCACCTCCGGGCTCAGCGATGCCGAACGCACCCAGATCCGCCGCACCGACATCGGCTTTGTCTATCAGTCGCACCGGCTGCTGCCGGAATTCTCGGCGCTGGAAAACGTGATGCTGCCGCAGATGATCCGCGGCCTGAAACGGTCCGAGACGGTGTCGCGCTCCAAGGAAATTCTCGACTATCTCGGGCTTGGTGATCGCATCACCCATCGTCCGGCCGAATTGTCGGGCGGCGAGCAGCAGCGCGTCGCGATCGCCCGCGCGGTCGCCAATGCGCCGCGGGTGCTGCTGGCCGACGAGCCGACCGGCAATCTCGATCCGCACACCGCCGACCATGTGTTCCAGGCGTTGATGCAATTGGTGCGCGCCACCCAGGTCGCGATGCTGATCGCGACCCACAATATGGAGCTGGCGCATCGCATGGATCGCCGGGTGTCGATCCAAGACGGTCAGGTCATCGAACTCGATTGATGGCGTGCTTACCCGCGGGCCAATCTCGCGCGGGTAGGGCGTATAGCTAGCTGCGCTGGCCGCTAGCGCTGCTGATGGCGTTTGGCGCGTTGCTGTTGCGGCGGCGTGTAGAACGGATTGACCATGCAGGCCGCGGGGCGGCCGGTGGCCGACGGCCGGCATTGCTCCATCGAAATATAGCTGCAATCGTCATAGGTGATCGGGCCATAGACGTGCAGACAATAGGGCGCCGAGCTTTGTGCCGACGCCTCGGCCGCGACCAGCAGCGCGGCCGAACAACTCACCAGGGCTAGTCCAACGCGGCGCATCACGGCCTCCTGCATCAGAACCTCCTGTTTGGCGCGTGGCGAGAGGTGCGCGCGCCCGCTGGCAGGGCCGGCGTTACAGCTTCGGTTCTGACGTCATCAGAACGAAGCCGTAACTTTATGTTCTGACGCGTTTTCCTGACGCGAACCGGGATCCACTTCGCTCGAAAACGCCATCGGCCGGCCGTGCGGCTCAGTCGCGGGTGCGGCGCACCTTCTTTTTGTAGGTGCGGCGCTGAGGCGGTTCTTCATATTTGTAGAACGGGTTGACGTCGCAATAGGCGTAGCGCCCGGAGGCGCTGGCCTGGCACTGTGCATAGCTGGTGTAGCTGCAGTCGCCGAGCGGGGCGAGATACTCCCGGGCTTTTAGGCAAAACGGGTAGTCCCGGGCCTCGGCCGGGCTCGCGGCACCAACAGCCGCAACCGCGCTCAGCGCCAGCAATGACAGAAACGCACGCCGCATCTGGTCCTCCATTCGGCCACCGCCGACTCCATGTTCCGAGAAGACCAAGCCGCGATTGCCGTGCCGCGTCAACTCGGTTGCATGCACGAGGTTCACTGGTGTGGCCCCCAGCGCACAGCGTGTCATTCACCATGTCGGATGCCAACCGGGGCGGCGCTAGTGATGCTGTGAGAAAGGGCGCTTGACTTCTAGAACAAATGTGGAACACTGTTCTTGTTACGTTCTCTTGGCGGGAGGAAGCCATGCTGAAGACGTTCATTGAAGAAGCCGCGGCCCTGACCTCGATCGTGTTGTTCGTCGGCATGATTGCCGTCTGGGCCCAAGTCATTCCCCAGCTCTAAAATTCCTGCAGCTTGAAGATCACGACTCGGGCCGCGTAGCTCTGCCCTGTGAACGGCTGCAGCGCTGTGGTACGGGGCCAATTGTGGGCATCGCGCTCGGCCCCCCGACGCTGCTGGCCCGCTTTCAGCGGGCGGGCAGCGGCTGGGGAAAAGCTTGGCAGCGGCCGCGCCAGGCAGCCTCGCCGGGGCGACGGCCGTGGACTTGGGCGGGGCGGCGACGCACCATCCTGGTCCCGAGTCGGGTCGCCCCCCGCCGTTGCGTGGCTCCCCGCGGGGCGCGCTGGCGCCCCGATCGCGTTTTGGTTCCCGCTAGTCGGATTGTTGCTGCGCCATGTCTTCTGCCGGTTTCGTTCACCTGCATGTCCATTCGGCCTATTCGCTGCTGAAAGGCTCGATCAAGGTCCAGAAGCTGGCTGAACTCGCCAAGGCGGATCACCAGCCGGCGCTGGCGCTGACCGACACCGACAACATGTTCGGCGCTTTGGAGTTTTCCGAAAAGCTCGCGGGCTATGGCATTCAGCCGATCATCGGCTGCGAGCTTGGGATCGATTTCGGCGACATCGATCCCAACGCCCGCACCCCGCTCGCGTCGGCTCCGTCGCGCATCGTGCTGCTGGCGGCGCGCGAAGCCGGCTATCTCAGCCTGATGAAGCTCAATTCGCGGGCGTTTTTGGAAACGCCGGTGAATCAGGCGCCGCACATCAAGCTCGATTGGCTGAAGGGCGAGACCGACGGGGTGATCGCGCTCACCGGCGGTCCGGACGGCTCGATCGCGCAGGCGCTGGCGTTCGACCATGCCGATCTCGCCGCGCAGCGCTGTGAGCGGCTGGCGGAGCTGTTTGGCGACCGGCTCTATATCGAGTTGCAGCGTCACGGCGTCGATGCCGAACGGCGCGTCGAGCCGGGATTGATCGATCTCGCTTACGCCAAAGGGCTGCCGCTGGTCGCGACCAACGAGCCATATTTCGCCAGCACCGATGATTACGAAGCCCATGACGCGTTGCTGTGCATCGCCGGTGGCAAGCTGATCGCCGAAACCGACCGGCTGCAGCTCACGCCCGATCATCGCTTCAAAACCCGCGCCGAAATGGCGGTGCTGTTCGCCGATCTGCCGGAAGCGCTGGCGTCCACCGTCGAGATCGCCGAGCGCTGCGCCTATCGGCCGCGCACCCGCAAGCCAATTCTGCCGCTGTTCACCGTTGGCGCCGGCGACCACGCCGCCGACGCCGCCAGCGCCGAGGCCGAAGAACTGCGCGGCCAGGCTGAGCGCGGCCTCGCCAAGCGGCTGGAGGTGCATGGCCTCGCGCAGGGCGCCAGCGAAGAGGACTATCGCGCGCGGCTGGCGTTCGAGCTCGACGTCATCAGCCGCATGAAATACGCCGGCTACTTCCTGATCGTGTCGGACTTCATCAAATGGGCCAAGTTGCACGGCATTCCGGTCGGGCCGGGCCGTGGTTCGGGCGCCGGCTCGCTGGTCGCTTACGCGCTGACCATTACCGATCTTGATCCGATCCGCTTTGGCCTGCTGTTCGAGCGCTTCCTCAATCCGGAACGCGTCTCGATGCCGGACTTCGATATCGACTTCTGCCAGGACCGCCGCGGCGAAGTGATCGAATATGTGCAGCAGCGTTACGGCCGCGATCAGGTCGCGCAAATCATCACCTTTGGTACGCTGCAGGCGCGCGGCGTGCTGCGCGACGTCGGCCGCGTGCTGCAAATGCCCTATGGCCAGGTCGATAAGCTCACCAAGCTGGTGCCGCAAAACCCGGCCGCGCCGGTGACGCTCAAACAGGCGATCGAGGGCGAGCCGAAGCTGCAGGCGTTCCGCGATGAGGACCCGGTGGTGGCGCGCGCTTTCGACATCGCGCAGCGGCTCGAAGGCCTCAATCGCCACGCCTCGACCCACGCCGCCGGCATCGTGATCGGCGACCGGCCGCTGTCGGAATTGGTGCCGCTCTATCGCGATCCGAAATCGGACATGCCGGTCACCCAGTTCAACATGAAATGGGTAGAGCCGGCCGGGCTGGTGAAGTTCGACTTCCTCGGCCTGAAGACGCTCACCGTGCTCGACGTCGCGGTCAAACTGCTCAAGCAGCGCAACATCCATGTCGAGCTGCCAAAAGTGCCGCTCGACGATCCTGATACTTTTGCGATGCTGACGCGCGGCGATGTGGTCGGCGTGTTCCAGCTGGAAAGTCAGGGCATGCGGCGCGCGCTGATCGATATGCGCCCCGACCGCTTTGAAGACATCATCGCGCTGGTGGCGCTGTATCGCCCGGGCCCGATGGCGAACATTCCGACCTATTGCGCCCGCAAACATGGCGAGGAGGAGCCGGAATATCTGCATCCGATCCTGGAGCCGATCCTGAAGGAGACGTTCGGCGTCATCATCTATCAGGAACAGGTGATGCAGATCGCGCAGGTGATGGCCGGCTACTCGCTCGGCGACGCCGACCTGTTGCGCCGCGCGATGGGTAAGAAAATCCGCGCCGAGATGGACAAGCAGCGCGCGATCTTTGTCGAAGGCGCGGTCAAGAACGGCGTCGCCAAGGACGCCGCCGACACTATCTTCGACTTGCTCGCCAAATTCGCAGACTACGGCTTCAACAAGAGCCACGCCGCGGCCTATGCGCTGGTGTCGTATCACACCGCCTATATGAAGGCGCATTATCCGGTGGAGTTCTTGGCGGCGTCGATGACGCTGGAAATCCACAACACCGACAAGCTGTCGGAATTCCGTTCCGAGGCGCAGCGGCTGGGGATCAAGGTCGAACCACCGTCGATCAACCGTTCCGGCCCGACCTTCGAGGTCGCCGACAACACCATCTTCTACGCGCTCGCCGGTTTGAAGGGCGTCGGCCACCACGCGGTCGAGCAGATCGTGGCAGGGCGGCAGGGCGGCAAGTTCAGCTCGCTCGCCGACTTCGCCGCCAAGGTCAATCCGCGCGCCATCAACAAGCGCCTGGTCGAATGTCTGGCGGCGGCCGGCGCCTTTGACGAGATCAATCGCAACCGTGCCGCGGTGTTCGCCGGCGCCGAGGCGATCATCGCCGCCTGCCAGCGCCATAACGAGGCCAAGGAGCTCGGGCAGAGCGACATGTTCGGCGGCATGTCGGACGCGCCGAGCATCATGCTGCCGCAGGTTGAGCCGTGGCTGCCGGCCGAGCGGCTGCGCCGCGAATATGATGCGATCGGCTTCTTTCTGTCCGGCCATCCGCTCGACGACTATGCCACCGCGCTGAAACGGCTGCGGGTGCAGAGCTGGGCGGATTTCTGCAAGGCGGTGAAAGCCGGCGCCACCGCCGGCAAGGTCGCCGCAACCGTGGTGACGCGCCAGGAGCGCCGCACCAAGACCGGCAACAAGATGGGCATTTTGGGCCTGTCCGATCCCACCGGCCATTTCGAGGCGGTGCTGTTTTCTGAAGCGCTCGCCCAGTTCCGCGAAGTTTTGGAGCCGGGCGCGGCGGTGCTGCTGCAGCTCGGCGCCGAGCTGCAGGGCGATGACGTGCGCGCCCGCATTCTGCAGGCCGAGCCGCTCGATGATGCCGCCGCCAAGACCCAGAAGGGGCTGCGGGTGTTTTTGCGCGACACCAAGCCGCTGGAATCGATCGCCAAGCGGCTGCAATCGCCGGAAGCCGCGGCCAGCGCGGCCCCGGCCTCTGGCCGGCGCGGCGGCAGCAATGGCGATGGCGAGGTCACGTTGGTGATGATGCTCGACCTGGAAACCGAGGTCGAAGTGAAGCTGCCGGGCCGCTACCGGGTGTCGCCGCAGATCGCCGGCGCGCTGAAGGCCGTGACCGGCGTGGTCGACGTGCAGACGGTCTGAGGCCAGGCCGCGGCGGCTGGTCTCGCCCGCAGGCCGGCAGCCCAGCCGCCGTCTGGCTTGGCGTGCCCGCGCGGCTGTGGGTCCCATGGCGGCAAAAGTCTCCCTTGGACAACAACAGAGCAGGGCGGCCGCCGCCCCAAAAGCATCGCGATGCCGTCGCTCGCGCGGTCGCCGGGTGGCTGCCATTCGGCGGGCGGGGCGGTGCGCCTGATACCATCGGGTCGTGCCATTGACCGTCATGCCCGCGCTTTGTCGCGTGGGGTCCATGTGTTGAAATCGCAGCAAGAGCAGAGACGTGGTTGGCCGGGACGAGCCCGGCCATGACGTGCGGAGCGGTTGATATCGCCATTGGGCTGATTCCTCAGCCGCGCGCCGAGACTGTGCCACCCGATCAGGCGCTCAAGCCGCGCGTGCCGCCAATTTGGGCTTGAGAATTAAACTAAACCGTTTAGTTTAATTGGCAGCAAGTGCTCTGATACCGCTCTGTTTCTCCAATGAGAGTTTGTGATGCGCCATCAATACCTGATTACAGTTTCCAACCAGACGCCGCGCCCAGAAGGGGCGGGCAGCCCGCCCGATCTCAGCTTCGGTTTTGAGAATCATGACGATCTGTTCGCAATCGTCGAGCGGGTGCGCGGCAAGGCGCTGTTTGCCAGCGAGGACGAGACCAAGACCTTTTGCGTCGGCCTAAAACTGCTCGGACAGGTGCTGATGCAGCACCGTCAGGACGAGCTGTTCAAAGATTTTGCCGCGTCGTTCGGCACTTTCATGAAAGCGCTGAAAGCTGCGCCCTAGCGCCATTTGGCGCACCGCCCCGACGCGACCGGAGGGGCAGGGCAAATGCTCGATTTTCTTGCTTCTTCCCAGAATCCGGCTATACAGCGCGGCATCTCACACGGAAACATGGCTCACAAGGCCGTCCGGTGGCTGCCGGATCGCAGGTCATCCTGTTGGTTCAGCTGCTCACAGCGTTTCCGGAGGAACCAACCGGAGAATTGAAAATGGCACTTCCTGAATTCACCATGCGTCAGCTGCTCGAAGCCGGCGTGCATTTCGGCCACCAGTCGCATCGCTGGAACCCGAAGATGGCGGACTACATTTTCGGTAGCCGCAACAACATCCACATCATCGACCTCGCTCAGACCGTGCCGATGCTGCACCGTGCGCTGCAGGCGGTGAGCGACACCGTCGCCAAGGGCGGCCGCGTGCTGTTCGTCGGCACCAAGCGTCAGGCTCAGGACGTGGTCGCGGAAGCCGCGAAGCGTTCGGCGCAGTACTATGTGAACTCGCGCTGGCTCGGCGGCACGCTGACCAACTGGAAGACCATTTCGGCCTCGATCAAGCGCCTGCGCCATCTCGACGAGGTGCTGAATTCGGGCGACGCCAGCGCCTACACCAAGAAGGAGCGGCTGACGCTGCAGCGCGAGCGCGACAAGCTCGATCGCTCGCTCGGCGGTATCCGTGACATGGGCGGCCTGCCGGACCTGATCTTCGTGATCGACACCAACAAGGAAGACATCGCGATCCAGGAAGCCCAGCGGCTCAACATCCCGGTGGCGGCGATCGTCGATACCAATTGCGACCCGAAGGGCATCACCTATCTGGTTCCGGGCAATGACGACGCCGGCCGCGCCATCTCGCTGTATTGCGACCTGGTGGCCCGTGCGGTGATCGACGGCCTGTCGCGCGCCCAGGGTGAAGCTGGCTTCGACGTCGGCGCTGCGGCCCGCCCGCTGCGCGAAGACCTGCCGGCCGTGACCGAGTCTGGCTTCCAGGGTCTTGCTGGTCCGCGCGGCGTTGCCGACGACCTCAAGAAGCTGACCGGCGTGTCCGGCGCGATCGAGAAGAAGTTCAACGACCTCGGCATCTTCCACTACTGGCAGCTCGCCGAGCTCGATCACGATACCGCTTACAAGATCGGCGAAGAAGTCGGTCTGCCGAGCCGTGCCGACGCCTGGGTGGCGCAGGCCAAGGCGCTCACCGAAGCTGAGTAATTCGGGCGTTGCGGCCGGACATCCGGCCGCAACGTTTCGACGGCACAATCTATTTTTGATTCCTGATCGCGGACCGCGGCGGCGATGGGCTGTTACGCGGCCGCTCTGGCAGGCAAAGGACGTTCACAATGGCTACGATTACTGCAGCGATGGTTAAGGAGCTCCGTGAGACCACGGGCGCCGGCATGATGGATTGTAAGCAGGCGCTGTCGGAGAACGACGGCGATATGCAGGCTGCGATCGATTGGCTGCGCAAGAAGGGCCTTTCCAAGGCCGCCAAGAAGGCGGGTCGTGTCGCTGCGGAAGGTCTGATCGGTGCGCTGACCGAGGGCAACAAGGGCGTGCTGGTCGAGGTCAATTCCGAGACCGACTTCGTGGCGCGCAACGATCAGTTCCAGGGCCTGGTCAAGATGATCGCCCAGGTGTCGCTCAAGGTCGGTTCCGACGTCGAGGCGATCAACGCCGCGCCGGTTGGTTCCGCGACCGTGGCCAATGCGATTGCTGACGCGATCGCCACCATCGGCGAAAACATGACGCTGCGCCGCGCGGTGTCGCTCGAAGTCGCCAATGGCGTGGTCGGCAGCTACGTGCACGGTGCGGTGATCGACGGTGCCGGCAAGCTCGGCGTGCTGGTCGCGCTGGAATCGACTGGCAAGACCGACGAGCTGGCGGCGCTGGCCCGGCAGATCGCGATGCATGTCGCGGCCACCAACCCGCAGTCGCTCGATGCCGCGACCCTCGATCCGGAAGTCGTGCGCCGCGAGAAGGAAGTGCTCGCCGACAAGTATCGTCAGCAGGGCAAGCCGGAAGCCATGATCGAGAAGATCGTCGAGTCCGGTCTGAAGACCTACTACAAGGAAGCCTGCCTGCTCGATCAGGCCTTCATCCACGACACCGGCAAGTCGGTGGCGCAGGCGGTGAAGGAAGCCGAAGGCAAGGTCGGCGCGCCGATCAAGCTCGCCGCGTTCGTGCGTTATGCGCTCGGCGAAGGCATCGAGAAGCAGACCACCGATTTCGCCGCGGAAGTCGCGGCGGCCAGCGGCCAGAAGTAAGCGCCGCGATCGGTTGACGGCCTCCCGGCCGATCGGCCGGGAGTACGAACTCGATAACGGAGCGATGGCATCATGAGTCAGCCGGTCTATCATCGGGTGGTGGTCAAGATCTCCGGCGAGTATCTCGCCGGTGATCAATCGTTCGGCATCCATCAGCCGACCATTGATCGGGTCGCGGCCGACCTGATCGAGGCGCAGCATCGCGGCGTCGAAGTCGCGGTGGTGGTGGGTGGCGGCAATATCTTCCGCGGCGTCGAAGTTTCGTCGCGCGGGGTGTCGCGCCCGACCGGCGACACCATGGGCATGCTGGCCACGGTGATGAACTGCCTGGCGCTGGAGGCTGCAATCGAGCGGCGCGGCGTCTCGGCACGGACATTGTCGTCGATGGTGATGCCGCAGGTCTGCGAGCTGTTCACCCGCGCGACCGCTCATCGTTATCTGTCCGAGCGCCGCATCGTGCTGCTGGCTGGCGGAACCGGCAATCCGTATTTCACGACCGATACCACGGCGGTATTGCGTGCTGCTGAGATCGGCGCGCAGGCGGTGCTGAAAGCCACCAATGTCGATGGCGTCTATAGCGCCGATCCGAAGAAGGACCCGACCGCGCGGCGCTTCGATCGGCTGACCCATTCGCAGGCGCTCGAAGGCGGCTACAAGGTGATGGACGCGACTGCTTTCGCGCTTGCTCGCGACACCTCGCTGCCTATCATCGTGTTTTCGATTGCCGAACCGGGTTCGGTGGGGGCGATTCTCAGTGGCGGCGGGCGCGGCACCATCGTCGCCGGTTAAGGGGCGGGCATCGCCGGAGATCGTCGGGAATATCAAGCGTTTTGGAAAGAGAAGGGGCAGTCATGCCGACCGACAGTTTCGACATCAATGACTTGAAGCGCCGTATGCAGGGTGCAACCCAAGCGCTGAAGCACGAATTGGGTGGCTTGCGCACCGGCCGGGCGTCAGCATCGATGCTCGAGCCGATTCAAGTGGAAGCGTATGGCAGCCATATGCCGCTGAACCAGGTCGCGACCATCAGCGTGCCGGAGCCGCGGCTGCTGTCGGTGCAGGTCTGGGACAAGTCGATGGTCAAGGCGGTCGAAAAGGCGATCGTCGATTCCAATCTCGGCCTGAGCCCGGCGACCGAAGGGCAGGTGGTGCGGCTGCGCGTGCCGGAGCTCAATGAGGAGCGCCGCAAGGAGCTGGTCAAGGTTGCTCACAAATACGCCGAAGCGGCGCGGGTCGCGGTGCGCCACGTCCGCCGCGACGGGCTCGACACCCTGAAGAAGCTCGAGAAGAACCACGAAATTTCTGAAGACGATCAGGAGCGTCTGGCGCAAGATGTCCAGAAGGCGACTGACGCCACGATTCACGAGGTCGATCAGCTGCTCGCGGTCAAGGAAAAGGAAATCCTGACCGTCTAAAAGACCGCTGGGGGCGCCCGGCGTCGCTTGCCGGGCGGTCCTAGCTCGTTTGACTGAATTGACGTAGTTGCGGCAAACGGGAAGCCTCTTTGCGGACCACGCTTTAGGATACGGCCTATGTCGAACGCCGCCGCGCCGCTGCAGGGACGATCGGACAGTTCTGATCTGCCGTTGCATGTGGCGATCATCATGGATGGCAATGGCCGCTGGGCCGCGGCGCGCGGGTTGCCGCGGGCCGAAGGCCATCGCCGCGGTGTCGAGGCTTTGCGGCGGGTGGTACGCGCGGCCCGCGAGCTTGGGGTGCAATACCTCACAATCTTCTCGTTTAGTTCTGAGAACTGGTCGCGGCCGGCCAGCGAGATCGTCGATTTGTTCGGCCTGCTGCGCCGCTTCATTCGCAACGATCTGGCGTCACTGCACCGCGATGGCGTGCGGGTCCGGGTGATCGGCGAGCGCGAGGGTCTTGAGCCCGATCTGTGCGCGCTGCTGACCGAGGCCGAGGAACTGACGCGCGGCAATAGCAAGCTGCATCTGGTGGTCGCCTTCAATTACGGCTCGCGCAAAGAAATCGCCAATGCCGCGCAGCGGCTGGCGCGCGAGGTCGCCGAGGGCAAGCGCGACTGGAGCAGCATCGATCCGGACGCGCTCGGTCGCTATCTCGATGCCCCGGAAATTCCCGATCCCGATCTGATCATCCGCACCAGCGGCGAACAGCGGCTCTCCAACTTTTTGATGTGGCAGGCCGCCTATAGCGAACTTGTGTTCGTGCCGATTCACTGGCCTGATTTCGACAAGGCCGCGCTTGAGGGCGCAATGGCCGAATATTCCCGCCGCGAGCGCCGGTTCGGCGGTCTGGCCGCGAAGACAGGGTCGTGATTCTGTGAGCGATAATTTGAGGGCGCCGGCGCCTGCCGGCGACAGCGGCACGCGCAATCTGGTGACGCGCGCCGTCACCGCGCTGGTGCTGGCTCCACTGGCGATTGGCATTCTCTATGCGGGCGGCTGGTTCTGGGCCGTGTTGGTCACCGCGGTTTCCATCGGCATCTATATCGAATGGCTGATGATCGTCGGCGCGCGCCACGATCTGCGGGTGTTGGGCGCGGGCGTCGGCGCGTTGGTGATCACCGGGCTGTGCCTGGGGTTTGAGCGCTATGACGGCGCGCTGCCATTTGCGCTGCTGGGCCTGGTGGTGGTCGGCTATTTCGGCGGCGAGCAGCGGCGCTGGACCGCTTCAGGCTATGGCTATGCCGCGGCGGCCTTGCTGGCCTCGGTGCTGGTGCGCGCTGACGCCGAATGGGGTTTTGCGGCGTTGATGCTGGTGCTGCTGGTGGTATGGGCTGCCGATATTGGCGGCTATTTCGCCGGCCGCGGCCTGGGTGGCCCGAAATTGTGGCCGCGGGTCAGCCCCAAGAAGACCTGGGCCGGCGCGATTGGCGGCTTTGTGCTCGGGCTTTGCGTTGCATCAGGGTTCGCGGTGCTTGGCTATGGCAATTGGGGGCCATTGCTGGCTTTGGCGGCACTGCTGTCGGTGGTGTCGCAGCTTGGCGACCTGTTCGAATCGGCGGTCAAGCGCCGGTTCGGCGTAAAAGATTCCAGCCAGATCATCCCGGGCCATGGTGGCCTGATGGACCGGCTGGATGGTTATGTCGCGGCGGTCGTTGCTGCGGCTTTGTTCGGCGTGGCGCGGGGCGGCATCGATGGCGTCGGCCGTGGCCTGATGATGTGGTGATGAGATGAGTGCTGTTCCATTGCGAAGCGATAAGCCGGCCGCGGGCGGCGTCCGTCAGGTCACCGTGCTCGGCGCCACCGGCTCGATCGGCGACAGCACCATGGATCTGCTGCGGGCCTCGCCCGAGCGCTATCAGGTCGAGGCGCTGACCGCGAACAGCAATGTCGAGGGCCTGGCCAAGCTCGCGATCGAATTCAATGCCCGGTTCGCGGCGGTGGCCGATCCGAGCAAGCTGGCAGAGCTGCGCGCCGCGCTCGAGGGCACCGGCATTGCCTGCGGGGCAGGGGAACAGGCCGTGATCGAGGCCGCGGCCCGGCCGTCGGACTGGGTGATGGCGGCGGTCGCAGGCGCGGCCGGCCTGAAACCGGCGCTGGCCGCCGTTGACCGCGGCGCCACCGTGGCACTCGCCAACAAGGAATGTCTGGTGTGCGCCGGCGAATTCTTCATGGAGCGCGCCGCCGCCGCCAATGCCTGCATTCTGCCGGCCGATTCCGAGCATAACGCGCTGTTCCAGGCGCTGGCCTCCGGCAATCGCGACGAGCTGACCAAGGTGATCATCACCGCCTCGGGCGGTCCGTTCCGCACATGGGCCGCCGCCGATATCGAGCAGGCGACGCTGGCGCAGGCGCTCAAGCACCCGAATTGGAGCATGGGTCAGAAGATCACCATCGATTCGGCGTCGATGATGAACAAGGGCCTGGAGGTGATCGAGGCGTCCTGGCTGTTCGCGCTGACGCCCGACGAGATCGAAGTGGTGGTGCATCCGCAGTCGATCATCCACGGCATGGTGGAATTCTGCGATCGCTCAGTGGTGGCGCAGCTCGGCGCCCCGGATATGCGCATTCCGATCGCGCACTGTCTCGGCTGGCCGGAGCGAATCGTCGGCCGCGCCGCGCCGCTCGATCTGACCAAGATCGGCCAATTGACCTTCGAAGCCCCGGATTTCGTCCGGTTCCCCGGGCTGCGGCTGGCCTATGACGCGCTGCGCGCCGGCAACGGCGCCACCACGGTCTACAATGCCGCCAACGAGATCGCGGTCGCCGCGTTCGTCAAGGAGCAGATCCGGTTCGGCGCGATCGCCCGGCTGGTTGAGGAGACCCTCAATTCCTGGATCCGGGCTGGCAATCTGGCGCCGCTCAGCTCGGCCGATGATGCAATCTCTGTTGACCATAAAGCGAGAAATCTCGCTGCCAGCCTCTTGCCACAAATTGCCGCAAAGGCATCCTAAGTTGTTTAGGTGGGGCTTCTGGCCCTGATAGGGGATTCGGATGCCTGATTTCTTGGTCAATGGCTTCAGCTTTCTGAGCCACGGGGTGGTCGGTTACGCCATCCCGTTTCTGTTTGTGCTGACCATTGTCGTGTTCTTCCATGAGCTCGGGCACTTCCTGGTGGCGCGCTGGGCCGGGGTGCGGGTGCTGACCTTTTCGCTCGGCTTTGGGCCGGAGCTGATCGGCTTTAACGACAAGCACGGCACGCGCTGGAAGATTTCCGCAATTCCGCTCGGCGGTTACGTCAAATTCTTCGGAGATGACAGCGAGGCGTCGACGCCGTCGGCAGCGCTTGCCGTCATGACGGCCGAGGAACGCAAGTCGAGCTTCCACCACAAGAAAGTCGGGCCGCGCGCCGCCATTGTCGCCGCCGGGCCGGTCGCCAATTTCCTGCTGGCGATTCTGATCTTCGCCGCGTTGTTCACCATCAACGGCCGGCCGATCACCACCGCCCGTGTCGATAAGGTGATGCCGGACAGCGCCGCCGCGGTCGCCGGCTTCCAGTCGGGCGACGTCGTGCTCGCGATCGACGGCCGCAAGGTGGACAGCTTTACCGAAATGCAGCGGACCGTGTCCGGCGAGGCCGGGCGCGAGCTGACTTTTACGGTGAAGCGCGGCGATCAGTCGATCGAGCTGAAGGCCACCCCGCAGCTGAAAGAGATCAAGGACTCGTTCGGCAATGTGCAGCGGGTCGCGATTCTCGGCATCAGCCGCTCCAATAATCCCGGCGACGTGACCACCGAAAAGATCAATCCGGCGACCGCCTTGGTGCTGGGCGCCAAGGAGACCTGGTTCGTGGTCGATCGGACGCTGGCCTATATCGGCGGTATTTTTACCGGCCGTGAAGCCGCCGACCAGCTCGGCGGTCCGTTGCGAATCGCCCAGATTTCCGGCCAGGTCGCCACCTTCGGGCTGTCACCGCTGCTGCACTTAGCGGCGGTGCTGTCGGTGTCGATCGGTTTGCTCAACCTATTTCCGGTCCCGCTGCTCGACGGCGGTCACCTGGTGTTCTATGCCGTGGAGGCGATCCGCGGCCGCCCGCTCTCTGAACGGGCCCAGGAAATGGGATTTCGGATCGGTCTGGGGCTGGTTTTGATGCTGATGGTGTTCGCAACTTACAATGACATCTTGCATCTGGCAGCATCCTAGGGTGCGATTCGAAGCCGTGGCCGATGGGCAACGTCTTGGATTGAAATTGAAATCGCACTGCGAATGGGCGTTTGCCGGAGCGGCAAAAGAGTCTACAAGCAGTTCGAAGTGAAGGAATCTGCCGGGCTGCGGGGGCGCTGTTCGGTACTGGAATGACGGGGCGCGGTGCGCATGAAGGTTGGTATGCGAGTGTTTCGGGCAGGTTTGGCCGCTGCCCTAGTGGTTTGCGCCGTTCCGATGGCGACCACGGTCACCTCCGTGCTGGCGTCGGTGCCGGCAGCGGCACAGAGCGCCAGTTCGATCGTGGTCGAAGGTAACCGCCGCGTCGAGGTGGAGACCATTCGTTCTTATTTTAAGACCGGCCCCGGTGGTCGGCTGGATCAGGGCCGGATTGACGACGGCCTGAAGGCGCTGATCGAGACCGGCCTGTTCCAGGACGTGCGCATCAACCAGGCCGGTGGCCGGTTGGTGGTCATCGTGGTGGAAAACCCGGTGATCGGACGCGTGGCGTTCGAGGGTAATAAGAAGATCAAGGACGAACAGCTCACGGCTGAGGTGCAGTCCAAGGCGCGCGGCACGCTGTCGCGGCCGCTGGTGCAGGCCGACGCGCTGCGCATCGCCGAAATCTACCGCCGCTCGGGCCGGTATGACGTTCAGGTCACGCCGGAAATCATCGAGCAGCCCAATAATCGCGTCGATCTGATCTTCACCATCAATGAAGGTTCCAAGACCGGCGTGCGCTCGATCGAGTTCATCGGCAACAAGGCGTTTTCGTCTTATCGCCTGAAGGACGTGATCAAGACCCGCGAGTCGAACTTCCTCAGCTTCCTAGCCTCCGGCGACCTGTACGATCCGGACCGTGTCGAAGCTGACCGCGACCTGATCCGCCGCTTCTATCTGAAGAACGGCTATGCCGACGTGCAGGTCGTTGCGGCGCTGACCGAATACGATCCGGACAAGAAGGGTTTCCTTGTCACCTTCAAGATCGAAGAAGGTCAGCAGTACCGGGTGTCGTCGGTCGACTTCCAGACCACGATTCCGACGCTCGATCCCAAGTCGCTGCGCGGCTATTCCCGCGTCTCGGTCGGCTCGGTCTATAACGCCGAGGCGCTTGAGAAGTCGGTCGAAGAAATGACCATTGAGGCTTCGCGCCGCGGTTATTCCTTTGCCACCGTGCGGCCGCGTGGTGATCGCAACTTCGACAGCCACACTGTTTCGATCGTGTTCGCGATCGAAGAGGGGCAGCGCAGCTACATCGAGCGTATCGATGTGCGCGGCAACACCCGCACCCGTGACTATGTCATCCGCCGCGAATTCGACCTGTCGGAAGGCGATGCCTATAACCGCGCGCTGGTGGATCGTGCCGAGCGCCGCCTGAAGAACCTCGACTTCTTCAAGAGCGTGAAGATCGTC
Source organism: Rhodopseudomonas palustris JSC-3b (assembly GCA_000504425.1). Taxonomy (GTDB): domain Bacteria; phylum Pseudomonadota; class Alphaproteobacteria; order Rhizobiales; family Xanthobacteraceae; genus Rhodopseudomonas; species Rhodopseudomonas palustris_C. The sequence continues at coordinate 1,438,108 of KI632513.1, read as the reverse complement.
ACCGAGCCGGGCTCGTCGAGCGACCGCGTGGTGCTGATCGTCGATATCGAAGAAAAGTCGACCGGCGACTTCTCGGTGTCGGGCGGCTACTCGACCAGCGACGGCGCCTTGGCGGAAGTCTCGGTGTCGGAGCGTAACCTGCTGGGTCGCGGTCTGTTCGCCAAGGCCACCGTCGGCTACGGCCAGTATTCGCGCGGTTACTCGCTGTCGTTCGTCGAGCCGTACCTGCTCGACTACCGGGTTGCGCTGGGGCTCGACTTCTATCAGCGCCAGCAGCTCGCCAACAGCTACATCTCCTACACCACCAAGACGCTCGGCTTCAGCCCGCGGCTCGGCTTTGGTCTGCGTGAAGATCTGTCGCTGCAGGTGCGCTATTCGATCTACCAGCAGGAAATCACGCTGCCGTCGAACCTGAACAATTGTAACAACTACGGTTCTGACGCATTCAAGACGCCTGCCGAATTGAACAGGCTTGGGGCCGGTGCTACCCCGCAGTTTGATCCGAGTAACCCGGCAACTTGGGGTTGTTTGTCTGATGGCGAGGCATCGTTGCCGGTGCGCCGAGAATTGTCGAATGGCAAGACGGTGACTTCGGCGATTGGTTACACGCTGACCTACAACACGCTGGACAACAATAAGAACCCGACCGACGGCTTCCTGGTTGAGCTGCGTCAGGACTATGCTGGTGTTGGCGGCGACGTCACCTACCTGAAGACCGCAATCGACGCCAAGTATTACACCCCGGTGGTCTCAGACATCGTTGGTATCGTGCGCGGTCAGGCTGGTACGCTGACCAAGATCGGCAGCGAAGACATCCGCATGCTCGACCACTTCAAGATGGGTCCGAATCTGGTTCGCGGCTTTGCTCCGAATGGTATCGGTCCGCGCGACCTCAGCTACTATGCGCTCACCAATTACGGCGACGCGCTCGGTGGTACCAATTATTGGGGCGCTTCGGTCGAACTGCAGATGCCGTTCTGGTTCCTGCCGAAGGAAGTCGGGATCAAGGGCGCGGTCTATGCCGATGCCGGTTCGCTGTGGGGCTACAAAGGTCCGACCTCTTGGCTTGCCACCGGCGAAGTCAATGGCGCGGGTTGCACCCCGGCGACCAAGACCTCGGTCGGCACCTGCTCGGGTCTGCAGTATGACGACAGCAACCTGGTCCGCAGCTCGGTTGGTATCGGTCTGATTTGGGCCTCGCCGTTCGGTCCGCTGCGCTTCGACTACGCTGTGCCGATCAGCAAGGGTCAGTATGACCGCGTGCAGGAGTTCAGGTTCGGCGGCGGTACCTCGTTCTGAGCCTGATTTGCGGGCCGGACCGCGACGGACTGATGGCGCAACCTGGATTCTTCAAGACATCCCCTTCGTTGACGTTGGCAGAGATTGCCACGTTGACGAAGGCGGAGCTGCTCGATCCTTCCCAAGGCGAGCTGGTGATATCGGGTGCCGCTTCGCTGGGCGAGGCGGGTCCGATGCACCTGACCTTCTTTGAAAACCTGCGTTATGCCGACCAGTTGCAGAGCACCCGTGCGGGCGCCTGTTTGGTCAGCCCGCGCTTTGAAGGGCGCGTCCCCGCCCATGTCGCGGTGCTGCGCGCCAAAAAGCCGTTCCAGGCTTTTGTCGGCTATTGCTCGCACATTCACAGCGACACGCTGCGGCCGACCAGCTGGTTCGACCAGAGCGGCATCGCGGCGACCGCCGTGGTGCACGAGACCGCCCGGCTGGAAGACGAGGTGACGATCGATCCGCTGGCGGTGATCGGCCCCTATGTCGAGATCGGCTCGGGCACCATCATCGGCTCCGGCGCGGTGATCGGGCCGGGGGTCAAGATCGGCCGCGATTGCAATATCGGCGCCGGTTCGACCATCCAGGCGTCATTGATCGGCAACAATGTGCTGATCCATCCGGGCTGTCATATCGGCCAGGACGGTTATGGATTTACCTTTGTTGGCGGCCGTCACGTCAAAGTGCCGCAGGCCGGCCGCGTCATCATTCAAAATGATGTCGAGATCGGTGCTGGCACGTCGATCGATCGCGGCAGTCTTCGCGACACCATGATCGGCGAGGGCACCAAGATCGATAACCAGGTCCAGATCGGCCATAATGTGTCGATCGGACGCCATTGCCTGCTTGCTGCCCATTGCGGGCTGGCGGGCAGCCTGACCTTGGAAGATTACGTCGCACTTGGTGCCAAGGTCGGGATCAACAATCACGTCGTTGTCGGCGAGGGCGCTCAGGTTGCGGCCATGAGCGGCATCAAAGACAGCATCCCTCCCGGCGCGCGCTGGGGCGGCATGTTCGCGCGGCCGACTCGGCAATGGCTGCGTGAAATGGTGACGCTCGAGCGCCTTGCGAAAGAGGGAGCTAGCGGAGGTCCGGATTCCAAGCGCGATCCCGACCCGGAGGAGCGCAACTGACATGGGACCCGGCGTCAATATCGACTCGGTCGACATCAACCAGATCCTGAAGACCCTGCCGCATCGTTACCCGTTCCTGCTGATCGACCGGGTGATCAATATCCGCGACGACTATAGCGGCGTCGGCATCAAGAACGTCTCGGTGACCGATCCGGCGTTCCAGGGACATTTCCCTGAACGCCCGGTCTATCCCGGCGTGCTGATGATCGAGGGCATGGCGCAGACCGCCGGCGTGATCGGCATCCTGTCGGTGGTCGGCACGGAAAAGCCGCGCGCGGTGTATTTCCTCACCATCGACAAGTGCAAGTTCCGCAAGCCGGTGATGCCGGGCGATACCGTCGAGTATCACATGCGCAGCATCGGCCGCCGCAAGACGATGTGGTGGTTCCATGGTGAGGCCAAGGTCAATGGCGCGATCGTGGCAGAAGCCGATGTCGGCGCCATGCTGACCGATTGATCGGTCAGATGAGCAACATCGATCCCACCGCCCGCATCGAAGACGGCGCCGTGATCGGCGCCGACACCGTGATCGGTCCGTATTGCATCGTCGGCCGCGACGCCGTGATCGGCGCCGGCTGCCGGCTGCTGTCCCATGTCATCGTTGACGGCCACACCACGATCGGCGATGGCACCACGGTGCATCCGTTCGCCTCGCTCGGCACGCCGCCGCAATCGATCGGCTATAAGGGCGAGCCGACCAAGCTGGTGGTCGGCAGCGGCTGCACCATCCGCGAGAACGTCACCATCAACCGCGGCACGGTCGGCGGCGGCGGCATCACCACGGTCGGTGATCGCGGCTACTTCATGATTGGCAGCCACATCGCCCATGACTGCCATGTCGGCAATGACGTGATCTTCGCCAACACCGCGACGCTCGGCGGCCATTGCGAGATCGGCGACTTCACCTTCATCGGCGGCGTCACCGCGCTGCAGCAGTTCACCCGGGTCGGTCCACAGGTGATGATCGGCGGCATGAGCGGGCTGCGCGACGACGTCATTCCCTATGGCCTGGTCAATGGCATCTATGCCCGGCTGTCGGGCCTCAACATCGTCGGCATGCGCCGGCGCAAGATCACCAAGGACCGGCTGGCGGTGATCCGCTCGTTCTTCCGTGAACTGTTCCTCACCGAGGGGCAGTTTGCCGAGCGGCTGGAACGGGTGCGGCCGCGCGCCGCCGAAGACCCGGCGATCGCCGAGATTCTGGCTTTCATCGATGACCGCAAGCGCCGGCGGCGGCTGTGCATGGCGCGCAACGACGACGTCGTGCTCGATTAGCCAAGGAGCCGCCGAGCGATGACCGGGGTTCCGCAGATCCGCTCCCCCCTTGGTGTGATCGCGGGCGGCGGCATGCTGCCGTTCGCCGTCGCCGATTCCCTGTCGGCGCGCGGCATCACCCCCATTCTGTTCGCGCTGCAGGGCTCGTGCGACCCGGTGCGCGTTGCCGGTTATCGCCATCACTGGCTGGCGATGGGGGCGTTCGGCAAGCTGTTGCGGCTGCTGCGGGCCGAGGGCTGCCAGGATCTGATGTTCATCGGCAATCTGGTACGGCCATCGATCGCCGAGATGCGGCTCGATTGGGGGGCGCTCAAAGTGCTGCCGGCGGTGCTGGCCGCCTATCGCGGAGGCGACGATCATCTGCTGACGGGCGTCGGCCGGCTGTTTGAGCGCTACGGCTTCCGGCTGCTCGGCTTGAAGCAGGTTGCGCCCGACCTGCTGATGCCGCAGGGCGCGCTGACTCGCGCCCGCCCGGATGACCGGGCGCAGACCGATATCGCCAAGGGCCGGGCGGTGCTGGCGGCGCTCAGCCCGTTCGATATCGGCCAGGGCTGCGTGGTGATCGACGGCCATGTGGTCGCGGTCGAGGACACCGGCGGCACCGACAGCCTGTTGCGGCGGGTGGCGCAGCTGCGCGAGGAGCGCCGGCTGCGCACCAAGACCGGGCGCGGGGTGCTGGTGAAGGCGCCCAAAGCCGGGCAGGATCTGCGCTTCGATTTGCCGGCGCTCGGTCCAACCACCATTGAGGGGCTGATCGCGGCGCAGCTCGGCGGCGTCGCCGTGGTGGCTGGCCATACCGTGGTCGCCGAGCCGCAGACCATGGTCGCCAGCGCCGACCGCGCCGGACTGTTCATCACCGGACTTGCCCCATGACCGCCAGCGCTGCCCCCACGATTTTCCTGATTGCCACCGAGGAGTCGGGCGACCGGCTCGGCGCCCATCTGATGCAGGCGCTGCGCCAGCAGCTTGGCGAGGTGAAGTTCGTGGGCATCGGCGGACACGGCATGGCGCGCCAGGGGCTGCGCTCGCTGTTTCCGATCGAGGAATTGTCGATCATCGGCTTTGCGGCCGTGGTGCAGCGGCTGCCGATGATTCTGCGCCGGATTCGTGAGGCGGCCGATGCGGTGATCGCTGCGTCGCCGGATGTGCTGGTGATCATCGACAGTCCGGATTTCACCCATCGGGTGGCGCGCCGGGTGCGGGCGCAGGCGCCCTCGATCCCGATCATCAACTACGTCTCGCCGACCGTGTGGGCCTGGCGGCCGGGCCGGGCGCGGGCGATGCGCGGCTATGTCGATCACGTGCTGGCGCTGCTGCCATTCGAGCCGGCCGAGTACCGCCGCTTGGACGGGCCGCCTTGCAGCTATGTCGGCCATCCGCTCACCGAGCAGCTCGACTCGCTGCGCCCCAACGAGGCCGAGCGCGTGCAGCGCGACGCCGAGCCGCCGACCTTGCTGGTGCTGCCGGGCAGCCGGCGCAGCGAAATCCGCCATCACAGCGCGGTGTTTGGCGCGGCGCTGGCGCGCCTGCGCGAGCAGGGCGTGGCGTTTACGCCGGTGCTGCCGACCACGCCGCATCTCGAAAGCCTGGTGCGTGAGGCCGTGGACGCCTGGCCGGTGAAGCCGGCGATTCTGGTTGGCGAAGTGGATAAGCGCGCGGCGTTTCGCACCGCGCGCGCGGCGCTGGCGAAATCGGGCACCGTCACGCTGGAGCTGGCGATTGCCGGGGTGCCGATGGTCACCGCCTATCGCGCCGGTGCGCTGGAAATCTGGATCGCGCGCCGCGTGGTGCGTCCGGGTACGGTGATCCTGGCCAATCTGGTGATCGGCGAGGACGTGGTGCCGGAATTCATCCAGGAAGACTGCACACCCGAAAAGCTGGCGACAGCGTTGCGCGAGGTGATCGCCGACACGCCGGCCCGGCGCCGTCAGCTCGATGGCTTTGCCAAGATCGATGGCATCATGTCGACCGGCGGCCGGGAGCCGAGTGCCTGTGCGGCCGAGATCGTGATCGCCGCCTTGCGCAAAACGGCGACGGCCTGAACCGCGATAGCGGCTCTCATCATTGACCCGACAGCGCCGCGCGCGTCGCGGACATGTGCCCCGCGATGACGTGTGGCCGGTTGCTATCAATCGCGGCTGTTGTAACGCAAACGGCCCGCGCGAGGCGGGCCGTTGCATACGTTCACATTGCGGACGATCAGGTCCGTTCGCAGATCGGCACGTAATCGCGCTTGATGGCGCCGGTGAACAGCTGGCGCGGCCGGCCGATCTTCTGCTGCGGATCTTCGATCATCTCGCTCCACTGGCTGATCCAGCCAACCGTGCGCGCCACCGCAAACAGCACGGTGAACATGTCGGTCGGGAAGCCCATCGCCTTCAGCGTGATGCCCGAATAGAAGTCGACATTCGGATACAGCTTGCGGTCGATGAAGTACTGGTCGCTGAGCGCGATCTTCTCCAGCTCCATCGCGACCTTGAGCAGCGGGTCGCCGTGGTGGCCGGTTTCCGCCAGCACTTCATGGCAGGTCTGCTGCATGATCTTGGCGCGCGGATCGTAGTTCTTATAGACCCGATGGCCAAAGCCCATCAGCCGCACCGACGAGTTCTTGTCCTTCACCTTGGCGATGAAGTCCGGAATGTTCTCGACCGTGCCGATTTCCTTCAGCATCGCCAGCGCAGCTTCGTTGGCGCCGCCATGGGCCGGACCCCACAGGCAGGCGATGCCGGCGGCGATACAGGCGAACGGGTTGGCGCCCGACGAACCGGCGATACGCACCGTGGAGGTAGAGGCGTTCTGCTCGTGGTCGGCGTGCAGCGTGAAGATCTTGTCGAGCGCGCGCGCGAGCACCGGGTTGACGACGTATTCCTCGCACGGCGTCGCAAAGCACATCCGCAGGAAATTGGCGGCATAGCTCAGCGAGTTCTTAGGATACACGAACGGCTGACCGACCGAATATTTGTAGGCCATCGCCGCCAGCGTCGGAATCTTGGCGATCATGCGGATCGAAGCGATCATCCGCTGGGTCGGATCGTTGATGTCGGTGGAGTCGTGATAGAACGCCGCCAGCGCGCCGACCGCCGCCACCATCACCGCCATCGGATGGGCGTCGCGGCGGAATGCCTGGAAGAAGCGCGCCATCTGCTCATGCACCATGTTGTGGCGCGTGACGCGATAGTCGAAGTCTTCCTTCTGCGCCTTGGTCGGCAGCTCACCATAGAGCAGCAGGTAGCAGGTCTCGAGGAAGTCGCCCTTTTCGGCGAGCTGGTCGATCGGATAGCCGCGATACCGCAGGATGCCAGCGTCACCGTCGATATAGGTGATCTTGGACTGGCAGCTTGCAGTCGAGGTGAAGCCAGGGTCGTAGGTGAAGTGCCCGGTCTGCGCGTACAGCTTGCTGATGTCGATGACATCTGGGCCCACGGTGCCGCTCAATATCGGGAAATCGTAGCTCTTGCCACCGACCGTGAGCGTTGCGGATTTAGCGTTTGTTGTTGCGTCCATCGTGTGGTCCCCGATGTGATCATGGCTGATACGTCCGGCCTCCCGACCACCGTCATGACGGAGCGGGGAACCTCGGCGTCCTACGCAGTTTCATGCGTAGCTCATTGCACTGTGCACTGCAAGACAGACGCAACAAGCAATGGCCGCGGGCTATTCCGAGGTCTGGTCGGCCAGCCGCGCCAGGCATTCCTCGCGGCCGAGCACCGCCAGCACGTCGAAAATCCCAGGCGAGGTGGTGCGTCCGGTCAGTGCCACGCGCAGCGGCTGCGCCACCGCGCCGAGCTTGAGGCCGTTCGTTTCCGCGAATCCGCGCATCGCCGCTTCGGTGCTCTCGCCGGACCATGCCTCGACCGCCTGCAGCGCGTCATGCAACTGGCCGATCAATTGCCGGGTTTCCGGCGTCAGCAGCGCGCGCGCCTTGGGCTCGATGGTGAGCGGACGCTCAGCAAGGATGAAATTGGCGCCATCGATCAGCTCGAGCAGCGTCTTGGCGCGTTCCTTCAGGCCGGGCATGGCGCGCAGCAGCTGCGCGCGCTTGCTATCGTCGATCTTGGCGGCGATCTGCGCGCCATTGGGAATGTAGCGCAGCAGGTTTTCCAGCGAATCGAGCAGTGTCTGATCGTTGCTATGACGGATGTAATGGCCGTTGAGATTTTCCAGCTTGGCGAAATCGAAACGCGCCGCCGAGCGGCCGATCGCGGGCAGGTCGAACGCCGCGATCATCTCGTCAGTGGAGAAGATTTCCTGGTCGCCATGGCCCCAGCCGAGCCGCACCAGATAATTGCGCAGCGCCACCGGCAGATAGCCCATGCTGCGATAGGCATCGACGCCGAGCGCGCCATGGCGCTTCGACAGTTTTGAACCGTCCGGGCCGTGAATCAGCGGGATATGCGCCATGGTCGGGATCTCCCAGCCGAGCGCGTCGTAAATCTGCTTCTGGCGGGCGGCGTTGATCAGATGATCGTCGCCGCGGATCACATGCGTCACGCCCATGTCATGGTCGTCGACCACCACCGCGAGCATATAGGTCGGGGTGCCGTCGCTGCGCAGCAGCACCAGATCGTCGAGATTGTCGTTCTGCCAGACCACGCGGCCCTGCACCTGATCCTCGATCACCGTCTCGCCGGTCAGCGGCGCTTTCAGGCGGATGGTCGGCTTGACCCCGGCCGGCGCCTCCGACGGGTCGCGATCGCGCCACAGCCCGTTGTAGAACCGGGTGCGGCCTTCGGCGCGGGCGGCCTCGCGCATCTGCGTCAGCTCCTCGGCGCTCGCATAACAGCGATAGGCGGTGCCACGCTCCAGCATCTGCTCGACCACCTCGCGGTGCCGGGCGGCGTTGGAGAACTGGTAGACAACATCGCCGTCCCAATCGAGTTCCAGCCATTTCAGGCCGTCGAGAATGGCGTCGATCGCCGCCTGGGTGGAGCGCTCGCGGTCGGTGTCCTCGATCCGCAGCAGCATCTTGCCGCCCAGCTTCTTGGCGTACAGCCAGTTGAACAGCGCGGTGCGGGCACCGCCGATGTGGAGAAAGCCGGTGGGCGAGGGCGCGAAACGGGTGACGACGGGACGGGTCATTCAGATCTGCGATGATTGGAAAGGGGGCCGAAGGGCGACGAGCGGTGTATAGCAGGAACGCGGCATAAACAAAGCGCCGGATCGGCCCTGCGGGGTTGGCGCGGCGCCCTGGATTTGGCACATAGCCAGGAAACGGATTTGCAGGATTCCCCGATGACGATGGCAGAGGCAGCGACGGCCGAGGCGGGTCGCGATTTCATTCGCGATATCATTCAGGCTGATCTCGACTCCAAGAAGCACACCCAGATTGTGACGCGCTTTCCGCCGGAGCCGAATGGCTACCTGCATATCGGCCATGCCAAGTCGATCGCCCTGAATTTCGGCATTGCCCAGGAATTTGCCGGGCGCTGCCACCTTCGGTTCGACGATACCAATCCGACCAAGGAAGAGCAGGAATATATCGATTCCATCCAGGCGGACGTGCGCTGGCTCGGCTTCGATTGGGGCGGCCACCTCTATTACGCCTCGGACTATTTCGAGCAGCTCTATCAGTGGGCCGAACTGCTGATCCAGAACGGGCTGGCCTATGTCGACGACCAGTCGCAGGAGGAAATCCGGGTCAATCGCGGCACGCTGACCGAGCCCGGCAAGAACAGCCCGTTCCGCGACCGTTCGGTCGAGGAAAATCTCGAGCTGTTCCGGCGCATGAAGGCCGGTGAATTCCAGAATGGCGCGCGGGTGCTGCGCGCCAAGATCGACATGGCCGCCGGCAATATCAATCTGCGCGATCCGGTGCTGTATCGCATCCTGCACGCCCACCATCCGCGCACCGGGCAGGCCTGGTCGATCTATCCGAGCTATGACTATGCCCACGGCCAGTCGGACGCGATCGAGGGCATCACCCATTCGATCTGCACCCTGGAATTCGAGGATCACCGGCCGCTCTATGAGTGGCTGCTCGACAAGCTGCCGGTGCCCGCCAAGCCGCGGCAGTATGAATTCGCGCGGCTCAATCTGACCTACACGCTGCTGTCGAAGCGCGTGCTGACCGAGCTGGTTCGCGGTGGCCACGTCAATGGCTGGGACGATCCGCGCATGCCGACCATCGCCGGGCTGCGTCGCCGCGGCGTGCCGCCGGCCGCTGTGCGTGAGTTCGTCAAGCGGATCGGCGTCGCCAAGGCCAACAGCGTGGTCGATGTCGGCATGCTGGAATTCTGCATTCGCGAAGAATTGAACCGCACCGCGCCGCGGCGCATGGCGGTGCTGCGGCCGCTCAAGGTGGTGATCGAAAACTACCCGGAAGGGCAGAGCGAACAGATCGAGGCGGTCAACCACCCGGACGATCCCTCGGCCGGCACGCGCACGCTGCATTTCGGCCGCGAGATCTATATCGAGCGCGACGATTTCATGGAGAACCCGCCCAAAAAATTCTTCCGGCTGTCGCCCGGCAACGAGGTGCGGCTGCGCTATGGCTATTTCATCACCTGCCGCGAGGTGGTGAAGGATGCCGCCGGCGAGATCGTCGAACTGCGCTGCAGCTACGATCCGGCGACGCGCGGCGGCAACGCCCCGGACGGCCGCAAGGTCAAGGCGACCATGCACTGGCTGTCGGCGCAGGACGCGGTGCCCGCCGAAATCCGCATCTATAATCAGCTGTTCCAAAAACCCGCACCTGAGGCGGCCAATTTCGCGGCCGACCTCAATCCGGAGTCGCTGGAAGTGCTGACCGGCGCTTTGGTCGAGCCGTCGGTGGCGGCCGCCACCGCGGCCGAGCCGATGCAGTTCGAGCGTCAGGGCTATTTTGTGCGCGACCGCGATTCCAGCCCTGAGCGGCCGGTGTTCAACCGCACGATCGGCCTGCGCGACACTTTTGCCAAGGAAGTGGCGAAGGGTTAATTCTTCCCGCAAAAGTTGCGCAGCGCCGCGGTTTGCCGCATCCTCGACGGGCACAGGCTCGTTGAGGGGCGCGCGGCGTGGAGCAGGGCGGCAGCCGGGCAAAGGTGCGGACCTGGCCGGCTGGCGCCAGCATTGCGACAGCGCGGCTCGGTGCGCTGCGCCCGCATGGCGAGGCGCTGTGGGATTGGCTGCGCGGCTGCGTCCAAGCCGAGCGCGGGCCGGGGCGGCTGTTGCCCTGGCTGCCGGTGGCGCTCGGCACCGGCATCGCGCTTTATTTTACCGCCGATCATGAACCGATCGCTGTTGTCGCGGCGCTGACCGCGCTCGCCCTGGCCGCGGTCGCCTTTGCGCTGCGCCGCCATGCGCTGTTTGCGCTCGCGGTGCTGATCGCGGCGGTCGCCGCTGGCTTTGCCGTGGCCGCGCTCAAGACGGCGCGGGTCGCGCATCCGGTGCTGGCGCAGCCTTTGGTCGGCGTGGCGCTAAAAGGCTTTGTGGAGGGCCGCGAGCAGCGCGAGCGCAGCGACCGCTTCGTGTTGCGCATCACTCACATGGACGCGCCGCGCAGCACCACCAGCTTGCAGCGGGTGCGGCTGTCGGTGCGCAAGGGCACCGCGCCGGCTGCCGGCAGCTTTGTCGAGCTGAAAGCGCGGCTGACGCCGCCGATGGCGCCGCTGCAACCCGGTGGCTATGATTTCGCGCGCGACCTGTATTTCCAGGGTATCAGCGCCACCGGCTGGGTGCTGGGCGCGGTCACGGTCAAGCCCGCGCCGGAGAGCGGCGGCTTGGCGCTGCGCTACGCCGCGACGCTGCAGGCCATCCGCGACGCCATCGATGCGCGCATTCGCATCGTGCTGGAGGGCGATCACCGCGCCATCGCCACCGCGCTCTTGACCGGGCGGCGCGATGCCATTTCGGCGCCAGTCAACGATGCGATGTTCGTCTCGGGCCTCGGCCATGTGCTGTCGATCTCCGGCTATCACATGGCGGTGGTGGCGGGCGTGGTGTTCTTTGCGGTGCGCGCGCTGCTCGCGCTGGTGCCGGCGCTGACGGTGTGGGGGCCGATCAAGAAATACGCGGCCGGCGCTGCGCTCGGCGCCGCGGCGTTCTATCTGGCGCTTTCCGGCGCCGAGGTCGCGACCCAGCGCTCGTTTTTGATGACCGCAGTGGTGCTGATTGCCATGATGGTCGACCGGCAGGCCATCACGTTTCGCACGCTGGCGATCGCCGCCTTGATCGTGCTGCTGCTGGCGCCGGAAGCGCTGGTCCATCCCAGTTTTCAGATGTCGTTCGCGGCGACGCTGGGCCTCGTGGCACTGGTGCAGCTCGGCCTGCCGGCGTTATTCGCCAGTCCCGACCAATCCGGCACCGCGCGTGCCGCGCTGTGGGGCGCGCGTGAGATCGCGTTGCTGGCGCTGGCCTCGCTGGTCGCCGGGCTCGCGACGCTGCCTTACGCCGCCTATCACTTCCACCGCGTCACCGCCTATGGCGTGCTCGCCAATCTGCTGGCGATGCCGGTGGTGTCGGCGCTGGTGATGCCAGCCGGGCTGCTCGGCCTGGTCGCGATGCCGTTCGGCTTCGATACGGTGTTTTGGCGGATCATGGCGATCGGCATCGAGTGGCTGGTGCTGGTGGCGCAGGGCGTCGCCGCGTTGCCGGGCGCGGTCGGCCCGATCGCCGCGTTCGGCGTCGGACCGCTGCTAGTGGCGACGCTTGGCCTCGTTACGCTCACGCTGCTGCGCTCAGCGCTGCGCTATCTCGGCGTCGTGCTGATTGTGCTCGCGGTGCCATGGGCGCTCGCCGCCGAGCGTCCTGACATCGTGATCGGCGGCGATGGCCGGCAGGTCGCGGTGCGCGGCGCAGATGGCCGGCTGCGGCTGCTGCAGGATGGCCAGCATGGCTTTCTGCAAAAAGTCTGGCTCGCCGCCGATGGCGATGGCCGCAGCGCGAGCGAGCCGTCGCTGGCGGCGGGTGCGTCCTGCGACCGCGAGGGCTGCGTCACGGCGCTGGCTGATGGCCGGCTGGTGGCGCTGGCGAAAACACCCGAGGCGGTCGCGGAGGATTGCCACAAGGCGGCGGTGCTGGTGACCCGGCATCCGGTGCCGGAGGGCTGCGCGGCCCATGTGGTCGATGCCGACACGCTGCGCCGCACCGGGGCGCAGAGCCTGCGCAGCGCGGGCACCGCCTGGCAGGCAAGCGTGGTGCATCCGCCTGAACGCGATCGGCCCTGGGCACCGCGGGCGCCATCGCCCGCGATCAGCAGCGCGCGCGCCCATAATCTCGCCAATGGCTCTACAGAGAGCCGCGCGGAACGCGAGCCGCATAGTCCCACCGAGCAGAGCGAGCGGGCTGCATCCCAGCGCCCGTCGCCGCGTTCCGTGCTATCGCCGCCGGCGCGTACATTCACCGCGCCGCCGGTGGAAGACGACGAACTGGAGTAGCTCCAATTGGCTCACGAAGGAGACCGCTTAGTACTTGCGGTACAGCCCGATCAGCTTGCCCTGAATCCGGACCCGGTTCGGGGGCAGAATCCGCACCTCATAGGCCTGATTGGCAGGCTCGAGCGCGATCGACGCGCCGCGCCGGCGGAACCGTTTGAGCGTGGCTTCTTCCTCGTCGATCAGTGCCACCACGATATCGCCGGTGTTGGCGGTGTCGTTCTTCTGGATCAGCGCCATGTCGCCGTCCAAAATTCCGGCCTCGACCATGGAATCACCGCGCACTTCCAGCGCGTAATGCTCACCGGCGCCGAGCATGTCGGGCGGCACGCTGATGGTGTGGCTGCGGGTCTGTAGCGCTTCGATCGGAGTACCGGCCGCAATGCGGCCCATCACCGGCACCGCGACAGTGCGCCCGGAATCGTCTTCCGCGCCGATCGGCGAGGGCGGTCGCACCTTGCCGAGATGGCCCTCGATCACGCTCGGGGTAAAGCCGCGTCGCCCCTGGCCGGCGCCGCTGACGCCAAAATCCGGCAGCTTGATCACCTCGATCGCGCGGGCGCGGTTCGGTAGCCGGCGGATGAAGCCGCGCTCCTCGAGCGCCGTGATCAGCCGGTGGATGCCGGATTTCGAGCGCAGATCGAGCGCCTCCTTCATCTCGTCGAACGAGGGCGGCACGCCGCTCTCCTTCAGCCGTTCATTGATGAAGCGTAACAGTTCAAATTGTTTGCGCGTGAGCATGCGAGCGGTCCCAGATCAGACGCCCAAAGCCGGGCGGCGCGGGTCGAGGCTGCGGAATCGCCTCGAAAACAAATCATGAACGGACACTATCTGTTCGATATGTGTTCCGCAACAGGTTAATTTCGGGTCAAGAAATCGGGCGTCCGCTACAATGGAAGCTTAATGATCCGGCATGGCGCGCCGGCGTCGGCCGCGGGCGCGCAAGGCGGGCGGATCACCAGCGCCTGCGCCGAGGCCAACTGGCTGAGCAGCGAGGAATCCTGGCGCTCGACCGGGGTCGCGACCAGCCGGCCCATCGAATCGTAATCGAGCGAGGCGCGCAGATAATCCTCGCGGCCGTCATTGCCGCCAATGGCGCGGCCGAGCACGGCGTTTTCCCCGATATGGGCGACATCGCGCCGTCCGGACAGCGCGCGGATCAGCGGCACCAGGAACAGGAACGCGCACACATAGGACGACACCGGATTGCCGGGCAGGCCGATCACCCGCAGCGCGCCGAGCGTGCCGTGCATCATCGGCTTGCCGGGCCGCATCGCGATCTTCCAGAACGACATCGCGACGCCCTCGGCCTGCAGCGAGCGCAGCACCATGTCGTGGTCGCCGGCCGAGGCGCCGCCGGTGGTGACCAGAATGTCGACTTCAAGCTCGCGGGCACGGCGGATCGCGGCGGTGGTCGATTCCTGCGTATCGGCGGCGATGCCAAGATCGACGGTGTCGGCACCCTCATCACGCGCCAGCGCATGGAGCGCAAAGCCGTTGGCATAGAGGATCTGGCCGGGGCCGGGGCAGGTGCCCGGCATCACCAGCTCATCGCCGGTGGCGAGCATCGCGATCTTGGGCCGGCGTCGCAGCGGCAATTTTGCGTGGTTCATCGAGGCTGCCAGCGCCAGATCGCGGTCGGACAGCCGGGTGCCGGCGCGCAGCAGCACGTCGCCTTGGTGAAAATCGATGCCGGCGGCGCGGATGTGGTGGCCGGGCCGGGACGGCACGTTCAGGATCACCTGGTCGCCGTCGCGGGTGGTGTCTTCCTGGATCACCACGGTATCAGCGCCGTCCGGCACCACGCCGCCGGTGAAGATCCGCATCGCTTCGCCGGCCTGAAGGCGCTGCTCAGCCGGCCGTCCCGCGGCGACTTCGCCGATCACGGTCAGCCGCGCACCGACCTCGCCGGCATCGGCGGCGCGGATCGCATAGCCGTCCATTGCCGACATCGGCAGCGGCGGCTGGGTGCGGGTGGCGGCGAGGTCGCGCGCCAGCACGCGGCGATGGCCGTTGGCGAGCGGCACCCATTCCTCAGCGAGCGGAGCTGCGTCCGCGAGAATCGCGGCCAGCGCATCGGCTACCGGCATCAGGGACATCGCAACACTCCGCCGTCCTCCGCTCCTTGTCACCAGGATCGCCATTCGCGGCGCCGACACGGAGCAATCCGGCTTTACGGGCCAGGGCAGGGTTCTGCAAGCGGCGAACCGACGCAATCGGATGGGGCGCCTCCGTCGAAATCAGGATTGCATCGCCGCCACGGCCCCGCGTAAGAGCAGGCCCAACAGTCCAGGTCGCGTAGGAGCGAAACCGATGCAGCAACATGATATGACCAAATGGATGTTCCGCGCCGTTATGGTGCTGGGAGCCATCGGCTTTGTGACGCTGTACAGCGTCCGCCACGACTGGTCGAAGGGCTGGATGCCGTCGATGACCCCGGACTATCAGCCGCCCAGCGAATCGACCGCCGACACCAGCGCCAGCCCGGCGCCGGTGGCCGCCCCGGCCGCGGCGCCGCGCTCCGGCGAGCTGCCGCGCTGCCTGCCGTTCGGCCGCACCGCCCGCGGCGAACTGGTCTATTCGATCGACTGCGAGCAGATCCCGCGCCGGTAATCGCGGTCGGGATTACGCCCTGCACAACGAAGGTTCGGTTCTGATGCCATCGGAGCCGAACAGGCGCCAAGGTGCCGTCACTTGGCCGGCCGCTGCTGGCGGAGCGACCGGCTGATCCGCTCGACGATCGGATCGAATTTCGCCTTGTCGGCCTGCGGATAGCTGATGTCGACGCAGTGGATGGTGCCGTCCTCGCGGCCGACGAAATTGCAGCGCTGATAATAGATATCGTCACCGCGCCGGCCGGACAGCGCATAGAACTGCGCGGTTACCCGCCGAAAACTTGGCTCAGCACCATCGCCATATTTGTCGAGATAGGCTTGCGGCGTGTCGGCTTCAACATTGTGCGCGCCATAGACTGACAGCCGGGCGCGGCCGTCGCGGCTACGGAACGTGCGGCCGTCATTGTTGGTGGGTGCCGGATCACGCTCGCTGAACAGATCGGCCGGATAATCGACCAGCGTGCCAAACCGCGCATTGCTGTAAGTCGTCCAGTCGCTGGCCGTGCTGCTGGGCGGCGGCGTGGTGGCGGGCGCCGTGTTGCCGGCCTGGCCGGTCCGTTCGGCGGCGCAGGCCAGCAAGGGCGCGATTGCTTTGGGGCTGAACTGATAGATCGCGACCACGTTGGTGATCTTGGCATCGGCGCGCGCTTGCACCACCACGAACTCGCCGCGGGCCGCCGCGACCATCTGCAGAAATTCGCGTGGGTGCTGCTCGGCGATCAGCGTGAAATCAGAGCGATCCTGGCGCGGGACGACAAAGGTCACCGGGCCGTCGAACTCCTTGATCGGAGCGTAGTCGTCGGCGCCGGTCGATTTGCCCGCAAACACTTTGAGCGGTGGTTGCGGCGTCGCCTCGCGCTCGTCGGGCGCTTCCAGCCGGATAAAAGCGCGCGTGCCGGATACGCCGATGTCGAGCTGATGCGAGGAGCCTTGCTCGCGCACATAGCAGGCCACGAGACCGCTGTCGGAGCGCCCGATCTCGACTTTGGCGGCGGTGTCATAGCGCGCGATCTTGGTGAGCGTGCCGATCGGGTCGTCGGCCGCCACAGCGGCGAGTGGCACGCTGGCGGCGGCAAGCGCCAGCAGCGGCGACAACAACAGCGGCGACAACAGGTGGCAACGGCGCGCCATGGAGGCTCCCAACTCGCGCATTGCGGATCAGGGCATGGTTCGGGCGGCGCGGCACTACGGCATTGATGTGCATCAACGGCTTTACGTCCGCGTCGCCGCCAGGGGGCTACTATCGTCGGCCTCCGGCCTTGGTTCCGGGGCGGTGCTGCTCTGCTAGGATCGCCGTCATCTCATGCTCCGGAGCTGCCTATGATCGATCGCCGTCATCTGATCCGCCTGGCGCTGGCCGCCATCATACTGACCACCGCCGCGGTCGTGCCGCCCCGGCTCGCGCATGCGGAGGGCGGTTATCAGCGCTTCGTGCCGCTGCTGGTCGAGCTGTCAGGCTGGGAAGGCAGCAAGCCCGAGGGCATGACCATGGAAGTCAGCGGCGCCTCAATGGTGACGGCGACGCGCAATTATCAGCGCGGCGAAGCCCATGTCGATGCGCAGATGGTGACCGGCCCGGCGGCGCAGGTCGCGCTCGCTGCCACCAGCACCGACATGAAGATCGAAAGCGGCGAGGGCCGCATGAGCAGCGACACGATCGACGGCTTTCGGGTGATGCGTACCTATACGTTCAGCGACAAATCGGGTGGCATCGTCATTGCGCTCGGCGAGCGCGCGCTGTTCAGCCTGACATTTTCCGGCATTGATGACGTCGAAGCACTGGCGATCGCCAAACGTTTCGATTGGAAGGCGATGCAGGCGATCAGCAGCAAATAAGTGGTTCCATGGCCGACAGGTATGACGCCATTGAATCGACTGCGGATCAAATGTGATGATTCGCGCGTTCGTCGTGTGCCGTGGTGTGATGAGCGGCATCCGGCAATGACGGGTGAGCAATGACGGTGATCAGTGCAGATCGAGCAATAATGACCGTTTGATGGGTCCTGTTAGTTGCGTGTTGCTGTGCAGCAAGTGGTGCGTGCGTAGTTGGCTCCATCAGGGTGCTCGGTATTTGACCGCGATTAGCTGGCGCGCAATATTGCGTCGTGTTGACACAGGCTGGTGCCAATAGACGACGCTAGATCGTTTTGGAGACGGCGACAGGAAAGGCCAAGGCTATGATGATCAGGAAATCGGGCAGTCGAGCCCACAAGATGGTGACGCGCGTGCTCGCCACCACCGTGATGCTGGGCATGTATGCGTTCGGCATGATTGCCACCACGGGGCTCGCGATCACGGCCGGCACCACGCCGGCCTATGCGCAGCGCGGTCGTGGCCGCGGCTGGGGCGGTGGCCGTGGCCGGGGCTGGGGTGGTCCTGGAGTCGGTGCGGCGATCGGGCTCGGCGTCGGTGCGGCGGTGATCGGCGGCGCGATCGCGGCGCAGGAGGCCGAGCGGGCGGCGGCGGCCCAGAATGCGGTCGATTACTGCATGCGCCGGTTCCGTTCGTATGATCCCGAGAGCGGCACCTATGTCGGCCGCGACGGCCTGCGTCGGCCCTGCCCATAACAACGCGCACGCTCGCCGCGGGCGCTACAGACCGAGCAGGTCGAGCGTCCGCGCCACGTCCGTACTGTCTTTGACCTGAATGGCGATCAGGCCGTGCGATTGCGCGGCCTGAACGTTTTCGAGCAGGTCATCGAAGAATACCAGCCGCGACGGGGCGATCCCGGTCGCGGCGATCACGTGCTGATAGGCGGCGGCACTCGGCTTGCGGTGGCCGATCTGCGAGGACAGAAATACCTTGCGAAAGTGCCGCAGCACGCTGCGGTAGGTCGTGGTGAAATGCGCCGCATGCGCCGGATTGGTGTTGGACAGCGCATAGAGCGGCACCTGCCGCGCGGCGCGGGCCAGTTGCGGCTCGATGCCGGCCATCTCGCCGACGAACACCGCATTCCAGCCTTGCAGTAATTGCGCGTCGCTGAGCGGCACGCCAAGCCGGCGGCGCAAACTGTCGAAGAACCCGGCCTCATCAAGCGCGCCGCATTCGTGGCGGTGATAGTCGTCGTCGAGCACGAAGCGCTCGACCAGATCGGATGGCGCGCAGCCGGCATGGCCGGCCCAGACCGTCAGCACCCGTCCGAAATCGAGATCGAGCACCACGCGGCCAAGATCGAACAGCAGCGCGTCGGCGCAGCCGGGGCTGAGTTGTGGGGTCATGGCGCCGCTGTAGCGCAGCCTTACGCCATCGGCAACTTGGCCCTCCGACAACTTGGCCCTCCGACAACTTGGCCCTGCGATCGGACGGCATGCGAACACCGCTTTCAGCCGGGATGCGCGAGCACTCGGCCGCTATTAAACCGCTGGTAATGCGCCATCGCTCTAATGGCGGCGATGTCCCGGTCGCGTGCTCTGCTCAGCAGAGCCGGCAGCGCCGGGCGTCGGAGTGAGCGATGCGTATTGAGACCAGGACGAGACCGACCGACAGCGCGCCGGTGCAACGGCTGCGTGGCGGAATCGGCCGTGGTCCAATCGGTCATCTCGGCTAGGCGGCGGTCATGTCGCTCGGGCGGCCAGGATCTGGCAAAAAGAAAGTCGGACAGGAAGAGGGCGGCGGCGGCCATGGCGCCGGCTGGTATGTCAGCTTCGCCGACCTGATGGGCCTGATGACCAGCTTCTTCGTGATGATCGTGTCGTTCTCGCACCAGGACGAGACCAAGCTGCAGATCGTCGCTGGCTCGATGCGCGAGGCGTTCGGCGTGCAGCAGGAGTCGCGCTATTCCGGCATTCTGGAAACCGATGGGGTGCCGACCCGCGGCCAGCTCAAGAACGCCAAGCCGGTGGTGCCGGAGCAGTCGTCACCGACCCCGAACCAGGATGATGGCGGCGCGCAGGGCGCGGCTGGCAGGCTCGCCAAAGCCGAGCGCGATTTTGCGATGGCGTCGGCCAGCCTGCGTCAGGCGCTGCAGGACATGCCGGAGCTGTCAGAAATCTCCAAAAACGTGATGTTCGAGGAGACCAAGGAAGGGCTGAACCTGCAGATCGTCGATCAGGATGGCCGGCCGATGTTCCCGGAAGGCTCGCCCGAGCCCTATGAGCGCACCCGGCGGTTGATCGAGCGCTTGGCCGGGCCGCTGCGCGCCACCGCGCTGCGCATCACCTTGGTCGGCCACACCGCGTCCTCGGCGCCCCCGGACAGCGACTATGACGGCTTTGATCTGTCATGGCAGCGCGCCAATGCGGTCCGGCAGATTTTGAAACGGCAGGGACTGCCGATCAGCAACGTGCTGTCGGTGGCCGGCAAGGCCGACAGCGAACCCTTGTTCCCCGACCATCCCGGGCTGGCGGCCAACCGCCGCGTCACCATCACGCTGCTGCGTGAACATCCGCCGCTGCCGCCCGGATTGACGCCGTAAGGCGAATTGCCGCATCAGGCTGGCAAGGCTAGCCGGCAGGTCCGCGCGCCGATATCTGGACGGCCAATGCACGGGAGATAGGACGATGGGGCGCACTGCATGGCTCGCGGCGGTTTTCAGCCTGACGGCCAGCCTGGCGCAGGCCGAGATTTCCGACGGCGTGGTGCGCATCGGCGTGCTCAACGACATTTCCGGCGTGTTCCAGGACACCAATGGCCCCGGTTCGATCGAGGCGGCCCGGATGGCGGCCGAGGACTTTGCCGGCGGCGGCAAGGGCATCAAGGTCGAGATCGTCTATGCCGACCATCAGAACAAGGTCGATGTCGGCGCGGCGATCGCGCGGCGCTGGCTTGATATCGACAAGGTCGATGCCATTGTCGATGTGCCGAATTCCTCGGTCGGGCTCGCGGTCAACGCGCTGCTGCGCGGCACGAAGATGACCTTTTTGGCGTCCACAACCGGCACGTCCGAACTGCACGGCAAGCAGTGCTCGCCCAACACCATCCAATGGGTCAACGACACTTTTGCCAGTGGCAACGCCACCGCGGCGGCCACCATGATGCGCGGCGGCCGCGACTGGTCATTCATCACGGTGAACTACGCGCTCGGGCAGGGCATGGAAGCCGAGGCGACCCGCTATATCGAGGCTCATGGCGGCAAGGTGCTGGGCTCGGCCCGCCATCCGCTCGGCACCTCCGATTTCGCCGCGCTGCTGCTGCAGGCGCAGACCTCGGGCGCCAAGGTGATCGGCCTTGCCAATGCCGGCGCCGACGCGCTCAACGCCGTCAAGCAGGCTGGCGAATTCGGCATCCGCGACAGCGGCCAGATGCTGGTGGCCTTCATGCTGCTGATCAATGACGTGCACGCCATGGGGCTGCCGGTGGCGCAGGGGCTGTGGCTGACCGAGAGCTTTTATTGGGACCTCAATGACGACACCCGGGCCTTTGCCGCGCGCTTTGCGCAGCGGCCGGGCATGAATGGCAAGATGCCGAGCGGCAATCAGGCCGGCGTCTATGCCGCGACCTTGGCCTATCTGAACGCGGTCGCCGCCACCGGCAGCGATGACGCCCAGCAGGTGGTGCCGCAGATGAAGACGATCAAAGGCACGGACAAACTGTTCGGCGAGATCGAGATCCGCGCCGACGGCCGCGTCACCCATCCGATCTATCTGTTCGAGGTCAAAACCCCGGCGGAATCGAAATATCCGTATGATTACTACAAGCTGCTCACCACCATTCCCGGCGAGCAGGCGTTCCGGCCGCTGCGCGAGGGCCAGTGCCCGCTGGTGACGCAGCACGACAAGCCGGATTGATGCAAATCATTCGCGGCTAGCGTCCGCCGATTAGCCAAATTCCGCCAGATACTACCTGCGCGAGTCTATATTTGGATTCACGGAAAGGTTGCGTTTGGCCGGTACAGAACGATCCCGCGACGGCAATACCAGCGACCGTGACGGGACTGAATATGGCCTATGGCGACCGGAAGTCTCCGCGCATTGCGTTCAGCAGCGCCATTGATGCGACCCTGATCAGCATCGACGGCACCTGCCAGCACGCCTGCCTGGTGTTCGACATTTCCGACAGTGGCGCCAAGATCGGACTGCCCGCGGAAAACAGCCGGTTCGAGCTGCAGGAGTTTTTCCTGCTGCTGTCAACGCGCGGCGTCGTGCACCGCCGCTGCCGGCTGGTGCGGCGCTATGGCAATGAGATCGGCGTCGCCTTCATCCGCAGCCAGCCCAAGCGCTGACCGGCGCGCCACGCCGCCTCAGCGCGCGTGAACGCGGCGGCGCCACAGCGGCTTGATCAGTTCCAGGATCAGCAGCACCGCCACCGCCGAGCCAGCGGTGAGGGCGAGATCGTCGGGATGCAGCGGCCCGAATTTGAACAGGTCGCTCGCCGCAGGCCAGAGCAGCGACAGCGTCAGCGCCAGGCTGACGATCGCCAGCACCACCAGCAGCACCGGGCTCGGCCGGCGCAGCGCCGCCCATAGCGAGGAGCTGAACGAGCGATTGACCAGGATCAGCCCGATGATCGACAGCACCAGTGCAAAGAATGTCAGCGCGCGCAGCTCATCCTCCGGCATCGCCTGATACTTGCCGATCGCATAGACGCCGCCGACCAGCGCGAAGGCCAGCAGTCCTTGGGTCAGGCCCCAGCCGATCAGCCCGCCGGAAAACAGCGGTTGCTGCGGGTCGCGCGGCGGCCGCTGCATGGTGTCCTTCTCATCGCCTTCAGCCTCGAACACCAGCGAGCACACCGGGTCGATGATCATCTCCAGAAACGCGATGTGGATCGGACCGAGCAAAATCGGGTAGCCGAGCAGCAGCGGAAACAGCGCCAGCCCCGCGATCGGCACATGCACCGCCAGGATGAAGCCCATCGCTTTGCGCAGATTGTCATAGATGCGCCGGCCAAGCCGCACCGCACGCACGATCGAGGCGAAATCATCATCAAGCAGCACGATCGAGGATGCTTCGCGCGCGACGTCGGTGCCGCGGCCGCCCATGGCGATGCCGATATGAGCGGCTTTCAGCGACGGCGCGTCATTGACGCCATCGCCGGTCATCGCCACCACCTCGCCATCGGCTTTCAGCGCTTCCACGATACGCAGCTTCTGCTGCGGCATGATCCGCGCGAACACGGTGGCAGTGCGCAGCCGCTGCTGCAATTCGGCATCGTCCATGCGCCTGAGCTGATCACCGCTGATACAATCATCGGCGTCGAGCCCAGCCTGCCGAGCGATCGCCACCGCGGTCGCCGGATAGTCGCCGGTGATCATCACCACGCGGATGCCGGCCGACCGGCAATCGGCCACAGCCTCGGTCACCGACTCGCGCAGCGGATCGGCGAGCCCGACCAGGCCAAGAAACTCGAACGAAAACTCACGCTGCGAGTCCGGCCAATGGTCGCCGCGGTGACTGGCGCGGGCAACGCCGAGCACGCGCAAGCCGGCGCGCGCCATGTCGTCGAGCTGAAGCGCCAAGGCGGCGCGGCGGCCCTCATCAAGATGGCACAGCGCGGCGATTGCTTCCGGCGCGCCCTTGGCGGCGATCTGATAGCTGCCATCGCCGAGCGGCCAGGCCTGCGACATCGCCAAGAGATCAGGGCGCAGCCCGTAGCTGTGCGCCGGCTTATGCGCCTGGTGCCAGCTCAGCACGTCGGGATCGAGGCTCTGCTTGGCCAGGGTGTGAAACGCCACGTCCATCGGATCGAACGGCTTTGGCGGCGCGGCGCGCAGCCCGGTGTGCAGCAGCGTGATGAACGGATCGGGCAGAGCGCGGTCGAACGCGTCCGTGCCGGCCACGTCGCCGCCCGGTAGCCGCAGCTCGACAATGGTCATCTTGTTCTGGGTCAAGGTGCCGGTCTTGTCGGTGCACAGCACGGTGGCAGCGCCGAGTGTTTCGATCGCCGCGGCGCGCCGCGTCAGTACCCGGGCCTGCGAAATCCGCCATGCGCCCATCGCCAGAAACACCGTGAGCACCACCGGGAATTCTTCCGGCAGCATCGACATGCCGATGGTGATGCCGGCCAGCACCGCGTCGAGCCAGCCGCCGCGCAGCGTGCCATACAGCACCACGGCGAGCACGCTGACCGCGCCGCCAACGAGGCCGAACACCCGCACCAGCTTGCGGGTCTGCGCCTGGAGCCGCGGCGCTTCGGTCTTCATGCCGCCGAGCGATTGCCCGATCTTGCCGATCTCGCTGTGGCGGCCGATCGCGGTGGTTTCGGCAAGCCCGGTGCCGCGTACCACCAGCGCGCCGGCAAACACGTAAGGCAGATCATCGCCGCCGGGGTGCTGCGGCGCATCCGCTTTGGCATGATCGCGTGCGAGCTTGCGCACCGGCACCGACTCGCCGGTCAAAAGCGACTCATCGGTCTGCATGTCGTCGGCTTCGATCAGCACGGCGTCGGCCGGCACGCGGTCGCCTTCCGCCAGCAGCAACAGGTCGCCGCGCACCACATCGCGCCCGGCGATACGCTGCCGCTCGCCATCGCGGATCACCAATGCGCGCGGACTGGTGAGATCGCGCAGCGCCTCCAGCACGCGCTCGGTGCGGCTCTCCTGCACCACGGTGATGATCACCGACAGGCTGGCGAACACCAGCAGGATCAGCGCTTCCTTCAGATCGCCAAGCGCCATGTACACCAGGCCGCCGCCGATCAGCAGCGCCAGCATCGGCTCCCGGATCACTTCCAGCACGATACGCAGCGGCGTGCGGCGTTCTGGCTGCGGCAGTTCGTTAAAACCTTCGCTGGCCTGCCGCGCGCGCACTTCGGCTTCGGTCAGACCGCGAAGCCGCGGCCGCGCATCGGCGGGATCGAGCATGGCCCATTCCTATTGGCACATTGCGGATGGCGAGCGTGACGCGCCATCCTGATGCCGCGACCATAATGCCTGGTGCTGCGCCGCATCAACCGACGCCGATGTGACGATTTGGTTACGGCAATGCTGATGCCGAGTTCTGGTTACGGCAAGGCGCTGCGTCGCGCGGGTTTGGCTGCCGATACCGCGACGCTGAGATCGCGCACCACGCCATTGCGCTCGATTTTCAGCGCGACCGCGTTGCCGAGCACGGTCAGGCCGATCCGGTTGCGTAGTTGGGTGGCGCTGCGCACTGGCACGCCGTCGGCCGCGATCACCACATCGCCGCGGCGCAGCCCGGCGTCGTCGGCGGGTGAGCCAGGCACCACTTCGGCGATCAGCGCGCCCTCGGTGCGTTGCAGCCGTGCGCCCGGTTCCGGTTCGAGATCGCGCACCGCGATGCCGATCTGGCCGCGGCGCACTTCGCCATAAGCGACCAGCTGTTCCATCACCTGGCGCGCCATGTTGATCGGCACCGCAAAGCCGATGCCGACATTGCCACCGGCCGGCGACAGGATCGCGGTGTTGATGCCGATCAGCTGGCCGCGCAGATCGACCAGCGCACCGCCGGAATTGCCGGGATTGATCGGCGCATCGGTCTGGATGAAATCCTCATAGCCCTGTTTGCTGAGCCCGGCGCGGCCGAGCGCGCTGACAATGCCGGACGTGACGGTCTGACCTAAGCTGAACGGATTGCCGATCGCGATCACGTAGTCGCCGACTTCGAGCCGGTCGCTGTCTCCAAGCGGGATAGCTTTGAGATTGTCGGGGTTTTGAATACGCAGCACCGCGATGTCGGTGGCCGGATCGCGCCCGACCAGCTTGGCATTGAAACGGCGGCCGTCGCGGGTGGTTACTTGGGCGCTCGCGACCTGCGCCACCACATGATTGGCGGTCAGCACAAGGCCGCGCTGGGCATCAACGATCACGCCGGAGCCTGCCGCTTGCACTTCCTTTTCGAGTTGCCGCGGCACATCGAAGAACTCGCGGAACAGCGGGTCGCGATATAGCGGATTGTCTTCCTTGACGCGGCCGCGCACCGAGATGTTGACCACCGAGGGCGCGGTGTCGCGTACCAGCGGCGCCAGCGTTGGAACGCGGGCATGGGCGCTGTCGGGCAGCGCTGATAGTGGCGCCGGGGCGATCAGCAGCGCCAGCGCGATCGTGATGCAGTGAAACAAGCGGCGCGTAGCGCGCACGGGGGCAGTGGTGATCGGCATCGCAAGATCAAAATGTCGAGCAAAGGATGGTTTGCAGGCTCACGCCTCGGCGGCGGCGAGCGCAGCCGGGGCGGTGAGGACGACGATCAGTGAGCGCCACGCGGGGCGCATCAGCAATTTGGGAGCAGGGGGCGCGATTTCAATGCGGCGTTGCACCGCGATTCAAAAAAATCGATCAGTACGCACTTGAAGGTAGCAAGTGTCGTTGCATATCTATCAGCGTCCCGTCTTGAAAGTCGCCATTCGGGAGGTGTTGATGCAACTCATCAGCCTGCAGCAGCGCAATTTGTATAAAACACCATCGTCTGTGCACCATCTGGTGATCGAGCCTGGAGGTGGAGATGATCACGATCCGCCGCCGTCCGGCGGCCTCGCGATCCATCTGCGCGATCTGCGGTTCGATCCGCCGGTGATTGTCGATGCACTGGCGCGCTGGGCGGCCTGACCGGCCGCTCAGTCTGCGTGCGGCGGCGCCCGGTAGTCGCCGGATTTGCCGCCGCGTTTTTCAACGAGGCGAATGCCGTCGATCACCACGTCGCGCTGCACCGCCTTGATCATGTCGTACAGCGTCAGGCACGCCACTGACACCGCGGTCAGCGCTTCCATCTCGACGCCGGTCGGGCCTGTGACCTGCACGGTGGCGCGCACATGGCAGCCGGGCAGCGCCGTGTCCGGCTCGATCTCAACGGCGACCTTGGATAGCAGCAGCGGATGGCATAGCGGGATCAGCTCGGCGGTGCGCTTGGCCGCCATGATGCCGGCGATCCGCGCGGTGCCGAGCACGTCGCCCTTTTTGGCATTGCCGCTCAGGATCAGTTCGAGCGTGGCGGGCGTCATCAGCACCCGGCCTTCGGCGACCGCGACCCTTTCGGTGGCGGCCTTGTCGGACACATCGACCATCCGCGCCTCGCCGTGCTGACCAAGATGGGTCAAATGGGGCGGGGCGGGCTGGTCGTGCGCCATGTTGGGTTCCGTTAGTTGGTTCCGCTCAGTGGGTGCCGGTCGGCGGCAGCGCGTCGCGGCTGAGCAGCGCGCGCGTCGCCGCGGTAACGTCCTGCTGCCGCATCAGGCTCTCGCCAACCAGGAAAGTCGCGATGCCGACCCGCTCCAGCCGGGCAAGATCGGCCGGCACGAAAATGCCGCTCTCGCCGACCATGACGCGGTCTTTCGGGATCATCGGCGCCAGCCGCTCGCTGGTGGCGAGCGTGACCTCAAAGCTGCGCAGATTGCGGTTGTTGACGCCGATCATCGGCGATTTCAGCCGCAAAGCGCGGTTGAGTTCGTCCTCGTCGTGGATCTCGATCAGCACGTCCATGCCGAGCGCGATCGCGGCGTCCTCGATGTCCTTGGCCATGGCGTCATCGAGCGCCGCCATGATGATCAAAATGCAATCGGCGCCATGGGCGCGCGCTTCCACCACCTGATAGGTGTCGTACAGAAAATCCTTGCGCAGCACCGGCAGCGACACCGCCGCGCGCGCCGCCACCAGATAATCAAGATGGCCCTGGAACGAGGGCGTGTCGGTCAGCACCGACAGGCAGGCCGCGCCGCCTTGCTCATAGGCTTTGGCCAGCGCCGGCGGATCGAAATCAGGGCGGATCAGCCCCTTGGACGGCGAGGCCTTCTTGACCTCGGCGATCAGCGCGTAGTCGCCGCCGGCGAGTTTGCGGCGGATCGCGTTCAGAAAGCCGCGCGGCGCCGGCGCCGCCTTGGCGGCGGCCTCGACCTCGGCGAGCGGCCGCGCGCGCTTGGCGGCGGCGATTTCCTCGCGCTTATAGGCTTCGATCTTCTTGAGGATGTCGGACACGGCTATTGCTCACGCCAGGGAGTTGGAGACCGCGATCAGCTTGGACAGCCGCGCGGCGGCCGCGCCGCTGTCGATCGATTGCGCGCCGAGCGCGACCGCGTCCTTCAGGTTGCTGGCGCGTCCGGCGATGATCAGCGCGGCAGCGGCGTTCAGCAGCGCCACGTCGCGGTACGGGCCGGGCGTGCCGAGCAACACCGCTTTGAGCGCCGCGGCATTGGCATTGGCGTCGCCGCCCTTGAGCGATTCCGGCGCGGCGCGCGTCAGGCCGGCTTCTTCCGGGGTGATCTCAAAGGTCTTGATCTCACCGCCTTCGAGCGCGGCCACGAAGGTCGGGCCGGAAATGGTGATCTCGTCGAGCCCGTCGGAGCCGTGCACCACCCAGGCCGATTCCGAACCGAGGTTTTTCAGCACCTGCGCCAGCGGCTGTACCCACTGCCGGGAAAACACCCCGACCATCTGGCGCTTGACGCCGGCCGGGTTGGACAAGGGGCCGAGCAGGTTGAAGATGGTGCGGGTCGCGAGTTCCACCCGGGTCGGGCCGACGTTCTTCATCGCCGGATGATGGGTCGGCGCGAACATGAAGCCGATGCCGGCATCGGCGATGCAGCGGCCGACCTGCTCAGGAGTGACGTCGATCTTGACGCCGAGCGAGGCCAGCACGTCGGCGGCGCCGGAGCGCGATGACAGCGCGCGGTTGCCGTGCTTGGCGACCGTGACGCCGCAGCCGGCGACGATGAACGACGCGCAGGTCGAGACATTGACCGAGCCGGAGCCGTCGCCGCCGGTTCCGACCACGTCAACCGCATCCGCCGGGGCGGTGACGGTCAGCATCTTGTCGCGCATCGCCGAGACCGCGCCGGTGATCTCATCGACGGTCTCGCCGCGCACCCGCAAACCCATTAGCAGCGCACCCATCTGCGACGGCGTGGCCTCGCCGGACATCATCGCGTCGAAGGCGCTGGCCGATTCGTCGCGCGACAGCGTCGCCCCGGTGGCGACCTTTCCGATAATGCTTTTGAAGTCGATCATCGTTGGCTTTCAGACTGGCAGAGGGGAGCGTTGCGGGCGGTTAGTTGGCGGCGGCGGCGCCGGTGGCCTGGGCCACGGCGGCGTCGTTGATCGAAGTGCCGAGATCGCCTTCCAGCTTGGCGACGTACTGCGCGAGCAGTTCGTCATCGAGCCGGCGCTCCAGGTTTTCCTTGAGCTGCTGGTTCTCGGCGGCGTTGGCATCGACCGGCGGCACGCTGATGTCGGTGACGCGGAACACGATCCATTCGCCGCCGGCACTGGCGGGCGCCTGGCCGCTGCCATCCTTGGCGGTGCGGAACGCGGCCTGCACCACGCTGGCGGGCAGGCCGGGCAGGGTGGCATCGCGCTTGAAGCCGGTGGCCTGTTCGACCTTGAGGCCGGCCGCGGCAGCGGCGTCGGCCATGGAGGTGCCGCCATTCAGCTTCTGCACCATTTCGGCGGCCAGGCTGCTGAGCTTGCGGCCGATCTGTTCGTCGCGCCAGCGCGTTTCGACCTGGGCCTTGACCTCATCGAGCGAACGCTCGCGCGACGGCGTCACACCGCTGACGTCGAACCAGACATAGCCGCCGCCAAAGCTGATGGCGTCGTTGTCAACGCCGACATCGCTGGCAAACACCGCCGGGGTCAGTTCCAGCCCCTGTGGGATCGACACCGGATTGCCCTCTGGCGTGCGGCCGGAGCGGTCCATGGCCTCGATGGTGACGGCTTTCAGGCCGAGCTTCTGCGCCACTTCGGTGATGCTGGAGCCACCGCCGCGGGCGTCTTCGATCTGATTGTGCAGATCGGCGATCGCAGCGCGGGCGCGATCCACCGCGACGTCGCGCTTCAGGTCGGCGACGACGCTGTCAAAGCTCGGCGCGCTGCCAGCTTCGATCTTGCCGACCTTGACCAGCGCAGTGCCGAACCGGCCGGTGACTGGCTGGCTGACCTCGCCGGAGCCGAGCGTGAACGCCGCGCTGGCGACCGCCGGGTCGAGAATGCCGGCCTTGGTGACGAGGCCGAGGTCGATATCGGCGGCGCTGAAGCCGCGCTCCTTGGCGATGTCCTCAAACGAGGTGCCCTCGGCGATCTTGGCGCGCGCCGCCTTGGCGTCGTCGGCGCTCGGGAACACGATCTGCCAGACCTGGCGCTTCTCGGGAGTCGAGAACTTGTCGCGCTGCTGCTCGAACACCTTCTTTGCGTCCTCGTCGGACACGGTGATGGTTTTGGCGAATTCCGCCGGGGTCAGCATCAGGAACGACACCTTGCGATATTCGGGCGCGCGGAACTGGTTCTTGTGGTCGGCGTAATAGGCCGCCAGCGTCTCGGCCGAGGGCGGCTCGATGGTGCCGGCCTGTCCGGGCCCGAACTTCACGTAATCGATGCTGCGCTGCTCGTTCTGATAGCGGATCAGCGCGTCGATCAAGGTTGCGGACGGCGCAAGGCCGGAGGTCAGGGTGCCGGCGATCTGGCGGCGCAGCGACACCTTGCGCTGTTCGGCGATGTAGCGGGCTTCGCTATAGCCGAACTGGCGCAGCAACTGGATGAACCGGCCCTGATCGAAGCTGCCATTGGCGCCCTTGAAGCTCGGGTCGGTCAAAATGGTGCGCATGGTCTCGGCGTCGGACTGGCCGAGGCCGCGGCGGCGCGCGTCCTCATCGAGCGCGGCTTCCGCGACCGCCTGCTGCAGCACCTGCCGGTCGATGCCGAAGGCACGCGCCTGGTCAGAGGTCAGCGGCTTGCCGAACTGGCGGCCGATCTGCTGCAGCCGCTCGGTATAAAGCTGGCGGAACTGTTCGGTGGAAATCTCGGTGCTGCCGATCTTGGCGAGCGTCGATTGTCCGAAGCCTTTGAAAATGTCGGCGATGCCCCAGACCGCGAAGCTGAGAATCAGCACGCCCATCACCGCGCTCATGATGGTCTTGCCGATCCAGTTCGATGACGCGTTGCGAATTCCTCGAAGCATAGGTCCACTTTAATTTAGCAGGAGGGAGCCGGAAGCCGGCGGACGCGACCACCCATGGTCGTTTCCAGCTTGATAATCCACCATAAAGACGCGGTCTTCGCGTCGCAACCGTGGCGGACAACCGCGGCGCCGGCGCGGCGTGCTGCGAAGGTCGCAGGCCGCCGAGCTGCGTAACCGCGCTGGAAAGCCGCGACCAGGGCGGTTGGTCGCAGCAGTCGCCCTTGAGCGGGGAAACGGGCTCTGCTAGCGCAGGGCTCCCTTGCCTGCGAGACAACGAGATGACCGCTGCCATTCGCCCGCTGATTGCCGGAAACTGGAAGATGAACGGCCTGAAGGCCCAACTCGCCGAATTTGAGGCGATGCTGGCCGGGGCTCCGGCATTGGCCGGGCGCGCGGATCTGTTGATCTGCCCGCCGGCGACCTTGGTGCTGCTGTTCGGGCAAAAGCTCGGCATCGGCTCGCGCGGCTTTGCGCTCGGCGCACAGGATTGCCACGTCAACGTCTCGGGCGCCCATACCGGCGACATTTCGGCGGAGATGCTGGCGGATGCCGGCGCCACCGCGATCATTGTCGGCCATTCCGAACGTCGCGCCGATCATGGCGAGACCGACGCCGTGGTGCGCGCCAAGGCGGAAGCGGCCTGGCGTGCCGGCGTCTCGGCGATCATCTGCGTCGGCGAGACCCAGGACGAGCGTGACGCCGGCCAGACCCTCGACGTGGTCGGTCGCCAGCTCGCCGGCTCGCTGCCCGATGGCTGCACCGCCCACAATACCGTGGTGGCCTATGAGCCGGTGTGGGCGATCGGCACCGGCCGCACCCCGACCACCGCCGATGTCGAGCAGGTGCACCGCTTTATCCGCGACCGGCTGACTGAGCGCTTCAACGGCGAGGGCGCCGAGATTCGCATCCTGTATGGCGGCTCGGTAAAACCCTCGAACGCCGCGGAACTGATGGCGGTGCCCGAGGTCAACGGTGCCCTGGTAGGTGGGGCCAGCCTCAAGGCGGCAGATTTCCTTGCGATCGCCGCTGGCTGCCCCTAGCTGTTCGAGAAATGCTGAATTGCTGTCCGGCCCGGGCCAAGTGGTCTTGGCAATCCGGCCGGCGATCGTGTAGACACCGCAGCTTCAAGACCCCGCAAGCCTGTTGACGGGCCGGCTGCCGACGCAGTGTTCCTGGGCTTGTGACGGAAGGCAAAGATGCAAACTGTCATTATCGTTCTCCACCTGATGATCGTCGCCACGTTGATCGGGGCGGTGCTGTTGCAGAAGTCCGAAGGCGGTGGCCTGGGAATTGGCGGCGGCGGCGGTGGAGGGGGCTTCATGTCCAGCCGCGGCACGGCCAATCTCTTGACCCGCACCACCGCGATCCTGGCGGCGGGGTTCTTCATCACCAGCCTGACGCTGTCCTGGCTGGCGAGCTATGACCGTAAGCCGGCCTCGGTGATCAATCAGGTTCCGGCCAGCCAGACCCAGCCGGGAGCGCCGGTCGCGCCGGTGTCCGAAGGTGGTGGTCTGCTCGATACGCTGAAGAAGCAAGACCAGCAGCAATCGCAGCCGGCACCGGCCACTCCGGAACCGCCGCGCTCGCAATAAGCATGGCCGACATGTTGCTTGCGACTTGCCGGAAATTCTGAAGAGCTTCCGGCAAGTATTTAGTTTTTCGTCCGTTTTTAAGTCACCCACAGCGCACCTGACGGCCAGCTGATGGTTGCGATTCGCTTTGGCGAATCGGTGCGGTAGCGTTAAAGGTTAAGTCCCATGGCGCGGTACATCTTCATCACCGGCGGCGTGGTTTCCTCGCTCGGCAAAGGTTTGGCATCGGCGGCGCTCGGCGCGTTGCTGCAGGCGCGGGGCTATAAGGTCCGGCTCCGTAAACTCGACCCCTATATCAATCTCGATCCGGGAACGATGTCGCCGTATCAGCACGGCGAAGTGTTCGTGACCGACGATGGCGCCGAGACCGACCTCGATCTCGGCCATTACGAGCGGTTCACCGGCCGTCCGGCGACCCGGCAGGACAACATCACCACCGGCCGGATCTATCAGAACATCATCACCAAGGAGCGGCGCGGCGACTATCTCGGCGCCACCATCCAGGTGGTGCCGCACGTCACCAATGCCATCAAGGAATTCATCCTGGACGGCAATGACGGCTATGATTTCGTGCTGGTCGAGATCGGCGGCACGGTCGGCGACATCGAGGGCCTGCCGTTCTTCGAGGCGATCCGCCAGATCAAGAACGATCTGCCGCGCGGCGACGTGGTCTATATCCATCTGACGCTGCTGCCGTTCATTCCGTCGGCCGGCGAACTCAAGACCAAGCCGACCCAGCATTCGGTCAAGGAACTGCGCTCGATCGGCATCCAGCCGGACATCCTGTTGTGCCGCACCGACCGGCCGATTCCGGTCGAGGAGCGCCGCAAGCTCGGGCTGTTCTGCAATGTCCGGGAAAGCGCCGTGATCGAGGCGCGCGACGTCGACAACATCTATGCCGTGCCGGAGGCCTATCACGAGGCCGGGCTCGACGACGAGGTGCTGGCCGCGTTCGGCATCGCCAGCAAGGCCGAGCCCAATCTCAGCCGCTGGCACGTCATCAACGAGCGCATCCGCAATCCGGAAGGCCAGGTCACGATCGCCGTGGTCGGTAAATACACCGGCATGAAGGACGCCTATAAATCGCTGATCGAGGCGCTGTCGCACGGCGGCATCGCCAACAAGGTCAAGGTCAATCTCGACTGGATCGAGAGCGAGGTGTTCGAGAACGAGGACCCGGCGCCGCTGCTCGAGCACGTCAACGGCATCATGGTTCCGGGCGGCTTCGGCCAGCGCGGCGCCGAAGGCAAGATCCGCGCGGCGCAGTTCGCGCGCGAGCGCAAGGTGCCGTATTTCGGCATCTGCTTCGGCATGCAGATGGCGGTGATCGAGGCGGCGCGTAATCTCGCCGGTATCGCCGAGGCCAATTCCACCGAATTCGGCCCGACCAACGAACCGCTGGTCGGCCTGATGACCGAATGGGTGCGCGGCAACCAGACCGAACGGCGTTCGCAAGCCGGCGATCTCGGCGGCACCATGCGGCTCGGCGCCTATCCGGCGATGCTGGAGCGGGGCAGCCGGGTGTCGCACATCTATGGCGACGTGCTGGAAATCTCTGAGCGCCACCGACATCGCTACGAGGTCAACACCGCCTATAAGGACCGGCTCGAACAGCACGGGCTGCGGTTCTCCGGCATGTCGCCGGACGGGGTGCTGCCGGAAATCGTCGAATACCAGGATCACCCCTGGTTCATCGGCGTCCAGTTCCATCCCGAGCTGAAATCGCGGCCGTTCGAGCCGCACCCGCTGTTCTCGTCGTTCATCGGCGCGGCAGTGGTGCAGAGCCGGCTGGTCTAACTCGTATAACCAAGCTCAGCGCGGACAGCCGGCGATTTGGTCGCCGGCGCGCGCCATCGGCTTGCCGTTGATCAGAACATTGCTGCCGCCGCCGACCACCGCGGCGCCGCATGGGCTGCGGTCGCCTTGCACCACGGCCGGTTTGCCGTTGATCAACACATTGGGCGAGGAGCCGGTGAGCGCGGCGCCGTCCGAGGTGACGTCGCCCTGACGCGCGGCGGGCTGGCCGCCGACCACGACATTCGGGCTGCCGCCAGCGATGGTGCCGGGCTCTTGCGCCAGCGCGGGCAGGGCGCTCGTTCCGATCAGCAGCACGGCAGCGAATAGACGCATAGCGGGCCTCGGGCCGTGGGCAGGACACTAGAGCTCGAAGCTCTAACGTTTTGTTCTAACGCGTTTTCTTGACGCGAACCGGAATCCACTTCGCTGGAAAACGCTATGAGATTGTGCCGGTGACGCGGCCGCCTTGTCGAGCGGGCAAGTCGCCGGGCCGGCCAAGCCGCCGAGACTGGCGGCCGGCCCCGGCAACAGGCTATAACGCCGGCCCGAAGGGCGAGGTGCGCCGCCGGCCATTGACGGCCGCGCCGCTCCCGCTGTGCGATCCACCCCTGACTGTCCTGAGCTCCAGAAATGACGCGCGGTCTCGATCATATCGTTCATGCCGTGCACGACCTTGAAGCCGTGGCCGCGTTCTACGCCCGCGCCGGCTTTTCGGTCGGCGCACGCAACCAGCACCCCTGGGGCACCCACAACCGCATCGTGCAGCTTCCAGGGTTCTTCATCGAGCTGCTGACGCTGGCTGAGCCGGACAAGATCGTGGCCCATGGCGCGCGCAGCTTCTCGTTCGGCGCGTTTCAGCGCGATTTTCTGGCGAGCGGCCAGGGGCTGTCGATGCTGCTGCTGCAAAGCACAGACGCCGCCGCCGATGCGGCCGCATTTGCCGCCGCTGGAATCGGCGATTTCGACACCTTTGGCTTTGCCCGCGAGGGGCAGGGGCCGGACGGCACCCCGGTGCAGCTCGGCTTTTCGCTGGCCTTTGCCGCTGATACCGACTCGCCGCGCGCCGGCTTTGGCTGCTGCCGTCACCACCACCCCGAACAATTCTGGAATCCGGCGCGCCAGCAGCACGCCAATGGCGTTGCCGAGCTGCAGGCGGTGCTGCTGATCGCCGACAATCCCACCGATCACCACATCTTTCTGAGCGCGCTCACCGGGCAGCGCGACCTGCATTCCAATTCGGTCGGCGTCAGCGCCGCCACCCCGAACGGCGCGATCGAGATTCTGGAGCCGATCTCGCTGCGCGATCAGCTCGGCGTCACGCTGGAAGCGGAGGGTGCGGGCATGACCTTCGCCGGGCTGCGCTTTGGCGTCGATGACATCGAGGCCTGCGCCGCGCTGCTTGAGGCCGCCGCCGTGCCGTTCACCAAGCACCGCGGCTGGCTGGTGGTCGCGCCCGAACAGGCGTTTGGCGCGACCCTGGTATTTGCGCCGCGCCGCCAATCGTAATTGCCGCGTCCATTATCCAACCCGCTTAGCTGCAAGGAAGCCGATATTGACCCGTCCGCAAGCCGCCCCCGTCGTCACCGCAGGTTCGGTGTCTTTTGGCAATGCGCTGCCGCTGGCGATCATCGCCGGCCCGTGCCAGCTCGAAAGCCGGGCGCATGCGCTGGAAGTGGCGAGCGCGCTCAAGGAGATCGCGGCGCGGCTCGGCATCGGCCTGGTCTTCAAGACCTCGTTCGACAAGGCCAACCGCACCAGCGCCAGCGCCGCGCGCGGCGTCGGCCTTGCTGACGCGCTGCCGGTGTTCGCTGAAATCCGCGACACGCTGCGGCTGCCGGTGCTGACCGACGTACATGAACCGGAGCAATGCGCGATCGCCGCGCAGGCGGTCGATGTGCTGCAGATCCCGGCGTTTTTGTGCCGGCAGACCGATCTGCTGCTGGCGGCGGCGGCAACCGGCAAGGTGGTCAACGTCAAGAAGGGCCAGTTTCTGGCGCCCTGGGACATGACCAATGTCGTCAACAAGCTGACCAGCGCCGGCAATCCCAACGTGCTGGTCACCGAGCGCGGCGTGTCGTTCGGCTACAACACGCTGGTGTCGGACATGCGCGCGCTGCCGATCATGGCGCAAAACACCGGCGCGCCGGTGATCTTTGACGCCACCCATTCAGTGCAGCAGCCGGGCGGCCAGGGCAGCTCGTCGGGCGGCGAACGCAAATTCGTGCCGGTGCTGGCGCGCGCCGCGGTCGCGGTCGGCGTTGCTGGCGTATTCATCGAGACCCACCCCGATCCCGACCATGCGCCGTCCGATGGCCCCAATATGGTGCCGCTGCGTGAGTTCGAGGGATTGGTGCGCACGCTGATGGAATTCGACGCGCTCGCCAAGAAGCACGCGGCCGCCGCTGCAATGCTCTGACGCCGCTGCACGGACGCCGAGAATCGCCGCTACAATGGGTCGCGGCGCGGGAACGAAACGCGCCGGCAAAGTGTCTGTCTCAAAGGTTCGGGGACAGCAATCAGTGGGGCATGGCGTGACGAAGGAACGGATCACCGGGCGGCACGCCTTGGCACGGCCGCGGGCGAAGATCGCGGCGCTGGCAGTATTGTCGGCGATCATCGCGCTGGCGGTGCCGAGCGGCGATGCGCTGGCCAAGCGAGCAAAGCCAGCGCCGGTTGAGGCGACCGCGCCGCGCGTTGCCGGTGAGCCGATCATGGCGATCGTCTCGATCGCCTCGCAGCAGGTCACGCTGTACGACGCCGAGGGCTGGATTTTGCGCGCGCCGGTGTCGACCGGCACCTCGGGGCGGGAAACTCCGGCCGGCGTGTTTGCGATCCTTGAAAAGCGCAAAGACCACCGCTCCAGCATGTATGACGATGCCTGGATGCCCAACATGCAGCGCATCACCTGGAACGGCATCGCGATGCATGGCGGGCCGCTGCCAGGCTACGCCGCCTCGCATGGCTGCGTGCGGTTGCCTTACGGTTTTGCTGAAAAGCTGTTCGATAAGACAAGGATCGGCATGCGGGTGATCGTGTCGCCGAACGATGCCGAGCCGGTCGCGATCGACCATCCCGCGCTGCTGAAGCCTGATCCGGCCGCGATCACGACCATTCCGGCGCGCGCCGACACGCTGACCCGCGAGGCCGAGGAAGCCGCCAAGATCGCCGACGAGGCCAAGAAGGCCGCCAAGGCGGCGGCGCGCGACGTGGCGCCGCTGAAATCATCGCTACGCGCGCTGGAGCGCGCCAAATCCCGCGCCGATGCCGAACTGGCGCGTGCCGACCGCGTACTGGCGAAGGCCGCGACCGACGAGGCCAAAGCGCGCGCCGAGGCCGCGCAGCAGAGCGCCGCGCAGCGCGCCGGGGAGGCGGCGGCCAAGCTCGCCGCGGCTAACGCCGATGCCGAGGCCAAGCGCGCGCTGGCGGAGGCCACCAAGGAGGCCGCCAAGGCTGCCGAGGCCAAGAAGAGTGAAGCCGCAAAACTCGCCAGCGACGCAAGGCTCGCCGGGGAGCCGG
Organism: Rhodopseudomonas palustris JSC-3b; assembly: GCA_000504425.1. GTDB lineage: Bacteria > Pseudomonadota > Alphaproteobacteria > Rhizobiales > Xanthobacteraceae > Rhodopseudomonas > Rhodopseudomonas palustris_C. The sequence goes on along the minus strand of KI632513.1, from coordinate 1,400,769 downwards.
TGTCGATCTACATCAGCCGCGCCACCAACAAGCTCTATGTCCGCCGCAACACCCACAAGCCGGCCCCGGATGGCGGCGGCGAGGTGTTTGACGCCACCATCGAAGTGCCGGTCACGATCCGCGATCCGGACCGGCCGATCGGCACTCATGTTTTCACCGCAATGGCCAAGAGTGACGCCGGCCTGCGCTGGAGCGCGGTCACCATCGATGGCGCAGACGATGCCAAAACGGCGCTCGACCGCATCACCATGCCGCCTGAAGTGCTGGCGCGGATCGGCCCGACCGCCTTGCCGCGCAGCTCGATCGTGATTTCCGACGAGCCGCTCAGCGCCGAAACCAACTACCGCACTGAGTTCGTCGCGGTGCTGAGCCATCAGCCGCAGGGCGGGTTCATCACCCGTAAGCCGACGCCCAATGTGATGGTGGCGGATGGCGACGATAGCTGGGACGGCGGCTTCGGTTCGTTCTTCTTCCCGAGCGGGCCTGAGTCGCGCGAACTGCGTCAGCGCCGCAGCCGTGGCTATCCTGCGCAGCCGCTGCCCTGGCAGGCCTGGTAGCGGCACGCTGCAAACGATCATGAGCCCGGCCGCGCGCGGCCGGGCGTGGGCAGAGAGGGGTTAGCCGCGGCCGCGATAGGGCTGCACGCCTTGCTCCGGCACCCACAATCCCTTGGGAACTCGGCCGGTCTGCCAGAACACGTCGATCGGGATGCCGCCGCGCGGATACCAATAGCCGCCGATCCGCAGCCATTTCGGCTTGATCTCCTTAGCGATGCGCTTGCCGATCGCCACGGTGCAATCCTCATGGAACGCGCCGTGATTGCGGAACGAGGCGAGATAGAGCTTCAGCGACTTCGACTCCAGCAGCCAGGCGCCCGGGGCGTAATCGATCACCAGATGGGCGAAATCGGGCTGGCCGGTAACCGGGCACAGCGAGGTGAATTCCGGCGCCGTGAAGCGCGCCAGATAATCGGTGTCACGCTGCGGGTTCGGCACGCGGTCGAGCCGGGCCGCCTCGGGCGTTGTCGGCCATTCGACCTCGTGTCCGAGCTGCAATTCGGGCGTGGCGGCGGCGGCCGGTTGGCGCGGGGAGCGGCGGGGTGTTTTGGGCATTGGGGTCCGTTCGGCTGATTGCGTCGGCGCATCAAGGGCAGCGGGATCGGCTGCGATCGGCTGTCATGAACGCGTTCAATCTCTTAGCCAATCGGGGAAGCCCGGTCACGCGGCCTTTTCCCGGGGCGGTCCATGCTGTAGAAGCTGCCGCAATTCCCATCCCTACAAGCATTCCGAAGGGCTATCATGACTGCCATTGTCGACATTATTGGTCGCGAAATCCTCGACAGCCGCGGCAATCCCACCGTCGAAGTCGACGTGGTGCTGGAAGACGGTTCGGTCGGCCGCGCTGCGGTGCCGTCCGGCGCCTCGACCGGCGCGCATGAGGCGGTTGAGCTGCGCGACGGCGACAAGGCGCGCTATCTCGGCAAGGGCGTGCAGAAGGCGGTGGAAGCCGTCAATGGCGAGCTGTTCGACGCGCTCGGCGGCATGGATGCCGAACAGCAGGTGCAGATCGATCAGATCATGATCGACCTCGACGGCACCCCGAACAAGGCCCGGCTCGGCGCCAACGCCATCCTCGGCGTGTCGCTGGCGGTCGCCAAGGCGGCGGCGGAATCCTACAACATGCCGCTGTATCGCTATGTCGGTGGCACCTCGGCGCGCATGCTGCCGGTGCCGATGATGAACATCGTCAATGGCGGCGTGCATGCCGACAATCCGATCGATTTCCAGGAATTCATGATCATGCCGGTCGGCGCCGAGAGCTTCGCTGAAGCGCTGCGCTGCGGCTCGGAAATCTTCCACACCCTCAAGAGCGAGCTGAAGAAGGCCGGCCACAACACCAATGTCGGCGACGAGGGCGGCTTTGCGCCGAACCTGCCGTCGGCCGATGCCGCGCTCGACTTCGTGATGGCCGCGATCAGCAAGGCCGGCTACACCCCAGGCGGCGACGTGATGCTGGCGCTGGACTGCGCCGCCACCGAGTTCTTCAAGGACGGTTCTTACGTCTATGGCGGCGAGAACAAGACCCGCTCGCGCGCCGAGCAGGTGCAGTATCTGGCCGACCTCGTGTCGCGCTATCCGATCGTCTCGATCGAAGACGGCATGAGCGAAGACGACATGGACGGCTGGAAGGCGCTGACCGACGCGATCGGCTCCAAGTGCCAGCTGGTCGGCGACGATCTGTTCGTCACCAACGTCGCCCGGCTCGCTGACGGCATCAAGGCCGGCCGCGCCAACTCGATCCTGATCAAGGTCAACCAGATCGGCACCCTGACCGAGACCCTGGCGGCCGTGGAAATGGCGCACAAGGCGGCCTACACCGCGGTGATGTCGCATCGCTCGGGCGAGACCGAGGATTCCACCATCGCCGACCTCGCGGTCGCCACCAATTGCGGGCAGATCAAGACCGGCTCGCTGGCGCGCGCCGACCGCACCGCCAAGTACAACCAGCTGCTGCGCATCGAGCAGGAGCTGGGCAGCCAGGCGCTCTATGCCGGCAAGGCCGCGCTCAAGGCGCTGCGCTAAATCCAACGAAGACGGCATTCCGGGACGCTCGCGATCGCGAGCGAGCCCGGGATCCTGCTGTTTTCAAGGATCAGCATTCAACGAGAGCGATTCCGGGTTCGACCGCCGCTGATGCGGCGGCCGCCCCGGAATGACTTTGTGGCGAGTGCAGTGGCGGCTTAGCCCTCAGCGTTCCGCGGTCGCCAGCTTGGCGCCGAGCGCCACAAAAGCCGCGGCAAAGCCGCGCCGCATCCAGGTCAAGACCCGCGGCCGCGCAATGATATGATCGCGCACCGACGCCGCAAACAGCCCATAAATCGCAAACACCACGAAGGTGAGCGCCATGAAGGCTGCGCTCAGCATCAGCATGTGCGGCAGCGGCTCGGTTTCGCCGGCGGGAATGAACTGCGGCAGGAACGCCAAAAAGAAGATCGACAATTTTGGATTGAGGATGTTGATCTGCACGCCGGTGATGGTGACGTCGAGCACCGATTGCTCGCGCAGCTCGCGCTCGATCTTGAGCGGCCCGTGTTCGCGCAGCGTCATCCACGCCATATAGAGCAGATAAGCGACGCCGAGATATTTGAACGCCTGGAACGCGACCGCGCTGGTGTGCAGCAGCGCGGCGAGGCCGAGAATTGCCGCCGCCATATGCGGCACGATGCCGATCGTGCAGGCGAATGCCGCGACCACGCTGGCCTTGGCGCCGCGCGATAGGCCGGCGGCCAGCGTGTACAGCGCGCCGGTGCCCGGCGAGGCAATCACGATCAGCGACGTCATCAGAAATTCTGGACTCACGGCGGCTGTCCTCGGCGGAGCGGCGATCGGCGCGCAACTATGGCGGCAGCCGGGCCAGGGCACAAGGCGAGCTAAGCCGCTGCGCCGTGCGGCCAAATGCGGCTGCGGCTGGCGAACGTTAGCGTGCCATTAACCGCGTTGTCGCATGGTCAGGCATGGTCTCCCGCACCCGCCTCAAATCGTTGCTCACCGGGCTCGCGCTCTATGCGATCGCAGCCGCCGTGATCGGCTATTTCGGTTCCAACGCTTATACGGGAAAATACGGGCTCAATGCTCGCCAGGAGCTTGATCAGGAGATCATCGCGCTGACCTCCGAATTGGAGCGCCTGAAGAAGGAGCGCGCCGAGGGCGAAAAGCGAGTCGCGCTGCTGCGCTCCGATCGGCTCGACCCCGACATGCTCGACCAGCGCGTGCGTTTTCAGCTCGACTATGCACACCCGAACGACTTGGTGCGCATCCTGCCGTCGAAATGACGTCGTAAGTTTCAAAATCGCGCAAGAACTATCACGAAAGTTTCACGCTACGCTGCGTTGCGGCATGATGGCTGCGTGGGCGTGATGCAATCCTTTTGCTGCGTCATTAGTTAGGCTAGAGATAGTCGCAACTAACAAGCATTGGATTGAATCGCCATGCCCGCATCGAAGAAGCGTGACGTGCCAGCCCGGGACGAGGCGTCGCAGACCGGCAACGGCACGCGCCGGCCGGTGAGCGAATTCAGCCGCGAGCAGGAGCTGCGCGCGCTGCGCGACATGCTGCTGATCCGCCGTTTCGAGGAGAAGGCCGGCCAGCTCTATGGCATGGGCGCGATCGGCGGCTTCTGCCATCTCTATATCGGCCAGGAAGCGATCGTGGTCGGCATGCAGATGGTGCTGAAAGAAGGCGATCAGGTCATCACCGGCTATCGCGATCACGGCCATATGCTGGCGTGCGGCATGGATGCCAATGGCGTGATGGCGGAACTGACCGGGCGCCGCGGCGGCTACTCCAAAGGCAAGGGTGGCTCGATGCACATGTTCAGCCTCGAGAAGCTCTTTTATGGCGGCCACGGCATCGTCGGCGCGCAGGTGTCGCTCGGCACCGGGCTCGCCTTCGCCAATCGCTATCGCGGCAATGACAATGTCTGTCTGGCCTATTTTGGCGATGGCGCCGCTAATCAGGGCCAGGTCTATGAGAGCTTCAACATGGCGGCGCTGTGGAAGCTGCCGGTGGTCTATGTGATCGAGAACAACCGCTATGCGATGGGCACTTCGGTGACGCGTTCCTCGGCGCAGACCGATTTTTCCAAACGCGGCCTGTCGTTCAACATTCCCGGCGAACAGGTCGACGGCATGGATGTCCGCGCCGTCCATGAGGCTGGTTCGCGTGCGGTGGCGCATTGCCGCGCCGGCCACGGTCCCTACATCCTGGAGATGCAGACCTATCGCTATCGCGGCCATTCGATGTCCGACCCCGCCAAATATCGGACCCGCGAGGAGGTCGATAAGGTGCGCAACGATCAGGACCCGATCGAACAGGTGCGGCAGCGTTTGCTGGCCATGAAGATGACCGAGGACGATTTGAAAGCGATCGATGCCGAGGTTCGCACCATCGTCAACGCTTCGGCCGAATTCGCCCAGCACGATCCCGAGCCCGATGCCTCGGAACTCTACACCGACGTCTATCGCTAATCCTGCGCCACGCTGGCAGTGATCCGGAGCAACCATGGTCATTCAAGTTCTGATGCCCGCGCTGTCCCCGACCATGGAGCGGGGCAACCTGTCGAAATGGCTCAAGAAGGAAGGCGAGCCGGTCAAGTCCGGCGACGTGATCGCCGAGATCGAGACCGACAAGGCCACGATGGAAGTCGAGGCCGCTGACGACGGCACGCTCGGCAAAATCCTGGTGCCGGCAGGCACGCATGACGTCGCGGTTAACACGCCGATCGCTACCATTGTCGGCGACAACGACAGCGCTGATCAAGCGGCCTCTGCCGCGCCTGCGGAGCGCGCCAAGGAAGAAGCGCCGCCGCGCCCTGAACCCGTTGACGCCAAGGCTGACGCGGCGCCCACGGCGCCGGCCGCGCCGGCGCTGCGCGATCCCGACATTCCCGAAGGCACCGAGATGGTAATGGTCACGGTGCGCGAAGCGCTGCGCGACGCGATGGCCGAGGAGATGCGCCGCGACGCTGATGTGTTCGTGATGGGCGAGGAGGTCGCCGAATATCAGGGCGCCTACAAGGTCACGCAGGGGCTGCTCCAGGAATTCGGCACCAAACGCGTGATCGACACGCCGATCACCGAGCATGGCTTTGCCGGCATCGGGGTCGGCGCGGCGTTCGCCGGTCTTAAACCGATCGTCGAATTCATGACCTTCAACTTCGCGATGCAGGCGATCGACCAGATCATCAACTCCGCGGCCAAGACGCTGTATATGTCCGGTGGTCAGATGGGCTGCTCGATCGTGTTTCGTGGGCCCAATGGCGCGGCCTCGCGCGTTGCTGCGCAGCACAGCCAGGATTATTCGGCCTGGTACTCACACATCCCGGGGCTGAAAGTGGTCGCGCCTTATTCGGCGGCTGATGCCAAGGGGCTGCTGAAAGCCGCGATCCGCGATCCCAATCCGGTGGTGTTTCTCGAGCACGAGATGCTGTACGGGCAATCCAGCGAGGTGCCCAAGCTCGAAGACTACGTAGTGCCGATCGGCAAGGCCAGGATCGCGCGCGCCGGCCGCGATGTCACGCTGATCGCCTGGTCGCATGCCATGACCTATGCCTTGAAGGCCGCCGATCAGCTCGCCAGCGAAGGCATCGACGCCGAAGTGATCGATCTGCGCACGCTGCGGCCGCTCGACACCGACACGCTGATTGCTTCGGTGCAGAAGACCGGGCGCGCAGTGGTGATCGAGGAGGGCTGGCAGCAGAACGGCGTCGGCGCCGAAATCGCAGCCCGGCTGATGGAGCATGCGTTCGATTATCTCGACGCGCCGGTGAAGCGGGTGTCCGGCAAAGACGTGCCGATGCCCTATGCCGCCAATCTTGAAAAGCTGGCCTTGCCCAGCGTAGCCGAGGTGGTCGAAGCCGCCAAAGCCGTTTGCTATCGGTGAAAAATGTCTGGACCCCGTGAACAACCACTGCCGCCCGATGTGATCGGCCGCGATGATGCGGTCGAAGTGCTGCGCGCTTTCGTGCTCGATGGCGGGCTGTCGATCGCTTTCACAAGGGCTTTTGAGGAGCCGGACATGTGGGGCATGTTGCTGGTCGATATCGCCCGCCATGCCGCGCGCGCGTTCTCGCGCGAAACTGATTTGTCGGAGCAGGAAGCGCTGGCGCGGATTGTCGATATGTTCCAGGCCGAGCTGGCGCGGCCATCCGATCTCGGCGAAACCTCGTCGCGCACGCAGTAAGGTCATCCGCTCATGCCGATCAACATCCTGATGCCCGCGCTGTCGCCGACCATGGAGCGCGGCAATCTCGCCAAATGGCTGAAGAAGGAAGGCGATGCGGTGAAATCCGGCGACGTGATCGCCGAGATCGAGACCGACAAGGCCACCATGGAGGTCGAGGCGGTCGATGACGGCACCATCGCCAAAATCCTGGTGCCGGAAGGCACCCATGACGTCGCGGTCAATGACGTGATCGCGGTGCTGGCCGGCGAGGGCGAGGATGTCAGCAGCGCCGCTGCCGGCAAACCGCAGCCGAGCAGCAAGCCTGCGGCCGAGCCAGCGACCAGCGCTGCAGCGTCTGCGCCGCCGCAATCGCCAGCCGTGTCCAGCGTCACCAGCAACGGTGCGCCGCACGCCGCGCCAAGTGCGCCAGCGCATGGCGAAGGCCGGGTGTTTGCCTCGCCGCTGGCGCGGCGTTTGGCGCAGCAGGCCGGCATCGATCTGGGCCGCATCAATGGCTCGGGTCCCCATGGCCGGGTGATCGCGCGCGACGTCGAGCAAGCGCAGGCGGGCGGCGCGCTCAAAACCGCGCCGGCAGCGCAGCCGACTTTGTCGGCAGCGCCGTCGCTGTCCGATCAGCAGATCCGCGCTCTGTTCAAGGACGGCAGTTATGACGAACAGCCGCATGACAGTATGCGCAAGATCATCGCGCAGCGGCTGGTGCAGGCCAAGCAGACCATTCCGCATTTCTATCTGACCATCGAGTGCAATCTCGATCGGCTACTGGCCGCGCGCGAACAGATCAACGCGCAGGCGCCGAAGGACAAGGACGGCAAGCCCGCTTACAAGCTGTCGGTCAATGATTTCGTGATCAAGGCGCTGGCGCTGGCGCTGCAGCGCGTGCCCGATGCCAACGTCACTTGGACCGAAGGCGCGCTATTGAAGCATCGCAGCTCCGATGTCGGCGTGGCGGTCGCGATCCCCGGCGGGCTGATCACGCCGGTGGTGCGCGATGCCCATCAAAAGTCGCTGTCGGCGATCTCGCATGAGATGAAGGATTTTGCTGCGCGGGCCCGCAATCGCCGGCTGAAGCCGGAAGAGTACCAGGGCGGTTCGACCGCGGTCTCCAATCTCGGCATGTACGGCATCAAGGAATTTGCCGCGGTGATCAATCCGCCGCAGGCCACCATTCTGGCGGTCGGCGCGGGCGAACAGCGCGCCGTAGTGATCGATGGCAAGATCGAGATCGCCAATATGATGACCGTCACGCTATCGACCGATCACCGCGCGGTCGACGGCGCGCTCGGCGCCGAACTGCTCAGCGCGTTTAAGCTGCTGATCGAAAACCCGGTGATGATGGTGGTGTGAACGTCCTTACCCTCTCTCACAAGGGTAGAGGGGAAGCAGAGCGAGTAGTTATGACCGACACTTCCTTCGACGTGATCATCATCGGCTCCGGTCCCGGCGGCTATGTCGCGGCGATCCGGGCGGCGCAGCTCGGCCTCAAAACTGCGATTGTCGAAAAATCCTATCTTGGCGGCATCTGCCTGAACTGGGGCTGCATCCCGACCAAGGCGCTGCTGCGCTCGGCCGAGATTTTTCGCGCCATGCAGCATGCCAAGGATTATGGCCTTGGCGCCGACAATGTCCGGTTCGATCTCAAGGCGGTGGTGGCGCGCTCGCGCGGGGTGTCGAAGCGCCTCAATGATGGCGTCGGCTTCCTGATGAAGAAGAACAAGATCATGGTGATCTGGGGCGCAGCATCGATCGATGCGCCCGGCGAGATCACGGTGAAGGCCGCCAAGAGCGAGCCGCCGAAGGGTGCACTGCGCGAGGGACGCTACCGCGCCAAACACATCATCATCGCCACCGGCGCGCGGCCGCGGGTGTTGCCGGGGCTGGAGCCGGACGGCGATCGGGTGTGGAGCTATTTTGAGGCGATGGTGCCGGAAACGCTGCCGAAATCGCTGCTGGTGATCGGCTCGGGCGCGATCGGCATCGAGTTCGCCTCGTTCTACCGCGCCATGGGCAGTGAGGTGACGGTGGTCGAGGTGCTGCCGCAGATCCTGCCGGTGGAAGATGCCGAGATCGCGGCGCTCGCCCGCAAACAGCTTGAAAAGCAGGGCATCAAGATTCTGACCGGCGCCAAGGTCAGCAAGCTCGACAAGAAGCCCGGCAGCGTGGTCGCCACCATCGACAGCGGCGACGGCAAGCAACAGACCGCGACCTTTGAGCGGGTAATCTCGGCGGTCGGCGTGGTCGGCAATGTCGAGCAGCTTGGGCTCGACAAGCTCGGCGTCGAAATCCAAGGCGGCACCATCGTCGCCGATGGTGTTGGCCGCACCAACGTCCCGGGCATCTATGCGATCGGCGACGTTGCCGGGCCGCCGATGCTGGCGCACAAGGCCGAGCATCAGGGCGTGATCTGCGTCGAGGCCATCAAGGGCCTGCATCCGCATCCGCTCGACAAGAGTCTGATTCCGGGCTGCACCTATTGCCACCCGCAGATCGCCTCGGTCGGGCTGACCGAAGCGAAAGCGAAGGAGCAGGGGCGCGACATCAAGGTTGGTCGTTTCCCGTTTGCCGGCAATGGCAAGGCGATCGCGCTCGGCGAGGATCAGGGGCTGATCAAGGTGATCTTTGACAAGGCGACCGGGCGGATGCTCGGCGCGCATATGATCGGCGCCGAGGTCACCGAGCTGATCCAGGGCTATGTGGTTGCCATGAATCTCGAGACCACCGAAGCCGAGCTGATGCACACCGTCTTCCCGCATCCGACGCTGTCGGAGATGATGAAGGAAGCGGTGCTCGACGCCTATGGTCAGGCGCTGAACGTCTGAACGTTCGCGCCTGAATTGCGCCGGGCGGCATTTGGGCCGCTTTGGGCGTGGTAACTCGGCAACTTATGTGGCGGTGTCGCAACAGTCTGGCGACTTTTAACCGCGATCACAGCCGGCTCTTGCTTGCGCCGCTTTTTGGCCACACCCCTCTATGAGATCATCCTTGGTAGTCAATTTGGCGCGGCACCTGTGCTGGCGATGGAAAATCCATCCGCCTGCCATCGGGCAGACAGGACAGCGCCGGGAAACACGATCGCGATGGATCACAGGGGCACCAGCACGGCACAGGCGATCGACCGTCGACAGACGGTCGGTGCGAGCTATGCGTCGCCGGCTGGTCGCGCCCATCACGGCGCGGTGGAAATCGCAAATTGGTTACGCTCCGCCTCGGATTTGCAGAACCCTGGCCGTGATCTTGCCAAAGAGCTTGGCGACACTGCTGCCATCGCAAGACTGACGACATCCCTCGTTCAGTGCGACCGGCCCCCGGGCCAGTTCTCGGTCAGCGGCCGGACTCAAGCAGCAGAAGGCTTGCTGAACGTGACCGGCGTTTCGATTGCTCACCCGATCTACCCAAGCCTTCCATCCCGCACCCTCGGCGCCGCATCGGATCGTGACGATTTTGGTCGCGACGATTTCGGCCGTGACGAAGTCGATCGTGATGATCGCGCGCCCTCGAATTGCGTGGACCCGCTTAACATAAAATTGACCGCGGTCGCAGCCGCTGCCGAGGCGACCGCACAAAAGCCTCGAACGACAAACCTTTCGTCAGCTTGGCTGTGGAACGTTACCCCGCCAGGTAGCGTGGCAGTTGATGGCGTGGTGACCCATCCGGGCAGTTGGTACGAGTACAGTGATGCGGGTATTTGAGCGTCTCATTCCGGTGGTGGTGCTTGGCGTCCTGGCCGGGGCGCCGGTGATGGCCTTTGAAGGCACGCCGCTGGTCGGCGGTGACGCCGCGATTCCGGTGGCGACCACCCAGCCCGGCACTGTGGTGACCATGAACAAGGCCGCCGCGGCCGCCAGCCCGACCACCTCGCTGACCGCTCTGCAATACGCCGCTGAAGGCGGCCATCCGGTGGCGCAGTGGAAGCTCGGCCGCATGTATGCGATCGGCGATGGCGTCGCGCAGGACGATCTGGTCGCGTTTGAGTATTTTAGCCGGATCGCCAATGCCCATGCCGAGGACAGCCCCTCGGCGCCGCAGGCCGCCATTGTCGCCAATGCGTTCGTCGCGCTCGGGCGCTATTATCTGGGTGGCATTCCCAATTCCAAAGTGAAGGCCGACGCCGAGCGCGCCCGCGAGATGTTCTCGTATGCCGCGTCCTATTTCGGCAACGCCGACGCCCAATATGACCTCGCTCGGCTCTATCTGAACGGCATCGGCACCCCGCGCGACTCGCGCTATGGCGTGCGTTGGCTCGGCTTGGCCGCGCAGAAGGGGCAGCACCAGGCGCAGGCCTTGCTCGGCCAGATGTTGTTCAATGGCGAGCAGCTGCCGCGCCAGGCAGCGCGCGGCCTGATGTGGCTGACGCTGGCCCGCGACGCCGCTTCGGCGGATGAGGGTTGGATCAAGGACAGCTACGCCAAGGCGTTCTCAAAGGCATCCGACGACGAGCGCGCCATGGCGCTGCAGATGCTCGAACATTGGGTGCAGGGCCGCCGCGACTGAGGTTGCCGGCCAGTCGGCGCAAGGCGCCCCGCCAATCCTTGCAACAATTCCGCTGTTCGCTGAGCGAAGTCTATTTGGCGGCAAAATCCAGGTCGGCCCACACTGGCACATGGTCGGACGGCTTTTCCCAGGCGCGGACGTGCTTGTCGATGCCGACCGCGCTCAGCCGATCGGCGGCCTGCGGCGACAGCAGCAGATGGTCGATGCGCAGCCCCCAGTTCTTCTGGAACGCGCCAGCCTGATAATCCCAGAACGTGTATTGTCCCGGCGCATCGCTCACCGCGCGTAGCGCGTCGGTCATGCCGAGCCCGAGCAGGGTCTGAAAACTGGCGCGGGTTTCCGGCCGGAACAGCGCGTCATTGATCCAGGCCGCGGGCTGATAGACGTCGGCCACGGCTGGAATGACGTTGAAGTCACCGGCCAGGATCAGAGGCTCCTCGGCGCGCAGCCGTTCCTTGGTGAAGTCAATGAGCCGCGACATCCATTTCAGCTTGTAGGGATATTTGTCGCTATCGACCGGGTTTCCATTGGGCAGATACAGGCAGGCGACCCGCACCACGCGGCCATCGAGCGACACCACGCCTTCCAGGAACCTGGCGTGCAGATCGTCGTCATCGCCAGCGAGCCGCGGCGTCGTCTCATCGAACGGCAGCTTCGATAGCAGGGCGACGCCGTTAAAAGTCTTCTGGCCGTGCGTCACCACATTGTAGCCGAGCGCTTCGATCGGCTCGCGCGGAAACGCTTCGTCGACGCATTTGATCTCTTGCAGGCAGACGATGTCCGGATCGCGCTCGCGCAGCCAGGCCAGCAGATGATCCAGCCGTTGGCGGACCGAGTTCACGTTCCAAGTGGCGATACGCATGGGAGTTCATTACCGCAATTTTAGCTGCAGGCGCATATCATGAATACCGGCGCTGTGCTAAGCCGAATGAAAATGTTGAGCGGGCCGGGCAAGGGCCGCGGCAGGGCAGGAAAGGCAGCGATCGGCGTCGATCGGTGACGCGAGGCGGCATGAAACAACGCAAATTGCTGATTGGATTTGGCGCACTGGCCGTGCTGGCGCTCGGCTCCTATTGGGGCTGGTCGAGCTGGAATAGCCACAGTGTTAACGCCACCACGCCGCAGCGCGCGCGGATGGTGTCGGTGGAAACCGCGCTGGCGGAGCGGCGCCCGGTGCCGATCGATGTCGACGCGATCGGCATCGTCACCCCGATCTCCAGCGTCGCTTTGAAAGCCCGGCTGGAAACCACCATCATCGGCGTGCATTTTCAGGACGGCGCCAGGGTCGAGCAGGGCGATCTGTTGTTCACGCTCGACTCCCGGCAGATCGATGCCCAGATCGAGCAGGCCGAAGGCGTGCTGGCGCGCGACACCGCGCAGCTCGCCGCCGCCCGCCGCGACGCGCGGCGCTTTACCGAGCTGATCGGCAAGGGCGCCACCACCCAGGTCAATCTCGACAACGCCAACACCCAAGCCGACATTTTGGCCGGCACCATTCAGTCCGACCAATCGGCGCTCGACAATCTCAAGGTGCAGAAGAGTTTTACGCTGATCCGCGCGCCGTTCGCCGGGCGAATTAGTGCGGCCAATGTCAAGGTCGGCAATTTCGTGCGGCCGGCCGACACCTCGCCGCTCGCCACCATCAATCAGATGGCGCCGGTCTATGTCACCTTCGCGGTGCCGCAGCGCGTGCTCGCCGATCTGCGCGAGGCGATGGCGTCCGGCACCACCCAGGTGGTCGCCACCATTCCCGGCAATGGCCGCTCGGAGAGCGGCAAGATGGCGATGGTCGAAAACACCGTCGATGCCGCCACCGGCATGGTGACGGTGCGCGGCATCATGGACAATGCCAGCGAAACGCTGTGGCCGGGCACGCTGGTCAACACCAAGCTGACGATCCGCACCGAAACCGCGGTGGTGGTGCCGACCGTGGCGGTGCAGCGCAGCCAGACCGGCAATTTCGTGTTCGTGATCCGCGACGGCGCCGCCCATGTGCAGCCGGTCAAGGTCGATCGCACTTATCAGGGGCTGTCGGTGATCAGCGAAGGGCTGTCCGGCGGCGAGGAGGTGGTGGTCGACGGCCAGCTGTTGCTGTCGCAAGGCACCAAGGTGACGACGCGCAACCGCAAAGCCGGGGTGTGATCGATGACGCTGTCGGAGCTGTGCATCCGTCGCCCGGTGATGACCACGCTGCTAACGGCGTCGATCATCGCTTTCGGCATTTTCGGGTTCCGACTGCTGCCGGTGTCGGCGCTGCCCAAGGTCGATTTCCCCACCATTGCGGTGACGGCGACGCTGCCCGGCGCCTCGGCCGATACCATGGCCGCGTCGGTGGCCGGCGTGATCGAGCGTCAGCTCTCGACCATCGCTGGCATTTCGTCGATGACCTCGAGTTCCTCGCAGGGCACCAGCGTCATCACCATCCAATTCGATCTCGACCGCAGCATCGATGCCGCCGCGCTCGACGTGCAGACCGCGCTGACCATCGCGCAGCGACGATTGCCGGTGGAGATGAAAAACCCGCCGAGCTTCCGCAAGGTCAATCCGGCGGAATTCCCGGTGCTGTTCATCGCGCTGTCGTCGGGGACGTTGCCGCTCTCGACCGTCAATGAATATGGCTCGATCACCATCGGCCAGGCGCTGTCGCAGGTCTCCGGCGTGGCGCAGGTCACGATCTACGGCGAACAGAAATTCGCGATCCGGGTGCAGGCCGATCCGGAAATCGCCGCGGCGCGCGGGCTGTCGCTTGACGATATTCGCGCCGCTGTGTCGGCCGCCAATTCCTCGACCCCGGTCGGCACGCTGAACGGGCCGAAACAGGACGTCGCGCTGCAGGCGTCCGGGCAGATGGATAAGGCCGAGGACTATCGGCAGATCGTGGTCGCCTGGCGCAACGGCTCGCCGGTCAAGCTCGACGAGGTGGCGCGCATCTATGACAGCGTCGAAAACGACAAGATCGCCACCTGGTTCAACGGCGAAAGCGCGATCGTGCTGGCGATCCAGAAGCAGCCCGATGCCAATACGGTCGCGGTGGTCGATGCGGTGCGCTCAAAACTGCCGTCGCTGCGCGCCCAGGTGCCGCCCTCGATCAACATGCAGGTGTTGATGGATCGCTCGATCTCGGTGCGGCAATCGGTGGCCGATGTCGAGCACACGCTGCTGATCGCGGTGGCGCTGGTGATCCTGGTGATCTTTTTGTTCCTGCGCTCGGCGTCGGCGACCTTCATCCCGGCGCTGGCGGTGCCGATCTCGCTGATCGGCACCTGCGCGGTGATGTATATGCTCGACTTCTCGATCAACAACATGACGCTGCTGGCGCTGACGCTGTCGGTCGGCTTTGTGGTCGATGACGCGATCGTCATGCTGGAGAACATCGTCCGCCATATCGAGCATGGCATGCGGCCGTTCGAGGCGGCGCTGAAAGGCGCGCGCGAGATCGGCTTCACCATCATCTCGATCACCTTTTCGCTGATCGCAGTGTTCATCCCGGTGCTGCTGATGGGCGGCATCGTCGGCCGCGTATTCCGCGAATTCGCCGTCACCATTTCGGTCGCGATCCTGGTGTCGGGCTTTGTGTCGCTGACGCTGACGCCGATGCTGTGCGCGCGGCTGCTGCGCGCTCATGACCCGGCGCATCGCCAGAACTGGCTGCTGCGCCAGTTCGAGCGGATGTTCGCATGGTGGCTGCGCGGCTATGAATGGGCGCTCGACAAAGTGCTGGCGCACAAATTCCTGATGCTGCTGGTGACGCTCGCGACGCTCGGCGGCACGGTCTATCTGTACATGATCGTGCCCAAAGGGTTCTTTCCGCAGGAAGACACCGGCTTTCTGATCGGCGTCACCGAGGCGGCCACCGACACTTCGTTCGAGGCCATGAAGGAACGCCAGCAGGCGCTGACCGCGCTGCTGAGCAAGGACCCGGCGGTCGAGTATATCAATTCCACGGTCGGCGCGGGCGGCCCGAACCCGACGGCCAATTACGGCCGGCTGTTTGTCGGGCTGAAACCGCTCGACCAGCGCGAGCCGGTGACGGCAGTGGTGGCGCGGCTGCGCCAGCAGGCGGCGCAGGTGCCCGGCCTGCAGGTGTTCTTTCAGAGTATCCAGAATCTCAATGTCGGCGGCCGGATTTCCAAGAGCCAGTATCAATATGTGATGCAGAGCGGCGACACCGAGGCGCTGTATCGGCTGGCGCCGGAGATGCGTGACCGGATCGCGCGGGTGCCGGGGCTGCTCGACGTTACCACTGATCTGTACATCAAGAACCCGCAGATGACGGTCGAGATCGACCGCGAAAAAGCCGCGGTCTATGGCATCACCGTCGAGCAGGTGCGCAATCAGCTCTACAACGCCTATGGCACGCGGCAGGTCGGCACCATCTACACGCCGTCCAATGATTATCAGATCATTTTGGAGGTGCTGCCGCAGTTCAAGGTCGATCCGTCCGACCTGTCCAAGCTCTATATGAAGGCCGCCAACGGCAAGACCATTCCGATGGATGTGGTGGCCAAGCTCGTGCCGACCGTCGGACCGCTGCAGATCAACCATCAGGGCCAGCAGCCGGCGGTGACGATCTCGTTCAACCTCGCGCCGAACTACTCACTGGGCTATGCGGTCGATCAGATCACCACGATCGAGCAGGCGGCGCGGCTGCCGGTGACGATCGCCACTGGCTTTTCCGGCACCGCCCAGGTGTTCCAGGATAGCTTGCGCGGGCAGGGCGTGCTGATCCTGGCGGCGGTGTTCGCGGCGTTCGTGATCCTCGGCATTTTGTACGAAAGCTTCATCCATCCGATCACCATCATCTCCGGGCTGCCATCGGCCGGCATCGGTGCGATCCTGACCCTGATGCTGTTCAACATGGAGCTGTCGGTGATCGCGATGATCGGCATCGTGATGCTGGTCGGCATCGTCAAGAAGAACGCCATTATGATGGTGGATTTCGCGCTGGAGCGGCGGCGCTTCGGTCTTGGTGCCGAGCAGGCGATCCGCGAAGCGGCGCTGCTGCGCTTCCGGCCGATCATGATGACCACCTTCGCCGCGATTTTTGGCACGCTGCCGATCGCGCTCGGCGCTGGCGCCGGCGCCGAACTGCGTCAGCCGCTCGGCGTCGCGGTGGTCGGCGGCCTGTTCGTGTCGCAGCTGTTGACGCTGTTCATCACGCCGGTGGTCTATATCTATCTCGACGGCATTGATCGCCGGCTCAAGCGCCGGCTCGAGCCGCAATCAGAGCCGGACCAGCGGCCGCGCATCGCCGCGGCCGAGTAGGGCGGCCGCCTTCCGGTTAGATCGAAAAACTGGTGCCGCAGCCGCAGGACGCGGTGGCGTTCGGGTTGTTGACCCGGAACGAGGCGCCGATCAGGTCATCGACAAAGTCGAGTTCGGCACCGCTCAGGAACGGCGCCGAGGCGGCATCGACCAGCACCACCGCGCCATCACGCGTGATCACGAGATCGTCGGCGGCCTTTGTGCGATCGACGTCGAATTTGTACTGAAAGCCCGAGCAGCCGCCGCCTTCCACGCTGATGCGCAGCATGGCGCCGTCGCCTTCGCCGCGCAAAATTTCGCCGATCCGCCGCGCCGCGCGCTCGCTGATGGTGACGCTGGGCATCATCAAGGGCTCCTTGTCGTTTCAGCGCGGCAAAACGTTGGAATGCGCCGCTCGACATAGTTAAGTGCGGCGCAGACGGGAATCAATCGCGGAAGGAACGGATCGGGTGATGCAAGCAATGACGGCCGACCGGGCACCCTATGCGTGCGATCCGGAGTTGAGCCGCGGCCGGCGCCATGACGAACCGCCGAGCCGGACCCGCAGCCCGTTCCGGCGCGATTGCGACCGGGTGATCCACTCGACCGCGTTTCGCCGGCTCAAACACAAGACCCAGGTGTTCGTGTTTCATGAGGGCGATCATTACCGCACCCGGCTGACCCATTCGCTCGAAGTGGCGCAGATCGCGCGCGCCATCGCCCGGCAATTGCGGCTCGATGAAGATCTCACCGAAGCGCTGGCGCTGGCCCATGACCTCGGCCATCCGCCATTCGGCCATGCCGGCGAGCGCGCGCTCGACGCCTGTCTGCGCGATCATGGCGGTTTTGACCACAACGCCCAGAGCCTGCGCGTGGTCACCGCGCTCGAACATCGCTACCCGACCTTTGACGGCCTCAATCTCAGCTGGGAGACGCTGGAGGGTATCGTCAAGCACAATGGTCCGCTGATCGAACGAAATGGCACCCCGCTCGGGCATTATCGTGAGCGCGGCGTGCCGCTCGGCATCGTCGAATTCAACCGCGATTTCGATCTCGATTTGTGGAGCTTTGCCTCGCTGGAGGCGCAGGTCGCCGGCATCGCCGACGACATCGCCTATGATGCCCACGACATTGATGACGGGCTGCGCGCCGGCCTGTTCCGGCTCGACGATCTGCGCGAGATCCCGCTGCTCGCCGAGATGCTGGCCGCGATCGACGCCCGCTATCCGCACCTTGATCCGGTGCGCCGCGCCGCCGAATTGGTGCGCGAGCTGATCTCGTGCTTGATCGGGGCGGCGGTCAGCGAGGCGCAGCGCCGCCTTGAGCGGCTTCAGCCGCGCTCGGCGGCCGAGGTGCGCGCGGCGAAGGAGGCGATGATCGCTTTTCCGCGAGAGATTGCCGCGGCCGAAAAGATGATCAAGCGCTTCCTCTGGACCCGTATGTACCGCGCCGAGCGGGTGATGACGGTGATGCGCGATGCCGAGACGGTGGTCACCGAGCTGTTCCAGCGCTATTGCGACGATCCGGGGGCGCTGCCGCCGGACTGGCTGCCGGCCTGCGGCCCGATCGCCGAATGCGAGGCCGACCGGCTGCGTCGCATCCGCAATTTCATCGCCGGCATGACCGACCTGTATGCCCTGACCGAGCACCGCCGGCTCTTTGACACAACTCCGGATTTGCGTTAGGCGGCGGGCCTCTCCGCGCCTTGCCTGGCCGAGCTGCGGCTCGCCGGCAATCCGCCGAACGCCGCAGGCGGTCGGTGCCGAATTGGCGGCCTTGTGCCGGCCGTCAGGGGCGGCCATCCAGCCGGACTGCTCCGGCGCTAGCTCTGGTATCATGTGATTCCCATGGTCAATTCTCCGTCCTCGCCGCATCTGTTCGCCCTCATTCTCGGCCGGGTTCAGGCCGTCTGCGAGGCGCTGGCCGCCGAGGGGGCGCTGCCCGCCGGTCTCGATCTGTCGCGCGTGGTGGTGGAGCCGCCCAAAGACCCGACCCATGGCGACATGGCGACCAACGCCGCGATGGTGCTGGCCAAGGAGGCCAAAGCCAAGCCGCGCGATCTCGCCGAGCAGATTGCCGCCAAACTGCGTGCCGAGCCGATGGTGGCCAAGGTCGATGTCGCCGGGCCGGGCTTCATCAATCTGACGCTGCAGACCAAGGTCTGGGCCGATGAGCTGCGCGCCGTGCTGGCGCAGGGCTCGGCCTATGGCCGCAGCGCGATCGGCGGCGGCCACAAGGTCAATGTCGAATATGTGTCGGCCAATCCGACCGGGCCGATGCATGTCGGCCATTGCCGCGGCGCGGTGTTTGGCGATGCGCTCGCCAATCTGCTCGCCTTCGCCGGCTATGACGTGACCCGCGAATATTACATCAACGACGCCGGCGCCCAGGTCGATGTGCTCGGGCGCTCGGCGTTCCTGCGTTACCAGGAAGCGCTCGGCGAGGAGATCGGCGAGATTCCGGAGGGGCTTTATCCCGGCGATTACCTCAAGCCGGTCGGTGAGGCGCTGAAGGCCGAGCATGGCGACCGGCTGCGGGCGCTGCCCGAGGCGGAATGGCTGCCGATCGCGCGCGCCAAGGCGATCGCCATGATGATGGACATGATCCGCGCCGATCTCGCCGCGCTCAACATCACTCATGAGGAGTTTTTCTCGGAGCGCTCGCTGATCGAGGGCGGCACCGACCGCGTCGCCGAGACCATCGCGTTCCTGCGCGCCAAGGGCGACGTCTATGAAGGCCGGCTGCCGCCGCCCAAGGGCGCCCCGGTCGATGATTATGAGGATCGCGAGCAGACCCTGTTCCGCGCCACCGCCTATGGCGATGACGTCGATCGGCCGCTGCTCAAGTCGAACGGCTCCTACACCTACTTTGCCTCGGACATCGCCTATCACAAGACCAAGTTCGACCGCGGCTATCGCACCATGGTCGACGTCTGGGGCGCCGATCACGGCGGTTACATCAAGCGCGTGCAGGCCGCGATCAAGGCGGTAACCGCCGGGCAGGGCGTGCTCGACGTCAAGATCGTGCAGCTGGTCAAGCTGCTGCGCAATGGCGAGCCGGTGAAGATGTCGAAGCGCGCCGGCGACTTCGTCACGCTGCGCGAGGTGGTCGAGGAGGTCGGCTGCGACGCCACCCGCTTCATGATGCTGTTCCGCAAGAACGACGCGGTGCTCGATTTCGACCTCGCCAAGGTGATCGAGCAGTCCAAGGACAACGCGGTGTTTTACGTGCAATACGGCCATGCCCGCGGCCATTCGGTGTTCCGCAATGCCCGCGAAGTGATTCCGGATTTGCCCGAGGATCCGGCGGCCCGCATCGCCTTCCTGCGCGATGCCGAGGTCGAGCGGCTGACCGACAGCGCCGAACTCGATCTGTTGCGCCGGCTTGCGCTCTATCCGCGCATCGTCGAAGCGGCGGCGCAGGCGCATGAGCCGCACCGCATCGCTTTCTATCTGTACGAGCTCGCCAGCGAATTCCACGCGCTGTGGACGCGCGGTCGCGACCTGCCTCATTTACGCTTCATTATCAATAATGATGCACTGATAACCAAGGCGCGATTGGCATTGGTCCAAGGCGCCGTTTCGGTTCTCGCATCAGGACTCGCCGTGCTCGGCGTCGATGCGCCCACCGAGATGCGTTAGGCGAAGCAGCCAGTCACGTCGGGGATGCGTGACAGCTTGGTTTGAATCGGCGGTTGTTTCGCTTTTGGGGTGGGGTGGCTGCTTTCCCGCGGGATGCGAATCGCAATGGCTGAACGCTATCAGGACAGGTCCTTCCAGGGTGACGATCGCTATGGTCGCGGTCGCGACGCCGCGCCCGAGAATGATCCGCTCGCGGAGCTGGCCCGTCTGATCGGCCAGACCGACCCGTTCTCCGGTCAGCAGCGCCAGCAGCCCAATATGGCGCCGCCGCCACCGGCCGCCGACAGCTATCGCGCGCCGCCGCAGCCGACCGTGCCGCCGCAGCCCGCTTTTGAGGAAGAACCGCCGCCGATGCCGTCCTGGCTGCGCCATCGTAGCCGCGACACCGGCTTCCGCGCGCCCGAGCCGGAAGCTCCGGCGATCTCCTCGCGCGCCGAGCCCGAACCCTATCGCACGCCGCAGGTCTATCAGCCTGAGGCCTACCAACCGCAATCCTATCAGCAGGGCGATTATCAGCAGGGCGGCTACCAGGCCGATCCGTATCAGGCTGATCCCTATCAGGCCTCGGCCTACCGGCAGGAACCGTCCTTTGCCGGGCAGGCGTCCACGCAACCGGCCGCGCCCGCCGATTTCTCGCGCTATGACGACGCGCTGTACGGCCAGATGCCGTCGCAAGGCTATGTCGATCCGCTGCAGGAAACCGCGGCCTATAATTCCGACCCGTCCTATAATTTCGGCAACGGTTATGACGAGCCGGAGCAGAAGCCGCGCCGCGGCGGCATGCTGACGGTCGCGGCCGTGATCGCGCTGGCGGTGGTCGGCACCGGCGGTGCTTTTGCCTATCGCACCTTTGTCGGCTCGCCGCGCTCTGGCGAACCGCCGATCATCAAGGCCGAGCCCGGTCCCACCAAGGTGGTGCCGCCGTCGGCGGCCGAGGCTGGCAAGCCGATCCAGGACCGGCTGGCATCTGGCGGCTCCAACACCGAGATGCTGATTTCCCGCGAGGAGCAGCCGCAGGACCCGAGCAAATATGGCTCGCGCGTGGTGCTGCCGCCGCTCACCCAGAACAGCAATCCGCCGACCCCGGCCAGCGTTGCGCCCGCCAACAAGCCGCTGGCGGCCGCGCCGAGCGCTGCCTCGGCCAATGGCGAGGAGCCGCGCAAGATCAAGACCGTGCCGGTGCGGCCCGATCAGGCCGATGCGGCCGCCGGACGGCCGGCGCAGCGCGCCGCCGCCGCCGCACCCGCAGCGCCGTCGCCCACCGCGACCCGCACGCCGCCGCCGCCGGTGGCCAATGCCAATGCTTCGACCGGCGCGCCGCTGTCGCTGGCGCCGCAGCCTGGCAACCGCGTGGCCGCGACCGCGCCGACTGCCCAGCCTGAGGTGGCGGGCGGCTATGTGGTGCAGGTGTCCTCGCAGCGCAGCGCGGCCGACGCCCAGGCCTCATTCCGGGCGCTGCAGAGCAAGTATCCCTCGGTGCTCGGCTCGCGCAGCCCGGTGATCAAGCGTGCCGATCTCGGCGACAAGGGCGTCTATTACCGCGCCATGATCGGCCCGTTCGGCAGCTCCGATGATGCCGCCCGGTTCTGCGGCAGCCTGCGTTCGGCGGGCGGACAGTGCGTCGTCCAAAGAAATTAACGGCCGTTTCCTTGACCCGGATGCGCCCAGCGGGCTAATCGGCCCGAGATGGACAGGCGCGCATTCATTTCCGGTATTTCCGGAACGTCACTGACTGCCGAGGAACGCGAGTTCATCCGGTCAGCTTCGCCATGGGGTTTTATCCTCTTCAAGCGAAACATCGACAATCCTTCACAAGTCTCTGATCTTGTAAAGGAACTGCGTGCAACGCTCGAAGACGATCAGGCGCCGGTTCTGATCGATCAGGAAGGTGGGCGGGTGCAGCGCCTCGGGCCGCCGCATTGGCCGAGCTATCCGGCCGGCGCGGTGTTCAGCGCGCTCTATGACATCGACAGCCAATTGGGCCTGTCCGCCGCCTGGCTGAGCGCGCGGCTGATTGCCGCCGACCTGTTTGAGCTTGGCATCACCGTGGACTGCCTGCCGCTCGCCGATCTGCCGGTGCCGGGCGCCGATGCGGTGATCGGCGACCGCGCCTATGGCACTGATCCCGGCAAGGTCGCGGCGATCGCGCGTTCGGTTGCGGACGGGCTGGCGCAGGGCGGCGTGCTGCCGGTGCTCAAACACATTCCCGGCCATGGCCGCGCCACCGCTGACAGCCATTTGCGGCTGCCGGTGGTCGATACGTCCGAGTTCGAACTGGAGCAGACCGATTTCGCCGCGTTCCAGCCGCTCGCCGACCTGCCGATGGCGATGACCGCACATGTTGTGTTCAACGCGCTCGATCCCGCCCAACCGGCGACCACTTCTGCGACCATTATCGATCGCGTGATTCGCGGCCTGATCGGGTTCCAGGGGCTTCTGATGAGCGACGACGTCTCGATGAATGCTCTCAGCGGCAGCATTGCCGAACGCAGCCGCGTCAGCCTGGCCGCGGGCTGCGACCTCGTGCTGCACTGCAATGGCCGGCTCGACGAAATGCGCGAAGTCGCCGCTGCGGCGCCGCTGCTTACCGGCGATGCCGCGGCGCGGGCCCATGCGGCGCTGGCGGCGCGGCGTGTGCCGGAACCGTTCGACCGGCTCGAGACGCGCGCCGAACTCGATGAGTTGATCAGCCGGGTCGGAGCCGGGGCATGACCGCCGAAATCCTGTCATTTGAAACCGGCCGGCCGACCCAACCGGCGGCGGAGCTGCCGGACGACGAACCGGCGCTGGTGGTCGATGTCGAAGGCTATGAAGGCCCGCTCGACCTGCTGCTCGCTTTGGCGCGGCAACAGAAGGTCGATCTGCACAAGATCTCGATCCTGGCGCTCGCCGACCAATATCTGCAATTCGTCGAAGCGGCCCGCAAAATCCGGCTGGAGCTGGCCGCCGACTATCTGGTGATGGCGGCGTGGCTGGCGTTTTTGAAATCGCGGCTGCTGCTGCCCGAGCCGCCGAGCGCCGAGGGCCCGAGCGCCGAGGAAATGGCGACCGCGCTCGCCAACCGGCTGCGCCGGCTGGAAGCGATCCGCGAGGCCGCCAACCGGCTGATGACAAGGCCGCAATTGCAGCGCGACGTGTTCGCGCGCGGCTGTCCGGAAACCATCGCCGAGATCAAGCATCCGCGTTTTACCGCGACCCTGTACGACCTGTTGTCGGCCTATGCCTCGCAGCGCCAGCGCTCGGTGATCGCCAAGGTGCATCTCGCGCGCCGGACCGTGTGGTCGCTCGCCGAAGCGCGCGCCACGCTGGAGCGGCTGGTTGGCGCTACCGAGGATTGGAGCCGGCTGGATTCGTACCTGTTGGACTACGTCGTCGATCCCACTCAAAAAGCTACCGTCTTTGCCTCTAGCTTCGCCGCTGCGCTGGAGCTGGTGCGCGAGGGGCAGCTTGAGTTGCACCAGTCGGAGCCTTTTGCGCCGCTTTATTTCCGCAAGCGGTCATCGCCGCCGGTGGAGGCGCTGGCCGAGCCGGACGTGTCGGTAGAGTAAGTGGAAGAAGGAGACCGAGCCATGGCCAGTCTGGCAGAACAGCGCGTGATCGAGCTGGAGGATATGCCGACCGAGCCGGAGGCGCAGGCCCGGCCCGAGGAGCTGCGTCTGCTGGAAGCTCTGTTGTTCGCTTCGGCCGAGCCGCTCGATCAAGCCGCGCTCGCCAAGCGCATGCCCGAAGGCGTCGATATCAAGAAGGCGCTGCTGCAGCTGCAGGCCGACTATGCGCCGCGCGGCGTCAATCTGGTGCGCGTCGCCAACAAATGGTCGTTCCGCACCGCTGGCGATCTCGCCTGGATGATGACCCGCGAGAGCACCGAGACCCGCAAGCTGTCCCGCGCCGCGATCGAGATGCTGGCGATCATCGCCTATCATCAGCCGGTGACCCGCGCCGAAATCGAAGAAATCCGCGGCGTGGTCACCTCCAAGGGCACGCTCGACGTGCTGCTCGAAACCGGCTGGGTCAAGCCGCGCGGCCGGCGCAAGACGCCGGGGCGGCCGCTGACCTTTGGCACCACCGATGCGTTCCTGGCGCAGTTCAGCCTGGAGAGCCTCAACGATCTGCCGGGCCTGGAGGAGCTGAAGGGCACCGGGCTGCTCGATTCGCGGCTGCCGACCGGCTTCAGCGTGCCGGTGCCGTCCGACGATCCGGCGCTGCGCGAGGACGAAGACCCGCTCGAACCCGGCGATCTCGACCTGGCGCTCGTGCCTGTTCCCGATGCGGAACCGGAAGCGGCCGAAGCCGGCGAAGCCTCCGAGGCGGTGCAGGACGCCGCGCCCTCTGAGACTGTTGCTGAGGCGGAGGCTGAGGCCGGGGCGGTGGTTGAGACTGTCGTTGAGGCTTACGTCGAGGTTGAGGCTGTGGTTGAGGTGACGGAGGAGGTCGAAGCCGTATCCTCCGAAACGGTCACCTTGGAAGAGACCATGGCCTCGGAAACGGGGTCCGACGAGGCGCCGGAAGACGAGGCCGAACCGGCCCCTGAAACGACCGCCGAGGATGGTGAGCCAAGCGGCCAATGACGCACTTGGCCGCTTCCGCCTGGCGGCTTAAATCCTTGTTTTCGTAGTCTGCTAAGCCTAGGTTCGCACAAGATCGGCCGGCTGTACCGGCGTCACGACTTTGGAGGAAGGCACGATGGGGTCGATGAGTATCTGGCACTGGATCGTCGTGATCGTAGTGGTGCTGCTGTTGTTCGGTCGCGGCAAGATTTCCGACCTGATGGGCGACGTCGCGCAGGGCATCAAGTCCTTTAAGAAGGGCATGCAAGACGATGACAAGGCTGACGAAAAGACCGAGCCCGTGAAGTCGATCGACCACGCGGGGACGCCGTCTTCGACGCAGCGTTCCGACGTCGGCAGCAAGGCCGTCTAAGGCCATCAGGGTGCGGCAGGCCGTGGCGGGCGACGCCACGGCGGCCAGTCAAGAATACGCGGACTGCGGCTGAGCCGGGGGCGGGCGGCATCGCGCGTGAGCGGAAGCAGTCATGTTCGACATCAGCTGGACTGAACTGATGGTGATCGGCGTGGTGGCGCTGATCGCCATCGGCCCCAAAGAGTTGCCGGGCGTGCTGCGGACGGTCGGGCAGTGGGCTGGCAAAGCGCGCCGCATGGCCGGCGAGTTTCAGGGCCAGTTCCGCGAAGCGATGCGCGAAGCCGAGATGGCTGAGCTGAAGAAGTCGTTCGACGAGGTGAGGTCGGCGACCACTGCCTTTACCGACAACAATCCACTGACCTCGCTGCAAAAGGATGTCACCGCGGCGTTGAGCACCACTGCGCCGGCCGCCACCAGCCTGCCGGCGCCGGCCGCGGCGGAGCAGATCGCAGCCGAAACGCTGGCGGCCGTCGAGGCTCATGCCGTGCAGAACGCCGTGATGGCGCCGTTGGCGATTGTGCCAGAGGCCGCGGCGATCGCGTCCACCACCGCGACGGCGAGCGAGCCGGCTCCCACGGCTAGCAATGCTGCCGCAGCCCCGGTCAGCCATGATCAGGCCGCGTCGGGGCAGGCTGCCAATGATCTGGCTGCCAAGGATCTGGCTGCGAAGGATCAGGTCAAGGATCAGGCCAAGGACCCGACCGCGTCATGAGCGCCGAAGATATCGAGGCCAGCAAAGCGCCGTTGATGGACCATTTGATCGAGCTGCGCGCGCGGCTGATCAAGGCGCTGATCGGCTTTGCCGTGGCGTTTGTGGTCTGCTTCTTCTTCGCCAAGCAGATTTATAACGTGCTGGTCTGGCCGTTCGTGTGGATCGCGGGGCCGGAAAACTCGAAATTCATCTACACCGCGCTGCTCGAATATTTCCTGACCCAGCTGAAGCTGGCGATGTTCGGCGCGGGTTTCATCTCGTTCCCGATCATCGCCACCCAGATCTACAAATTCGTGGCGCCCGGGCTCTACAAGCACGAGCGCAACGCCTTTGTGCCGTATCTGATCGCCACCCCGGGCTTTTTCATGCTCGGCGCGCTGCTGGTGTATTTTGTGGTGCTGCCGATGCTGATCCGGTTCTCGCTCGGCATGCAGCAGATGGGCGACGCCGAGAGTGCGCAGATCGCGCTGTTGCCCAAGGTCGGCGAATATCTGTCCTTGATGATGTCGCTGATCTTCGCGTTCGGCATTGCGTTCCAGCTGCCGGTGATCCTGACGCTGCTTGGCCGGATCGGCATCATCACCTCGCAGCAGCTGCGCGAGAAGCGGCGTTATTTCATCGTCGGCGCCTTTGTGATCGCCGCGGTGCTGACCCCGCCGGACGTGATCAGCCAGGCGTCGCTGGCGATTCCGCTGATGATATTGTTCGAGGGCGCGATCTATTCGGTGGCGATGGTCGAGAAGAAACGCGCCGCCGCGCAGAACGACGCCGCCGCGTCCGATCCCAAGCCTGCCGAGTAGGGCTCTCCCTTATGTGACGCCGTCCGGGAGACCACCCGGCCAGCTTTGCCGCTTCTGCGGCGCCGCCTCCTTGCCTTGAATGTTCCAAAGCGCGGCTATTCGGGGTAGTGGATGCGCGCTGTCGAACCTTCCGAATCCGTCGATCAGCTTGCCTGCCAGGACCCGCCCCATGCACGACATCAAATCGATCCGCGATAACCCGCAAGCCTTTGACGCCGCTTTCACCCGGCGCGGGCTGTCGCCGATCGCGGACAGCCTGATCAAGCTCGACGAGACAAGGCGCGCCGCCATTCTGGCGGCCGAGCAGGCGCAGGCGCGCCGCAACGCCGCGTCGAAAGAGATCGGCGAGGCCAAGAAGGCCAAGGACAATGCCCGCGCCGACGCGCTGATGGCCGAGGTCGCCGAGCTGAAGACAACCATGCCGGCGCTCGATGAGGCGGTGAAGCAGGCCGAGGCGGCGCTCAACAAGGCGCTGTCGGAAATTCCCAATCTGCCGCTGCCCGAGGTGCCGGACGGCGCCGACGAGCATGGCAATGTGGTGCGCAGCCATTTCGGCAAGCCGAACGAGTATAGCTTTGCGCCCAAGCCTCATTTCGAGCTCGGCGAAGCGCTCGGCCAGATGGATTTTGAAGCCGCCGCCAAATTGTCGGGCGCGCGCTTTGTGGTGCTGAAGCAGGGGCTGGCCCGGCTGGAGCGCGCCATCGGCCAGTTCTTCCTCGACGTCCACACCGGCGAGCACGGCTATACCGAGGTCAACCCACCGCTGCTGGTGAAAGACGACGCGATGTTCGGCACCGCGCAGCTGCCAAAATTTCGCGAGGATCAGTTCGCGGCCGGTGCGATCGGCAGCGGCGGCGAAGGCTATTGGCTGATCCCGACCGCCGAAGTGTCGCTCACCAATCTGGTGCGTGAATCGATCCTTGATGAGCGCGAGCTGCCGCTGCGCATGACCGCGCTGACGCCGTGCTTCCGCGCCGAGGCTGGCGCCGCCGGCCGCGATACCCGCGGCATGATCCGCCAGCATCAGTTCACCAAGGTCGAGCTGGTGTCGGTGACCACGCCCGAACAGTCCAAGGATGAGCACGAGCGCATGCTGGCCTGCGCCGAGGAAGTGCTGCGCCGGCTCGGGCTGCATTACCGGGTGATGACGCTGTGCACTGGCGACATGGGCTTTGCCTCGCAAAAGACCTACGACATCGAAGTGTGGATGCCCGGCCAGGGCGAGGGCGGCGCCTATCGCGAAATCTCGTCCTGCTCTGTGTGCGGCGATTTCCAGGCGCGGCGCATGAACGCCCGTTCGCGCGGGCCGGACGGCAAGCCGCGCTTTGTGCACACGCTGAACGGCTCGGGTACCGCCGTCGGCCGGGCGCTGATCGCGGTGATCGAGAACTATCAGCAGGAGGACGGCTCGATCGCCGTGCCGGACGTGCTGCAGCCCTATATGGGCGGGCTGAAAGTCATCGCCAAAAACTGAAGGTGATCGCAGCGGCCTGACATGTGATACCATCGGCCCGTACCAATGACCGTCATACCCTCGCTTGTCGCGGGTATCCACGTCTTGAAATCGCAGCAAGATCAAAGGCGTGGATGGCGGCCGGGTCGAGACCGGCCATGACGTGCGGAGCGGTTGGTGGTTGGCGTCAAGGGCCACTGAAATCAAACGGCGGCTGCGATCTCGAAACGGTGCGACGTAGCAAGAGGCTGGCAAGGGATGCTGTTTTCTGAATCCGATCATCGGCTCAGCCGCACGCGCGCTCTCTGGGGGCGGGTGATCTTGCACAGCACGCTGGTGGTGTGCCTGGCGATCGCCGGGCTGGCGCTGGTCGGATAACGGCCATCATACCCGGCTGGCGCCGACCAGCTTGCAGCGGCCACGGGTGGTGACGACGTTGATATGCCCGACCAGCACATTGGCAAAGGTCTCGCGGCTGCGCGCCTCGATCACCTCGGGTAGCACCCGCCGCCGCGTGGTCACGTAACCGTCGCGGCCGCGGAATGCGCACAGGATTTCGACATCCTTGATGGCGTATTGGTGCCGGTTGCGCACCGTGACGGTGGCCAACACCCGGGCGCCGAGACCGCTACGCTTCAGCGATTGCCGCACCAGCCGGACCTGCGACAGCGGCACCGCCGTCATCGCCGCCTGGGGTTCGACCGGCTCGGGCTGCACCACGGGGGTGCTGACGGCACTGGCAATGGTGGCCGGAGCGGGCGCCGGTTCGGCCTGCAGCCGCGCCGCGCGGTCGCCGGAGCCGGCCCACAGCAGCGCGGTCATCATGATCACCAGCGCAGCTATCAGCACGATTTTGCGGGCTGAGATCGACATCACGTCGCCTTACCGTCCTTCTGTTTGGCTGGACCGAGCCGCGGCTGCCGTCGCGGGGAGCGGCGGCTATGCCAGTGGCTGACAGAAAAACCGTGGCGGTGCGGTTCGGTTCCCGGGCTGGGCGCAGCCTCGTGATCGCAACAGGCCCCCTGTGACAGAGCGAAAACGGGATGGTAAGAGCCGCTCCGGCTGGCCGCTGCAATGCGGCCGGCGCAGTCCAGCGGAGGCGAATGCGAGAATGCGGATTCTGTGCACCAACGACGATGGCGTTCATGCGCCCGGCTTGCAGATCGTAGAACAGATCGCGCGGGCGCTATCTGACGACGTGTGGGTGGTGGCGCCGGAGCTTGATCAGTCCGGGGTGTCGCATTCCTTGTCGCTCAACGATCCGCTGCGGCTGCGCGAGATCGGCCCGCGCCATTTTGCGGTGCGCGGCACGCCGACCGACTGCGTGATCATGGGCGCGCGCTACATTCTCGGCGACAAGGGGCCGGATCTGGTGCTGTCGGGCGTCAATAAGGGGCGCAACGTCGCCGAAGACGTCGTGTATTCCGGCACCATCGCCGGTGCGCTCGAAGGCACCATTCTTGGCCTGCCGTCCTTCGCGCTGTCGCAGGAATTTTCGCACGAGACCCGTGCCGCGCCGATCTGGGAGACCGCGCTGGTGCATGGCCCCAAGATTCTGCGCCGGGCGATCGAGGCGGGCGTGCCGAAAAACACCGTGATCAACGTCAACTTCCCGTCCTGCGCGCCCGATCAGGTTGCCGGCGTGATGGTGACGCGCCAGGGCAAGCGCAATCAGAACTTCCTGCGCGTCGATGAGCGTCATGACGGCCGCGGCAATCCTTACTTCTGGATCGGCTTTGAGCGGGTCGCCGCCGAAGCATCGCCAGCCGAAGGCACCGACATCGCCGCGCTGGCCGCGCGTTATATCTCGGTGACGCCGCTCAAGCTCGATCGCACCGACGACGGCTTTTCGGAAACGCTGCGGCAGACGCTGGGCTGAGCGCGGAGGGGGAAGACGCGGGGCTAACCGGCTGGGCGGAGTAGCTAAGCGGCGAGGTTCTTCAGCGTGCTGCTGAGCATCTCGGCAAGCGCTTCGATCTGAAACGGCTTTTGCAGTGCCGGGCGGTCGCGGTGTTCGGCCGGCACGCCCTGCACGCCGTAGCCGGTGGCGAAGATGAACGGGCGATTGCGCGCCTTGATCAGGTCGGCGACCGGAGAGATCACCTTGCCATTGACGTTGACGTCGAGGATGGCGATGTCGAAATCGGTAGTTTCAGCCAGCCGCAGCGCTTCGTTCAGTTCGCCGGTTTCGGCGGCGATGTGATAGCCGAGTTCTTCGAGCATGTCGGCCACCATCATCCGGATCATGGCTTCGTCTTCAACCAGAAACACGGAGCCCGGCGGCATCGTCGTCATGATGGGTCCTTCACGAATTCCGGCCATGATACGCGTCCGGAACAGGCACGCCTTTGGAAATGATGCGCTTGAAGTTGATCGCAGCGAGAACCAATGCGGCTAGGGTTGAGCCATGTTGGCAAATAAGCCGATGGGAAGCAATGTCAACATTGGCAAAGCCAGCCTTGCAGCGCATGTTCCGACACAGGAACTGATCGTGGCCCTTTCGACCCTTTGTTAGCTGCGAGACCACCATGTCGTTCGTCGGACCGCCGCCGCCCGAAAAGATGATGTTTCAGCTCAATCTGCGCCGTCGCGGCATCAGCGACCAGGCGGTGCTGCGAGCCATGGATGATGTGCCGCGCGATCTGTTCGTGGCGGCGCCGCATCGCGACGAGGCCTGGCGCGACACCGCGCTGCCGATCGAGTGCGGCCAGACCATCAGCCAGCCCTTCGTGGTCGCCTATATGACCGAGCAATTGCAGCTGCAGCGCGACCATCGGGTGCTCGAAATCGGCACCGGCTCGGGCTACCAGGCCGCGGTGCTGTCGCGGCTGTGCCGCCAGGTGCTGACGCTGGAGCGCTTCAAAACCCTGGCCGACACGGCCCGCGCCCGGCTCGAACGGCTGGAGTGCCATAATGTCGAGGTGCGGGTCGGCGATGGTTTTGACGTGCCGAAAGAGGCCGGGCTGTTCGACCGCATTCTGGTGACCGCGGCCATGGAGCAGGTGCCAGAGGCGCTGCTGGCACGGCTTGATCTCGACGGTATTCTGCTGGCGCCGGTTGGCCCGCAAAGCGGCGCGCAGAACCTGGTCAAATTCCGCAATCTCAAGGGCGGAATCGAGCGCAAACAGCTGGTGGCGGTGCGTTTTGTGCCGGCGCTGCCGGGCATCGCGCGCGAGCTGTAAGCGCAATTTCGGGGCGTCCGACCGCGCCGATTTCGACTGCGGAAAACTGCTGAGAACCTGCAATTTGCCGGCAGGGTTAAACGCTTGGTAACTGAACAGGTGTTTAACTGAAAAGGTAAATTCTGTTGCGTAAAGAGTGAGTAACCATGTCCCGCGTCGTCGCGTTGCTTTGCTCGCGCCGGACTCCGCAGCTTGCGGTGCTGGCGTTGATGTCCGTCGGATTCAGTGGCTGCAGCGCGGACATGCAGTCCCGGCTTTCACAGAATCCGTTTCAGGACTCCACCGGCTCAGTAGCGCAACAGCCCGCGCCACAGCGCGAGTTGCCGCAATATGCGCGGCCGCATTATCAGGCCCAGCCGCAATATCAGGCGCAGCCTCAGTACCAGCCGCAATATCAAGCGCAGCCGCAGTATCAGGCGCAGCCCTTGCCGCCGCCGATCTCTGCACCGCAGACCTATCCCAGCGCTCCGGCGCAGCGCCCTTACGCGGCGGCGCCAGCCCCGGCCTATCCGCCGGCTGCGGGTGGACGCGGCGTTGCGGCCTATGCGCCGCCTGCGGCCGCGCCCGCCGACATGGTGACGGGCACGACCGCACGCGCTGGCGCCAATCGCGCGCCGGTGGCGGGCACCACCATCATCGTCGGCACCAGCGATTCCCTGGAAACGCTGGCGCGGCGCTACAACGTCTCGACCGCGGCGATCCTGCAGGCCAATGGCTATCGCGGCCCGCGCGTGCTGCAGCCCGGTCAACAGCTGATCATCCCGAACCGTGCGGCCCTGGCGGCCCCGGTCGCGCCGGCTCCGGCTGTTGCGGCGGCGCCGGCTCCGGCCCCCATGGCGGGCCGTCCGGTCGCGGCGGCGGGCAGCGTCCATATCGTCAATCCCGGCGACAGCCTGATCGGCATCGCGCGGCGCCATAAGATTTCGCCGGCTGAATTGGCGCAGGCCAATGGCCTCGCAATCAGCTCGCCACTCAAGGTCGGCACCCGCCTGAACGTCCCGGCACCGGGCACCCGGATGGCCGCGGCGCAGCCCGCCCAAATGGCGGCGCCCGCACCGGCTCCGGCGCCAGCCGCCGTGGCTGCCCCGGTTGCCGCTGCGGCGCCGGTGACCATGGCCGCCGCCATGCCGGCCGAACCGCCGCAGAAGGCGCGGCTGGCGAGCACCGCCACGCCCGCTGAAGCGCCGGTCGCTGAAACGCCGGTGAAGTCGGCCGAAGCCACCGGCGCGCTGCCTGGCTTCCGCTGGCCGGTGCGTGGCCGGGTGATTGCCGGCTATGGCGCCAAGACCAATGGCAAGCAGAATGACGGCATCAACCTTGCGGTGCCTGAGGGCACGCCGGTCAAGGCTGCTGAGGATGGCGTGGTCGCCTATGCCGGCAACGAGCTGAAGGGCTATGGCAATCTGGTGCTGATCCGGCACAGCAACGGCTACGTCACCGCCTATGCGCACGCTTCCGAGCTGCTCGTGAAGCGCGGCGAAACCATCAAGCGCGGCCAGACCATTGCCAAATCCGGCCAGAGCGGCGAGGTGGCGTCACCGCAGCTGCACTTTGAAATCCGCAAGGGCTCGACCCCGGTCGATCCGCTGCAGTTCCTGAACGGCGCGTAAGCCGCGGTCAGCCTTACAACGAGCCCCACCATGAGACGCGATGCCCGGGCCAGTCCCGGGCATTTTCCTTTTGGCGGGGCTTTGCTAGTCGGCCTTGCCGAGCAGCTGGGTCAAAGCCTGAGCAGTGCTTAGTCCTCGGTCAGGCCGCGCTGCATGGCGGCCTGGGCGGCGGCGCGGTGCTCGGGCGTGATATTGCCGGCCACCAGCCGGATCGCGGTGGCCAGCACCGCGGCATCGTCGGCAAAGCCGAGCATCGGCATCAGGTCGGTGACAAAGTCGAACGGCAGCACGAAATAGGCCAGCGCGCCCAGCAGCGCGACCTGGACATGGCGCGGCGTGGCGCGATCGAACGCGCAGTAATAGGCGGCGAGCAGATCCTCGGCGAACGGCAGCTTCACTGCCAGCCGCTTCATTTTCAGCCAGAACCGGCGGCGCAGTTCGTCGGGGTTTTCGGCGAGGTGGTCGGCGGGCTCAAAGCCGACGCCATGCTGAGACGTGTTCATACGGGTGGCTCACCATCGTCTGCTGGTTAGGTTGGCCTGCTGGCATCGCTTCACGGGCATGCCTGCCATCGCCGGGAACTTGCCTGATCGCGGCCGGAACTCCCGATACGCGACTCCCGATATAGGTACGCTTCAGTTGATTGCATCAGGCCGGCGAAACTGCGGCGGCGACCGCGTCGATGGCGCGGGCCAGCTCGATGTCGCGGTTGGTCAGGCCGCCGGCATCGTGGGTGGACAACACCAGATCGACCCGGTTGTAGACGTTGTGCCAGTCCGGATGGTGGTCGTGGCGCGAGGCGATCAGCGCGACGCGTGTCATGAACGCGAAGGCAGCATCGAAATCCGCAAATGTCAGCGTGCGCGCGATCGCGTCGCGATCGGGCAGGGCGCGCCAGTCCGGCAGCATTTCCAGTGCGGCGCGCCGTGCCGCCTCGGTCAGACGTTCGGTCATTGTTCTCTCCTGATGAACGCGCTGTCATGACGCCATGCTATCGATTGTTGCCACATTAGCGCGATACAGCGTTTCAGATCCTGGTGACCATCCGAGGCGCTTCGCGCCAAAAACCGCTATCCATTCCACCCGGGATGAGGGCACAATTGGATTTGAGCTTGAGACAACCTCTGTCCCAACCCAATGTAGCCGGTCCTGAATTGGTGGGGTCGATGACACCGACGCCCGTACGCTCCCGACGCCGCAAAGCGGTGTTCATCGTCCTGGCCGGGGTATTGGCCGGCATCGGGGCGTTGCTGAGCGGCTATTACTTCACCATGCGGCCGGTGCCGCTGCGCATTGCGGTCGGGCCGCCGAATTCCGACGACGTGCGCGTGGTGCAGGCGTTGGCGCAGGCATTTTCCCGCGAGCATAGCGGCGTTCGGCTGCGGCCGGTGATTGCCGACGGCGCGCTCGGCAGCGCCAATGCGCTGGCGACCGGCAAGGCCGATCTTGCGGTGATCCGCGGCGATCTTGAAGTTCCCAAGGACGCTCAGGCGGTGGCGGTGCTGCGCAAGAACGTGGCGGTGCTGTGGGTGCCGCCGCGCCCGAAGGCCGACCGCAAGAAGGGCGCCGCCAAGATCACCAAGATCGCGCAGATCGCCGACAAGCGGATCGGCGTGATCGGCCGCACCCAGGCTAATGTCAATCTGCTGAAGGTGGTGTTGCAGCAATACGGCGTCGATACCTCGAAACTCGACATCGTGCAGTTCTCGACCAGCGAATTGGCCGACGCGATCAAGGACCACAAGGTCGATGTGTTCCTGGCCGCCGGGCCGATCAACAGCAAGATCACCGCCGATGCCATCGCCGAATCCTCGCGCGGCGGCGCGCCGACCTTTCTGGCGATCGATGCAGCGGAGGCGATCGCGCAAAACCATCCGATGTATGACGCCGCGGACATTCCCGCGGGCGCCTTTGGCGGCTCGCCGCCGCGCCCGGATGAGGAAGTGAAGACCATCAGCTTCGCCCATCATATCGTCGCGCGTAAATCGCTGCCGGAATCGACCGTCGCGGTGTTTACCAAGCAGCTATTCGCGGTGCGGCAGTCGCTGATGAACGACTTTCCGCTCGCCGCGAAGATCGAAACGCCGGACACCGACAAGGACGCTGCGATCCCGGCGCATCCGGGAGCGGCGGCGTTTGTCGATGGCGAGGAAAAGACCTTTCTGGATCGCTACAGCGACTACATCTGGTGGTCGCTGATGGCGTTCTCGGCGCTCGGCTCGATCGGCGCCTGGCTCGCGAGCTATCTGCGCAAGGACGAGCGCAACACCAATTCGACCCTGCGCGAGCGGCTGCTCGATATGATCGCCGCGGCGCGCAAATCCGACACCATGGATGAGCTCGACGCGTTGCAGGCCGAGGCCGACGACATTTTGCGCGACACGCTGACCTGCTTTGAAAACGGCGCGATCGAGGAGGGCACGCTCACCGCCTTCAACATCGCGCTCGAGCAATTCCACAACGCGGTTGCCGATCGCAGGGCGCTGTTGCTGACCCCGCCATTCACGCCGGTGCGGCCGCAGCGGCCGCAGGTGGTTTAGGGGCGAGCGCTGGCGGCATCCCTCGGTCCGGGGCCATCGCCGCACGGGCGGCGGCGATGGTTGGTAGCCTGCTCGTCGCGGGTCGTAAACACCGCGCAAGTCAGCCGCCGGGCGGACAAAAACCGGGCTCCCAGCCGCCAGCGGGCAGGTATTGTGGCTGCCATGTCGGATTGGCACCATCCCTGCATTGTGTTTTTGCATTTTCCCGCTATATTGCGCCGCAACGCGTAGAGTGCCCGGCCCGGTGTGGCCGGGCTTGCTTTTTCGGGACTGCCTGAGATCGGCTCGGGGTGTCCGGGCGCGTTTCAGGCAAGGTTGAAAGCAAGCGCGCCTTAGAGCGTGCCACGGCGTTCGCCGATTGCGCTGACGGGCATCTGGCCGATCAACATTTGACATAAGAAGCACGCATGAAACTTCGCAATATTGCCATTATCGCCCACGTTGACCACGGCAAAACCACGCTGGTCGACAAGCTTCTGCAGCAGTCCGGTACTTATCGCGAGAACCAGCGCACCGTGGAACGGGCGATGGACTCCAACGATCTCGAACGCGAGCGCGGCATTACCATTCTCGCCAAGTGCACCTCGGTGATGTGGAAAGATACCCGCATCAATATCGTCGACACCCCAGGCCACGCCGATTTCGGCGGCGAGGTGGAACGCATTCTGTCGATGGTCGATGGCGTGATCGTGCTGGTCGACGCCGCCGAAGGTCCGATGCCGCAGACCAAATTCGTGGTCGGCAAGGCGCTCAAGCTCGGCCTCAAGCCGATCGTGGCGATCAACAAGGTCGATCGTCCCGACGCGCGCATCACCGAAGTGGTCAATGAAGTGTTCGACCTGTTCGCGGCGCTCGACGCCACTGACGAGCAGCTCGATTTCCCGATCCTGTACGGCTCGGGCAAGAATGGCTGGATGGCCGAAAGCCCGGATGCGGCGCACGATGTCGGCATGCAGCCGCTGTTCGACCTGGTGCTCAAGCATGTGGCGCCGCCGACCGTCGAGCAGGGCCCGTTCCGCATGCTCGGCACCATCCTGGAAGCCAATCCCTATCTCGGCCGCATCATCACCGGCCGCGTCGCCTCCGGCACCGTGAAGCCGAACCAGAGCATCAAGGTGCTGTCGCGCGACGGCAAGCTGGTGGAAACCGGCCGCATCAGCAAGGTGCTCGCGTTCCGCGGCCTGGAACGCACCGCGATCGACGAAGCCGAAGCGGGCGACATCATCGCGATTGCCGGTCTGCCGAAGGGCACCGTCGCCGATACGTTCTGCGATCCTTCGGTTGATGCGCCGCTGCAGGCGCAGCCGATCGATCCGCCGACCGTGTCGATGTCGTTCATCGTCAACAACTCGCCGCTCGCCGGCACGGAAGGTGACAAGGTCACCAGCCGTCTGATCCGCGATCGTCTGCTGCGCGAGGCCGAAGGCAACGTCGCGCTGCGCGTTGTGGAATCCGCCGAGAAGGACGCGATGGAAGTGTCCGGCCGCGGCGAATTGCAGCTGGCGATCCTGATCGAGACCATGCGCCGCGAAGGCTTTGAACTGAGCGTGTCGCGGCCGCGCGTGGTGCTCAGCAAGGACGAAAACGGCCAGCTGCTCGAGCCGGTCGAAGAAGTGGTGATTGACGTCGACGAGGAATTTTCCGGCGTCGTGGTGCAGAAGATGAGCGAGCGCAAGGCTGAGCTGATCGAGATGCGCCCGTCCGGCGGCAATCGTCTGCGTCTGGTGTTTTACGCGCCGACCCGCGGCTTGATCGGTTATCAGGGTGAACTGATGACCGACACCAAGGGCACCGCGATCATGAACCGGCTGTTCCACAACTACCTGCCGTATAAGGGCGAGATCCAGGGTCGCCGCAACGGCGTGCTGATCTCCAACGATCAGGGTGAGGCGGTCGCTTACGCGATGTGGAAGCTGGAAGATCGCGGCCCGATGATGATCGAGCCCGGTTGGAAGGTCTATAAGGGCATGATTGTCGGCGAGCATACCCGCGACAACGACCTTGAGATCAACGTGCTCAAGGGCAAGCAGCTCACCAACATCCGCACCACCTCGCGCGACGAAGCGGTGCGTCTGACCCCGCCGATCAGGATGACCCTGGAAAAGGCGCTCGCCTATATCCAGGACGACGAGCTGGTCGAAATCACGCCGAAGTCGATCCGGCTGCGCAAGCGGCTGCTCGACGCCAACGACCGCAAGCGCGCCGAAAAGAGCAAGGTCGCGTAAGCGCGCACCTTTTAATCTGCTGCCAAAAACAGCCGGGGGCCATGACATGGTCTCCGGCTGTGTGCGTTGGACATTCGCCGCAACCCGGGCCATGGTGGCGCCGATGCCGGCCGTGTCGCGCCCGTTCTGATGTGGTGCGAAGCGGCGCGGCTGGCGTTACGTCGCTCCGCTTGAGGAATCAGCTCATGCTCAGATTTCATCGTGCGCAGCTGGCGGCCGTGGCCGTCGCTGCGTGTCTCTCTGCCGGCGTGGTGATCGCGCCGGTTCACTCCGCCTTGGCGCAATCCGCAGGACAGAAACAGAAAATGACCACCGCTTCAGGACTCGTGATCGAAGACATTCAGGTCGGCACCGGCGCCTCGCCGAAGCCTGGCCAGATCTGCGTGATGCACTACACCGGCTGGTTGTACGTCAATGGCGAGAAGGGCAAGAAGTTCGACTCCTCGGTCGATCGCAATGAGCCGTTCCAGTTTCCGATCGGCCGCGGCCGCGTGATCGCTGGCTGGGATGAGGGCGTCGCCACCATGCAGGTCGGCGGCAAGCGCACGCTGATCATTCCGCCCGAGCTCGGCTATGGCGCGCGCGGCGCTGGCGGCGTGATCCCGCCGAATGCTACGCTGATCTTCGAGGTCGAACTGCTCGGCATCAAGGGCTGAGCCGATTGCGCTATGCTGATCGGGTCGATTATGCGATCCGATCAGCACATTGTTTTGATGAGTTAGTGTGAATTGATATTCCTTGTCAGGGAAAATTGCGGCGTCCGGCTGCGGCCGGGCTGGTAGTTGCGTAGCGTGTAAGTTGTAGCGGTAATTGTCGCGTGTGCGGCGTATTCACGCAACTTGGCGGCGAAGTGTGTCATTTCCTTAATCGCGGGTGTAACTAGCTGCCCGGTTGTTCGCGCGGTCCTAATCGTTTGTGGGTGCGGAAGTGACGCAATCCCAAAAGCCCGACGGTCCCGATCAGGTTCGCACTTGTGAGAAGTGCCACCAGGAGATGATTCGCCTCGGGGAAATCCGCCGCTTCCTGCAAAGTACCATGCGCGTCTATCGCTGCTACCACTGCAACAATGTCGTGGTCGAACAGGAATAGCATGCCGGCGCGGCGCTGTGCGGCGATGCTTTGCTGATCGCGTTGGCGGATGAAGGGCTGGCGGTTCGCGTCAAGGCAACCCGTCGAAGCCTGACGCGCTAGCGTGAGGTCAGGCGGTTCTCGAGGGAATCCATCGGATCTGAACTGGAGGCGACCACGACCAGATGATGGTCGCAGCGCTGGCACTGGAACGTCCGCGCCTCAAAGCCTGCCGACAGCTCATTGACCCGCTTGACGGCGAGTTGTGCATGACAGCGAAAGCAGAGCGGAGTCCGATCAACCATTGCCTAACCTGCGAGGTGAGGTGTGTAGTCGTAGACCATCGACAGTTTTTGGTCAAAGGAAGCGGGTGATTATTAGTTGTGCATGCTGTTGCCGCCCAGCTAATCAGTCTTCGTCGTTCAGATGACGATGTCACTGTCATGCGCCGGTCATGACCGTTGAACTGATTCGGCGCCAAAAAGGGCGCGGGCGGCATGGCCGAGGGTCGTATCGATTACTTAAAAAACAAACCCCGGAACACAAATGCGTTCCGGGGTTGCATGAAGCGGGATAGCTTCACAGCTCGATTGAGCTGGATTAGCCAACCTTGACCGACGACTCGATCGCGGCAGCCTTGCCATTCCAGTACTTCGAGAACCAGGTGGTCTTCGAGATCAGCGCGGCGTGCACGAGGATCGCGATCACAGCGACGCTGCCGAGCAGGAGGGGCAGACCGACGGTCGGCTTAACGACAGTCCAAATACGACCTTGATTCATGGTCCGAGCTCCTTAGTGCAGCCAGGGGGTGTAAACGAAGGCGAGGAAGTGGGCGAAGATCGCCACGGCGCCGAACACGCGGGTGCCGTCGATAACGTGCTTGTGGAGCTCTTCGGACTCCTCGACCGTCAGACCGGTCAGTGACTTTTCAGCCATTTTGGAACCTCATCATAATGAGTGTGTGACTTGATCAGAAGACCGGAGGCCCTCGATCGCCGGTCACCTTACCGGGGCCAGCCGCGACGACATTGCGCAGGAACAATTTTTGGTGAGGTCGGCGTGATTATTGGGGCGGTATCGGGCTCCAGATTGAGCCGAGGAGCAGGCGCCAGCGCGCCGTGATCCAAGTGTAAACCCAAGTAGACACTGCCGTTTTGCGATTGAAGCGGTCCGATGCAAAGCCTGCGTCAACCGTGATGTGGGCGGATATCCGATCGTCCGGTTCTTGCCGGACAAGACCTCATTTTGTCGCACGGCGGTCGAATTGGGCTGTCGGACGTCCGAATCGGAGGTCCTCGATTCGGATCGACAGCCGCCCGGCGAAGGTCCGGCACAGGTCGGCGCGAGGGGAATGCGCGGGCAGCAAGGGGCCGGCAAATGGCGATCCCAGCAGGATTCGAACCTGCAACCCGCGGAGTAGAAATCCGCTACTCTATCCAGTTGAGCTATGGGACCGTCGATGCGCGGCTGCTGCCTGGCGTTGCCACAGCAGCCCGTCAACCAGCGAAGCCATTCAGCTAAAGCCGTAGGCACCACTGTCGAACCATTTAGCGCGATCGGCTGTCAAAGCAAAGCGGCGGGTGGCAAAGCGGCGGCTGGCGTTGTGTTTGGCGCAGCCCGACGCAAAGATGCTTGCCGAATGAGTCCGGCGCGTTTGGCTCGGTGGTCCGTGGTGGAAGGCGTCACGCAAGTGTCACTTCAGCTGGCTCGGAACTGCGACGCCGCCGCGATCCGGGGCAGGGGGAGTCGACATGAAGACCTGGGTTCGCGCCGTTTCGGTTTGCACCGCCTTTTGCTTGCTGTGTTGCTCCATCCTGTTGTTCGGTCTGGGGTCGTCGCAAGCCGCCAGCAAGGCGCTGACCCGCGATGACCTCGCCGACGCCGCGATCAAGCTGGAAGCGCAGATCAAGGCCGACGCGGCGGGCACCAGCAAGCCGGCCGGCGCGCTGCGCGCCGATGTCGATGCCGCCTTCAAGCGCAACGATCAGCGCACCGCGCTGCAAGTGCTCGGGCAGATCGCGGCGCTGTCGCCGGGCGATGCCAGCAACTGGCTGCGGATGGCGCGCACCATCCTGCTGGTCAAGCCCGCCAATGCCAGCGAGCAGACCGTGCTGTTGGAGCGCGCCTCGACCGTGGCCTATATCGCCTATCAGCGCGCCGGCAATCGCGGCGAGGAGGCCGAAGCGCTGGCGCTGCTCGGCCGCGCCATGGCGGAACGGAAATTGTGGCGGCCGGCGCTCGACGCCCTGCGGTTGTCGCTCGAACTGCGCGAGACCGCCGATGTGCGCGGCCAATATGAGCGGCTGCGCGACGAATATGGCTTCCGGCTGCTCGACTACACGGTGGATTCGGAATCGGCGACGCCGCGGGTCTGTTTCCAGTTCTCGGAAGACCTCGCCAAGCGCACCGATTTCGCCCCGTTCGTGGCGATGGCCGGCACCGACAAGCCGGCACTCAGTTCCGAAGACAAACAGCTGTGCGTTGAGGGCCTGAAGCACGGCGAGCGCTACAATGTCAGTTTGCGCGTCGGCCTGCCGTCGGCGGTCAAGGAAACGCTGCCGAAATCGGCCGAGTTCAACGTCTATGTGCGCGATCGCAAGCCCTTGGTGCGTTTTACCGGGCGTGCCTATGTGCTGCCGCGCACCGGACAGCGCGGTATCCCGCTGGTCAGCGTCAACACCACCGCGGTGACGGTGAAGTTGTTCCGGATCGGCGACCGCAATCTGATCAACACCGTGGTTGGCAGCGATTTCCAGCGCGCGCTGTCGAGCTATGAGCTGTCTGATCTCGGCGGCGAGCGCGGCATGAAAGTGTGGTCCGGCGAGCTCGACACCGCCAGCCCGCTCAATGCCGACGTCACCACCGCGTTTCCGGTCGATCAGGTGCTCGGCGAGCTGCAGCCCGGCGTCTATGTGATGACCGCCGCGCCCAAAGGCCCGGGCTCCGGCTCTGATGAGGATTACAGCTCGCTGGCGACGCAGTGGTTCATCGTCTCCGATCTCGGCCTGACCGCGTTTTCAGGGCATGACGGCATTCATGTGTTCGTCAATTCGCTGGCCTCGACTGACCCGCTCGGCAAGGCCGAGGTGCGGCTGATCGCGCGCAACAACGAAATCCTCGCCACCCGTAAGACTGACGACAGCGGCCATGCGCTGTTTGAGTCCGGGCTGGCGCTCGGCGAGGGCGGTCTGTCGCCGGCGATGCTGACGGTCGCGACCGACAAATCGGATTACGCCTTTCTGAGCCTGAAGAGTAACGCCTTCGATCTGTCGGATCGCGGCGTTGCCGGGCGCGCGGTGCCGGCCGGCGCCGACGCCTTCGTCTATGCCGAGCGCGGCGTCTATCGCTCCGGCGAAACCGTGTATCTGACCGCGCTGCTGCGCGACGGCCAGGGCAACGCCATCACCGGCGCGCCGCTGACCCTGGTGGTCGAGCGTCCTGACGGCGTCGAGTTCCGCCGCGCCGTGCTGCCCGACCAGGGCGCCGGCGGTCGCAGCCTGACGCTGCCGCTCAATTCCGCGGTGCCGACCGGCACCTGGCGGGTGCGCGCCTTCACCGATCCGAAGGGCAGCAGCGTCGGCGAGACCACCTTTATGGTCGAGGACTATGTGCCAGATCGCATCGAATTCGAACTCAGCTCCAAGGATCGGCTGATCAAGGCCGATACACCGGCGGAACTGAAGGTCGATGGCCGCTTCCTCTATGGCGCGCCGGCTGCGGGGCTGCAGCTTGAGGGCGATCTGTTGGTGGCGCCGGCCGCCGAGCGGCCCGGCTATCCCGGCTATCAGTTCGGCGTCGCCGATGAGGAGACCGCCAGCAACGAGCGCACCCCGATCGAAAATCTGCCGGAGGCCGACGCCCAGGGCGTCGCGACCTTCCAAGTCGCGCTGCCCAAGCCACCGTCCTCGTCGCGGCCGCAGGAGGCGCAAATCTTCATTCGTATGAGCGAGGCCGGTGGCCGCGCCGTCGAGCGCAAGCTGGTGCTGCCGGTGGCGCCCAAATCGGCGATGATCGGCGTCAAGCCGCTGTTTGCCGACAAGAGCGTCGCGGAAGGCGACAACGCCAATTTCGACGTGGTGTTCGTGTCGCCCGATGGCACGCCGCTCGCGCGCAGCGGGCTGCGCTATGAGCTGCTCAAGATCGAGTCGCGCTATCAGTGGTATCGCCAGAACTCGACCTGGGATTATGAGCCGGTGAAAACCACGCGGCGCGTCGCCGATGGCGATCTGTCGATCGCCGCGGACAAGCCGTCGCGGCTGTCGTTCACGCCGCAGCCCGGCCGCTATCGGCTCGACGTCAAATCGACTGACGCCGATGGCCCGATCACCCAGTTGCAATTCGACGTCGGCTGGTACTCGGACGGCTCCGCCGATACGCCGGACCTATTGGAAACCTCGATCGACAAGCCGCAATACGCCTCCGGCGACACCATGGTGGTGACCGTCAATGCGCGTAGCGCCGGCAAGCTCACCGTCAATGTGCTTGGCGACCGGCTGCTGCTGACGCAAAACGTTGACGTCAAGGAAGGGCAGAACCAGGTCAAGCTCGCGGTCGGCAAGGATTGGGGCTCGGGCGCCTATCTGGTCGCGACGCTGCGCCGGCCGCTCGATGCCGCCGCGCAGCGCATGCCCGGCCGCGCGATCGGCCTGAAATGGTTTGGGATCGACAAGGCGGCGCGCACGCTGTCGG
The DNA here is from genome assembly GCA_000504425.1 of Rhodopseudomonas palustris JSC-3b. Taxonomy (GTDB): domain Bacteria; phylum Pseudomonadota; class Alphaproteobacteria; order Rhizobiales; family Xanthobacteraceae; genus Rhodopseudomonas; species Rhodopseudomonas palustris_C. Next base: position 1,357,454 of record KI632513.1, on the reverse strand, counting down.
TGACGCTGTCGCCGCCGGCCTTGGTGCGGCCGTCCAGCAATCTGCGTTTGCCGGTGAGGCTCGGCGGGCTCAGCCCCGGCGAAGATGCCAAGGTGGTGGTCGCCGCGGTCGATGTCGGCATTCTCAACCTCACCAATTACAAGCCGCCAGCGCCCGATGAGTTCTATCTCGGCCAGCGCCGGCTGACCGCGGAGATCCGCGATCTCTATGGCCAGTTGATCGACGGCATGCAGGGCACGCGCGGCCAGGTGCGCAGCGGCGGTGACAGCGCCGGCGCCGAGCTGCAGGGCAGCCCGCCGACGCAAAAGCCGTTGGCGCTCTATTCCGGCATCGTCACGGTCGGCGCCGATGGCACCGCGACCATCGACTTCGAGATTCCGGAATTTGCCGGCACCGCGCGCGTGATGGCGGTGGCATGGACCGCGACCAAGATCGGCCGCGCCAACACCGACGTCACGGTGCGCGACCCGGTGGTGCTGACCACCACTCTGCCGCGCTTCCTGCTGAGCGGCGACAACGGCACGCTGACCTTTGAACTCGACAATGTCGAGGGCGTCGCCGGCGACTACACGCTCGACGTCACCACCTCGGGCCCGGTCAAAATGGCCGGCCAGCCGGCGACCACGCTCAAGCTGGCGGCCAAGCAGCGCGCCGTCACCACGCTGGCGCTCGCGGCCAGCGGTGCCGGGCAGGCGCAGGTCGATGTCGCGATCAAGGGGCCAAACGGTCTCGCGTTGCAGCGGCACTACGCGCTCGACGTTAAACCGGCCACGCAAATCCTGGCGCGGCGTTCGGTGCGCACGCTCGCCAAAGGCGAGAGCCTGACGCTGGGCTCGGATGTGTTTGCCGACTTCGTGGCCGGCACCGGCGCGGTGTCGGTCTCGGTCGGGCTCTCGACTGCGCTCGACGCCGCCACCATACTGAAAGCGCTCGATCGCTATCCGTTCGGCTGCTCCGAACAGATTACTAGCCGGGCGCTGCCGCTGCTTTATGTCAACGACCTCGCGGCCGGTGCGCATCTCGCGATGGACAGCACGGTCGATCAGCGCATCAAGGATGCCATCGATCGGCTGCTGGCGCGCCAGGGCTCGAACGGCTCGTTCGGTCTGTGGTCGGCGGGCGGTGATGACGCCTGGCTCGATGCCTATGTCACCGACTTCCTGACCCGCGCCCGCGAAAAGGGTTTTGCGGTGCCGGACCCGCTGTTCAAGAGCGCGCTCGATCGCATCCGCAATGCCGTGGTCAACGCGGCTGAGCCCGAGAAGGATGGCGGCCGCGATCTTGCTTATGGGCTCTATGTGCTGGCGCGCAACGGCGCGGCGCCGATCGGTGATCTGCGCTATCTCGCCGACACCAAGCTGAACGCGATGGCAACGCCGATCGCCAAGGCGCAGCTCGCTGCCGCGCTGGCGCTGGTCGGCGACCGGGTGCGCGCCGAGCGGGTCTATGCGGCGGCGGCCGATAGTCTGGCGCCGAAGCCGACGCTGGAATACGGCCGCACCGACTATGGCTCGCAGCTGCGCGATGCCGCAGCCTTGGTGTCGCTGGCGGGTGAGGGCAATGCGCCGCGCGCCACGCTCACCCAGGCGGTGCAGCGCGTCGAGGCGGCGCGTGGTCTCACGCCTTACACTTCGACCCAGGAGAACGCCTGGCTGGTGCTGGCGGCGCGCGCGCTCGCCAATGAGACGCTGGCGCTCGATCTCAATGGCAGCCCGGTGAAAACCGCGCTGTATCGCAGCTACAAGGCCGCGGAGCTGACTGGCCAGCCGCTCAAGATCACCAACACCGGCGATGCGCCGCTGCAGGCGGTGATCTCGATGTCGGGGGCCCCGGTCACGCCGGAGCCTGCGGTTGCCAATGGCTTTAAGATCGAACGCGGTTACTACACGCTGGAAGGCAAACCGGCCGATCCGAGCAAAGCTAGGCAGAACGATCGCTTGGCGGTGGTGCTGAAAGTCACCGAGGCCAAGCCGGAATACGGCCATATCCTGGTCGCCGACTATCTGCCGGCCGGATTTGAGATCGACAATCCGCATCTGGTGTCGTCGGGTGACACCGGCACGCTCGATTGGATCGAAGAGGGCGTCGAGCCGGTGCATAGCGAATTCCGCGATGATCGTTTTACGGCGTTCATCGATCGCGCCAGCAACGACAAGGCGGTGTTCACGGTGGCCTATGTGGTGCGCGCGGTGTCGCCCGGCAAATACGTGCTGCCGCAGGCCTATGTGGAGGACATGTACAACCCCTCGCGCTTCGGCCGCACCACCACCGGCGCCGTGGAGGTGAAGGCGGCGAAATGATTAGTGGCTCTGCCGAACTCACTTTGCGATGCCGGGCGTTATTGCGGTCAATCGCCATCGGGCATCCACAACCCTGTGGCAGGGCATAACCATGGCCCTCTCCACGTCATTGCGAGCGAAGCGAAGCAATCCAGGGCCGCGCACGATGGCTGGATTGCTTCGTCGCGTAGCCTGTGCCCGGACGGCGCGAAGCGCCGATCCGGGTGCTCCTCGCAATGACGGTGGGGGACATCCGGTCAGAACTATCTTGAATGTAGTCGCCAGCTTCGTTGCGCTTGTCGTGCTTGCCATCTCTGGCTGGATGATCGCACTCGGCCCGCTGCCGCTCGTTGACGCGCAGCAGGTCTCGACCACGGTGGTCGATCGTCATGGCAAGCTGCTACGTGCCTATGCGATGGCGGATGGCCGCTGGCGGTTGCCGGTTGAAGCCAACACCGACGTCGATCCGCGCTATCTGCAAGTGCTGCTCGCTTATGAGGACAAGCGTTTCCATAGCCATGTCGGCGTTGATCCGCTGGCGATCGGCCGCGCGGCGCTGCAGCTTGTCACCGACGGCCACATCGTCTCCGGCGGCTCGACCATCACCATGCAGCTGGCGCGGCTGCTCGAGCCGCGGCGCGAGCGCTCGCTGACCGCCAAGCTGCGGCAGATGGTGCGCGCGCTTGAACTGGAAGTTCGGCTCAGCAAGCAGCAGATCCTCGACCTCTATCTGACGCTGGCGCCGTTCGGCGGCAATCTCGAAGGCATCCGCGCCGCGTCGCTGGCCTATTTCGGCAAGGAGCCGAAGCGGCTGACACTGGCGGAAACGGCGCTGCTGGTGGCGCTGCCGCAATCACCAGAGCGCCGCCGGCTTGACCGTTATCCCGATGAGGCGAGGGCGGCGCGCGACCGAGTGCTGCAACGGATGGTGCAGCAGGGCGCACTCTCGGCCGACGATGCCGCGCAGGCCGAGGCCGCGCCGGTCGAACGGCTGCGCAAGCCGATGCCGATGTTGGCACCGCACGCTGCCGATCAGGCGATCGCGACGGTCAAGGATACGCCGCTGATCCGGCTGACCATTGATATCGGCCTGCAGCGCGCCCTGGAGGCGCTGGCGCGCGACCGCGCCGCCGCGCTCGGCAGCGATATTTCGGTGGCGATGCTCGCGGTCGATCACACCAGCGGCGAGGTGCTGGCCCATGTCGGCTCGCCTGGTTACTTCGACGAGCGCCGCGCCGGGCAGGTCGATATGACGCGCGCGGTGCGCTCGCCCGGCTCGACGCTCAAGCCTTTCATCTATGGGCTGGCGTTCGAGGACGGCTTTGTGCATCCGGAAAGCCTGATCGACGATCGGCCGATCCGCTTTGGCGTCTATGCGCCGGAAAACTTCGACATGACGTTCCAGGGCACAGTGGCGGTGCGCAAGGCGCTGCAGCTCTCCTTGAACGTGCCGGCGATCGCATTGCTCGACCGGGTCGGGCCGAGCCGGCTGGCGGCGCGGCTAAAGCAGGCCGGCGGGCCGCTGGTGTTGCCGAAGGAGGAGGCGCCGGGGCTCGCGATGGGGCTCGGCGGGGTCGGCGTCCGGCTGCATGATCTGGCGCAGCTCTATGCCGGCATTGCCCGGCTCGGCACGGTGATGCCGCTGCGCGAGCTTGCCGATCATGCCGCGCCGGCCGAGCCGCTGCGGCTCCTCGATCAGGTTGCCGCCTGGCAGGTCGGCCATGTGCTGCTTGGCACGCCGCCGCCGGACAATGCCGTCGCCAACCGGATCGCGTTCAAGACCGGCACCAGCTACGGCTATCGCGACGCCTGGTCGGTCGGTTTCGACGGCCGGCTGACGATCGGGGTCTGGGTCGGGCGGCCCGACGGCGCGCCGGTGCCCGGGCTGGTCGGCCGCACCGCCGCGGCGCCGATTCTGTTCGACGCCTTCGCCCGTACCGGCCGGCTGGCGGCGCCGCTGCCGAAGGCGCCGCGCGGCGCGCTTTTGGCCAGCAATGCCAAGCTGCCCTTGCCGCTGCGCCGGTTCCGGCCGGCCGGGGAATTGCTGCGCACCGGCGATGCCGCGGCGCTGCGCATTCAATTCCCGCTCAATGGCTCGCGGATCGAGGCCGCCGGGGATGACGGCGTGCCGTCGCTGCCGATCAAGGTGTCGGGCGGGGTCACCCCGATGACGGTTCTGGTCAATGGCGTGTCGGTCGGGGAGCTCGACAGCCGCCGTCAGCGGCTGCTCAATCAGCCGCAACCTGGCTTCGCCCGGCTCACGGTGCTGGATGCCATGGGCGCCGCGGACACAGTTGTTGTCCGAATTCAATAGAGCCCCGGCAACTGGTTGTCCGGCTAGCGGTTTCAGCGTATGCGACACTCATGATCGAGACTTACGCACAACCGCGATTTGCCGCGCCAAAAACGCCCAATAACCGGGTCAATCCCGGCCGGGGTTTGGCGAGCGTGATCGATTTTGTCACCGGCAGCCATGTCCGCGCGGTGGCCTTTCTCGCGCTGGTCGGCTTGTTGTTCATCCTGCCCGGCTTCTTCAATATCCCGCCGATCGACCGGGACGAGGCGCGGTTTGCCCAAGCCACCAAGCAGATGGTGGAAACCGGCGATTTCGTCGACATCCGTTTCCAGAACGAGGTGCGCTACAAGAAGCCGGTCGGCATCTATTGGCTGCAGGCGGCCGTGGTCGAGACCGCCTCGACCTTGGGACTGCCGCGCGCCGAGGTGCGGATCTGGTTGTATCGCGTGCCCTCGATGGCCGGCGCCATTGGCGCGGTGCTGCTGACTTATTGGACCGCGCTCGCGTTCGTATCGCGGCGAGGGGCCGTGTTGGCTGCGCTGATCATGTGCAGCTCGATCCTGCTCGGGGTCGAAGCACGTCTCGCCAAGACCGACGCGATGCTGTTGCTGACCGTGGTCGCCACCATGGGGGCGATGGCGCGCGCTTATCTGTCCTGGCAGCGCGACGAGGAAACCCCACCCTGGACCGTGCCCGCGGTGTTCTGGACCGCGATTGCCGGCGGCATCCTGCTGAAAGGGCCGCTGATCCTGCTGTTCGTGCTGCTGACGGCCGGCACGCTGGCGGTGCTCGACCGCTCGCTCGCCTGGCTGTGGCGGCTGCGGCCGCTGTTCGGGCTGCCGTGGGTTCTGCTGTTGGTGCTGCCCTGGTTCATCGCCATCTTCCTGCGCGCCGGCGACACGTTCTTCTCCGACTCGGTCGGCGGCGACATGCTGAGCAAGATCACCAGCGGCCAGGAATCCCATGGCGCGCCGCCCGGCCTTTATCTCGCGCTGTTCTGGCTGACCTTCTGGCCCGGCGCGCCGCTGGCGGCGATGGCGGCACCGGCGGTGTGGCGCTCGCGCCGCGAGCCCGGTGCGCAATACCTGCTGGCCTGGCTGGTGCCGACCTGGATCGTGTTCGAGCTGGTGATCACCAAGCTGCCGCATTACGTGCTGCCGCTCTATCCGGCGATCGCGATCCTGACCGCCGGCGCGCTGGAGCGCCGGGTGCTGTCGCGGTCCTGGCTGACGCGCGGCGCGGCCTGGTGGTTCGCCATTCCGGCCATCGTGCTCACCATTGCCGTGGTCGGCGCCATCTGGCTGACCAAACAGCCGGCGTTCCTGGCCTGGCCGTTCGTGGCGGTGTCGATGATCCTCGGGCTGCTGGCCTGGCGGCTTTATGAAGACGTGCGCGCCGAGCAGTCGCTGCTCAATGCGGTCGCGTCCGCGCTGTTCCTGTCGATTGCGGTGTACGGCATCGTGATCCCGTCGCTAAAACCGCTGTTCCCGAGCGTCGAGATCGCGCGCGCGCTGCGCAGCGTGGTGTGCGTCGGCCCGAAGGCCGCGGCCTCGGGCTATCAGGAACCGAGCCTCGTGTTCATGACCGGCACCCAGACGCTGCTGACCGACGGCTCCGGCGCCGCCGACTTCCTGTTGCAGGGCAGCTGCCGGTTCGCGCTGGTGGAATCGCGCACCGAACGCGCTTTCGCCGCCCGCGCCGACGCGATCGGGCTGCGCTACAACGTCGCCGCCCGGATCGAGGGCTACAACTTCTCGCAAGGCCGAGCGATCTCGGTCGCGGTGTTCCGTTCCGAAGGCACAGAATAGAGGCGGCACAGATGACCCCCGGAGCGCGCGGCGGGCCGCCGTCTTATGTGACTGAGCTCGGCGCGATCGTTGCCGGGGCCTTGCGCCAGCTGGTCCGGCAGCCGTCGCATTCGCGCCGTGCTGTCGCCGCGCGCTATTGGGCGCGGCGGGCGCTGCTGCTCACCGCGCTGTTGGCGGTGCTGATCGCGGTGCTGATGGTGGCACTCGACGCCACCGAGATCGGCTGGATGCCGCCGCGCGGCACCGCGGCGCTGTGGCCAGTGCGGATCATCACCGATTTCGGCAAATCGGCCTATGTGCTGTGGACGTTGGCGCTGCTGGTGGTGGCGCTGGTGTTGATCGCGGCGAAGCTTGGCGCCTGGCGGCGCGTGGTGCTGCTGTCGCTGGCAACGCGGGTGCAGTTCTTGTTTCTGGCGGTGCTGGTGCCGGTGCTGATCGGCGACGTTCTCAAGGGCATCATTGGCCGCGGCCGGCCGTTCGTTGGCGGCGAGGCCAACCCCTTCAATTTCTCGCATTTTGCCTGGAGCGAGGCCTATTCCAGCCTGCCATCTGGCCATGCCACCACGGCCTTTGCGCTGGCCTTCGCGGTCTCGGCGCTGTGGCCGCGCACCACGGCCTGGATGTTCGGCTACGCGATCGCGATTGCGGTCAGCCGGCTGGTGCTGCTGGCCCACCATCCCAGCGATGTGGTGGCCGGCGCGCTGACCGGCATCATCGGCGCGATGGCGGTGCGCTACTGGTTCGCGGCGCGGCGGTTGGCGTTCACGATCCAGCCAGATGGCCGCATTGTGGCGCTGCCGGGGCCGTCGCTGGACCAGCTCAAAAAGGTTGCCCGCGGGGCTTTGGCCTCATAAAAGCGGGCCACCGCGACCCGCTGTCGCGTCATCCCGCGATACCGCGGGCCGCTGATCCAACCATGAGCGAACCTGTGACCCAATCCGGCGCAACACTTGGCGTGTCGATCGTCGTTCCCGTCCGCAACGAGGCCGACAATGTCGAGCCCCTGATTGCCGAGATCGCCGCTGCCCTCGACGGACGCTGGGCCTACGAGATCATTTATGTCGATGACGGTTCCAGCGATGCCACGCCGCAGCGGCTGGCGGCGCTGCGCGGCCGGCTGCCGCATCTGCGCCAGGTCCGCCATGAGCAGTCATGCGGCCAATCGGCCGCGGTGCGCAGCGGCGTCCGCCATGCGCGCGGCGCGATCGTTGCCACGCTCGACGGCGATGGCCAGAACAATCCGGCATTTCTGCCCGATCTGATCGCGGCAATCGAGAAGGGCGGGGCGCGCGTTGGTCTCGCTGCCGGGCAGCGGGTCGGCCGCAAGGACACGGGTTTTAAAAAGATTCAGTCGCGGATCGCCAATACCGTCCGCAATGGCATTTTGCGCGATGGCACCCGTGACAGCGGTTGCGGGCTGAAAGCGTTCCGCCGCGAGGTGTTTTTGGCGCTGCCTTATTTCGACGGGCTGCACCGCTTTCTGCCGGCGCTGGTGCGGCGCGAGGGTTTTGACATCGTCTATGTCGACGTCGCGGATCGGCCGCGGCTGTCCGGCGTGTCCAACTATGGTTTCTTTGACCGGCTGTGGATCGGCATCATGGATCTGGCCGGCGTGTGGTGGCTGATCAGGCGCAAGAAGGCCACCCCGGTGGTGAGTGAGGTAACGAACCGTGACTGATCTGTTCAACCTGCTCGGCGCTTACTTGCACGACGTATTCGTCATCAAGTTCGACGGCTGGGTGATCCTCGGCTTTGTCGCGCAGGCGATGTTCACGATGCGGTTCGTGGTGCAGTGGATCGCCTCGGAGCGCGCCCGCAAGAGCGTGATCCCGGTGGCGTTCTGGTTCTTCTCGATCGGCGGCGGCATTTTGCTGCTGATCTATGCGCTGTACCGCCGCGACCCGGTGTTCATCGCCGGTCAGGCGTTCGGCCTGATCGTGTATTTCCGCAATATGTACTTCATTATTCTGCACGGACGGCAGACCGCGGCCTGATCGCCGCGGTCATCACGCACAGGCTCATTGCGCGGCGGCAAAGGCCGCGAAGCCGCGCTCCAGATCCGCTTTCAGATCCGCGGTGTTTTCCAGGCCGATATTGAGGCGCAGCGCCGGGCCGCCCGGATGCCACTTAGTCGCGGTGCGATAGCTCGCGCAGTCGAACGGGATGATCAGGCTTTCAAAGCCGCCCCAGGAATAACCCATCCCGAACAATTGCAGCGCGTTCAGCAGCGCATCGACCGCGCGCTGCGGTGCCGGCTGCAGCACGATGCTGAACAAACCGCTGGCGCCCTTGAAATCGCGCTTCCAGATGGCGTGGCCGGGATCGGTTTCCAGCGCCGGATGCAGCACGCGCTGCACCTCCGGCCGGGCGCCGAGCCAGCGCGCCATCTCAAGGCCCGATTGCTGATGATGGGCGAGCCGCACCGCCAAGGTGCGCAGTCCGCGCAGCGCCAAGAACGTGTCGTCTGGGCCGACACAGACGCCGAGCGCGCGCACTGCATCATCAACCAGCGGCCAGGCTTTGCTGTTGGCGGCGATGGTGCCGAACATGATGTCGGAATGGCCGCCGATATATTTGGTGGCGGCCTGGATCGAAATATCGACGCCTTGTTCGAGCGAGCGATGATAAAGCGGCGTCGCCCAAGTGTTGTCATCGATCACCAGCGCGCCGCGCGCATGGGCGATCTCGGCAATCGCCGGGATGTCCGGCATTTCCAGTGATTGCGAGCCGGGCGCCTCGACAAATACCGCCCGGGTATTGGGGCGGAACAGCGCCTCGATGCCGGCGCCGATCAGCGGATCGAAATAGCTGGTCTCGATCCCGAACCGGCGCAGCAGGCCGTCACAGAACAGCCGGGTCGGGCGATAGACATTGTCACAGACCAGCACATGATCGCCGGTCTTCAGCACCGCCAAAAGGCTGGTCGAGATCGCCGCGACGCCGGAGGGGGCGAGTGCCACCCCGGCGCAGGCCGGGCCCTCGAGCGTTGCCAGCGCCTGCTGCAACGCTTTGGTGGTCGGGGTGCCATGGCGGCCATAGGAGTACTCGCCGCGATGCGCGTGCAAATCCTCGGCGCTCGGATAGAGCACGGTCGAGCCGCGCACCACTGGCGGGTTAACGAAACCTTTCTGCGCCGAAGTGTCGCGTCCGGAGGTGACCAGGCTGGTTTCCACGGTAACGGGGCTGCCGCTGGAATCTGATGAGGACATACGATCTGACCAAATGTGTCGCAGGTGGGAGAAGGCCGAAGCGGTCGAAGTCGCGGGCGCGTGCGCAATCTAATAGCAGCCGGGAGAAGATCGCCGTCAACCCCTTGACCCGGAGCCTGAACTCGTTCTGTGATGGGTCCATTCCTATTTGTGTTGCTGCGCATCAAGCGACTGGCTGTGACCTTCGACCGAATCGAATCCCGGCCAGCGAGCTGCTATCGGATCGGCCGCCGGACGGCGCCGAGGCGATCGCCTCGGATGCGCCACGACATCGCGAATCACGATAAATGCGTTCCTGACGTCCCTTGAAAGGCCAAGCTATGAAACCCGCCATCGTTGCATTTACCTTTGCTGTCGCCGCCGGCCTGTCGCAAGCCGCAATGGCACAGCCCACCAAGCCGGGCGTCACCCTGGAACGTGTGCAGAAAGAAGGGGTGATCTCCTGCGGCGTCAGCCAGGGACTGCCGGGCTTCTCCACGCCGGATGACAAGGGCAACTGGACCGGCCTCGATGTCGATGTGTGCCGCGCGGTGGCGGCGGCGATCTTCAACGATCCGACCAAGGTGAAATTCGTACCGCTGTCGGCCAAGGATCGCTTTACCGCGCTGCAATCGGGCGAGATCGACCTGTTGTCGCGCAACACCACCTGGACGCTGTCGCGCGATACCTCGCTGGGCGTCAATTTCGCCGGCGTCACCTATTATGACGGTCAGGGCTTCATGGTGAAGAAGTCGCTGAAGGTGAATTCGGCGCTCGAACTGAACAGCGCCTCGATCTGCGTGCAGACTGGCACTACCAACGAGCAGAACGTTGCCGATTATTTCAAGGGCAACAACATGAAGTACGAGGTGATTGCGTTCGGCACCGCCGACGAATCCCTCAAGGCCTATGAGTCCGGCCGCTGCGACGTGTTCACCTCGGACGTCTCGCAGCTCTATGCGCTGCGGCTGAAGCTCGCGACGCCGGCTGATCATGTGGTGCTGCCGGAAGTGGTATCGAAGGAGCCGCTCGGCCCGCTGGTACGTCACGGTGACGATCAGTGGTTCGACATCGTGAAGTGGACCTTGTTCGCGACCATCAATGCTGAAGACCTCGGCATCACCCAGAAGAACGTCGAGGACCAAGCCAAGCTCGACAAGCCGGAATTGAAGCGCGTGCTCGGCACCGACGGCAATCTGGGCGAACAGCTCGGCCTGAGCAACGATTGGGTGGTGCGGATCGTCAAGGCGGTCGGCAATTACGGCGAAATGTTCGACCGCAATGTCGGCGCCGGTTCCAAGCTTGGCATCGCCCGCGGCTTGAACCAGCTCTGGAACAAGGGCGGCATTCAGTTCGCTCCGCCGATCCGCTGATAGGCGCAGATGTCGATCGCGCCCCGTCGACCGCCGGCGCAATGGGGCATCCGGCTACGCCGGATGCTCGGCGGCCGCTCTGGATGGGGCGGGCTGCTGCTGCAGCTGCTGTTCCTCGTGGCGCTGATCTGGGTCGGCTACGAGATCGTCGATAACGCCCGCGGCAATCTCGCCAATCAGCGGATTGCCTCGGGCTTCACCTTCATGTCGCACACCGCGGGCTTCGGGGTCAGCCAGGCGCTGATCCCCTATAGCGAGGCCGATAGCTACACCCGCGTTTTCCTGGTCGGCCTGGTCAATACGCTCGCGGTGTCGGTGGTCGGCATCGTGTTCGCCACCATTTTGGGCTTCGTGATCGCGCTGTGCCGGCTGTCGCCGAACTGGCTGATCGCGCGCATCGGTGGCGCCTATGTCGAGGTGGTGCGCAACCTGCCGCTGCTGTTCCAGATCCTGTTCTGGTATCTGGCGGTGCTCGGCACCTTGCCGAACCCGCGGCAGAGCGTGTCGCTGTTCGACACGTTCTTTCTGTCCATTCGCGGCATCGTGGTGCCGCGGCCGATCGGCGAGGCCGGCCTTGGCGCGTTCCTGCTGGCGCTGGCGATTGCAGCCGCGGTCGCGATCCTGCTGCCGATCTATGCGCGCCGGCGGCTCTATCGCACCGGGCGCCGGCTGCGGGTCTGGCCGGTGGTGCTCGCCACGCTGATCGTACTGCCGACGCTGGCGATGGCGATCTTCGGCCGTCCGGTCAGCTTTGAGATTCCCGAACTGAAGGGCTTCAATTTCGCCGGCGGCGCGCGCCTGCCGCCGGAATTCGTGGCGCTGACGCTGGCGCTTTCCACCTATACCGCGGCGTTCATCGCCGAGATCGTCAGAGCCGGCATCCAGTCGGTGCCGAAAGGTCAGATGGAGGCGGGCGCGTCGCTTGGCCTGTCGCACGGCACCACGCTGCGGCTGATCGTAATTCCGCAGGCGCTGCGGGTGATCCTGCCGCCCTTGACCAATCAGTATCTCAACCTCACCAAAAACTCGTCGCTGGCGGTGGCGATCGGCTATCCCGACCTGTTCTCGGTGTTTGCCGGTACCACGCTCAGCCAGACCGGGCAGGCGATCGAGATCATCGCCATCACCATGGGCGTTTATCTGCTGCTGTCGCTGATCACCAGCGCGCTGATGAGTTTTTATGCGTGGCGTCTCGGACGGAGTATGGGCACATGAGCGAGCGCCCAAGCACTGCCTTCGTCAGCGAACAATTGGTGCCGCCGCGCCCGGCGCCGGTGCGCGACAGCGGCATTGTCAGCCTGTTTCATAGCCGGCTGTTCAACTCGCCGACCAATATTCTGCTGACCATTCTCAGCGTGTTGCTGCTCTATTACACGCTGGTGCCGAGCATCAAATTTCTGCTGATCGATGCGGTGTGGCAGGGCGAAAGCCGCACCGACTGTTTGGCGCCGGGAGCCGGGCAGGCGGTCGGCGCGTGCTGGCCATTCGTGCAGGCGAAATTCGCGCAGTTTGTCTATGGCTTCTATCCCGAGCCGGAACGCTGGCGCGTCAATCTGACATTCGCGCTCGGCGCCTTGCTGATGCTGCCGCTATTAATCCCGCGCGCGCCGGCCAAGGCCGCCAATGCCGCTGTGTTCTTCATCGCATTTCCGGTGCTCGCTTATTTCCTGCTGCATGGCGGCGGGCTGCGCGGCTTCGCGCTGAGCTGGAGCGCCGATGCCTTCGAGGCGCTGGCCGGCTCCTTCGTCGGCGCCGGGCAGAAACTCGGCGCCAGTGCTTCGTTTGCTGCGCCGCTCGGCCATGCGATTGCCGCGTTCGGCTCGGCCTTGACGATGGCGATTTCGCCGCTGACCTGGCTGCGCGACCAGATCCAGAGTTCGGCATCCGCGCTGTGGATCGATCTCGCCGGTACCGCGGCGATCACCTCGGTGCTGCTGTTCTTGCTGGCGGGCGGGTTCCGCAACGGCTGGGCGGCTTTGCTGCGCAGCGTGGCGGTGTTTGCCGCGATGGCGCTGGTGATGCTGGCGCTGCGGCTCGATCGCGGCGGCCTGCCGGTGGTCGATACCAGGCTGTGGGGCGGGCTATTGGTGACGTTGGTGGTGTCGGTGACCGGCATCGTCGCCTCGCTGCCGATCGGCATTGCGCTGGCGCTGGGGCGACGCTCGGCGATCCCGCTGATCCGGATTTTTTCAGTGGCGTTCATCGAGTTCTGGCGCGGCGTGCCGCTGATCACCGTGCTGTTCTTCGCCACCTATATGCTGCCGCTGTTCCTGCCGGGCAATTTCACCGTGGACGGCCTGGTGCGGGTGCTGATCGGCATCGCGCTGTTTGCCGGCGCTTACAATGCCGAGGTGATAAGGGGTGGGTTGCAGGCGATCCCGCGCGGCCAGGTCGAAGCCGCCAGTGCGCTCGGCCTGTCTTATTGGAAGACCAATGGCCTGATCGTGCTGCCGCAGGCGCTGCGCCACGTCATCCCAGGCTTGGTGAACTCTTTCATCGCGCTGTTCAAGGACACCTCGCTGGTGTCGATCGTGGCGCTGTTCGATCTGCTCGGCCAGCTGCGGGCGTCGCTCGCCGATCCGAACTGGTCGACGCCGACCACGCTGTTCACCGGCTTTGCCTTCACGGGGTTCATCTACTTCGTGTTCTGCTTCGGAATGTCGCGCTACTCGCTCTCGGTCGAACATCGGCTGAATGCGCATCGGCGTCACTAATGAGTGAAAATCACAAGATGGCAGCGCAACCGATCGTCAGCATCGCCGGGCTCAACAAATGGTACGGCGATTTCCATGTGCTGCGCGACATCAGCCTTGATGTCGCGCGCGGCGAACGGATCGTGATCTGCGGGCCGTCCGGCTCCGGCAAATCGACCTTGATCCGCTGTGTCAACGCGCTCGAGGAATTTCAGGAAGGCAGCATCACGGTCGATGGCATCGAGCTTGGCCCCAATCTGCGCCATGTCGATGACATCCGCCGCGAAGTCGGCATGGTGTTCCAGAGCTTCAATCTGTTTCCGCATCTCACCGTGCTGGAGAACTGCACGCTGGCGCCGATCTGGGTGCGCAACATCCCCAAGAAGGATGCCGAAGCAACCGCGATGAAGTTTTTGGAGCGGGTGCGGATTCCCGACAAGGCCAACAAATATCCCGGGCAGATTTCCGGCGGTCAGCAGCAGCGCGTCGCGATCGCGCGCGCGCTATCGATGAATCCGAAAGTGATGCTGTTCGATGAGCCGACCTCGGCGCTTGACCCCGAAATGGTCAAGGAGGTGCTCGACACCATGGTCGATCTCGCGCAGGAGGGCATGACCATGCTGGTGGTGACCCACGAAATGGGTTTCGCGCGCCAGGTCGCCAACCGCGTGGTGTTCATGGATGCTGGCCAGGTGATCGAGGCCAACGAGCCGCAGGAATTTTTCGCCAATCCGCAGCACGCGCGCACCAAGCTGTTCTTGAGCCAGATTTTGCGGTAATCGCCCTGCAACCGCTTGCCCCTGTTTCGCGGCGATGATCGCGCTTTCCCGCGATTGGTAGTTCGCCATGTTAACGATCGATTCATCCATGGGGTCGATGCTGATCTGTCAGGAGATTGCTGTAAGCTGGCGCCGTTAGAACGAAGGCTTCGTTTCGCGCAGATGCAAGCAAAGGACGTGAACCGTGGGCGCAATTATTGCGGCTAATTCGGTTGCGGCTCATCCCTCGGATGCCGGTGCGCTCGCGACCGACACCGGAACGCAGGCCGGCCGTGCCGCCAAGCGGGCCGCTACTCCGACAAGCGTTACTCCGACAAGTGCTGCAAACCCGAGCGACACCGGCCGCGGTCCGGCCTGGTCGGTGACGTTGTCGCCGCACACCAACCTGTCGCTGCTGCACGCCTCCTTGAATGCGCTGCGACCGTCCTTGTCCGATGATCTGGCCAACACGCTGACGGAGCAACTGCAGAAAACCAGCGAGGCGCTGACGACGCTCGATCAGGCGAGAAGCAGCTTGGTCGCCAATAGCAAAGGTGCCGCCGAACAGAAGCTGGACCGGGCTCGCAAGATGCTTCAGATGTTGCGGATGCTCGGCGGCGACCCGGCCACGATCGCCAAACAGGCCAAGGCGATCGCCCAAGAGATCAAAGCCGCCGCCCGAGAATATAGCGCCGCGCTGAAATCGGAAGCAGACGGCGGCGCTCCCGCCGCGGCTGCCACCGCTGCGATGGATTCGACTCCACCGCAAACGGACACGCCAGCGGAAACCGGCGCAGCTGCTTTTGGGGAGATTCCGAAAGCCGCGGTGGCCGAGGCGGTCGTGGTCAAGGCAACGTCGCCGGAGCGATCCGGCGAGCGCGGCGATGGCTCCGCTGCCGGCCGTGATCTGGCCGCGCAATCCGCGTTGTCTCAGCCTGCGGCGCAGCCGGCCGATCCGGAAGCGGTGCGCCAGCAAACCATCCAGGCCTATCAAGATGCCGCGAATAACGCTGCTGCAAAGGCGAACCGTGATCGCGGCGAGCAGCAGGTGCTGGAGAAGTTCAAGGACGCCGCCCGCGAGGTCAAACAGATCATCGAAGAGGCAGTCCGCAAGCTGCGAGCCAAGCAGCCCTCCGATCCCGACGCACATGCCGCGGTTCAAGCCGGAGTGAGCCTCGACCATGCCGTTCGGGAGCTTGCCGATGTCATGCAGTTAGAGCCAGGTAACGGCAGCGTCGATGTCTCGATCAGTCTTGGGAGCGTCGCGGCCGCAGCGCCGACGCTCGACATCAAGACCTGACAATCATGCGCGTTGGTAATTGAGCATCGGCGACGACGCGCGCAAAGGCTTGTGTTCGTGATCGCGCACCGCCACGGCTTGCCTGCTCATACGAACGGCGATTGATACCAATCGATCCGCACGTCATGGCCGGGCTCGTCCCACGGCTGTCCGGTTGAGTATTTGTAGACAAAGCGCATGGCGTTGATTCTTCTGCGTCCCGAACGTCTAGCAGCGTTTCTGGACACGGGAGAAGACCACGCCATGCGGCATCACAATAGCGTATTTCATTCGGTGTTAAAGCACGTGCCGTGGCATGTGTTTGACCGGTTGGTGACCGAGCACGGCGCCGATGCACGGGTGCGTCGGTTGTCCACGCATGATCAGTTCATCGCGCTGCTGTACGGCCAATTGTCCGGAGCGCAGAGCCTACGCGAGATCGAAGGCGGCCTCGCTAGCCATGCCAACCGGCTTTACCATCTCGGCGCCCGTGCCGCGTCGCGCTCGACGTTGGCGGACGCCAATGCGAGGCGGCCGAATGCAGTGTTCGCCAGCTTGTTTTCTGACCTGGTCCAGCGGGCTGGACGCGGGCTGCGGCGCAAGGTCGGCGAAGCGGTGCATCTGGTGGATTCGACCGGGCTGCGACTGAGCCATCTCAGCGCTGATTGGGCGCGGTTTTCCGACGGCGTTTGCGGCGCCAAGCTGCACATCGTCTACGATGCCGACGGCGAGCACCCCGTCGATGCCGTCGTGACGCCGGCCCGAGTGAACGACATCACTGTCGCCAAGACGCTGCCGATCGCTGCCGGCGCAACCTACGTGTTCGATCTGGGCTACTACAATTACGCTTGGTGGGCCGAACTCGACGCCAAGGGGTGTCGTATCGTCACGCGGCTCAAGTCCAACACAAAGCTGAGCGTCGTGAAGACCAACCCGGTTGAGGACGCCGCAATCCTCTCCGACCGCATCGGCCATCTGCCCGCTCGCCTCGCGGCAAGCCGCCGCAATCCGTTTCAAGAGCCGGTCCGCGAGATCCGCGTGCGGATCGACAGCGGCAAGATCCTGCGCATCATCAGCAACGACATCGATGCGCCTGCCGCCGAGATCGCAGCCCTCTACAAACGCCGCTGGCAGGTCGAGCTGTTCTTCCGCTGGATCAAACAGACATTGAAGATCAAACACTTCCTCGGCACATCCGAAAACGCCGTGCGCATCCAAATCGCCGTGGCCCTGATCGCTTTCCTGCTGCTGCGCCTCGCTTACGCGACACAGAGCGCTGTCGACAGCCTGCTCGCCTTCACTCGCCTTGTCCGTACCAACCTCATGCACAGACGCTCGATCGACGCCTTGCTCGAACCGCCGCCGACAATCGAAGATCAGCGACAGTTGAGCTTCAGTCTATGTTGAGGCCGAACCGGACAGCAGTGGGCTCGTCCCGGCCATCCACGTCTTTGATCTCGCAGCGAGTTTAAGACGTGGATACAAGCGCGGGTATGACGGTCATTGATACGACCCGATGGTATCATATCTCTTCGAACGGCACCGCGATATTGCTGCGCTTCTCCAGCCATTCGGGCACCGGCAGATTCTTGCCGCGCATGAAATCCGGATTGAACAGCTTTGATTGATAGCGGCTGCCATAGTCGCATAGCATGGTCACGATGGTGTGGCCGGGGCCGAGCTCGCGTGCCAAACGGATCGCGCCGGCGACATTGACGCCGGACGAGCCGCCAAGGCACAGCCCCTCGTGCTGCAAGAGATCATAGATCAGCGGCACCGACTCCTCGTCGGGGATCTGGTAGGCGCGGTCGATCACTGCGCCGTCGAGATTGGCGGTGATGCGGCCCTGGCCGATGCCTTCGGTGATCGAGGAGCCTTCGGCCTTCAGCGCGCCGTGGGCATAATAGTGATAGAGCGCCGAACCGGGCGGATCGGCGATCGCGACCTGAATATTCGGATTGAGCGCTTTTAGCCCGATCGAAACGCCGGCGAGCGTGCCGCCGGTGCCGACCGCGGACACGAAGCCGTCGATTTTGCCATCGGTCTGCCGCCAGATTTCCGGCGCGGTGGTTTCGATATGGGCATTGCGATTGGCGACATTGTCGAACTGATTGGCGAAGATTGCGCCGCTTGGCTCGCTGGCTGCGAGCTGCGCGGCCAGCCGGCCGGCCAGCTTGACGTAGTTGTTGGGGTTGGCGAACGGCACCGCCGGCACTTCGATCAGCTCGGCGCCGCATAGCCGCAGCATGTCCTTCTTTTCCTGGCTCTGCGTCTGCGGGATTACGATCACGGTGCGGAAGCCGAGCGCGTTGGCGACCAGCGCCAGCCCGATGCCGGTATTGCCCGCGGTGCCTTCCACCACCACGCCGCCCGGGCGCAGCGTGCCGCGCGCGATCGCGTCCTTGATGATGTACAGCGCCGCGCGGTCCTTGACCGACTGCCCGGGATTCATGAATTCCGCTTTGCCGAGAATGGTGCAACCCGTGAGTTGCGAGGCCTGCTTGAGCTTGATCAGCGGCGTGTTGCCGATAGCTTCAACAATATCGCGGGTGATGGTCATGGAGCCTGGCCCAGCCTTGCGCGTGTCGGAAAAGTGAAGTTCACGCACGGCACCGGGTTGTACGACACGGCGACAGCCGGTCGTCAGCCCGCTTTGGCGAACACCACTTGGCGGACGTCGATGTTGCCAGAGCGGAAACCAGCCTCGCAATAGGCCAAGTAATATTCCCACAATCGCCGGAACCGTTCATCGAAGCCCAGTGTTAGCAGGCTTGGCCAGGCCGCACGGAAATTGTCTCTCCAGGTCGCGAGTGTCTTGGCATAGTCTTCTCCAAAAACCCGCTCGCGGATCACGGGCAGACCAAAATCATCACCGAGTGAGCGTAGCACCTGCGGCGAAGGCAACATCCCGCCGGGGAATACGTAGCGCTGAATGAAATCGACCTCGCGGCGATAGTTTTGGAAGAACCTGTCCTGAATGGTGATGGCCTGAATGCCGGCCAGCCCGCCCGGCGACAGCCGGTCCCGCAATTGCGCAAAATACTTTGGCCAAAACTGTTCGCCGACCGCTTCGATCATCTCGATCGAGGCGATGCGGTCATAAAAGCCGCGCTCGTCGCGATAATCCTGCAGCTTGATCTCGACCTTGTCGGAGAGGCCAGCCTCAAAAATCCGTCGGCTGGCAAAATCGAACTGCTCGCGGCTGATGGTCAGGCCAGTGACCCGAACGTCATAGGTCTTGGCGGCGTATTCGGCAAAGCCGCCCCAGCCGCAACCGATTTCGAGCACGTGGTTGCCAGCGCGCAAATCGATGGCGTCGGCGAGCTTGCGATATTTGTTGTGCTGCGCGGCGGTGAGGTCGGGCGTGTGGTCCTCGAAGATCGCCGAGGAATAAGTCATGCTCGGATCGAGCCAAGCGGAATAGAACGCATTGCCGATGTCGTAATGGGCAAAAATGTTTTTGCGCGCCTGGCGCTTGGTGTTGCGATTGAACCAGTGCCGCACTGCCTGCACCAACCGCATCACCGGGTTGTCGCCGAGCATCGACTGGATCAGCTCGTGGTTGACGCAGAACAGATACAGGAACTGGGTGAGGTCGGGCGTATCCCATTCGCGGCGCAGATAGGCCTCGGCGATGCCGATGTCGCCGCCTTGCACCAGGCGGGTCGCGAAGCCGTAGCCATACAGCGTCATCTGCGCGGCCGGGCCGGGCTCGGCGCCGCCCATGCGCAGCACGCGGCCATCGGGCAGGGTGACTTCCAGCGTGCCCCGGCGCAGCCGCGCGCCGAACGCCAAGGCGGTGCGTACCATGCGCGGCAGATCGGCAAGCTCCCGCTCGACAGTCTCGGGTGTCAGGATGATGGTTCTAGTCATGCGCAACCCACGGAACGAAAGCTCTCTGGGCGACGGCGCACAGGTGACAGATCGAAGACAGAACTGCCCGCTTCAGAGCCGCCGATGACACACCGGATCACTCCGGCGGAAACTAACTGTGATCAATATAATCATTGCGGTTGGAGGCAGCCAAGCCCACCGCCTCGGTCGGGACCTCCGGCTTGGGCACCAATCGCGCACCTTTGATCCACAGTCGTAAGGCTTCCCAGTGGATCGCCGCCATCACCTTGAGGGTCAGCAGCGGTAGTCGCAGCACTGAGCGCAGCAGCGCCATCGATGTCAGCGGTTGCCGGCGGCCGCTGAAGGTCGCAGCCAGCACCGGGCCTTCCGCGCTGGTCTCAAGGATGCGGATCTTCACCGTGTCTCCCGGCGGCACGATCCGGAAATGATAGCGCATCGCCATCTCGATGAAGGGCGAGACGTAAAAGGTCTTGTCCTGCTGCTGTCGCAAGCCGGATGGACTGATTTCGCCGGGCCGCACCGGATGCACATAGGGATGGATGTCGCCAAAAGTGTTGCGCACCTCGTAGATCACGAGCGCCAGCGTGCCGTCGGCGCGGTAGCCAAAATACACCGACAGCGGATTGAACGTGTAACCAAACAGCCGCGGGTAGCACAGCAGCAGCACCTTGCCGCCGCTCAGATCAACGCCATGCTCCGCGGCTCTGCGCTCGACATAGGCGCGCAGCGATGAGCCATCGCGCGGCCCATGGTCACGTTCGTCAAAACTATAGAGCGCGCGCCGGTTGACGCCAAACAGCGGGCTGATCCGGTCAGCCTCGGCAAGCCGGTCGAGATCGATCAACAGGCTCATCACCTGATAGTTGAAGCGATGCGCCATCGGCCGCATCCGGGCATGCATCACCGGGCCGAAATATAACGCGGCAGCAGGTTGAGAGTTCGGCATCGCTTGGTCACTCCGCAGCCTCGGCCAAGGAGGGCGCCTCGCGCCATGGCACCACCGCGCCCAGCGCCTCGGCGATCTTCAAGCCGCTGCGCAGGCCATCTTCATGGAAACCATAGCCGGTCCAGGCGCCGGCATACCAAGTGTGCCGCTGACCCTGGATATCTTGCAAGCGTTGCTGCGCTGCAAAGGCGGCGCTGTCATAGAGCGGGTGCTCGCAGAAGAATTCGCCGAACGTCAGGACCGGGTCGGGCGCAAATGGCGGGTTCAGGCTGACGAATAGCGGCTTGTCGCCAGGCAGCGATTGCAGCCGGTTCATCCAATAGGTGACCGCGAGGTCGTTGACGCAGTCGCCTTGCCGTGGCCAGCGCAGATAGTTCCAGCATGCCCAGGCATTGCGGCGCTTGGGCATCAGCCGCGGGTCGCGGTGCAGATAAAGCTGGTTGGGCGAATAGCGGATCGCCTTGAGAATGGCGCTTTCTTGCTCGGAGGGATCGCTGAGCATCGAAAGGGCCTGATCGCTATGGGTGGTGATCACCACATGGTCATAATGATCGCGGCCGCCTTGGCTGTCGGTGATGGTGACGCCGTGGCTGGTCCGTTCGATGGCGGTGACGGCGCAGCCAAGCCGGATCTGGTCACGGAACGGCGCGGTCAGCGCTTCGACATAGCGCCGGCTGCCGCCGCGGATCGAGCGCCACACCGGCCGGTCATATTGCAGCAGCCGATGGGTCGAGAAGAAATCGACGAACCGTTCGGCGGGGAAATCCTCGACCTGCCGCGCCGGGGTTGACCAGATCGACGCGCCCATCGGTGCAAAATAGTCGGTCAGCAGCCGCGGCGGGTAGCCGCGCTCGGCGAAATACTGGCCGAGCGTCTTGTCTTTCAGCCGTCCGGCCGCAAGGTCGGCGACGGACTGCTCATTGAAGGTCAGGATCGCGCGCAGCATGCGTAAGTATGACAGCGACAGCAGGTTGCTCGGCTGGGCGAACAGGCCGCGCGCGGTTTCCCGCCAGCTGGTGCCCCCGCCCATCCATTCAAACCGGCCGTCATCGGCGCTCACCGAAAAGCTCATGCAGCTCGGCGCGCTTTCGACGCCGAGATGCTGCAACAGCGCGGTGAAGTCAGGGTAGTTCAGCTCGTTATAGACGATGAAGCCGATATCGACCGCGATCGGCGTGCCGTCATAATCGACATCAATGGTATGGCTGTGGCCGCCAGGGCGCTGAGCGCGTTCGTAGATGGTGATTGGATAGCGTGTCGATAAAGCCCAAGCCGCAGCGTTGCCGGCGATTCCCGTCCCGATAATGGCGACCCGCATTCCGAAGCCCCCGCCTATGTCATGGCGAAAATACGGGAACCCGGCGCATCCGGTTTCAGGAATTTTGTCGAGCGGTGCGGCGGGAGGCGGCACGCCGCCCGGCCGTGGGCCCTCGCAAGATGAAATCTTCGTAAGTTTTGGTCGCGTGGTAAACCGCATCAGAACCGCTTGAGCTGTTGAATTTGCGCGCTTTTGCAAGCTTTTACGGCGCGGCGGCGGCCCCGGGTGACGGCGCTTTGGCCGCTACAGGGTCTGTCCGTCAGCGGAACGGACCGTTAAAATGGTATAGGTTGGGCAATTC
Source organism: Rhodopseudomonas palustris JSC-3b (assembly GCA_000504425.1). GTDB lineage: Bacteria > Pseudomonadota > Alphaproteobacteria > Rhizobiales > Xanthobacteraceae > Rhodopseudomonas > Rhodopseudomonas palustris_C. The sequence continues at coordinate 1,335,360 of KI632513.1, read as the reverse complement.
CTCGAACTGGTCCCTGTCACAGTGTTGAAGTGTTGGTTTGGAATGAGCGCTGGCGGCCCATGGGGGCAGGCGGCGGCATGGCGGGTTGGTGCCGATCAAGGGCCGGGGACTTCGGGCGTATGAGTGCCTCCTCATCGCGATCGAGCCGGTTGGTCAGCACGGCGGCGGCGTTGTCATTGGCGCTGAGTGCCGGCGGCTGCCTTTTGACCAACGATCTGCCCGACCCGGCACTCGACGTGCCGGCCGCTTACAAGGCTGGGCGGCCGGGCGGACCAGACGCCGGGCCGTCGCTCGACTGGTGGCGCGGCTTTCGCTCGGCCGAGCTGACCTCGCTGATGCAGGAGGCGCAGTCGGTCAATCTCGACATCGCCGCCGCCACCGCGCGCATGCGCCAGGCCGACGCCCAGGCGCGCATCACCGGCTCGTCGCTGCTGCCGCTGATCAATGGCGATGCCGACGTGATCCGCCGCAAGAACGGCTCGGCCACCAGCGTCAGCACCTACACCACCTCGCTCAGCGCCAGCTATGAGATCGATTTCTGGGGCAAGAACCGCGAGGCGACCATTGCCGCCGAGGAGGGCGCCAACGCCGCCCGGTTCGACCGTGACGTGGTGGCGCTGACCACGCTCGCCAGCGTCGCCAATGCCTATTTCCAGGTGCTGGCCGCGCAGGACCGGATCCGCACCGCCAAGCGCAACATCGCCAGCGCCGAGCGCATTCTGGACGCCATCAAGCAGCGCCAGAATGTCGGCACCAGCAGCGCGCTCGATGTCGCCCAGCAGGAAAGCGTGCTCGCCAATCAGCGCGCCAGCCTGCCGCCGCTGCGGCTGACGCTGGCGCAAAACATCAACACGCTGGCGACGCTGGTCGGTCGGCCGCCGGAAAGTGTTACCATCGCCGGCGGCTCGCTCGATCAGATCGCGGCGCCGCGGGTCAAGCCCGGGCTGCCGTCCCAGCTGTTGACCCAGCGGCCGGACATCCGCCGCCAGGAAGCGCGGCTGGCGGCGGCGACCGCCAATGTCGGCAGCGCCCGCGCGCAATTGTTTCCGAGCATTCAGCTCACCGGCCAGGGCGGCTATCAGAGCGTGGCGCTGGCGGCGTTGTTCACGCCGCAAACGGCGTTCACCACCGCGGCCGCCAGCCTGACGCAGCCGATCTTTGACGGCGGCCGGCTGCTGTCCAATCTCGATCTCACCAAGGCGCAGCAGGATGAGCTGCTGCAGACCTATCGCAAGACCGTGGTCTCGGCTTTTGCCGACGTCGACAACGCGCTGGAATCGATCCGCCAAAACACCGAGCGGCTGCGCTTGCAGCGCAAGGTGCTCGACTCCTCGCGCCGTGCCTTCGATCTCGCCGAACAGCAATTGCGCGCCGGCACCGCCGATATCGTCACCGTGCTGAACACCCAGCTGACGCTGTTTGCGGCCGAAGACACGCTGTCGCAAGCGCAGCTGGCGCGGCTGCTAGCCGTTGTCAGCCTGCACCAGGCGCTGGGTGGCGGCTGGCGACCAGGGACAGAAGGAACGGTTGATGCTCTTTAAGCCGCAATCCAAGGAGCAGCCGGAGCAGGAGGCCGCGACGACGGCCGCGCCGCCGCCCCAGCCGACCGCGAAGCCGAGGCGCTGGCGAGGGCTGGCGGTCACCGCGCTGATCCTCGGCGCCATGGGGCTGATCGGCTGGTGGGCATTCCAGCCCAAGCAGAGCGGGCCGCGCGGCCGGCCGGACATGGCGGTGCCGGTGTTGGCCGCGACCGTCAAGGTCGAGGACGTGCCGGTCTATCTCGACGGCGTTGGCACGGTGCGCGCGCTCAACACCGTGACGGTGCGCGCCCAGGTCGATGGCAAGCTGATCGCGGTCCATTTCAAGGAAGGGCAGGACGTCAAGGCCGGCGACGTGCTCGCCGAGATCGATCCGGCGATCTATCAGGCGCAATACGATCAGGCGGTCGCCAAGAAGGCGCAGGACGAGGCGCAGCTCGCCAATGCCAGGATCGACCTGGCGCGCTATCAGCAGCTCGCGGCCTCGACCGCGGGCTCCAAGCAGCAGGCCGACACCCAGCGCGCCGTGGTGGCGCAGCTCGAAGCGCAGGTGCGCGCCGATCAGGCCGCGATCGACAATGCCGCGGCGACGCTGAGCTATACCAAGATCGTGGCGCCGATTTCCGGCCGCGCCGGTCTGCGGCTGGTCGATAAGGGCAATATCATCCGCGGCGCCGACACCACCGGCATCGTGGTGCTGACCCAGTTGCAGCCGATCGCGGTGCAGTTCAGCCTGCCGCAGCAGCAGATCGTGCGCGTCAACGCTGCGGCCGCCAAGGGGCCGCTCAGCGTCGATGTGTTCGGCAATGACGGCGTCACCGTGGTCGATACCGGCCAGCTGCGCGGCATCGACAACCAGGTCGATCAGACCACCGGCACGGTGAAGCTGAAGGCCGAGTTCCCGAATGAGCGCTTCCAGCTGTGGCCGGGGCAGTTCGTCAATGTGCGCCTCAAGGTCGAGGTGCTGAACCAGGCGCTGGTGGTGCCAAGCTCGGCGGTGCAGCGCGGCCCGGCCGGCACATTCAGCTATGTGATCGGCGCCGAGGACCGGGTCGCGGCGCGGCCGGTGCAGGTGTTGCAGCAGAACGAGACCGAAGCGGTGATCGCCTCGGGCCTCGAGCGCGGCGACCGGGTGGTGACCACCGGCTTCGCCAATCTCGCCGACGGCGCCAAGGTTCGGGTCGGCAATCGCGACCCCGGCTTGAAGCCGGACCTCGCGCCGAAGCAACGCCAGGGCCGCGGCGGTTCGGGCGGGCCGGGCGGCGGCGGCCATTGATGGGAGCGGGGCGGCCATGAGCGTTTCCGCACCCTTCATCCGGCGACCGATCGCAACCTCGCTGCTCGGCATCGCGCTGATGCTGGGCGGCTTGCTCGGCTATTTCGGAATGCCGGTGTCGGCGCTGCCGCAGGTCGATTTCCCGACCGTGCAGGTCACGACGCAATTGCCGGGTGCCAGTCCCGATACGGTGGCATCGCTGATCACGGCGCCGCTCGAGCGGCAGCTTGGACAAATCCCGTCGCTGACGGCGATGACCTCGACCAGCTCCTATGGCGTCAGTCAGATCTCGCTGCAATTTGCGCTCGATCGCGACATCGATGGCGCGACTCAGGACGTGCAGGCCGCGATCAACGCCGCCGCGGGCATCTTGCCCAAAAACCTGCCGTATCCGCCGATTTACGCCAAGGTCAATCCGGCCGACGCGCCGGTGATGACGCTGGCGCTGACCTCCGACACCATCTCGATCCGGGCGATGAGCGATCTGGCCGATACGCTGCTCGCGCAGCGGCTGGCACAGGTGTCGGGCGTCGGCCGGGTCAGCGTGCTCGGCGGCTTAAAACCGGCGGTGCGCATTCAGGCGGACCTCGCGCGCCTTGCCGCCTATGGCATCTCGATGGAGGATCTGCGCGCGGCGATCGCTGGCGCCAATGTCTCGGGGCCGAAGGGCTCGCTCGACGGCGCGCAGCAGTCCTACACGATCGCCGCCAATGATCAGATCGCCATTGCCGACGCCTATCGGCCGATCATCGTCGCCTATCGCAATGGCGCCCCGGTCACGATCGGCGACATCGCGCAGATTCTGGATGGCCTGGAAAACGACCGCACCGGCGGCTGGTACAACGGCACGCCTGCGGTGGTGCTCGACATCCAGCGCCAGCCCGGCGCCAATGTCATCGAGGTGGTGCGCCAGATCCAGGAGCTGATCCCAAAATTGCAGCAGGCGGTGCCGGCCGGGGTCAAGCTCACCGTGGTGTCGGACCGCACCGACACCATCCGCGCCTCGGTGCACGACGTTCAGTTCACGCTCGGGCTGGCCGTGGTGCTGGTGACGCTGGTGGTGCTGCTGTTCCTGCGCTCGATGCGCGCCACCATCATTGCCGGCGTGGCGCTGCCGCTGTCGCTGATCACCAGCTTTGGCGTGATGTATTTTGCCGGCTTCAGCCTCGACAATCTGTCGCTGATGGCGCTGACCATTGGCACTGGCTTTGTGGTCGACGATGCGATCGTGATGATCGAGAACATCGTGCGCCATATCGAGGACGGCGAAAGCCCGATGCAGGCCGCCTTTGCCGGCGCCCGCGAGATCGGCTTCACCGTGATCTCGCTGACCATGTCGCTGATCGCGGTGTTCATCCCGCTATTGTTCATGTCCGGCCTGATCGGCCGCATGTTCCGCGAGTTCGCGCTGACCCTGACCATCGCGGTGGTGACCTCGGCGGTGGTGTCGCTGACCCTGACGCCGATGATGTGCTCGCGGCTGCTAAAACCCGCGCATCAGGAGCGCCGTGTGCCGGGGCTCGCCACCATCAGCGGTTGGATCGACGCGCTCGGCCGCTACTATCATCGCTCGCTGCTGTGGGTGCTGCAGCGCCAGCGCGCGACCCTGATCCTGACCCTGGTCACGGTTGCCGCCACCTTGATGCTATATGTGGTCGTGCCCAAGGGCTTCTTGCCGCTGCAGGACACCGCGTCGATCACCGCAGTGACCGAAGCTGGCCCCGACGTGTCGCTGGCCGAAATGCGCGATCGTCAACAGCAGGCCGCGGAAGCCATTCGCGCCGATCCCGATGTGGTCGGCGTGGTGTCGGTGATCGGCGCCGGATCGGTCAACCCGACCCCCAATGTCGGCCGGCTGGTGATGACGCTGAAGCCGAGGGGCGAGCGCGCCGCCGATATTGGCGAAGTGATCGCGCGGCTGAAACAGCGCGTCGCCGCTATTCCCGGAATCACAGTGTATTTCCAGGCGGTGCAGGATGTGCAGATCTCGACCCAGTCGAGCCGCTCGCAATATCAATACACCCTGACCGGGACCGACAGTGCGCAGGTGTCGGAATGGGCGGGCCGCCTGATCAAGGAAATGCGCGCCGATCCGGTGTTCCGCGACGTCTCGACCGAGGCGCAAGAGGGCGGCTTGCGCGCCGCGCTCGACATCAACCGGCAGCGCGCCGGCCAGCTCGGCGTCAGCCTGCAAAGCATCAACGACACGTTGAACGATGCCTTTGCGCAGCGGCAGATTTCCACCATCTACGGCCAGGCCAATCAATACCGCGTGGTGCTGGAGGCGATGCCGATCTATCAGCGCGACCCGTCGGTGCTGTCGAAGCTCTATGTGCCGGGCGCGGGCGGCGCGCAGGTGCCGATCTCGGCGGTCGCGGAGCTGAACCGCACCACCGCGCCGTTGGCGATCTCGCACCGCGCTCAGTTCCCGGCGGTGCCGCTCAGCTTCAATCTCGCGCCGGGCGCGGCGCTCGGCGACGCCGTCAAGGCGATCAAGGCGATCGAACAGCGCATCGAGATGCCCGGCAGCATTGTCGGCCTCTATTCGGGTGACGCTGCCGAATTCTCCAAGTCGCTGGCCGGCCAGCCCTGGCTGCTGCTGGCCGCGATCATCACCATCTACATCGTGCTCGGCGTGCTGTACGAGAGCTACATCCACCCGATCACCATCCTGTCGACGCTGCCTTCGGCCGGCATCGGCGCGATCCTGGCCCTGATGCTGTTCGGCCAGGACCTTTCGGTGATTGGGCTGATCGGCATCATCCTGCTGATGGGCATCGTCAAGAAGAACGCCATCATGATGATCGACTTCGCGCTCGATGCCGAGCGCGAGCAGGGGCTGTCGTCCTATGACGCGATTGTGCAGGCCTGCTTGCTCAGGTTCCGGCCGATCATGATGACCACGCTGGCGGCGCTGTTCGGCGCGCTGCCGCTCGCGATCGAAAGCGGCACCGGCGCCGAATTGCGCTTTCCGCTAGGCATTTCGATCGTCGGCGGGCTGCTGCTCAGCCAGCTGCTGACGCTGTACACCACGCCGGTGATCTATCTGGCGCTCGACCGGCTCAACCGGCGCGTGGAGCGTGCCCTGCCACCGGCATCGGCCGATGCCGCCGGGACGGCGCGCTGATGGCGTCGCTCTCCGAGCCATTCATTCGTCGTCCGGTCGGAACCACGCTGCTGTCGTTCGGCCTGCTGCTGATCGGGCTGGTGGCGTATCGTTTCCTGCCGGTCGCCGCGCTGCCCAATGTCGATTTTCCGATGATCTTCGTCTCGGCATCGCGTCCGGGGGCGGCGCCGGCCGTGATGGCCGCGACCGTGGCCGCGCCGCTGGAGCGCCGGCTTGGCGAGATCGCCGGCGTCGATCAGATCACCTCGACCAGTTCACTCGGCCAGACCCGGATACAACTGCAATTCGAGATCGGCCGCGACATCGATCGCGCCGCGCGCGACGTGCAGGCCGCGATCAATGCCGCGATGCGCGATCTGCCGACCGACATGCCGACGCTGCCGAAATTCCGCAAGGCCAACTCTGCGGCGATGCCGGTGTTCATTCTGGCGCTGACCTCCAAAACCATGTCGACCGGCGCGGTCTATGACATCGCCGACACCGTGCTGGCGCAGCGCATTTCGCAGGTGCCGGGCGTTGGCGAAGTGTCGGTGTCCGGCGCCGATCAGCCGGCGGTGCGGATCGCGCTCAATCCGGTCGCGCTGTCCAATGCCGGCATTGCCACCGACGACGTGCGCGCGGCGGTGGTCGCCGCCAATCCGCTGGCGCCGGCCGGCATGTTCGACGGCGCGCTGCAGAGCGAGACGCTGTCGATCAATCGGCAGATGCGCACGGCCGACGAATTCCGCGACATTGTGGTGAAAAGCGCGAACGGCACCACGCTGCGCCTTGGTGATGTCGCGACCGTCGAGAACGCCACCCGCTCCAGCCGCTCGATTGCCTGGTACAACAAGCAGCCTGCGGTGCTGATCGTGATCACCAAGCAGAGCGCGGCCAATGTCATCGAGACCGTCGATCGCGTCAAAGCGCTGTTGCCGGAACTGAAACAGTGGATTCCCGCCGGCATCGAGATTTCCACGGTCACTGACCGCACCGGCACCATTCGCGCCAGTGTCGAAGACATGGAGTGGACGCTGCTCGCCACCGCGATCCTGGTGATGGTGGTGGTGTTCATGTTCCTGCGGCGCGGCACGCCCACCATCGCCGCGGGGGTATCGGTGCCGCTGGCGCTGGCAGGCACCTGCGCCTGCATGTGGCTGGCGGGCTTTTCGATCAACAATCTGTCGCTGATGGCCTTGGCGATTGCAGTCGGCTTTGTGGTCGATGACGCGATCGTCATGATCGAGAACATGTACCGCAATCTCGAACGGGGCATGGCGCCGCTGCAGGCCGCGCTCGAGGGCGCCAAGCAGATCGGGTTCACGGTGCTGTCGATCAGCCTGTCGCTGGTCGCGGCGTTCACGCCGCTGCTGTTCATGGATGGCGTGGTCGGCCGGCTGTTGCGCGAATTCTCGCTGACGCTGACTTTTGCGATCGCGTTTTCGACCATCGTGTCGCTGACCGTGACGCCGATGATCTGCGCGCATTACATCCGCCGTATCCCGGAGCAGCGCAACAATCTATTCGACCGCATGGTCGAAGGATCGGTGGCCGCGCTGGTGCGGTTCTATGCCTGGACGCTGGAGGCAGTGCTCAAACTGCCGGCGCTGACTATGCTGGTGTTCTTTGCCACCATCGCGCTCACGGTGACGCTCTACATCAAAACCCCAAAAGGCTATTTCCCGATCGACGATTCCGGTTTCGTGATCGGTTCGACCAGGGCCTCGGCCGATATTTCGTTCCAGGCCATGCGCGATCTGCAGGAAAAGCTCGCCGACATCGTGATGGCCGATCCGGCGGTGCAGAGCGTCGGATCGACGCTCGGCGGCAGCGGCGGGCCGGGCGGCGTCGGCTCCAATCGCGGCACGATGTTCATTGCGCTGAAACCGATGGCGCAGCGCGATGGCGTCTCGACGCAAGCGGTGATCGACCGGCTGCGCCGCAATCTCAATTCGGTCGCCGGCATCCGGCTGTTCATGTTTGCGGCGCAGGATCTGCGCGGCGGCGGAAGGCAGAGCGACTCCGACTATCAATACACGCTGATCAGCCCCGATCTTGATCTGTTGCAGACCTGGGCGCCGCTGGTCGCCAAGCGCATGGAGAGCGTCGAGGGCATCACCGATGTCTCTGCGGATCGCGACCCTGGCGGCCTGCAACTGACGCTCGAGATCGACCGCAAACGGGCCTCCAGCCTGGGTGTGCAGGTCAAGGACATCGACGACGCGCTCAACAACGCGTTTTCGCAGCGCCAGATCGCCACCATCTACACGCAGCGCAACCAGTATCAGGTGGTGCTGGAGATCGATCCGCGCTTTCAGAAGGACCCGACCGATCTCGACCGGATCTATGTCGCCGGCGCCGATGGCGCGCAGATTCCGCTATCCGCGGTGGTGCGCTTCAAGCGCGATCTGACGGCGCTGTCGGTCTATCATTCGCAGTCGTTTCCCTCGGTCACGGTGTCGTTCAATCTGCAACCGAACGTGCCGTTGCAGGTCGCGACCAGCAATATCCAGCAGGCGGTCGAGGAGTTGCACATGCCCGAGGGCATTCGCGGCACCTTTGACGGCAATGCCGGCGATTTTGGCAAGACCAGCGGCCGCCAGCCTTTGCTGATCCTCGGCGCGTTCGTGGCGATGTATATCGTGCTCGGCGTGCTCTATGAGAGCCTGGCGCATCCGATCACGATCATTTCGACGCTGCCCTCGGCCGGGCTCGGCGCGCTGCTGGCGCTGCAGCTCACCGATACACCGCTGACCGTGATCGCCTTTGTCGGCATCATTCTCTTGATCGGCATCGTCAAGAAGAACGGCATCATGATGGTCGATTTCGCGCTGGAGGCTGAACGCCAACGCGGCTTGCCCTCGGCCGAAGCGATCTTCGAGGCCTGTATCGTCCGGTTCCGGCCGATCCTGATGACGACGCTGGCGGCGGTGTTCGCGGCGATCCCGCTGGTGATCGCGGTCGGGCCTGGCACCGAGCTGCGCCGGCCGCTCGGCATCACCATTATTGGCGGGCTGCTGGCGTCGCAGATTTTGACGCTGTACACGACGCCGGTGATTTACCTGCTGATCGACCGGCTGCGGCAGCGCTGGAGCCGCGCACCGGCCGCCACGACCGCAGGCCAGGGGCCATAGCTGCCGGGCCGCAAAGGCGCAGCGGAGATTCTTGTGATGACGACGACCCCGGACCACAACCTCGACGGAACTGCCGAGGTGGCCGACTGCCCGCGCTGCCAGAAGGCGATGCCGCTCTGCGTGTGTGACGGTGTCACCCCACTCAGCAACAAGATCGCGGTGCTGATCCTGCAGCATCCGCAGGAGCAGGACCGGGCGCTCGGCACCGCACGGCTGACGGCGCTGCACCTCGACAATGCGGTGCTGAAAATCGGCTTGTCGTGGCCGAGCCTCGCCAAGGCGCTCGGGCGGCCGGTTGCCGATCCGTCGCGCTGGGCGATTCTCTATCTCGGCTCGGCCAAGGCTGCCGAGCTTGCCGCCGGGCAGGAGCTGGTGGCGCTCGACCGCAAGGGTGAACAGGCCGCCAATCAGAGCGACATTTTGCGCCACATCCAGGGCGTGGTGGTGCTGGATGGCACCTGGAGCCAGGCCAAGGCGCTGTGGTGGCGCAATCCGTGGATGCTGAAATGCCAGCGGGTGATTCTCGGCCCGAAGGCGCCGTCGCGCTATGGCCGGCTGCGCCGCGAGCCGCGCAGCGATGGGCTGTCGACCCTGGAAGCGGTCGGGTTGCTGCTCGGGCGGTTGGAAAAGCGCCCCGAACTCGAACAGGCGCTGCTGGCGAGCTTCGAACGGATGCTGGCGAGGTTCCGAGAAGTGCAGGCGGTGCGGCCTGATCTCGCACCGCGCCCGGCACCGCGGCGCGGTGGTGGCCGTCGCCGTCGATAACAGTGACAGCGTCAGTTGATTATCGGCGAGAGGCTGTATAGAAGTCCGGCCATGGGGCCACGTGGCGGAGTGGTTACGCGCCGGTCTGCAAAACCGTTTACTCGGGTTCGATTCCCGACGTGGCCTCCATCAATCTTTTCAAAAACTTACGCGCAAATCCGAGAGTGCTAAATCGGATTGACTTCGAGGGCAGGGGACCCGCTGGGGTCCCGGTGAAAGCCTCATCTGGGGTTCTTTCCGAGAATCAGCGCCGATAGATCGTCCCGCCGTCTCGCTGCCCGCCGCTGTAGTCCGGCCGGACATCGGCGCCGCGGGCGCCACACGCCTTGCAGGTGAACCGGGGCTCAAGATCGGACAGCCGCACGTCATCCGGCCAGCGATCGGCATCAAGCCGCGTGCCATGACCGCAGGCGCGGCAATAGACCAGCACGGCCCGCGCGCCGGCAGCGCGCATCTCGCCAAGGGTGATCTTGAGGCTCATGGCCGGGACGATAGCACCGCCGCGGCCCGCAGTACGCACACTGTGCGTGCCCTTGGCGCCCGGCTGTCCGTTCGGACAGTGGACAGCCTGCAACTGCGGCTTGTGATTCGGCCTGCGACGAAGGAAGGTTGAGCCATGGACATGCCGACACGAGAGCAATACGCCGATTGGCGAGAACGCGTTCGCTGGTTGCGGTTCAACTCGCCTGACAATTGGGAAAGCCTGCACCTCGCCGTCGTTGGCGAGATTCTGGACAGTTGCCGCAACGTGAACGTGACCAGTGTTGCTCAGGCATCCGTCAACATGGCGGCCGAACGTCGGCAGGCCAAGAGCGCCGACAAGCGCGAACGATGCGCGGCCGAACTTCGCGATTATCTGCGCAAGCTCCAGGATGAGTTGGGGATGTACTTGCTCGGCGACGAGTCGGCGTCGCCGTAACAGCCGTTTCCCCTCGAAATAAGCCACGCTGGTGCGATTTACCGTCTCGCCGCTACACACCTAGCCGCAGACACAAAAACGCGCCTGCGGCCTTCTCTGCGCGTTATTCAGCAGCCTCGCAGATGAAGGCCGGGGCATCTTTCCGCTTCTTGCGATCGTTGCGGGCGCAGTTCTTGGTGCAGAAAAACTTGTCCTTGCGCGCCGGCTGGAACGTAGTGCCGCACCAGCCGCACACCCGCTCGGCAAGCGGCGCCGGTGGCGGTGGCGGCGGTTGCTTCCGGGCTTCGACCGAACATGCAGAGCTGCAGTATTTCCGGCCTTTGCTCGCCTTCGCCATGAACGTCGCGCCGCAGTGAATGCAGGTATGCGGCGTGCGCAGCGAATCGCCGAAGCACTTCAAGCTGCAGAACCGGGCGTGACGGTTGGCGCCCTCAAAGACGTTGCCACAGCTCTCGCAAACCTTGGTCTTGTGCAGCCGTGTCGCGTCGCGCCGAGCCCGTAGGCTCGCCGCGGCTATCGCCGCTCGCTCCGCCGCATCCGTCACCCGCCGCAGCCGGGCATGGCGCAGCGACGCGGCCGCCTTGTAGCAAACAGCACTACAGAATCGTTGCCCCGCCTTGGCGTCGGTCAGGGGCTTGCCGCACCGCTCGCAATCGACGTGCTCAATCGGCGCATAGGCGTATTGCGTCCATTCCGGCTGGCCTTCGCCCCACGTCGGACGGCTCGCCCCGATGCGGCGCAGCGCCTCGCCGACGATCTTCGCGGACCATGCATCGGCGGAGTGATACGAGAAACCGTCGAGACACAAGCCGGCGCGGACACCATGACGGCAAGCGCCCTCGAACTCGAACTTGGAGGACCGCCAGCCCTCCAGAATGGTGATCGTTGCTGACGTGATCGTGTCGCGGCGTGCGGGCGGCACCACGTCAACCCGCGGCTGGCCGGCCAGCGTGATCGGTCGTCCGGTGCCGTAGCGGTAGGCCACATAACCATTGAAGTGAGGTGCACGCTTCGCCATCACGAATCCACCCACGCTGAACGAATGACACGGGGCCGCACCACTGGTGCTGCGGTGATCTCGGGGTTGCGCAGCGCCTCGACGCGCGCGTCCCAATTCAAGGTCGTGAGGATTTGCCGGGCTGCGATCGCATAGACGGTGCAGTCCAGGGCTTCGGCCTGCCGGCCGGGGATGCGCTCAAACCGGCGCTTCGGCTGTCCCATCGTGAAGCGAACCACCGCGCGCTCAGAGGCCAGTTGCTCGTACCAGCTCGCCGGTAGCGTGTTTGAAAAGCGGATAGACGTGCCACGGGTCAGGCGTGCGGCCAGATGCGCCTTGATGCCGTCGACCCCTACGATCCACAGCGCGCCACGCATGTTCTTCTGGCGGGTCCGTTCGATGAAGGGCCGGTTGCCCGCGACGCCCTTGATCGCCAGCACGCGCCGCGACGATCGCGGCCAGCAGAACGCATAGACACGCTCCATCGATAAGCCGTCGCCACTATCCACCGCCGCGGCGTCGATCGCCAGCTTGCCGCCGTAGGGGTGCTGGAAACGCGTCTTGAGCAGATCGTCGAGCGCGGCCCATGTCGTGTCGTGATCTGGCAGGCCCCAAATTACAACATGCCCAAGAATGAACATCGCGTTGTCGCGCGAGTGGCCGATCAACGTGGCTTCGAGCCGGTCCCGCTGCACGTCAACGCCGGCGGTGATCGCCAAGACTTCCTCGGGCAGCATATCCAGTGAGAACGGTTCGGCCCGCCGCGCCAGCGCCGCGTCGTCGATCTCCTCGCCCTGTTCGCGCCAGCCCTGCGCCAAGATCGTGTTCACAAACACCTGCAGCATCCCGGCGTCAGACTTCGCAGTGACGAACTCAGTGGCGAGTTTTCCCCAGCTCGCATTGCCGAGCAGCGACACCAGGGCGTTGAGCCTGAAACCGGCGTGATCCGTCACCTCGGGCCGCGTCGCACGCCATAGCCCGGCCTCCACCATCTCGGGCTTGTGGCGCTCGTCGATCACACTGCCGCAGCTCGGGCAGACGTAATGCGCCAGGTGCGGCTGGCCCTCCGGCCATTGAATGTCCTTCCACTGGATTTCATTCAGGCCGCGGCAATCGAGGCATGGCACCTCGAAGATGCGCTGATCCGACAGCGCGTAGCTGCGCAGCACATACGACGTTTCCTCGGAAACCGGCGTCGATCCGATGATGATCCGTCGGTCAGGAAATGACAAAGTCCGGCGTTCGGCCAGTGCCACCGGCGGCCCTTCCGCCGTGATCTCGGCTGCATCGACTTCGTCAACGAGCAGCACGCGGGCGTTATGACCTCGCAAGTTGCGAGGCGCCTTCGCCGCGACAACCTTGAGCGAACCGCCGGGGAACAGCCGTGACAGCAGCGTGTTGCGACCGCGCCCGTCTGTGCTGTCACCAAGCACGCCGGCCAGCACCGGCGAGGCCGCGAATACCGGCTCAATGTCGCTGACGACGTAGCTTCGGCAATCCGCCTCGGTAGGTAACACGACCAAGATCGGCGCCGGATCATTGGCGATGAATGAGCCGATCGCGCTTGTGAGTAGTGTTGTAAATCCGCATCGAACAGCTTTGACGAGCGTCACCCGCTCGATTGCGGGGTCGCCGATCGCGTCCGCGATCTCTCTCTGAAACGGCCAGAGCCTCACCAGGCCGGGCAGCGCCGACACGCCATCGGGCAGGTAGACATTCCCCTCGATCCACTCGCTCAGCTTCTGCCGCGGTGGCGGCCGCAGCGCGGCCAGGGCGTTGCGCGTGATGTCTTCAATGTTCATCGGCCGCCCCCGCAAGATCCTCAAGGGCGCGGCGTAGCTCGGCATCGATCGACGCTATATCGCGTGCGGTCAGGTGCGGATTCATCTGCCGGACCCGAGCCGGCACGGCCAGCACCTTGGACCGGACCCGGCGCAGGATATCGGACCAGCCCTTTTCCACCTCCGCAGCCGACACCAGTTCGCCGCGCAGCTTCTGGTTCTTCAGCGCGACGGCATCGGCCTGTTCACGCGCCAGCCGGTCCCGCTCGCTCGGGACAGCCGGAGCAACCACGGCACCGGGCCGCATCGCGCTGCGCCGCGGATCGACGTTGACACGGACCCATGCACGCCCGCGCTCGGGGTTGATCTTGCCGCTCGGCTCAACGGGCAGCCCGTCCTTGATCATTTGTGAGACACGGGCCGGCGTCAGCCCGAGCGAGCGGGCAAACGCGCTCTTGGATAGATTGGGGTCCCGATATTTCTTCTTAATTTTCAGCACGTTACAAAACGCCAAAATTAAGCTGTGTGAATTTCTTCATAGGACGAAATCCCGGGGTCGCGCGCCCCCGCTCCACCTCGCCACTGGGAAGGACCCGCCATTGCTGGCACACAGAAGGCCGATTGCCGCCGCTGCGGGGCTCGTGGATGCGTTGGCGTGGCACTGACGTAGGGTGATAGCGGACGGCCACAACGCCACTGTACGGGGCTGCTACAGTCATTTGAGCAGCTTGGTTAGTGCGGCTTCGACGCGCTGCTGCAACAGCGGGCCAGCGATCGCCTCGAAGGCTGCTTTGGTTGCGCCGGTGGTCATCTCAGTTGGGATGAACATGCCGGAGCGCGCTTGGGTGATCTTGGTGCCCGAGGTGTTGAGGCGGCGGTACACGTGGCCGTCGAACTTGGCGACGACCTTGCGGTCAGGGAAGCGCCCGCCCTTCATGAACGTGCCGGCGAACAAGGTTCGCTTGCCCCATGGCTTCGCCACGACGCCGGCTCTGGTCTCCCGCGGTGACAGATACTTGAGCCGGATATTCCCGCCACGGGTGACCATCTCGTATGACAGCTTCCCGGTGCGGGCTTGGTTCGGGTTGCCGATCGCCTTCACGATCGTTGCGCGCGGCAGGCCGGTTTGCTTCGTCAGGTTGCGGATCACCTGTGTTTTGGCGCGATCACCAACCTTATTGATGATCCGCGGCAGTTCTTTCGGGAAGCCCTCGTTGAGCGCGGCGATCTGCTTGCCGAAGCGCTTGAGATTATCGTCGGCCCAGCGGATGCGAACCTCTGCCATTGCTGCCCCCTGTTAGGTGTATGAGCCGTCGGAATAGGCGCCGCGGGACAGCTGGTTCAGCTTGTCGGACAAGCGGCGCTCAACCGCTGCGGCGATGGCCTCGGGTGACTGACCGGGGGCGGCCTGGATGCTGATAGTAATTGGCGCGCTGATGTTGGCACCGCCTGCGGCGTGCCGCGCTGCGCCGGCCAGTGCCGCGCTCTTGATTGCGCGCACGGTATCCATGGTGTCGAGGATGCGGCCGCTACCCGGTGCTTGCCAGAGTTCAGGG
Source organism: Rhodopseudomonas palustris JSC-3b (assembly GCA_000504425.1). Taxonomy (GTDB): domain Bacteria; phylum Pseudomonadota; class Alphaproteobacteria; order Rhizobiales; family Xanthobacteraceae; genus Rhodopseudomonas; species Rhodopseudomonas palustris_C. The sequence goes on along the minus strand of KI632513.1, from coordinate 1,320,288 downwards.
CCGCGCTCGCCGACCAGGTAAGACTTGCCCCGCTGCACCGGGCCGCCCGTGGCCCTTGAGCCGGCAACAGCCGGACTACCGGAAGGCGCCGCACCGCCAAGACCAATCGCGCTCTTGATCCGCGACCCAATGCCTGAAACCCAGCCGAGCAGCGCATGCACCTTGGCTTTCATACCCTCCCAGAGCTGAGTGATCAGCGCCACGCCGGCATCGTACATCCCAGAGGCCGCAGCCTTCACCTTCTCCGGCAACTCCCGCACTGCGGTGACGATCTCGGCGAGCTTGGTCCGCATCGGCGCGGCGATCTTCTCCCACGTTGCCGAAATCGTAGTGCCCAGATTTAGCCAAGGCTCCTTCAGGCGCTGCCACAACTGCAGGATCTCGTTCCAATTGTTGTAGGCATAAATCGCAGCGGCGCCGAGCGTGCCGAGGATGATTGTAAGAGGCGCGGATGCCGCACCCAGCGCGACCAGAGCGCCACGCGCGACCCAAAGGGCGCCGCCCCAGAGCCAGCCGAATGCGAACTTCAGGCCAAGCGCGGCAATGCGAAGACCAATCAATCCGGCCGTCGTGAGTGTCACAGCTCGAACAATGGCGGGGTTGCTTTCAGCCCACTTTGTCAGCCGCTCAATCAGTGGGTTCATCGCCGTCGTTGCGTCTCTCACACCTGGGAGCAGTGCCACGCCGATCGCGATCGATAGCGCTTCCAGCCTGTTCTTAAATAGCTGGACAGCATTCGCTGTGGTCTCCGTTCTTGCCTTGAACTCCTTTGTCGCCGAGCCGAGGTAGTTCGTTTTGGTCGCGACCATCCCGAGCGAGTCGTCGAGGAGTTTGACGTTATCGACGAGCGGGTCCATCCCGCGCGCTTCCTCGCCGAAGATCTGGGTAAGGACACTTTTTTGCAGATACTTGGGCAGCTTCGCCACACGCTTAAGCACCGCCTTGAACGTACCGACGGCGTTCTTTTGCATGGCCTTCGTGACGGCCATTGATGTTAGGCCGAGCTTCTTGAATGCGGCCTCGGTATCCTTCGAAACATTGTCGGCCTTCGACAGCGCCTTGCCGATATTGCGGAACGACGTCGCCGCTACTTCGGATTCCGCACCAGCCGCGATCATCGCAGCACCAAGGGCTGCGGTTTGTTCAGCCGAAAACCCGTATTGCCGTCCAGAAACGCCAACGCGTTTCATGTAATCTAGAATTTGCGGCGCCTTCGCCGCCATATTGTTCGACAGATGATTGAACGCGTCGGCGAGTGCGCTTGTCTCTTCCACAGTGAGGCCAAGCGCGGTTTTAACCTTGGCCATGGCCTCGCCAGCGTCGCCGGCCGTCATATCGAACGCGGTCGCCAACCTTGCGGTCATCTCCGTGAATGCTGCGATTTCACTTTCTCTCATACCAGCCGAGCCGGCCGCTGCGGCGATCTGTGCAAGGCCAGTCGCCGCGATCGGGATGCGCTTCGACATCTCGATGATGTCGGCGCTCATCTTTTTCAGGCCGTCGGGCTGCTCGAAATCGACGACTTTTCGGACGTCGGCCATTGCAGACTCAAAGGCCATCGCCGCCTTGATGGGGGCGCCGATGCCTCTGGCGAGGCCGTAGGCTGCAGCACCGGCCACAACCAGCTTTTGCGAGGTCGTGGCGAGCATGGCACTGTTGCGCGCCTGCGCGGCCTTCAATGAGGTCAACGCGGCGTTGGCCTTCTTCGCTGGCCCGGTCAGCCGATCGATCAGTTCAAGGATCAATTTTGACGTGAGCACTGACATCTAATTTGTCCCGTTCTTTGCCCTGATTAATCGGATCGCCGCGGCGTGATACTGCAGCGCCTTCGTCGGGCTCATGCGCTCGACTTCCGAAATTGGCGTCGATAACTCGGAGGCAATCAGCGCTACGGCATCGACCCATCCGACTGCTGTTGCAGCTCCCCCATGAGAGGCACCGTCGCGTTGACCACCTTGTTGAAATCAGGAAACGACAGCTTCATGAGCAACGGCATCGGCTGGCCGCTCATCCCAGAAAGAATAGCGAGAAGTTTGCTGGTCTCGCCCTTGACGCTATCAGCAAGGCAGGCATCGCCGACAGTAGCCTCATTGAATACCAGTTCGGTGATCGTCTTGCCTTCGTGGGTGATCGGCTTGCTCAGTTGGACGGTTACGGTGTCAGTCATTGATGAACTCCGGTGGGTGATAGCGGTTGCGGTGGATGCTCTCGACGATCGCGGCGACAGCACGGGCCGGCGCGGTGATCCGTTCGGATAGTTCGGCGAGAATGCGTGCGGTAGCTGGGATCTCGTTCATCGATCGGCTCCGGTTCGGGTTGATGCCGTCCCCGTTGGCGGGGACGGCGGGAGCGCTTGGGGGCACGTGGTAAGGAGATCACGTGCGGTTCTGCGCCTGGGGCATCACTCCAACCTGATCGTGCGGTACGCGCCTCATGTCACTCGGGCGGAACGCGCAACGCTCAACGACTGATCACGCCGCTATGGTTACCGCCCACTGATTAGATGCTGAGCCGAACAACGCCGGTTGCGCTCGGATTGGCAGCGGTGGCGACCGCGTGGCCGATCTGCAAAAAGGCCGTCGGGGTCGGGGTGCCGCCGTCGTCGGCCGCCGTGGTGGCCTCGCCGTTCTCACTGTCCCAGTAGATAGCCGCGCCGACAGTCCAGGCTTGGGCGCTTTTCTTGTTGAGGGTGTAGACGCCGCTCGTGTTCAGCACGACGTCGGCGCCGTTGTCGGCATCGGTGGCAGCCACGCCGAACAGCGAGCCAACAACCACAAGATCACCCGACTTAACGTCGGCGGGGGCCGGGACGGCGATCGCGTCCCCTTGCTGCAAGAAATTTTTCATCGATCGAATCCTTTGTTGAAGGTCGGAAGGAAGGTGTTGACGCGCCGGCCCTGCCGGGCTGCACATTTGCGCTCGTATTCCGCGATCAGCTCCCGTAACCGGATCATGCTGGCCGCGGTGAACTGGACCTCGTCCTCGCCGAAGCGTGTTCGCACCACTGCGGCGCCGGCGGCGAGTTTGAGTTCCACTTTCCGAAGCGCTGTGACGACTTCGCAAGGGTTCTCGATATCGACGTCGGCGCCATCGATGTTGACGAGGTCAGCCATGGGTTAGGCGCCCGGATTGAAATAAGCGCCCCGATAGTCGATCGCGCCGACCGCGAAATCGAGCGAACTGGCCACCTTGATCGCTTGGGTATTGAAGTCGCGTTCGGAGCGAACAACAGGCCCTTCGCTTCCGGCCACATAGCCGTAAACAAGCACGGGCGCGGCGCTCGGTGCGGCGAACACATACCAGCGCTTATCAGTGATCGAAGCGTCGACCACCAGCTCAGCGAAGCCGGACCAAACGTTTACATCCGACGCTTTGGTCGCGGTGATCGTGGCGAGCAGCTTGCGTGCCGCCACCTCTTGCTGCGGTCCGACCACAAGGAATGCCGGCTGCAGGTTCAACACCAGTCCGTCGAGGCTCTTCTGTGCCCGGAGCGCGGCCACTGCGGCGGCGACGTTGTCGCCGTCCAGCACCGTGCCCGATGAAGCCTTGTTCGCGTGGTCGGTGTGGAAGATCGCCTTGGTATCCGACAGGGCGCCGTTGGCGATCAGGACCGCGTAAGCCAAGCGGTTCTCGTCGACCGCGGCGCGCATCGCGATCATGCTGGAGAAGTCCGACAGAGCGCTGAGGTCGTCGTTGATCAAAGCGCGCCGGCCGATCGCAATGCCGGTGCCGTATTCCTTCGCCGTGACCTTCTCGGCGTTCTCGCTGATCGATCCGTATTTGACCTCGCCGCCTTCCTTGATCTCAGAGAAGGCCGGGAAGTCGCCGACGCGCAGGAATTGGTGAGCCTTGAAGTCCACAAAGGGCTTCCGCGCCGCGATCTTGCGGTAGGTCGGCGCTGCGACTTGGTACTGAGCGAGCAGCGCCTTGTTCGTCGCGTCCGCCAGCAGAAGCGGTAGGTCCGAAGTGGAATGAGCACCAACCGCTCGCTGCAACAGCGCGTCTTGGTCGCGGACGTTGATGCGCTCGCCGTTTGCGACTGCCAGGTCGCCGACCAGATCAAGGATGCGAGTGCCACGGTACTGAACCGCCCGACCTTCAAGCTTGCACACGCCCGGCGCCAGGCGGTGCGCCAGTGCATCGGCCATCGCGGACCGGATCGCCACCGGGTCGCTGTTGTCGTGGATCACGGTTGCGGCGGTGGTGCGGATCGAGGCCGCCGCGGCGTTGCGCGTCGCCATTTCCTGCAGCGCAGCGGCGCGGACCGCGTCGAGGCTCACTTCGGCGTCGATCTGCTGGTCGGCCCAAGTGCTCGGCAGGCCAGCGGTGGCGGCGATGCTGCGGATCTCGGCGTTGATCTGCGCGCGGGTCTGAACCGGCGGCGCGGTGGTAATGGTCTGGTCGTTGGTGGTTTCGTCTTCCATTGCATAACTCCGAGTTGTTGCGGCCGGGTCGGCCGGGACACTGACGAGGCTCGCTTCAAGCACGTCGAAGGACCTCGCCACCTTCTCGCGCCGGTTGGTCTTGGGGTTCATCCGTTCTGACCACGCTTGCACGCGGTAGCCGATCGAAACTCCGTACTTAGTTCCTTCTCCGAGTTCGGCAGCGATGCGCTGCGCCAACGTCGAATGGCGGGACAACTTCGCGGTGCCGATCAACTGGCCCCGCACCAGCTTGACGTTGGTGACCTCGCCGATCCGGCCCTCCAGATCGAACCGATTGTGATTGTTCAGCAGCGGCAGCAGCGCCGGCACCTTGGCTCCGCGTAGTTCAAGGATCTCGTCATACTCTCCGGCGGCATCGAACCGAGCCACCGATGCGCCGACTGACAGCACCACTTCGACGGTGCGGGTTTCCGCGTCCCAGCTCGTCGCGCGGATCGGCGCCTCGCGGGTGAGAAGATCCGGAGCGCTGCGGGTTTCGATCGTCATTCGCTTTCCTCGCTCGCCGTGGCGATCAGCTCGGCTGCCGTGGGTTTCGGTTTTGCGGTGAACACCAGCCCGAGCGCGTCGCTGCGCGCCTTATCGGCTGCGATCTCAGCGTCGAGTGCTTCGATATCGACGCCGCGGGAAGCGACGGCTTCGCGGCGGGACATGAGGCCACCGGCGATGGCGGCCAACTCGGCTTGGACGTCGTCTTTCGGTGAGACCCACGCCTGACGGGGGGTGATGAATTTGACCGGCAGCGCGGCTTCCACGGTGCCGCTACAGCGCCCGCTCAGAACCTCAAGGGTTGCCCAGCGTCGCCAAATCGGCCGCAGCGCCTGGAAAGCAATAACGCCATGCTGCAGTGCCTCGGTCCGGCGCCGCCATTCGACCAGGCCGGCGCGGATCGAGCTGTAATTCACGTCGGACAAGTCCCCCGTGAGGGTCGACGACGGTAAGCCGAGCCCGACTGCTATCTCTCTTTCGGTGATCCGCGCGAAGTCGACGACTTCCTCTCCGATCTTGGCAGGCTCGCTGAATATGATGTTTTCCCCGGGCGCCAGGTACTTCAAGGTAGCCGGCTCAAGACCTCCTTCGAGCGTTGCGCCGGTCTGTGTGCCGTCAAACGGCTGGCCTGATCCATCGGGGCTGGTGACGAAGCCCGCCAACATCGCCGCGACCTTCTGGCGCATGAGTTGCGCTGAACGCCAGTCCTCCAGATCGGCGAGCCGCAGCAGCACCGGCGCGAACCACGACACGCCGCGGACGGCGCCGGGAACCTCGGGCTTGAAAAGATGCACTATGTCTTCGGCCGGAACGCGAACCGGCGTGAGCGGCAGCGCGGCGAACGGCAGGCCCGGCGGGCTCGGCAGAACGTGGTATGCGACACGCTGGCCGGTCGCGCTGAACTCGATACCCTGAATGATCCTCCGGCCGTCTCCGAGTTCACGGTTGAGGCTGTGGTCGATCTGCTCGGGGTCCAACAATCGGATGCGCAGCCGTCCGTTGTCCGTGATCAGCGCGGCGAAGCATTCGCCCGCGATCACCATTTGCCGGACCATCGTCGCCTGCAAGAAATACAGATCGCTCAGGCCGTCGGCGTCCGCGCTGTCCGTCCAATTTTCGTGCGCCAGGTTCAGGCGCTGGCGTAGCGCGGCGTCGCTGTGTGCGCTCTGCGCTTTGATGCCGCTGCCGATCAGGCCCGAAACCCATCCCTCGGCAGCGGATGACGCCAGCGGATTGTTTGCCACCAGGAACCGGGCTCGTCTGGCGAGCGTACCCCGCGCGGCGTGCATCGCCGAGAGCGGCGCGGCCATCTCGCCAGCGTTGCGCCAGCGCCGGCCGCCTTGCGCGGCTTCATAATTTCGGGTGAACAGGCGAGTGATTTTGCCAAGGATGCTCATGCGGCCACCTGATTGATCTTGGGGGCGAGGCCGCGGAGCTGGCAGATGCCGAGATACATGGCCCATGCGATGGCGCCGACCGAAATGACGATGATGACATCGTCAGCGAAATCGTGAATGTCGTTAGCTCCCCAATAGAATGTTCGCGCCGCCAGCTCGCCGTCGGGTTGCCGGCCAACTGCGACCTTGGCGCAGCCCGGCTGATCAAGATCGACTTCCTCGACGATTGTGGCGACGATCCGCAGCGCGTCGCTTGCTGCGACACCGCGTTCAGTCAGGATCGCCATCAGGCGCGTCGCCACCAGATCAGAAAACGAGTATCGGCATTGGCGCTCGTCATGGCGTGGCAGAAAGCCGAGCCGGTTTCGCCACGCCGACAGCGTGACCGGCTTGACGCCGGCGAGTGCACACACCTCAGAAGTGATTAGTTCGTGATCCGACATACTACATGCGTAGCAGATATTCGGCGTAGTTCAACGGGCCGAAAACCTCCGTGGGACGCCCTCGTGGCCAAGAATGAATAATCCTTGCCAGATCGCGCCGGACGTAGCGCACAAACAGTTAGTATCTGTCAGCGTCGATTAGTACGCATTGCGCTTCATCGAACCGCAGCGGGACGGAAGGCGGCGAACGCTGGTGAACATCAACCGCCGCCACATGAGCGCGGGCCAACGCGCGATGGCGGTGGCGATGATCTACCCGGAACCGGAAAAGAGGGGCCGCGGCAACAAGAGCGAAAAAGATTTACTGAGTAAAGATTTTAGCGGTGCCCGTCTCTCGCAAGCCCGCCAAGTACTCCGCAACTCACAAGACCTCGCCAGGGTCGGCCGTCTCGGCATCTCGGATTAGGCGGGCTTCGTGGCTGTCTTTGTGAGTTAGGCCGATATCCGCTACTGAAACCTTCTTCTCGTTCGGAAGAAGGTTCTGGTCTGCCCTAGTCGCTACTTCGCCACGTTCCTGCGCGGCGTTGAACGAAGGGCGGAAGCTGTTCAACCCCGACGACGACAAGAGCTTTGGGCAGTGGGTAGAGGCTAATTCACTGCACCAAGTTGGTACAGTAGAAGCGCGCAGAGAGGAGCGTGCCGCCGCGATGTGGGCCGCCGCGAATCCTGCTGAGTTCGCAGAGGCGAAAAACCCGCCGGCTTTGAGGGCCGGCGGGTCGTGTCGTGGTGGTGATTTGGCTAATCAGTGCTTGACCGCGGCCATGGTTTCAGCGGCCTCGAAAGCCGCGTCCTCGCTGCGATGTTTTCCGGGGACGCGAACCCAGCATTGCTGTGCGCGGCGCGGTCCGGGCCGGTACTCCTTCGGGTGAACCCACAGCTTGGCCGGGAAGTCACATTCGCAGTTCTTGAGGTCGTCGGGCTCGACGTCGATCATGAGTGCCAGCCAGTCCCGTGACCGGCTGGCGCTACGCGCAACGCTGAGGACGTGCCATCCGGCCGGAGGCTTGTCGAGAGTCGGCAGATCGTTGGTGCTGGTTTCGACCGTGCTCATGCTGCGCACTCCGTTTTCGCGATGTACTGTTCAATGATTTTCGCTTGCGAGTGGATTTCCATCGCGAGGCGATGGAGTGCCCGGTCGACGTTCGGTCCTTCGTCGTCGCGATCCTTCGAAAAAATCAACATAAGCGCCAAGCTGAAATCCTCGATTTTGTCGAGCGGTTCCTCCAGGTCCATTGCCAGAACCGTGCTCATGCTGCGGCCCCAGCTTCGAGGTCGGCCCGCACCATCGCCAGCGTGCTATCCCGCACCTCTGACGCGGTCATGTCGCCGATGGGGAAAACCCATGCCGACAACGGCTGTTCAGAGAGATAGGCGAGTTGCTGTTCGAGCCCGCCCGGTGTCCGCCGCGCGCTGGCGAGCACAACGGCGCGCAGGGCATGCCCGGCGGCGCGGTGCTCCTCGATATCGTTGCTGCGCTGTGCCTGAGCGAACGCGGTCCGATGCGCCGCGATGGCCTCGCCAAGCTTGGTGTTGACCATGACGAAGCCATTGCGGGCGTTCGCCAGGATCCGCGCGGCGGTCATTTCCTGTCCGGCGGGTGACGGTGTCGCGGTGGGTGTGGTATTTGACGTTTCAGCTTGAGCCATGATGTGGATTCTCCAATCCGAGGGTGGGTCAGGTGAGGCTCGGCAATGGCGCTGCAACGCCATGCCGAGCCGTTTGGGGATTACTGGAGGTTGGCGTCTTGGCGTTCGACCAGGGCGCGATTGTAGCTGTCGAGGTGCGCGGCAGTCTCGATCAACCAGTCGTCTTGCTTCAGGACGTCGAGCAGTTCGGCCCGGCTGTTGCGCACCGCTTCCGGGTTCGCGAGAGCGAGCTTTTCAAGCAGCCATACGCCGTTCGCCAGATCCTCGCGTCCCTGTTCGATGCACTGATCGTAAATTCGGCGCGTCAGCTCGATCAGGATCGTGGTCGATCGGCGTTTCTTGAAGTTGTCATCGGTGGTCATGGTGTTTTCCTTCTGTGGTGGGGCTGGTGATCGCCGCGCGGCTGCCCCGGTGCCGTGCGGCGTGGTTCAGGGCGCGACGACCCGTTGCGCGCCGAGCGCGCCATCAGACCGGGTCATCACGGAAACAGCCTTGCAGCGGTTGGCTAAGGCCGGGAGCGCGCTGCACCTTGCTCTCGGCTCACTTTTGGGATATCCCTTTTTCATGGTGAAGTCAATTCGGGATATCCAAAAAAAAGGGCGTGGCCGTCCGTCAACCGGAGGCCGCAAGGCCGGCATTCTGGTCCGTCTGCCCGACGAACAGCTCGCCGAGATCGATCGTTGGATCGAGCGGCAGGACGACCCGCCGACCCGGCCGGAAGCAATCCGCCGGCTTGTCGAACTCGGCTTGAAGGCAAAACGCTGATCACGGCAGGGCTCGCAAAATCTGCAGGATCAGGCGACCCCGATCGTCGTCGCTCGCGTTGTTCCAGGCCGCGACCAAGCGATCCCAAGTCGTGGCCTTCCGCCGTCCCGTGGCGAGCCGGTGCGCCTCGTTCAGTGACATCCGGCCCGCCATCACTTCCGCCTCCAGGTCGGGGCGCAGGCGACATACCTTCGCCGCCATGTACACGCTGCGCTCCGACACGTTCATCGCCTTGGCCACCTGCTTGACCGTCACGTGCGACTGCAAATCTGCAGAAGGTTTGGCCGCGCTAATTTCATTCAGGTCCGTCATGTCAGCCCCCGTTCAGTGTGCCCGGCGCCTTGAGGGCGCCGGCCCGTCTCATCGTCCACGATGGCCCGATAGGCTGCGAAGGCGTCGCGTGCGGACAGGCAAGCCCGCAGTGCTGAATACGTGTAGGAGCCGGGCGAGAACTCGTAGCCGAGCCGTGCCTGTTCGGCGGCTTCGTCGAGTTCGCGACTGATGGCGGCCAGGGTCGCGGTGCTGCTCACGGCGTCCCCCTATAGCCAGAATCTAGATAGCAGTTCCCCCAGGGGGTACTTGGTGGGGAAGTGAGACGGGTATTGATTTCGTTGGGCTTTGTGGAATTCGGACTTTTCACCAAGTACCGGTTTTCCTACTTTTTGTGTGGAAACCGGTACTGGTAATTGCGAAAAACGGTACTGGGGAAAAATTGTGATCATGCGGCCCTCGCTTGTGAGTTGTTGCCGCGGGCGGCTCGGTCCGCCCGCGTGGCTCTCTTCACAGCGCGCTCGTGCTCCAGCTTGGCCTTGGCGGTTGCGATCTTCTGCCGTGCGTCTTCCTCGGTCTTGATCGCCTTCCACTCGTTAGTTGCCATCAGGCCGTCCGGCGTCCCCAACCATGTGAGGCGGTATGTTGACGGGAGTCGCCTGGACCCATGCGCCCGCTTTCCGAAATCCACGTCGATAAGCCCGAGGGCTTTCGCCTCGTGGATGACGTCCTTGATTGTCTCGCGGCGAAGGACACCTTTGAGCGTGTCGTATGGTGCCTTCAGGCTCCCGTTCTCCTCCCCACCATGTTCGGCATGCTCAATCATGAGAGCCGTCAACAGCCGCACACCCTGACGGGACAGAGCCGCCCAGGCGGGGCTCGCAAGCAAGTCACAGGGGAGAGGGACGCAGTAACCCGAGCCCGTCGGAAGCGCTCGCGCCTTTCGTTTCCGCGAGTTATCGGCACCTTTCCAAGCGCTACTCATCACGCGCGACCTCCCGGCGCCATGATGGTGCGCCACAACGCGGCGCGGATTGCGCTTTCAAGCGCCTTCAACTCTGCTTCGATCAGGTCCGCGGCGACGCCTTTCCGCTCCAGCGTCTGCCGCTGGATATCGATCTGGCGTTGCATATGGCCTTCGCCTGCCTCTGCCGACATTCCGGCGATCATGCGGGCGTGGCGCTCGACGAAATCGACACGACGCGCGGGGGGAAATGGGACGATCTGCGCCATCGCTACTTCACCCCTTGCTGTTCGGAGAGCGCGGCCCAAGCCGCGCGCGCGCTGTTGAACAAGCCTAGACTTTTGCCATCGGGACAGATCGCCTCGCAGCGATCGGACCGCTCGGCAATCCAGCCGAGAAGATGCCGGCCGGAATAAGCGGCAACGGCGCTGGAGAGGTCGACGTCGCGCGCCGGCCGCGGCGCTGTTTGGGTGAGGGAGCTCATGGTCATGCCGCCTTGGCGCCGGGCTGCACGATCTGAGAGGCAAGCCAAGACGAGATCGCATCGCGTCGGTAGAGCACGCGTCGGCCGATCTTGACGTACTCGGGACCCTTACCGTCGCAGCGCCAGGCTGCGAGCGTCTGCGGTTTCTGCCGCAGCAGCGTGGCGGCCTCTGTGGCCTCGATTAGCTCATCGGGATTTACGGTGGACGGCGCGGCATTCGCAGCCGGCGAGCGGCTGTTGTTGGCAGTTGCTGTCATTGCTGTCCTATCGGTTAGCGTTGAAACCGATAGTTCAATTACGCCGTGGGTCGGTTTGCGCACAGATGGTGGGATCGAGAAAAGTGCAATTCTCTATCCCCCTATATGTTCTCCTCCGTAGCGTACGTCCCTGTCCGGTTGGAATTGGTCAGTTGCCTTTTTGCCCGCCGCTGCTTTTCAGCTTCCACCGCGTCTGCGAACGTCTCTCTGCTTGGGAGATTGGTTCCAAGGACTGGGGTTGCTGCTGCCTCGAAGAAATCCCACAGCGGTCCCTTCACTCTTTTCGTATCCGCATCGCGGGAGAAGCGGAGCTTAAAGCCGAGGCGATCGGTCCAGACACAAAAGACGCCACGAAACAACCATCGGTTCTTGCTAACGCGCACCGATGGAACGAGTCGATTTGAGAAACTACTCATAACTCGCGAATATTCGGCCAATTCGTTGAGTTTTGTGACGAACGCGGCACGTTCAATCTCGCCATGCTTCCTTATGTGGTCGAAGGGGCTAGGGTCCCACCACTCAATTCGAGCCAAAGCCGAAGCAAGGGATTCTGTTTTCTTCGAAACATCATTCCACAACTTGCGATCTTGCTTCGCGTTGATGAGCGCGGGCGAAGAGTTCAGCCTCACGAATTTCTCTAGATCGCCGATAATGGCGTTCAGTGTTTCCTCATCTCTGCAGCGCGCGGCCTTTGCAATGCATTGCCTCTCGGCGTCGGTATAGCGACCATCGATCATGGCTTCGCTCCCTTGCGGCTACTGATTGCTGCGCTCATGGCGGCGCCAAGTTCGTCATTGACTGCTGCCACAGCGTCGCGCGCCAGATGCGCGTAGCGCTGTGTCGTCGCCGGGACCTTGTGCCCGAGCAGCTTTCCAATCATCTGCAGCGAGACGCCGCGGCCGGCGGCGAGGCTGGCGTAGCTGTGCCGCAGATCGTGCAGCCGGACATCGTGCAGCCCGCCGTATGCCCGAGCGATGATCCAGGCACGGGACAGGTTCTTGTAGGGCTCGCCTTTGATGGCGCCCGCGACGATGTAGGGGCCGACGCGGTCAAGGTCTTTCAGGATCTCGATCGCAGCGTCGCTGAGGTGGATCGTTCGCGGCTCGTTCGACTTGCTGTCGGGGAGGCGGATTTGCTTTCGCTGCCAATCGACATGCGACCACAGCGCCGCGCAGATTTCGCCTGACCGCGCTCCGGTGAACAGCGCCAGCCGCAGCCCGGCCGCGGCGTGCTTGCCGATCTTGCCTTCGTCCTCGGCCGCGGCGATGGCGTCGGCGGCCTTGCCGATTTCCTCCTCGGAAAGGAAGCGCTCCCGTTGGCCTTGGCGGTACATCTTGACCTTGCGGGCGGGATTGGAGAGCGGCGGCCGCAATCCGACGTCTTCGGCGAAGGTCATCAAGGCGCGGAATGTCGCGACCGTGTAATTCGCCCGGCGCGGCGTGTTCGCCATTGAGGCGTGGAAGCTAATCACGTCGCTTTTCGACACCTGCGCGACGGGCATGGCGCCGAGCCGCGGGTTGATCCGGTCCTCGACCAGCCGCTCGTAATCGGCGATCGTCCGCGGCTTCAGCTTGGGGCGCACGTATTCGTTTAGCCATCGCTCGGCGAGTTCGGCGACGGTGATCTGCCCGGCGACGAGAGCGGCCCGCCTAATTGCCTTTTCGGCCCGAGGGTCCTTGCCGTCTCGGATGTCTCGCAACGCGGCGTGCGCCTCGGCGCGGGCGGCCGACAGCTTCTTTTCGGGATAGGTGCCCAGGCTGATCTTGGCGCGGTTGGTGCCAGCGCGGGCTCGGGCGATCCATATGGCCTTCCCCTTGGCCGTGAGCCGGAAGCCGAAGCCCGGTGTTGCGCTGTCGAAAACGGTACGCTCGACGCCTGCGGCGACGATCTGCTCAATCAGCTCATTGGTGAGTTTCGGCATAAACCGTTTACCTGGAAAAGGGTCCCCAGGCATAGAATTGCCATCAATCTTGGCCCAAGTAAACGGACGTCAATCGATATTCTTGCAATAAAAACAGTGATTATTGAAAGTCAGGGACCCCGGCAAACACCGCCTTTTGAGCCTGCAAAACCGTTTACTCGGGTTCGATTCCCGACGTGGCCTCCAGAAATCCCGACATCACATTGCTTGAGCAGGAACGGACGCTGTTTGGCGTGCCGGAATAACGCGCTGCGCTTACAGGCGGTGCCTTAGTCTAGAAACGTCGATGGCCGGGACGGGCCCGGCCATAAGTGCGCAGATTGTCTGGGGCTCAATCGCCGTCAGGCAATAAAATCGTCCGGGAATGGCAGCAGCGGCCATTCGAGGCCGTTGTCATTGGCGGCGCGCAGCGGCAGCCGGATCACCTGTGCCGACGGCACATTGTCCTGGATGCTGTCATCCAGGGCCCAGGCGATGTCGTCCAACATCTGGTTGTATTCGTACTCGTTCATCACGCCATCCCCTTGATTGCCAGGGAGTGTGACAGAGCGCTGTTGTTGGCCCGTTGCGCCGATGGCTGCAATTTTAGTGAAATTGCAGAATGGCTGCCGCCGCGTGGTCCGACGCTTGTGGACGCAGCGCGGCGACGGGGCTGGCGTGCTTATTGGCACAGATGGGCGCGGCCATCCTCGCCCTGGAACCAGGTGCCCGGTTCGCAGACAAAACCGTTCCGCCGCGCATAGCGCTCATAGCGATATCGGTCGTCATAGAAGGCGGAGGGCCCGCCGAACGGCGCGGTCGCGATTGCGCCCGCCGCGCCGAGGGCGCCGCCGACCACGCCCGCGGCCACGTCGCCCGGCCAAAAACCGTAACCTTGCTGGGTCAGCCGGCGCTGCTCGGCCTGGCGCTGCTGGTCGCTGACATAGGGGCGGTTATTCGGGCTCCAGCCGGGGCGGGCGACGTTTTGCTGGGCGAAGGCTGAGCCGGTGGCGGCGAGGGCAAGCACCGTCGCCATGGCGATCATTCCGATTCGTTTCATGCGGCTGCTCCTGCTTGAGAGCCGGACCAACCGGCGCCCCGGCAAGACGTTCCGGCGCCGCGCGGCGCGCTCACCGCTCGCTCGCGATCTGTTGGCTGGCGCGCGGCCGCCACCAGGAACGAAGCCGGGCGCCGATCTTTATCTCTGGCGCTGGGTGGCCATTCGACATGCGAGGAGATCTTCCATGTGCGATTACAGTCTGAGTGGTGTTGCCTCGAGGCCAGCGAAAGTGGCGGAGACGCTGGTTTCGACTGGATTCGCGCAAACCTCGACGCGGGGGTTTGCGTCAGTGGACGATGAGGCGGTTGCCGTGTGCATGATGCCGGGCACCGAAATCGCATTCGCCCAAGATGTCAGGGTGCAGCGGACCATCTTCCGCAGCACGGTGCATCAGAAGCTGGCGCGGTTCCGCAAGATCAACGAGGATCAGCCCAACCAGCATCACGATGCGCTGGAATTCGCCGACGGCACCGTGGTGCTGGTCAACGATCTCCTTCCCGGACAGCAGGCTGTGGTGCTGCAGCTGCCCGCCGATGCCGTCGAACACGGCCAGGAAGCCGAGCGCAAGACGGACGCCGCGCCGATCGCCGAGCCGGAAACGGAACGGATCTAGTTCGCGATCAGGCGGCTGCCGCTGCCTCGCGAGCACGTAAGGCGGCTGGATCGGGTGCGATCCGGCCGCTTTGTGTTTGACGATCCGATTCGGTATCGGCGGCGTGGCGGTTGAGCCGCGCTTGGCGATCGAGATCAGTCGCGGCGCACTGGGGCGGTGGGCTGATCAGGCTGCTGAGCGCTCGGCTCGGCGCCATGCTCTGACGGCGTGCGCTCGCGCTCGATCACCCGCGCCATGTCGGAAATATCGCCATTGGCGCCATCGATCAGCAGCTGACCGTAATCGATAGTGCGCACGCCTTCGTGTGCGGTCTGATCCGATCGCAGCAAATTCCAGGGAATGAAGGCGTTTTTGATCGTTTGCCAAAGCGACATGGGGCGTCTCCGCAGACCGGCCCAGAGCGGCGATCCGACGCAGCTATGCGTCGTGCGGCTCGGCTGAGCCGTCGCATGACTTGCTTGCGTGATGTGCTTGGATGATATGGATTTTGGATAAAATGGCTCCCCGGGCCGGATTCGAACCAGCGACCAACCGGTTAACAGCCGGTTGCTCTACCACTGAGCTACCAGGGAACAGCGCGAAACCTCGTCGCGTGCGGAGCGTATAACAAAGCTCGATCGGCTTGCAAAGAGGGAAGTGACGGTTCCGCGACCTGAATTTCATGGTTTTCCAAAGTCAGCTCCAAGCTACTGAAATTAAATGAAGAAAGGATCTGGTCCGAGCGCGCCAGAGGCTGTGAAGGCGCCGTTTGGCAGCACTTTGGCGCGGATCGGCGTCGCTTGGCGGACATTTTTGCTGCTGGATTCGGGGCGCCAGTGCCCGGGATTCTCGTTCGGGGCTGCCGTACCTCGCGAGATCGGCGCGGCGCCGCCGCCGGTAGCGTCCCCGGCGATCGATCGCTGATGCTTGCGAGCGGATGCTTGCGACAAGCGTTGCGTTTTCAAATCCCTTGCATCAAACATGGCGCGCCTCGGCAACAAGCCGTGACGAGTGCAGGGATTTTTGGGGATGTCAGACTATTCCACCGCCCGCCGCAACATGGTCGACGGGCAGATTCGGCCGAGCAGCGTCACGGACTGGCGCATCATCGACGCGATGCGCACCGTGCCGCGCGACGGTTTTGTGCCGCCGAACCTGCGCGACATGTCTTATCTCGACCTCGATCTCAATGTCGCCGCGCCAGGTGAGCCGCCGCGTTGCCTGCTGCGGCCGGCGGTGACCGCGCGGCTGCTGCAGGCGGCCGATCTGCATAGCAATGACCATGTACTGGTGGTGGGGTGTGCCACGGGTTATCTCGCCGCGCTGGCCGCCAAGCTGGCGGGCCGGGTGACCGCCACCGAAAGCCAGCCGGCGCTGGCCGAGCAGGGCCGCGACATGCTCAAGCGGCTGGGCGGTTTTGGCAATATCGAGCTGCAGACCGCGCCCGCAGAGCATGGCGCGCCGGATCGGGCGCCGTTCGACGTCATTATGCTCAATGGCGCGACCGAAATCGTGCCGCTCGAGCTGTACCAGCAGCTGCGCCTGGGTGGGCGGCTGGTCGGCGTCTTCGCCCGCAGCCAACCGCCTCGGGCCGAGATCGTGATTCGCTCCGAAGGCGATTTCGGCAGCCGGGTACTGTTCGATATCACGGCTCCGGTGTTGCCCGGGTTGCAGAAGCCGGTAGAATTCGCTTTTTAGTTGTGTGTGGCGGTAGGTGAACGAAACCAAGTGTGGCGGGAACGACCCAGCGTCACAGCATTCGTTTCGGGGACCGGCTTCCGGGGTTCCTTCACCAAGATCGCTAGCATATGGTGCTTTGACGTCTGGGGATGGGGCACGGCTGACTGAGTCCCGGGGTCAATCTCGGTTTGCCATGACCAGCAATGGATTACGCAGGATGGGTGGGTTTCAAAAACTGGCGGCCGGCGTTAGCCTTTTGGCATTGGCGCTGACGCCATTTGCGGTAACGCCAGTGTCTGCCGACACCATTGAGGCGGCGTTGGTGCGGGCCTATCAGAGCAATCCGCAGCTCAATGCGCAGCGCGCCTCGGTGCGCGTCACTGACGAGAACGTGCCGCAGGCGTTATCGGGCTATCGGCCTAAGATCGCGGTGACCGCGAGCGGCGGCTATCAATATACTGAAGGCACCTCGCGGTTCGGCGGCAATCAATTATCGCTGCAGGGCACGCAATATCCGCGCGCTTTTGGCGCCACCATCAGCCAGACTCTGTTCAACGGCAACCAGACCGCCAACCGCACAAGGGCCGCGGAAGGCCAGGTGTCGGCCGCGCGCGAAGGCTTGCGCGTGCTGGAACAGTCGGTGCTGCTGGCGGCGGCCACCATCTATATGGACTATCTGCGCGACTCGGCGATCGTCGAAGTGCAGCGCAGCAACGTGCGGGTGCTGGAACAGACCCTCAAGCAGACCCGCGACCGTTTCAATGTCGGCGAAGTGACGCGCACCGACGTGGCGCAGTCCGAGGCGCAGCTCGCGGCCGGGCGCACCCAGCAGCTCGCCGCCGAATCGAACCTGACCACCACCCGCGCGAATTTCCGCCGCATCATCGGCAGCGAGCCGGAAGCGCTGGCGCCGGGTTCGCCGGTCGATCGTTTTCTGCCGGGCACGCTGGCGGCGGCGATCGAGCTTGGCTTGATCGAGAATCCGAATGTCACCGCGGCGATGTTCGGCATCGATGTCAGCTATCTGAACGTCAAGGTTAGCGAGGGCGCGCTGTTCCCGACGCTGACGCTGCAGGCCAACGCCCAGCAGAGCTATGAGCAGACGATCGCCTCGCCCAAACAGTTCGTCGGCTCGGCGGTGGCGCAATTGTCGGTGCCGGTCTATCAGGGCGGCGCGGAATATTCGCTGATCCGGCAGTCGAAAGAGACGCTGGCGCAGCAGCGCCTCAATCTGGAGCAGGTGCGCGACCAGACCCGCGCCAGCGTGGTGCAGGCCTGGGGCCAGTTGCAGGCCGGGCGCTCGCAGGTGGCCTCGGCGCAGGCACAGGTGACGGCCTCGGAAATCGCGCTCAATGGTGTGCGTGAGGAAGCGCGCGCCGGGCAGCGCACCACGCTCGACGTGTTGAACGCGCAGCAGGCGCTGGTCAACGCGCGGGTGGCGCTGGTGACGGCGCAGCATGACCGGGTGGTGGCATCCTATTCGGTGCTGAGCGCGGTCGGCCGGCTGTCGCCGCAGGTGCTGAAGCTCAACACCACGGTCTATGACCCGAGCGTCCATTATCATCAGGTGCGCGACAGCTGGGTCGGCGTCCGCACCCCTGACGGCCGCTGAGCGGCGGTATCGACTGCTGATCTGAGTGTGCGGTTTTGATCATGTGATCAAAACCGCTGCTCGTTTTCTCGAACGCGACCACTGAACCGCGCGCTGAGCCGTCACCTGATGATTGATGCGTGCTTGCGACGGTGCGGCCTGATTGGCCATGGCTGTGATAAGCAGTCCTCGTTTCTGATTGAGCGTCATCGGCGATCGCGCGTTGTCGATCGCGCGTCATTGCTGACGATGCGCCGTTGATCGCGCGCGAATAACCAGCGCACTACCATGGCCGGCTGGCTTCGCTGTCTTGCAATGAAATCCTACCGTGGCTTACCGTCGAGTACGGATCGGATGGCGATTCGAGCCGGGCGGCCGCCGCTATCGGCGGGGCCCAGGATAACTACCAGCTTGAACCAAAAGCCCGAACCTTTTGATCTGGGGACAAGTCAGGTTTGCGCCGTGAAAATCCGGTGTCGCGAATCCGGAATGAGCACACCTGTGTCGCTTTGGTGTAGAGCTAGTGCGTTGACGATGTGGAGTGGGAGATGACGCAGCCTGCAAAGGTTCAAGAGCCCTCGATGGAGGAGATTCTGGCGTCGATCCGGCGCATTATTGCGGATGATGAAGCAAAGCCGGCCGCCGCTGCGCCGGCGCCTGCGCCCGCACCGGCTCCTGCGCCCGCACCAGCCGCCGCCGCTCCCAAACCGGAACCCGCAAAGGCCGCTGCTCCGGCGGCAAAGGCGCCTGCCATGAGTAATCCTGCGGCCGCACCCGCTAAGCCTGCATCTCCACCCCCAGCGCCGCCGGCTGCGGAGAGCAACAGCCAGGACGACATCGACGCGCTGCTGGCCGGTCTCGACGATGTGACGGCAGAGGAGGAGGTGCGTCCGCCGCCGCGGGTGGCCGCGCCCGAACCGCCGCCGCCACCGGCGCCCGAAGAGGAAGAGGTGTTCGAGCTCACCGACGACATGGCGCTGCCTGATCCGGCGCCGGCCGCCGCGCCAGCATTTCAGGCGGTCGAAGCCGACAATGACGTCGAGTTCGCCGAAGCGGTGCGCGACAGCATCAGGAAAGAGCCGCCGCCACCACCGGCCGCGCCGAGCTGGGTCGCGCCGGCTGCCGAACGCGCCGCGCCGGCGCCGGTTGATACCCCGATGGAAGCGCCGATCCTGTCGCGCGCCACGGTCGCGGCGGTCGATTCGGCGTTCAACTCGCTGGCTCATACCGTGCTCAGCAACAACGCCCGCACCCTTGAGGATCTGGTCAAGGAGATGCTGCGGCCGATGCTGAAGTCCTGGCTCGATGACAATCTGCCGCAACTGGTCGAGCGGATCGTCCGTGCCGAGATCGAGCGGGTGTCGCGCGGCCGCTGAGCCGTCATCACGCTTCAATTTTCACGATAATTGCCGCCCGGGCCATGACCCGGGCCATGCCATGGCCCGGCTTGCGGTTGACTTGCTCGCCTGCGGAAGCTTTTTAGAGCGGGTGCGGTTCTGCCGGAATCAGAACCGCCGCCACAGCTTTTGTTTTGTCGCGTTTTCTTGACGCGAACCGGACTCCAATTCGCTCGAAAACGCTCCAACGGCCGCGTCCGACGCTTTTCCAGCCAGCCGGCGCCAGCAGAATCGACCCCGCCATGATCGAAAAAACCTACCAACCCGCCGAGATCGAAGGCCGTATCGCGCAAGCCTGGGAGGCCGAAGGCGCCTTCAAGGCCGGCCGGCCCGACCGCCGTGACGCCGCGCCCTATGCGATCGTGATTCCGCCGCCGAACGTCACCGGCTCGCTGCATATGGGCCACGCGCTCAACAATACGCTGCAGGACATCCTGTGCCGGTTCGAGCGCATGCGCGGCCGCGACGTGCTGTGGCAGCCGGGCACCGACCACGCCGGCATCGCCACCCAGATGGTGGTGGAGCGGCAGTTGATGGAGCGCAAGGAGCCCGGCCGCCGCGACATGGGCCGCGAGAAGTTCTTGGAGCGGGTCTGGCAGTGGAAGGCCGAGAGCGGCGGCATCATCATCAATCAGCTCAAGCGTCTCGGTGCGTCGTGCGACTGGTCGCGCGAGCGCTTCACCATGGACGAGGGGCTGTCGCGCGCCGTCATCAAGGTGTTCGTACAGCTGCATCGCGAGGGCCTGATCTACAAGGCCAAGCGGCTGGTGAACTGGGACCCGAAGCTGCTCACCGCGATCTCCGATCTCGAAGTGCAGCAGGTCGAAGTGAAGGGCAATCTCTGGCACCTGCGCTATCCGCTGGAAGGCGTCAGCTTCGATCCCAATGATCCTTCGACCTTCATTGTGGTGGCGACCACGCGCCCGGAAACCATGCTCGGCGACACCGCGGTCGCGGTGAACCCGGAAGATGAGCGCTACACCCATCTGGTCGGCCGTCATGTAATCCTGCCGCTGGTCGGCCGCCGGATTCCGATCGTTGCCGACGAATATTCCGATCCGGAAAAGGGCTCGGGCGCGGTGAAGATCACCCCCGCGCATGACTTCAACGACTTCGAAGTCGGCCGTCGCCACAGCCTGCCGCAGATCAGCGTGCTCGATATCGAGGCCAAGCTGTCGCTGGCCGATAACAGCGCCTATCTGCACGGCCTGCCGGAAGGCGCACGCGAATTCGCCGAAGAACTCGAAGGCATGGAGCGCTTTGCCGCGCGCAAGCTGATCGTGGCGCGGCTGGAAGAATTCGGCTTCTTGGAGAAGATCGAACCCAACACCCATATGGTGCCGCATGGCGACCGCTCCGGTGTGGTGATCGAGCCGTTCCTGACCGACCAATGGTATGTCGACGCCGCGACGCTGGCGCAGCCGGCGATCGCCGCGGTGCGCAACGGCGATACCACTTTTGTGCCGAAGAACTGGGAAAAGACCTATTTTGAATGGATGGAGAACATCCAGCCCTGGTGTATCTCGCGGCAATTGTGGTGGGGCCACCAGATCCCGGCCTGGTACGGGCCGGACGGCAAGGTGTTCGTCGCCGAGACCGAGGAAGAAGCGGTCGGCAACGCGCTCGGCTACTATGTCGAGCAGGAAGTGCTGACGCCGGAGCAGGCGCACGACATGGCGGAAGACCCCGCCAAGCGCGAGGGCTTCATCACCCGCGATGAAGACGTGCTCGACACCTGGTTCTCCTCGGCGCTGTGGCCGTTCTCGACGCTCGGCTGGCCGGACGACGACACCGACGTCAAGCGTTACTACCCGACCAATGTGCTGGTCACCGGCTTCGACATCATCTTCTTCTGGGTCGCCCGGATGATGATGATGGGCCTGCACTTCATGAAGGATGTGCCGTTCCCGACCGTTTACATCCACGCGCTCGTCCGTGACGAGAAGGGCGCCAAGATGTCGAAGTCCAAGGGCAACGTCATCGACCCGCTGCACCTGATCGACGAATACGGCGCCGACGCGCTGCGTTTTACGCTGACCGCAATGGCGGCGCAGGGCCGCGACATCAAGCTCGCCACCAGCCGCGTCGAAGGCTATCGCAATTTTGCGACCAAGCTGTGGAATGCCTGCCGGTTCGCCGAAATGAATCAGTGCGCGCTGCCGGATGGTTTTGATCCGACCGCGGCCAAGCAGACGCTGAATCGCTGGATCGCACACGAGACCGTGCGCGCGGTGCGCGAAGTGACCGAGGCGATCGAAGCCTATCGCTTCAATGATGCCGCAGGCGCCGCCTAT
Source organism: Rhodopseudomonas palustris JSC-3b (assembly GCA_000504425.1). Lineage (GTDB taxonomy): Bacteria > Pseudomonadota > Alphaproteobacteria > Rhizobiales > Xanthobacteraceae > Rhodopseudomonas > Rhodopseudomonas palustris_C. The sequence continues at coordinate 1,298,617 of KI632513.1, read as the reverse complement.
CGCTTCGTCTGGAACGTGTATTGCGACTGGTATCTCGAACTCGCTAAGCCGGTCCTGACCGGCGAGGACGGCGAGGCCAAGGCCGAGACCCGCGCCATGGTCGCCTGGGCGCGCGACGAGATTCTCAAGCTGCTGCATCCGTTCATGCCGTTCATCACCGAAGAATTGTGGGCGGTGACCGCTAAGCGCGACGGGCTGCTGACGCTGGAGCCGTGGTCGCGCAAGGCCGAGCTGAGCGTCGAAGTGTTCGCAAGCCCGGTGCTGACCGATCCGATGGTGCCGCCGGTGATCCTGCCGGCGCCGCATGAGGCCGAGTTCAGCGATCCTGCCGCCGAAGCCGAGATCGGCTGGGTGGTCGATCTCGTCACCGCGATCCGTTCGGTGCGCGCCGAGATGAACATCACGCCCGCGACGCTGACGCCGCTGGTGCTGGCCGGTGCTTCGCCGGAGACGCGCGAGCGTGCGGCGCGCTGGAGCGACGTCATCAAGCGTCTGGCGCGGCTTGGCGAGATCTCGTTTGCCGACGCGGCGCCGCAGGGTGCGGTGCAGCTTCTGGTGCGCGGCGAGGTCGCGGCGCTGCCGCTCAAGGGCGTGATCGATCTGGCGGCCGAGAAGGCGCGGCTCGACAAGGAGCTCGGCAAGGCCGAGGCCGACATCAAGCGCGTCGATGCCAAACTGTCGAACGAGAAGTTTGTCGCCAACGCGCCGGAAGAGATCGTCGAGGAAGAAAAAGAGAAGCGCGAGGCTGCGGTCGCGCGCAAGGAAAAGATCCTCGAAGCGCTCGAGCGGCTGAGCAACGCGAGCTGATCCATTACTCGCCGACGTCTCGGTCACCGTCTCCGACAACGCGGTGGCCGAGCCGTTCTGCGATGCGATCTGACGGCCGCTCGGCGTGGTCAATGTCGTCACTGCGAGCGGCGCTTCGCTGCTCGCAAAGACAGCCTTGCCATGAGCGGTTCGGCACCGTGGCGTTGATCGGCGCCAATGGCAGTTTTGTGAGGCTGGGGTAGGGTCCTGTCGCCAACAGGACCCGCTCGCATGATCGCCTTTCTCAAGCTGCTGATCTCTTTCGCGCCGTGGCTGTCATTCCTGATCATCGCGCGCGACTCGCTGTTGCGCGTCGAGATCGGCCTCGGCGTCGCGCTGGTGCTGACCGTGGCGATGGGCCTGCTGCGCTTGCACCGCGGCATCATCCTGTGGGTCGGGCTGGTGTTTTTTGGCGCGGCCTCGGTCGCGGTGATGGGGTTCAATGACACCTGGACGCTGCGCCATCTCGGCGTGCTCGCCAATGGCGCGCTGGCGCTCGGCGCCTGGCTCACCATCGCGCTCGGCAAGCCGTTCACGCTCGACTACGCCAAAGAGCACGTCGATCCGTCGCGGTGGAACGATCTGCGCTTCATCCGCACCAATGTACTGATGACCGGGGTGGGGGCATCGACCTTCACCATCAATGCCGTGCTGGCCTTTGGCAAAATGCGGCAGATCGCGCTATCCGAGCTGAGCTACGAACTCTTGTCCTATGCGATGCTGATCGGCACCGCGATCTTCACGGTCTGGTATCCGGAGCACCTGCGCCGTCAGCGGGCCGCCGCCAGTTAGCACGCTAGCGCGATTTGTTCGGGAACGGCTTGCTGACAAAAGGCGACTGGCGCAGCGCGTAACGCCACGGCAGCTCGGCGGCCTTGGTGATGCCGATCCGTGGGCCGGTGACGATCTCGGGCTCGGTGACCCGGCGATAAAGCGCAAATGGCGGCCGGTCGAGCGGCAGGCAATTATGCGCCAGCGTGATGCCGAGCGCCTGCGCCAGCTTACCCGGCCCCGAACATAATTGCCGCGGTTCCTCAAGCCCGCGCCGCGCGGCCATCGCATCAAGGCCATGGCTTGGTTGCAGCGCCCGGATCAGCACCGCGCTCGCCGAACCTTCCGCCTCGCACACGAAATTCAGACACCAGTGCATGCCGTAGGAACGATAGACATAGGCGTGACCGGGCGGGCCGAACATCGCCGCGTTGCGCGCGGTTTCGCCGCGGTAGGAATGCGCCGCCGGATCGTTGTGGTGATAGGCCTCGACCTCGACGATCACGCCGCCGGTGCCTTCGACCAGCAAAACGGCGCCGATCAACTCCGGCGCGATGTCGTGCACGCTGCGGTCGAAAAAGCCGCGCCCGATCGGGCGGTCGAGCTTGGCAGGCAGGGCATTGGCGGCAAGAGCGGTGCGGACCATGGCTGGCTACGGCGTCAAAACCCCGGCACGATGGCGGATTGCATCATTTGCGAGCATTATTGGAATGGTGGGGGTCCAGCAAGTCGCCGGGTTGCGGGACCGGGACCGGCAGATTAGGTAGGGTTGTCTTACAAGCGGACGTGCCATGGTTGTCGTCATCGATACCGTTTCCGATCAGCCGATCCGGCCGCGCCACCCGGAAAAGGCGGCGCGCCCTGACGCGCCATCGCCGAAAAAGCCGGACTGGATCAGGGTGCGCGCCCCGACCTCGCGCGGCTATGCCGACACCCGCAACATCGTCAGGCAAAACGGCCTGCATACGGTGTGCGAGGAAGCCGGCTGCCCGAATATCGGCGAGTGCTGGGATAAGAAGCACGCCACTTTCATGATCATGGGCGACACCTGCACGCGCGCCTGTGCGTTCTGCAACGTCAAGACCGGGCTGCCGGCGGCGCTCGATCGCTCCGAGCCGGATAATGTCGCGGAGGCCACCGCCAAGCTCGGCCTGTCGCATATCGTGCTCACGTCCGTTGATCGCGACGATCTCGCCGATGGCGGCGCGGCCCATATCGCCGCCACCATTGCTGCGGTGCGCGCGCGCTGCCCGGACACCACCATCGAGGTGCTGACCCCGGATTTCCTGCGCAAGGACGGCGCGCTCGAAATCGTGGTCGCGGCCAAGCCGGACGTGTTCAACCACAATCTGGAAACCGTGCCGGCGCGCTATCTCGAAGTGCGTCCCGGCGCGCGCTACTTCCATTCGGTGCGGCTGTTGCAGCGGGTCAAGGAGCTCGACCCGACGATGTTCACCAAGTCCGGGATCATGGTCGGGATCGGTGAGGAGCGCAATGAAGTGCTGCAGGTGATGGATGACCTGCGCAGCGCCGATGTCGATTTTCTCACCATCGGTCAGTATTTGCAGCCGACTCTCAAACACCATCCGGTAATGCGCTATGTGCCGCCCGAGGAGTTTGTCGGCTACAAGGACATTGCCTCGGCCAAGGGCTTTTTGATGGTGTCGGCCAGTCCGATGACCCGGTCATCGCATCACGCCGGCGAGGATTTTGCCAAACTACGGGCAGCGCGCGCCGCGCTGGCCCGCTGAGTCACACTCCATGCCGCAGTTTCAAAGCAAGCGCCGCGTTCGCCACAGCGCCACCGAGATGTTCGAACTGGTCGCCGATATCGAGCGCTATCCGGAATTCGTGCCGCTGTGTTCGGCGCTGCGCATCAATCATCGCACGGTGCGCGCCGATGGCTGCGAAGTGCTGACCGCCGACATGACCGTGGCGTTCAAGATGGTGCGCGAGAGCTTTACCAGCCGGGTGACGCTCGATCGCGCCAACCAGAAGATCATGGTCGAATATCTGCGCGGGCCGTTCAGCCATTTGCAGAACCGCTGGACCTTTGAAGCGCGCGGCGACGATGCCTGCGATGTCGGCTTCTTCCTGGCCTACGAATTCCGCAACAAGATGCTGGCAATGCTGATGGGCACGATGTTCGACGCGGCCTTTCACAAATTCGCCGCGGCGTTTGAAGCGCGCGCCGACCAGATCTATGGCCGCGCTCAGCTCAAGCAGGCGCCGGTGTAGCCGCGCCGATCGGCGCGGTGCCTATCAAACACAGCGCGTAATACCAACGGCTCCTACCATTGACTCGTCATGCCCGCGCTTGTCGGGCATCCACGGCTTGAAAGCTGCAGCAAGATGAAAGACGTGGATGGCCGGGACGGAGCCCGGCCATGACATGCGGATGGGTTGGTATCAATCGCCGTTGGTATGATCTGTCAGCTCTTGCGCGGCTTGGGCTTGGGCCGCGACGACACCGGCCGCTTGACCGCGGTGCGGCGCGCGGTGCGGGCGGCGCGCAGCCGTGATGCGCTTTCCGCCGGGCGCAGCTTGGCGGCCGGCTTTGGGCCGCGCACCAATTCCAGCAGCATCCGCAAGGCTTCGACCACCGAGCGCTGCCGCACGGTGTTGCGGCCGATCGCGCCAAAACGCTGCTCGCGATGCATGATGCGGCCATCGCGCGATGCGGCCGCAAAATGCACCAGCCCGACCGGCTTGCCCGGGGTGGCACCGCCGGGGCCGGCGATGCCAGTGATTGCCACCGCCAAATCGACCTCGGTCGCTTCCAGCGCGCCGATCGCCATCGCGATCGCGGTTTCCTTGCTGACCGCGCCAAAGGTCGCGAGCGTGGTTTGCGGCACGCCCAGCATCGATTGCTTGGCTTCGTTGGAATAAGTCACGAAGCCGCGGTCCAGCACCTCGGAGGAGCCGGGTATTTCGGTCAGTGCCCCCGCGACCAGTCCGCCGGTGCAGGATTCCGCCGTCGCGATCGTCAGCTTGCGCGAACGGCACAGATCCAGCAGCACGCGGGTTAGGGCGCGCGGGTCACCGCTCATTAGCCGCTCAATCCGTTCGGGCCCCAGGGCAGCCGCACCGTGGCGCTGGCGGTCGCCGCAATGCCTTCCTGACGGCCGGTGAAGCCGAGCTGCTCGCTGGTAGTCGCTTTCACCGCGATCCGCTCGACCGGCAGGCCGGTGATCTCAGCAATGCGTGCGCGCATCGCTTCGCGCAGCGGGCCGATTTTCGGGCGCTCGCAGATCATGGTGACTTCGAGATTGGCAATGCGGCCGCCGCGCGCCGCCACCCGCTCAACCGCGTACTTCAAGAATTTGTCGGAGGCCGCGCCCTTCCACTGCGGATCGGTCGGCGGGAAGTGCGAGCCGATATCGCCATCGGCCAGCGCGCCCAAAATGGCATCGACCAGCGCGTGCAGACCGACATCGCCATCGGAATGCGCCAGGAAGCCGCGATTATGCGGCACCTTCAGGCCGCACAGCCAGACGTGATCGCCATCGCCGAACGCGTGCACGTCATAGCCGGTGCCGGTGCGGATATCGCCGAGCAGCGCCGCCAGCCGCAATTCCTCGCGGACAAAGTCTTCCGATGTGGTGAGTTTCATATTCGCAGCATCGCCTTCAAAAGTCGCAACCGTCAATCCCGCCCATTCCGCGATCGCGGCATCGTCGGTGAAGTCATCGCGGCCATCGCGCGCCGCGCGGCGATGCGCTTCCAGGATCACGTCATAGCGAAATGCCTGCGGGGTCTGCGCGATGCGTAGCTGAGCGCGGTCGGGGGTGCCGATCACATCGCCCGCGCCGTTGACCTGCTTGATGGTGTCGGTCACCGGAATGGTCGGCACCGCGGCGCCGGTCCGCTCCGCGGCGACGATGGCGCGCGAGATCAGCGCGGCATCGACGAACGGCCGGGCGGCATCGTGAATCAGCACGATGTCGGGCGCGTCCGCAGCGAGCGCTTCCAGGCCCGAGCGCACCGATTGCTGCCGGGTGGCGCCGCCAGGGGCGGGCGCGCGGTAGGTCAAGCCGGCAACGGCCTGCTCAAACATTGCGCGGTCATCGGGGCTGGTCACCGGCTGCACCGCCACGATCTCCGGATGGGTGCAGAACGGCTGCATGGAACGGAAGATCACCGGCTGGCCCGCGAGCGTGCGGTATTGCTTGGGGCCGCCCGCGCCGGCGCGGAGCCCGCGGCCGCCGGCGACAATGATTGCGGCAGTTCGAGGTGAGTTGGCCATTGTCTCGCTTGAAGCAGTGAATGAAGAAGCGAACTTGCACTTATCACGATGGCGCGGAAAGCACATGCCGGACGGCGGCAGCGTGTTGATATTTGCTGCAATGCACTTGCGTTGCGCGAAGTTTTGGCTAAACTATAGGCATACACTGTTTTTGCTTATAATCTAGGCTTTGATGCCTAAGTTTTGGTCATTACCCGACGAGTGGACCTGTGCCCGGCGCCAAGCTAACTGGCCGTGAGCCGTTGAAATGCGGCCGCTTCGAACTCGCCAACCGCGTGTTCCTGGCGCCGATGTCGGGCATTACCGATGCGCCGTTCCGTCGCCAGGTGGCGGCGCTGGGCGCCGGCGCGGTGGTGTCCGAAATGACCGCAAGCGATGATCTGGTGCGCGGCCGGCCGCTGTCGGTGCGACGCTGCGACGCCGTTGGCATCGGTCCGCACATCGTTCAGCTTGCGGGCTGCGAAACCTATTGGATGGCGGAAGGCGCGCGGATCGCGGAGGCGAATGGCGCTGATATCATCGATATCAACATGGGCTGTCCGGCCCGCCACGTCACCGGCGGTCAATCCGGTTCGGCCTTGATGCGTGACCTCGATCATGCCGTGAAGCTGATCGACGCCACCGTCGCCGCGGTATCGGTGCCGGTGACCCTGAAAATGCGGCTCGGCTGGGATGAGCAGTCGCGCAATGCGCCGGAATTGGCGCGCCGCGCGCAAGATGCTGGCGTCAAACTCATCACCGTGCATGGCCGCACCCGCAATCAGTTCTACAAAGGCCAGGCCAATTGGCGCGCGGTGCGCGAGGTCAAAGAGGCGGTCGATATTCCGACCGTAGTCAATGGCGACATCGTGTCGTTCGAAACCGCCGCCGAGGCGCTCGATCAATCAGGCGCTGATGCGGTGATGATCGGCCGCGGCGCGCAGGGCCAGCCCTGGCTGCCGGGGCAGATCGGCCGCCAGCTCGCCACCGGCATTGCCGAGCCGGTGCCCGAACTCGACACCCAGTTGCAGCACCTGCAGACGCTCTATGAGGAGACGCTGGCGCTGTATGGCGTGCGCGTCGGATTGCGCCATGCCCGCAAGCATCTCGGCTGGGGGCTGGATGCGGCGGCCTGCACGGTCGGCGCGCCCGACAATGTGCTGAAGCGCTGGCGGGCACGAATCTTGATTCTGGAACAGCCCGATGAGGTGCGCCGCCAATTGTGCGACGCTTTTGCAGATTTCGCCTGGAGTGCCGCCGCATGACTGCCGATCCGCGCCGAGGCCGCTCTCCTGACGCCGATGCCATCCTCAACGCATTGCCCAATCCGGTGATCGTGGTGGCCTCGGACGGCAAGATCATCGAAGCCAATATGGCCGCGGAGTTCTTCTTCGAAATTTCCAGCCAGCTATTGCGCCGGCTGTCGCTCACCGAACTGGTGCCGTTCGGCAGCCCGATCCTGGCTTTGATCGAGCAGGTGCGCGCCGCTGGATCGCCGGTCAACGAATACAAGGTCGATCTCGGCACGCCGCGGATCGGCACCGATCGGCTGGTCGATCTGCACGTGGCGCCGCTGGCCGAGCGGCCCGGCGACATCATCATCGTGCTGCAGGAGCGCACCATTGCCGACAAGATGGATCGGCAACTCACTCACCGCAGCGCGGCGCGCTCGGTGACGGCGCTGGCCGCGATGCTGGCGCATGAGATCAAGAACCCGCTGTCCGGCATTCGCGGCGCGGCGCAACTGCTCGAACAACAAGCGTCGCCCGAGGACCGGATGCTGACCCGGCTGATCTGCGACGAGGCCGATCGCATCGTGACGCTGGTCGATCGCATGGAAGTGTTTGGCGATGAGCGCCCGGTGCCGCGCGGCCCGGTCAACATCCATACCGTGTTCGATCATGTGAAGCGGCTGGCGCAGTCCGGCTTCGCGCGCAACGTCAAGTTCATCGAAGAATATGATCCATCGCTGCCGCCGGTGCTCGCCAATCAGGATCAGCTGATCCAGGTGTTCCTGAATCTGGTCAAGAACGCCGCTGAGGCAGTCAATGAAATGGGGACGGATGGTGAGATTCAGCTCACCACCGCATTCCGCCCTGGCATCCGGCTATCTGTGCCGGGCCAGAAATCACGGGTGTCGTTGCCGCTGGAGTTTTGCGTCAGAGACAACGGCCCCGGTGTACCCGACGACCTGATGCCCAATCTGTTCGATCCGTTCATCACCACGAAACAGTCGGGGAGCGGATTGGGGTTGGCGCTGGTCGCCAAAATCGTCGGGGACCACGGCGGCATCGTCGAGTGCGAGTCACAACCGCGCAAGACGACCTTCCGTGTACTCATGCCGATGTACAACGCAGCAACTAACAACACAGCAAGCGGCGACGAGGATTTTTACGGGACGTCCTCCCACGCTGCTCAGACTCAAAAATGAGGAACTCCGATGCCATCAGGTAGCATCCTGGTTGCCGATGACGATACAGCCATTCGCACAGTGCTCAATCAGGCGCTATCGCGCGCCGGCTATGAGGTGCGATTGACGGGCAACGCGGCAACGCTATGGCGTTGGGTCAGCCAAGGCGAGGGCGATCTGGTGATCACCGATGTGGTGATGCCCGACGAAAATGCCTTCGACCTCTTGCCGCGGATCAAGAAGATCCGGCCCAATCTGCCGGTGATCGTGATGAGTGCGCAAAACACCTTCATGACCGCGATTCGCGCCTCCGAAAAAGGCGCTTATGAGTACCTTCCCAAACCCTTCGACCTCAAAGAACTGATCGGCATCGTCGGCCGCGCGCTGGCCGAGCCAAAAGATCGCGCGCTGGAGGCGGAGGAGGGCGAGTTCGATTCCATTCCGCTGGTCGGCCGCTCGCCAGCGATGCAGGAAATCTACCGCGTGCTCGCGCGGTTGATGCAGACCGATCTCACCGTGATGATTTCCGGCGAATCCGGCACCGGCAAGGAATTGGTGGCGCGCGCGCTGCATGACTATGGCAAGCGCCGCAACGGCCCGTTCGTGGCGGTCAATATGGCGGCGATCCCGCGCGACCTGATCGAATCGGAATTGTTCGGCCATGAACGCGGCGCCTTCACCGGCGCCAACACCCGCGCCTCCGGCCGGTTCGAGCAGGCCGAGGGCGGCACGCTGTTTTTGGACGAGATCGGCGACATGCCGATGGAGGCGCAGACCCGGCTGCTGCGCGTGCTGCAGCAGGGCGAATACACCACGGTCGGCGGCCGCACCCCGATCAAGACCGACGTCCGGATCGTGGCCGCCTCCAACAAGGACCTGCGCATTCTGATCCAGCAGGGCCTGTTCCGCGAAGACCTGTTCTTCCGCCTCAATGTGGTGCCGCTGCGGCTGCCGCCGCTGCGCGAGCACATCGAGGATTTGCCGGACCTGGTGCGCCACTTCTTCGCGCTGGCGGAAAAGGACGGGCTACCGGCCAAGAAGCTCGATTCGCAGGCCTTGGAGCGGCTGAAGCAGCACCGCTGGCCCGGCAATGTCCGTGAGCTGGAAAATCTGGCGCGGCGGCTGGCGGCACTCTATCCGCAGGAGGTGATCACTGCTCCGGTGATCGATTGCGAGCTGGCGCCGCCCGCGGTGATCTCGCCCGGCAATATCAGCTCCAACATCGACAATCTCGGCGGGGCGGTGGAAAATTACCTTTCGTCGCATTTCGCGGGCTTCCCGAACGGCATGCCGCCACCGGGGCTGTATCACCGCATCCTGCGCGAAATCGAAGTGCCGCTGCTGACCGCGGCCTTGGCGGCGACCCGCGGCAACCAGATTCGCGCCGCCGACCTGCTTGGCCTCAATCGCAACACCTTGCGCAAGAAAATCCGCGACCTCGACATCCAAGTCTATCGGTCCGGCGGCTGACGGACGCCGTCTTTTCGCACGAAATCCGGGGGGAAGTCCGCCCAGGGCTTCCCCAAGGCGGTGGCGCGCCAAGGATTTGTCGCAATCGGGCAACAATGTTGTAGGAATGCATCAGTTCGGCTGCCCCTGTGGCAGCCGATAGCATTTCGCAACTGACCCTTTTCCGGCATGACCAGCGCAGAACCATCGGCCTCATCGATCGATCCGCCGCACACCGAGTCGCGGAAGGCACCGCTCCGCAAGTGGATCGCCCCCTTGGCGGTCGGCCTCGCGCTGCTGTCGGCGTTTCTGACCTTCGTGGTCTTGACCGGGCTGACCCCGATCGCGCCGACCCGGCAGGTGGTGGTCACCTTCCTGATGATCAACGCCGCCACCGTGCTGCTGCTGGTGCTGATCATTTTGCGCGAGCTGTGGCAGGTGGTGCAGGCCAGGCGCCGCGGCCGCGCCGCCGCCCGGCTGCATGTCCAGATCGTCAGCCTGTTTTCGGTGATCGCGGTGCTGCCCGCGGTGCTGGTCTCGATCGTCGCCAATGTCACGCTCGATCGCGGCCTCGACCGGCTGTTCCAGGGGCCAACCCGCGAGGTCATTCAGAACTCGCTGATCGTCGCCAACGCCTATTTGCACGAACACGCCCAGCTCATTCGCGGCGACATCATCGGCATGGCCAATGACGTCGCCAATGTCCGGCCGTTGTTCGACCAGGACCGCAAATCGTTTCGTGAATTCCTGACCGACAGCGCCGCCTCGCGCAATCTTCCGGGCACCATGCTGATCGATAAGGATCGCAACATCCTGGAAACCGCGCAGACCGGCATCCGTCTGCAATTCGACACGCCGGCGCCCGAGTTTCTGAGCAACGTCAACGAGACCGAGCCGCAGATCGCGGTGTTCATCGAGGCCAATTACGTCGCGGCGGTGATCCGGCTGCGCTCGTTCGATGACACCTTCCTCTATGTCGCCCGGCTGCTCGACCCGCGCGTGGTGGCGCAGCTGCGCCAGACCCAGGCCAGCGTCGCGGAATATGCCGAACTGGAAGCGCGGCGGCTCGGCATTCAGGTGGCGTTCGCGCTGATGTTCACCGTGATCGCGCTCACCGTGCTGATGTCGTCGGTGCTGATCGGTCTGAACTTCTCCAATTGGCTGGTGGCGCCGATCCGGCGCCTGATGAGCGCCGCCAATCTGGTCTCGACCGGCGACCTCGCGGTGCAGGTGCCGGTGATCAAGTCCGAGGGCGATCTCGCCCGGCTGGGCGAGACTTTTAACAAGATGACCCAGGAGCTGCGCACCCAGCGCGATGAGCTGGTGCAAGCCAGCGAAGTGATCGACGGCCGCCGCCGCTTCATCGAGGCGGTGCTGTCCTCGGCCAGTGCCGGCATCATCGGCGTCGATGCCTCCGGCAGCATCGGCATTTTGAACCGCTCCGCCGAGAAGCTGATCGGCCATTCGGAGTCGGAGACGCTTGGCCATCCCTTGTCGGAAGTGTTGCCCGAACTCGATGAGATGATGGCCGCGGCCCGCGAAGGCAGCCAGCGCCTGGTGCAGGGGCAGGTCACCATCAGCCGCGATGGCCGCGAGCGCAATCTTTCGGTGCGGGTGACGGCCGACAATTCAAGCCCGGCGCGTAGTGCGCGCGACAGCTACATCATCACCCTCGATGATATTACTGAACTGGTCGCGGCGCAGCGCACCTCGGCCTGGGGTGACGTCGCGCGCCGTATCGCCCATGAGATCAAGAACCCGCTGACCCCGATCCAGCTTTCCGCCGAGCGCATCAGGCGCAAATTCGGCAAGCTGATTGTCGAGGACAAGGCGGTGTTCGAGCAATGCACCGATACTATCATTCGCCAGGTGGACGATATCCGTCGCATGGTGGACGAGTTCTCGCGTTTTGCGCGCATGCCCAAGCCCGTGATCGAGGGCGAGGACGTCGCCGATACCGTGCGTCAAGCGGTGTTTCTGATGCGGGTCGGTCATCCGGATGTTGAAATCAACGCCGAGATCAAGGATGAACCGTTGCGGGCTCGGTTTGATCGGCGTCTGATCTCGCAGGCGCTGACCAACATCATCAAAAACGCGACAGAAGCGATCGAGGCCGTGCCGCCGGAGGAATTGGACAAGGGACGGATCGATGTGATTGCCGCGCGTGACCATGACGACATCATCATCGATGTGATCGACAACGGCATTGGATTGCCGAAAACCAGCCGCTCGCGATTGCTGGAGCCCTATGTCACCACCCGTGAAAAGGGCACCGGACTCGGCCTTGCCATTGTCGGCCGGGTGCTGGTCGATCATGGCGGCGGTATTGAACTCAACGACGCATCCAGCATTCGGCCCGGTGCTCGCGGCGCCTGGATGCGGCTGCGATTTGCGATTTCGGGTCAACCGGCGGAGCCACCGTCGGACGGCACGCCGCTGCAAGTGGCACCGAAAATGGACGTAGCTGGCGGCAACGAGCGACAGGCGTGATCGATGGCTAATGATATTCTGATTGTCGATGACGAAGCAGACATCCGCGATCTGGTAGCGGGCATCCTCGAGGACGAGGGATTTGCGACCCGCACCGCGCGCGATAGTGACTCGGCGCTGGCGGAAATTTCCACGCGTCGGCCGCATCTGGTGTTCCTCGATATCTGGCTGCAGGGCAGCAAGCTCGACGGCTTGCAGCTGCTTGAACAGATCAAGAAAGATCACGCCGATCTGCCGGTGGTGATGATCTCCGGACATGGCAATATCGAAACCGCGGTCGCTGCGATCAAACGCGGCGCCTATGATTTCATCGAAAAGCCGTTCAAGTCCGACCGGCTGATTTTGGTCGCGAACCGCGCGCTGGAAACCTCGCGTCTGAAGCGGGAAGTGAAGGAGCTGAAGCAACTCGCCCCGACCGCAAGTACGCTGACCGGCAAATCGCCGTGCATGAATCAGTTGCGCCAGACCATTGAGCGCGCGGCCAAGGCCAACAGCCGGATTCTGATCGTCGGCCCGTCCGGATCGGGCAAGGAACTGGTGGCGCGCACGCTGCACGCTGCGTCGTCGCGCGCCGAAGGCCCGTTCGTGGTGATCAACGCCGCGGCGATCACGCCCGAGCGCATGGAAGTCGAACTGTTCGGCATGGAGAATGGCGACGGCGATCAGCCGCGCAAAAGCGGCGCGCTCGAAGATGCCCATGGCGGCACGCTGTTCATCGACGAGGTCGCCGATCTGCCGCGCGAAACCCAGAACAAGATTTTGCGGGTGCTGGTCGATCAGACGTTTCAGCGCGTCGGCGGCACCACCAAGGTCAATGTCGATGTCCGCATCATTTCCTCGACCGCGCGCAATCTCGAAGAGGAGATCGCTGCCGGCCGGTTCCGCGAGGATCTCTATCACCGGCTGTCGGTGGTGCCGGTCCGGGTGCCGCCCTTGTCGGAGCGCCGCGAGGACATCCCTGACCTGATCGAGTATTTCATGGATCAGATCTCGCTGGCCACCGGCCTGCCGAAGCGGCAGATCGGCCAGGACGCGATGGCGGTGCTGCAATCGCATGTCTGGCCGGGCAATGTCCGGCAACTACGCAACAATGTCGAACGGGTGATGATTCTGGCTGGCGGCGGTCCGGAAGTGGTGATCACCGCCGACATGTTGCCGCAGGATGTCGGCTCGATGGTGCCGACCATGCCGAGCGGTAACAATGGCGAGCACATTATGGGCCTGCCGCTGCGCGAAGCGCGCGAAGTGTTCGAGCGCGACTATCTGATTGCGCAGATCAGCCGGTTCTCCGGCAATATTTCGCGCACCGCCGAATTCGTCGGCATGGAGCGCTCGGCGCTGCATCGCAAACTCAAGGCGCTCGGCGTCGGCTGATCACTGGACGGAATGATGGCGCGGATCGCCTATGTCAACGGCTGTTACAAGAACATGCGCGACGCCTCGGTCAATATCGAGGACCGCGGTTTTCAGTTCGCCGACGGCGTCTATGAGGTTTGCGAGATTCGCGGCGGCCGGATCGTCGATCTGCCGCGCCATCTGGGTCGACTACAACACTCGTTGAGTGAATTGCGGATCGCCCTGCCGATGGCGCTGCCCGCGCTCTCGGTGATCATGCATGAAGTGGTACGCCGCAATCGCGTCAATTACGGCATCGTCTATCTGCAGATCACCCGCGGTGTGGCGCGGCGCGATCACGGTTTTCCAGCGGCGAATGTGTCGCCCACCGTGGTGGTGTCGGCGCGGAAGCTGAATTTTGCCAAAAACCAGGATACGGCAGCACACGGCATCAAGGTCATTACCTATCCGGAGAATCGCTGGCCACGCGTTGACATCAAGTCGGTGGCGCTGCTGCCCAATGTGCTGGCCAAACAGGCCGCGCGGGAAGCCGGTGCTTATGAGGCCTGGTATGTCGACGTGGATGGTTTTGTCACAGAAGGCTCCTCCAGCAACGCCTGGATCATCACCCGTGACGGGGTGTTGGTGACGCGCTCGACGCGCGATGCCATTCTCAGCGGTATCACGCGCGCGGTACTGATCGACGCACTCGCGGCGATGCAACTAACCCTTGAGCAACGACCGTTCACACCGCAAGAAGCGATACAAGCGGCTGAGGCCTTTGTTACAGCATCGAGTCAGATTGTAATGCCCGTCGTAATGATCGACGGTCACGCTATTGCTGACGGCAATCCTGGTAGGATTACTAGGAAACTGCGCGAGGAATTTCATCGTTTCGCGTTGTTTTCTTGACAATTGGCGCGATGTTGAGTGATTGCGGCGTCAACTCGCTTGCGTTCATTGCACCCGTGCCGTCTAATTAGCTTGACAGTTCCGGAGGGGGATCTCAGGGACTCGGAGTAGCCGATGCGGCGCTGGGCGTGAGGCATTGGTCAGAATAAGAAACACAAATCGGACTTCGGGATAAACACAATGGCGGCCGACCGCGCACAAAACCTACAAGACACCTTCCTCAATCACGTTCGTAAAACCAAAACGCCGCTGACGATCTTCCTGGTGAATGGTGTCAAGCTGCAAGGTATTGTCACTTGGTTCGACAATTTCTGTCTGCTGCTGCGCCGTGATGGTCATTCGCAGCTGGTTTACAAGCACGCGATTTCCACGATCATGCCGGGCGCACCGATTCAGCTGTTTGAAGGCGGTGAAGATTCTCCAGCTTGAGCCTGACCTGATTGGAACCCCACCGTTCTGAAGGGGAGGCCGACCGGCCGCGGTCGGCAGAACACCAGACCGGACGCGCCCTGGTCGTCGGTCCTTATTTGCGTGTTCGGCCGAGTGAAGCGGCGGCGGGCGGCGATGCTGCGCGCACCACGGCCGCGCGGCTGGAAGAGGCCACGGGCCTGGCCCGCGCGATCGACCTCGACATTGCCGAGGCGATCCTCGCGCCGATCAGTCAGATCCGGCCCGCAACCTATCTCGGCAAAGGCAAGGTCGAGGAGATTCTGGGCGCCATCCGGGCTCATGAGGTCGGATTGGTGGTGATGGACTGTGCGCTGTCGCCGATCCAGCAGCGCAATCTCGAGAAGGCCTGGAGCGTCAAGGTGCTGGATCGCACCGGGCTCATTCTCGAAATTTTCGGACGGCGCGCCAAAACCCGCGAAGGCGCGTTGCAGGTCGAACTGGCGCATCTCAACTATCAACGCTCGCGGCTGGTGCGCTCCTGGACCCACCTTGAGCGGCAGCGCGGCGGTTTCGGCTTTCTGGGCGGCCCGGGCGAAACCCAGATCGAGGCCGACCGCCGCTTGATCGGGGAGCGCATCACCAAGATCGAGGCCGAGCTCAAGAAGGTGCAGAGCACGCGCCGGCTGCATCGGGCCGGCCGGCAGCGCGTGCCGTATCGTGTGGTCGCGCTGGTCGGCTACACCAATGCCGGCAAATCGACGCTGTTCAACCGGCTGACGCGTGCCGAGGTGCAGGCCGTGGACATGCTGTTCGCGACGCTCGACCCGACGCTGCGTGCGCTGATGCTGCCACATGGCGGCAAGGCGATGCTGTCGGACACGGTCGGCTTCATCTCCAATCTGCCGACGCAATTGGTAGCGGCGTTCCGCGCCACGCTCGAAGAAGTGCTCGAGGCCGATCTGATCCTGCATGTCCGCGACATCACCCATGAGGATGCCGAGGCGCAGCAGGACGACGTCGAGACGGTGCTGCGTCAGCTCGGGATCACGCCCGGCGCCGGCAGCCCGATCATCGAAGTCTGGAACAAGCTCGACCGGCTGCCGCCCGAGCAGCAGCAGGAGCTGCGCAACATCGCCGCGCGGCGCGATCCCGATCATCCGTGCTGCGTGGTGTCGGCGGTGACCGGGCAGGGCGTCGATGAGCTGCTACAGACCATCGAGGACCGGCTGGCCGCGGCGCGCACCGTGCTCGACCTCAGCGTCGATGCCGGCGATGGCGCTGGCGTCAGCTGGCTGCACCGCAATGCCGAGGTGCTCGACAAGCAGCTGCATGAGGGCCGCTATCAGATGACCGTGCGGGTTGATGAGACCAAGCGCGAGGCGGTGATCGCCCGTTTTGGAGCGGTTCCGCGCACGGATTGAGCCATGCCAGACAGGCGCGCGGCGCGGTGCGCAGCAGGCGTCTGGAGTAGGGTTTCGATGGGCGGTTTCGTGTCCCCTAAGTTGTTGGAAAATCGGCCATAAAAACAGAACCCGAACGCCGATTGCAGTGGCGGCGCAGGGCGTGATCGGCTATATGATTCCCAAGCCCATCACACCGGATTCTGCCTTTGTCCGATAACGACGATCAGAAGCCGGGGGAGCCGTCTGCTCCCCTGGACATTCGCCCCGTTTCGATCCTCGACGAGATGAAGCGCTCGTATCTCGATTACGCCATGAGCGTGATCGTGGCGCGTGCGCTGCCGGACGCGCGTGACGGCCTCAAGCCCGTGCATCGCCGGATTCTGTACGGCATGTACGAGAACGGCTTTGAGTGGAACAAGCCCTATCGCAAGTCGGCGCGCACGGTCGGCGACGTCATCGGTAAATATCATCCGCATGGCGACCAGTCGGTCTATGACGCCTTGGTGCGTATGGCCCAGGACTTCTCGATGCGGGTGCCGCTGATCGATGGTCAGGGCAATTTCGGCTCGGTCGACGGCGATATGCCGGCTGCGATGCGATATACCGAGTCGCGGCTGACCAAGATCGCCGGCACGCTGCTCGATGACATCGACAAGGACACCGTCGATTTCCAGCCGAACTACGATAATTCGGAACGCGAGCCGAAGGTTCTGCCGGCCAAGTTCCCGAACCTGCTGGTCAATGGCGCCGGCGGCATCGCGGTTGGCATGGCGACCAACATCCCCTCGCATAATCTCGGCGAGGTGATCGACGCCTGTATCGCGCTGATCGACGAGCCGAATTTGAGCGTCGATGACCTGATCAAGATCATCCCAGGTCCGGACTTCCCGACCGGCGGCATCATCCTTGGCCGCGCTGGCAT
Organism: Rhodopseudomonas palustris JSC-3b; assembly: GCA_000504425.1. Classification (GTDB taxonomy): domain Bacteria; phylum Pseudomonadota; class Alphaproteobacteria; order Rhizobiales; family Xanthobacteraceae; genus Rhodopseudomonas; species Rhodopseudomonas palustris_C. The sequence continues at coordinate 1,281,503 of KI632513.1, read as the reverse complement.
CCGCTCCGCCTATCACACCGGACGCGGTTCGATCGTGATGCGCGGCAAGGTCAATATCGAGCCGGTGCGCAAGGATCGCGAAGCGATCGTGATCTCGGAAATCCCGTACCAGGTGAACAAGGCCACCATGGTCGAGCGGATCGCCGAATTGGTGCGCGAGAAGAAGATCGAAGGCATTTCCGATCTGCGCGATGAGTCCGACCGCGACGGTTTCCGCGTGGTGGTCGAGCTGCGCCGCGACGCGGTGCCGGACGTGGTGCTCAATCAGCTCTATCGCTACACGCCGCTGCAGACCAATTTTGGCGCCAACATGGTGGCGCTGGATGGCGGTCGCCCCAAACTGATGAATTTGCGCGAGTTGCTGACGCTGTTCGTGGCGTTCCGCGAACAGGTGGTGACGCGGCGCACCAAATATCTGCTCGGCAAGGCGCGCGACCGCGCTCACATCCTGGTCGGCCTCGCGATCGCGGTTGCCAATATCGACGAGATTATTCGGGTGATCCGCAATTCGCCCGATCCGAACACCGCGCGCGAAACCCTGATGTCGCGCGACTGGCCGGCGGCCGATGTCGCGGCGATGATCACGCTGATCGATGATCCGCGTCATCGCATCAATCCGGACGGCACCGCGCGGCTGTCATTCGAGCAGGCCAAGGCGATTCTCGATCTGCGTCTGCAGCGTCTCACCGCACTCGGCCGCGAAGAGATTTCCGACGAACTCGACAAGCTTGCGGTCGAGATCGCCGACTATCTCGAAACGCTGCGTTCGCGCGACAAGGTGCTCGGCATCATCAAGACCGAGCTCAATGCCGTGAAGGCCGAGTTCGCGACGCCGCGCCGCACCGAGATCGTGGAGCAGGAAGGCGAGGTCGAAGACGAGGACCTGATCCAGCGCGAGGACATGGTGGTGACGGTTTCGCACGCCGGCTATGTCAAGCGCGTACCGCTCTCGACCTATCGCTCGCAGCGCCGCGGCGGCAAGGGCCGCTCCGGCATGTCGACCCGCGAGGAGGATTTCGTCACCCGGCTGTTTGTGGCCTCGACCCATTCGCCGGTGCTGTTCTTCTCGTCGCGCGGCCAGGTCTACAAGGAGAAGGTGTGGCGGTTGCCGCTGGCGCCGCCCAATGGCCGCGGCAAGGCGTTGATCAACATTCTGCCGCTGGAGCAGGGCGAGCGCATCACCACCATCATGCCGCTGCCGGAGGACGAGTCCTCCTGGAGCGAACTCGACGTGATGTTCGCCACCACCGGCGGCAATGTCCGCCGCAACAAGCTGTCCGACTTCGTCGATGTGCGCCGCTCCGGCATCATCGCGATGAAGCTCGATGACGGCGAGGCGATCGTTGACGTGCAGATCTGCACCGCCAATGACGACGTGCTGCTCACCACCGCCGACGGCCAGTGCATTCGCTTCCCGGTCGGGGACGTGCGCGTGTTCCAGGGTCGGTCCTCGATGGGCGTGCGCGGCATCAATCTCGGCGACAACGACCGGGTGATTTCGCTGGCGATCCTGCGCCATGTCGATGCCACCTCGGATGAGCGCGTCGCCTATCTGAAGATGCGCCGCGCGGTCGCCGGGGAAAGCGCCGAGGAGACCGTCGAGGTCGATGCTGAAGATGGCGCCAATGCCGGCACCCAGCAGCTGTCCACCGATCGCTACGCGGAGCTGTCCGCGGCTGAGCAGGTGGTGCTGACCGTGTCCAGCAACGGCTTTGGCAAGCGCACCTCGTCGTTCGAATACCGCACCACTGGACGCGGCGGCAAAGGCATCGTCGCGATGTCGGTCAACGAGCGCAACGGCAAGCTGGTGGCGTCGTTCCCGGTCGAGGACAACGATCAGATCATGCTGGTCACTGATGCAGGCCAGCTGATCCGCTGCCCGGTGGAAGGCATCCGGGTCGCCGGCCGTTCGACCCAGGGCGTGATCGTGTTCAACACCGCCGATGACGAGCATGTCGTGTCGGTCGATCACATCACCGACACCGATGACGGCGAGAACGGCAATGGCAACGGCCATGGCGGTGAGACTGGCAACGGCGAGGGGGCCTGATCACTGACAGTAGCGGCGGGCGCGCTGCGCCTGAACGAATCGAAAAGGCCTCCGGGGGGCATCCCGGAGGCCTTTTTAGTGCGCTCTTGGAGGAAAGCGCGAGGCAAACTGGCGCGGCGGCTAAAACCGTCCGCGAAACTTACTGCCGCTCGGTGGTGACCAGCCGGACTTCGCGGATGGTCAGCGTCTTGGTGCCGGCGGTGCGCAGGCAGGAGGCCTCAAAATGCGGCCAAGCCTGCTCGGAGCAATTGCGGCCGACCGGCTTGATATCCAGCCGATCGCCCTTGGCGAGCGCCATCGGCTCCCGGGCTTCGACCTCTGGCGCAAAGCCCGGCAAAATGGTGAGTGCGGCAGCGATGAAGGCTGCGATGGCGATGGCGGCGAGAGCCTTAATCATGACCGGTCCCCCTGTACCATTCGGTCTTTGCGACCCGTCGTTGTCATGGTGCGGCACAGCTGCTCTACCGCCCCGTGGTTTCGGGACGTCTTCGCGAGCCGCCAATTGGGTTTCGTGGACGCGCTATTGTGTTTCGCGTGTCGCCGATAACGACACATCAGGCCGAAAAACTGAGTGTTTTCAGCTCCCCGGCGCGCATCGATAAGACGCGCGACCAAGCTGTTTGGTTCGGCGTTCTGTGAAAAATAAACCCTGGCGGCATTGGTGTTGCGGCGGGAACCGGCGCCGCTTGCGAGCCGGCCACGGGCAGGCTAGACGAGGGAATGTCCCGCATTGCTCTGTATCCAGGCTCTTTCGATCCTGTCACCAACGGCCACCTCGACGTGGTGCGCCGCGCTGTCATGCTGTGCGATCGCCTGATCGTGGCGATCGGCGTTCATCCGGGCAAACAGCCGCTGTTCTCGACCGAGGAGCGGCTGGCGATGGTCCGGGAGGTATTTGGCCCGATCGCTGCGCAGGCGGGCTGCGCGTTCGACTGCATCACCTATGACAATCTCACCGTCACGGCTGCCGAACAGGCCGGGGCCAGCATCATGGTGCGCGGCCTGCGTGATGGCACCGATCTCGACTATGAGATGCAGATCGCCGGTATGAATGAGGCGATGGCGCCCAACATTCAGACCGTGTTCGTGCCGGCCGCGGTCGCGGTTCGCCCGATCACCGCCACACTGGTGCGCCAGATCGCGAAGATGGGTGGCGACGTTGCCACTTTCGTTCCGCCGCTGGTTGCGGCGCAGCTCAAGACCAAATTCGCCGGCTAGCCGGCTTTTTTCAGCTTCGGAGTCGTCATGATCCGTATCCTTGGCATTTTCGCCGCGTTGCTGCTGGCGTTTCCCGCCTATGCTCAGTCGTTGCCGGCGGGCCTCGACAAGGCCAATTCCATCGTCATCGATTCCACCAAGGGGCGGATCGTGATCAAGCTGCGCACCGACGTGGCGCCGCAGCACGCCGAGCGCATCAAGCTGCTCGCCCGCGAAGGCTATTACAACAACGTGCCGTTCCATCGCGTGATCGGCGGCTTCATGGCGCAGACCGGCGACGGCCAGAATTTCAACGGCACCGGCGGTTCGAAATACCCCAACCTGAAGCAGGAATTCTCCAGCGTTCCGTTCAAGCGCGGCATCGTTGGCATGGCGCGCCGCGGCGACAGCGTCGATTCCGCCAATTCGCAGTTCTTCATCATGTTCGCCGACGGTCCGAGCCTGAACGGCCAGTACACCGTGATCGGCGAAGTGGTGTCCGGCATGGAAGTGGTCGACAGCCTGAAGAAGGCTTCGGCGGGCTCCGCGGGCGGCGCGGTTGCCGATCCCGACAAGATGGTGAAGGTGCAGGTCGCGTCCGATCTGAAGTGAACCTTTGATGCTGGCGCGGCGAACCCTGTGGCTCGCTGCGGCAGTGGCCGGGATGGCGTGTTGCGCCAGCCTGGCGCGTGCTGAACAAGGTCAGATCAATACCCTCAATGAGCTGTTCGGCGCGTTGCAGCGTTGTTGGCAAGCTCCGGCGCTGCCGCGCGGCGCCTCCGGGATGCAGATCACGGTGATGGTCAGCTTCCGGCGCGATGGATCGATCTTCGGCAAGCCGAAGATCACCTTTGAATCCGACGAGGCGGGCGACGATCAGCGGCTCGCTTATCGGGTCGCGGTGATGGAGACCTTGCAGCGCTGTACGCCGCTGCCATTGACCGAAAGCCTGGGCGGCGCCATTGCCGGCCGCCCAATGACACTGCGGTTTGACGACCGCCGACATAGTCCCCAACGACCAACAGAGAAGAGAGCATGGCTGTCACCGAAAATACTTTGATCCTCGAAACCACCCAGGGCCCCGTCACCATCGAAATGCGCCCCGACCTGGCGCCGAACCACGTGGCGCGTATCAAGGAGCTGGTGCGCGAAGGCTTTTATGACGGCATCGTGTTTCACCGTGTGATCGAGGGCTTCATGGCCCAGACCGGCTGCCCGCATGGCACCGGCACCGGCGGTTCCGGCCAGAAGCTGAAGGCCGAGTTCAACAAGGAGCCGCATGTGCGCGGCACCGCGTCGATGGCGCGCGCCGCTAATCCGGATTCCGCTGACAGCCAGTTCTTCATCTGCTTCGACGACGCCCGGTTCCTCGACCGTCAGTACACCGTCTGGGGCGCGGTCACCGAAGGCATGGAGAATGTCGACAAGATCAAGCGCGGCGAGCCGGTGCAGGACCCGGACAAGATCGTCAAAGCGCGCATGGCGATCGACGACGCGGCCTAAGGCCGTTGCGGTTCTGATCGGCTCAGAACTGCAGAGCTGACTTGGGGGCTGGACGCGTCTTGTTGACGCGCTCCGGCTCCAAGTCGCTCGACAATGCTATTGTGCATTGGATGCCTCTTCAGCTCTCCCCGGATGTGGGGAGAGTTCGGCCCGACGACGCGCAGCGTAGCCGGGCCGGGTGAGGGGCGTCTTACCGCAGCGCGGACTCATCAAACCCTGATCCCAGCCCTCTTTCCGCAGGCGGAGAGTGGGCGAACGTCGTGCCAGGCCTTCATGCGCACCGATCTGTTTGACTTTGAATTGCCGGCGAGCGCGATCGCGCTGCGGCCTGCCAGCCCGCGCGATGCCGCGCGCATGCTGGTGGTCGAGCCGGGCCGGGCGCTACATGATCAGATCGTCCGCGATCTGCCGGATTGGCTGCGGCCCGGCGATGCGTTGGTGGTCAACGACACCAAGGTGATTGCCGCGCAGCTCAGCGGCCGCCGCATCGGCCGCGCCACTGAACCGAAGATCGAGGCGACGCTGATCAAGCGGCTCGATGGCTCGCGCTGGCAGGCGCTGGTGAAGCCGGCCAAGAAGCTGACGCCCGGTGATGTGGTGCGCTTTGGCCATGACGGCCGGGTCTGTCTGCTCGGCCAGCTCGATGCCAACGTTGAGCACAAGGGCGACGCCGGCGAGATCATCCTTAGTTTTGCGATGCATGGCGCGGTGCTCGATCAGGCGATTGCCGAACTCGGCGCACCGCCTCTGCCGCCTTACATCGCCTCCAAACGTACCCCGGACGAGCGCGACGCCGCTGACTACCAAACCATGTTCGCCGCGCGCGAAGGCGCGGTGGCGGCGCCCACCGCCGGTCTGCACTTTACGCCGGCCTTGCAGGAAGCGCTGGCGGCGCGCGGCGTCAGCCTGCACCGCGTCACGCTGCATGTCGGTGCCGGCACCTTTCTGCCGGTGAAAACCGACGATACCACTGAGCACAAGATGCATGCCGAATGGGGCTGTATCAGCAGCGAAACCGCGGCGGCGCTCAATACGGTGCACGCCGCGGGCGGCCGCATTATCGCGGTCGGCACCACCTCGCTGCGGCTGCTGGAGAGCGCCGCAAGCGAGGATGGTCAGCTGAAACCTTTCGCTGACGAAACCTCGATCTTCATCACGCCTGGCTACCGCTTCAAAGCGGTCGATGTGCTGATGACCAATTTTCACCTGCCGCGTTCGACGCTGTTCATGCTGGTGTCGGCCTTTGCCGGGCTCGACACCATGCAGCACGCTTACGCGCACGCCATTAGCAGCGGCTATCGGTTCTATTCCTATGGCGACGCCTGCTTGTTATTCCGGACCACGCCATGAGCCTTCCCAATCATTTTGAACTGCTCGGACAAAGCGGCGCGGCGCGCACCGGCCGGCTGACCACGCCGCATGGCGTGGTGCGCACCCCGGCGTTCATGCCGGTCGGCACCGCCGGCGCCATGAAGGGCCTGCATTGGCGCGAGGTGCGCGATGCCGGCGCGGACATCGTGCTTGGCAACACCTATCATCTGATGCTGCGGCCCGGCGCCGAACGGATCGCGGCGCTCGGCGGTCTGCAGCGCTTCACCACCTGGAACGGGCCGATGCTGACCGACTCTGGCGGCTTTCAGGTGATGTCGCTGGCGCAGCTGCGCAAAGTCACCGAACAGGCCGTCAAATTCCGCTCGCATATCGACGGCGCCGCGATCGAATTGTCGCCGGAGCGCGCCATCGAAGTGCAGCTGCTGCTCGGCTCGGACATCGCCATGCAGCTCGACGAATGCGTGCGGCTGCCGGCCGAGCGCGATGACATTTTGCGCGCCATGGAGCTGTCGCTGCGCTGGGCCGAACGGTGCAAGCGCGCGTTCGAGCGCGCGCCCGAGGGCCACATGCTGTTCGGCATCGTGCAGGGCGGCGATATTCCGGAGCTGCGCCACGCTTCGGCGCGCGGCCTGATCGAAATCGGCTTTCACGGCTATGCGATCGGCGGTCTCGCGGTCGGCGAGCCGCAGGAGGTGATGCTGGCGATGATCGAGGAGGCGGCGCCGATCCTGCCCACCGACCGGCCGCGCTATCTGATGGGCGTCGGCACGCCGGAAGATATTTTGGAAGCGGTGGCGCGCGGCATCGACATGTTCGACTGCGTGATGCCGACCCGCAATGGCCGCCATGGCGTGGCGTTCACGCGCTTTGGGCCGGTCAATCTGCGCAACGCCCGCCATGCCGACGATCCGCGTCCGCTCGATGAGGCGAGCGATTGGCCGTCGACCCGCAATTGCTCGCGCGCCTATCTGCACCATCTGGTGAAATCCGGCGAGACGCTCGGCGCGATGCTGCTGTCAGAAATCAACATCGCTTACTATCAAAGCCTGATGGCCGGCATGCGCGCCGCGATCGCGCAAGGACGGTTCGCCGAGTTTCGCGAGCAGACCCATGCCGACTGGGCGCGCGGCGATATCACCGCGCTGTAACGCGCGCTGACATTAAGCTCCCGCGACGGAACCAACCGGCCCCGCATGTGTTGCGCTGATCCTGAGTGCGTACGATGCGGCGACAATCGCCGCGTCAGTGAGATGCCGTTTTCTGAATCTCGTATTTGGTCACGAAACCGTAGCCGCAGGTGTCGCAGCTCCACAGATAGCTGATCGACTCCTCGGCAAGTAGCGCCGAGGCTTCGGCGGCAATCATGGTATCGGCACAGACCGGGCAGGTCGGCCGATCGCTTCCGCGCTGAGCGGGACGAGGTACGCTACGCGGCAGCACGTCGGTCGCTGCAGACATGGTGTCCTCCTTCGCCATCATCGATCGGCTACAATCAGTTCCTGTCGATATCGAATAGCGGCATCCTAACCGGATAGTCTGACGATGTCGCAACATAAATGCGTTCTCTGTGTGATTTCATGCAATGCAGAACAGAATGTTGCGGCGCATGATGCGCGACATATCAGTCGCAAGTGACGCAATCTCAACTTGTTAGTTGATGAGAAACGATCAAGTGATTGTGCGTGTGCACAGATGGAACCAGGCGGAAGAGGGCGGGTTCACCGTCACGATCGCGGGCCTCATGACCCCGGCAGACCCTTGTTCAGCAAGCTTTGCCAACATTCGTGGCCGGCGCGAGCCCTTCGCGCGCGGCGCGCTTCAGCGGCTCTGGAGGGCTGGCCAGGGACGTGGCGCTTCCTGGTCCGGAGCGCTATGTGTGGGACCTCGATCTGACGATTCGATCCAGCAGAGACCGCCGATGTCACAGCCGCCGAGACGCCCGCGTACGCTTGCCGATGCCCGCACCGAAGCCGAGGCCGCGTTTAAGAAGATCACCGCCAAACAGGCGGAGCCGCTGCCGCAGCAGGTGGCGGTGCCGGGCGTGCGCGAGCAGGTGACGCTGCGCATCGACCAGGACGTGCTGGAGTATTTTCAGCAGGATGGCCCCGGCTGGCAGGACCGCATCAATGCGGCGCTGCGCAAGGCCGCTGGAAAGTAGCGCTTTGGCGCGTAGCTGTGCATGACCATGCCTGGCCGCAGCCGGCTGCGCTTGTGCAGCCGGACGTGGCAGCGTATGTGGCGGCGGCGCGACGGCAACGGCCTGGCGCGCCAATTCAGTGCGAGAGGACTTGTTCGATGACGCAGCGTTCGACTTCCGCCGATTTCGTCACCGCCTTTGCCACCGGCTGGCCGGAGCAGCAGCCCGATATCATGATCATCTCGCTGACCACGCAGAAGGGCGTGCAGGATTTCGCGGTCAACAAGGAGCAGGCGCTGCTGATTGCCAAGACCATCAAGCGCACCGCGGCTCAGCTCGCGCCGCCAAAGCCGGCCTCTTGAACGGAGAACGCCCACGCACAGCGTTGCATGGTGCTGGCCGCGGCCGATGCTGCGGTCAGGGACGGACCGCTTTGCCAGTGACCAGGCTGGTCTGATTGGTCACCGGATCGGTGACCGCGGTGCGGATCGTGGCCTTGTTATTGCCGGTCAGGATGAACTTGCTGTCACCGACCCGGAATGAGTTGTCGCGGATCAACACCGACTGGAACTTGATCGTTCCTTCGCTCTCATATCTGACCTGGGCGCGAAAGCCGTTGACCTGAGAGACGGTGAACTGAAATTTCTTGGTGTTGCTGTAGGTGCCTTCCCAACGGCCCTCATAGGCGTTCGGATCGACATTGGTGTAGGGCTTGTTCGAGGCGGCATTCAGATTAGCCTGAACATAGCCGGTCGATAGAATGCTCATGATGTCGGCCATCGTCATCCTCCGTCGAATCGGCCGGGGGCTCAGGGTTCTCCTGGCGAGTAGAAGCGCGATCCGTTAACGAAAGCTGAATGGCGGGCGGTTGGCCATGGCGGCGGCCGGCCGCGGCGCGGTCGCGCTGATGGTGGCTGGCGACGGTTAGCCGCCGCGCGGCCCCGGTTCGCCTTGCGGGCCGGCATCGCCCTTCGGGCCAGCTTCACCTCTCGGACCGGGCTCCCCCTTCGGCCCCGGGTCACCCTTGGGGCCTGGCTCGCCCTTCGGCCCGACATCGCCCTTGGGACCAGATTCGCCGCGTGGGCCGGGCTCGCCCGGTTCTCCCTTGGCCCCGGTGTCGCCCTTCGCTCCGGGATCGCCCTTCGGGCCACGCGGCCCGCAATTGGCGATCAGCAGGTCGCGCAGCGTTTCTTTGCCGGCCTTGAGGTCGAACTTGCAGGTTTCCGGCAGATAGGAGGTCGAGAATCGAAAACGCCGCGAGGAGTTGCTGACCACCTTTTCGCCGCTGCCGACGATCTCGACTTCCTGATTGGCCTTGTCGGTGCGCCCGGTGATCTGCAGCCGGCCACTCTCGATCTTGGCGTCGAACAGGTCGAGCGACCAAGCGGGGCTGCCGATCAGCAGTGACGCAGCCAGACCGAGCAAGACGGGGTGCTTGACCATGATCAGATCTCCTTGGGGCACGGTATCCGCAGGCGTAAGAGTCGACCAGCATAGTCAGTTCCAGATGGCCCCGGAATGACAAGGTCCGAACCCGCCGCGCGGCGCCATGCCCCAGGCATGCGGCCGCCGCCAGACCCGCCTGATCTTTTGAGCGATATCAAAGTGCAGTGCGGCAGAGAGGCGCATGATTTTGTGCGCTGCATTAATCCTCACAAACGAGGTGTTGTGTCATGGCAACTCCGGACATTCTGCTGATCGCCGCCGCTGCGCTGTCGACCGTGGTCATTTGGCTGGGCGTGGAAGTGCAAGGGCAGATCGTAGCGGCGCTGGCGAAGTCGTAAGCCTCGACTGCCGCAAGTTTCTCAGCCGGGATCCGTGCGCCGCGCTGTGGCGCAGGTCCGCGGTGTGACGTAGGGCGCTCGCAGGCGTTGCGGGCTCCGCTTGGCTATGTCTGACGGATGAGGTTGGTTCCAGGTGAGCGGAACCGGCCTAATGTCATTTGTCTGCAGAATGCGTGGCGTCTGCAGGCTGTCAGCAAGCGCTGGTCATCAGGAACTGATGCGGCGCTTCGTGCTTTTCTGGGGGCCTTCTCCGGGCGTGACACGTCGGCAGGGAGACCCCAGCACCCATGACGCAAATCATCCGTGTGTTTGAGAGCGGCCCCGAGGCCAGCAAAGCCGCAAATGCCGCCGCCGATCAGCTGCGCGCGGGCGGCTTTGGCGCAGTGCGGGTGGCCAGCTTGCCAGCTGGCGGTGACGACCGCGTTGCCGCCGCGCGGGCAGCGCTGAGCAATGCCGGCTTTTCGCCTGCCGAGGCGGAGGGCTATGCGCCGATGCTCGGCCGCGGCGGGGCGTTGCTGGCTGTCGAGGCGCCGTTCGGCCGCGGCACATTGGCTGAACAGATCATCGATCGCTTTGGTACGAGCCGGCCAGTGCCCGCGCTGGGCCAAGTCAGCGGCGGCAGCCGTTCAAAACGCGCGGCGTCGAAGCCGAGCGCCGCCGGCGACCAGCTGGCCGCGCCCTTGTCGACGCTGCTCAATCTGCCGGTGCTGCTTGATCCGCGGCCCAGCACGGTGAACGCGCTCGGCGATCAGCGGCCGACCTTTCCGGTCAGCCTGCTGCGCTCGGATTTCTATTTTTCAAGACTGCTGCGGTTGCCGCTGCTGATCGCGCCCACAACGTCGGCAAGACTGCTCGACGACCCCGCGCCGCTGTCCCATTGGCTCGGCCTGCCCGTGCTGCTGCGCGGCCCCCGCCGCCCGGCAGAGGAGCCGCAGGAGGAGGAGTAGTTGGACGCAGACGCCATGCGCCCGACCTGGAGCTTTGACCCCGGGCCTGGACGAGCAAGACTGATCGACAGAGCGCCAGTGTGATCTGTCGGAGCAATCAGCAGATGGTGGTTTGATTGGTGAGCGCGGAGGGACTCGAACCCTCGACCCCATGATTAAAAGTCACGTGCTCTACCGCCTGAGCTACGCGCTCACGTGAGGGCTGTGTAGGGGGCGGACCGCGCCGGGTCAAGCCTGCATGCAATCCTAGCCGGACCATTTCCGCAGCCAAATTGGCGTCGGAGGCCACGGGCTTACAGCTTTGTCTTCACTTGAAGCTGTAAGCCGCGTGGTGAGATTTTCCCGTGCTTACCGGACGCCGTCCTTGGGCAATTCCGAGCCGACCCGCTGCGGCGCCGGAATCGCGCCCGGCAGACCCACCGGCCGCAGGCCGATCAGTTCGGCGGTGCGGATGCCGGTATTGCGCCAGAACGCGAACGAGTTGATGCGCGAGTTTTCCAGAATCGCGATCGCCACCGCGGCCAGGAACGGCAGGCTTTGCAGCACGAGCACGCCCGCGAAGATGTAGATCTCATGGATCTCGCGATAGGCGTTGGAGGCGAGCAGCACCGCGGCGCCGACCAGCAGCAGCACGCCGATCACCGCTTCCCAAAACGCCTGGAACTCGACCGACATCATGGTCAGGCCGCCCTTGGAGGTGCGGGCGAAGGCGAGGTGCTCGGTGATCAGGCCTTGCGCCACCGCGCGCGACACCGTCCATTGCACCGACATTGCCGCGATCATGGCGCCGAGCATTTGCGGCACCTTGACCTTCACCCGCAGCCGGTACAGCACCAGGAAGTGGAACAGTGTCACCACGAATGAGGCGATGATCGGCAGCGTCAGGATTTTGTCCGGAATGGCGATGTCGGCGAACGCCACGATCGGCACCCAGATCAGGTTGAGCAAGGCCACCACTACGCCGATGCTCTCGGCGCCGAGCCAGTTCAGCCAGCCGAGCGCAAATTCACGCTTCTGATCGGGCGTCAGCCGGCTGGCACCGGGCATGAACCGGCGCCAATGCTTCTTGATGATCTGGAAGCCGCCATAGGCCCAGCGATGGCGCTGCTTCTTGAACGCCTCATAGGTGTCCGGCAGCAGGCCAAAACCGTAGCGGGTGTTGGTGTAGTGGGTGAGCCAGCCATGCTCCATGATCTCGAGGCCGAGATCGCTGTCCTCGCAAATGGTGTCGCTCGACCAGCCGCCGGCCATGTCCATCGCCGCGCGCCGGATCAGGCACATCGTGCCGTGCACGATGATGCCGTTGACCTCGTTGCGCTGCACCATGCCGATGTCGAAGAACCCGGCATATTCGCCGTTCATGATGTAGTGCATCAGCGAGCGGTCGCCGTCGCGATGCTCCTGCGGCGCCTGCACCAGGCCGACCCGCGGGTCGTCGAACGCCGGCACCAGATCCTTGAGCCAGTTCGGCGTCACCACATAGTCGGCGTCGATGATGCCGATGATCTCGGCGTCGGCCGCGGTGCGCTCCATGGCAATGCGCAGCGCGCCGGCCTTAAAACCTTGCACCTTTTCGGCGTTGATGAATTTGAAGCGCTCGCCGAGCTCGCGGCAGTGATCCTGGATCGGCTGGGTGAAGGCCGGGTCCGGGGTGTTGTTGATGATCACCACGCATTCGAAATTCGGGTAGTCGAGCCGCGCCAGCGCATCGAGCGTCTGCTTCAGCATCTCCGGCGGTTCAAAATAGGCCGGGATGTGGATCGATACCTTGGGCGGCAGCGGCGCTGCGGCGGGCTCCGGCTCGGCCGCCGGCGACAGCGGCGCGTCGGCCGCGTCCGTGGCAGCGAGCGACTTGATCTCGGATGGTGCCGCAGCGGCGGGCAGGGCGGCCTTATCGGCGCTGGCTTCCGCCGCCTTCCACAGCCGGCGCGGGCCGCGGCCAAAGGCGATTGCGGAGATTTCCTCGATGCGCGCCATCGCGATCAGCACCAGCGGCACCAGCAGCGTCAGGCCGAGGGTGAGCGCGAATGCCGAGCCCCAGACGAAATAGTGCCCGGTCCAATAGGCGAACACGGTCGCGACCCAGGCGCCGACGCCATTGGCGGCGGCTGACAGCAGCATCGCCTGCATCATGGTCGGCCGGGCCAGCCGGAAGATCGGGGTGGAGAGCAGGAAGCCAACCAAGAGCGCAATGGTGGCGAGCTTCCAATAGTCCTGGTTCACGACCGGGCCGGTCCAGTTGAACTTTGGCTCGCGGGAGGCGTTCAGAATGCCCCAGTAAGGACCGACGCCGCCTTCAAAGAACTTCCAGGGCTGATCGATCGCTTCAACGATGTTGTATTCCATGCCGACCGCTTCGGCGCGGTGCACGAAATTGCGCAGCGTGACCGCCTGCTCGAACGGCCCGGGCATGGCCTTTTTGAGATTATAGCCGGCGCTCGGCCAGCCGAATTCCGCGATCACAATTCGCTTGCCGGGGAAGGCGTCGCGCAGCTTCTGATAGATGATCAGCGCCTGATCGACCGCCTGCTTGTCCGAAAAACCTTCCCAGTACGGCAGGATGTGCGCGGCGATGAAATCGACCGAAGACGCAAGCTCGGGGTGCTCGATCCAGATGTTCCAGATTTCGCCGGTCGTGACCGGCACGTTGACCTGGCCTTTGACGCGCTGGATCAGCTTGATCAGGTCTTCGACCTTCTGCTCACCGCGGTAGATCGTTTCGTTGCCGACCACGATGCCGTTGACGTTGCTGTTGCGCTTGGACAGCTCGATCGCCGCCTGCATCTCGCGCTCGTTGCGGTCGACATTTTTGTCGATCCAGGCGCCGACCGTGACCTTGAGGCCAACCTCATTGGCGATCGGCGGGACCAGTTCGACGCCGCCGGTCGACGAATACAACCGGATCGCCTTGCTGATCGGCGCCAGCGTTTTCAGGTCGGAGCGGATCCGTTCCGTGGTCGGAATATTATCGACGTCCGGGTGGCCGGTGCCATCAAACGGCGCATAGGACACGCTCGGCAGCACGCCTCTGAAATCAGGCGCGGGCTGCGATTCTCTGAGGAGACCCCAGAGGCCAGCGTGGATAGCGGTGACGAAGATCAGAACAGCGACGACAGCGCGCATCGCGACACAACCATACGGGGCTAGCATGGCAGGGAAACGGACCCGTCCCCGAGGTCCGACCGATTAGAGATTGTGCTGCCGGATCACGACACAATTCATATCACGACAACTCATATCCTGACGTGGCGAATTGAGGGCGGCGCGAACGCCAACCCCGAATATTCGCCATCGTTCCGATCCGCACTGGCCAAGGCATGTGATCCGAAACCTTGATCCCAAAACCATTTTTGTAAGTCCTGGGGTCAAGGTGTTGGTTCAAACCGAAGCCTTGCGGCGTCTTACTTGCCGGCCGGAGCCGGGGCCGCGGCCGGTGCCGGAGCCGCGGGTGCAGCCGGCGTCGCGGCGGCCTGCGGCTGGGCATTCGGATTGACCCAGCAGGCATGGACACGGCCGCTCAGGCTTTCCGGTGCCTTCGGGTCAATGCCGCCAATTCGCACCAGGCAGCGGAACGTGGCCTGGACGTGACCGCCCGGGCAGCCGAAGCGGTCATAGAGGTCGAGATGACGGAAGGCGGTGTCGAGATCGTCACGCCACATCAGCCCGACCACACGCCGGCCAAGCCAGACGCATTCCGGGTTGCCGGCCGGACCATTGATGGCCTGCGCCGCTTCGACGAATTCGTCGGTCTTGCGCTGGTTGTCCTTGGCGGCATCGCTCGGCGCGGTCGCGGCCGGGGTGCTCGGATTGGCGGCTGGCGCTTTGCCCTGATCCTGGGGGCGCAGATCACCGCTCTGGGCGAGAGCGCCTCCGATTCCAAGGGTCAGCAGCAAGCCAGTTGCAGCTACGCAACGCACGACGGCAGTTTTGCGCTCGATCAGCAGTCCACGCATGAAGTCCCCGATTATCTCTGGCCTTCCCGATCAGCCATCACAGCTCTTGATGGCCTCCATTGGTCCTGAAATCGGCCAAGGCCCGGCAGATTCCCATGACTGACATTTACAGCTTTGTCCAGCGATGGCGATTACCTCTTGTAACATGACTGGCAGGTGAACGGAGCGTTGCTGAACGGCTAGCCTTTAGGAGGGATTTGCCATGTTCATTCCGGCCTTGGCAGATCGGCGGTGAACGGCTATCGACGGTCCGCCTTTTGCGGAGGACGGAACCCATTTCTTATCGGACGCCACTGGCGCTTCTCCTGGTCTCGCTCAGCCTCATCGTTGCCGCGTGGTGGTGGCTTGCCACCCCCGTGTCGCTGACTCGTGCCCCCATCGATCCGAGCGACAAGCTCGAATGCGTGTCCTATGCCCCGTTCCGCGGGAGCCAGACACCTTTGATCGCCTCGACCCAGATCGCCGCCGAGCAGATCGCGGAAGATCTGGCGCAGCTTGCGAAAATCTCGAAATGCGTGCGCACCTATTCGATCCAGAACGGCATGGATAAGGTGCCGGAGCTGGCCGAGAAGGTCGGGCTGAAAGTGATGCTCGGCATCTGGCTGGGCGGCGACCGCTACAAGAACGCCGCCGAGATCGCCGGCGCTGCCGCTCTCACCAAGGAATATCCCGGCGTGATCACCGCGGTGGTGGTCGGCAACGAGGTGCTGCTGCGCGGCGAAATGACTGCTGCCGATCTGGCTGCGACGATTCGCCAAGTGAAGCCCAAGGTCAAAGTGCCGGTCACCTATGCCGACGTCTGGGAGTATTGGCTGCGGCACCGCGACGTCTATGACGCGGTCGATTTCGTCACCATTCACATCCTGCCTTATTGGGAAGACCTGCCGATCCGCGCTCGCTACGCCGCCGCCCATGTCGATTCGATCCGCAAGCGCGTTGCGGTGGCGTTCCCGAACAAGGAAATCCTGATCGGTGAGACCGGCTGGCCGAGCGCCGGGCGGATGCGCGAAGGCGCGCTGCCCTCGCGCGCCAATCAGGCGCGGGTGGTGTCGGAAATTCTCAGCCTCGCCAAGCGCGAGAACTACCGCGTCAATCTGATCGAAGCCTATGACCAGCCCTGGAAGCGGCAGCTGGAAGGCACGGTCGGCGGCTATTGGGGCCTGATCGACGCCGACCAGCGGGCGCTGAAATATCCGGCCGGTCAGCCGGTCAGCAATTATCCGTTGTGGAAGATCTATCTCGGCTGCGGCCTCGGGCTGAGCGTCTTGGTGTTCGGCGCGGCAATGCTGACCGCGCGGCGTCGTCCGTGGTCGCCGCGATTCTTGTCGTGGCTGGCGGTCGGGGTCTCCGCGACCGCGTCCGGCGTGCTGTTCGGCATCGCCGCCGACAAGATGATCTATGAAAGCCTCGGCTATGGCGGCTGGGCGATGTGGGGGCTGCTGCTGGCGGCCGGCACGCTGGCGCCGATTCTGGGCGCCAGCGCGCTGATCGCCGGCCGGGCGCTGCCGAGTTTCCTCGAACTGATCGGACCGCGCGAGGGCCGCACCAAATCCTGGCTGGCGCGCGGTTTGGTGCTGTGTTTCGGCGTCACCACCGTGATCGGGGCGATGACCGCACTCGGCTTCACCTTCGACCCGCGCTATCGCGACTTCCCGTTCGCGTCGCTGACCATGGCGGTGCTGCCGTTCCTGGCGCTGGCGCTGCTCAACCGGCCGACGCATGGCACGCGGCCGATTGCCGAAGCGGTGTTTGCCGGGGTGTTTGCGGTGACCGCGATCTATACCGGCTTCAATGAGGGGCCGAAGAACTGGCAGGCACTGTGGACGGTCGCGGCCTATCTGATGATGGCGGTGACGCTGTGGCGGGCGCGCGATGAGCAGCCGCAGGCCAAAGACGAACCCGCGCGGCTGTCTGATCCGACCACCCGGCTGGACAGCGCCGTCCTGTAGGACCGCGGCCGACCATCAAAATCAAACACAACACCGCGCCGCGGCTCTGATCCTCGCAGAGCCGCGGCGCGCGGCGTTTGGGGCTGCGTTTGGGTTCTCTGGGCGTTGCCGCGGGCTGGCGCTTTGTTGGCCGCCTTTAACGGATGATCGCGCGCACAGGCGCATGCTGCGCGCTCACGGGGGCGCAGCGATCATCATGGCTCGTTTGAATGGAAGCCGATTGGAGCGAGGCCGGCGCTGGTGAGCAGCGCCGCCACTTGAACAATTGCCGTTACGCGGTTTCCGGCGCGGGGCGGGCAAAGCCGAGGATCAAAAGGCCGATCGCCACGCCCGACAGCGCCACATTGTAGAGCACGATGCCAAAGCCCGCAGCCACCAGGCCAGCGGTCAGCAGCACGATCGACGGCCGGATCACGTGCAGAACCGCGATCACCAGCGCGGCAATGCCGAACACCGAATGGCGGAACAGATAGGTCATCAGCGATCGGGTCTGGCACAGCATGCTCTGCTGGCCGGCCTCGCAGGCCAGCGACACGGTCGAGAATTCGATCGCAAGATAGCGGAGGTAGAGCGCGTAGCCGACCGTCGTGAAGCCGACGATCAACAGCCACTGCACCTGATAAGGCGTCAGCCGAAAGGGATGTTTCTTCATCTTGTAATTATGCGGCGATTTGCGACCGAGAACAACCGCGACGGTCGGCGCAAATTGGGTCCGCATTTTCGCGCAGCAGCTCAGCGCAGGCCGAGCAGCGAACTCAAGGACGACGAGGGCAGCGATGAATGCGGCGGCGGGGTCGGCGGATTCTGTGGCGGCTGCGGCACGTGCTCCGGCTCGGGTTCGGGTGAAAACCGTGCGTTGGTGCGCTTTTTGGTGGCGGTCGCCGGCTGTTGCGGCGGTGCTGGCGGCGGCGCCGGCGTTGCCCGTTTGGTCGAGAGCCGCTGGCCGTCATACATCGCGGTTTCGCAAAACTGATCGGCGGCGGTCAGCCCGGCGCATAATTTGGCGGCGGTCGCGGCGTCGGTGATCGGCCCGGCGATCAGCCGCAGCTGGGTTCCGGTATTGCGCTCCTTGACGGTCACGACCGGGGTCAACGCGCTCAGCGTCTTGTGGGTCTTGATCAGGCGCGACCACATCACCCGAAGATTGTCGAGCGAGTTGGCGCCGCCTAGATCAATGCCGAATTCGGTGCGCGGCACGGGAACGCTCGGCAGTTTCGGAGCCGCGGCGGCCGGTTCCGGCTCCTGAGTGGTGCTGACCACCGCCGGCGGCGCCAAGGGGCGGGGCGCCGCAACCAGGCTGGCGCGCGAGGCCAGATGCGGGTCGGTCGGCGACGCCGTGGCGGCTGCCGGCGTGGTTGCTGCGGCCGGGTCGATCAGCCGCCCCGCGGCGGGATCGGGCGGCCCCAGCATCGCTCGCGAGATCACCACTTCGGGTCTTGAGGGCGTGGACGGCGGCGCGGGCGGGGCGGCTTCGGCCGCCGCCGGGGCAGGCGTTTCGGCAGGCTTGGGCGCTCCGGCCTCAATATCCGGTCGCGACGCGGGCACCGGCACTGGTTCCGGCGCGGGGGAAGCCGGCCGCGCGGCTTCGGCGACGGTTTTGTCGCTATCCGGAGCCGGTCCGGGAGCCGGGGATGAGGCCCGTGCCGCTGATTTCGGCACTGGATGGGCGGGCTGAGCGGCCACCACCGGCAGATGCGGCGGGAAGGCGGCCGCGCCCCTGGCGATCGATCCGGTGACCGATTCCAGGTTCTGCTCCATCATGGTGACCCGGGTGAACAGCCGGTCGCGATCGCTGTTCAGGGTCTCGATCGCGGCGCCGAGCCGCGACAGCTCGGTCTGGGCTTCCTTGGTCAGGCGCTGGATCTGCTGGGCTTGGCGCGCCAGATCGGCGGAGACCATCTGGCCTTGCTGGTCTTGCCCGGAGGATTGGCTGACCAGGATCGCCAGCACCAGCGCGCCGATCGCACTCACCGCCCACGAGCCGAGCCGCCACAGCGCCCGCTGATCCAAATCCTCTTCCTCGGCCAAAACGCCGAACAGACCCCGATCGGGGTCGGCATGCAGGCGTTCCGCCAAATCAGCGTGTTTGGTGGTCATGCGAGGTCTGCCGGCCCCTTTGCGGCACGCGAATCATCGGCCAAGGATATCAGGGAAAGCGAACCGCATCGTGGCTGATGGTATCCTTCGGCGAGCTGCTGCAAGGTTTGCAGACGCGTCGAAAGGCATTATGACGACCTTTCCCGCCGTCTGAGGACCGTGATCGAATCCATGTCTGCTCGCACCAGCCTAACCATTGTGCTCGCCGCTGGCGAAGGCACACGAATGCGTTCGTCGTTGCCGAAGGTGCTACATCGCGTCGCAGGCGAGACCTTGCTGGCGCATGTGCTGAAGGCGGCGCCGGGTGGCGATGGCGCGGCGCTGGCGGTGGTGATCGGTCCCGACCACGCCGCGGTCGCCGAGGAGGCGCAGCGCGTCCGGCCGCAGGCCGAAACTTTTGTGCAGAGCGAGCGGCTTGGCACCGCGCATGCCGTGCTGGCAGCGCGCGCGGCGCTCGAACGCGGCGCCGATGACGTGTTGATCGCGTTTGGCGATACCCCGCTGATTTCTGCCGAGACGTTTGCGCGATTGCGCCAGCCGCTGGCGCAGGGGGCGGCGCTGGTGGTGCTTGGTTTCCGGCCCAATGATCCGACCGGCTACGGCCGGCTGCTGGTTGAAAATGGCGCCCTGGTCGCGATCCGCGAACATGCCGACGCCTCCGAGCAGGAGCGCACCATCGGATTGTGCAATGCCGGCTTGATGGCGATCCGAGGCGATGTTGCGCTGTCGATCCTGGAGCGGATCGGCAATGCCAATGCCAAGGGTGAGTACTATCTCACGGATGCGATCGCGATCGTGCGCGAGTGCGGGCTTCAATCGATCGTGGTCGAGGCCGACGAAGACGAAGTGCGCGGCATCAACACCAAGGCGCAGCTCGCCGAGGCCGAAGCGGTGCTGCAGGCTCGGCTGCGCCGCGCCGCGCTCGACGCCGGCGTCACCATGATCGCGCCGGAAACCGTGTTTTTGGCGGCCGATACCGTGTTTGGCCGCGATGTCACCATCGAGCCGTTCGTGGTGATCGGCGAGCGCGTCTCGATTGGTGATGGCGCGGTGATTCACGCCTTCTCGCATCTGGCGCAGGCAGTGGTCGGCAAGGACGCCTCGGTCGGGCCCTATGCGCGGCTGCGGCCCGGCACTTTGCTCGGCGAGGGCGCCAAGATCGGCAATTTCGTCGAGACCAAAGCGGCGCAGATCGATGCCGGCGCCAAGGTCAATCACCTGACTTACATTGGTGACGCCCATATCGGCAGCAAAGCCAATATCGGCGCCGGGACCATCACCTGCAATTACGACGGCTACGGCAAGCACAAGACCGAGATCGGCGCTGGCGCCTTTGTCGGCTCGAACACCTCGCTGGTGGCGCCGATCAAGATCGGCGCCGGAGCCTATGTCGGCTCGGGCTCGGTGATCACCCGCGAAGTGCCGGATGACGCGCTGGCGCTTGAGCGCGCCGAGCAATCGGTGCGGGAGGGCTGGGCCAAGCGTTATCGCGACGCCAAGACCCGCGCCAAATCCAAAGATAAGTCACATCGCGCGTGACGGGTGACCGGCAGCGATTGCGACCCACGCGATCGCTTGTCTTAGTTCGCAATGAATATTGATTATCTGCGATTGTAGAGAACCCAGTAAGACACGCGAGACGTTTGGGGCTGTCTGCATTCGATTCTGGAGTAGTTGATCCGCATGTGCGGCATTGTCGGCATTTTGGGGCAGGGTCCGGTCGCGGATCTGCTGGTGGATTCGCTGAAGCGGCTCGAATATCGCGGCTATGATTCAGCAGGTGTGGCCACGCTGGAAGGCGAGCATATCGAGCGGCGCCGAGCCGAGGGTAAGCTGCGCAATCTTGAGGCGCGGCTGAAGGATGCGCCGCTGCAGGGGCGCGTTGGCATCGGCCATACCCGCTGGGCCACGCATGGCAAGCCCACTGAAAACAATGCCCATCCGCACGCCACCGATCGCGTCGCGGTGGTGCATAACGGCATCATCGAGAACTTTCGCGAGCTGCGTCAGCAGCTCGAAAGCGCCGGTGCGCATTTCACCAGCGACACCGACACCGAGGTGGTGGCGCATCTGGTCAACTCCTATCTGGAGCAGGGCCAATCGCCCGAACAAGCGGTGCGGCTGTCGCTGCCGCAACTGCGCGGCGCATTCGCGCTCGCGTTCCTGTTCACCGGCCATGATGATCTGATGATCGGTGCCCGCAAGGGATCGCCGCTCGCGATCGGCTATGGCGATAGCGAAATGTATCTCGGCTCGGATGCGATCGCATTGGCGCCGTTCACCGACACGATCAGCTATCTCGAAGACGGCGATTGGGTGGTGCTGACCCGCACCGGCGCGGTGATCCGCAACGCCGATGGCGAGGTGGTCAAGCGTGAAACGCTGAAATCCGGCGCGTCGTCATTCGTGGTCGATAAGGCCAATTTCCGCCACTTCATGGCCAAGGAAATTCACGAACAGCCCGAAGTGGTCGGCCATACTTTGGCGCGCTACATCGACATGGCGACCGAGCGCGCGGTGCTGCCCGCCGAGCTACCGTTCGATTTCCGCGACATTCAGCGCGTCTCGATCACCGCTTGCGGCACGGCGAACTACGCCGGCCACGTTGCCAAATACTGGTTCGAGCGATTTGCACGGCTGCCGGTCGAAATCGACGTCGCGTCCGAATTCCGCTACCGCGAAGCGCCGCTGCGCCGCGGCGATCTTGCGATCGTGATCTCGCAATCGGGCGAGACCGCCGACACGCTGGCCGCGCTGCGCTACGCCAAGGAGCAGGGGCTGCATACGCTGTCGGTGGTCAATGTGCCGACCTCGACCATCGCCCGCGAAAGCGAGGTGGTGATGCCGACCCTGGCCGGGCCGGAGATCGGCGTGGCCTCCACCAAAGCCTTCACCTGTCAACTGATGGTGCTGGCGGCGCTGGCGGTGGCAGCCGGGCGCGTGCGTGGCGAATTGTCGGAGGCCGACGAAGCCAAGCTGGTCCATGGCCTGATTGAAGTGCCGCGGCTGATGTCGGCGGCGCTCGCCACCGAGCCGCAGATCGAACGGCTGGCGCGCGACATCGCCAAGCGCCAGGACGTGCTCTATCTCGGCCGCGGCACCAGCTATCCGCTGGCGCTGGAAGGCGCGCTGAAGCTGAAGGAAATCTCCTACATCCACGCCGAAGGCTATGCCGCCGGCGAGCTGAAGCATGGCCCGATCGCGCTGATCGACGAGAACATGCCGGTGGTGGTGATCGCGCCGTTCGACCGGGTGTTTGAAAAGACCGTGTCGAACATGCAGGAAGTGGCGGCGCGCGGCGGCAACATCATTTTGATGACCGATGCCAAGGGCGCGGCGGAAGCCAGCGTCGAGGCGCTGGTCAACATCGTGCTGCCCGACATGCCGTCGGCGTTCACGCCGATCGTCTATGCGATCCCGGTGCAGTTACTTGCCTATCACACGGCCGTGGTGATGGGTACCGACGTTGACCAGCCGCGCAATCTGGCGAAATCGGTGACCGTGGAATAAGGGCAGGGCACGGCTAGGTCGCGGCGTGCACCGCCCGGTTGCACCGCGGCCACAATTTCCCGATAAGCTTTGGACAATTCTGGCCGATGGCGATTGCGATCACGCCGTTGGCACCAGATATGCAATACTTCGGCTGCACGTGCGGATTCTCTCGTAGTGTCCGATTGGCGGCGAAGTGCGACTGTTCATGGCTGAACTGCGTGATTTGAACTGCATGACTCATCTGGATGCCCAATGACCGGCGACGATAATTCCCTGCAGCCCGCCATCGACAACAAGTCGGAGCCGCCGCGCGGCTTTGCGGGGCGGATCCGCAACTACTTTCTGACCGGCATCATCGTCGCTGGCCCGATCGCGATCACCTTCTATCTGACCTGGGGTTTCGTGAACTGGGTCGACAGTTTTGTGCGACCGTTCGTCCCAGTTGATTACCGCCCCGAAACCTATCTGCCGTTCGCCGTGCCGGGCTCGGGTCTGGTGGTGGCATTCGTGGCGCTGACGCTGCTCGGCTTTCTGACCGCCAATTTGATCGGCCGCACCTTGGTCGATTTCGGCGAACGGCTTTTGGGCCGGATGCCGGTGGTGCGCGCGATCTATCGCGGCCTCAAGCAGGTGTTCGAGACGCTGTTCTCGGCAACCGGGTCGAGTTTCCGAAAAGTCGGTCTGGTCGAGTTTCCGGCGCCGGGCATGTGGTCGATCGTGCTGATCTCGCAGCCGCCGAGCGTCGAAGTGTCGTCAAAACTGCCGGGGCGCGAGGAGCACATCTCGGTGTTTTTGCCCTGTGCGCCGAACCCGACCACCGGCTTCTTCTTCTACGTTCCCAAGAGCAAGATCATCGAAGTCGATATGACTGCGGACGCTGCGGCGACTCTGATCATGTCGGCAGGCGTGGTGCAGCCCGGCTCCGATCCGCAGAAGAAAATCGCCGCGCTGGCTGGCTCGGTGATCGCGGCGCGCGCCGCGGCCGATCAGCCGGAATCGGCGTTTTCGCGCCGCCGCGTCAAGGCGGACTGATCAGCCGGCGCCGAGCAGCGGCAGCGCTTCGTCGCGCTCATAGAGATAGAGCAGGCAGCGCAGCGCTTCGCCGCGCGGGCCCTGCAGCTTGGGATCTTCCTTGAGGATGGTCAGCGCTTCGTCGCGCGCCTGCGCGATCAGCTGGGCGTGCACCTCGGAACGCGCGATCCGGTAGCCGGGCAGGCCGCTCTGGCGCGTGCCGAGCACGTCGCCTTCGCCGCGCAGTTTTAGATCCTCCTCTGCGATGCGAAAGCCATCGGTGGTTTCGCGGATCACCTTGAGGCGCGCCGCCGACATCTCGCCCAGCGGCTCGCGATAGAGCAGCAGGCAGGTCGAAGCCTCCGAGCCACGACCGATCCGGCCGCGCAGCTGATGGAGCTGCGCCAGCCCAAAGCGCTCGGCATTCTCGATCACCATGATGGTCGCTTCCGGTACATCGACGCCGACTTCGACCACCGTGGTTGCGACCAGCACGCTGATCTGCCGGCCGGCGAATTCGGCCATCACCCGGTCTTTTTCCGTGCCGCGCATCCGGCCATGCACCAGCCCGACCTGATCGCCATAGCGTTCGCGCAGGCTCTCGAAACGCTGTTCGGCGTCGGTCAGATTGACCGCTTCGGATTCCTCGACCAGCGGGCAGATCCAATAGACCAGCTTGCCGGCGGCGATCGCGCGGCCGACCGCGTCCATCACCTCGGCCAACCGGCTGCTCGGCACGGCGCGGGTGTCGATCGCCTGGCGGCCTGCCGGCTTCTGGCGCAGTTCGGAAACATCCATGTCGCCGAAATAAGTGAGCACCAGAGTGCGCGGGATCGGCGTCGCGCTCAGCACCAGCACATCGACGCTGGCGCCCTTGGAGGTCAGCGCCAGCCGCTCACGCACGCCAAAGCGGTGCTGCTCATCGACGATCGCCAGCGCGAGGTCGTGGAACACCACGTCGTCCTGAATCAGCGCGTGGGTGCCGATCACGATGTTGAGCTCACCACTGGCGAGCTGCTGCAGGATTTCGCGGCGCTCCTTGCCTTTTTCGCGGCCGGTGAGGATCGCGGTGCGGAGGCCCGCAGCGGCGGCGAGCGGCGCGATGGTTTTGGCATGCTGCCGCGCCAAAATCTCGGTCGGCGCCATCAGCGCGGCCTGTTTGCCGACTTCCGCCACGGCAGCGGCGGCCAGCAGCGCCACCACGGTTTTGCCGGCGCCGACATCGCCCTGCAGCAGCCGCAGCATGCGCACCGGCTGGCGCAAATCCTCGGCGATCGCCGCGATTGCGTCCTGCTGGGAGGCGGTCAGTTCATAAGGCAGCGCTTCGATCACGCGGCGGCGCAGCGCGCCGTCGCCGGCATTGCGGCTGCCGGCCGGGCGCCGCAACTGCGCGCGCACCAAGGCCAGCGCCAATTGCCCGGCGAGCAGTTCATCGTAGGCGAGGCGTGACCAATACGGGCTGGCCGGCAGCGCATCGCTGGGCTCGACCGGGCGATGGACGCGCTGCAACGCCTCGGCGAGCGGCGGAAACTGGCAGCGCCGCAACACGTCGGGGCTGATCCATTCCGGCAGCTCCGGCAATTTGCCGAGCGCTTGCGCGATCGCGCGGCGCAGTGAGCCGAGCGCGAGGCCCTCGGTGAGCGGATAGACCGGGTCGATGCCGGTGAATTGCGCCAGGCCCGCTTCATCGACCACCCGGTCCGGATGCACGATCTGCAGCGTGCCGTCGAACAGCTGCGCGGTGCCGGACACGTAGCGCTTGGCTCCGACCGGCAGCAGCTTCTCGACATAGTCGGGTTTTGCGCGGAAATAGGTCAGCACCACGTCGCCGGTGTCGTCGCTGGCATAGACGAGGTGCGGCGCGCGCGAGCGGCCGGGCGGAGCCGGGCGATGGCGATCGACCGTGACCTCCAGCGTCACCACCGTCCCCGGCACCGCGTCGCGGATTTTGGGCCGGGCGCGGCGGTCGATCACGTTGGACGGCAGATGCAGCAACAGGTCGACCAGCCGCGGCGTCTCGTCGCGATCCAACAGATAGCGGAACAGTTTGTCTTGCTTCGGGCCGACGCCACTCAGGCTGGTGACCGGCACGAATAAGGGATTGAGGCGTTCTGGACGCATCCGCCGACTCAGGGGTTGCTCAAGCTGTGCGTGGCTGTTGGCTTGGATGCATTTTGTGGCGAATGCAATGCACAGGCTGAGGCTGACAGCGCCGCCCGACACCGCTATATCGGGCGGGCCCGGCACCGTCCGGGCTTTTGGCGTTGAAGCGGATGGTGACAATGACGGGAACGACACGATCGAGCGGTGGGCTCGACGACCGGCGCAAGCGGCTGCTGTTTCGCTGCTGGCATCGCGGCACGCGCGAAATGGATCTGATCCTCGGTCAGTTCGCTGATGCCGAGATCGGCAGCCTGACGGATGCCGAACTGGATGAATTGGAGCAGCTGATCGAGGTCAACGACCACGATCTCTATGCCGCCGTGTCCGGCGGCGGCAAACTGCCGCCGGAATTCGAGGGCGGTCTGTTCGAGCGCATCAAGCGCTACGGCAATTGGGATCGCGACGCATGAAGGCACCGCACCGTTCGCCTGCTGAACTTCTGATTCCGGGGCAGCCGCTGACCTTCGCCAATGTGGCGGAGGGGGCGGAAGGTCTGATCATTTCCGATCTGGCCCGGACGGTGGCGGCGAAACCCAAGCCGCCAGCGGTCAGCCTGGCGGTGATCTGTCGCGACGGCCCGCGCATGCAGCAATTGGCGCGTGCGCTGGAATTCTTCGCGCCCGATCTGGCGGTGATGCAATTCCCGGCCTGGGACTGTCAGCCCTATGACCGGGTGTCGCCGCATGGCGGCATCCTGGCGCAGCGGCTCACGGCCTTGGCGCGGCTGTCGCGGCTGACCGGCAGCGACAAGCCGCTGATCGTGCTGACCACGGTCAACGCCGTGGTGCAGCGCGTGCCGGCGCGCGAGCAGGTGGCGGCGCAGGCGCTGTCGGTGGCGCCGGGCAATGTCGTGCCGATGGACTCGATCGTCGCCTGGCTCGAGCACAATGGTTACAACCGCGCCTCGACCGTGCGCGAGCCCGGCGAATATGCGGTGCGCGGCGGCATTCTCGATCTGTTTCCGGCTGGCCTTGATCAGCCGGTGCGCTTTGACTTCTTCGGCGATCAGCTCGAGTCGATCCGTACGTTTGACGCCGAGACCCAGCGCACGCTGCACGCCATGCGCGGCCTCGATCTCGTGCCGGTGTCGGAGTTTCAGCTGGTCACCGAGACCATTCGCCGGTTCCGGATGGGCTATGTCGCCGAATTCGGCGCGCCGACGCGCGATGACGGGCTCTATGAAGCGGTCAGCGAAGGCCGGCGCTAT
Source organism: Rhodopseudomonas palustris JSC-3b (assembly GCA_000504425.1). Taxonomy (GTDB): domain Bacteria; phylum Pseudomonadota; class Alphaproteobacteria; order Rhizobiales; family Xanthobacteraceae; genus Rhodopseudomonas; species Rhodopseudomonas palustris_C. Next base: position 1,254,681 of record KI632513.1, on the reverse strand, counting down.
CCGGGCATGGAGCACTGGCTGCCGCTGTTCCAGGATCGCATGGACACGCTGTTCGATTATCTCGACGGCACGCCGGTTGCGATCGAACCGCAGAGCGAGGACGCCGCGCGCGAACGCTTAAAGCAGATCGCCGATTACTATCTGGCGCGGAAGGAAGCGCGCGACCTGCCAGGCAGCGGCGCGATCTATAATCCACTGCCGCCGGACCGGCTCTATCTTTCCGAAGACGAATGGGACAAGCGGTTGCAGGGCCGGGCGCTGGCGCGGCTGACGCCGTTCGCAATGCCCGAACAAGGCGGCGCGGTGATCGATGCCGGCGCGAAACAGGGCCGCAATTTTGCGCCGGAGCGGGCTGATAGTTCGGTCAATGTGTTCGAGGCCTTGGTCGCGCATATCAACAGCCTGCAGGCGGCGCGCAAAAAGGTGGTGGTGACGCTGTGGAGCGAAGGCTCGCGCGAGCGCATGGCGAGCATGCTGGCCGACCACAAGCTGCACAACATCACCAGCGTCAACACCTGGCGCATGGTGCAGGCCACGCCGCGCAACGAGACCATGCTGGCGGTGCTCGGCATGGAGTCCGGTTTCGAGACCGACGCCTTTGCGGTGATCAGCGAGCAGGACATTCTCGGCGACCGTTTGGTGCGGCCGCGGCGCGCCAGCCGCAAGCTCGACAATTTCATTTCCGAAGTCACCAGCCTGACGACCGGCGACATCGTGGTGCATGTCGAGCACGGCATCGGCCGCTTTGTCGGGCTGCAAACGCTGGAAGTCGGCGGCGCGCCGCATGACTGCCTCGAACTGCATTACGCCGGTGATACCAAGCTGTTTCTGCCGGTCGAAAACATCGAGCTGTTGTCGCGCTATGGCTCGGACAGCACCTCTGTGGAACTCGACCGGCTCGGCGGCTCGGGCTGGCAGGCGCGCAAGGCCAAGCTCAAGAACCGCATTCGCGAGATGGCCGGCGAGCTGATCAAGATCGCCGCCGAGCGTCATCTGCGCGAAACGCCCAAAATCGTGTTGCAGCCCTCGCTCTATGACGAGTTCTGCGCGCGCTTCCCCTATGAGGAGACCGAGGATCAGCTCGGCGCCATCAACGCCGCGCTGCACGATCTGGAAAGCGGCAAGCCGATGGACCGGCTGGTGTGCGGCGACGTCGGCTTTGGCAAGACCGAGGTGGCACTGCGCGCCGCCTTTGCGGTGGCGATGGAAGGCAAGCAGGTCGCGGTGGTGGTGCCGACTACGCTCTTGGCACGCCAGCACGCCAAAACCTTCACCGAGCGGTTCCGCGGTCTGCCGGTTACCGTCGGCCAAGCGTCGCGGCTGGTGACGCCCAAAGAGCTGTCGCAGGTCAAGAAGGGCATCGCCGACGGTTCGATCGATATCGTGGTCGGCACCCACGCGCTGCTCGGCAAGGCCATCAAGTTCAAGGACCTCGGCCTGTTGGTAGTCGACGAGGAGCAGCATTTTGGCGTCACCCACAAGGAACGCCTCAAGCAGCTGCGCGCCGAAGTGCACGTGCTGACGCTGAGCGCGACGCCGATCCCGCGCACGCTGCAATTGGCGCTGACCGGGGTGCGCGATCTGTCGATCATCGCCTCGGCGCCGGTCGATCGGCTGGCGGTACGCACCTTCGTGGCGCCGCATGATCCGCTGATGATCCGCGAGGCGCTGCTGCGCGAGCGTTATCGTGGTGGCCAGGCATTTTATGTGGTGCCGCGTATCGACGATCTCGCCGGCGTCAAGGAGTTCCTCGACAAGAACGTGCCGGAGATGAAGGTCGCGGTCGCCCATGGCCAGATGCCGCCGACCGTGATCGAAGACATCATGTCGGCGTTCTACGACGGCAAATACGACATCCTGCTCTCGACCACGATCGTCGAGTCCGGGCTTGATATTCCCAACGCCAACACCTTGATCGTGCACCGCGCCGATATGTTTGGCCTCGCGCAGCTCTATCAGCTGCGCGGCCGGGTCGGGCGCTCCAAGCTGCGCGCCTATGCGCTGTTCACGCTGCCGTCGCAGCACAAGATCACCGCGCAGGCGGAACGCCGCCTCAAGGTGCTGCAATCGCTGGAAACGCTCGGCGCCGGTTTCCAGCTCGCCTCGCACGACCTCGACATCCGCGGTTCGGGCAATCTGCTCGGCGAAGAACAGTCCGGCCACATCAAGGAAGTTGGCTTCGAGCTCTATCAATCGATGCTGGAAGAGGCGATCACCAACCTCAAGGCCGGCGTGGTCGAGCCGGTCGCCGATCGCTGGTCGCCGCAGATCACCATTGGCATGCCGGTGCTGATCCCGGAAGAGTTCGTCTCCGATCTGTCGGTGCGGCTGTCGCTGTATCGCCGGCTGGCCGACCTCGACACCGAGGACGAGATCGACGGCTTTGCGGCCGAACTGCGCGACCGCTTTGGTCCGCTGCCGGACGAGGTGCGCTATCTGTTCAAGGTCGCGACCATCAAGTCCTATTGCCGGCGCGCCAATGTCGAAAAGGTCGATGCCGGTCCGAAGGGCGCGGTGATCGCGTTCCGCGACAACGCGTTCGCGCATCCGGAGAAGCTGGTTGGCTTCATCAAGATGCACGGCCAGGCCGCCAAGGTGCGTCCGGATATGAAGGTGGTGTTCCTGCAGCACTGGGCGACGCCGGAAGAACGGCTGGCTGGCACCACCGACATTCTCAAGCAGCTCGCCAATCTCGCCGACGGCCGCAAGGCGGCCTGATCGGCGGGCGCGGCGCCGTCAGCCGGCGGCGACCGCGCGCGCTGGCGGCGGCTGCAGCCGCGCCAATAGCGACTTGGCGGAATCGCCAGGGGCCAGCGACGCGATCGCGATGTCCGGGTCGATCCGGGCCTCGCGCCGTGTGCCGTGCGAGGTCTGTTTCATCACGCTGGCGAGCCGGCGCGTGATCGACTGCGCGCTGCGCTGATCGGCACCGATCAGGACCAGCAGCAGCGAGCCGTCGTCCTGCAAGGTGCCGAAATCCATGCGCCGCATCAGCCGGCTAGCGATCAGCGCCGCGTCGGTCCGCACCCGCAGCTCCTTGTGCTCGAAGGTGAAGCGCGCCACCGACAACCCGCCGCCGCGTGCCTGGGTCTGATACACCGCGGTCGCAAAATCGCGCTCAAAGGCGGATGGGGTCAGCAGGCCGGTGCGCGGGTCGAGCAGGCCGCCTTGGTCGAGCGACTGCAAAGTGCGGGTCAGCCGGGCGGCAAAGGCGTGCTGCCGGAACAGCGCCAGCGCATCCGCGGCAATGCATTCCGGGTCGCCAAGCGCGATTTCCATATTGGGCAATTCGCTCGCCACGGTCGCGCCCGGCACGGTGACGATGATCGGCAGGTGCCGGAACCGGGAATCCTCGGCCATCACCGTCAAAAACGCTTCCACCACGCGCGGGCTAAAACCGTCGCCGAGCACGATGCCGTCGAGCTCGCGGCTGTTGAGATGTTTTGCGGCGCCCTCGATGCTCAAAGTGCCGACCAGGCCGACCCGCTCGCCAAGCGCGACCGACAGCGCGGCATAGCCGCCGCCGCGGCCGAGCAGCAGCACGGTGGCGTCGGTGCGCGGATCGGTGGCTTGCAGCGAGGTCCGCAGCGTCAGGTCGTTGCCGATGCGGCGCAGCACGGTGTCATGCAGGCTGCGAACCCGCAGCGCCGCTTTGAGGCGCGGCACCAGCCGCTGATAGCGGCCGTCGATCGGGTTGAAGGCGATTGCGGTGCTGGGCAGCGCGTCGCGCGGCTCGACCACGATCAGCGGCACATAGGGCTCGCAGCTTGCCACCCGGCGCGCCAGCTCGTGCAGATGATGGTTTTGATCGGGGGCGGCGACGATCACCGCGGCCGGCTGCAATTGCTGCACGCTGTCCAATGCGTCGCGCCAGCCGGCTTCGAGCACCGGAGACAGTCCGGCTTCGGACAGGGTTTCTGTCACTCTCGACTGCAGCGCGGACGACACCAGGACGATCGGACCAGGGTGCGACATCAATCACCGGAACAGAGCGTTGAACACGCTTCTGTTCTAGCCGCGCCGGCTTAATGCACTGTCAACGTCGCCTGGCGTTCATCGACTTGTGAAGAACTGTCTCTAAAGGCCTCAACCATAAGAGGATTCAGTCCAAGTTCAGAGAGCGCTTCGCGGGCCTTGGAATTGTCGGCGGCGCGGCCGGCCAGCCGGTAGCCGCTCAGTTTGTCGGGCAGGGCGGTCAACAGCGCGCCGTGGCCGAGTCGCTTCGCCCATTCCAGCAGGTCCTGCGACAGGAACCGATAACCGCCGACGGTGATGATGCCAGGCGGCGGCGCGGTGATGCACAGCGCGCCGGTGGCACGGTCGGTGCGCGCCGCATAGCCGGTATCGACAAAGTCGGGCGGCCCGGAATCGATGTCCATCCGGCTGGGAGCTTCCGGCGCATAGGCCGCGATCGGCACCATCGGGCCGCGCAGGCCGAGCGTGCCATTGCTGGTCAGCAGCGTCTCGCCCGCGGTCGAAGAAGACGCGGCCTCGCGCGGCACGCCATGCACGCCGAGCTTGATCGGCAGCGGGGCGCCATTGTCTGGGCGGCGCGCCGCCAGCAATCCGGCCTCGCCGAACAGATAGACGTCGGTCAGCGCGGCCGACGCCTCACCCCATTGCGGGCTGGAGAACACTTGTTCGGGCGTGCGCCAATGCGCCAGCACGCTTTGCAGCCGCGGCGCACCGGCGAGCACACCGGCTTCCGACAGTCGCATCGCCAGTCCGGCCGGGATGCTGAGCGCATCGCAGCCCAGCTCGTTGATCTGGCGTTCCAGCACTTCGATGTCGAATGGATGATGCAGCGCCAGCGTGCCGCCGCTCAGCAGCCAAGCCACCAGCGACGACGCCAGCCCGGCAAACGAGGTCGGCGCCATCGCCGACAGCAAGGTGGCGCGTTGCGGCAGCCGGCTTTCCAGCGCCAGCACCAGCCCGCCAGCGGCCATGTGCAGATGGGTGCGCGGGATCGGCCGAAACCCCTGGGCGGTGACGTCGAAGGTCACGATCGCCGCGCGCCGGGAATCCTGGCGGGCCGCGGTTTCGATGATCGGCGGCGCCGCCATCACGTCGTCAAGCGGCGCCATGCCTTCTGGCAGATTGCTGCCGAAGCCGGCGACGTAGCGGATCGAGAACGCTTCGGCAGCGGCGGCCATCGCCAGGTCGGCGTGGTTGACGCCGTCAATGCGGCTGGTGGTGACGATCGCGCGCGCGCCGGTGCGGTTCAGCGCCATGGTCAGCTCGGCCTGGCGCCACAATTGCGGCAGCAGCGCCACCACCAGTCCGGCGCGGTGCGCGGCCAAAATGGTCAGAAACAGCTCGATGCAATTGGGCATCTGCACCGCGATCACCGCGTTGACCGGCAGCCCGGCCGCGGTGAAATGCGCCGCTAGCGCTGCGATCGCGCGGTCCGCCTCGGCATAGGTCAGGCGCTGCGGAGCCTGGCCGGTGATCCGCATCTTGTCGGCCGGATCGATCAGCGCCATCAGGCCGGGCTCGCGCGCCACAATCCGGCGGAACATGTCATCGAGCGTCGGCGACGCGGCGTTCTGGCTCACGGGATCACCTTTGCGATGGTCGAGGCGGCGCAAACCACCACGTCTCGGGCAGCACGCCGGAGAGGGCGGTGTTCGACGGCATTTGTATCCGATTCCAGCGGGCGATCCATTGTTCAGGCACGTTATAGGCTGGAATCGCGTAGAAACCGGCGATCAGCACCCGGTCGAGAGCACGCACCGCGCTGACGAAATCCTGGCGGTTGCGGGCCTCCAGCATCGCCGCGATCATGGCGTCGATCGCCGGGTCCTTGGCGCCCATGTAGTTGCGGGTACCAAGCACCTCGGCCGCGGCGCTGCCCCAGTAGAACGCCTGCTCATTGCCCGGCGACAGCGACTGGTCCCAGCGGTTCTGGATCATGTCGAAGGCGTAGCTCAGCCGGCGCTGGTCGAATTGCACGCCGTCCACGGCGCGGATCTCGGCTTCGATCCCGGCGCGCTTCAGATCGCGGGCATAGGCCAGCGCGATCCGCTCCTGATCGCGGGTGGTGACCAGGATTTCGAAGCGCAGCGGCTGCCCGGTGTCTTGGTGTTTCAGGACGCCGTTATCGAGCGCAAAACCGGCCTCGGCCAGCAGCGCCAAGGCGCGCCGCAGCGTATCGCGGTCGCGCCCCGAACCGTCGCTGGCGGGCAGCCGGAAGCGGCCATCAATGATCTCGGCCGGCAGGCGGGACAGATAGGGGGCCAGCAACTGCCGTTCGCGATCATCGGCCGGGCGCTGATAGGCCGAGAGCTGTGAGCCGGGGAAATAGCCAGCGACCCGGCCATAGAGGCCGAAGAAGTAGTTGCGGTTGATCCAATCGAAATCGAACAGCAAGGTCAGCGCCTCGCGCACCCGGATGTCGGCAAACACCGGCCGGCGGGTGTTGAACACCAGATATTCGGTCGGCTGCGGCAGCCCGGTCTTGATGGTGTCGCGGATGACTTCGCCGTTTTTCGCCGCCGCGAAATTGTAGCCCTCATGCCAGCGCAGCGGCTCGTGCTCGATGCGGGCGTCGTACAGGCCGCGCTTAAAAGCCTCGAACTGGCCATTGGCCTCACGATAGAAATCGATCCGGATTTCGTCGAAATTCCACAGGCCGCGATTGATCGGCAGGTCACGCCCCCAATAATCGGGATTGCGGGTCAAGGTGACGCTCGCGGTCGGGCGGACCGCCGTGACCTGATAGGGCCCCGATCCGAGCGGGGCGCTTAAGGTGGTTTCCTCAAACTTCTCGGGATCGACCGCGTGCTTGGCCAGGATCGGCATCAGCCCGAGAATCAGCGGCAGTTCGCGGTCGGCGGCGCCGCCGAAATCGAACCGGATGGTGCGCGCGTCGATAATCTCGGCCTTGGTGACCTTGGCGTAGTACAGCCGGTAGTTCGGCCGGCCCTTGTCGCGCAAGAGCTGCCAGGAGAACAGCACGTCCTCGGCGGTGACCGGCCGGCCATCGGCAAAGCGCGCCTGCGGCCGCAGCCGGAAGGTGACGTAGCTGCGCGCCTCGTCGGTCTCGACACTGTCGGCGAGCAGCCCGTACAGCGTAAATGCCTCGTCATGGCCGCGGGTCAAAAGGCTCTCGATCACATAGCCGCGCATCTGCGGCACGGCGATGCCTTTGACGATCAACGGATTGAGGCTGTCGAACGTGCCGGATTGGCTGAGAATCAGCCGCCCGCCTTTCGGCGCGGCCGGGTTGGCATAGGGCAGGTGGTTGAAGTCCGCGGGCAGCGCCGGGGTGCCGTGCATGGCCAGCGCATGGGCCGGGCCGGGCTGCTGTTCGGCGGCGGGCGCGGACAGGGCCTGAAACAGGCAAAAAGCCAAGCCCGCGGCCAGTTTGGCCGCCCAATGCGGGGGGTGCCCCCGCTTCCAGCGCGGTGATTCGATCAGCGGCACGGCCCATCTCTAGCACATCTGCCGGGGCTCGATTGGGGTTGGTAATGGCAGGCCGGCATTGATCTTTTCAACCGCCGCTGTATTGAATGCCCTCACATTGACCATGCCGCGAGGCCTGCCACGTATCCGCCGCAATCGGTTTCGAGACAGGCGCCGGCGAGATGTCGGCCTCCGCTGCATTTTGGGGGCGCTACCGTTCAGAAAGGGTCTCCGCAATGAATTTCCGTCTCTTGGCCGCGCCGGCTCTGCCGCGCGGGGGAGCTATCGCCCTGCTGGCGGCGACGTTGACCGCCATGACCGCGATCCCGGCGGCGCAGGCGCAGCAGGCTCCTGCCGCGCAGGGTGCGCAGCCTCAGGGTGCGCAACCGAAGGCCAAGGCTGCCCCGGCGCCCGCTCAGGCGCAGAAGGGTGCCGCGCCGCAGCAGGCAACGCCGCCCGCCGATCAGCAGGTGCAGCTCATTTACGCGCCCTGGACCAAGTTCTGCCTGAAGGGCCAGGAAGCCAACGCCAAGCAGGTGTGCTTCACCGGCAAGGACGGCCGTATTGAATCCGGCCAGCCGGTGATCGCCGCCGTGATCATCGAGCCGGAAGGCGAGCCGAAGAAGATTTTGCGCGTGACGCTGCCGCTCGGCATGCAGCTCGTGCACGGCACCCGGGTGATCGTCGACAACAACCAGCCGATGCAGAGCCCCTATGTGATCTGCTTCGCCAATGGCTGTATGTCGGACTACGAAGTGACGCCCGATCTGCTGTCCAACCTGAAGAAGGGCCAGAACCTGATCGTGCAGGCGATCAACGCCAATGGCGCGCCGCTGACGCTGCCGCTGCCGCTGGCTGAGTTCGCCAAGGCCTATGACGGCCCGCCGACCGACCCGAAGCAGTTCGAAGAAACCCAGAAGAAGCTGCAGGAAGAACTGCAGAAGCGGGCCGAAGAGCAGCGCAAGAAGCTCGAGGCTCAGCAGCAGGCCAATCCGGCGGCGAAGTAATCGCGCCAGCAACACGACCAAGGGGAGTCCAATCGGGCTCCCCTTTGTTTATCTGGACCTCGGCAGCCTAACAGCGAGCCGCGCGCTGATTGCGACCGGCGCGGTTCGCCCAGGTGGTCAGTTCAGCGACGGATTGCGCGGCCGGTAGCAGCCGGATTTGTCGCGCACAAAGATCTCCGACACCTGCGAATGCCGGATCGGCTCGTTGGAGTCGTCCGCCACCAAATTCTGCTCCGAGACATAGGCGACATATTCGGTGTCGGCATTTTCGGCGAGCAGATGATAGAACGGCTGATCCTTGTGCGGCCGAACGTCCTCGGGGATCGACAGCCACCATTCTTCGGTGTTGTCGAACACCGGATCGATATCGAAGATCACGCCTCGGAACGGAAACACCCGATGGCGTACGATCTGTCCAATCTGGAAACGGGCAGTCCTGATCTTGATCATTCCACGTCGAATAAACCAGGAAGGGCCGCGAGGCTAGAGCCGGCGCGGAGCGCCGGCGCAGATCGCACGCGCACAAAAATAACAAAGAAAATTCAATGATCGACATCCTGAACCTAGCGCTTCCTTACTTCGGACTGATCTTCATCGGCTTTGCCTGCGGTCGCTGGAAGCGGTTGCCGGAAAATGGCCTCGCCTGGATGAATTTCTTCCTGCTGTACGTCTCGCTGCCGGCGCTGTTCTTCCGGATCATGTCGAAGACGCCGTTCGAGGAACTCAACAATTTGCCATTCGTGGTCGCGACCACGCTTGGCACCATGATCGCCTTCACGCTCGCTGCGCTGGTCGCGCGGCTGATCGGCGGTCTGAAACTGCGCGACACCGCGATCGCGGCGCTGGCCGGTGGCTATGGCAATATCGGCTATATGGGCCCGGGGCTGGCGCTGGCGGTGCTGGGCAGCAAGGCCGCGGTGCCGACCGCGTTGATCTTTTGCTTCGACAGCATCTTTCTGTTCTCGATCGTGCCGATCCTGATGGCGCTGGCCGGCGGCGATGGCCGGCCGGTGTGGGTCACGGTCGGCCAGATGCTGCGCGCCATCATCTTCCACCCGCTGATCGTGTCCGCCTATTGCGGGGCGCTGGCCGCGGCGCTGCATCTGCAATTGCCGGCGGCGGTCGATAACACCTTGCAGTTTTTGCAGAACGCTGCGGCGCCGGTGGCGCTGTTCGTGCTCGGCGTCACGGTGGCGCTGCGGCCGTTCGGGCGGGTGCCGTGGGAAATCCCGGCGCTGATCACCATCAAGCTGGTGCTGCACCCGCTGATCGTGTTCGGGCTGATGATCGCGTTCGGGCCGTTCAGCTATGAATGGGCGGCGACCGCGGTGCTGATGGCCTCGCTGCCGCCGGCGCTCAACGTGTTTGTGATCGGTCGGCAGTACAATAGCTGGGTGGAGCCGGCCTCGGTGGCGGTGCTCACCGGCACCTTCGTGTCGGTCATCACGCTGACCAGCGTGATGTGGCTGCTGCGCAATGGCGCGATCGTATTTCCGACCCTGAACTGATCGCGCGACAGGCCCAATACAGATCGTCCGATACAGACCGCCCAATATAGACTTGGCGAGACGGGCGGGCGGCTTAGCGCCGCCCGGGCCGCCACGCCATCGCCAGTCCCTCGCGCATCGCCAGCCGCCGCAGCACGCCGACGCCGCTGAGCAGATGCAGGCCGAACGCGCGCGCCGCCTGCACCGGCAACAGGTCGCTGAGCAGCGAGCGGTTGACGAGGTCGATCACCATCGAACGGCCGCCAATATCGCTGCGCCGCGCGCTCTCAAAGCGCTGTAGCACCGCCGGGCTGCCGAGATCGTCGCCGCGCTCGCGCGCGTCACGCACGATGTCCGCCAGCGCGCCGGCGTCGCGCAGCCCCATGTTCAGCCCCTGGGCGCCGATCGGCGGCACCACATGGGCCGCTTCGCCGACCAGCGCGATGCGCTTGCTGGCAAAATGCTGCGGCCGCTCGAACGACAGCGGAAACAGATTGCGGCCGGGCTGCACGGTGATCTTGCCGAGGATCGAATGCGACTGCTTTTCCGCGGCAGCGGCCAGTTCGTCATCGCTGAGCGCCAGCATCCGTTCGGCATCGCGCGGCTGCATCACCCAGACCACGCTGGAATTGCGTCCCGGCAGCGGCACGAACACACACGGGCCGGCACTGGTGTGGAATTCGGTCGAGACGTTACGGTGCGGCCGGTTGTGGCTGACATTGAAGGTCAGCGCCGCCTGCGGCAGCGACTTGCGCGACACCGAAATGCCGGCAGCGTCGCGGCACAGCGATTTGCGGCCATCGGCGCCGACCACCAGCGCTGCCGACAACAGCCGTCCTTGCCGGGTGCTGACCGCGACCGCGGTTTCGTCGGGGCTGACGATCACCGCTTCGTCGTCGAACCGGATCAGATGCGGCAGCTCATCGGCGCGCTGTTCGAGCGCCACCATCAGCTCGCGGTTTTCGATATTGTAGCCGAATGCGTCGAGACCGATTTCCTCGGCGCGGAAAGCCACTTCCGGCGCCCGGATCAGCCGGTCGGTATCATCGACCAGCCGCATCACCCGCAGCGCCGCGGCCTTGCTGGTGCAGCGCCGCCAGACGTCGATCCGGTCGAGCAGGTCGATCGAATCGCCGAGCAGGGCGGTGGTGCGGTTGTCGCCATAGGGCAGGCGCCGCGCGATCAGCGCGGTCGAGGCTCCGGTGGCCGCAATGGCAATGGCGGCGGCGACGCCGGCCGGACCGCCGCCGATCACCATCGCATCGAAATGGTCGGGTTGGGGGAGAATGTCGCTCATGCCTCACATTTGACGGCGCCGCCGAGTTTTTCAAGTGCGGATGCCGCCGCGCCCGGTTCCGGCCAGGATAGGCAAGTGCCGGTCATTCCTGATAAGCACGATTCCTCATGACGATGCCTGATCCGCCAGCACCGCCGTCCGATTCGCGCACCATGCGCGCGGCGGCGCTTGCCGTGCACTGGCTGACCGCGTTTGGCGCCGGGCTGGCGCTGCTGGCGTTGTTCGAGGCGGTGCGCGCCCATTGGGTCGGCATGTTCGTCTGGCTCGGCGTGGCGCTCTTGGTCGATGGCATCGATGGGCCGCTGGCGCGCTGGCTCAATGTGCAGCGCTTGCAGCCGAACTGGTCGGGCGAGGTGCTCGATCTGGTGGTCGATTTCCTCACCTACGTATTCGTGCCCGCTTACGCGATCGTCGCGAGCGGTCTGCTGCTGCCGATCATCGGGCCGCTGCTCGGGGTCGGCATCGTGGTGACCAGCGCGATGTACTTCGCCGATCAGCGCATGAAATGTGACGATCATCATTTCCGCGGTTTCCCGGCGCTGTGGAACGTCGCGGCGTTCTATCTGTTCCTGGTGCAACCGCCGCCGGTGGTGGCCAGTGTTGCGATCGCCGCTTTGATCGTGCTGACCTTCGTGCCGTTTCATGTGATTCACCCGGTCCGGGTGCAACGCTGGCGCTGGCTCAATCTGGCGCTGATCGCGATCTGGGCTTTGCTCGCCGGGTGGACCATGTTCAAGGATTTTGAGGTCGGTGCGTCGGTGCAGATCGTGCTGTGCCTGATCGCGCTGTACATCCTGTTTGCCGACCTCGTGATACGCATGCTGAAAGGCCGCCGCTGATGATGGAACTGTTGACCAGCCCGGAGGCCTGGGCTGCGCTGTTGACGCTGACTGCGCTGGAAATCGTGCTCGGCATCGACAACGTCATCTTCCTGTCCGTGATCGTAGCGCGCATTCCGCCGCGCCAGGCCAAGCGGGCGCGGCAGATCGGGCTGACGCTGGCGCTGGTGTTCCGGATTGCGCTGCTCAGTGTGCTGGTCTGGCTGATCGGTCTCACCGAGGATGTGATCCGGATCGGCGAGTATGGTTTCTCCTGGCGCGATATCATTTTGATTGCCGGCGGCCTGTTCCTGATCGCCAAGGCGACTCACGAAATCCACGCCGAAGTCGATGCCGATGACGACGAGCCGGCGCCCAGCACCGGACGCACCGCGTTCATGCTGGTGCTCGCGCAGATTGTGGTGATCGATCTGGTGTTCTCGGTCGATTCCATCATCACCGCGATCGGCATGGCGCGCGACCTGCCGATCATGATCGCCGCGGTGATCATCGCGGTGGTGGTGATGTACTTGTCGTCCGGGCCGGTCGCACGATTCGTCAGCAATCATCCGACCACCAAAATGCTGGCGCTGGCGTTTCTGGTGATGATCGGCGTGGCGCTGGTCGCGGACGGTTTCAAATTCCACATCCCGCGCGCTTACATCTATTTCGCGATCGCGTTCTCGGTGTCGGTCGAATTTTTCAACGTGCTGGCGAGCCGCAACCGCAAGCGGGCACGGCAGCGCCAGCAGCAGACCAGCACGGCGCCGTCCGAGTGAGTTGACAACCACGCGGCGATGGCTTTGGCTCCGACGATCGCAGGAGGGACGGAATGACGAAGGCGGTGCAGGTCCACAAGGTCGGCGGACCGGAGGCTCTGGTCTATGAGGCGATTGATCTGCCGGAGCCGGGGCCCGGCGAGGTGCGCATCAAGCAGCACGCGGTCGGTCTGAATTTCATCGACGTCTATTACCGCACCGGGCTGTACAAGGCGCCTGGGCTGCCGTTCATCGTCGGCAATGAAGCGGCCGGCGAGGTCACCGAGGTCGGGCCCGGCGTCACCAATTTCCATCCCGGCGACCGGGTCGCCTATTACGCCAATCTCGGCGCCTATGCGACGCAGCGCAACATCGCCGCCGATCGGCTGGTGAAGCTGCCCGACCACATCACCTATGAGCAGGGCGCGGTGTTGATGCTGAAGGGCCTCACCGTCTGGTATCTGCTGCACAAGACTTTTCAGGTCGGTCCCGGCCATCGCGTGCTGATCCATGCCGCGGCGGGCGGCATTGGCCTGCTCGCGTGCCAATGGGCGCGGGCGCTCGGCGCTCATGTGATCGGCACGGTCGGCTCGCGCGCCAAGGCCGAACTGGCGGAAGCCGCCGGCTGCGATCATGTGATCGTCTATACCGAGGAAGATTTCGTGGCGCGGGTGAAGCAGATCAGCCGCAACGAATTGTGCGACGTGGTCTATGACGGCGTCGGCAAGACCACGTTCCCCGGGTCATTGTCCTGCATCCGGCCGCGTGGCCTGTTCGTATCGTTCGGCAATGCGTCCGGCCCGGTGCCGCCATTCGCGCTCGCCGAGCTGAATACGCATGGCTCGCTGTTTGCGACCCGGCCAAAACTCAACGATTACATCGGCACCCGCGCCGAACTGATCGAAGGCGCCGACACGCTGTTTTCGGCGATCATCGGCGGAAAACTGCGCATCCAGATCAACCATGCCTATGCGCTGAAAGATGCGGCCAAGGCCCATATCGATCTGGAAAGCCGCGCCACCACCGGCGCCTCGATCCTCAAGCCGTAACGGCTGCAACGACACGACGCGCCCGCATCGATGCGGGCGCGGCCGCGTCAAAAACCCGAGACGGTGCCGTACAGATCGTAAGCGTCGGCGCGTTCGATCTTGGCGGTGACGATCTCGCCGACCCGCAGCGGGCGGCGGCTGCTGAGAAAGACGTTGCCGTCGATCTCCGGCGCATCGGCCTTGGAGCGGCCTTTGGTACCGCTGGGCCCGACCTCGTCGACAATCACCTGCTGCCGCGTGCCGACCTTGCGCTTCATGCGCCGCGCCGAAATCTTCTGCTGGCGCGCCATCAGCGCGTTCCAGCGCTCGCTCTTGACCTCGTCGCTGACCTGATCGGGCAGAGCGTTCGACGCCGCACCGGCCACCGGCTCATATTTGAATGCGCCGAGCCGGTCGATCTCGGCTTCCTCGAGCCAGTCGAGCAGTTCGGCGAATTCCTGTTCGGTCTCGCCGGGGAAACCGACGATGAAGGTTGAGCGCAGCGTCAGATCGGGGCAGGCGGCGCGCCAGGCCTTGATGCGTTGCAGCGTCTTGTCCTGCGCCGCCGGCCGCTTCATCCGCGTCAGCACCGAGGTCGAGGCGTGCTGGAACGGGATGTCGAGATAGGGCAGCACCTTGCCCGCGGTCATCAGCTCGATCACCTCATCGACATGCGGGTAGGGATAGACATATTGCAGCCGCACCCAGGCGCCGAGTTCGCCGAGCTCACGCGCCAGATCGAAAAAGCGCGCGCGCACTTCGCGGTCCTGCCACGGGCTGGTCGCGTATTTCAGATCGACGCCATAGGCCGAGGTGTCCTGCGACACCACCAGCAATTCCTTGACGCCGGCCGCCACCAGCTTCTCCGCCTCGCGCAGCACCTCGGCCGCCGGCCGCGACACGAGATCGCCGCGCAGTTTTGGGATGATGCAGAATGTGCAGCGGTTGTTGCAGCCTTCCGAAATCTTCAAATATGCGTAGTGCCGCGGCGTCAGCTTGATGCCCTGCGGCGGCAAGAGATCGAGATGCGGATCATGGCGCGGCGGCAGCGCGCGGTGCACGGCCTCCAGCACGTTCTCATATTGCTGCGGTCCGGTGATCGACAGCACGTTCGGATAGGCGGCTTCGATCTGCTCGGGTTCCGCGCCCATGCAGCCGGTGACGATCACCTTGCCGTTTTCGGCCATCGCCGCGCCGATTGCCTCCAGCGACTCTTTCTTGGCACTGTCGAGAAAGCCGCAGGTGTTGACGATCACGAGGTCCGCGCCGTTGTGCTTGCGGGCCAGCTCATAGCCTTCGGCGCGCAGCCTAGTGATGATGCGCTCGGAATCCACCAACGCCTTGGGGCATCCGAGCGAGACGAAGCTGACTTTGGGCGCGGCCGCCTGTTCCATGATCTGTTCTGTCCGGGTTGATCGGCAGCAGCTAGCCTTGATCACCGCGCTTGACAAGGGCATCGCCGCCTTTTGACCGGCGAAGGATTTTGCTGCGCCTCGGCCGCCTCGGGAAAGAAATCCCCCAGAAAGCGAACCCTGGCAGGGCTGGCGTCGTTATTTTTCCGCAGCGATTGCCGGAGCCTGCAATCCGCTGTTGTTGTGGCCTGGAAACGGCACCGGAGCAGGGTCATGCGCCAGACATCGCTGGAGATCAGTTCTGATTGGGCTGGCCGCGCCGCCTGGCTGCGCAGGCAGGTCGATTGGCTGCTGCCCTATGCAGCGCTCGCGGTGATCGCCGCGATCGCGTTCGGCATGCCGTCGCCGCATTCGTTCTGAGCTGGCTGCCTAAGCTGGCTGCGCCGAGGCTCACGGCCGGGCGAACGGCGCCACCGTCACCCCGGCCTGCTGCAACCTCTGCCGCAATTGCCGGGCGATCTCGACCGCGCCGTCGGTGTCGCCATGGATGCAGACCGTGTCGGCGCGCAGCTTGATCTCCTTGCCGGTCACGGTCACCACACTGCCATGCTGCACCATGCGCAGCACGCGCTCGGCAATCAGCTCAGGATCGTGCAACACCGCGCCGGGCTTCTTGCGCGACACCAGCGTGGCATCATCCTCATAGGCACGGTCAGCGAACACTTCATGAGCCAGCGTCAGCCCGGCTGCTTCCCCGGCAGTTGCCAGTTTAGAACTCGCCAGCACCACGAATACCAGATTGCGATCGACGGCCTTGATCGCCGCAGCGATCGCGCGCGCGGTCATGTCGTCCTCGCAGGCGACATTGGACAGCGCGCCATGCGCCTTGACATGGGTGACCTGATAGCCGGCGAGCGCGGCCACCGCCTGCAACGCGCCGATCTGATAAGCGACCAGATTCTCGATCTCGGCGGCGGTGATGCCGGGCACCGGCCGGCGGCCAAAGCCGTGCAGGTCGCGGAAACCGGGATGAGCGCCGACGCTGACGCCGCGTGCCTTCGCCAGTTTTACGGTGCGGTGCATGATGTCGGCATCGCCGGCATGAAAACCGCAGGCGACATTGACGCTGGTGGCGAGCTCGATCATCGCCGCGTCATTGCCCATCTCCCAGGGCCCAAACCCTTCGCCAAGATCGCAGTTGAGATCGATGGTGGTGCTCATGCCGTCTAATCCATTCGGAAGTGACAAGATCGCGCAGCGGAGCTGCAGGTTCAGTCGTGGCTCCTGGTCGCGCAATGCGCGACGGTGTTAGTCATCCAAGGCGCTGACGGCGATGCCGGCGACATTGGCGTGGTGCAGCGCTTCGAGATCAAACGCGGCTCGCACGGGTTGCAGCTGGGAAGGCAGCGCACGGATCAGCCGCATCATGGCCCGGTAGTGTTGCTGAGCCGTTGCGATCTCCACCGCTTCGAACCGGAACTTGCAGCCCGGCGGGATCTGCGCCAGTCGGCCGAGATCGGCGCTGATCACCGTGGCGATCTTCGGGTAGCCGCCGGTGGTGCCGCGGTCGGGCATCAGCACGATCGGTTGGCCATTGCCCGGCACTTGAATGCTGCCATTGACGGTGCCGTCGGACACGATGTTGTGGCCGTGCTGATGCGTCAGAGTCGGCCCTTCCAGCCGATAGCCCATGCGGTCGGAGGCTGCCGACACCGTCCATTCGCTGCCGAGCAGCACCGCGACGGCGTCGCCGAATTCGTCATGCTGCGGGCCGAGCACGACGCGGATCGGCGCATCGGACGTGGGCGGGAGCGTGAGCGTAGTGTCGGGACATGGCGCGGCGTCGGGCGCGTCGATACTGTCGCCGCTCTGCAAGGGCCGCGGATAGGGCGAGCCGAGCCCGGCGCGGGCATGAACCGCGAGGCTGCCGAAACTCGGCTCGCCCACAATGCCGCCTTCGATCGCGAGATACGAAAACACCCCGCCGCGCGCCGCGCCGAGTTTGAGGCTTTCGCCGGGCTTGAGCATCACGCTGCGCGGCATGATCACCGGCTGGCCGGCCAGCTCCACCGTGCGCGCTGCGCCGGCGATCGCAACCCGCACGGCGCCATCCTGCGCGGTGACGCTGGCGCCGAGCGGGCCGATTTCGATCGCCGCCGCAAAGGGCGCATTGCCGAGCAGCGTGTTGGCGAGCGCCAGTGATAACAGATCCATGGCGCCGCTCGGCGGCAGGCCGTAGCGCTGCGCGCCGGGCCGTCCGGCATCCTGCACCGAACTCGCCGGACCGATGCTGTCGATCACCAGCCGGCTCATGGCTTGATCCGCTCCGCGACCTGTTCGCCCGCCGCCGCCGCGCGCTCGAGCTCATCGAATTGCTTGGCGTCGATCGGCGTAAAACTGATGGTATCGCCGGGTTCGAGCAGGAACACCGGCGTGCGCTGCAACTGATAGGTGCGCACCGGCGTTCGTCCTAACAAATGCCAGCCGCTCGGACCGGCAAGACATTGGATACCCGCTTGCACGCCGCCGATCGACACCGCGCCCGCGGGCGTCGCGAGCCGCGGATTCTGGTGGCGCGGTAGCGCCAGCGCCGGATCAAGGCCAGAGAGATAGGACCAGCCCGGCGTAAAACCGATCATCGCCACCTGATAATGCCCGGCGGCATGGCGGCGGATCAGTTCATCAGCAGCCAGGCCGAGCTTCTGTGCCGCAGGTTCGAGATCGATGCCATGCTCGCCGCCGTAGCACACTGGAATGCGCCAATGCCGTGCGTCATTGGCTGCAGTGCTTGGGGGCGCCTGGGCCAGCGTGGTCAGCTTGGCGCTGAGCTCATCGAATGCGATCAGTTCGGGATCGTAATGCACCAGCAGCGAGCGATAGGTCGGCACCGTCTCGCGCACGCCGGCAATTGGCTGCGCGCTGAGCGCACGATCAAGCGCCAGCACCCGCTGATTGGCGGCCATGTCGATCGTGCGGCCGAACTCGACCGTCACTGCGGTATCACCGCTGAGCAGGATGCGAGGTGGAGCAAGCGGTGCGGTCATAAAACTCCAGCGCGTTGGGATCAGTTCTCTTAGCTGGTTTCGCGAGGCCGCAAAATCCAGATCACAGCTTGAGACAACAACGCGCTGTGGGCATAAGTTCGCAGCGAGGTTAGCGATAAGCCGCGCTGATAGATGCCCGCGTGATCAGTTCCGAGCGATGGCTTTGACCTGATGCGGCTTGACGCCGCGATGGCGCCGGTGAAGATGCCGCGCCCACTTTTCAGGATTGGATGTCATCGATGCCGTTATCCGCCGAAGCCAAGGCCATCCTCACGCGCGTTTCCACCGCCACCATCACCACGGTGCTGCTCAAGAAAGGACTACGCAATGTCTGGATGCGCGGCGCGCGGCCGCTCCGTCCCGGACAGCCGCGGCTGGTCGGCGAGGCGTTCACGCTGCGCTTCGTGCCGGCGCGCGAAGACCTCGCCACGCCAGAATCCTGGTCGTCGCCGATCTCGACCCGGGCGGCGATCGAAGCGATGCCGGAGGGCGCGATCGCCGTGGTCGATGCCATGGGGGTCAGCGACGCCGGCATTTTTGGTGACATCCTGTGCGCGCGCATGGTGAAGCGCGGCATTGCTGCCTTGGTCACCGACGGCGTGGTGCGCGATCTGGAAGGCGTGCTCGGCACCGGGCTGCCGGTGTGGTGCAATGGCGCGGCGGCGCCGCCCTCGGTGGCCGGTCTGACCTTTGTCGGCTGGGGCGAGCCGATCGGTTGCGGCGGTGTGGCGGTGTTCCCGAACGACGTGGTGGTCGCCGATCAGGACGGCGTGGTGCTGATTCCGCAGGCCTTGCTCGACCATGTGGTCGCCGAGGGCGAGGAGCAGGAGCGCATGGAGGCCTGGATCGTCGGCGAGGTCAACGCCGGCGCGGTACTGCCGGGCCTATACCCGATGAATGCCGAGACCAAGGCGCGCTATGCCGCCTGGAAGGCCAAAAACTGACGGGATGCGCGAGGCGGGTGCGGCCGACAGGACCTTTCGTCGCCGCACCAGACCCGGTATGACACGCCCAGCACAGCAATAGACGACGGCTTGTCCAGGCCGCGATTTGAGTCAGGAGAACAGCTTTGGCCGACACCAGCAGATTCCGGGGGTCTTTCACCGCCCTGGTCACGCCTTTCAAGAATGGTTCGCTCGATGAAGAGGCGTTCCGCAAGCTGGTCAACTGGCAGATCGAGCAGGGGACCCACGGCCTGGTGCCGGTCGGCACCACCGGCGAGAGCCCGACGCTGAGCCACGAGGAACACCACAAGGTGGTGGAGTGGTGCATCGAGGAGGCCAAGGGCCGGGTGCCGGTGATCGCGGGGGCCGGATCGAATTCGACCCGCGAAGCGATCGAACTGGCGCGCCATGCCGAGCGCGCCGGCGCCGACGCCGCGCTGGTGGTGACGCCGTACTACAACAAGCCGACCCAGGAAGGCATGTACCAGCACTTCAAGGCGGTGAATGACGCGATCGGCATTCCGATCGTGATCTACAACATCCCGCCGCGCTCGGTGGTCGATATGTCGGTCGACACCATGAGCCGGCTGTTCGAGCTGAAGAACATTATCGGCGTCAAGGACGCCACCGGCAATCTCGCCCGGGTGTCGCTGCAGCGGCAGGCGATGGGGCCGGAGTTCATCCAGATGTCCGGTGAGGACATGACCGCGCTGGCCTTCATGGCGGCTGGCGGTCATGGCTGCATTTCCGTCGTGTCGAACATTGCCCCCAAGCTCTGCTCGGAGTTGATGGCCGCGGTGTTCAAGGGCGACTATGCCGGCGCGTTGCAGATCCAGGACCGCTTGGTGCCGCTGCATGATGCGGTGTTCAAGGAGCCGGGTCTGGCTGGTGCCAAGCATGGCCTGGCGCTGCTCGGCCGCCTCAAGGAAGAGGTGCGGCTGCCGCTCTTGCCGGTCACCGAGCCGACCGGCAAGGTGATCCGGGCCGCGATGGTCCATGCTGGGTTGATCAACTGATCAACCTTGGCCCGCCGCCCGCACCGCCGGCCAGAGGCGGGCGCTTGAGCCAACAGAGCTGCTGGTGCCCGCGGCGTTGACCGCCGCGGCGATGCGCCTACATTGAGCCGACACGCGTAAGCCGAGTGCGATGGCCGAGAAAAACGAACGCCCCATCAAAGTGGTCGCCGAGAATCGCAAGGCGCGGTTCAATTATGCGATCGACGACACCATCGAGGCCGGCATCGCGCTGACCGGCACCGAGGTCAAGTCGGTCCGCGGCGGCAAGAGCACGATCGCGGAATCCTATGCCGATTCCCGAAACGGCGAGATTTGGCTGATCAACGCCAACATCCCGGAATATCTGCAGGCCAACCGCTTCAATCACGAGCCGAAGCGGCCGCGCAAACTGCTGCTGCACCGCAAGCAGATCAACAAGCTGATGGCGGCGGTTGAGCGCGAGGGCATGACGCTGATTCCGCTCAAGCTGTATTTCAACGAGCGCGGCCGAGCCAAGCTGCTGCTGGCGCTCGCCAAGGGCAAGAAGCTGCACGACAAGCGCGAGACCGCGAAGAAGCGCGACTGGGGCCGCGAAAAGGGCCGGCTGCTGCGGGCGAGGGGCTGAGCGCGCAAGAGGCTCGGCCGCTGCGCGGTCAGCGCCCGAGATCGGCGCGCACCTTGGAAAACACCGCGCGGAACATGTCCGGGGTCAATACCCCAGTATTGGTGTTGTAGCGCGAGCAGTGATAGCTGTCATACAGCCGGTAGTGGCCTGCCTCATGCACCGCGCCATGGCCGAACGGCGCCTCTTTGGCGCGCAGATTGAGCGCTTTCACCGTGGAATCATGGGCGATCCGGCCGAGCGCCACGATCGCGCGCAGCTTTTTCATGCCGGCGATGGTCTGCATCAGGAACTGGCGGCAGGTGTTGATTTCCAGCGGCAGCGGCTTGTTCTGCGGCGGCACGCAGCGCACCGCATTGCTGATCCGGCAATCGACCAGCGTCAGCCCATCATCGGGCCGTGCCTGATAGTCGCCGCTGGCAAATCCATAGTCCCGCAGCGTGG
This sequence comes from Rhodopseudomonas palustris JSC-3b, assembly GCA_000504425.1. Lineage (GTDB taxonomy): Bacteria > Pseudomonadota > Alphaproteobacteria > Rhizobiales > Xanthobacteraceae > Rhodopseudomonas > Rhodopseudomonas palustris_C. The sequence goes on along the minus strand of KI632513.1, from coordinate 1,233,481 downwards.
CATAGAGCAGGTCGCCGGCATAGTCGCCGGTGAACGGCCGCCCGGTGCGGTTGGCGCCCTGCAGCCCGGGCGCGAGGCCCACGATCAATAGCCGCGCGTCGGCGCCGCCAAAGGATGGTACCGGCGCGTTGAACCAGCCCGGTTCGCGCTGGCGCGTTTCCTTCCGGAACGCGGCCAGACGCGGACAAAGCGGACAATCGCGGCCCGGCTCGCATAAGGCGGCCGGGCAAGCCTTGGGTTGGGCGGGCATGATGAGGCCAGATTGGCGGCGAACGCCGTCAGACGCAATCAGTCCTCGAATTCGTCCTCAACCTGGCGGGTCGGAACGGTAGCGGGCCGCTGCAGGAATTGCGGCGTGTGGTGGCGCGGTTCACGCGGCGCCGGCCGTTCAGCGGGATCGCGGCCGAGCTTGGACTGCAGTTCAACGAGATCGGTGAACACGTCGGCCTGGCGGCGCAGTTCGTCGGCGATCATCGGCGGCTGGCTGGCAATGGTCGAGATCACCGTGACTCGCACGCCGCGGCGCTGCACCGCTTCAACCAGCGAACGGAAATCGCCGTCGCCTGAGAACAGCACCATCTGGTCGATGTGCTCGGCGAGCTCCATGGCATCGACCGCGAGCTCGATGTCCATATTGCCTTTGACCTTGCGGCGGCCGGAGGCGTCGATGAATTCCTTGGTGGCCTTGGTGACCACGGTGTAGCCGTTATAGTCGAGCCAGTCGATCAGCGGCCGGATCGAAGAATATTCCTGATCTTCGATGATCGCGGTGTAGTAGAACGCCCGCACCAGCGTGCCGCGGCTCTGAAATTCCTTGAGAAGACGCTTGTAATCAATATCAAAACCAAGGGTTTTCGCGGTCGCGTAAAGATTTGCTCCATCAATGAAGAGTGCGATTTTATTTGAAGCGGACATCAAGTTTTCTCACGTTTGTTGTAGGTTTTTGGCCGGCAGTGCGCCGGCATTCCAAATGGGGGTCGGCAGTGTTGCTATTGAAGCGTTGGTTATTGAAGCGTTGTTATTGAAAGCGCCTAATCGCTCGGCACATTGATCGCGGATCGAGCGGCGCTAGCAAATAACTTTACCGTTGTTTACACGGACCGCCCTCGGTTTTGATCAAATCCCCACCGGGGCGCTTCGTCGCAGGGCTGGCCAAAGTTGCGCAGTTTGTCCGCGAGGCAAATTGGTCCTTGCGCATTTCGTTGTCCCTCTATACCTAGCGGAGATAACCCGCATATTCGGTCCCTGACTTAACGGAGCGACAGTCGATGGCGCGCGTCACCGTGGAAGATTGTATTGACAAGGTCGACAATCGGTTCGACCTGGTTCTTCTGGCTGCGCACCGCGCTCGCATGATCTCGTCGGGTTCGCCGCTGACAATCGACCGAGACAATGACAAAAATCCGGTCGTTTCGTTGCGAGAAATTGCCGAACAGACAATTTCGCCGGAAGATCTGCGCGAAGAACTGGTGCATTCGCTGCAGAAGTTCGTCGAAGTCGATGAGCCAGAGCCGGATACCGTTCCGCTGATCGGTTCGGCCGGCGCCACCGTCGATGCCGACGACACCGAAGTCGCGGTCGATCGCATGACCGAAGAAGAATTGCTGCGCGGCCTGGAAGGGCTGACGCCGCCGGAAGAGCAGCCCGAGGAAGACGAGTAGGGCGATCTGCTCCATCAGGAATTCAACAACGGTCCGGAAACCCTCCGGGCCGTTTTGTTTTTCGGCTTGAGGAGCCGGCCGCAACGCTGCGCCGCGAGGTTTTCGCGGCATTATGCTGCACTGCGGTGCTGCCCTGAGCTTTGGCCGCAATGTTTTGATGCGAAACGGCTTCACATCACCGCAAAACGTTTTACTGTTGGAACATTCGCATTCGCCGCTGCCGGCCGATCAGCCCGCCGGCGGAACGCGTCATAATCGCCGAAGGCATTGACTTTGCTTCATTTTGGTTGAGCGCCCGCGTGTCGGTCGCGCTCACGGCCAACGGGAAGTCCTCAATCGGCCAGCCGGCACAATCCGCGGTTCCAGGCGGAACGTGGTGATGAGGTAGTGATTCGATGGCGTCATCGCGCCGCAACAACAAGCAGATGGAATCTGCCGCCGATGCCGCGGCGCAGCCCGCCGCGGCCAAGCGCGCGTCGCGCCCCAAAATGATGCGGCAATATGATCTGGTCGATCGGGTGCGGTCCTATAATCCGAACACCGACGAAGATCTGCTGAACCGCGCCTATGTCTACGCCATGATGGCCCATGGCGAGCAGACCCGGGCCTCAGGTGACCCGTATTTCTCGCATCCGCTCGAAGTCGCGGCGATTCTCACCACGCTCAAGCTCGATGACGCCACCATCGTCGCCGCGCTGCTGCACGACACCATCGAGGATACCGAGGCCACCCGCACCGAGATCGACAACATGTTCGGTCAGGAGATCGGTGCGCTGGTCGAGGGGCTGACCAAGCTCAAGCGGCTGGAACTGGTGTCGCGCGAGGCCAAGCAGGCCGAAAACCTGCGCAAGCTGCTGCTCGCCATTTCCAACGACGTCCGGGTGCTGCTGATCAAGCTCGCCGACCGGCTGCACAATATGCGCACGCTGGAATTCGTGCCGCCGGCCTCGCGGCAACGGATCGCCGAAGAGACGCTCGACATCTATGCCCCGCTCGCCGGGCGCATGGGTATGCACGAGATGCGCGAGGAGCTGGAGGATCTGGCGTTCCGCACGCTCAATCCCGAAGCCTATACGGTGGTGATGCAGCGGCTCGACGCGCTCGCCGACCGCAACCGCAATCTGATCGGCGAGATCGAAAGCCAGCTCACCGCCAATCTGCAGCAGAACGGCATCACCGCCCGGGTGTTCGGCCGGCGCAAGCGGCCGTTCTCGATCTGGACCAAGATGGAGCGCAAATCGGTCGGCTTTGAGCAATTGTCCGACATCTATGGGTTTCGCGTGATCCTCAAGGATGTCGAAGCCTGCTACCGGGCGCTCGGCGTGGTGCACACCACCTGGCCGGTGGTGCCCGGCCGCTTCAAGGACTACATCTCGACCCCGAAGCAGAACGATTATCGCTCGATCCACACCACGGTGATCGGCCCGACCCAGCAGCGCGTCGAGCTGCAGCTGCGCACCGAGGAGATGGACCAGATCGCCGAGATCGGCATCGCCGCCCATGCTCTGTACAAGGACGGGGTCGGCTCGCCGACCGAGCTGTTGAAGCGCGAATCGAACGCCTTCGCCTGGCTGCGCCGCACCATCGAACTGCTGTCGGAAGCCTCCAATCCGGAAGAGTTTTTGGAGCACACCAAGCTCGAACTGTTCCACGACCAGGTGTTCTGCTTCACCCCCAAGGGCAAGCTGATCGCGCTGCCACGGCACGCCAACATCATCGACTTCGCCTATGCGGTACATACCGACGTCGGCAACTCGGCGGTCGGCGGCAAGATCAACGGCAAGTTCGCGCCGCTCGCTTCCGAGCTGCAGAACGGCGACGAAGTGGAAGTCTTGACCTCGTCGGCGCAGTCGGCGCCGCCCTCGGCCTGGGAGACGCTGGCCGTCACCGGCAAGGCGCGCGCCGCGATCCGCCGGGCCACCCGCGCGGCGGTGCGCGATCAGTTCGCCGCGCTCGGCCGCCGGATCATCGAGCGGTTGTTCGCCCGCGTGAAAATCGAATACGCCGACGACAAGCTCAAGGGTGCGCTGCCGCGCTTGGCGCGTAGCTCGATCGAAGAGGTGATGGCCTCGGTCGGGCGCGGCGAATTGCGCGCCGCCGATGTCGCCCGCGCCATGTATCCGGACTACAAGGAAGAACGGGTTGGCCGCTTTGCCGGCAAGAAGGAGCCCAGCACCGACAAGAGCGCCACGCCGCGCGCGCCCTCGGTGGTGCCAATCCTGGGTATCAACTCCAGTCTTCCGGTAAAATTCGCGCCCAATGGCGGCGCGGTGCCCGGCGATCGCATCGTCGGCATCGTCACGCCGGGCGAGGGCATTACCATCTATCCGATCCAGTCTCCGGCCCTGAAAGATTTCGAGGAGATGCCCGAGCGCTGGATCGACGTGAAATGGGATGTCGACGAGAGCACGCCGCAGCGCTTTCCGGCGCGGCTGTTCGTTCAAAACGTCAACGAGCCCGGCAGCCTGGCGCAGATCGCCAGCGTGATTGCCGAGCATGACGGCAACATCGATAATATCAATATGAGCCGGCGCTCGCCCGATTTCACCGAACTCACGATCGACCTTGAAGTCTATGACCTGAAACATCTGAGCGCCATCATCGCCCAGCTCCGTGCCAAGGACGTGGTCGCCCAGGTCGAGCGTGTGAACGGTTAGCCTCCCGTCCGAAAAAATAGCCTCCCGCGAGTTTGCCATGCCGAAAGCTCCCGCGCTCCGTCTTGGAGTCAATGTCGATCACGTTGCGACGCTGCGTAATGCCCGCGGCAGCAAGCATCCCGATCCGCTCCGCGCGGCGCTGGCGGCGATCGAGGCCGGGGCCGATGGCATCACCGCGCATCTGCGCGAGGATCGCCGCCATATCCGCGATGCAGACATGGCACGGCTCAAGGCGGAGATTTCCAAGCCGCTCAATTTCGAGATGGGCGTGACCGACGAGATGGTGGCGATCGCGCTCAAAACCAAACCGCACGCGGTTTGCCTCGTGCCGGAGCGACGCCAGGAACTGACCACCGAAGGCGGGCTCGACGTGGTCGGCCAGCGCGATCATCTGGCGCCCGCGATTGCCCGTTTCAACGATGCCGGCATCCGGGTGTCGCTGTTCATCGCCGCCGATCCGGCGCAGATCGAAACCGCCGCCGCGCTGAAAGCGCCGGTGATCGAAATTCATACCGGAACCTGGTGCGATGCCATCGAGAGCGGCGATAGCGCCAAGGCGGAGGCCGAGTGGCAGCGGATCGTCGCTGGCGCGGCACTGGCGCAGAGCGTCGGACTCGAAGTCCATGCCGGCCATGGTCTCGACTACGCCACCGCGGAGCAGATCGCCGCATTGCCGCAGATCGCCGAGCTCAACATCGGCTTCCACATCATGGGTGAAGCGCTGTTCATCGGGCTTGGCAACAGCGTGCGGCTGATGCGTGCGGCGATGGACCGCGGCCGTGCCACGCTTGAGGCGTCGGCATGATCATCGGCATCGGCTCCGACCTGATCGACATTCGCCGGGTCGGGCAGGTGATCGAGCGCCATGGCGAGCGCTTCCTGAACCGGGTGTTCACGCCGCAGGAGCAGGCCAAGGCCGCCAAGCGCGCCGCCAACGACAAGATGGTGACCGCGACCTATGCCAAACGTTTCGCCGCCAAGGAGGCCTGCGCCAAGGCGCTCGGCACCGGCATCCGCCATGGGGTGTGGTGGCGCGACATGGGCGTGGTCAATCTGCCAGGCGGCCGGCCGACCATGCAGCTGACCGGCGGCGCCAAGGCGCGGCTTGATGCCTTGACCCCGCCCGGTTGCGAGGCGCGCATCGATCTGTCGATCACCGATGATTGGCCGCTGGCGCAAGCCTTTGTGATCATTTCCGCGGTGCCCGCAGGACACGAGGCCGCCGTTGCCGGCACCGGGCCACAGTCATAAATGACTGATATGCCATGCAGTTGCGGTCACCTCGCGTCAGCCTTGATTGCGCGGTGACCCGCAACAGTCTAAAACCCGCGGGAATCTGGCCGAGCCAGGTTCGGCGACAACCGGCGCCCGCGGGCGAAGGTATTCGCCCCGTTCACCCCTCTCATCGCGAAGCGTTTGGCTTCTGTTGAGAATTTTGGCGCTGCGCGGCGACGCGACAGGAATCGGAAAGCGATGAGCGTGAGTTCCGGGACGAAATCAGAAGGCGGCTTCGGCGAAACCATCCGCGTCATCATCCACGCCTTGATCATCGCGCTGGTGATCCGCACCGTACTGTTCCAGCCGTTCAATATCCCGTCCGGCTCGATGAAATCGACGCTGCTGGTCGGCGACTATCTGTTCGTCTCCAAATACACCTATGGCTACAGCCGCTATTCGATGCCGCTGTCGCCGCCGTTGTTCTCGGGCCGCATCTTTGGCTCGGAGCCGAAGCGCGGCGACGTGGTGGTGTTCCGGCTGCCGAAGGACGACTCCACCGATTACATCAAGCGCGTGATCGGACTTCCGGGCGACCGCATTCAGATGCGCGAGGGCCAGCTCTATATCAATGAAGCCCCGGTGGCGCGCGAGCGGCTCACCGACTATGTCGGCGAAGATCCGTGCGGCAGCGACATCAACGCGCGGGTGCGGCGCTGGAAGGAAACGCTGCCGAACGGCGTCAGCTACGAAACGCTCGATTGCGTCGATAACGGCTTCTACGACAACACCAATGTCTACACCGTGCCGCCCGGCCATTTCTTCATGATGGGCGACAACCGTGACAATTCCACCGACAGCCGCGTGCTGTCGGCGGTCGGCTACGTGCCGTTCGATAACATCATCGGCCGCGCGCAGATGATCTTCTTCTCGATCGCGGAGGGCGAACAAGCCTGGCAGATCTGGCGCTGGCCGGTCGCGGTGCGCTGGAATCGGTTGTTCACCATCGTTCGATGACAACGGGCCCGACCACCCACGATCCCGATGCGAGCCTAGAACAGACGCCAAGCGCCGAGGCCGCATTGGGGGCTCAGGCTGCCGGCCGCAACAAGCGCCGCAGCAAGGCCGACGCCAAAGCCGCAGTGGCTGCGATCGAAGGGCGCATCGGCCATGCGTTCAAGGATCCGGCGCTGCTGGCGACCGCCTTCACCCATGTCTCGGCGCTGCGCTCATCCGGCAACCGCTACGACAGCTATCAGCGGCTGGAATTTCTCGGCGACCACGTGCTCGGCCTCGTGGTATCCGACATGCTGTACCGGGCTTTTCCCAAGGCCGACGAGGGCGAGCTGTCAAAACGGCTCGCTGAATTGGTGCGCAAGGAAACCTGCGCCGATGTCGCGCAGTCGCTCGGCCTGTTGGAAGCGATCAAGCTGGGCGCGGTTGGCGCCGGCGCGGGCGCGCGGCTGCGCAAATCCGTGCTCGGCGACATTTGCGAGGCGGTGATCGGTGCGGTCTATCTCGACGGCGGCTATGCGGTCGCCGCGCAATTTATCGAGCGCAACTGGATTGAACGGATGCGCAAGCCATCGCGGCCGCTGCGCGATCCGAAAACCATGCTGCAGGAATGGGCGCAAGCGCAGGGTCTGCCGACGCCGGTCTATCGCGAGGTCGAGCGCACCGGACCGGATCACGACCCGAGGTTCCGCGTTGCCGTCGAACTGCCTGGGCTGACGCCCGCAGAAGGCATCGGCAGCAGCAAGCGCGTCGCAGAAAAAGAGGCAGCGTCAGCGATGTTGGCGCGGGAAGGGGTCAGCAGTGGCTGAAGATACCAACGACACCGGCACCAGCGGCGACAACACCGCCGAAACGCGCTGCGGCTTCGTCGCCCTGATCGGCGCGCCCAATGTCGGCAAGTCAACGCTGGTCAACGCCCTGGTCGGCTCCAAGGTCACCATCGTGTCGCGCAAGGTGCAGACCACGCGCGCGCTGATCCGCGGCATCGTGATCGAGGACAATTGCCAGATCATTCTGGTCGACACGCCCGGCATTTTTCAGCCCAAGCGACGGCTCGACCGCGCCATGGTCAACACCGCCTGGAGCGGTGCCTATGACGCCGACATGGTGTGCGTGCTGCTCGACGCTCGCGCCGGCATCAATGATGAGGCCGATGCGATCCTGACCAAGCTTGCCGAAGTCAAGCATCCCAAATTCCTGGTGCTCAACAAGATCGATCTGGTGCCGCGCGACAAGCTCTTGGCGCTGGCGCAGAAGGCCAATGAGCGGCTCGATTTCGAGCAGACGTTCATGATCTCGGCGCTGTCGGGCGACGGCGTTGACGATCTGCGCGGCGCGCTGGCGAAGCGGCTGCCGCCCGGTCCGTTCCATTATCCGGAAGACCAGATGTCTGACGCGCCGATGCGCCAGCTCGCCGCCGAGATCACCCGTGAGAAGATCTATCGGTTTTTGCACCAGGAGCTGCCGTATCAGTCCACGGTCGAAACCGATACGTGGCAGGACCGCAAGGACGGCTCGGTGCGCATCGAGCAGACCATCTTTGTTGAGCGCGATAGCCAGCGCAAAATCGTGCTCGGCAAGGGCGGCGCCACGATCAAGGCGATCGGCGCCGAAGCGCGCAAGGAACTTGGCGAAATCCTGGAACAGCCGGTGCATCTGTTCCTGTTCGTGAAAGTGCGCGAGAATTGGGGCGACGATCCCAGCCGCTATCGTGAGATGGGGCTGGAATTCCCGAAGGATTAGCGATGCCGCTTCCCCGGAATGTGCGTCTGTTTGCAGCGTTGCTGTACGCCTCGCTCGGTCTCGACGCGCTGTCGGTGGCGTTTCAGGATCGCACGCCGACCGCGACAATCGGCAGCGACGTGATCATGATGGCGCATCTGATCGCCGCGGCGTTGATCCTGACGCTGGTCTATCTGGTACGGATCGCCTCCGAGGATCGGCGCAACTGGGCGCGCTGGCTGCTGGTGGTGTCGCTGGCATTGTCGGTGCTGTCGCTGTTCCAGCTGATCAGCGACAGCGGGTTGCAGCTCGACAATCTGATCGAGACCATTTCCTGCGCGCTGACCGGCGCTGGCCTGTATTATTCCTTCACCGGCGACGCCCGCGGCTGGTTCGACCGCTAGCCGGCCGAGCTGCGGCGGCGCGCACGCCCGTATCGGATCGTTTTGACCGATGGAATGGACCGACGATGGCATCGTGCTCGGAGTGCGGCGGCATGGCGAGAGCAGCGCCATTGTCGAGCTGCTGACCCGCGAGCACGGCCGCCATCTTGGCTTGGTGCGCGGCGGCGCTTCGTCGCGGCTGCGGCCGATCCTGCAGCCGGGCAACAGCGTGCAGGCGGTGTGGCGGGCGCGGCTTGAAGACCATCTCGGCATGTACACGCTGGAGGGCGTGCGGCTGCGCGCCGCGACGCTGCTGGCGGTGCCGCACGCCGCCTATGGCATCACCCACCTGGCGTCGCTGGTGCGGCTTTTGCCGGAGCGCGATCCGCATCCGCTGATGTTCGCCACGGTCGGCGCCATTTTGGACGATTTTGACGACGCGCTCAGCGCCGGCGCCCATCTGGTGCGGCTGGAACTGGCGATGCTGGCGGAACTCGGCTTTGGTCTGGAACTGTCGGCCTGCGTGGCGACCGGCGCCACCTCCGAGCTGATTTACGTGTCGCCGAAATCGGGCGGGGCGGTATCGAGGTCCGCTGGCGAGCCGTGGCGCGACCGGCTGTTGCCACTGCCGGCGTTTTTGCGCGACGAGGAGCTGGATGCCCCCTATACCGCCGAGGACCTGCGCGACGGCTTTGCCCTAACCGGCCGGTTCCTGTTGCGCCATGTGCTGGAACCGCGCGGCCACGGCCATTCCGATGCCCGCGAGGGGTTTATCAATGCGGTCACCGGGCGGAGTTCACTGCGCTCCGGGTCCGTGGAACCGGCCTAGGTGCGCCTAGGTGCCGCTCGCAGCTTGTCCGCGCCGCCTTCAGAGGATAACCCGACCCCATGGGAAAACGATTGATTCCGCCGGAGCCGGCCGAAATCCACGAGGTCCAGCTGCGCGAAGCGCTGGAAGAGCGCTATCTCGCTTACGCGCTGTCGACCATCATGCACCGCGCGCTGCCGGATGCGCGCGATGGCCTCAAGCCCGTTCATCGCCGCATTCTGTATGGCATGCGCCTGCTGCGGCTTGAGCCGGGCGCCGCGTTCAAGAAATCGGCCAAAATCGTCGGCGACGTGATGGGTTCGTTCCATCCGCACGGCGACCAGTCGATCTATGACGCCTTGGTGCGGCTCGCCCAGGATTTCGCCGCGCGTTACCCGCTGGTCGATGGCCAGGGCAATTTCGGCAATATCGACGGCGATAACGCCGCGGCCTATCGCTACACCGAAGCGCGCATGACCGATGTCGCGCGGCTGTTGCTCGACGGTATCGACGAGGACGGCGTTGCGTTCCGCGCCAATTACGACGGCCAGTCGAAAGAGCCGGTGGTGCTGCCGGGCGGCTTTCCCAACCTGCTCGCCAATGGCGCGCAGGGCATCGCGGTTGGTATGGCGACCGCAATCCCGCCGCACAACGCCGCCGAATTGTGCGACGCCGCGCTGCATCTGATCGAAAAGCCTGACGCCAAGTCCAAGGCACTGCTGAAATGGGTCAAGGGTCCGGACTTCCCGACCGGCGGCGTGATCATCGACTCGCGCGAAGCGATCGCCGAGGCCTACACCACTGGGCGCGGCGCGTTCCGCACCCGCGCCAAATGGCACCAGGAAGACGGCGCGCGCGGCACCTATAGCGTGGTGATCACCGAAATTCCGTGGCTGGTGCAGAAGTCGCGGCTGATCGAAAAGATCGCCGACCTGCTCAATGAGAAGAAGCTGCCGCTGGTCGGCGATGTCCGCGATGAATCCGCCGAAGACATCCGCCTGGTAATTGAGCCGAAATCGCGCAGCGTCGATCCGGCGCTGATGATGGAATCGCTGTTCCGGCTGACCGAGCTCGAGAGCCGGATTCCGCTCAACCTCAATGTGCTGGTGGGCGGCCGGATTCCCAAGGTGCTGGGGCTCGCCGAAGCCTTGCGCGAATGGCTCGACCATCTGCGCGACGTGCTGCTGCGCCGCAGCCAGTATCGCAAGGCGCAGATCGAGCACCGCCTGGAAGTGCTCGGCGGCTATCTGATCGCCTATCTGAACCTCGACAAGGTGATCAAGATCATCCGCACCGAGGACGAGCCGAAGCCGGTGCTGATGAAGGCCTTCAATCTCACCGAGATTCAGGCCGAAGCGATTCTCAACATGCGGCTGCGCAGCTTGCGCAAGCTGGAAGAGATGGAGATCCGCACCGAGGACAAAAACTTGCGGGCGGAGCTCAAGGACATCAATGCGGTGCTCGGCTCGGAGCAGCTGCAATGGGCCAAGGTTGGCGAGCAGGTGCGCAAGGTGCGCGACCTGTTCGGGCCCAAGACACCGCTCGGCAAGCGCCGCACCAGCTTTGCGGACGCGCCTGAGCATGATCTGGCGGCGATCGAAGAGGCGTTCGTCGAGCGCGAGCCGGTCACCGTGGTGGTGTCCGACAAGGGCTGGGTGCGCACGCTGAAAGGCCAGGTCGCCGATCTGTCCGGGCTGTCGTTCAAGCAGGACGACAAGCTCGGCTTTGCGTTCTTCGCCGAAACCACCTCAAAACTGCTGCTGTTCGCCACCAATGGCCGGTTCTACTCGCTCGACGTCGCTAAACTGCCGGGCGGCCGCGGCCATGGCGAGCCGATCCGGATGTTCATCGATCTCGATCAGGACGCCGCGATCGTCTCGCTGTTCGTGCATAGCGGCGGCCGCAAATTCCTGGTCGCGAGTCATGACGGCCAGGGCTTTGTGGTCAATGAGGACGATTGCGTCGGCAACACCCGCAAGGGCAAGCAGGTGCTCAATGTCGAGATGCCGAACGAGGCGCGGGTGCTGACGCTGGTCGGCGAGGGCGCCGATACCGTGGCGGTGATCGGCGACAACCGCAAAATGCTGCTGTTTCCGCTCGACCAAGTGCCGGAAATGGCGCGTGGCCGCGGCGTGCGGCTGCAGAAATACAAGGATGGTGGCCTGTCGGACATCATCACCTTCAACGCCAAGGAAGGTCTGAGCTGGCGCGACTCCGCTGGCCGCGAGTTCAATGTCAGCATCAAGGAGCTGGCCGAATGGCGCGGCAATCGCGCCGATGCCGGCCGGCTGCCGCCGAAGGGATTTCCCAAATCCAACAAATTCGGCCACAGCCTCGGATGATGCACCCCGCCTGCGCGTTGCCGTGCAGGCGGGTTTTCGCTGCTCAACTCTGCTGAAAGGAACCGATGACCGGACGCTGGCTGCGCTGCTACCGCCTGCTGATCACGATCGTGATCGTTGCACTATTGCCGGGAGTCGCGCAGGCGACGGAACTGGATGGCGCCGCGCTCGGCTGGGTCTGGGGCATGCCGTTTGCTGGCATTCTGCTGTCGATCGCGCTCGGGCCGCTGTTATTTCCGAAAATCTGGCACGCCCATTACGGCAAGATCGCCGCGGGCTGGGCGCTGCTGACCTTGGTGCCGATCACCCTGGTCTATGGCTGGCAGACCGCGCTGGCGGTGACGATCCATGCGCTGCTCGGCGAATATCTCAGCTTCATCGTGCTGCTATTTGCGCTGTTCACGGTGTCGGGCGGCATTCTGGTCACCGGCACCATGCGCGGCTCGCCGCTGCTCAACACCCTGCTGCTGGCGCTCGGCACGGTGTTCGCCAGCCTGATCGGCACCACCGGCGCCGCGATGGTGCTGATCCGGCCGCTGATCCGCGCCAATATCGGCCGCCAGCACAATGTCCACGTGATCGTGTTCTTCATCATCCTGGTCGCCAATGTCGGCGGTGCGCTGTCGCCGCTCGGCGATCCGCCGCTATTCGTCGGCTTTCTGCGCGGCGTCGATTTCTTCTGGCCGCTGCTGCATCTATGGCCGCAGACCCTGATCGTCGCCGGCCTGCTATTGGTGATGTTCTTCCTGCTCGATCTGTGGTTGGCGCGCCACGAACCGCGCGCGCGCGCCAAGCTGGAGCCGGTCGGATTCCGCGGCGGCATCAATTTTGTGCTGATCGCGGCGATCATCGCCATGATCCTGCTGTCGGCGGAATGGCAGCCCGGCATCGTGTTCGATGTCTATGGCACCAAGGTCGCGCTGCAGAATCTGGTGCGCGACGGCGCATTGGTGCTGATCGCGCTGTTGTCGCTGTGGCTGACCGCCGACGAGCATCGCTCCGCCAACGACTTCACCTGGGAGCCGATCCGCGAGGTCGCCAAGCTGTTCGCCGGGATTTTCATCGCCATCATTCCGGTGCTGGCGATGCTCGGCGCCGGCAAGCACGGCCTGTTCGCGCCGCTGCTCGACGTGGTGACCGCGCCCGATGGCACGCCGCGCGAAGTGCCGTATTTCTGGATGACCGGCCTGTTGTCGGCGGTGCTCGACAATGCGCCGACCTATCTGGTGTTCTTCGAGCTGGCCGGCGGCCAGGCCGCTGAATTGACCGGACCGCTCGCCGGCACGCTCGGCGCGATCTCGATGGGCGCGGTCTATATGGGCGCGCTGACCTATATCGGCAACGCGCCGAACTTCATGGTCTATGCGATCGCGACTGAGCGCGGCATCAAGATGCCGGGCTTCTTCGGCTACGCGCTGTGGGCGAGTGCGGTGCTGATCCCGCTGTTCCTGCTGCTGACCTATCTGCCGATCGTACCCAACCTGCGGCTCGATTGAGGCCGAACCTGACCAGGGGCAGGGCTGCTACTTGGCTACGGGCGCGCTGCTGGTGGTCGCGGGCACCAGCCCGGGATGCCGGTTCGGCTTGAGCGAGCCGACATAGAACGACACGCCGCCAATCAGCACGACGGCGACGAAATACGCCAGATAGGCTTGCGGCGGGGTCATCAGCCAGCGGATCAGGCTGGGGCGTTGCGGCTGCTCAGTCATAATGCTGTTGTGCCGCAACTTGGCGGCCATGAAAACCCTGTTGTGCAGGTGCACAACCGACGGATGACGGCTGTCGCCCTGCATGTCACCATAGCTGCGATCCCCTGATTCCCTGCGGCGGCGCCGAAGAGTGGCGTCCCGGGACGGGGAGAGGCTAATCGCATATGCAAGTCAGTTGCATTAAAGCTGAAAAGCCGCCATGCTGCGGCCATGGACGCGAGAACGACCCCATTGCCCAGTGAACCGGCTCCTGTGCACCGCGACGAAGCCAAGTCGCGCGGCTGGCGCAGCGCCGGCGGCGATCCATCGCTGGCCGGCGTGTTCGGCACGATCCGCACCAAATCCTCCGGCTCGCTGCTGCGCAAGCTGGTCGCCTTTCTCGGCCCGGGCTATCTGGTCGCGGTCGGCTATATGGACCCCGGCAATTGGGCGACCTCGCTCGCTGGCGGCTCGAAATTCGGTTACGCGCTGCTGACAGTGGCGCTGCTCTCCAATCTGATGGCGATTGTGCTGCAATCGCTGTGCGCGCGGCTCGGGGTCGGCGCCGGCCGCGACCTGGCGCAAGCCTGCCGCGACGCCTATCCGCGCTGGGTGTCGTGGCCGCTGTGGCTGTCGGCGGAAATCGCCATCACCGCCACCGATCTCGCCGAGGTGATCGGCACCGCGATCGGCCTCAATCTGCTGTTTGGGATTCCGCTCGAACTTGGCGTGATCATCACCGCGCTCGACGTCTTTCTGGTGCTGGCGCTGCAGGCGTTCGGCTTCCGCTGGATCGAAGCCTTTGTGGTGGCGCTGCTCGGCGTGATCGCGGCGTGCTTTGCGATTCAGATCGCGATGGCCGATCCCGATTGGGGCGCGGTGATCCGCGGCTTTGCGCCGACCACGCGGATTCTCACCGAGCCGGGCATGCTGTATCTGGCGCTCGGCATCATCGGCGCCACCGTGATGCCGCATAACCTCTATCTGCACTCCGGGCTGGTGCAGACCCGCGGCTATGGCAGCAGCGTTGCCGAGAAGCGCGAAGCGATCAAACTGGCGACCATCGACTCAACGCTGGCGCTGTGCTTCGCGCTCACCATCAACGCCTCGATCCTGATCCTGGCTGCCGCCACCTTCCACCACGCCGGCCAGACCGACGTCGCCGAGCTTGATCAGGCGCACGCGTTCTTGGCGCCGCTGCTCGGCTCGACGCTGGCGCCGACGCTGTTTGGCGTGGCGCTGCTGTGCTGCGGCCTCAACTCCACCATCACCGCCACTTTGGCCGGTCAGATCGTGATGGAGGGTTTTATCCGCTTCAAGATCGCCCCCTGGATGCGGCGCATGGTGACGCGGATGATCGCGATCGTGCCGGCGGTGGTGGTGACGATCTGGTACGGCGAAAAGGGCACCGGCCAGCTGTTGATCCTGAGCCAGGTGGTGCTCAGCCTGCAATTGCCGTTCGCGGTGGTGCCGCTGGTGATGTTCACCGCCAGCCGCGCCAAGATGGGCGAGTTCGTCGCGCCGCGCTGGCTGACCGCGATCGCGCTGCTGATCGCCACGATCATCATCGTGCTCAACGCCAAGCTGGTGATGGATTTCGTGCTCGGCAGCTAATCCTGCGGCTCGTTCCAGTCGTCGCCGTCGGTGCCGACCCGGTCCCAGCCGGACGGCGACAGCCGCTGCTGCGGCAGGTAGCGGCCCTTGTAGTCCATCTTCTGCGAGCCCTCGATCCAATAGCCGAGATAGACGTAAGGCAGGCCGAGCCGGCGCGCGCGGGCGATATGATCGAGGATCATGAAGGTGCCGAGCGAGCGGCGTTGCTCGGCCGGTTCGAAGAACGAATACACCATCGATAGCCCGTCATGGAGCACGTCGGTCAGCGCCACCGCCAGCAGTTCTTCGCCGCGGCCATTGCTGCCGGGGCGCAGCCGGCGCCGCCGATATTCGATGATCCGGGTTTTGACGTGGCTGTCCTCGACCATCATCGCATAGTCGAGCACGGTCATGTCGGCCATGCCGCCATCATGGTGGCGCTGGTCGAGATAGCCACGGAAGATCGAATATTGTTCGGAGGTCGGCACCGGGCTGCGCAATTCGCCGACGATGTCGGAATTGCGCGCCAGCACCTTGCGCTGGGCGCGCGAGGGCCGGAATTCGTTGGCGATCACCCGCACCGAGACGCAGGCCCGGCATTGATCGCAGGCCGGCCGGTAGGCGATCGACTGGCTGCGGCGGAAGCCGCCATGGGTGAGTAGGTCGTTGAGTTCGCCGGCCTTCGGCCCGACCAGATGGGTGAACACCTTCCGCTCCTGCCGGTCCGGCAGATACGGACATGGCGAGGGCGCCGTCAGATAGAACTGCGGGGTGTCACGTGAATGCTGGGTCACGGGCTTGCGGCTGTCCTCCGAATTGCACCAGCTTCGCGCGCACCCGCGCGCAGGTCAATGTCTGCAGCTCAGAAACGTTCGATGCGCCGATCAATAGCGCGCGGGATGGGCCGGACTATCGAGCGCGGAACTGTTGAGCACCACGGTCCCGAGCACGATGTCGTGCAACAGCCGGCGCCGCGCGTTGAACGGGCCGACCAGCAGCACCAGCGGCGACAGCATGGTAATCGACACCCAGAACAGAATGGCGTGCACCGCCCCCATCACGAAGTAACTGGGCTCGCCGTACCAGGTGCGCATTTCGAGGTCCATCACCCGCATGCCGAGCGTGGCCGAATAGGGGCCGCCGAGCGTGGCGCCGTAATAGATCAGGGCCCAGATAACCGTGGCCGGCGACACCAGCCAGAACAGCGACCAGCCGAGCCCGAGCGTCACCAGGCCGAACAGGCTGATGAAGGTCACCGCCAGCACCACCGGGATCGCCAGCAGCATCAGGTCGATCAGGAACGCCACCATCCGGCGGCCGAGCACGCCGCGAAACAATTCCGGCTGCAACCAGGGATCAAACGCCGGTGCGCGCTGATCGCCCGACGCCCAATCGGCATTTCTGCGATAACCGCTGTCCGACATCACCTGCACTCCCTCGGCAATGGTTGTCGTTCGACATGGCAATGCCCGGACGCGGTTACAAGACGGGCAGGCGGAACAATTGTCCCCTGTGGGACCAGGCGTTGTGACCGCGCCGGCGTCAACTGGGGGCGGCGCCGATCGTTACGCGATCCGTAGGCTAGGTGAAGGCGAGGTAGAAAGCAGGCCGCAGCCCGTGGGCTGCGGCGCATGGGTGGAGCCGGACGCGGCTCAACCCTTCTTGAGCTTTTCGGCGACCTGCGGGGCGAAATAGGTCAGCACGCCGTCGGCGCCGGCGCGCTTGAACGCCAGCAGGCTTTCCAGCATCGCCCGCTCGCCGTCGATCCAGCCATTGGCGGCCGCCGCAGCGATCATCGCGTATTCGCCCGACACCTGATAGGCGAAGGTCGGCACCGCAAAAGTGTCCTTCACGCGGCGCAGGATGTCGAGATAGGGCATGCCCGGCTTGACCATCACCATGTCGGCGCCTTCGGCCAGATCGAGCTCGACCTCGCGCAGCGCTTCGTCGGAATTGGCCGGGTCCATCTGATAGGTGCGCTTGTCGCCGGTCAGCGCCTTGGCCGAGCCGATCGCGTCGCGGAACGGGCCATAGAACGCCGAGGCATATTTGGCGGCATAGGCCATGATCTGCACATCGACGAAGCCGGCAGCGTCCAGCCCGTCGCGGATCGCGCCGATCCGGCCGTCCATCATGTCCGAGGGCGCGATGATGTCGCAGCCGGCTTCCGCCTGCACCAGCGACTGCTTGACCAGCACCTCGACGGTCTCGTCATTGAGGATCTTGCCCTCGCTGAGCAGGCCGTCATGGCCGTGGCTGGTGAACGGGTCGAGCGCGACGTCGCACAGCACGCCGAGTTCGGGGAATTCCTTCTTGAGCGCCCGCACCGAGCGGCACACCAGATTGTCGGGATTGGTCGCTTCGGTGCCGTGGTCGTCGCGCAGCGACGGGTCGGTGAACGGGAACAGCGCGATGCAGGGAATGTCCAGCTTCACCGCGCGTTCCGCCGCGCGAACGATCTGATCGACGCTGAGGCGCTCGACGCCCGGCATCGACGCCACCGGCGCGCGCTGGTTCTCGCCGTCGATCACAAACACCGGCCAGATCAGGTCATTGGTGGTCAGAACGTTTTCGCGGATCAGCCGCCGAGCCCATTCGGACTTGCGGTTGCGGCGAGGACGGACGGTCAGATCGAGCGAGGGGCTGGAGAGCGGGACATCGGGCCGCGGGGTATCACGCATTTCAATAGGACGGCCGAACTTGATCGCCATTTTTCCACCACTCCTGGGAAAGATTTCGTGAGTTTCTAATCCGGTATTTTGGCATCCTCCAGTCAGCGTGCTGTTGATTTGCCGCAACTGCAATTGATTTTGCCGCATCAAGGCGGCAAGACTCCGCCCCGAACCCGCCCCAACCGGCCTTTGGACCTGAGCAGCGAGCCGAATGTCAGAACTGACCCCGCGCGAGCCCAGTGCACGCGACGCCGCGATCTCGGTGGCGGCGATCTCGTCCGAACATCCCGCGGGCGAGGACAATCTGTGGACTCGGCGCCTGGTGCTGTTCCTGCGGGTGATGGCGGTGCTGGCGGTCTGCAAGGGCCTGTATCATTGGGCCCAGGTCACCGGCTTTGTCGGCGGTGAAGACGACGCGTTCGAATATCAGCCGATGGCGTGGCAGACCGCGACCGTCTATTTCGCGGTGATCGACCTTGTCGCCGCGGTCGGGCTGTGGCTGGCGACCCCATGGGGCGCCGTGGTCTGGCTGACCGCTGTGGTGTCGATGGCGGTGATCGAGCTGATGTTCCCGGCGATCTATGGCGGCAGCCTTTTGGCCGTCGCGATCGAGGCGCTGCTGCTGGCCGCCTATCTGTCGATGGCCTGGATGGCGGCGCGCGAACGCCCGCCATAGCGCCTTTCGCAATCCGCGCCTCAAAAAAACAACCGCGCGGCAACAATAGGGGAGAGAAACGATGCAGGAGCTTCACTCAGGGGGCACCGGCGGCAGCCTGATCATCAGCGCGATCGCCCGCTATGGCGACCGTCCGGCAATCGCCGACGACACGATCCGCTGGAGCTATCGCGAACTCGGCGATGCCATCGGCCGCTTCATCACGCTGTTCCGATCGGTCGGGCTGCAGCGCGGCAACGCGCTGTCGATCCTGTCCGGCAACCGCGCGGAATGCTGGGCGGCGATTGCCGCGGCGATGATCATGGGGCTGCGCTATACGCCGCTGCACCCGCTCGCCGCCGAGGACGACCACGCCTTCATCATCGAGGACGCCGAGATCGACGCGCTGATCGTTGAGAGCGGCAAGTTTGCCGCGCGCGGCGCTGCGATCCGCAGCCGGGTGCCGGGGCTCAAACATCTGCTGTCATTCGGCCCCGTGGCTGGCGCGCGCGATCTGCTCGCCGAGTTGCCAAACGTCGCCGCGGCGCCGTTGCTCGACCACAGCGCGACCTCCGATATCGCCTGGCTTGCCTACACCGGCGGCACCACCGGCCGCTCCAAAGGCGTGATGATTCCGCATCGCGCGCTGACCACCATGACGGTGCTGCTTTATGCCGATTGGGATTGGCCGGCCGAAATCCGCTATCTCGCGGCGACGCCGATCAGCCACGCCGCTGGCGTCACCGTCTATCCGGTGATGCTGCGCGGCGGCTTCGTGCGGCTGGTGCAAGGTTTCGAAACCGAATCCTATTGCCGGGTGATTGAAGAGGAAAAGATCACCGCGGTGTTTTTGGTGCCGACGCTGATCTATGCGCTGATCGACGCTCCGCAGATCCGCGCCAAATTCGATCTGTCGTCGCTCGATATGATCGTCTATGGCGCGGCGCCGATGTCACCGGATCGCTTGCGCGAAGCGATCGAGATTTTTGGTCCGGTGTTCGTGCAGCTCTATGGCCAGACCGAAGCGCCGCAATGCATCACCACGATGCGCAAGAGCGATCATGATCTGTCGAAGCCTGGGCGCCTTGGATCCTGCGGCCGGCCGAGCCCGCTGCTCGACGTCAAACTGTTCGATCGCGAGATGCGCGAGGTCGCGGTCGGCGAGCCCGGCGAAATCTGCGTGCGCGGCACGCTGGTGATGGATGGCTATTGGAAGCGCCCTGAAGCCACCGCTGAAGCGCTGCGCGGCGGCTGGCTGCACACTGGCGATGTCGCGATCAAAGATGAAGAAGGCTACTTCTATATCGTCGATCGTACCAAGGACATGATCATCTCCGGCGGCTTCAACATCTATCCGCGCGAAGTCGAGGATGCGTTGATGGCGCATCCCGCGGTCGCGTCGGCCGCAGTGATCGGCGTGCCCGATGCCAAATGGGGCGAAGCGGTGAAAGCATTTGTGGTGTTGAAGGATGCAGCGGCCTGCGACGCAGCGACGCTGCAAGCGCATGTCAAAGACAAGCGCGGCGCGCCATGGGCGCCGAAGTCGATCGACTTCGTTGGCACCATTCCTGTGACTGGACTCGGCAAGATCGATCGCAAGGTGCTGCGTGCCCCATATTGGGAAGGGCGCGAACGCGGCGTCGCGTAAATTTCAATCGCTATGTTGCCGGCGCAAGGATTTGATCACCCTAACGCGCCGGTGACCTTTGTTACGCAGGTCTTTCCAATTTGAATGATGCTGTCCTCGAATGCGACAGCAGCTCAGACGAAGCGTGAACAGAGGCCGCAATCCGTGAAGGAGAAGTTGCGAGAAGTGCCCGTTTCATCGGCTTAATATGCGATTCACTGTCTCAAATTCATGATCTCTTTATTGTCTTTTTTAGGCGGATGTTCAAACGCCCCAGCTAAGTTGCAGCTATCAGGCGAGACACAAGTTTCGTCGAATAAGCTGAAAAACGACAACAGGGGAATGTCATGATGAAAGCCGTCGCCACCGCGGTGGATACCGCGCAGGCCGCGCCCGCTAGCTCGCCGGTGCAGCCACTTTATCTCGAAGCCTTGACCCTGGTGGAACGACTGCATCGCCGTCTGCTCGATGTCATCAAGGACGAGTTCGATCGGCGCGGCCGCTCTGATATCAACTCTGTGCAGGCGCTGTTGCTGTACAACATCGGCGACAAGGAACTGACCGCCGGTGAGCTGCGCACGCGCGGTTACTATCTCGGCTCGAACGTGTCCTACAATCTCAAGAAGCTGGTCGAACTCGGCTTCCTTGATCATCAGCGCTCGCGCGTCGATCGCCGCTCGGTGCGCATTCGGCTGACCGCGCAGGGCCAGGAGATCCGCCACATCGTCGAGGCGCTGTATCAGAAGCACGTGCGCACCGTGGAGCAGGTCGGCGGCATCTCCAACGAAGAATTCGCGACCCTCAACAAGTCGCTGCATCGGCTGGAAAGGTTCTGGACCGACCAGATTCTGTATCGGCTCTGAGCGAGGTCTTCCCCTCGACGGCGGCGAGGAGGGCGGCGGCGTGAGCCGCCAGCCCAGCCGCAGAAGCAGCCAGCCGTCGTTGCGACCTCTCAATTGGCCCACCATAGATACAGACGATCCGGCCTCCCGCTTGGGAGGCCGTTGTCGTTGGAGCATCAAAAAGCACCGTCGCTTCGGAACCATCTGCCGCATCGCAACTTGTCTCGATTGGGACAGATGGAGGAAAACATGCTGCATGAGCGCGGTGTGCAGGTGATGAATGTCGATGTGATCGGCAAGGCTTACGATATCGCGGCGAGCTATCTGCGCCACATCGGCGCCATTCGAGAACAGCCAGCGACCAACGAAGCGCTGCTGCAACTGATCGTGCAGCTGTTCGAGCATGGCGACCATCACCAGCTCAGCCTCGCCAACCGCGCCATCATGCGCTATCAGCGGCGCGCCGCGCAGCAGGGCGAGGCGGCGTGATGCAGGCGGCGCTCGATCGTATCCTGCAGACCTATGCCTTGCTGAACAGCAGCGCGGCGGCAGAGGCGGTGCGCGACCAATTGCGCCGCTATCTGCAGACTCTGCACGATGGCGGCGAAACCGATGTCGATCGGCTGACGGTGTGCGGTCTGGTCTATCTACGCCAGCAGGACGGCCGGCTCGATCCGGTCAAGGCGGGCTATACCGGGATGTGAACGGCCAAGGGGCCGCTGCTGTGCCTCCTGGCGCCCCGGTGCAGCGGATCGCGACGGGAAGCGTCCTGGAGCTTCCCCAGCGCCCCTAGGCATCCATTGCGGCTTTGCTGGGACTGCAGGCGCAGAGCATTTCTGCGCCGATCGTCTCTGCGCAGATGGTCCACGTTCTGCCGCCGGCAGCGTCTCGTTGAGCCGGCGGTTTACGAGCCCGCTGCAACCTTGAGATCGGGACGCTGACGGCCTTGCGGCGCGTCGTGGATCTGATCGTCGGCGTTGATCAGCTTATACAGGTCCTGGGTGCGCAGCGCCGGGCTGAACAGATAGCCCTGCATCTGGGTGCAGCCGATCTTCTTCAGCAGCTCGCGCTGCTCGCTGGTTTCCACGCCTTCGGCGAGGGTGATGCGGTCGCCAGAGGCAGCGATCTGCACGATCGCCTGAATGATGGTCAGCGAGCTTTGCTCGTCGGTGAGCCGGGCCACAAAGCTCTTGTCGATCTTGATCTTGTCGATCGGGAAGCGGTGCAGATAGCTCAGCGACGAATAGCCGGTGCCGAAATCGTCGAGCGCGATCTTGATGCCGATATTGCGCAGCTCGTTCAGGGTGGCGAGCGTGGTGTCATTGTCACGCAGCAGCAGCGCCTCGGTGATTTCAATCTCCAGCCGGTGTGCGCCAAGGCCGGCGCGCGCCACCGCCAGCGCCACGTTGAGCGCAAAGGTCGGCCGCTTGAACTGAATCGGCGACACGTTGACCGCCACGGTCATATGGCTTGGCCAGGTAGCGGCTTCGCGGCAGGATTCGGCCAGCACCCATTCGCCAAGCTCGTCAATCAGCCCGATCTCTTCGGCGAGCGGAATGAATTCGGCCGGCGAGATCGCGCCGCGCGTCGGGTGATGCCAGCGCAGCAGCGCTTCGCAGCCAGAGATCTGGCCGGTGGCCAGATCGACCAGCGGCTGGAAATGGATATCGAATGCACGCTCGGCGACCGCGCGGCGCAGTTCGATCGCCAGTTCATGTTTGGCGCGCGCCGTGATGTCCATTTCCGGCTCAAAGAACCGGAACGTGCGGCGCCCATCCGACTTCGCGGCGTACAGCGCCATGTCGGCATGACTGATCAGCTGGTTGGGATCGCTGCCATGCTGCGGGGCAATGGCGATGCCGATACTGACATCGCTGGAGATCGAGTGCCCGTCGCAATCATAGGTGTCGCGCACCGCGGTGTGCACCATTCGGGCAAAATTGCCGATCTGATAAGCGGAATGGTGATCGTGCAGCACGATGGCAAATTCGTCGCCGCCAAGGCGCGCGATATAGTCGTCGTGCCGCAGGCAACTCTTCAGGCGGTCGGCAATCGCTTTCAGCAACTGGTCGCCGGTCGGATGGCCGAGCGTGTCGTTGACGGTCTTGAATTCATCGACGTCAATATAGAGCAGCGCCAGCGTGTTGCCGTCCTTCAATGCGGCGAAGGCGCTGTTGAGATGTTCGCGGAATGAAGTCCGATTGGGAAGCCCGGTCAAATCGTCGTAATGGGCGAGATAGGCGATCCGCTCCTGAGCCTTTTTGCGGTGCGTGATGTCTTCATGCGTCGTCACCCAACCGCCTTCCGAGATGGTCTGCCGGGTGATCAGCACGGACTTGCCGTTACTGAAAGAGACTTCGACCGTTCCCTTCTGCTCGGTGTTGCGCGCGGCGAATTCGTAATATTTCGCGAGCGGTGCTTCTTCGCCGCCGATCGCGCGGAAATGCGCCACGATCTCTTCAAACGTGACGCCGGGTTGGACGACCTCGGCGGATAGTCCATAGATGTCGAGATAGCGCTGATTGTAGATTTCCAGCCGTCCGGACGGATCAAACATCGTCAGGCCGTGCGACATGTTGTTGACGGCCACGTCGAGCCGTTTCTTGTCCCTCTTCAGCCGATATTGCGTCTGTTTGTGCTGCAGCAGCAGCCGACGCGCAAACATCGACAGAACCAGCGTGATGACGATCGACAATGCTGCGGCGATCGACAGCAGCATTTCGGTCTGCTTCCGCCAATCCATCAGGATGGCGGGAATGCTCTTGGAGGCGACCAGGATCAGCGGCACGTGTTTGAGCGGGCGTGACGCCGCCAGCCGCAGCGAGCCGTCGAACGGGCTCGGCGCCTGGAATGTCCGCGTTTCATCGCGAAACATCACTTCAAGCGGGCTACGACGAAACATCTGGCCGACGGAATTGTGCGCGTCAGGATGACGCGCCACCAGAGTGCTGTCGTCCAGAAACAGCGCGAGCGCGGCCTGCTCGCCAAGCACCACCGACGAAAAGAACACGTCATAGAACGATGCCGGAATGCGGCGCACGATCGTGCCGATCAGCGTGCCGTCCTGATCGGTGACCGGCCGTGACAGCACGATGTTCCAATTCTTGGTCACCGGATCACGGATCAGCCCGATGCTGCTTTTCCGGCCCGTGATCGGCTTGAGCTGCTCAGCGGGCGGGATTTGCTGCTGGCTCAGCGAAGATCCCACCCAGGCCTGGGATGAGTTGACCGGCACGCCGACCGCGTCAAACAGTTCGAATTCACCGATGCCGCCGGCTTTGGAGCGGAGAATTTCATGAACGGATTTGGCGTCGAGCTGGATGTTCAGCGAGCCGGTGCCCAGAAGCGTGCCGATGTCGCGCTGATCGGACAGCAGATCTTCGAATTCCCGGTCGAGATGACGGGTCAGGATCAGTGCCGTATTGGACAGCTCGCGCTCGCCGTTGCGCAGGGCGCGATCGCGCGCGGCAAGAACGGCCCAGGTCGTCACAGAAATGATGATGATCAGGAGCAGGGCGCCAATCGCTGCAATCCAACGGGTCGGCGTATGCCGCGGCGCCCATAGGCCGTCGCTCGACCATTCTTGAACATCATGCGCCATGCAAAAATTCCAACTGCGCCAATACTGTCATCCATCGGTAATGGCGTCGTATGGAGATCGCGTTAGCAAGCTGAGTTACCGGAATCCAAAATTTCGCGTAAATTGAATGGTGATCGTCCTTCTTTGCGTGTTTTCAAACGCCTGGGTTGCGGCATTGGAATTTGTGCGCCAAGCGAACCGGAAGATGCGCGGGCAGGGGCTCGCGTCATGCAGTTGGCGCCGAGCGCGTGTGGCGAGGCGTTCGTGACCTGCGGTTCGTGTTCGCCTCGGGCCATCAAAGCCGGGCAGCGTTGCGGATGATCGCGTCAATCGGCAGTTGGCGCGGCGCCTGGAAAGGTCGATAACGGCGCAGGTCGGCAAGGGGGATTTTGGGCGATGGACAAGGCGGCAATGCGCGCGGAGGCCGAACGGCTGATGCGCGAGGCGATGGAGAACAAAGCCCTGGTGGTCAAGCACGGCAACACCGTGATCATGGCGACCTGCGGCAAATGCGGCGCGGTCACCAAAGTGTCGGCGCCCAAGGGCGAAAGCCGCGTCGATTACGTCTGCAAGGAATGCGGCGCCAAGCAGCGCACCATCTGAGCGCCGTCGTTTGACGGAAGCGTTCGCGGCGCAGCGCAACAGATCGCAGCGCAGCCGATAGAAGCGCAGGCGATAGAAGCGCATGTGCTGTGCTTTTCCGGTGGGCTTTTCGCAGACCCAATGAGCGGCGGTGCCGCGGTGTCGGGGTAGGCGAGCCTTGGCGTTCCACCTGCAACTCCCTCGCATCCACCATATCTGGCCAAAGCCGCGTTCGCCGGGCGCAATAGCTTGGCCGGAGGCCCGCGATATGGTAAGGGCACGCTCCGCTTCCGACCGCACTAGCTGGCCGCCCGCGCCCTCCGGAAGGGCTGCGGCGGTGGAGATTTTTTTTCCTATGAGCACACCTGCTACGTCCGCCTCCGCGACCGACTCGTTCTTTTCCACCTCGCTCGAGCAAGCCGATCCGGAGATCGCCGCCGCCATCAAGGGCGAGCTCGGCCGGCAGCGCCACGAAATCGAGCTGATCGCTTCGGAAAACATCGTCAGCCGCGCCGTGCTTGAGGCGCAGGGTTCGGTGCTGACCAACAAATACGCCGAAGGTTATCCCGCCGCCCGTTACTATGGCGGCTGCGAATTCGTCGACGTCGTCGAAAACCTCGCGATCGACCGCGCCAAGAAGCTGTTCGGCGCCAATTTCGCCAATGTGCAGCCGAACTCCGGCAGCCAGATGAACCAGGCGGTCTTCCTGGCGCTGCTGCAGCCGGGCGACACCTTTATGGGCCTCGACCTCGCGGCCGGCGGCCATCTCACCCATGGCGCCACCGTCAATATGTCGGGCAAGTGGTTCAAGCCGGCGCATTACACCGTGCGCCGCGAGGACCAGATCATCGACATGGACGCGGTCGCCAAGCAGGCGGAAGAGGTGCGGCCGAAGCTGATCATCGCCGGCGGCTCGGCCTATTCGCGCGCCTGGGATTTTAAGCGGTTCCGCGAGATCGCCGACAGCGTCGGCGCCTATTTCATGGTCGACATGGCGCATTTCGCCGGTCTGGTCGCCGGCGGCGTCCATGCCTCGCCGGTGCCGCACGCCCATGTCGTCACCACCACCACCCACAAATCGCTGCGTGGCCCGCGCGGCGGCCTGATCCTCACCAATGACGAGGCGCTGGCCAAGAAGTTCAATTCGGCGATCTTCCCCGGCCTGCAGGGCGGCCCGCTGATGCACGTGATCGCCGCCAAGGCGGTGGCGTTTGCCGAGGCGCTGCAGCCGGAGTTCAAGGTGTACGCGAAGAACGTCGTCGAAAACGCCAAGGCGCTTGCGGAAACGCTGCGTGGCCATGGCTTCGACATCGTGTCGGGCGGCACTGACAACCACCTGATGCTGGTCGATCTGCGGCCCAAGGGCCTGAAGGGCAACGTTTCGGAGAAGGCGCTGGTGCGCGCCGGCATCACCTGCAACAAGAACGGCATCCCGTTCGACCCGGAAAAGCCGTTCGTGACCTCGGGCATCCGGCTTGGCACTCCGGCCGCCACCACGCGCGGCTTCGGCGTCGCCGAATTCCAGCAGGTCGGCGGCATGATCGCCGAGGTGCTCAATGCCATCGCGCAGTCCAGCGACGGCACCGCGCCGATGGTGGAGACCGCGATCAAGCAGCGCGTCAAGGAGCTGACCGACCGCTTCCCGGTCTATCCGTAAAGGGCGGCTAGCGCCCGAGGTGAAGGCATGCGCTGTCCAAGCTGCAGCTCTCTCGATACCCAGGTCAAGGATTCCCGCCCCACCGAAGACT
The DNA here is from genome assembly GCA_000504425.1 of Rhodopseudomonas palustris JSC-3b. Classification (GTDB taxonomy): domain Bacteria; phylum Pseudomonadota; class Alphaproteobacteria; order Rhizobiales; family Xanthobacteraceae; genus Rhodopseudomonas; species Rhodopseudomonas palustris_C. The sequence goes on along the minus strand of KI632513.1, from coordinate 1,206,692 downwards.
CCACAGTCATTCGGCGGCGGCGGGTCTGCCTGACCTGCAATTTCCGCTTCACCACCTTCGAGCGGGTGCAGCTTCGCGAACTGACGGTGATCAAGCGTAATGGTCGCCGTGTGCCGTTCGACCGCGACAAGCTGGTGCGCTCTGTGCAGATCAGTCTGCGCAAGCGCCCAGTGGAGCCCGATCAGCTGGAAGCCATGGTTTCGGCCGTGGTGCGCGAGCTGGAAAGCGGCGGCGAATCGGAAATCTCCTCCGAGGCGATCGGCGAGATCGTCATGGAGCATCTGCGCAAGCTCGACGACGTCGCCTATGTCCGCTTTGCCTCGGTCTATCGCAATTTCCGCGAAGCCAAGGATTTTGAGGCGGTGCTGGGCGAACTGTCCGCCGACGAGCTGGCGCGGGCGGCGCTGCTGCGCAAATGATCTTCCGCCTGCTGGAGGACCAGTTGGCGGAACGCGGTCGAGCCGCCAAGGCGGCCGACCAACGTTTCATGCAACTCGCTTTGACGCTCGGCCGTCGTGGGCTCGGCAATACCTGGCCGAACCCCGCGGTCGGCGCCGTGCTGGTGCGGGACGGCGTGATTGTCGGCCGCGGCTGGACCCAGGCCGGCGGCCGTCCCCATGCCGAAGTTGAAGCTTTGGCGCAGGCCGGCGCCAAAGCGCGCGGCGCCACGCTCTATGTCACGCTGGAACCATGCTCGCATCACGGCCGCTCGCCGCCCTGCGCGGACGCGCTGATTGCGGCCGGGGTAGCGCGGGTGGTGTCGGCAATCGAGGACCCCAATCCGGCGGTGGCCGGGCAGGGCCACGCCAAGCTGCGCGCGGCCGGCATCAAGGTCGATATCGGCATCGGCGCGGCTGAGGCTGCGCGCGATCACGCCGGCCATTTCCGCAAAGTGCGCGATGGTCGTCCTCATGTGATCCTGAAACTCGCGGTGTCGAGCGACGGCAAGATTGCCGGCGCCGGAGGGCAGCGGGTCGCGATCACCTCCAGCGCCGCGCAGCAGCGCGTCCATCTGTTGCGTGCGCAATGTGATGCCATCCTGGTCGGGATCGGCACCGTGCTCGCCGACGATCCGGAGCTGACCTGCCGGCTGCCGGGCCTTGCGCCGCGCTCGCCGGTGCGCGTGGTGCTTGATCGGGCGCTGCGCATACCGGGCGCCAGCAAGCTGGTGCATTCGGCACGCACGACACCGCTGTGGCTGATTGCAGCTGAAACCGCCGAAGCCGCGGCCGCTACCAAACTGACCGCTGCCGGCGCCGAGATTCTGCGGCTCAATGTCGAGCCCGATGCGCCTAGCTTTGATCTTGGCCTGGTGCTGCCGCTGTTGGCCGCGCGCGGCATTTCAAGGCTGATGGTGGAGGGCGGCGCGCAAGTCGCCGCATCGCTGCTCAAGCAAAACCTGGTCGATGAAATCTGGCTGCTGCGCGGCCCGGCGCCGATCGGCGACGATGGCGTGCCAGCGCTCCATGACCTGCCGCTGACCGCGATCACCGACGCGCCGGCATTTCGGCTTCACACGAGCACCACGCTCGGCCCCGACACTCTGACCATTTACGAGCGCAACTGATGTTTACCGGAATCATCACCGACCAGGGCGAGATCGTCGCGCTGACCCCGACCGTGCCCGGCCAGCTGCACCGGCTGCGGATCGCCTGCGGCTACGACCGTGCCACCATCGCCGATGGCGCCTCGATCGCCGCCAATGGCATCTGCCTGACCGTGGTCGGCACCGGCGAGCAGGGCGGCCGCACCTGGTATGAGGTCGATGCCGGCGCCGAGACGCTGGCCAAGACCAGCGCCCAGCATTGGGCGGTCGGCACCCGCCTCAATCTTGAGCGTGCCCTGAAAATCGGCGACGAACTTGGCGGCCATCTGGTCACCGGCCATGTCGATGGCATCGCCATGATCACCAGCCGCCAGGAACTCGAGGGCATGGTGCGGTTCGAGCTCGATGCGCCGCGCGATCTGGCGCGCTTCATCGCCACCAAGGGCTCGGTGACGCTGGACGGCGTGTCGCTGACGGTCAACAGTGTCGACGACACCAAGTTCAGCGTGTTGATCATCCCGCATACCCTGGCGGTGACCACTTTGAGCGACTGGCGAACCGGCAGCGCCGTCAATCTCGAAATCGACCTGATGGCGCGCTATGCCGCACGGCTTCGCGAGGCGACCTGAGGCCTCAAAGGTCTGTTTGGGGCTTGGCTTTGTGAGGGGGCCCGCCTAGAACGCGGGCGATCTTGCTCATGGGCGGCCGGGCGCAGCAGCGCCGCCGCGGGACATGAGATGGTTTTGCCTCTGCCTGTGAGACGCGGCCGTGCCGCTCCCATGGCGAGGCGTTTGATGATGCTGATGGAAGTTCAATGGCAGAGCCGCGACGCGCACGACTGAAGGACGATACCGACATTGCTGGCGCGCGCGCGCTGATCGTCGAAGCACGATTCTATGACGATCTGCAGGACGCGCTGCTGGCCGGCGCCCGTGCCGAGCTCGACGCCGCCGGTGTCAACCATGAGGTGATCACGGTGCCGGGCGCGCTGGAAATCCCGGCCGCGATCGCGATCGCGCTTGATGCTGCGCAAGCCACCGGCCGTCCCTATGACGCGGTGATCGCGCTTGGCTGCGTGGTGCGCGGCGACACCATTCATTTCGAGATCGTGTCGATGGAATCGTCGCGCGCGCTGATGGATCTCGCGGTCGCCCGGCAGATTCCGCTCGGCAACGGCATTTTGACCGTCAACACCGAAGAACAGGCCTGGGCGCGGGCACGCGCCTCGGAACTCGACAAGGGTGGCGATGCCGCGCGCGCCGCCTTGGCGATGCTGCGGCTAAAGCGCCGGCTGGCGCGGGGGTGACGGAAATGACCGATTTTCGAAAGCCCGTCATGAAACACCCTGCGCCGAAGGGCGATCGCAAGGCCAACCGGCGCGGCGCAGCACGGCTCGCCGCGGTGCAGGCGCTGTATCAGATGGATGTCGGCGGCGCCGGCCTCAACGACACGTTTGCGGAGTTCGAGAGCCATTGGCTCGGCAACGAGGTCGAGGGCGAACAGTATCTGCCGGCCGAAGCCGCGTTTTTCCGCGACATCGTCGCTGGCGTGGTACAGGAGCAGAAACAGATCGATCCGCTGATCGACGAGGCGCTGTCGCGCGGCTGGCCGCTGGCCCGCATCGAAGCCATTCTGCGCGCGGTGATGCGTGCCGGGACCTATGAGCTGCAATGGCGCAAGGACGTGCCGGCGCGCGTGGTGGTCTCGGAATATGTCGACGTCGCCCACGCTTTCGTCGATGGCGACGAGATCGGCATGGTCAACGCGGTGCTCGACCAGATCGCTCGCCAATTCCGCGCCGACGAGTTTGCGCGGGGTTGATCACGTCGATATTGCCCCGTCATTGCGAGCGCAGCGAAGCAATCCAGTTTCGGATTTCTGGATTGCTTCGTCGCTCCGCTCCTCGCAATGACGCTGATGAGATGTTGCCGACGCCTGTGATGGGGTGGGGCGCACATGCCCTCCGGTGAAGACGATCTGATCGCGAAATATTTTAAGCCGCTGGCGACGGATGCCGGCGCGCTCGGGCTTGTCGATGACGCCGCGGTGCTGGCGGCGACGGCCGATGATCTGGTGCTGACCACCGACGCCGTGGTCGAGGGCGTGCATTTTCTACCCAATGATCCGCCACACACCATCGCCCGCAAGGCGCTGCGGGTGAATCTGTCCGATCTCGCCGCCAAGGGCGCGACGCCCGCCGGATTTCTGCTGACGCTGGCGCTGCGCAGCGCCGATCCGGCGTTTTTGGAGCCGTTTGCGGCCGCGCTCGGCGAGGATGCCGCGAGCTATCGCTGCCCGCTGCTCGGCGGCGACACGGTTTCCACCCCGGGGCCGCTGATGATCTCGGTGACCGCGTTCGGCCGAGTGCCGCCCGGCCGCATGGTGCGCCGCGACCGGCTGCGCGCCGGCGATCTGATCGTGGTGTCCGGCACGATCGGCGATGCCGCGCTCGGGCTCGACGTGCTGCAGGGCCGACTCACGGAACTTACGCCCGACCAGCAGGCGTTTTTGATCGATCGCTATCGCCAGCCGCAGCCGCGCTCGGCGCTGGCTGCTGCGGTGCGCGACCATGCCGGCTCTGCGATGGACGTCTCGGATGGCTTGGCCGGCGATCTCGCCAAACTATGTGCGGCGTCCGGCGTGTCGGCGACCATCAATGCCGCCGCGGTGCCGCTATCGGTCGCCGGGCGCGCGGCGCTCGGGCAGGCGGGGCTGGCGCGGCTACTGTCGGGCGGCGACGATTATGAGATTTTGTGCGGCGTTGCCGCAGGCGCGATCGACGCATTCAAGGCCGCGGCCGACGCGGCCGGCGTGCCCGTCACAGTGATCGGCAGCGCCACCGAAGGAACGGCGCCACCGCAGTTTCTCGATAGCGATCAGCGTCCGATCGCGCTGAACCGCACGTCGTTCAGCCATTTCTAGCGCTGTCCGCGTAGCGGTTGCGGCACCGCACAAGGGTTTGCGAACAGCTCCCAAAAGTGACGGCTTAGCCCTTTGGCAGCGTTGCGGAAGGGTTACTATTTTGGCAAGGTCCGCCACGATTTGAGGCCACCCGTGCGGGTCGGCCTTTTATTTGTGCGTCCTTCGCCTCCGCGGCTCGGGACGCGGGGCGAGACCAAGGACCTGAGGCAACATCAATGACAGCTTTATGGGTGATTGTGCTCTGCGGGGCACTTTCCATTGTCTACGCCATCTGGGCGACCTCGTCGGTGCTGAGCGCCGACCAGGGCAATGCCCGGATGCAGGAGATCGCGGCGGCCGTGCGCGAAGGTGCGCAGGCCTATCTGAAGCGCCAGTACATCACGATCGCAGCCGTCGGCATCGCGATCTTTGCGCTGCTGGCTTACTTCCTCGGCGTGCTGGTGGCGATCGGCTTTGCGATCGGCGCGGTGCTGTCGGGTATGGCCGGCTTCATCGGCATGAACGTCTCGGTGCGCGCCAACGTCCGCACCGCGCAGGCGGCGACCACCTCGCTCGCCGGCGGTCTTGAACTGGCGTTCAAGGCGGGTGCGATCACCGGCCTGCTGGTCGCGGGTCTGGCGCTGCTCGGTGTCACCCTGTACTTCATCTACCTGATCCACTTTGCGGGCCTGAGCGCCAACAGCCGCACCGTGGTCGACGCGCTGGTGGCGCTCGGCTTCGGCGCTTCGCTGATCTCGATCTTCGCCCGTCTCGGCGGCGGCATCTTCACCAAGGGTGCGGACGTCGGCGGCGACATGGTCGGCAAGGTCGAAGCCGGCATTCCGGAAGACGATCCGCGCAACCCGGCCACCATCGCCGACAACGTTGGCGACAACGTCGGTGACTGCGCCGGCATGGCCGCGGACCTGTTCGAGACCTATGCGGTGACCGCGGTCGCCACCATGGTGCTCGCCGCGATCTTCTTCGGCACCGCCGATGCGACCCAGCTGCAGAGCATCATGACCCTGCCGCTGGCGATCGGTGGCATCTGCATCCTGACCTCGATCATCGGCACCTTCTTCGTGAAGCTCGGTGCCTCGCAGTCGATCATGGGCGCGCTCTACAAGGGCCTGATCGCCACTGGCGTGCTGTCGCTGTTCGGCGTTGCCGGCGCGATCTACTGGCTGGTTGGCTTCGGCCCGCTGCCGGGCGTCAGCTATTCCGGCCTGTCGCTGTTCGAGTGCGGCGTGGTTGGTCTGGCCGTCACGGGGCTGATCATCTGGATCACCGAATACTACACCGGCACCGACTATCGCCCGGTGAAGGCGATCGCCCAGGCTTCGGTGACCGGCCACGGCACCAACGTCATCCAGGGTCTCGCCATCTCGATGGAAGCGACCGCGCTGCCCGCGATCGTGATCATCGCCGGCATCCTGGTGACCTACAGCCTGGCCGGCCTGTTCGGCATCGCGATTGCCACCACCACCATGCTCGCACTCGCTGGCATGATCGTGGCGCTCGACGCCTTCGGCCCGGTCACCGACAACGCCGGTGGCATCGCCGAAATGGCGGGTCTGCCCAAGGAAGTGCGTAAGTCGACCGACGCGCTCGACGCGGTCGGCAACACCACCAAGGCCGTCACCAAGGGTTATGCGATCGGCTCCGCCGGTCTCGGCGCGCTGGTGCTGTTTGCCGCTTACAATGAAGACCTCAAGTTCTTCATCGCCAACAGCGCGCAAAACACCTACTTCCAGGGCGTCACCCCGGACTTCTCGCTGAGCAACCCCTACGTCACCGTGGGTCTGCTGTTCGGCGGTCTGCTGCCGTACCTGTTCGGCGCCATGGGCATGATGGCGGTCGGCCGCGCGGCCAGCGCCATCGTGGAAGAGGTCCGTCGCCAGTTCCGCGAAAAGCCCGGCATCATGAAGGGCACGGAGAAGCCGGACTACGGCAAGGCCGTGGACCTGCTGACCAAGGCGGCGATCAAGGAAATGATCATCCCGTCGCTGCTGCCGGTGCTGTCGCCGATCTTCGTCTACTTCGCGATCTACTTCATCGCGGGTGGCGGTGCGGCCGGCAAGTCGGCGGCGTTCTCCGCGGTCGGCGCCATGCTGCTCGGCGTGATCGTCACCGGCCTGTTCGTCGCGATCTCGATGACCTCGGGTGGCGGCGCCTGGGACAACGCCAAGAAGTACATCGAAGACGGCCACCACGGCGGCAAGGGCTCTGACGCCCACAAGGCTGCGGTGACCGGCGACACCGTCGGCGATCCCTACAAGGACACGGCTGGTCCGGCCGTGAACCCGATGATCAAGATCACCAACATCGTGGCGCTGCTGCTGCTGGCCATCCTGGCCCACCACTAAGCTGCAAAGCCAACGACTAAAAACGAAACCCCGCGGTGCGAGCCGCGGGGTTTTTCTTTGTGATCAGGAGCGGTGACTTTGGTGCTGTCGCGTTTCTTCACGCGAGCCGGCTTGGATTGGCGCGACAACGGATCACCGCCAACGGCCACGACATACCGATTGTCCTCGGCGCGCGGCGAACCCTAGCTTCATTGTTTTATTCGCGGCAATCGCAACGGGTTTAAATTGGAACGAGTGTTGATTCGCGAAATGTGAAATGCGTGGAGCCATGATCCCTTCCGTTCGCCTTTCGACCGGCTTGCAGAGCCCGATTCTGTCATCGCCCCCGATCGTGTCGCTGTTCGCGTCTGCGGCCGCGGCGGTGCTGTGCGTCGCGGCGGCGTCGCCAGCCGGCGCGCAAGCGGTCCCCACACCCGATCCGCGCCAATGGGGCCTGTACGCCATCCATGCGCCGGACGCCTGGGCGGCCGGATTCACCGGGGCCGGCGTCACCGTCGCGATCGGCGATTCCGGCATCGATGTCGGCCACCCGGCGTTCACCGGCAAGATCGATCCGCGCAGCCGCAATTTTGTGCCGGACACGCCCGGCGGGGTGATCGACCCCACCGATCTGCGCTACGTGAATTTCCCTGGCTATCCGTTTCCGCTCAATCTCGGCGACCATGGCGTGCACATGGCCGGCGTGATCATGGGGGCGGGGACCTTCATCATACCGGGCGTCGCCTACGACGCGTCGGCCGTGGTGATGCGCGATATCACCGGCGGCGGCATCCGGGTGGATGCCGCGATCGCCTACTTCGCCGGCCTGTCCGGCGTGAACGTGATGAACCTGTCCTATGGCGGCATGCCGGTCACTGGTCCGGACACCGGCTATTGGCCGACCAGCAGCATCAATCCGAGTGAGGCGGCGGCGGCGCTGAGCGCGCTCGCGGCCGGCAAGGTGATCGTGTCCGCCACCGGCAACGACCGCTTCTCCTATCCCGCCGCGGGACTCAATCCGCGCGGCCCGTCGCTGATGCCATTCATCCAGCCGGCCAATGCGCGTGCCGGCGTCTATGACGATGGCGGCATGGGCTATGATTTTTCGGCGCTGCAACGCCAGCCGGGCCAGATCGTCTCGGTCACCGCGATCGACTCCACCAAGAAGCTCGCCATCTATGCCAATGCCTGCGGCGTCGCCGCGAGCTGGTGCCTGTCGGCTCCTGGCGGCAGCGGCAATCGCGAGCTCGACGGCATCTGGGCCGCCTATTCGCGCGAGCGCGATCCGAGCGGCTATGGCCCCAATATCGGCACCTCGGAATCGGCCGCGTTCGGCACCGGCTCGATGGCGCTCTTGATGAGCGGCTATCCGGACTACACGGCGAAGGACATCGCCCATGTGCTGTTCACCACTGCCGAGAACCTCGACGGGCAGCCGGGCGTCAATGCGCGCTACGGCTATGGCCTGATCCGGCTCGACCGCGCCACGCAGGGGCCGACCAGCCTGGCGGCCGGCGCCGCGGTCGATGTCGGTGCGATGGCAATGACCTATTGGAGCCGGCCGCTCACCACCGGCGGCGCGTTCGACAAGACCGGCGACGGCGCGCTGATGATCGCCGGCCGCACCATCGCCACCGGCGACGTCACCGTGCAGGGTGGGGCGCTCGGGATCGGCGGCACCCTGACGGTGGCCGACGGGCACCGGCTGATCGTCGGCACCGGCGGCACGCTCTCCGGTTTCGGCTGGATCGTCGGCGACACCCTGGTCAACGGCCATCTGCGTGTTGGGCAGTTGCCGAACTATGCCGACCTGATCGCCAACAATGGCGGCACGCTGCCGGCCGGCATCCCGCTCAGCGGCACCTCGCCGGGCACGCTGACCTTCCGGGGCGACGTGACGCTCGGCACCAGCGCGGCGATGTATCTCAATGTCGACGGCGATCTGGTGATCCCGGGCGGGCCGCGCACCTACGACAAGGTCTTTGTCGAGGGCGCCGGCCACACTTTCACCGCCGGCGGAACGCTGATGCCGGTGCTGCGTGGCATTCCATCTGGCAGCAACAGCTTTTCCCCCGCGCTCGGCCAGCACTTCCAGGTGATCACCGCGGAGGGCGGGGTGCTCGGCAGTTTCGCCGGGCTGGTCCAGCCGCTCGGGCTGGCGGCCGGCACCCGCTTTGACGCGCTGTACGGGCGCAACACGATCTCGCTGGTGGTGACGCCGCAGTTTTACGCCCGGCTCGACCTTGCCGGGCTGCCCGCGGGGCCGGACATCGCCCCTGTCGGCGCCGTGTTCGACGCGCTGCGGCCGGCGGCCGGCATCGCCATGATGGCGGAGCTGGCACGGCTGTTTGCGCCGCTTTATCCGCTGTCCGGCACCGGGGTGGTGGCGACGCTTAGTCAGCTGTCCCCGACCATCTATGGCGACACCCTGATGGCGCGGCGTGACGGCTGGCATCTGATCGGCGGAGCGATCGACGAACAACTGGCGGCACGACGCGGGCTACAGCACGACACAGCGACACGCAGCACGATCGATGCCGCTGGCAACAATGTCTGGCTGACCGGACTCGGACAGTTCAGCGAGGTGACCGCGGCGTATTCCGGCTGGCGCACCACCTTGGGCGGCGTGGCGGCGGGCATCGATCGCGCCGTGACGGCCGATCTGACGCTGGGTGCGGCGTTCGGCTATCTCGACCAGAGCGTGACCGCCCGCAACAGCGCGTCGCATAATGGTCAGGCGGTACAGTTCTCGCTCTATGGCAGCCTGCGTCATGGCGCCGCGTTCCTGGAAACGCAGGCCGGCGCCGGCTTCGCGGATGGCAATGTGCAGCGCGTCGTCTCGGTCTATGGCGCGCGCCCGAACGCTGACGTAAGCGGCGCATCAGGCGGCGGTGCCTTGCGCGCCGGTTTGCATTTCAAGGCGGCGGATTGGCGACTGGAACCGAGTGTGGCGCTGTCTGGTGTGGTGCTGCACCAAGGCGAGGTGGTCGAGAGCGGCGCCGGCTGGCCGCGGTTGATGGTCGATGCGGCCAGCCTGGCCAGCCTGCGCAGCATCACCAGCGTGCGGGCCGAGCGGCGGATCACGCTGCTGACCAATCGCCTCGCAGTGATTCCCTCCGCCGAGGTCGGCTGGCTGCACGAATATCTCGACACCGCGGCGACGACCACGGCGTTATTCAACGAAGCGCCGGGCGTGCCGTTCACGGTGCGGGGGGCCGATATCGGCCGCGACGCCGCGCTGCTGAAGCTGCGGGCGACCTTCGATGCCGCGCAGCCGATCACCGCGCATGCTGGCTATACCAGCCTGATCAACGGCAGCAGCACGGCGCATGTGGTGACGGCCGGCGTGCGCGTCGTCTGGTGAGCGCCCCCGCGGCGGCCGGCTGCGGGAGGCAGGCGCGGCGGGGTGGGCTCAGCGGAAGCTGATCAGCTTGAACAGCGGCGTCAGGTAGCTCAGTTCCTGACCCGAGGTCGGCGTCGTCCGGCTGATGAAATCGAAAATCTTGCCGTCTTGCAGCCCGTAATTCGCGATCCGGCGAACCTGGCGGTTCTGGTCGAAATAGATCGCGATGACGCGCTGATCGATCACCTTTGGCGGCATGAACGCCACCGGGCGCTCAGCACGCTGCGAGATGTAGTAAAACACCTCGCCGTTCAGCGTGGCGACGGTGGACGGCGTCCCCATCACAATCAGCACTTGATCTTGGCTGGCACCGATCGGAATCTGTTCGAGCGCGCCGGGCGGCAGAATGTAGCCCTTTTGAAACTGTTCTGAGGTACATGCCGTCAGCGCGAGGCAGACAGCCGCTGCCGCAAACGCAGGCTTCAACCGTCGCCAGAAACCACCCGATTGGCGAACCATCCCAGTCCTTAAACCTTCATTCCAAAGAGTCATCGCGGAGTTTGTCCGATCCGCTTGCATCGAGCACGGTGTTGCCGTACCCGGCAGCCTCCACCATGGCAGAACCAGCTGGGGGTGCGAACCCGCAGCAGCAGGAACTCAACATGATTTGGCCGTTTGATCAATTCACTAGCCCCAGGTCGCCGTCGCGCGGCACCATTGAGACCATCTATGGCATGATCGTGACGCAAGCGCGAGAACCGGCCTTTTACCAAAACCTCGGGGTCGAGGACACGGTTAATGGCCGTTTTGAGATGATTGTGCTGCATCTGTGGATGGTGCTGCGTCGTGCCCGCGAGAATTCCGAGAACCTCGCCTTCGCGCAGACCCTGTTCGATCATTTCTGCAGCGACCTCGACGCCAATCTGCGCGAAATGGGCGTGGGCGATCTGGCCGTGCCGAAGCGCATGCAGAAGTTCGGCGAGGCGTTTTACGGTCGCTCGGCCGCCTATGACCGCGCCATGGCCGATGAGGATGATCCGCGCGGCGCCATGACCAAGACGCTGTGCCGGAACGTGCTGAACGGTTTTGGCATGGACAAGGCCAAGCTGCTGGAGGGCTATGTTGAAGAGACGCTGGCCAAGCTCGGCCGGGTCGATGCCGCCGCGCTGCGCTCCGGACGGTTCAGCTTCCCGGCCGCGCCGTCGGTGACCTGACGGGAGTGACACCATGACCGATTCGAGCCATCCCTGGAGCATGCCGGTCATGGTGGCGCAGATCCCCGAAAACGGCTTGCACCAGCAACTGACCGCGACCGCCGAACAGCGCGCCGCCATTGCCGCGCTCGGCGGCCTGCGGGACGTGATCGAGGCCACCGCCACGTTCGATCTGGTGCCGATCCATGATGGCCGGGTGAAGGTGACCGGCCGTCTGCAGGCGATCGTCGGCCAAAACTGCGTGGTGACGCTCGATCCGGTGGACAACCGCATCGACGAGGCGATCGATCTGGTGTTCGCGCCGCCGTCGCAGATTCCGGAAATGGCCGATCTGGTCGATGACGATCAGGTGCCCGGCGCCGACACGCCCGATCCGCTGGAGCCGATCGAACGCGGCATGATCGACCTCGGTCATGTTGCGGCCGACGCGCTGTTCCTGGCGATCGATCCTTATCCGCGCCGGCCCGATGCGGTGTTTCAGCCGCCGGTCGAGCCGCAGGACCCCGACGAGCACCCGTTTGCGGCGTTGAAAACGCTGCAGACGCCACCTTCCGGTAGCACCAAGCCGCGCCGCGACGACTAAGCTCACGCTGCACTGCGGTGGCAGGTTCGCTGCGCGGCGGCTTAGCGGCGCGCTTGATGTGCGCCGTTATCATACGGGCTTCGACTAAAACGGGTCGCCCCGGATGTTGTATCGGAGCCGAGAAACGTTATTGTCCGCCCCGACGGGAGCGCGGCGCTGCGCTCCGCCGCGCGCCTTTAGTGTGGCGCGTTTCATCCGTCTGCAGCCGAGCGCTCCAAGGCCGCCGACATTCAGGTTTCACTAGTTTCCGGAACGTTCATGTCCCAAAAGGTTCGAATCGCGCTTGACGCCATGGGCGGCGATTTCGGCGCTTCGGTCGTCGTTCCCGGCGCGGCCATTTCGCTTACCCGGCATCCCGACACTGAATTCTTGCTGTACGGCGACAGCGCCCTGATCAACAAGGAATTGCAGGCGCATCCGGCCCTTAAGGCCGTCTCTCAGGTGATCCACACCGACGTCGCCGTCAGCATGCATGACAAGCCGAGCCAGGCGCTGCGCCGCGGCCGCAAGACTTCATCGATGTGGCAGTCGATCGAGGCGGTGAAGACCGGCAAGGCCGATGTGGTGGTCTCGGCCGGCAACACCGGCGCGCTGATGGCGATGGCGCGATTCTGTCTGCGCACGTTGCCGGGCGTCGATCGTCCGGCGATCGCCGCGGTGTGGCCGACCTTGCGTGGTGATTCGGTGGTGCTCGACCTCGGCGCTTCGATCGGCGGCGACGCCGAGCATCTGCGTACGCTGGCGGTGATGGGCAGCGCGATGGCGCGGGTGCTGTTCGATCTCGAACGGCCGACCGTCGGCCTGCTCAATATCGGCGTCGAAGAGATCAAGGGCGGCGAGGAGATTCGCGCCGCTGCCGACCTGCTGCGGGCGATGGATTCGCCGCAGTTCGATTTCATCGGCTTCGTCGAAGGCGATGGCATCGGCAAGGGCGCCGCCGACGTAATCGTCAGCGAAGGCTTTGCCGGCAATATCGCGCTCAAGGCCGCCGAAGGCACCGCGCGCCAGATCAGCGAATATCTGCGCTCGGCGATGTCGCGCACCTGGCGCTCCAAGCTCGGCTACCTGTTTGCTCGCCAGGCGTTCCGCTCGCTGAAAGACAAGATGGACCCGAACAAGTCCAATGGCGGTGTGTTCCTCGGCCTGAACGGCGTGGTGGTCAAAAGCCATGGCGGAACCAGCGCGGACGGCTTTGCCTATGCCGTCGATGTTGGCTATGACATGGTTCGCTACGATCTCCTGACCAAAATCAATCAGACGCTCCATCGCGATCCTGCCGCGCTGGGTGTGTTACCGACCGCACAAGAGGCTGTTTCGTGACTGTCAAACGCTCGGTTGTTATCGGCTGCGGCTCCTATCTGCCGGAGCGAATTCTGACCAACGCCGAGCTGGCGGCCAAGGTGGACACCTCGGACGAATGGATTGTGCAGCGCACCGGCATTCGTGAGCGCCACATCGCCGCCGAGGGCGAGTTCACCTCGCATTTGGCGATCAAGGCCGCGCAGGCCGCGCTCGACAATGCCGGCATCGAGGCCCAGGACATCGACCTGATCGTGCTGGCCACTTCGACCCCCGATCTGACCTTTCCGGCGACCGCGGTTCAGGTGCAGGCGGCGCTCGGCATCACCCAGGGCTTTGCGTTCGACCTGCAGGCGGTGTGCTCGGGCTTTGTGTACGCGCTCGCCACCGCCGACAATTTCCTGCGCTGCGGCTCGGCGAAGCGGGCGCTGGTGATCGGCGCCGAAACGTTTTCGCGGATTTTGGACTGGAACGACCGCTCGACCTGCGTGCTGTTCGGCGACGGCGCCGGCGCGGTGGTGCTGGAGGCCCAGGAAAACTGGGGCACCTCGGCCGACCGCGGCGTGCTCACCACCCATCTGCGCTCCGATGGCCGCCACAAGTCAAAACTCTATGTCGATGGCGGTCCGTCCTCGACCCAGACCGTCGGCTATCTGCGCATGGAAGGCCGCGAGGTGTTCAAGCACGCGGTCTCGATGATCACCGGCGTGATCGTCGATGCCTTCGAGGCCAGCGGCACCAGCGCCAACGACATCAACTGGTTCGTGCCGCACCAGGCCAATAAGCGCATCATCGATGCGTCCGCGCAAAAGCTGCATCTGGCGCCGGAGAAGGTGGTCTTGACCGTCGATCGCCACGGCAACACTTCCGCGGCGTCGATCCCGCTGGCCTTGTGCACCGCGGTCGCCGATGGCCGCATCAAGCGCGGCGATCTGGTGCTGCTCGAAGCGATGGGCGGCGGTTTCACCTGGGGTGCGGCCTTGGTGCGCTGGTAATTGCGCTGCTTAAAGGTTTAGGCGTATTGCCTTGTACTTCCATGGTTTCATGGCGATCGACGGTTGACCGCAGGCCGGTAACCTCCTAATTTCGATCGCAGAATTTTGTTCGCCTTGATTTGGGGCAGGCGATGACCGGTACTGGAAAAACTGTAACGCGCGTCGATCTGTGCGAAGCCGTCTATCAGAAGGTGGGGTTGTCGCGCACAGAATCCTCGGCATTTGTCGAGCTGGTTCTGAAAGAGATCACCGATTGTCTGGAGAAGGGCGAGACGGTGAAACTGTCCTCGTTCGGCTCGTTCATGGTGCGGCAGAAGGGCCAGCGGATCGGCCGCAACCCGAAGACCGGAACCGAGGTGCCGATTTCGCCGCGTCGGGTGATGGTGTTCAAGCCGTCCGCGATCCTGAAACAGCGCATCAATAGCCAGCTTAACAGCCACGCCAAAGCGACGCCGGACGAAGTAAAGACCGAGTGATCGCCCAAGCCGGGGGAGCATGCGTTTGGACAAAGCGCCGGATGCCTTCCGCACCATCAGCGAGGTCGCTGACGACCTCGACATACCGCAGCACGTGCTGCGGTTCTGGGAGACCCGCTTCGCGCAAATCAAGCCGATGAAGCGCAGCGGCGGCCGCCGCTATTATCGTCCCGACGACATCGATCTGTTGCGCGGCATCCGCCGGCTTTTGTACGGCGAGGGCTACACCATCCGCGGCGTGCAGCGCATTCTGAAAGAGCAGGGCGTCAAAGCCGTGCAGGCACTGGCCAGCGAGGGCGCCGCGCTGCAGCCGCGTGCCGCCACGGCAGCGCGGCAATCGGCCGCTGATGAGCCGGTGTTCGAGCATCATGATGATGCCGAATTGCTGATCGAGGCTGAGGAGCCGGACGACGAGATCGACGAGCAGGAGCCTGAGCCCGACCAGGAGCCGTTTGTGGAGCCGGAACCGCTGGCGGTGCGCCGTGAGCCGGTGCTGATCCGGCCGGCGGCCCCGCCGCCGCCGCCGGTGAGCCTGGAACGGTCCGTCGCCGCCTTTGATGAGCAGCGACAGCGCGATCATCAGCAGATCGAACAGGTGCTGCGCGAGCTGGTCGAATGCCGGCGCATTCTCGACCATGCGCTGCAAAGCGCGGGGCCGGAGCCTGCGACATTCGAGCACCTTCTCAATAATCCCCCAGAAGTCAAAGATAAGAATAGAAATTCCGAGAACTAGGAGAAGCGTCGGCACAGCGCGGATGTCGGCCTCCCAACGAGTGATCATGAACGCTCCGACCGACCCTTCGCAGACCGCCACCGTTCACAGCGCTTCTCAGCAGGCCGCGCCAGCTCAGCCGGCGCAGCCGCCGCATATTCGCCGCCACACGTTGGAGCGCGTTGCTCATGCCGCGCTGCAGATCGGGGCGACGCTGTCGCAAAATGGCGCTTCGTTGCGGGTCGCCCATGAGGGCGCGCGCATGATCGCCAACGGCTTTGGCGTCGAAGTGCTGGGCATGCGCTCCGGCTACACCTCGTTCGAGATCACCGTGGCCTATGGCCGCGATGCCATCACCCGCATGACCCAGATCGGGCCGCATGGCGTCAATCACCGGCTGGATTTCGCGGTGCGCGACCTGGCGCTGCGCGCCTCGGCCGGAACGATGGCGCCCGAAGAGATCGAGACCGAACTGGAGCGCCTCAAGCGCGACACGCCGCGCCATCCGCCCTGGCTGGTGGCGATCGCCACCGGCGCCGCCTGCGCGGCGTTCGGCCGGCTGCTCGGCGCCGACTGGCTGGCGTTCATTCCGGTCTTGGCCGCGGCCTCGGTCGGGCAGGGGCTGCGCCATATTCTGATCAAGCGCCGCGTCAACGTGTTCGTGGTCGCCGCCATCATCGGCTGCGTGTCGGCGACGCTCGGTGGGCTCGGCGCGCGGCTGGCCGGCAGTCACACCATGGAACTGGCGATGATGGCCTCGATCCTGTTGCTGGTGCCGGGCGTGCCGTCCACCAACGCCCAGACCGACATCATGGATGGCTATCCGACCATGGGCAGCGCCCGCGCCATCTGGGTGGTGATGATCATGGTGTTTGCGGTGACCGGGCTGTGGATCGCCGAATTCCTGTTGAAGGTGCAGATGTGACCGACGCTATTCTTGCGATGCTGCCGCATCTCGGCCACCAGGCGGTGTTTGGCGCCATCGCCGCCGCCGGGTTCGGCGTGCTGTTCAATTTTGGCTGGCGGGCGCTGGTCTGGTGCGCGGTGGCCGGCGCCTTGGCGCTGGCGGTGCGCACGTTTGGTCAGAGCCAGGGCGCGAGCCTGGAGGCCGCCACCTTTGCTGCCGCCGCGATCACCTCCTGCGCCGCGATTCTGTGCCGGCGCTGGCTGGGCGTCGCTTGCCACGGCATCGCGCTGGCGGGCTGCATTCCGATGGTGCCGGGCGCGTTTTTCGGCCAGGCGCTGCTCGGCTTCATGTCGGTGTCGTCGCTGTCGGCCGAACAATCGGTGACCACGGTGATTTCGTCGCTGCAGGCTGGCTTGCGGGTGGTCGCGACCGTCGGCGCAATCGGTGCCGGGCTGACGATCCCGGCCTATCTGCTGCGCAGCCGCGAGTTTTGATCAGCGGCGGCCCAGTGCCGCGGCCTCATACGGCAGCTACGATCGATAAGATATTTGCTTGGAAAAATGGTCGGAGCGAGAGGATTCGAACCTCCGACCCCTAGTCTCCCAGACTGAAGAATGTGCTTTTCATCCTATTTCATCTAGTCTCAAAATACCCAAATTGTCCTTGCGTTACAGATACAAATAGCATCTCTTAGTCTCAATTGGGTCCAGCGCGTCGCGCAATTGGGTGACCCAAATTGGACCCAACGATTTTCGTAGTCCGCTCTGGACTGAAGGTCGCGGGTTGGAGGGCATGACATGCCGCGCCGCGAACTCACTTCAGCCGGCCTCAAGGCGGAACGGCCGCCACAGACGGGCATCCTTGAGATTTGGGACACGCTATCGCGTGGTCTTTGCTTCCGCCTGATGCCGAGCGGCAAGGCCACATGGTCTTTCCGCTACCGTCCGGCAGATGGCGGACCGCGCCGGCGGATCGCGCTCGGCGATTACCCGACCGTAGGACTGGCGGAGGCGCGGAAGCGCGCCGATCGTCACCGCGGGAACGTTGCCGACGGTGCTGACCCACAGGGCGCGCGGCAGGCAAAACGTGAAGCCCCAACGCTCGACGCCGTGATCGACCGTTTTCTCGCCGAACACGTGGAGCCGAAAAAGAAGGCTTCGACGGCCGCGCTCTACCGGCATTACCTCAAGAACCTCGCCGGCCCGGTGCTGGGCGCGAAGAAGGCGCACGCGATCTCCCGAGCCGAAATGGCGACCCTGCACCGCGACCTCGGCGCCGATCGTCAAGCGACGGCCAATCGCGTGCTGGTCACGTTGTCCGGCGTCTACACATGGGCGGCGAAGTCGGGGTTGGTGCCGGAAGGCGTCAACCCGGCGCGCGGCGTCGAGCGGTTCAGGGAGCAGGGCAAGGAGCGCTATCTATCGACCGACGAGTTATCCCGCCTCGGTGCCGTGCTGCGCACAGCCGAGACGGAAGGGCTAGCCTGGCCGGAAGATCAGGGCATGGCTGCATCCAAGCACAGCCGCAAGGCGGAGAACCGCCGCACCGTATTGCCACCGCACGTGGTCGCAGCGTTCCGATTGCTGTTGTTCACAGGATGTCGGTTACGCGAGATCCTGAACCTTAGGTGGTCAGAGGTCGATTTCGAGCGCGGCTTGCTGCTGCTACCGGATTCGAAGACCGGCAAGAAGGCGGTGGTGCTCAACGCGCCGGCCCTCGAAGTGCTCAAGGGAATTCCACGGCTGGGATCATGCGTTGTGCCCGGCGATGATTTAGAGAAGCCGCGCGCCGATCTGAAAAAGCCATGGGACTTGATCCGGCATCATGCCGGGCTCGCAGACGTGCGGCTTCACGATTTGAGACACACCCACGCATCGGCCGGCGCCGGCGCAGGGCTAGGCCTGCCGATTGTCGGCAAGCTGCTTGGTCACCGCAGCGTCACCACAACGGAGAAATACGCGCATTTGGATGCCGACCCACTGCGGCGAGCATCGAACACCATCGCGTCGACACTCGCCGCTGCGATGGGAGAGGGGGCGTCGACCGCCGTCGTGGTCCCGATCGGACGGCGGCGATGAACAATCGGGACACGTCTCAAGTCAAAACGCGCGGCTCCGTGGTGCCGCTGCATCGTGCCGAGGGGTAACGGTGGTGGCGAAGAAACCGGCAATCCCAGAACGCAAGGCCCGATTGATCAATGTCTCGGGCAAACCGCCAGCGCAGAGAAAGCCCACCCCAAACAGCACCAAGGGCAGGGCGAAGGATGTCGTTGCGCATCCGGGTGGCACGATCAGGATGTACAGACGGCTTCCCTTTGGTGAGGCTGCCGTTGATCAAGTCGCCTGCCGTCTCGCCGAGCAAATGGGCCGGGAGCCGGCTTCCATTTCAGCGGCGCTTCGCAGTGCCGTCGACGCGGCAAATGCAGGGGCGATGGATCGCGTGAACGACTTCAATCGTGCGGACATTCGAGGGCGCGCAGAGGACGCGCTGGCAGTAGTCACACCGCTTGCAGCGGCCTTTTCCGCTCCTGATCTTCGCGAGCGGTTGTTGATGGTCTTAGATATCTTTGACCATGATAGCCATCGCAAAGGTCGCGATCTGTTCGATCTGCTTGCAATGGCGCAGGTCGTCGCACGTATGGAAAAGTCGCTCACCGCCGCGGCGCGATCGTCAAAGCCGCGACCCAAACAGCAAAATCTCGGCAACCCGTATCAGAAAGCTCTAATCGGGCTCCTCGTCATGTTCTGGCGAGACTATGTCGGCGTGCTGCCAAGCAAGAAACCTGCAAGCGTAAACACGGCATCACTTCGCGGGATGTTTTGGGATTTCGCTGTCGCGAGCCTCATCGACCTGCACATACCCGACAAAAACCTAGCGTTTGCTCACTACGTGCGCGACGCGGTCGATTGTTTGGAGCGCGGGGAGCAACCCAAGATGCTGGACGTTGATCCGGCGAGAGCCGAAGCGCTGGAGCGCCTATTGGGTGTGAGACCCATCAAATAATTCGCTCAAACAGGGGTAGTCCCTCACCCTGTTCTCAAATGACTTTCTTTGCCTGCGCGAGCAATCATTTGCGCACAACAGCGGCTGCATGACGCAGACCGCTACGGCATCGGAGGTCAGAATTGATGAATACCACGAACACGGATCAGAACACTGCGCCGCGCAAGCTCAAGCGCTTGAAGGCTTGGCGTGAGGAACTCGGCATTTCTGCGGCCACGGCCTGGCGCTGGAATAAGTCTGGCCGGATCAAGATCGTGACCATCGGCGGCGTGGCGCTTGTCGACGTCGCGTCCTTTGACGCCACGGTCGAGGCGGCAATCGAGAAGGCCGCCTGATCATGAGCACCGCCACCAACACCGCGCTGCGGCCGACGCGCCATACCGAACAGAACGCCTCAGCGTTTGCATATCACGGTCGCCGGTATCTCGGCGCAATCCATCCGAAGGGTGATCAATTCGAGGCTGTTACCTCGAAGGGCGCGAACCTCGGGCGGTTCAATTCGCAGCGCGCGGCTTGGCGCGCGCTGGCCAATGAGCATGAGGGGCGCTGATGGCAGAAGTCATTCCATTTCCGGCATCTAAGCGCGTAGCGCGCAAACGAAAGCCCCCGATGGGCCGTCGGGGGCTTCGCTGAAATCCACACCTTGGGGCAGGTGCAGGCACTTGGAACGCCTGTGCACTATGCCAGAACGGTCCTGTTACTTCAACCGTCTTGGCGCTGCCCCTCCAATTTTGGAGGGAAGAATGCAAACAACTACAACCTCGACGCCGAACCGTCGGCCGAGCCCGGAGCGCGAAGCCATGCTCCGTCGCGAGATCGCGGGCCGCTACGCCCAAGATGCCGCCAAGAAGCGAGAGAAGAGCGGGGGGACGAAGCGGCCGGTTAGCCGCAAGGTTGCTCGGATGACCGTCGCCGCAATCGAACGGTTCCTCTCATTCCGATGGGGCAGCATACTGCCGGGTGACGATGCCGGAACTGAAGACCTCGAAACGCTTGCTCTGATCGTCGCTCAGGCGTTCACAAATCCGGCGGAACGGATCGCCGCTTACGCTGCGAAGTGGGCTCCTTGGAAAACGCCGGCAGAGATCGACGAACTGATCGCCTATGTCGCCGCCTTTCCGCTCCGCTGGGATGCCGACAGTCTAGCTGAGCGGCTTGGGCTGACGGACGAAGTCAGGACCCGCCTCAACATCAAAACGATTGGTGCGATTGACTTCCCGAAGGAAGAGCGCGCCAAGCGCAGGAAGCGGAATGACAAAGAATACCAGCAGGAGCGCCGGATCAAGAACGGCTGCACTCCCCGTGCTAGGTCAGCCGCGAGACTGCAGAAGTGGGAGTTAGTTGGAATGAGCCGGTCAACTTGGTACCGGAATGGCAAGCCAACGCCGGACGATATCGTCTCCGGTGGGACAGTGAGACAGATTCGTCGGCAATCAGTTACAGAGTCTCTAATGCCGACGAAATCGTCTCAATCTGGCGAAGGGGGCGCGCCCGAGCGCGCCCTTCCCCTAGCGAGGGAAGGATTGGATGTTCGGCCGAGCCGTTCCCCACACGATGATGCCGCGCGTATTGGCACGGTTTCCAAGGTGAGGCCGCATTCTGAGGTGAACGCAAAGGCGCTCGGCCTTGTAACTACTGGCGACACCCACATCAAACACCTCGCCTGGGTCTTCTCTAAAGAGCACCGCCAACAATTTTCCGCACAACCGAGTTGAAGCGCAGCGAGGCCGCGCCTGTGGAAACGCGGGCAGGCCGCACGAACGGGCCGGCGCCCTCGAGGCGCCGGGCTCGTGCAGATAGGCGGGGCCAGATCCAGGCCGTCACCTGACCCGGTCGCCAATCCGGCGGCGTGATGTCGGCGCGGCGTCGTTGGGATCGAGGCTGGCGAGCCAAGTGTCGAGCGAGGCCCGGAGGAAACGCCTGCCGCGGCTTGAGTCGGTGAATTCGATCGGCTTCACAGGGCAGATTGCCTTGAAAATGTCGACGCTAAGACCGCAATACGCTGCGGCCAGGTCGAGGCGTAGCGCGGCAGGCCAGTATGGGAGCTTCTCAAGGTCTGGCATGGTGCCCCTACATGGCCCATCACGTCCGACCTTTACCCCGAGGTCGGACGTGGCATTCTGGCTGAAAGCCGGCGCCCGCACCATCTGGACGTGGTGAGTTCACGGCCCTGCTGCCGGGAGATCACTCGGAATTGCAGGCGATCCGTGAGGCGATGCTTAGCCACGCGGCCTCGCCGGCTGGGGTGATGCCATAGTACGGAAAACGATCCTTCCCCCGCTCTTGAACGATCTCAAGATATCCCCGCGCCACAAGCCGTGCTGTTGTGTTGCAGCCGCAGCCTTTCACGTATCCGATAGTCCCCTTCTGCCGGTAGTGGCCCTGCAGCCCCGCGATTTCCAGCTTCCCAAGAGGCTTGGCGCGGACCATTTCTTCCCACTCGCCGTGAGCGTAGACGGTCAACCCACCGGGATATCGGCCAGGAGGAATATCGTTCCACGGTATTTCACCACGCATGAACCGCTCTAATACGTCAGGGTCCCCTTCGTGTTTCGATGTTCGCCGTTCGCCTTCAGGCCGGTTGATTCCGGTTCTAGCCTTCGCCCTCTGGGACGCTGGCACAGGTTCGTAGGTGGGTGTGTCGTCAACGACGGCGTCGTCCCATCCGCAGGCAGTGGTTCTTTCTGGCTGGGTCTTTTCGACCCTGGCAGCCCGTTCCATCGAGGTAAGGTGTATGAAGATAGTGCCATCGGGCTTGATCTCGACCCTGTCGGCACCGGTTTGCTGCGCCGCGCGGATCGCGCGCGCGACGTCGGCCTGGGTGACCTTGGCGGGGGTGCGGCTCATCGCGCGGCTAGTTCCCGGGCGGGGTCAGGAGCCGCTTCCGGCGTCGGGCTGGCTGTTGGTTCATTTGATCAGCGACCCTACGCGCCGCAGCCATGAACGGGTCGTCAACTTCTGACGCTCCGGAGAGGCTGGCAAGGGCCTTCTCGACCGCGACCCACGACCATCGGACGCATCCGGGGGTAAGTTTTACCGCTGGCGGTATCACGCCGCGCCGCACCAATTCGTCAACCGTGCTTTGCGAAATGCTGAGTTCCCACGCCAATTCGGCGCGGCTCATGTAGGACGGCGGCCGGTTTGCGGGGATCTTGCTCATCTCAGCTATCCACATCAAAGCGCGCCGACCGCGGCGCGCCGAAGCGCCCCAGGTGGGGGTGGATTTATTAGCAAATCAGTGGCAGCGTGTCCGTGGGTGTGACAGCCCGGACCAGTGATATCGACCGCATTCCCTGCAAGGAATTGGCAAGTCGCCTGCAAGCGACCGGCCGGCGGTTGAATGCCCGTGAGGGCAACGGACGCGCTTGGCGGCGCGGCTCCGAACGGCCGAATAATGGCCGGGGCGCGCCGTTCTGTCCAGAGCCTTTCGGGGCTTAAAACCGGCGCACCTGTCTCACTGGCAGGCTGTCACCCCCCGGCTGCTCGGACCGTCTCCGGGTATGGCTGTGACAGGCCAAAACCAGTGAGCATCAACATGACCAATCCGACTACCAATGCCGGCGCCTGCCGGTCGGACGCCCCGCACGCCCCTGAGAAGCCCGCACGTCGCGCCTTCCTGGCCGGTGCAGCAACAGCCGGCGCCGTCGCTGCGATCACTCCAGCGGCCGCCCTGGCGGGAACTGGTGACGATGCCGCGCTCGTCGCGCTCTGGCGCGAAATCGAGGAGCTGGACAAGCTGACGCCGCAACTCGACGCGGCTTGCAGCGCTGCGCATGAACGGTTTGAGCAGACCAAGCCGAAGTTCCCGGCGGCGCTGATCTGGCGCGGTCCAACCGATCCGGTTTCGGATGCTCATCACGCCGTCGTGGCGGCTGATGGCACCCGCGGGCACATCTGCAATCAAAACGAGATCAGGACCATTGCCGCCCGTGGCCGGCCGGTCAGGCTTTGGGGATTCGTCGGAACCGAGGCCGACAAGCGGCGCCTCGGGATCGCATCATGCTCCGCCGCCGACTTCCCCATCGCTGGAATTGAAGACTGGTTCGCCGAGATCCCGCAGGACGCGCCGTCGGTGCAACGCGCTGCCGAGCTCGTCGAGACGTTTGAAGTATACGCCGCGGCGATGGATGCGGCCGAGGCGTCGTCGGGCCACAAGGCAGCCGACGCGAATTTGGACGCCCATTGCGACAAGATCAGTAATCTGATCGATCAAATGCTGCACCTGCGGCCGACCACGGTGGAGGGGTATGCGGCCATCGCCAATGCGCTCGTTTCATACCTGTGGGATAACGACATGGATCGAACCTCAAACGCCAAACCCTGCACGGACGAGCGCATGGTTGCTCACCTGCTCGCCAACCTGACGGGACGCCCGAACCCGTTCGCGACCGAGGTAGCAGCATCATGAGCGAGATCAGCGAGACGCCGGTATATCTGGATCCACAACTCACCGACGATTTCGAGGCGCCGGAATTTTGGTGCGGCCGAATCGGCAAGATCGAATTTGCATCGGCCGGCGTGGTGCGGATCACCTTCGCCACCACGAAGATGGGCCATCTGTACCCGGCGTGCTCGGTTCTGATCCCGGTAGAGAACCTGCCGCGCAGCATCGATCTACTCAACAGCGCCGCGCAACAGATCGCGCAGCGGTCCTTCATCTACACCGAGTGCAATGAGCGGCGAGCGGCGCACTAGGAAGCCGCGCAGCCCAATCGACGACACCACGCCCCGCTGAAGATTCGGCGGGGCCGATATCAAACGGAGCCTACAATGGAAGACCGAACGATAGTGAAGGTGCGCCGGCAGCCGGACGACTGGCGCATCGCGAGCTATGAAATCCGAAACGTGACCGGCCTGAGATGGGACAGTGTTGGAGGCGGTGTTCAGCGCGGGTCGGCGCTCCACGTCTATGGTTATGTGATGTGCGACGGAATGATAGATGGCGAGTTGGCTCATTCCTGCCGCCACGGTCCGCCACCGCACGAGATCAAGGTTTGCTTGACGAAGAAACACAACGAGGCGGCTTGGCCGAAGATCCTAGAAATTGTTGGCCAGAAGCCGACGTGAGTTCGACATCACCCCGCCGGCCCTCAAGGTCGGCGGGGTTTTTCTTTGCGCAGTCGTTCTTGCGCGTTGTTGCGCTTCAATGAAACGCAATGCGTTCGGCCAACGCGACCCGACAATGTTTTTGATTTCTTGCCAGGAGAAACCGCCGCTGAGACGGGATAACAAGTGCGTAGTTATCGCATTGCGTTGAAAGACTGCTGCAGTTCGCATATACTAACTAACTAAATCGGAGCGCATCGTTGATGGCAAGGTCGAAGAGATTTGAGGCCCGGATAACCTTCTGTATCCCTCACGAATTGGGCGAGAAGCTCGACGCGGCAGCAGATCGCAGCATGTCGTCGGTGAGCGACTTTTGCAGGCGCGCGATCGTCGAGAAACTGCAGCGCGATGGCGCCATTCCTCCGGTCACGGACGGGCGCGCCGAATGAAGAAGCAGCTCGCTCCTGATCTATCCGCCCTGATCTCAACCGCTGCCGCAGCTCAACTGCTGATGGTCACGCCGACGTGGCTTCGCCGGCTGGAACGGGATGGCTGGTTCGCCAAGGCTGAGCGCGGCCAGTATCGCCTCACTGATTTGGTACAGGGGTTCATCAGGCACCTACGCGACGAAGACCGGCGCGCGACCAAGACGGCCAGCTTCGCCAAGGTGCAGGACAGCCGCGCCGAGGAAATACAGCTCAGGATCGACGAGCGGCGCAAGGTGCAGATCGCGGCCGGCCAGGCCGCGGCGGTTCAGGTGATCGACGAGTTCTTTGGCGGGTTGAAAGCCGATCTGCTCGCCATTCCGGCCCGGGTGACGCTCGACGTCGCGCTGCGGCGGAAGATCGAAGACGGGATGCACGACGCGTTCGATGCCGCATCCAAGCGCGCCTGCGCTGCAGCGGACTGCGTCGAGAATGCTGGCGTGACCATCAATCATGCGGTCCACGGCGCGCCTCGACGGAAGAGGCGCTGATGAGCAACCCCGTTCTCAGGTTTGCTTGACTGATGGACGCTGGCCCCGACAGCAGCATTTTGCGCGCTCGTATTCAGCTGTTCCGCCTGCAGCTTGAACAGATGGAAGCGGAACTCGGCGACGGCGGCGCCGACCCGATCGGCTTGCTAACAGACTGGATCACGCCGGGCGATGCCTGCAAACTCTCCGGCATGACAAAGAAGACCATGCGCCGACGATGTTCCGAGAACATGATCGAAGGACAGGACGGCTTTGCGATGTGGGTCGGCACAGGCTACAGCATCTCGCGTTCCCGCTTCCTGACGTGGTTGCGAACTAATCACGAGGCAAAGATCAGGCGCGCTTAGTCCGCATTGGGCGCATTAGTACCTACCGCGCTCGCGCCAGGGCTGTTTCACTCAGCCTATGAACATCTCTCTTCCAAATCGCATTCGGCTCGACGCCCGGCTCACTGCAAAAGCTCCGGTCGACGTCGTGGAAGCCGTTGAACAGATCGCCCGTGTGCAACAGCTGTCCCCGGCGGATTTCATCCGCAGTGCGGTGTCCGACAAGCTGTTGGTTCTTGGCGTTCCCCACACCCGGACCCCACCCCTGCGCCGGCGCTGATGCCGGCTATCCATTCCTCCAACACGAAGGTTCAAGATGAAATTCACGAAGGCAATCTCGGCGGCGCAAGCCGCTCTCGACCAGGCTAAGGCCGATCTGGCCGCGGCGCAGGCGCGCAAGGAACAGATCGCCGCATCGGAAGCCGAAGCTGCGACTACCGTCGAGAGTTATACCGAATGGCGCCGGCAATCGTTGCTCGCGTCGACCGAGGTCGAGCGCGTCACGACGCTGATCGCGCGCCGCGAGGCTGAACTGCAGGCCGAGGTCGACAAGGCGGCAGCCGCCGAACAGAAGGCGCTCGAAGAGGCATTTGAGGCGAGCGCCAAGACCGCCGCAGCGATGATCACGAAGCACTTGCCAGAGATCACGCGCCTCGGTCGCGAAATGATCAAGGCGATTGCCGAGAGCGAGCAGAAGCGCGAGGCCGCGCAGGCGAACCGGTCGCCGGACTTGCCCCGGCTCATCCCCGCCGAAGAACGGGTCCGCGCCGTCCCCGGCGTCGAGCGCGAAGTGATCTCCGAAAAGACGGTGATGAAGTGGGTGTTCTCTTCCTCGGGCAACATGATCACCGACGAGGACAAGTTGAAGCGCATCCACGTGTACGAGGGCGGCAAGACCGGATCAATGAGCCACGACACGTCGAACTATTCCCCGAATGCCACGCTTCCCAGCCCGTCGCCGGTGGAGCTCAGGCCGTTCCGTCACGTCAAGTTCTACCCGGCCGTCCAGAGCTTGCCTTACACGCGGCTCGCGGAATCTCTCGAAATTCCGCCGCTACGCGCTGGCGACGCGCCTGGTTGGTCCTTGGCGCCGTCCAGTTATCCGTCCTCCATCCTCAATCACCTCAATCGGCTGATCGACCTCGAGCAGCAGCCCCGCGGGGAACGGAAGATTGAGGAGGAGTTCATCGCCGTGAAGGCCGACGAGGCCCCCGCCAAGGGGCTTATCAGCAAGGTGGCGGGCTTCGTCCGGGGAGCGACGGCCGATGCGTAGCCCTGCAGCAGACATCGCGGCGGCAGCCGATCGCATCACAGCGCAGGTGCGGGCCATCGTCCCGCACCACGCCGCCATCGCCGCAGTCACCGCAGCATATCGGAGCGTCGCGCCGGCGGTGCTGGTGATGGCGAAACAACGCCCCATGCAGGCCGGTCTCCTGGCCGTCGAACGCGCCACGGCCGGAGCCCGTGCGGCGGCTGGCATCGGCGAGGAAATCGCCGCTCGCATCAACCGTCGTGAGGGATCGCCCCATGAACACTGACACCGCACTGAGCAGAGCCGTTGCCGCTGTGAACGCCAGCCGCGCCGGCCAAGTCTACCGGCCGCCGGCGTCGACCGAACGCAAGACGGCTGAACTGGCGGCCGCGGTTGACCGGGTCAACGCCAGGCGATCCGCAGCGACTCGAAATGGCAGTCAGACTGCGCTCGCCGCCGCCGCCGCATACGTCAACAAGCATCGTGCGGCCTGACGGGCCGCATCAATCCTTTCAACATCAAGGCGCCAATCATGACAGACACCACCACGACCCAAGACGTTCGCACGATCACGTTCACCCCGTCTGCGCCGCTCAAGGTGGGCGAGAAGACGTACACCGCTTTGACGTTGCGGAAGATGAAAGTGAAAGATCGCACGGCAGCCGACCTTGTCGACGGCGACCATCGGAAACTTTTCGCGGTCTACGCCTCGATGGCCGACGTTCCGATCCAAGTGATCGAAGAACTCGACGACGACGATTTCGATCGGCTCGAAGAGGAGGCCCGTCCCATCGTGGGAAAGTCACTGCGCGACCGGGAGAAGAGGCAGATGGAGATCATGCAAAGCGTGATGACGGCGGCCGCGCTTCAGATCGCCAACAAGCAGTAACCGCAACCGTCGCGGTGGCGCTCGTCGCGCGGCACCTGCACACGCCGATCCCGGACATCCTCGATATGTACTGGGATCAGTTCAACGCTTTCGAGCGAGCGCTGGCCGTGATCGTGCGGATGGAATCTCCGCAGAAGTAAAGGTGGTCCATGGGTGTTCTGACCTCGAAGCTGATCCTTGAACTGATCGACCGGGTGTCCGGCCCAGCAAAGAGGGTTAGCGCCTCGATGACGGCGCTAACCAATCTCCAGGCCAAGAACAGGGCCATGATTGCCGCGACGTCGCAGAAGCTGTTCGTCGCGACGGCCGCTGCCTACGGGGCGGCAAAGGGACTGCAGGCGCCGATCTCTGCCGCATCCCAATTCGAGACGGCGCTGCACAACATCAAGCAGAAGGCGGACCTTTCCGACGAGGCGATCGCGGCGATGGGCAATCGCATCCGCGACCTGGCGCCCAAGGTCAACAAGTCAGCATTGGAGGTCGCGAAGGGTCTCGACACGCTCCTCGGCTTCGGTCTCGACCCGGAGCGGGCCGAAGCGATCATGGGGCCGATCGGTAAGGCCGCGACGGCCTACGAGGCCCAGGTCGATGATCTGGCCAATGCGGGCTTCCGAACGCTCGACAATCTGAAGGTCAAGGCGAGCGAGTTCGGCAAGGCGCTGGACGTCATGGCGACGGCAGGCAAGAGCGGCGCCTTTGAGCTGAAGAACATGGCTCAATATTTCCCCGAACTCACTACGGCCGCCGCGCGGTTGAAGATGACCGGCGTCACCGCGGTCGGCCGGCTGTCGGCCGCGCTTCAGATCGCGATGAAGGGTGCTGGCGACGCCTCGAAGGCAGCGACCAATGCCAGCAACCTGATGCAGAAGATCATCAGCCCGGAAACGACCAAGAAGTTCAAAGAGGCCGGGGTTGATATCCGCAAGGAGCTGCGGAAGACGCAGAAGGAAGGCGGTGACATCTTCGAGATGATCGCCCGTGTCACGAACAAGGCCGTCAAGGGTGACCTGCAGCTGATCGGCGATCTGTTCCAAGATTCGGAGGTTCAGAAGTTCCTCGGTCCGCTGATCATGAACATCGAGGAATACAAGCGAATCCGCGACGAGGCGTTGAAGGCGTCAGGCGTGGTCGAAAAGGATTTCGCGGCGCGCATGCTGACGAACGCGGCGCAGACCGAGGCCTTCAGAATCCGGATCGAGGCGCTGAGCATTTCGGTCGGCAACGCGCTTCTCCCCGCCGTCAATTCTCTGATGAGCGCGATCACGCCCTTTATTAGATCGTTTGAAAAATGGGCGAATGAAAATCCCGCGGTCGTTCGTGGCATTACCGCGGTTGCAGGTGGCCTGATTGGACTTAGCATCGCCGGCCTTCTCAGCAAGCTTGCGCTTGGTTGGTTGTGGGATGGGCTCTTGGCTGTCGGCAAGGCCGGCCTATGGGCACTGTCTGCTGCGATTTGGGCCGTGAAGGTGGCTCTATTCCCGTTCGCCGCGGCATTCCGTGCCGCAAAGACTGCGCTTATCGGTTTTGCCGCAGTGGCGCGCATCCTCGGTGTCGGCGGGGCGCTCTCAATGCTGGGCAAGTCTGCGCTCGGCATCCTCGGTCCGATTGGGCTGCTCGCCGCGGCCGGGCTGCTGATCTACGAGAATTGGGACAAGGTGAAAGAGGCCCTGAGCTGGGTCAACGACAAGATCAAGGACCTGACGGGCGTCGATCTCTACGACACCGGTGCGAAGCTGCTGAAATCGCTTTGGGAAGGCATGAAGTCGATCTGGTCCGGGCTGCTCGGATGGGCGAAGGGGCTCGGCAGCTCGATCAAGAATGCCATCATGGGCGGCGGCGCCGCGGCGTCTTCGGCGGGCGCGCCTGCTGTCGCCGGTGCCAGGGCGGCCGGTGGCCCGGTCCGGGCCGGCTCGACGTACCTCGTCGGCGAGCGTGGTCCTGAGCTTTTCCGACCATCGTTGCCAGGCTCAATCGCCAGCACCCACGCCACAGTGCAAGCGCTCAAGGCGCAGGCGCTGGCCGGTGCCGCGGCGCGCGCCGGCGGTGGCAGCGGTGGCGGGACGGTCAACTACAACATTGGCGGCATCCACGTCCAGGCTGGGCCTGGCCAATCACCCGAGGCCATCGCTGCGGCTGTCGAGCGTCGTCTATCCGACAAGCTGAACCAACTCTCCCGCGGCGCATACAGTGACGGGGCATATTCCTGATGGCCGCATACCCCCACCTCTGCGGCCAGTTGTTCGACACGCCGCTGATGTATGACCCACGGAAGGCTGAGGTTGCGCTGCGCGCGATCGGGCCGCGCCTCACGGGGCGGTCGATCACGGTGCTGAACGGGACTGGTGGCGTCGATCACGTCGCATTTGCGAGCGGGCGCTCATCTGCTGGCGTGATTGGTGATAGCCTTGGTCGGGCGCTTGATCAGCGTGGCCGGGCCGCGTTCGACATGGTCGACGGCGTGGGTGACGTGCAGGAGGCGTTCAGCGCCTTCGTCAAAGCATTGAAGGGGAAGAACTGATGACGGACACGCA
The DNA here is from genome assembly GCA_000504425.1 of Rhodopseudomonas palustris JSC-3b. GTDB lineage: Bacteria > Pseudomonadota > Alphaproteobacteria > Rhizobiales > Xanthobacteraceae > Rhodopseudomonas > Rhodopseudomonas palustris_C. Next base: position 1,176,348 of record KI632513.1, on the reverse strand, counting down.
AGCGGCCGGCGATGTGCCGGGCCTCTCCGGTACGGAGCTCGAGGCCGCGCTGACCGCCGCGAAGGCGGAAGGCGAACGCGCAGCGCTGGCCCGGATCAACGGGGTGATCCGCACCGCCGGCATCAAGGGCGATGCCGCCCGGACAGCTGCGGCGATCGATCTCCTCGCGCGGGCCCCGGCGATGTCCGGGGCCGATGTCGCCGACTGGATCGTGCGATGCATCCCTGCCACTCCGACCGCCGATGCCGTGCCTGACTACGTGGTCAGACGAGCCTCAATGCACGTCGTCGCACGGTCGCATCCGGTGGCGTCCACTACGGACAGCGACGATCGGCCGGCTACAAATGAGCCGCGAGACGGAAACGCTGGTGACGTGCCGCCGCCTTCGCGGTAGCGTCGCCAGCGCCGGGGCAAGCCGGGTAGTGCCCCTAACAACGCCGGCCAGCCCGGGGGCCGGGTGTCCCCGGGCAACCGGGCCGGGAGTGGAAGCTTGGTGTGACCGATCGCAACTATCCCATCGGCCTGGTGCTGTCAGAAGCCCAACGGAGCGCGCTGGAGCGCGCCGCCGGCGCGGCGGGACTATCGCCGTCAGCCTACGTTGAGCGCGTCCTTGACCGCGCTCTGGCTGCTCACGACGCCCCGAAATCCCGACGCAAGGGTCTGACTGTCGAATTCCCTCCCGAATGGGTCAAAGAGATCGACTATGTCCGCCAGCCCGGAGAACGTCGCGCCGACGTTGTGTGGTCGGGCCTGCTGAACGAGGTCGTTGATAGTCCCTCACGGTTCGTCCCGAAGTCAGAGCGAGCGGCTATCGCCCGCGCCAAGCGCGAGGCCGCGAAGTCATGACCGCGCCGGCCCTCCGATACGCGATCGACATTGACCCGGACACGGGGGTGATCTCGTTCGGTGAGGCCCTGCCACCCGATTGCGATATCAAGCCAATGCTGGCGCGCAGGGTGAACCTGGCAAAGCTTAAGTTCCCGGTCATGGCACAGCCAAAGTTCAACGGCGTGCGGTGCATCACGACGCGTGATGGCCTGTTCACCCGCTACGGGCGCCGGATCACGTCGCTGCTGCATATCGAGGACGCTCTGATCCCGGTATTCCGGGCGTGGCCTGATCTGGTGCTTGACGGCGAGCTCTTCGCCCCTGGCGTGTCGCTTGGTGGCATCGCCGCGGACGTCAGGACCATTGCCAAGGTGTCGAGCCGGCTTGGCCTGCATGTCTTCGACGTCGTGGCGCCTGACGCCTTCCCGGACCGGATCGAAGCGGCCCGCGCCGCGGTAGCGGCCGCGGCATCCCACCATGTCGAGATTGTCGAGACGGTGCGGATCAGGAACTTGACCGGCCTCAGTGTGCATTATCGGGCCTGTCTCGCCGCCGGCCATGAGGGGCAGATGATCCGCATCCCGGCCGCGGGCTACAAGCATTGCCGGACTACCCTGCTGTTGAAGCGGAAGCCGTTCGAAGACGACGAGGCCGACGTGATCGGGATCAACGTCGTGAACGACGAGGCAATCCACGCCACGCTACAGACCAAGGCCGGCGTCGTGTTCAAGGCCCCGATCAGCGCGACGAGGAATGACCGGATGCTGCTGGCGCGGCACCGCTGGCAGGCCAAGAGCTGGACAGCGACCTATCGGTTCTGTGGCCTGCTCCCGTCAGGGAAGCCGCGCGACCCGTCCATTGCCACCATTCACCGGTTCGGCCGCGTCTGAGCCCGCAAGCGCAGTGCCATGACAGCCGGCAGGATGGTTGAGACCATCGCCGCGATCTTCGGATGGACCTGTAACACCAGCGCCGCACACGGGGAGCGGCAGAGCGGCGCGGGCCGCAGGCCCGGCCAGCACCACCAGGCGTAGACCACGGCCAGGACGCGCAGCGAGCCCCGCACACGCGCCGGCTCATTCACGAGCAGCAGACCATGGCCACGGACAACAGCAGCACCAGCAGCGGCCTATGGCCACCCGTCAGGCAAAAGGGACCGTGCCCCGCTGAGAGAGCGAGACGGAACGGCTGGACTGCGAAGTTTTGCCAGTAGCTCAATCGAAGCCCGGTGCACGGATCACCCGTGCACGCACCGATCAACTGCACGGATGAACGCCGCGCCGTGGCCGTCCTGATCAAGGTTTCATGCCAGCACCAAGCCGGCACCGGACCTCACCAGAATGCCCCGCCAAGCCGCAGAGAAGGCGCTACACGCAGCTTCCTGTGAACTGAGCGACGGGGCGGAATTCCAGAGCTAACGCACCAGCGCGGCCCGTAGCGGCACCCACCCCCCTATAGGGACCGTACCCCACCCCCCGGTATGCAGGCGGCGGGTCGCAGCCCCGAGATTCGAGCATATTTCGGTATTCCGATATTGAGGTTTCATGCCAATAGAGCATAGCGGCTGGCCGGTTTATTCGGTTGAGCCGCGGCCCATTGCCGGGCTGATCCCATACGCCCGGAACGCCCGGACGCATTCGGCGGATCAGGTCGCGGCGTTGGTGCGTGTTGCATCGCTCTACGGCGAGCGGGAAGCCATCTGGTCGCGCGTGTCCTGGCAGGTGCTTGGGGTGCTGGCTGCGCCGGCCATGCCGTCAGATCTCCGAACAGAGTACGAAGCCCGCATCGAGGCCGGAGAGGTCGTCACCGCCAAGGAGATCGCCGCGCGCCGCAAGGCTTTTCCCCGGCAGTCGATCGGACAGCCCCGCAGTCGCTCGTAAACCATGGCTACGCGCGTTTTGCGCCTCTCCGGTGCCTGGTGGCGGGAAGCAATCAAATCGCACCAGCGCGGCTTATTTCAAGCGGAATTGGCCGTCTCACGAAACTGAGGAGTGAGAGAGGCGATGCTCACGGCGGCCCAATTGTAGCGTTATCCGCCGCGGGGCGGGCTCCAGAGGCTATTCACTGGCAGCTTGTGCCATCTGGGGGTATTCGGACCGCATGCGAAGCCTTTCAACATTGATGATCTTCGGAGCCGTAGCGGCGGTGATCGGGCTCAAGCCGAGCGAGGCCGATGCCGGCGGCTGGGAAACCGTGCACCGTCACGTGCACAAGACCGGGAAGTGCGGTTCGGGCAAGGAAGTCCTTGCGTCGCTCTATTCGATCGGTTCGCGCACGAGCACGGGCGAGCCTGTCAGCCGTGACAGCCTGACCGCGGCTTCCCACGAATACCCGCTGGGAACTACGGTCTCTGTGACCAATCCCGTGAACGGCCGGACCTGCAGCATCCGGATCAACGACCGAGGTCCATTTGGGAAAGCCCGCGAGGCCGGTGTGAAGATCGACTTCACCGCGGGCGCGGCGCGCTGCCTTGGAATGCGGGGCACGCAGTACGTCTGCCTGCCTGGCGACGAAACCGTCGAGGTCGCCGGCGTGCCGCGCATCGTTGACGGCGATACGGTCGAGATCGGCGGCACCAAGATCCGATTGCATGGCATCGACGCGCCGGAGACCGACCAGCTCTGTCTCGACGAGAAGGGGGAGCGCTGGCCCTGCGGCATCGCATCACGCGACGAGCTTGTCCGGCGGTTCGGCAACAAGCCCTGGACCTGCGAGGTCAGCAGTCAAGACAAATACGGCAGGTCTCTTGGATCGTGCCGCGTCGGCTCAGAGAACGTTGAGCAGTGGATGGTTCGCTCGGGCTGGGCGCTGGCCTTCATCCGCTATTCGCGCGAACACGAGGCTTCTGAGGCCGTCGCTAGGGAAGCGCTGTCGGGATTATGGGGCGGCGCATTCATTGCGCCTTGGGATTGGCGCGACCGAAACCGGAAGACCACGATACTCGGAGCGGCCAGCGTGCCGCGCAACGCGCAGGAGGTGCTGCTCGGGGCAGCGTCGGCGGCCGCCGCACCATCCCCGGAATGTGCCATCAAGGGCAACGTCGGCCGGAACGGCCAGTGCATCTATCATCAGCCAGGAAGCCGTTGGTACGCGAAGGTGAAGATGGGGCCTGGCAAGCGCTGGTTCTGCACCACGAAAGACGCCGAGGCGGCGGGGTGTCGGGCCCCGAAGGGGTAACCCGGGGCTGATGTCCGATAAGCTTCATTATCGGACATCAGGGCGATGCTTCCGACAGCCAACCCGGAGTTTCGCGCAGTGCAATTGTAAGAAGTCCATCCGGCGATCTTGGCACTCCATGCCGTGGGGCAGCCCGGTCGCTTGGCTGTTCGCTCGACCTCACCGAAGCCGCGCGCCGAGCCGCCGGCTCCCGGGCTGATCGAGGTCGGGTGGCAAGGATTCAGCGCTAAATTCGGATCGCTAGAGGCGGGCGTTGATCCACTCCCACACCGACTTTGAAAGCCAGCCTTGATGCTGACCAGTGACGAGCTGCGTGACCAACAATCTGTCATTATCATCTATTCGAGTTCGAATGTCCGCATCGATTGAATTTGCTGCCATCGGTGACTGGATGAACCAAACAGAGTCAAGGCCGGGGTCCTTGATGTGGGGGTATCGAGATAGATGATCGATGAGGTTCTGGCGAGCCTGCGCGTAGTTCAGTTTCTGCTTGTTTAGATCCCAAGTAACCAAGAAGACACTCATTCTAACTGCTCCCCGATTCGTGCGAGCAGTTAGAATGGCATGCGCCTCTTGTGGCAGGCTCTAGGGGAGGGCGGTTATCCCGGATATTCACAGCTAGCTGCGCGCCGTGTTCGGTATCACTGCCTCGTCGCGGCTAGGCGAAAGGATGGTTCGCAGGCTTGGATTGATCGTTGGATATGGTGGAAGGCATTATCGCGTGGATTGGGCTGCTGTCTCACTTGCGGGCGCCGATAAAAATGCCCGTTAGCACCATACCAACCAGCCCGATCACGGTAACTGCGGTGCTGCCAGTTAGTACTTCCAACACGCTTGGCGGAAGATCAAACCCGCCAAGCTTCCAACCGGCTGCGATTAGGAGAAAAGCTACAAGGCCAGAATAGCAGCACATAAAGATGAATGCGCGATTCGCGTATGGATTGACCAAGCCGTTCAGCACGTCGCTGGTTTTGTTGGATTGCTTTAGCTTGTTGATCTCGTCGAGAAGCTGAAATTTCTCGGTCGCCACGCGATCAAATGCCGCACGAAGTGTGTCGACATCGTGCCTTTGTGGCTGCGCTGTCGTCGGCAGGCTCGCGGGCGCTCGGTCGATATCTTCGACGCTAATGTGAGGTTTGCTGTGCGGCACGTCCCGCCAACGCCAAGTCGATGTAGTGTTGCTTAATGTCGTCATTCGAGAGCGGGGTGTTTTGACCGCCGCCGAAGTACGCCTTATACCAGGGAGTGCCGGGCTCGTGTGTCATTTTCGACAAAGCTACCCCACTGTACCCCTGATACTTATTCCAAACATGATCTACGACAGCCTTTTCAGCTGGCGTGAGTTCTTCTGCGATTTCTTTATTTTCGAACGGGTCAGTTAGCGTGCAGTTTGGGCCGCGGTAGCCAAAGTCGCGGATATGGTCCCAGATTTCACGGAACACAGGACCGTTATCCCACGCCTCGGGCAGACTGTGGACTAACGGCGCATTGTTGATCGCAAGATTCCAGCCGTGGGCAATATAGACGAGCTTTTGAAGCTGCATCTGAGCCGGCCACGAAGAGCTTGCCCTTCGTCGCAAGAACTCATTCGCAATAGCCAAAGGTGAGTAGTTCGGCATCAGAGTGCTCGGACGGGCTTTGAGCCAATCGAATAAGAATACTGTTGCATATATGTGCAGCCAGCTCATGTCATCAAGATAACGATATCACGATGAATGCAGATTCGCCCGCTCAAATTGAAGATTACCACCTTGACGAGTACGGCACTGCGTGATTCCGGTGATGCAGCCAGTTCGGCACGATGAGGACGGTGCCAGGCGTGCCGCAGGCGGTGCAGAGCATCAGACGGCCGACTTCAGTCCAGCTCCGCGAGGCGGACGTCCACGCTGTGGCGCAGGCAGGCCACGCAAGAGCCGCGACGGCATGGCCGTCGCGGCCCCACTCCGGACGGCCTGACCTTCTGATTTTGCGGGTATGGCGCCTGGCGGCGCCTTTCGGGTTCGAAGCGTACCGCCGGAGATCAGCACTGCGATCGGGAGCGGACGGAATTGCTGGGGGATGAGGGCCAAAGCTGGGTCATTGGGTCATTGGGTCATTGGGTCATTGTGTCACCCACCACCACACGACCACCATCAGCACGAACAGCGCGCATGACGTCGCGATTGCAGCGAAACGCTGGAGTCTGGTCGTTTGCCTTCCGTGTCGCGGATTGCTCACAACAGCGTCCTTTCACGCCTACACCGGCCGGCGTGGGCGCTGGCCTCCGAGGCTCACCGCCATGGGTTCGGCGCCGGCGGGCAGCCCGTCGGCCCACAGATGAACGGAACGGCCAAGCCTTCGCGGATCAGGATGGCCCCGACGTCTTCGCCCCGCGATTTGAGGATGCCGCACTTGCGACCGAAGTTGCAGAACGCCGAGTCTTCGGAGCCCGGCCGGCAAGAGCACTGCACCTCGGCATAGTCGAGCTCGCCGCCGCGGACGATCTCCCGGAGCCTGGCCGTCGCCCTGCCGCCGAGCTCCCGTTCTCGCTCGGTCTCGGCATTCCGCATTTCCGGGGCGTTGAAGCCGACGAGGCGGTGGTCTGGCTGCTGGCCGTCGATTCGGATCGTGTCGCCGTCGATCACCCTGATCCGGTCCGGGGCGATCGGCTCGGCGACAGCGGCGAGCGGCATCAAGACCGCGATCAGCAACAGCAGTGCTTTTTTCATTCCTTCACCTCGACGTCGATCTGGTCGTCACCGTCTTTCCGGCTTGCCGACTTCCGGCCGTCGCCGCGCTCTTGGACATTCTCCGCCGTGCACCTCTTTTCCGGTGGATTGCCGCAGACCCGGCCAAACTCGGCCCAGCCGACGCACTTGCCTGACGGCCCCCGATAGCCTGGCCCGCCGCGGTCGCCACAGGCCGGCATAGCTGCCGTGGGGATAATGACGACCGCAAGAGCGGCTATGGTGGCCAGGAGACGCATGAAGGAACCATTGGCCCTGCGGCGCAATGGCGCAAGTCTATGACCACTGTCCGAATGGACAGGCGGCGCTATCGTCCCGGCCATGAGCCTCAAGATCACCCTTGGCGAGATGCGCGCTGCCGGCGCGCGGGCCGTGCTGGTCTATTGCCGCGCCTGCGGTCATGGCACGCGGCTTGATGCCGATCGCTGGCCGGATGTCGTGCGGCTGAGGGCTCGCGCTACCATGCCCCACAGATATGCGCGACGACGCCAGTTGATGCGAAGGACGATCTACGCCCCAAGCTTTGCTTGGTTTGACGGTGGGCGGCTCCTTGTTGGAGACTGAGTCGGGGGCGGTGTCTCCAAGGTCTGCTTCAATTCGTTCAGGGTGTTTTGTGTTCTATCGACGCCTTCACCGGCATTGATTGGTGTTAGGCGCTCAAATGCTGAGCCTGGATTGGTCACAAACATCAGTGCAGCCACCACGCGAACGCTGTCACCCATAGGTGCGAAGGTGAAGACAACGCGCTCGGCTGGCGTCGAGTCGTACCTCGATCCCAGCAATACGGCCGCCCCGATGTTCTCTGTCGGCTTTTCGATCTGCAGTAGATACTCGGTGTCCTTGGTTACGCTGAATCGCTTCGTCATTGCTAGAGATAGCAATTGCGCTTTGATGGCAGCGAGCGGCGCTCGTATTGTGACCTCAGCTTTTCCGCTGGGCGTTGTTGGTGCCTGCGCAGTCTGACAACCAGCCAATGCAAGTGTTAAGAGTAACGCCAGAATGACGCGCATCTGATCCCCCATTTTCTTCTTGCCCCATCGAACCGCAACTTTTGCTGGCAATCAAGCGGATGATCAGAATTAGGTTGAATGTGCCGCCATGTGAAATAGCTGGCTGGTAACGAGTGGTGCGCGCGGTCCGCCGTCAAGCTCTCTGGTTTTGTGTGGACATTCATTGATGCGATACGACGCCCAGTATCCTGGCCTGCCTGGGCGCTGCCACCGATCAGGAGAATACCCGGAGAGCGGTACCTGCAGCGTCCGCGGCGCCGATGTACGGCCCGGCTACAACAGCGCGCAGCGGGGCGAGGGGGCGCTCTACCGAACCCGATCAACACAAGTGTCGGCGTCATCCCCCCTAGTGTTTCGATGGGGCGCCTCGTCAAGGATTCGTTAACCAGTCGGGCGCAGCCTCATGCGTGGCACACCTCCGTGCCGGGCCATGTGAAACCTCGAAGTGAAATCCAGACCGGACTGCAGAACCGCCGCCCGTCCTCGCTCGGGTGGCGGTTTTGTCTTTGGGACTGAGATCAGAACCCAAACTCGGCGCGGTCGTCGGTCAATCGCAGCAACGATTCTGAGCTTTGGCAGGGCAGGGACCAAAGCCCCCAGATGACCCAATGTGGACCCAACCCAGAAAGCAGTAATGATCGGCTAAAGAGCCGATCAAGCTAAGCTGCTGTAAATTATTTGGAAAAATGGTCGGAGCGAGAGGATTCGAACCTCCGACCCCTAGTCTCCCAGACTAGTGCGCTAACCGGGCTGCGCTACGCTCCGATGCCTGTCGTGTAGCTTCGTTCGGCGCCGGGCGCAAGCCGGAGCAGCCTTTGCGCCCAGCAAAAAAGCCGCCCGAAGGCGGCTTTTGCGAATGGCAGGCGGATGTTGGTCAGCCGCGTTTGAACATGCCGGTGACATTGGCCGGAACCGGGATTTTGGCGGCCAGCCCCGGGACGAACACCAGCGCCACGATCACGCCCGCGAGCAGAATCGACAACAAACCCATGCTGGCGAGGCCGGAGACGATCCACAGCGCCACCAAAAACACCGCCACTTCACCAGCGAAATAGGCCAGCACCGTCCAAAAACTCTGCTGGGCGACCTTGATCGGCGGCGCAAACAACGCGACCGCGATGCTGAACACCAGAATCACCACGGCGTACAGGAACAGCGCCGACATCGCTTCCAAGACGGCTGCAAGCATGGGACCTACCTCGACAGAACAAACTGATCGGCAACCATAGGACGATTCGACAGGGCACGAAAGCCGCCAGCGGCGCGCCTGCGCGTGAGTCCCCCCCCCCCCCGCGAACCGGCACCTTACGGGGATCTCGTCGCCACTCGCGCGCGCCGCACAGCGAGCTGGCATTTGCGCGGTATATCGATGCCAGCGCGCAGCGCTCGGCTTTACACGGCCTTGATGGCGGCGTGCCGTATTCCGAATGGCATCCTTATGCGCCGCCCGGGAACCTGAGAGCAGGGGCAACGAACATGGTTCGGCCCGGCTGTTTTCAGAGGACCCGATGAGCGACGCCATCAGCGCACCTGCCGCCATTCACACCGCACGACCCACCTCGCTCGCCACCCTCACGCTCGGATCGATCGGCGTGGTCTATGGCGATCTCGGCACCAGCCCGCTTTACGCCCTCAAGGAGAGCTTGGCGGCCGCCTCGGCCGGCGGTGCGCTGACCCAGGCGATGGTGCTCGGCGTGGTGTCGCTGGTGCTGTGGACGCTGTTCATCATCGTCACGCTGAAATACGTGCTCTTGATCATGCGCGCCGATAATCACGGCGAGGGCGGCATTCTCACGCTGATGGCTTTGCTGCAGGGCGTGATGCGCCGCCGCTTCACCGCGATCTCGGTGCTCGGCATGGCCGGCGCCGCGATGTTTTATGGCGATGCCATGATCACGCCGGCCGTGTCGGTGCTGTCGGCAGTCGAAGGGCTGAAGCTCGCAACGCCGGCCTTCGAGCCGTTCATCATGCCGCTCAGCATGGTGATCCTGATCGGTTTGTTCGTGGTGCAAAGATGGGGCACCGCGGCGGTCGCCGCCTGGTTCGGCCCGGTGATGCTGCTGTGGTTCATCGTGATCGCGATCGGCGGCATGATGAACCTGATCGGCAATTTTGGCATCCTGGCCGCGCTCAATCCGCTGCTCGGCATCGATTTCCTGCTCAATCACGGCTATGCCGGTCTGGTGGCGCTCGGCGCGGTGTTTCTCACCGTCACCGGCGCTGAAGCGCTTTATGCCGATATGGGCCATTTTGGCCGCAAGCCGATCAAGCTCGCCTGGCTATCGATCATCTTCCCGGCGCTGGTGCTGTGCTATCTCGGGCAGGGCGCGATGCTGCTATCAAGCCCGGACAAGGCCGAAAACCCGTTCTTTCATCTGTTTCCGGAATGGGCGCTGCTGCCGATGGTCGGGCTCGCCACGCTGGCGACCACCATCGCCAGCCAGTCGGTGATCTCGGGCGCGTTCTCGCTGACCCAGCAGGCGATCCAGCTCGGGCTGTTGCCGCGCATGGAAATCCGCCGCACCTCCGAGACCGAAAAGGGCCAGATCTATCTGCCGCGCGCCAATTGGCTGCTGCTGATCGCGGTGCTGTTTCTGGTGTTCACGTTCAAATCCTCCAGCGCGCTGGCTTCCGCCTTTGGCATCGCCGTGACCGGAACCATGGTGATCACCAGCATCATGGCGTTCCTGGTGATGCGCGAATGCTGGAAATGGAATTTTGCGACGGCGGCACTGGTGATCGCGCCGTTCCTGCTGATCGACCAGATCTTCCTCTCCGCCAATCTGCTCAAAGTATTCGAAGGCGGCTGGATCCCGCTGGCGATGGGCACCGCGCTGATGGTGATCATGATCACCTGGCAGCGCGGCTCAAAGATCGTGGCGCAGAAATCGGTGCGCGACGAGACCGAGCTGGGCGATTTCATCCGCTCGATTTCCAGCTCAAGCTCGGCGGTCCGGGTCCGGGGCGTCGCGGTGTTTCTGACCGCAAACCCCAATTCAACGCCGACCTCGCTGATGCACAATCTCAAGCACAACAAAGTGCTGCACGACTGCAACGTCATCCTGCGGGTGGTGACTGAAGATGTGCCGCGCGTGCCGGCCAGCGAGCGGGCGGCGGTCGAGATCGTCAACGACAGCTTCATCCGGATCGTGCTGCGCTTCGGCTATATGGAAACGCCGGACGTGCCCGAGGCGCTCAGGCAATGTGCGTCGCGTGGCTTCGCCTACGACACCATGAAAATCTCGTTCTTCCTGTCGCGCCGGGTGATCCGCGCCAGCCGGCCGTCGGACATGCCGCGCTGGCAGTCATGGCTGTTCGTCAACATGGCGAAATGGGCCGACGACGCCAGCCTGTATTTCCAAATCCCGAGCGGCCGCGCGGTCGAGATCGGCATGCAGATCAACGTCTGAGATCGGCCGGATCAAGAAGGCGGCGCTGCGGTGACCGCAGCGCCAGAAGCCTTAAGCGCCAAAAAGCTCAGTAGGCGTTCTCGCCTTTGAGCAGCGCCCACGGCGTCTTGAGCAGTATGTACAGATCGAACAGCACCGACCAGTTTTCGATGTAGTACAGATCGAACTCGACACGCTTCTGGATCTTCTCGTCGGTATCGACTTCGCCGCGCCAGCCATTGATCTGCGCCCAGCCGGTGATGCCGGGCTTGACGCGATGGCGCGCGAAATAACCATCGACCGCCTCGTCGAACAGCCGGTTCTGCAGCTTGCCTTGCACCGCATGCGGACGCGGCCCGACCAGCGACAGATTGCCCTTGAACACCACGTTGAACAGCTGCGGCAGCTCATCAAGGCTGGTGCGGCGGATGAACCGGCCGACGCGGGTGACGCGCGGATCGTTCTTGGTCACGACCTTGGACGCGGTCGGGTCGGCCTGGTGGTGATAGAGCGAGCGGAACTTGAAAACGTCGATGCGCTCATTGTTGAAGCCGAACCGCTTTTGCCGGAACAGCACCGGGCCGGGGCTGTCGAGCTTGATGGCGAGCGCCACCAGCGCCATCACCGGCGCCGCCGCGATCAGGATCAGGCCGCCGACGATGCGGTCGAACAGCATCTTGGTGACCTGATCCCAATCGGTGATCGGCGCTTCGAACACATCAAGGGTCGGCACCTTGCCGAGATAGGAATAGGAGCGGGGCCGGAAGCGCAGCCTGTTGGTGTGCGCCGACAGCCGGATATCGACCGGCAGCACCCATAGCTTCTTCAGCATTTCCAAAATGCGCGTTTCCGCGGAGATCGGCAGCGCAAACAGCACCAGATCGACCCGGGTGCGGCGCGCGAATTCCACGATATCATCGGTTTTGCCGAGCTTGGGCACGCCGGCGCAATCGTCGAGCGCCCGCTCGTCATTGCGATCGTCGAACACGCCCAAAATCCGCAGATCGGAGTCGTCCTGCGCCTTGAGCGCGCGGATCAGACGTTCGCCATTGTCATCGGCGCCGACGATTACCGTGCGGCGATCAAGCCGGCCTTCGCGCGCCCAGCGTCGCACCAGGCTGCGCAGCCCGAGCCGCTGCACGATCAGCACGGTCAGCCCGGCGACATAAAAGCCCGACAGCCAGACCCGCGACACCTCGCTGCCGAGCTTTGCGAAAAACGACACACCGATGAACAGCAGAAACACCACTGTCCAGGCCGATAGCATGCGCGTGAATTGCCGCAGCTGGCCGCGGAACAATTGCACCTGGTAGATGTCGGCCGCCTGAAATGCCAGCACTGCTGCGGAGGTCATCGCCAGGATGGCCGCCATATAGGGCCAAGTGGCGCCATCGCTGCGCGCCACATAGCCGAAATACAGCGCGATGCCGGTCAGGCTGATCAGCAGGAAGTCGGCCACCCGCACCAGGCCGGTGATCACGATCGGCGAGTAAGCGGTGCCGACCTTTTCATTGGCGACGGCGAGCGCCGGTGCCGACAGCCGGCGGCGACGTTCGACCGGCACGGATGGTGTGACTGCATTTGGCGTCGCAGCTGCGCTGATCATCGCGCGGGCGTCGATCGGTTCCACGACACAATGTCCGTTAGTTTTGGCCGCCGCCGACAAGACCGCGACGGCAATTATATCTCTGTCGGCAATTAACGGAAAACTTGGAACAATTAGTTAGCGGCCCGCGTGACGACCATGGCTTGCTGGCTGTGACCTTTCCATTTGGGCATCATATTGCGATGCTTACTGGTGTTGCGCAGCTCTAGGTTGCTAAGCCGGGCATCCCGATCACGGTGGCTGCTATCCCGGCAAAGGTTAAGGTAGTGGGCGCCGATTAACGAGCCGGCAACCTTAATGAAGTGTAATTGCTCCGGACTCGCTTGGGACAGCGGTCGGGAGTTTTCGATGCGTTTGGCGTTTTGGCGCAAGGGCCGCCGTGGACCTGTCGAACAGGCGGCTGCAATCGATCAGAACAGCAGCGACGTTGCGGCCGGCGCCGGTGCGGGCCTTGAGCCGCCGCTTGCTGCGGCGCGCAATCTGCGTCGCTTGCGCGCCGTCCTGCGCCATCGGCCCTGGCAGATTGCGGCGCCGACCATGGTGGTGCTGCTGCTGTCGCTGGCGACCGTCAGCCTGATCACGCCGCGCTATCAGTCCGAAATACGGCTGTGGACCGAGAGCGGTAGCGTGCGCGTTGATGGCCGGGTGGCCGATGCCGGGACGGCCGCGCAAAGTATCGAGCTTGTGCAATCGCCCGATCTTGCCCGCGACGTGATTGCCGAGACCAAGCTGATGGAGCGGCCGGAATTCGATCCGGTGCGCAGCCGGCCGTCGGCGTTGCGCTCGCTGGCTTCATTGGTCGGCATTGCCCGTGATCCGCTCGCCAACACCCCCGAGCAGCGTGTGCTCGCCGCCTATTTTGACCGGCTGACGGTTCGCACCGAGCAGGCCGGGCGAGAGCTGGTGGTCACGTTCCAGTCGAGCGATCGGCACTTGGCGGCGCAGGTCGCCAACGCGATCGGCGAACGCTATCTGGTGCGGCTGCACACCCTGCGACAGCAGCAGGCGAGCTTGGAAGCGCAGCGGCTGTCCGGCGCGCTCGACAAGCAGCGCGGCCAATTGGCGGCGGCGGAAGCGCGCGTCGCTCAATTGCGCACGGCATCGGAAGTGGCGGCGGCTGACAGCGATAACATCCCGGCAACGCCGGCCGATCTGACCGCCGCGCTCGACCACGCCCGGGCGCAGAAGGCCGAAACTGAGGCCAAGGCGCGGCTGATCCAGGACGCGCTGCAAGCTGGCCGGCCGACCGAGCTGGTCGCGGCGCTCGACGCCGAACCGATCCGCAGGCTGGCCGAGCGGCGCACGCTGCTACGCGCCGAGCTGGCGACGCAATCATTGACCTTGCTGGACGGCCATCCGCGCATCAAGGACCTGAAGGCGCAGCTCGCTGAACTCGACCGGCAAATCCGGGCAGAGGCAACGCGGCAGGCACAGGCACTTGAGCGCGACGCACAGCTTGCCGCAGAGCGGATCGAGCGGCTGACCGGAACGCTCGCGCAGCTGACGGCGCAGCCATCGTCGTCAAACGAGGCGGACCCGTCCCAGCTTGCCGACGCACAGCGCGATGTCGAAGCGCGGCGCGCGCAATTGGCCGCTGATCAGACCGCCTACCGCGCGGCGGTGCAGCGTGCGACCCCTGACACTATGGCGGCCGATCTGCGCCTCATGGCGCCGGCCACAACGCCGACCGCGCCGGCCTATCCAAAGAAGCTGCCGATCGTGGTGCTCGCGACGCTTTCAACATTGCTGCTTTCAGCTGGCGTTGCGCTGGCGCGGCGATTGCCGCAGCCGGAGGTCACTGCGACCTCGGAACGACCGGCGGACAGTTGTGCCGCAGAAGGTGTCGGCGCGGTGGACGCCGCGGCGATCGCGCCAATTGTCGAACCGCCAGCAGAACCGGCCATGCCGCCGCAGGCCGATGCGATCGCTGCGCCGGTCAGTGCGCCAGAGCCGGTCGTTGCACTGCCCAACACCCATCCCGAATTGGCCGCAGCCGTCAGCGACCTCGCAGTGCTGGCCGCCGAACTGCGCGAGGCGGGGGCACGCAAGCTGACATTGTTGGGGCCCGGTCCGCAGAGCCGCGCCACCATGACCGCGTTGACGCTGGCGCGGCTGTTGTCGCGGGGTGCCAAGGTGGTGCTGATCAATCTGGCGCCGTCATCGCTGGCGCTGCGCGCGATTTCGACCGACCCCGGCGCGCCGGGCCTTGCCGAATTGCTGCTGAAACAGGCCTCGTTCGGCGACATCATCAATCGCGACCGCTTTTCGCAGCTCCAGCTGGTCACCACCGGCCATTGCGGTGCCGACCGGGCGCTGCTGCGCTCACCAGAACTCAACCGGGTGCTCGATGCACTGCTGCGCGTCTATGACCAGGTGCTGCTCGATGCCAGCACCGCAACCGACCTGTCCGCGGAACTTTTGAGCACCCAGGCGCATGCCATCGTGCTGCCGGACCCGGACATGACGGCGCACCAGCAGGCGCAGCGGCGCACGCAGCTAATGGCGGTTGGATTTACGGATGTGACGGTGCTCGGCAGCCCGCCGCCACTTGCCGTGCCGGCAGCGGCCTGACTTTTGGGCGCCGCCTCAGGCGGTGCGGTCAGGCCGCGACATCCAGCTCACGATCGGCATTGCCGGCAACACCCAGCCGAGCCCGACCACGACATAGAAGCCGGCCTGCATCCATTTGGAGTCCTGGATCAACGGGAACTGGGCCAGCACCATGCCGAACAGCGACCAGGTGATGGCCAGCACCAGCAGACCGATGGTTCCAACGAATTTGCGGGTGCGGATCTTCATGGTTTCGGGTCCGGAGCAATGTACCGCGCGGGTTGCGCGCATGCAGCTTGGCGATAGGCTGCGAAAAACACATTCGGGGTAGGGCGTCAATGGCCGGTTCCTCCAACGCTCGATTTGTTGCGCTGCGCATCTGGCTGTTTTCGGTCGCGGGGCTGATCGTGGCGATGGTGCTGGTCGGCGGCGCCACAAGGCTGACCGGCTCCGGCCTGTCGATCGTTGAATGGCAGCTGGTGACCGGCACGCTGCCGCCGCTGTCAGACCAGCACTGGCTTGAGGCGTTTTCGGCCTATCAGCAGATACCGCAATATCGCCAGCTCAATGCCGGCATGACGCTGGCCGAGTTCAAGACGATCTTTTGGTGGGAATGGAGCCACCGGCTGCTCGGCCGGGTGATCGGCCTCGCTTATCTGGTGCCGTTCCTGTGGTTCCTGTGGCGCGGCGGGCTGGAGCGCACGCTGCAGCGCCGGCTGTGGCTGATCTTTGCGCTCGGCGCGCTGCAAGGCGCGGTCGGCTGGTGGATGGTGAGTTCCGGACTGACGCAGCGTGTCGAGGTCGCGCAGGAGCGGCTGGCGATCCATCTGACGCTGGCGCTGGCGATCTTCGCGGCGATCATCTGGACGCTGCAACGGCTTGGCTCGCACCACCAAGAACAAGGCCCCAAGCGGCTGCGCTTCACGGCAGCGGCGCTGCTGGCGCTGGTGTTCGTGCAGCTATTTATGGGAGCGCTGGTCGCCGGGCTGCGCGCCGGGCAAATCTACAATACCTGGCCGCTGATCGACGGCGCGCTGCTGCCAGCGGCTCAGCGGCTGTGGTTCGAGACGCCATGGTGGCGCAATCTGGTCGATAATCAGCTCACCGTACAGTTCAATCACCGCATGATGGCCTATGCGCTATGCGCCCTCGCGCTGCTGCATGCGCTCGATGCATGGCGCTGCCGGGAGGCGACAAGCAGCGCGCTGCTGCTACTCGGTGCGCTGCTAGTGCAGGCCGGGGCCGGGGTGCTGACGCTGCTCTATCAAGTGCCGATCGGGCTCGGACTGGTGCACCAGGGGCTGGCGGTGCTGGTGCTGACACTGGCGGTTACGCATCTGGCGCGGCTGTGGCCGCCGCGCGCGCCACAGCTTCGCCGCTAGAGAAGCGGCGAACTACTCGGCCTTGCCGTATTGAATGACCTGCACCTTCTCCAGCGTCACCAGGCCGCTGCTGCCGTTCATCATCACATTGAGCTCGGGCAGAAACCCGTTGATCGCCTGCTCGCTGTCAACGATCTCGATCACCAGCGGCAGGTCCTGCGACAGCCGGAAGATCTTCGCAGTGTGCAGCCGGCTGCTCTTGCCATAGCCGACCGGGCCACGCAGCACGGTGGCGCCAGCCAGATGCAGTTCGCGCGCCTTGAGCACGATCGCCTCATGCAGCGGCGTGCTCTCAAACCGATCGTCCTCGCCGATATAGATGCGCAGCAGCACCGCCTCTTTGGGAAGATCCATGATCAGGTTCCTTTCAGCCGATTGAGTTTGGTCGCGGCGAGATGGCCCAGCCACGCCGCCAGCAGCCATGCGATCGGCGAGCTGCCAAGATAGACCAGCGCTGCCAGCGCGTGGCCATGATGCAGCAGCTCAAGCATTTCCAGGCTGAAGCCGGAGAAGGTGGTGTAACCGCCGCAAATGCCGGTCATCACAAATTGCCGCTGCCGCGAACTGGCGAACACCCGGCCGTCCGGCGCGGTGATCGCGGCATAAAAGCCGATCAGCAGCGAGCCGGTGACGTTGACGGTCAGCGTTGCCCACGGAAACCCCGGGCCCAGCAAGGCCTGTTGTGCCAACGCCAATAGATGGCGCGCCAAGCCGCCGATCACGCTGCCAGCGGCGATGTAGCCATAGAGCACGGCGCGATCGAGCATTTCGCTGCGGCGAGCGCTCATGGCAGCACGCTCCACCAGCGGCCCGAGGCATAGCCGAGCGAGACCACGATCAGGCCCAGCACCAGCGTGAACATCACATTGCAGGCCGCGCGCAATGTTTCGCCCTGGCGGGCGAGCGTGATGGTCTGCAGGCTGAAGGAAGACACCGTGGTGTAGCAGCCGAGAAAGCCGGTGACCGCGAACAGCCACGGTCCCGGCGTCGCGAACCAGCCGCGCCCGGTGCTCGCCAGCGCACCGAACACGCCAATCACAAACGCGCCGCTGAGATTGACGATCAGCGTGCCCCAAGGAAAGGTCTCGCCGATCCGCCGCGCCACCCAGCCGGACACGAAGAACCGCGCCATGCCGCCGAGCGCGCTGCCGAGCGCCACAAAGAGCAGCCCTGTGACGACCTCGATCATGACGGCGGCTGGCGCGGCCGCGCTCAGGCGCCGAGCGCCTGCTCCAGATCGGCGATCAAATCTTCCTTGTCCTCGATGCCGATCGAGACCCGCACCACGTCCGGCGCGGCGCCGGCCGCGGTCTTCTGCTCATCGCTGAGCTGGCTGTGGGTGGTGGAGGCCGGATGGATGATCAGCGAGCGGGTGTCGCCGACATTGGCGAGATGCGAGAACAATTTCAGTTTTGCGACCAGATCGACGCCAGCCTGATAACCGCCCTTGAGCGCAAAGGTGAACACCGCGCCCGCGCCCTTGGGCGCATATTTGCGCTGCAGGTTGTTGTAGCGGTCGCTGGGCAGGCCGGCATAATTGACCTGCGCCACCGCCGGATGCTTCGACAGCCATTCGGCAATCGCCTTGGCATTGTCACAGTGCTTCTGCATGCGCAGCGGCAGGGTTTCGATGCCGGTCATGATCATGAAAGCGTTGAACGGCGATATCGCCGGCCCGAGGTCGCGCAGCCCGAGCACGCGGCAGGCGATCGCGAACGCGAAATTGCCAAAGGTCTCCTGAATTTTCAGGCCGTGATATTCCGGGCGCGGCTCGCTCAGCATCGGATATTTGTTGTCGCGCGACCAATCGAAGGTGCCGGCATCGACAATGATGCCGCCGAGCGAATTGCCATGGCCGCCGAGGAACTTGGTGAGCGAGTGCACCACGATGTCGGCGCCGTGGTCGATCGGACGGATCAGATAGGGCGTCGCCAGGGTGTTATCGACGATCAGCGGCACGCCGGCTTTGCGCGCCACCGCGGCGATCGCTTCGATATCGGTGACCGAGCCGCCCGGATTGGCGATCGACTCGATGAAGATCGCCTTGGTGCGCGGCGTCACCGCGCGCTCGAAGCTCGCAATGTCATCGGGGTCGGCCCACACCACGTTCCAGCCAAAACTCTGAAAAGCGTGTTTGAACTGATTGATCGTGCCGCCATACAGCTTGCGCGCCGCGATGAATTCATCGCCGGGCTGCAGCAGCATCTGGAACGCGACCAACTGCGCGGCATGGCCGGACGCGGTCGCAAGCGCCGCGGTGCCGCCTTCCAGCGCCGCGACGCGCTCCTCGAGCACCGCGGTGGTCGGGTTGGTGATGCGGGTATAGATGTTGCCGAACGCCTGCAGTCCGAACAGCGAGGCGGCGTGGTCGGCATCGTTAAAGACGTAGGACGTGGTCTGATAGATCGGCGTGGCGCGCGCGCCGGTGGTGGGGTCCGGTTGGGCTCCGGCGTGAACGGCGAGAGTGGCGAACCCGGGGCTGCGATCGGTCATGACTGATCCTATGTGCGTTGAGAATTGCCGGTTATCTGAGCCGATCGGGCGGAGGCGTCAAGCAAGTGCCGCGACGGTCGGTGTTAGCTGTTGTCTGGTTTTGAGTCGGTGCGCCGCGGCGCGGCAAGCGTGCCGCCGGCAAGGCTCGATTGGCCGAGCGCCAGGCGCATGCCAGTGGTCGGCATCGGGCGGCGCTTGGAACTGAGCGTGCGCGAATTGACGCCGAGCCAGCCGATTTCGGCCGACAGCCGCGCATATTCGATTTTCGGGCAGCGGTTCATCACCACTTTGACGCCGGCTTGTTCGGCGAGCGCGGCCGCCGCGTCGTGGCGCACGCCAAGCTGCATCCAGATCACTTTGGGCAGCGGCTTAAGCGCCAGCGCTTCTTCGACCGCGGGCAGCACTCGATCGGCATTGCGGAACAGATCAACCATGTCCACCGGCCGATCGATCGCCTTGAGCGAGGCCACAAAGGGCCGGCCGAGCAGCTCTTTGCCGACATGGCCGGGATTAACTGGGATCACATCATAGCCGCGCTCGGCGAGATATTTGAACACGAAGTAGCTCGGGCGGATGGTGAGCGGCGACACGCCGACCACGGCGACCGTCTTCACCTCGTTCAAGATGGCGCGGATGTCATCGTCGCGATAATCGTCATGATTGAGGGCGGTCATAGCGGCGATCCAGCACGGGCGGGGTGGGCTAGCGACGCAGCGGGCAGGCGCGCGCTCAGCGATCCTTCCTCAGCGATCCTTCCACAGCGGCGGGCGCTTGTCGATGAATGCGCGGATGCCCTCATCGGCATCTTCCGCCATCAGATTGTCGGTCATCACGCCGGAGGCGAAGTTATAGGCCTCGGTCAGCGGCAGTTCGAGCTGGCGATAGAACGCCGCCTTGCCGACGCGCACCGTGTAGGCCGATTTGCTGGCGATGCGCCGCGCCAGATCAATGGCCGCCGCGCGTTCGGTACCAGCCGGCACCACGCGATTGATCAGGCCGATCGCCGCAGCCGTGTTGGCATCGATCGGCTCGCCAGTGAGCAGCATATGCATGGCGTGTTTGGGCGCGACATTGCGCGACAGCGCCACCATCGGCGTCGAGCAGAACAGCCCGATATCGACGCCCGGCGTGGCAAAGCTGGCATTGTCGGCGGCGATCGCGAGGTCGCAGCTCGCCACCAGCTGGCAGCCGGCGGCAGTGGCGACGCCTTGCACGGCAGCAACCACCGGCTTGGGCAGATGTACGATCGACTGCATCATCGCGCTGCACGCACTGATCAGCCGCGCAAAGCAGGCGCGGCCCTGATCGGGATCGGCGCGGTGCGCCGTGATTTCCTTCAGATCATGACCGGCGCAAAACGCCGGCCCATTGGCCGTGATCACCACGGCGCGAATGCCGTCGTCCCGCGCGATGGAATCAAGTTCCGCCTGCAGATCGCTGATCAGGTCTTTCGACAGGCTGTTGCGCGCGGCCGGACGATTGAGCGTCAACACCGCAACACCGCTATCAACGGTTTCGCGCAACAGAGCAGGGGTGTGGGAGGCGACAGGATAGATAGGCTGGACGGTCATTGATGATCCGGGGCTGGGAACGGCAATCATGTTATTGTAACAGACGATTGTGAAGCGCGGCGATCAATGAAACGGCGCGACAAGGGTGGGACGACCAAGATGAGAAATGCCAAGATGAGCGTCGCGGAAGTCGAGAGCTTTCTGCACCGTGAGTTTCCGCAAGCGTTCGCTCACGATGACATCAGCATTGAATGCGCCGACGGTTCGACCAGCCTGCTGCGCCAGCGCTTCTCCGAGCGGCTGCTGCGGCCGGGCGGCACCATCTCCGGGCCGACGCTGATGACGCTGGCCGATTTTGCGATGTATGTGGTGCTGCTGTCGGCGATCGGCCCGGTCGGGCTCGCGGTCACCACCAATCTCAACATCAATTTCCTGCGCAAGGGCCAGCCCGGCCAGGACGTGCTGGCGACCGCGCGGCTGCTCAAGCTCGGCAAACGGCTCGCGGTCGGCGAGGTGCTGCTGCTGTCCGGCACGTGCCCTGACCCGATCGCGCATGTGACGTCGACCTATTCCATTCCAAATGCTTGAAGTTTTTGCGGGTAATATCGCACCATATTCATAAACCATTGTTCTGATTGAGCAATGTCCGGCGCGCGGGGATTGACGGCAGCCCGGCCGTTAATTACAAGCACGCCAAGTCCGGCGCATCGGCGCTGAACCGTTCCCCATTCATGGAAGATCTCGCATGAAGACTTTTTCGGCAAAGCCTGCCGAGGTCACGAAGAAGTGGGTCGTGATCGACGCCACCGGTCTCGTGGTCGGCCGGCTCGCGGCGCTGGTGGCCAACCGGCTGCGCGGCAAGCACCTCCCGACCTACACGCCGCACGTCGATTGCGGTGACAACGTCATCATCGTCAACGCTGCCAAGGTGGTGCTCACCGGCCGCAAGCGTGACAACAAGATGTATTACAAGCACACCGGCTTCATCGGCGGCATCAAGGAACGCTCGGCGAAGTCGATCCTCGAAGGCCGCTTCCCGGAGCGCGTCGTCGAGAAGGCGATCGAGCGCATGATTCCGCGCGGTCCGCTTGGTCGTCAGCAGATGGGCAATCTGCGGGTCTATGGTGGCCCCGATCATCCGCATGAAGCGCAGCAGCCCGAAACGCTCAACGTCGCCGTCCTGAACCGCAAGAACGTGAGGGCCGCATAATGTCTGAAACCATGCAGTCCCTCGAACAGCTCGCCTCGTTGAAGGTGGCTGCCGCGGCTCCCGATGCCCCGCAGCACGTCAAGAAGGTCGACAAGTTCAACCGCGCTTATGCCACCGGCAAGCGTAAGGACGCCGTTGCCCGCGTCTGGATCAAGCCGGGTGCCGGCAAGGTGACCGTCAACGCCCGTGACATCGAGGTGTATTTCGCCCGTCCGGTGCTGCGCATGATGATCCAGCAGCCGCTGGTCGCGGCCGCCCGCGCCGGCCAGTACGACGTGATCTGCACCGTCGCCGGCGGCGGTCTGTCCGGCCAGGCTGGTGCGGTTCGTCACGGCATCTCCAAGGCGCTGACCTATTTCGAGCCGGAGCTGCGCTCCGTGCTGAAGAAGGGTGGCTTCCTGACCCGCGACTCGCGCGTCGTCGAGCGTAAGAAGTACGGCAAGGCCAAGGCCCGCCGTTCGTTCCAGTTCTCGAAGCGCTAATCGCTTCCGCAGACCCGATCTGCACGCAAGTTCAAGAGAGCGCCTCCGGGCGCTCTCTTTTTTTGTGCGATCTCAGGTTGCATTCCACGCCAATCTCTGGTTGAGTGTATTTGATCGGTGACGCACCAAAAGGTTGCGTGCAATTTTGCACGTAAACGTGCGCCATTTTTCCAGAAACTTGTGCGGCGCAAACAAACCCGATCTCAACGCGGCGTTCCTACCGTCGGGCATCTTTCAAGGCCCGGTGGCTCTCATGTCGCTCGATATTTCCACGTTGTATCTGGTCGCTACGCTGCTCGCCGCGTTGCTCGGCGGCATGCTCATGTATTTTGGCCGCAAGGAGGGCATTCCGGCGCTGGATTGGTGGGGGTACGCGTATCTGCTCGGCGCGACCGTGGTCGC
The DNA here is from genome assembly GCA_000504425.1 of Rhodopseudomonas palustris JSC-3b. Taxonomy (GTDB): domain Bacteria; phylum Pseudomonadota; class Alphaproteobacteria; order Rhizobiales; family Xanthobacteraceae; genus Rhodopseudomonas; species Rhodopseudomonas palustris_C. The sequence continues at coordinate 1,153,582 of KI632513.1, read as the reverse complement.
GCTGTGGGCGCTGGCCAGCCCGGCACTGCCGGACATGGCCGGGCTCGCGATCAACGCACTGGGATTCGTCGCCTGCGGCATGGTGTGGAACGCGGCGCGCGTGTTCCACGGCCGCGCGCCTAACTGGCCGGGCCTGTTTGTCGGGCCGCTGGCCTGGATCGCCACCATTGTCAGCCTGCCGTCGGACGCGATCGCGCTGCGCATGACGATCGGCGCCGGTATCGTCGCGATCTATGCGGTGCTGACCGCGTTCGAGCTGGGTTCGGAACGGCGCAAATCGATGCAGCGACGATGGCCGGCGATGCTGGTGCCGCTGCTGCATGGCGGCGTGCTGATGCTGCCGATCCTGCTAGCCGACCTGTTGATGTCGCCGGAACAGAGCGCGAGCAGCAATATTTGGCTGACGATTTTTGCCGTCGAGCTGGTGCTGTACGCAGTTGGCACCGTGTTCGTGATCTTCATGCTGGTGTCGGATCGCACGGTGCGGGCGCACAAGACCGCCGCCTCGCTCGATCCGCTGACCGGGCTGTTCAATCGGCGCGGTTTTAGCGAAGCCGCCGCGCGCATGATCGAGCGCGAGGCCAATGCGGGCCGCCCGGTGTCGGCGATGATCTTCGACATCGACTATTTTAAGTCGGTCAATGATCGGTTTGGTCACCCGGCCGGTGACGAACTGCTCAAGCTGTTTGCGACGCTGGTAGCCAGCTCGCTGCGCATCACCGATCTCAGCGGCCGGATCGGCGGCGAGGAATTTGCGGCGCTGCTGCCGTGCACGATCGAAGAGGCAATGATCGCGGCCGAGCGCGTCCGCGAATCGTTTGAAAATTGCGGGATCGTGGTGGACCAGGAAGCGATCCCGACCACGGTGTCGATCGGCGTTGCCGGCGGCCCGGCGCGCACCGAACTGGAAGTGCTGCTCGCGGCTGCCGATACCGCGCTGTATCAGGCCAAGCGTGGCGGCCGGAACCGAGTTATCGCAGCAACCGAAGAACCTTTGTCCCTCGAAACCTGCCGTCGGCGGCTGGCGGCGGCTGCCGGGCGCAGCGTGGCGCCGGAGCGCCCGAGCCTGGTGCCCGGCAATCCGATCGGCGCCAGCGCCATTGCCTGACACCGCGGTGGATCGGCCCGGCGATATACTTCACCCGATCTGCGGGGTCGGCTAGAGATACGGCTCTAGCCAACCCCGGAGTCGTGATGATCACCGAAATCGCCCAGATCGACGTCAAGCCAGGTACGGAAGCCGACTTTGAAGCCGCAGTCGCCAAGGCGCGCGCAGTGTTCGGCCGCTCCAAGGGGTTTTGCGGTTTTGAACTGCATCGCTCGATCGAAAAGCCGCAGCGCTATCGCTTGATGGTGAAGTGGCAGACCCTGGAAAACCATACGGTCGACTTCCGCGGCTCGGAGAATTTCACCGAATGGCGCGCGCTGGTCGGCCCCTTTTTCGTGGCGCCCCCCGAGGTCGAACACACCGAGACCGTGCTGACCTCGGCCGGCTAGTCTTGGCCAAGCCTTGAGCTGACCGCGCCGCTGAGGCACGGTCCATGCGCGAGGGCGGTTCTGCGCTATTCAGAACCGCTGCACTGCCAAACGAGACGCTAAGACGCCGTTTCCGGGTCGAGGTCGCTGCCGAGGTGATCCATCACCACCCGGCCGATCGCCATCAGCGGCAGTGCCAGCGCCAGTCCCCACAGCCCGAACACCATGCCGAGCAGGATCTGCACCGCAAACAGCGTGGCGGGCGGGATGTTGATGGCCTGACGCTGGATCAGCGGCGTCAGGATGTAGCTTTCCATGGCATGCACGCCGAGGAACAGCACAAAGGCGCTCAGCACCGCGATCCAGCCCGAGGCGATGCTGGCCAGCACGATGATCGCCCCGCCCAGAATCGCGCCGATGGTCGGAATGAACGCCAACAGCCCCGCCTGAATGCCGAGGATGAAGGCGCCAGGAATGCCGATGATTTTCAGGCCGATCGCGGTGGTCGCGAACACCGCGGTCATGGTGATCATCTGCGCCAGCAGCCAGCGCTGCAGCACATCGCCGGCATCATCGACGATTTCGGCGGTGGTGGCCCGGAGCGATCGCGGCACGCAGCGCAGCAGTCCGTTGCGGTACACCGCCGGCTGCGCGGCAAAGCACACGCCCAAAAAGATCACGATGAAGAAGTTGCCGACGGCGCTGACCGCGCCGAGCAGCAGTTTAAGGGTTTGGCTGAAGATCGCGCCGCCGCCGGAGGCGAGGGCGCCGGCGCTCGGCAGGCTGCGCGGGGTGGCTTGCGCCGCGGCGGTCTCGGCTGTGGTTGGCGTGGTGCTGAGATCCATGAAGCTGGTGTCGAACCCATGCTCCTCCAGGATCGCTTTGCCTTTGACGATCTGCGCCTTGATGGTGTTGCTCAGCAAAGTGGCCTGCTGCGCGATCGTGCTGCCGCCCATCATCGACATGCCCGCGAACAGCGCGGTCAGCACCACGCATACCAGCACCAGCCGCAGCCCGTGACTGCCGCCGATCACCTTGCCGAGCAGCGAGGTCACCGCGCTCAGGAACACGCCGAACAGGATGCCGGCAAAAATCAGAAACAGCGTGGCGGCGAAATGCCAGGTGAACCACAATGCCGCCGCCGCCAGCACCGTGCTGATGCCGCCGACCGCCAGCGCCCAGGCCAGATCGTTGCGCTGTGCGATCCGGCCCTCAAGGGGCGAACTGCCAGGCGACACATCCTTGATGAGCTGATTCATCGCATCCCCGACTCGCTTCCCGCCTTCGACTGTGTTGGTGCGATCTTATCAAGGCGCCGCGATGGTTTCGATGACGATCGCGACGCACGCTGCTCGCCGCGCGCCCTCGGAGGGGCATTGAGCGGGCCAATGGGCAGGGGATTTCCACCGCAAAGCATTAACCATTGTTCCACTATCCTCTGTGTGACCCCATTTCCGCCGTGATCTCGCTGCGATATGGTTTCCAATTGTTGTGGGGTGAGGGCCGCAACGGCCGCGGCGGGACGTCCGTTTGGGCGTCTGGCCGGGGAATGGTATGGGGATCTATGGGGTATCGCGAACCAGATTCGTTCGGCCGCGCGGCACGTGCCGCTGCCGCTATGAGCGCTTGCCTGATGCTTGCCAATTGCGCGGCATCCGACAAATTCGCCAGCCGCGTTGATCCGAAATACGGCGTCTCCGCCAGCCCGCGCGTCGTCGCGCCGGGCGAGCCGGTGCCCAAGGGCGGCGGTACTTACCGGGTCGGAAAACCCTATGTGGTCGGCGGCCGGATGTATGTCCCCGAGGAAGACGTCAACTACCGCGCCGAAGGCTTGGCCTCCTGGTATGGCGACGACTTCCATGGCCGGCTGACCGCCAACGGCGAAGTCTTCGATATGCAATCGCTGTCGGCAGCCCATCCGACGCTGCCGATTCCGAGCTATGCCCGCGTCACCAATATGGCCAACGGCAAATCTCTGGTGGTCCGCGTCAATGACCGCGGCCCCTATCACGGCAATCGGTTGATGGACGTTTCCAACCGCGCCGCTGAACTCCTCGAATTCAAACGGCATGGCGTCGCCAAGGTACGGGTCGAATATGTCGGCCGCGCGCCGCTGGAAGGCTCGGACGATCGCCAATTGTTGGCGACGCTGCGCACTGGCGAGCCGGCCCCGGCGCCGTCGGTGGTGCGTGTGGCCGCTGCCGGCAATTTCGTGCCTGACATTCCGAGCCCGACCCGCGGCGCGATTCGCGGCGACGTCCCGCTGCCGGAAGGGCGTCCGTATTCGCTCGGCCACAGCTCTCAGGATTTGGCGTCGATCAACGCCACCTCGGAAATCTCGGCCTCGCGCAGCAGCCGATCGGCGGGCCGCACGCTCGATAACAAGCGCGCAGTGGCCTATGACGCCGGCAAGGACGTCCATCCGGTGGCCCATCCGGTGGCGGCCAAGAGCAGCGGACATCAGGACGCGATCGGCGCGATGATTTCGGCCCGGGGCCTGTACTAATTTCCGTTTTTACGAATTATCACAGCGGCTTGACGGTCAAAATTCAAGCCGTTTGAGAAACTCGATCAGCGCCGCGTTAACCTCGGCCGGGCGCTCCTGCTGTATCCAGTGACCGGCTTCTGGCAGAATCAGCTTGCGGGTCAGGGCGGGCAGCACCCGTTCCATCTCGGCGACGCGCTTGCCGCCCAGCAGGCCGGTCACCACCGCATCCTGCACGCCGCCGATGAACAGCGACGGCTGCCGAATCTGGGCGTCTTGCCAGGGCGCGGTCAGCTCCCAATTGCGATCGATATTGCGATACCAGTTCAGGCCGCCGCGAAAACCGCTCGCGCGATAGGCGGCGACGAATTCGGCGAGATCATCCTCATCCAGCCAGTCCGGCAGCGGTTGATTCGGTGGTGGGCTGCGCAGCAGCCCCTGGCCGGGAGCGACGAATAGCGCCTGTGGATCGGCGAAGCCGCCGCCGAGAATGGTGCGCAGCGTCAGTTCCGGATCGCGCTCGAACTCAGCCTCAGCCAGTCCCGGCGGTTGAAAATACTGCCAGTAGAAATTCTCGATGCCCTGCTTGCGCAAGGCGTCGAGCGGCCGCTCCCGGCCGCGATAGGGCGGCGGCACACTGAGACCGGCGACGCCGCAAAACAGATCGGGCCGAAACAGCGCCGCGTGCCAGGCGACCGCCGCACCCCAATCATGGCCGACGATCGCAGCGCGGTCGGCGCCGCAGGTGGCGGTCAGCGCCACCATGTCGCCAACCAGATCGAACATCGAATAGGCGGTGATCGCGGCCGGCGCCGAGGAACGGCCAAAACCGCGCATATCCGGCGCCACCACGCGATAACCGGCATCGGCGAGCGCGGTGATCTGATGGCGCCAGGAATAGGACAGTTCGGGCCAGCCATGGCACAGCAGCACCAGCGGGCCGCTGCCCTGTTCGCGCACGAACAACTCGATGCCATTGACCGGAACGGTACGTGTGGTCTGCATAGGGTGTGCTGCTTTTTCTGTGGGGAGATCGTGGCAGCGCCGGTGTGCGCAGGCTAAGATTGATCACCAAGCGACGCAATCGGAAACGGGGGCGTGCCTTTGCGTCGCCGCTGCCATCAACTGCACGCTGCTTCCAGGACACTCATGGCGTTGTTCAGCAATCTCTCGGCTCGTGGCACACCTTGGACCAAGCTGTCGCGGCTGCTCGGTGTTGGCCTGCTGGCGGTGCTGGTGGGCTGGGCCGGGATCGCGCTTGCCGCCAACAAGAGCGTACAGGGCGCGCCGGCACCGTCGCAGAAGGACGATTCCGGCTATGACACCGACGCGCCGACCGCGATCCTGATCGAAGCGTCGAGCGGCAGCGTGCTGTTCGAAAAGAACGCCGACGAGCTGCGCGCGCCGTCCAGCATGATGAAGCTGATGACCGCGGAATACGTGTTCCGCGCGCTGCAGCGCGGCGAAATCCAGCTCACCGACGAGTTCAAGGTCAGCGAAAATGCCTGGCGCAAGGGCGGAGCGCCGGCCGGCGGCTCGACCATGTTTGCCGAGATTCACAGCCGGGTGTCGGTCGATAATCTGCTGCACGGTGCCATCATTCAGAGCGGCAACGATTCCTGCATGGTGCTGGCCGAAGCGCTGGCCGGCAGCGAAAGCGCCTTTGCCGAAAAGCTGACCCAACGCGCCCGCGAACTCGGCCTGACGCGCTCGACCTTCGCCAACTCGACCGGCCTGCCGGACCCCGGCAACAAGATGACGGTGCGCGAGCTGGCCAAGCTGGCGCGGCATCTGATCCTGACCTACCCGGAGAACTACAAAATCTTCGGCGAGCGCGAATTCACCTGGAACAAGATCCGCCAGCAGAATCGCAACCCGCTTCTGACGATGCTCGAGGGCGCCGACGGCCTGAAGACCGGCTTCACCAAGGAAGGCGGCTACGGCATGGTCGGCTCGGCGGTGCAGAACGGCATGCGGCTAATCGTGGTGGTCAACGGGCTCGAAGACGCCGATGACCGCGCCAACGAAGCCAAGAAAATCCTGGAATGGGGCTTTCGCAATTTTGAATCGCGCACGCTGTTCAAGGCCGAGGATCTGGTCGGCTACGCCAAGGTGTTTGGCGGCGAAAAGCGTTCGGTCAAGCTGACCAGCACTGAGCCGGTGCGGGTGATGGTGCACAAGAACGGCAATGACAAGCTGATCGCGCGCATCCTCTATCGCGGCCCGATCCCGGCGCCGGTGCAGCCCGGCCAGCCGGTCGGCGTGGTCCGGGTGTGGCGCGGCGCCAATCTCGCGGTCGAGGTGCCGGTGCACGCCGCCGAGGAAATCGGCCAGGGCTCGATGACCTGGCGCGCGTTCGATAGCGTCAGCGAGCTGGTGATCGGGCTGGTGCGCGCCGGCGTGTCGAAACTCTGAGATGATCGCCCCGCACCCGACGCGCCCCGGCCCAGGCCGCTTCATCAGTTTCGAAGGCGGCGAGGGCGCCGGCAAATCCACCCAGATCAAGCTGCTGTCGCAGCGGCTGCAGACGGCCGGATTTCGCACGCTGGTGACGCGCGAGCCGGGCGGCTCGCCCGGCGCCGAGATCATCCGCCATCTGCTGCTGTCGGGCATTGGCGGCCTGATCGGCGGCGCGCAGGCCGAAACGCTGCTGTTTGCCGCCGCGCGCGATGACCATGTGCAGACCGTGATCGCGCCGGCGCTGGCCGACGGCCAATGGGTGCTGTGCGACCGCTTTTCCGACTCGACCAGGGCCTATCAGGGCCGGCTCGGCGCGGTGCCGCCCGCACTGCTCAACGCGCTGGAACGGGTCACGATCGACGGCTTGAAGCCGAACCTGACCTTGATCCTCGATCTGCCGGCCGAGATCAGCCTGAAACGCGCCGCGGCGCGGCGCGGCGACAGCGCGCCGGATCGTTTTGAATCGGAGGGGCTGGAATTCCACCGTGGCCTGCGCGATGCCTTTCGCCAGATCGCCGCCGACGAGCCCAAGCGCTGCGCTTTGATCGATGCCGACGCCGACATCGACACGGTCGCGGCGCGGATCTGGGCGGCGGTGCGGCAGCGGCTGCTGCTCGCCATGAGCGACGGAACCGAACCGGAATGAGCGCACGTAAAGTCGAAACCGAAATCGAGTTGCCGCGGCCGCGTGACACCGTGGCGCTGATCGGCCATCACGACGCCGAAGCGCAGTTGCTGGAGGCCTATCGCAGCGGCCGCATCGCCCATGCCTGGCTGCTGAGCGGCCCGCAGGGCATCGGCAAGGCCACCTTGGCGTACCGGATGGCGCGGTTCGTGCTCGCTTATCCCGACCCGATGTCGCCTGCGGTGCAGCAGGCGACTTCGCTGGCGCTACCGGAAAACCATCCGGTGCTGCACCACGTCGCGGCCGGCTCTCACGGCGGCCTGCTGACGCTGGAACGCACCGTCAACGACAAGGGCACGCTGCGCACCATCATCACGGTCGACGAAGCGCGCGAAACCATCGGCTTCTTCGGCTCGACCTCGGCCGGCGAGGGCTGGCGGGTGTGCGTGGTCGATACCGTTGACGAGCTGAACGCCAACGCGGCCAACGCGCTGCTGAAGGTCATTGAGGAGCCGCCGCAGCGCTCGCTGTTCCTGTTGGTCAGCCATTCGCCGGCCCGGGTGCTGGCCACCATTCAGTCGCGCTGCCGGCGGCTGCCGCTGCGGCCGCTGCCGAGCCATGAGGTGGTGCAGGCCGCGTCGATCGCCGCGGGCATCGACCCCGACGATCCGACCCTGCAGCAGGCCGCCGCTGCGGCCGAAGGCAGCGTGTCGCGGGCGCTGACCTTGCTCGGCGGCGACGCGCTCGGACTGCATCAGCGCACCACCGCGCTCTTGGAGTCGCTGCCGAACGTCGATCCGCGCGCGCTGCACGCCCTTGGCGATGCGCTATCGGGTACCGATCGGGTCGCGCTTGCCACCTTCATCGACGGCATCGAACGCTGGATTGCGCTGCGGCTGCACCAGGGTGACGTCAACGCGGATTTGCCCCGCCTTGCGCGGCTGGCAGAGGTATGGGAAAAGATCAATCGCGCCGCGCGCGACACCGAAACCTTCAATCTCGAGCGCAAGCCGCTGGTGTTTTCGGTGTTCGGGCTGCTCGCCGAGGCGACCCGCTGACGCTGGGGTCCCTCCGTTTGCAGGCAGACCGCGGCGATCATCCAGCAGAAGGCTTCCTCGACGATGGCGCCCGCCAGCAAATCCCGTGACACCTATTACCTGACCACCGCCATCGCTTACCCGAACGGTGCGCCGCATATCGGCCATGCCTATGAGGCGATCGCCACCGACGCGCTGGCGCGGTTTCAGCGGCTCGACGGCAAGGACGTGTTCTTCCTGACCGGCACCGACGAGCACGGCCTGAAGATGATTCAGACCGCGCAGAAGGAAGGCCTGACGCCGGCCGAACTCGCCACCCGCAATGCCGGCCGGTTCCGGCAGATGGATGACCTTCTCAACGTGTCCTACGACCGTTTCATCCGCACCTCGGAGGAACAGCACCATCGCTCCACCCAGGAAATCTGGCAGCGCATGGTCAAGAACGGCGACATCTATCTCGACAGCTATGCCGGCTGGTATTCGGTTCGCGATGAAGCCTATTACGCCGAGGACGAAACCACGGTCGGCGAAGACAAGGTGCGCCGCGGGCCGCAGGGCACGCCGGTCGAGTGGGTCGAGGAACAGAGCTACTTCTTCCGGCTGTCGGCCTATCAGGACCGGCTGCTGCAGCTCTATGCCGATCAGCCCGATTTCATCGGGCCGGAATCGCGCAAGAACGAGGTGGTGTCGTTCGTCAAGGGCGGCCTCAAGGACCTGTCGGTGTCGCGCACCACGTTCGACTGGGGCATCAAGGTGCCCGATGCCGACGGCCATGTGATGTATGTCTGGGTCGACGCGCTGACCAACTACATCACCGGCGTCGGCTTCCCGGACGAGAGCGATCCGAACTGGCGCTACTGGCCGGCTGATCTGCACGTGATCGGCAAGGACATCATTCGCTTCCATGCAGTGTATTGGCCGGCGTTCCTGATGTCGGCTGGCATCCCGGTGCAGAAGCGGGTGTTCGCGCACGGTTTTCTGTTCAACCGCGGCGAGAAGATGTCGAAGTCGCTCGGCAACGTGGTCGATCCGTTCAACCTCGCCGAGCAATATGGCGTCGATCAGCTGCGCTACTTCCTGCTGCGCGAAGTGCAGTTTGGCCAGGATGGCAGCTACAATCACGAAGCGATCGTCAACCGCATCAATGCCGATCTCGCCAATGACCTCGGCAATCTCGCGCAGCGCTCGCTGTCGATGATCGCCAAGCAGTGCGACGGCATCGTGCCGGAGCCCGGTGAGTTCAGCGACAATGACAAGGCGATCCTGAGCCAGGCCGACGGCATGCTGGCGCAGGCGCGCAGCGCGATGGAGACGCAGCAGATCCACCACGCGCTCAACGCGGTGTGGGCGGTGGTGGCCGAGGCCAATCGCTACTTCGCCGGTGAAGCGCCGTGGGCGCTGGCCAAGACCGATCCGGCGCGGCAGCGCACCGTGCTCTACGTCACCGCCGAGGTGATCCGGCAGATCGCGATTTTGGCGCAGCCGGCGATCCCGGCATCGGCAGCGAAGCTGCTCGACATTCTGGCGATCCCGGCCGACCAGCGCGACTTCGCCGCGCTCGCGACCCGCATCAAGCCCGGCACGCAAATGCCGGCACCAGCGCCGGTGTTCCCGCGCTATGTCGAGCCCGCCGCGACGTGAGTCTGCCGATGCTGGTCGACAGTCACTGCCATCTCGATTTCCCGGATTTTTCCGAGGAGCTCGAGGACATCATCAGCCGTGCCACGCAAGCGGGCGTGGGGCGGCTGATCACCATCTCCACCAAGGTGCGCGAACTGCCCAAGCTGATCGCGATCGCCGAGCGCTTTCCGAGCGTCTATTGCTCGGTCGGCACCCATCCTCATCACGCCGATGACGAAGACGGCATCAGCACCGCGGAGCTGGTCGAGCTGACGCGCCATCCCAAAGTGGTGGCGCTCGGCGAGGCCGGGCTCGATTACTTCTATCAGTTCGGCTCACGTGAGGCGCAGCATCGCGGCTTCCGCGCCCATATCGCGGCGGCGCGCGAAAGCGGCCTGCCGCTGGTGATCCATAGCCGCGAGGCCGATGACGACTGCGCCGCGATCCTCGAAGAGGAAATGGCGGAGGGCGCGTTTCCGGCCTTGCTGCATTGCTACACCGGCGGCAAGCATCTGGCGCACAAGGCGATTGAACTCGGGCTGTCGATCTCGTTCACCGGCATTCTGACTTTCAAAAAGTCGCAGGAACTACGCGATCTCGCCGCCGAGCTGCCGCTCGACCGGCTGCTGATCGAAACCGACGCGCCTTATCTCGCGCCCGGCAAATTCCGCGGCAAGCGCAACGAACCGGCGTTCGTGGTCGAGACCGCCAAGGCGCTCGCCGAGATCAAGGGTGTGAGCTTTGAGGAATTGGCGAAAGCCACCACCGACAATTTCTTCCGGCTGTTCACCAAGGTGCCGCGACAGGAAAGCGCTGCATGACACTGACGCTCACCATCCTGGGCTGCGGTTCGTCGTCGGGGGTGCCGCGTCCGGCGCTCGGCTGGGGCGCCTGCGACCCGGGCAACCCAAAGAACCGGCGCCGGCGCTGCTCGCTGATGGCGGAGCTGCGCCGCGCCGACGACGTAACGCGGGTGGTGATCGATACCTCGCCCGATCTGCGCGAGCAGCTGCTCGATGCCAATGTCGATCATGTCGATGCGGTGTTTCTCACCCATGAGCACGCCGACCAGACCCATGGCATCGACGATCTGCGTTCGCTGGTGATGCACAGCAAGCGCCGGATTCCGGTGTATCTCAATGACAGCACCGCGGCGCATATCCGGCTGCGCTTTGCCTATTGTTTTGAGCAGGCGCCGGGCAGTGCCTATCCGGCGATCCTGGAAGCGCGGCCGATCGAAGCCGGCGAAAGCCGGGTGATCGACGGGCCGGGCGGGGCGCTGACCATCTCGGCGTTTCTGCTGCGTCATGGCAACATTCCGGCGCTCGGCTACCGGATCGGCGATGCCGCCTACACACCCGATCTGCACGACATTCCGGAACAGAGTTTTGCAGCGCTGCAAAACCTCGATCTGTGGATCATCGACGGGCTGCGCTACAAGCACCATCCCAGCCACTTCAATATCGAGACCGCGCTGCGCTGGATCGAACGCTTTGCGCCGAAACGCGCGGTGATCACCAATATGAGCGCCGATGTCGACTATGCGACCCTCAGCGGGCAGTTGCCGGCCAATGTGGTCGCGGCGTTCGACGGCATGCGGCTTGAGGTCGGGCCGTCCGATTAGTATCGCGGTCGAGCGTCAGATGATCAAAGACGTCGATGGCCGGGACGAGCCCGGCCATGACGCATGGAGAGTGGTTGGTCTCAGTAATCGCTGCGATCAACGGCTCTCCATCCTTCAATTCCACACGCCGCTACGACGATCTTCGACGCGCTTGGCCTTGTGGGTGGCGCGCGGCAACGTATCGGGCTGAAGCACCGACACCGCCGCCGACACGCCGGTGACCGCGCGCAGCTTGCGCTCGAAGCGATCGGCCAGCTGGTTGGGCTCACCGTTGAAGCCGTGGATGTGCTCAACCTCGACCGTGAGCCGGTCGAGATGGTTGATGCGATCGACCACCAACCGATATTCGCCGGTCAATTCGTGATCCTGGCGCGCCACCGCCTCGACGTCGCTCGGAAACAGATTGACGCCCTTGATGATCAGCATGTCGTCAAGCCGGCCGTGCACGCCGTTCAGCCGGATCGCGGTGCGGCCGCAGCGGCACGGTTCGGGATTGAAGCTGACGATGTCGCCGGTGCGGAACCGGATCATCGGCCGCGCTGACTTCTGCAGCGTGGTGAGCACCATCTCGCCGCGATCGCCGGGCTTGACCGGTTCGCCGCTGTTCGGATCGATCACTTCCACCAGAATATGATCTTCCGCCCAGTGCAGGCCGTTCTTCTGTTCGCACATGCCGGCGCACGAGCCAAAGATGTCGGACAGCCCGTAATAATCATAGACCGAGGCGCCCCACAGCGTTTCGATCCGGTCGCGGGTCTCAGGGATCGAGCCACCCGGCTCGCCGGCGACAAAGATGCGGCGCACGGCAAAATCCTTGCGCAGATCAAAGCCCTGCTTGACCGCAGTTTCGCCGAGATACCAGGCGTAAGACGGCGTGGTCCAAATTACGGTCGCCTGGAACTGGCGCAGGATCTGTAGCAGCCGGTCCGAGGGCAGGGTGCCGGCATGCACGGTCAGCGCGCCGAGCTTCTGCGCACCGAGCACGCACGGCCCGCCGATGAACAGCGACAGGTTCAGCGAATGCACATAGCGGTCGCTCGGCCGCATGCCGGACGACCAGAACTGCCGCGCTTCATAATCGATCCAGGCGTCGAAATCGGCCGCAGTAAACGGCGAGGCGGTCGGCACGCCAGTCGAGCCGGACGACGCCGAGATGTAGACGATGTCGCGCTCCGGCACCGCAACGAGATCGCCGAACGGTGGCACCGCGAGCTGACGGTCGCGCAAAGTGTGCTTGTTGATGAACGGAAAACGCCGGATGTCGTCCAGCGTCTTGATCTGGTCAGGCGTTACTTTGGCGGCATCGAACGAGGCGCGATAGGCCGGCGAATTCTGATAGGCATGCGCGACATGGCGCTGCAGCAGCGACAGTTTTAGCGCGTCCCATTCCGCGCGCGATTGGGTTTCGAGCCGTGCATCCCAGTACGGCCGATCGTCGGAAAGGCTGGTCATCACATTACAATCTTGAACAGAGGATGACCGGCGGCCCGCAGGCCGGCCGGTCGAAAGAAAGGCGCATTACCAGGTGGTGAGGATCGTGCCGTTGAAGCGCTTTTCGGTGAATTCCTTCACTTCCGGCGAGCGATAGATTTCAACGAACTTCTTCAGCGCCGCGTTGTCCTTGTTCTTGGCACGCACCGCGAATACCAAGTTCCAGTTGCTATCAGCGCTTTCCAGCAACAGCGCCTTCTTCGGATCAAGGCCGGCGCTGAGTGCGTAGTTCAGGTTCACCGCCGAGAAATCGAGATCGTTGAGCGAGCGCGGCAGCTGTGCCGCGTCGAGTTCGACGATCTTCAGACGCTTCGGATTGTCGATGATGTCAGCGACGGTGGCCTTGATGCCGATATCGGGTTTCAGCTTGATCAGCCCGGCCTTCTCAAACAGCTGCAGCGCACGGGCGCCGTTCGACGGGTCGTTCGGGATCGCCGCCGACGCGCCGGTCTTCAGCTCCGACAGATTGCTGATCTTGTTGGAATACAGGCCGATCGGCACGATGATGCCCTTGGCAATCGATACGATGTCATAGCCGCGCTGCGCGACCTGATTGTCGAGATAGGGCTGGTGCTGAAACAGGTTGGCGTCGAGATCGTCCTGCGCCAGCGCCGCGTTCGGCACCGTGTAGTCGGTGAATTCAGTGATCTTCAGCGTGATGCCCTGCTTGCTGGCGAGATCGCCCGCGTAGCGCAGAATTTCGGCATAGGGGCCCGCGGTGGTGCCGATCCGGATCACGTCATTGGCGCGCGCCGGCGACAGCAACGAGACGAGTGCAAGGGCGGCACTGGCAAGGGTCAGTGTACGTTTCATGTCCAATCCATTTTTGCGGAGGCCGACCGTGGTCGACCGATTGGACGAAACTACCTAGCCGCTGTTTCACTGGCCATTTTGAAGTCAATGGCAAAAGGAGGCGAATGTTGCTTCGCAGCACGCGGATAGAGAAAGACTCATTGCAGCGCCGCGGGCAGGCGCTGCTGCGGGGCAGCGAACCTGATCATCAGATACTGACCAGGAAATCACCGCCGCGCACACGATGCAGCACAGCGCTGTCGTTGCAGCGCTATTCTGAAATCGCTTTTGCTGATTTCACCTGATCGCGCAGCATGAATTTCTGAATCTTGCCGGTCGAGGTTTTGGGAATCGACGCGAACTCGATCACCTTGGGCGTTTTGAAACCGGGCAGCTGCTCACGGCAATAGGCGATGATTTCCGCCTCGGTGGCGCTGGCGCCTTCCTTCAATTCGACGAACGCACACGGCACCTCGCCCCATTTCGGATCGGGCTTGGCCACCACCGCGGCGAACAGCACCGCCGGGTGCTTGTAGAGCACGTCCTCGACCTCGACCGAGGACACGTTCTCGCCGCCAGAAATGATGATGTCCTTGGAGCGGTCCTTGATGATCACATAGCCATGCTGATCGAGCACGCCGAGATCGCCGGTGTGGAACCAGCCGCCGGCGAAGGCCTCATGGGTGGCTTTCTCGTTTTTCAAATAACCCTTCATGACGATATTGCCGCGGAACATGACCTCGCCGATGGTCTCGCCGTCGCGCGGCACCTCGGTCATGGTTTCCGGATCAAGCACGGTGACCGCTTCCTGCAGCGGGTAGGGCACGCCCTGGCGGCGCTTGAGCTGGGCGCGCTCGGCGAGCGGCAGCTCGTCCCAGCCGGGCTGCTCGGCGCACACCGAGGCCGGGCCATAGACTTCGGTGAGGCCATAGACGTGGGTCAGCTTGATGCCGATCGACTCCGCGCCGGCCAGTACCGCAACCGGCGGCGCCGCACCGGCGATCAAGCCAACCACCGGCCGCGCGGCCGCGCCTTTCGGCGCGCTCGGGGCATTGATCAGGGTGTTGTAGACGATCGGCGCGCCGGCCATGTGGGTGACGCCATGCTTGGGGATCAGCTCAAAGATCTTGGCCGGATCGACCTTGCGCAGGCAGACATTGACGCCCGCCGCCGCCGCGATGGTCCAGGGGAAGCACCAGCCATTGCAGTGGAACATCGGCAGCGTCCACAGATAGACCGGATGCTGGCCAAGGCCGGCGGCGATGATGTTGCTGACCGCATTCAGATAAGCGCCGCGGTGATGGGTAACGACGCCCTTGGGATTGCCGGTGGTGCCGGAAGTGTAGCCGAGCGCGATCGCGTCCCACTCGTCGTCGGGACGGCGTCCGGCAAAACTCGGATCGCCCGCAGCCAGCGCCGCTTCATATTCGATTTCGCCGATCCGCCGGCTAGCACCAAACGCCGGATCATCGACATCGATCAACAGCGGTTTCG
The DNA here is from genome assembly GCA_000504425.1 of Rhodopseudomonas palustris JSC-3b. GTDB lineage: Bacteria > Pseudomonadota > Alphaproteobacteria > Rhizobiales > Xanthobacteraceae > Rhodopseudomonas > Rhodopseudomonas palustris_C. The sequence continues at coordinate 1,138,478 of KI632513.1, read as the reverse complement.
GCCCACTCATCAGCGCGATCGCGTCCTCGATCACCGCGGCGAATTCCGGATCGACCAGCACCGCCTTGGCGCCGCCATGGTCGAGCTGGAATGCGATCGAATTCGGCTCAAGGCGGATGTTGAGCGGATTGAGCACCGCGCCCAGCATCGGCACCGCGAAATGCGCTTCATACATCGCCGGGATGTTGGGCAGCATCGCCGCCACGGTGTCACCGCGGCCGATGCCACGGCTGGCGAGGAAGGAGGCGAGGCGGTGGCTGCGCTCGCGGGTGTCCGCCCAGGTGAAGCGCCGGTCCTCATAGACCACGCTGGTCATCGTGGGGTAGATCGCGGCGGTGCGTTCCAGGAAGCTGAGCGGCGTCAGCGGCACATAGTTGGCCGCGTTTTTGTCGAGACCGAGATCATATTGGTGCGGTTGGGCGGTCATCTGACAAACTCCTCCTCACAGATAGATATTGGTTGTTCTTGATATTTTGGACGAAGCGCCGAACCGGCACGCCGCCGCCCCGATCTCACAGAAAGCCGATCGAGATCCAGGGAAACACCGCCACAATAATCAAACCGGCGAGCAGCGCCAGCAGGTAGCCCCAGATCGGACGGATACCTTCGGCGGGATCGACCCGGCCGATCGCGCAGGCGGCGTAATAGCCAACGCCGAACGGCGGTGCGAACAGGCCGATGCCCATCGCCAGGATCACCACCATGGCGTAGTGCACTTCATGGATGCCGACCGCGCGCGCGATCGGGAACAACAGCGGGCCGAACAGCACGATCGCCGGAATGCCTTCCAGCACGCTGCCGAGGATCACAAAGGCCAGCACCGACACCGCCATGAAGGTGGCGGCGCCGCCGGGCAGGCCGGTCATCGCGGTCGCCAGCGCCCTTGAGAAGCCGGATTGCGTCAGCCCCCAGGCCATGCCGGTCGCCGTGCCGATGATCAGCAAAATCGCGCCCGACAGGCTGGCGGTTTCCACCAGCATCGGCCGCAGCCGCTGCCAATCGAATTTGCGATAGACCAGAAGCCCAGCGAGCAGGGCGTACACGATGCCGATGGTTGACACTTCAGTGGCGGTGGCGACACCCTCCACCACCGCGGCGCGGATCACGAATGGCAGCGCCAACGCCGGCAGCGCGACCACAAAGGCTTTCAGAATCTCGCCGCCGCTGGCGCGGCTGACATGGCTGAGATCCTCATCGCGGTAGCGCCACCACACCAGCATGCATAGAGTGATCGCCAACACCGCGCCCGGCAGCAGCCCGCCGGTGAACAGCGCTGCGATCGATACGCCGGTGACCGAGCCGATGGTGATCAGCACCAGGCTTGGCGGAATTGTTTCGGTCTGCGCGCCAGTGGCCGAGAGCAGGGCGACCAGATCGCCCGGCTTGGCGCCGCGCTTCTTCATCTCCGGCAGCAGCACCGGCGCAACCGCCGCCATGTCGGCGGCCTTGGCGCCGGAAATGCCGGACACCAGATACATGGCGCCGACCAGCACATAATGCAGGCCGCCGCGCACATGACCGAGCAGGCTGGCGAGAAACGCCACCATGGCGCGCGCCATGCCGGTCATCTCGATCAGGAGGCCGAGAAACACGAATAGCGGCACCGACAGCAGGATCAGATGGCTCATGCCCTCGTCCATCCGGCCGACCAGCACCATCAGCGGCGTATGGGTGGTGAGCGCCAGATAGCCGTAGATCGCCAGGCCAAAGCCGAATGCGATCGGAACGCCGGCGAACACGCAGGCCGCGACCACGCCGACAAAGAAGATCAGCAGATTGATGTTGCCGAGCGGCTTCAGCAGCGGCTGCGCCAGCACGAACGCGCCGATGATGACAGCAACCAGGGCGAGGGCGCCCGCCACGATCGGCCAGCGCCCAAAGCGCAACAAGCGCAGCAGCGCGAACAGTGCCATCAGCACGATGCCGACCGGCAGCGCTGCCGCGCGCCAGCTATTGGCGATCTGCAGCGCCGGCGTGGTGATGTAGCTTTCCTCATAGGCATAGTCGGCCGACGGCACGACGATCAGCAGCAAGAATGCCAGCGCCGCCAGCGTTGCGACAACGTCCAGAAAGGCGCGTAGTGAGGGGCCTGCGCGTGCCACCAGCGCGGTCATGCGCATATGCTCGCCGCGGTGAAACGCCACCGCCGCGCCGAGCATCGCCAGCCACAGAAACAGCATCGACGCCAGTTCGTCGGACCAGGTCAGCGGGCTATGCAGCACATAGCGCGACACCACGCCGGCAAACAGCACCACGATCTCGGCGACCACCAGCAGCGCCGCCGGCCACTCGACCAGCGCGCCGAACGCCCGCTGCAGCCGGTCGATCACCGGCCGATCAGCGGACGTCACCAAGGTCTGCGTGTTGAGCGCGTGCGCCACGGCGGCGTGCGGAGTTAAGTCAGCGTGCCAACCGCCTTCTCCAGCAGCGACCAGGCTTGATCGCCATACTTGCCCTTCCATTCGGCGTAGAACCCGGCCTTGCGCAGCTTGTCGCGGAACAGCGCAACGTCCGGCTGATTGAAGATCAGCCCCTTGGCGGTCAGCTCGTCACGCACCGAGGCGTTCAGCTTGGCGGTGTCTTCGCGCTGATTCATGGCGGCGGCGTTGATGTTCTTGGCGACGATCGCGCGCAGATCTTCCGGCAGCCGCTCCCAGGCGCGGCGGTTGGCCAAAAACCAGAAACCGTCCCACATGTGGTTGGTGAGCGAGCAATATTTCTGCACTTCGTACAGTTTGGCGGTCGAGATCAGCGCCAGCGGATTTTCCTGGCCTTCAACCACCTTGGTCTGCAGCGCCGAATAGACTTCGCTGAAATTGATGGAGGCGGGCGCGGCATCGAGCGCCTTGAACATCGAGGTCCACAGCGGCGACACCGGCACGCGGATCTTGAAGCCCTTGAAATCGTCCGGCTCGTTGATCGGCTTGGTCGAGGAGGTGGTCTGGCGGAAGCCGTTGTCCCAGATCTTGTCCATCACCACCAGATTGGCCTTGCTGATCTCGGCGCGGATATGGGCGCCCAGTTCGCCGTCCATCGCGCGCCAAACCGTGGCGTAGTCCGGAAACGCAAAGCCGATGCCGTTGATCGAGGTCGCCGGCACCAGGGTCGCCAGGATCAGCCCGGACAAGGTGAAGAACTCGACGCCGCCAGAGCGAATCTGGCTGAGCATGTCGGTGTCGGAACCGAGCTGACTGCTCGGGAAGATTTGGATGTCGACTCGGCCGCCAGTCTCGGTCTTGACCGCCGCGGACATCTCGCGGGCGCGGACGTTGAGCGGATGGGTGTCGGGCAGGTTGTTGGCGAATTTGTAGGTGAACTCGGCCTGCTGCGCGCGCGCGATGAATGGCATGCCGACGGTGCCGGCCAGCGTCGCCGCCGCTGAGGTCTTCAACAAAGTCCGACGTGAGACGCGCATCCGATTTCTCCCTGGCGCCTGGTGCGATCTTCGGCGCCTTGTGTGGTTCTGGTTCTGCTTGCCGACACTTTGGCAAGTTGTCTGGTCCAGGTCACCACCATTCCGCGGCGCTGCGGTCAAGCCCTTTGCTGCAGCGTCACGCCGCCACTGGCGGCTGGCTGCGACGCCTAGCGCCGGTTTGCGCGGGTCTCGCGCCTGTCCTGGGCCACGGCCGTCCAACCGCGCACCATCATGGTGCTGCATGGCGGCTTACCGGCACCGTGGCTCGCCGCCAGGTGCCGACCCGAAATCCAAGCCGGAGCCGTTTTGGCCAGATCGAGCCAGCACGCGCCCAGCGGCCGCAGCGCATCCGCCTGGACGTCGCTCGGACGTCGCCGAACCGGCTTGGCGTTGGGCCACGACCACCGCGGCGCCAGTGTCGCCAGACCCGAGCATCACGCATCGACCGAGACAGCGTGCGCGGCGCTGAGCTGACGCGACACGGACGCCAAGCAGCCTTGACCGCGGTCGTTGGCGCCGTGCAAACCTCGCTGCATGAGAGCGCATCACAGACATCGCCAACGCTCGAAATCTCAGGAAATCCCGCTAACCCGCTCCAGCTCCATATGGATTTATATTCCATAATATACCTTATGCGATTCATGGATATCCGGTGCGGGGCGGCCTGTGGCGCAAGCTGGCAGTCTCACCAAAACTCGGCGACTGTCGGCCCCTGCTTCAGGCGGTGCCCCTTCAGGAACTGCCAGATCTCATAAGGCCAGACACGACGGCCGATGCGCGTGTACCACTGCATGGCGTGGCGTAGGCGCCGACGGCGATGGAAGAAGGTTCGGACCAGTGCCTTCGGCCGCGCCTGGAGCACCGCCTCGGTGAACTTGAACCAGAGCATGACGCGCCACGGCGGCATGTGCCGGTTGGCCAGCACCTGATGCTTGTAGTCCCAGAGCCGCCGGTCGGTGGTGATGACCCGGCGGTCGGCCGCGTGCTGGAAATACGGCGTCCAGCGGTGCGGCGTCGAATACAGCATCTGGATCTGGTCCGGGTCATAGGAGAGTAGCTGCCGCAGCCCGCGCCAATGATCGCGGTCGGTCTCCTCGACGAAGCCGACCACCCAGGTCGCCATCGACAGAATGCCGTGCTGGCGCAGCAGGCGAATGGCCTCACGGTCCGTCGCAATCGCCGCGCCCTTCTCTATCAGCGCCAGCGTCGTCTCGTCGGTGTTCTCCAGGCCGAGCAGAAAGCGATCCCAGCCGGCCTTTTTGTAGAGATGCAAGATGTCGGCGTCGCGAACGATATCGTCGGCGCGGGTCGATCCCACCAGGATGAGATCGACCTTTTCGGCAATCAGTGCCTCAAGGAACGCTTGCCAAGCTTTCTTCGACACCGTCGGGTTCTCGTCGGCAAAGTTGATAACCTTGACGCCGTGCTCGCGATAGAGCCGCGCAAGCTCCTTGGCGAACAGCACGGGATCTCGATGCCGCCACCGCGTCCAGAAGCTGCGCTGGCCGCAATAGCTGCACAGATGCGGACAGCCGCGCGAGAACTGCACCACGACGGCGCGCAGCCCGCCCCAATAGCTGTAGCGCGCATGGTCGATCAGCTCCCAGCCGATGCGGTAGGCATCGAGATTGGTGATCATTGTGGCCGGCGCTGTGCTGCAAGCCTCTCCGGCGTTGCGGTAGGCGATCCCCGGCACGCCGGCCAGCTCATCGCCGTGCGCCAGCGCGGTCATCAGGCGCCGGGCCGTCTCCTCGCCCTCCCCACGGACGATCGCTGTGACGTAAGGCTCGGCCTCCAGGATTTCCTGCCAGTGATACGTTGGAAAGACGCCGCCATAGACGATGGGGACACCAGGCATTGCGTTCGCGACGGCCCGCGCCACCTCAGCGATGACCGGGTGCCCGGAGGTCGATCCGGAATGGCCGAACAGCACCGCGTCCGGGCAATAATCCGTCGCGTATCTGACAATCTGCGACGTCGGCATCGGACCAAATTCGGCATCCAGCAATCGGACTTCGTGCCCGTCATCGATCAGCGGACCGCCGATCGCCAGCAGGCCCAGCGGCGGCAGATGATCGCTCGGAATGCGGCTGCCGATGGCCGGGTGCGGCACGTTGACCAGAAGAATGCGCATGACGGACTCTCCAGCCTAGAAGCCGATGGCGAGTTCGCTTGCGGCTGGCTGTAGACCGCCGAACCGGCGCTCGCGGCCGTGGAATGACCTCATGGCTTCGGCGAGATCGTCGGCATCGAAGTCGGGCCACATCCGATCGGTGAAATACAATTCGGCATAGGCGCTTTCCCAAAGCAGAAAGTCGGACAGCCGCCGCTCACCGCTGGTGCGGATGACGAGATCGACATCGCGGAGATTCTGAGCGCCGGTGACAAGGTCGGCGAATGCTGCGCGGCTGCAGGCTTGCATGGCGCCGGCACGGATCGCGGCGCTGACGATGGCATCGCGGGCCGAATAATCGACGGCGATGCGCAAGTGGAGCGCGGCGCCATCAGCGCTCGCGGCTTCGGCCCGTTCGATCGCCGCCGCAATGGCATTCGGGAGCCGATCGCGGCGTCCGATGACAGAGAGGCGAACGCCGTTGTCGGTCAGGCTTCTCACCTCGCTGGTGAGATAGGCGAGCAGCAGCGCCATCAACGCCGAGACCTCGGCTTTCGGCCGTCGCCAATTGTCGCTGGAGAAGGCGAACAGCGTCAGCGTGCCGATGCCCTGCTGCGGCGCGGCCTCGACCACACGCCGGATCGCTTCGACACCAGCTTCATGCCCGCGCAGCCGGGACAGCCCTCGCCGCGTCGCCCATCGCCCGTTGCCGTCCATGATGATGCCGACGTGCAGCTTGGTTTCAAGTTTAGATCGTAGACCACTTTGCATCACAAAGTCTCCTCGCAAAAAAAGACTGCTTGCTCAGGTCAGGCGTTGGCGCAGCCCCGCCGGGAGCGCTTCGTCATGGCCTGCGGCCTTTCCCGCGGCCTTGGCTGCATCGCGCACGAGTTGCTCCAACACGGCCAAGTAATCGAGAAACTGCTGCCGGCCGACTTGGGTCAAACGGCAGGTGGTCAGCGGCCGATTGGCTTCGTAGCCCTTGGTGACCTCGACCATCCCGGCTTCCTGGAGCACCTGAAGGTGCCGGCTGAGATTGCCGTCGGTCAGCCCGCACAGCCGCTTCAGATCAGCAAAAGCCAGCCCCTTGGGATGCGCCATCAGCGACGTCAGCATTCCGAGCCTCGCCTTCTCGTGGATGAGGCGATCGAGGCCCTCGTAGGAGAACGGCGCCGCGTTGGCCTCAGGCTTCGACATCGTCGTCTCCCGAAGCAATCCGCAGCACACCGGCCATCAGCAACTGGCCGATCACGAACGGCAGCCCCATCGTCCAGGGCGAGACCGACAGCGTTTCGCTGCTAAGGGCTAACACCGTAAAGCCGCAGACAAAGTACCAAGCGCCGACCAGCGCCACGCTGCGCGGCAGCATCCGCACCGAAGCGAAGATCCCGAGGCCGACCAGGATCTGCCACAGGCCGGGCAGCATCCACAGCGTTGCCGGGGCGAACATCCACAATGTCACGGCGAGCAAGGCCCCTGCCACGCCGGCCGGCACGAATTGTTCGACCGCCTGATGGATCATCACATCGGCGAGGCCCGAATGATGACGACGCGAGCGCGCCCTCATTTCGAGCCAGATCACGAGTACGGACACCAGCGCGGTCGCGATCCAGCCGACGAAGAACGTCAGCTGATGGCTATTTAAGTCATCGAGCCAGAGCGACTGGCCGATTGTGGTGAGCAGCGCCAGGCCGGAGGTAACGGCCAGCGCTGCCGGGCCATAGCCGCGGAACGCCGTGCCGGCCGCAATCTGGCTGCGGATGGCGAAGATATCGGCCAGGGCTTTGTCGAGATCGCGCATGCATACCACCTAACTTTGCGTGACAAAGCATACTCCAGCGCAAAGCGAATGCAAGCCCTGATTGCACGACATGTCCGGCTACAGCCCGGCTCCAATCCTCACCTAATCCTTGGGTGCCGAGCGTCGAAGACCCCAGACCGTCGGCTGCAGATTCCGTCGCTTGATAATTATACCCCATAGGGGTATCATAGCTTATATGATCGATCAGGATCGGGCTCACCGTAACTCGTCGTGACGTTGAGCCCTGTCAAACGAGCCTGCCGGCACAGGCTTACATATCTGAAGCTTCGATGCCGGCAACGGACCGCTGAAGAGGATTGCGACCTGTCCCGATGCGCCTGGTGCGGACGATAGCCATTTTGCTGGTCGCCATGTCGCTGGCGGCGCTGCCCTTGGCGGCCCCTGCGATGGCGTTTGCGTCCGCAAAGGCCGGCGTAGTCACCGAGACGAACCTCCACCACGAGCATCACGCCGCGGCATCCTCACTGGACGGATCACACGTCTCGACCGACGTTTCCTGCCACCACTCAGAAGATTCCTCTCCGGCTCCCCAGCATGATTCCAAGTGTCCGCTTGGTTCCTGCTGCATCGGCGTGAATGCGGCTGTCGCCCCGACCGTGGACACCGTGTTCCAGGCCCTCGTGTTCCATGAAGGCCAATTTCCGGCGCGCATCGAAAGATCCGTCCCGGACCACGCTGGCACCCCGCCGTTTAGGCCTCCCCGCGTCTGATCTCCATCGCTGAATCGCAGGCTTTTGCCTGCGTCGATGAATGCTGCGTGCCACCGGCCGCGGCTTGAGACCAGACATGTTTGGAGACCATCATGATTGCGAAAGCCAGCACTATCGCCGCCTGCGCGGCAGCCCTCTCTTTGCTCTCGACCGCCGCCATGGCGGGCGCGAACGACTACGCCTTTGAGGCGGTGAAGCCTGAGATGAAGAAGGGCGACGACGTCATCGTCGCGGTCCGCCTGACCAACACCAAAACAGGAAAGCCAGTGTCCGACGCCGTGATCTTCAAAACGCGCATCGACATGGCACCGGACAACATGGCGGATATGGAATCGCCGGTGACAGCCCTGCCGCCGCCAGAGCCGGGCGTCTATGCCTTCAGGACCGATCTGCCGATGGCCGGGCGCTATCAGGTCACTCTCTCCGCCAAGGTGCAGGGCGAGCCAGAGACCGTGACCGGCAAGGTGATCGTCAAAGCGGTCAAGTAGCCCTAGGCGGCGCACGGCGCTTCGCCACGCCGCGAAGCGCCCACCTTCTCTTCGTTTCAATTTAGCGCGCCCTCGGGCGCTCGACGGTGCACGCCATGTCCATGCTGCGCTTATTGCCTTTGCTGATGCTGTCGGGACTGGGGCTGGTCACGCCCCTCGCCAGTTCCTCCTCCGCCTCCGCCGCCGCTGACGGAACGCCGCTCTATTGGCGCGATCCATCCGGCGCACCACGCTGGTCGGCGACACCGATGCGGGACTCCCAGGGTCGTGACTACCTGCCCGTCTATGAGGTCGACGAACCTTCCGCGGCGCCGAAGCCGAAGGCCGCGATCGATCCGAACCGCAAGATTCTGTACTACCGCAACCCGATGGGGCTGCCGGACATCTCGAAGGTGCCGAAAAAGGACCCGATGGGGATGGACTACGTTCCCGTCTACGAGGGTGACGATGCCGATGACGGCACGGTCAAGCTAACGCCCGGCAAAATCCAGCGCACTGGTGTGAAGTCGGAGCCGGCCGAGCGGCGACCGCTCACCATCCTGGTGAAGGCACCGGGCGTAATCCAGCTCGACGAGCGGCGCGTATCGGTGATCGCGATGCGTAGCGAGAGCTTCGTGCAGAAGATCGCTGACGTCACCACCGGCAGCCGCGTCGCGGCCGGTCAGCCGCTGATGGAGATCTACAGCGCGACGATCACATCGGCGGCCGCCGATTATCTCTCCACCATCCAGTCCAAGACCACTGGCGGCAACGAGACGCTCGGCCGCGGCTCTCGCCAGAGGTTGGTCAATCTCGATGTGCCCGAATTGGCGATTACTGCGATGGAGCGCTCGAGGGCTGCCCCGGTCACCATCCAATGGACGGCACCACGGGACGGCATCGTGCTGGAGCGCAATGCGACCGAGGGCATGCGCGCCAACGCCGGCGATGTGCTGTTCCGGATCGCCGACATCTCAGCTGTCTGGGCTGTGATCGAGGTCGCCGAACGCGATCTCGGCAACATTGTCGTTGGTCAGCCGGTGACGGTGCAGGCCAAAGCCTATCCCGGGCGCCGTTTTGAAGGCACCGTCAAGGTCATCTACCCCCAAATCAACCGTGAGACGCGAACGACGCGCGTGCGCGTCGAACTCGCCAATCCGGACTTCGCCCTTCTGCCGGAAATGTATGTCGATGCCGCCATCGATATCGCCGGAACCGACACGCTGCTGACCGTTCCGGAATCCGCCGTGCTCGACAATGGCAGCCGTCGCGCCGTGCTGGTCGACAAGGGCGATGGCCGTTTCGAGCCGAGGGCTGTGAAGATCGGCCGCCGCGGTGATGGCATGGTGGAGATCACCGATGGCCTCTCAAGCGGCGAGGCGGTGGTGACCGCGGCCAACTTCCTGATCGATGCCGAGAGCAACCTGAAGGCGGCGCTCAAGGGTTTTGCGACTGGCGCGGAAGCATCTGGAAACACCCCATCGGGACCGACGCAACCCCAGGGCCATGCGGGGCAACACCCATGATCGCCCGCATCATCGCCTGGTCGGCGCGCAACCTGCTGCTGGTGTTGTTCGGCACTGGCTTCGCCGCCGCAGCCGGGTTCTATGCCCTGCTCCATCTGCCGCTCGACGCGATCCCGGATCTGTCCGACACCCAGGTCGTGGTCTACACCGAATATCCCGGCCAAGCGCCTCAGGTGATCGAGGATCAGGTCACCTATCCTCTGACCACCGCCATGCTCACGGTGCCGAAGTCCAAGGTAGTACGCGGCTTCTCGTTCTTCGGCGTGTCGTTCGTCTACATCATCTTCGAGGACGGCACCGACATCTATTGGGCGCGCTCGCGGGTGCTGGAATTCCTGAACGGCGCAGCGTCACGACTGCCTGCCGGCGTGGCCCCGACGATTGGTCCCGACGCCACAGGGGTCGGTTGGGTCTACCAATACGCGGTGATGTCGAAGGAGCTGAATCTCGCCGACACGCGCACTATTCAGGATTGGAATCTCCGGTTCGCGCTCGCCAAGGCGGAGGGAGTAGCCGAGGTCGCGAGCATCGGCGGCTTCGTCAAGCAGTACAACGTGATCCTCGATCCGCAGCGCATGCGCGACCGGGGCATCACCATGGCCAGGATCCGCGATGCGATCCGCGCCAGCAATGCCGACGTTGGCGGCCGCACGGTAGAGCTATCCGAGTTCGAATACGTGATCCGCGGCAAAGGCTACCTGAAGGACATCAACGACATCGGCAACATCGTGCTGAAGTCGAGTAACGGCGTTCCGGTGCTGGTGCGTGATGTGGCACGTGTCGAGCTTGGTCCGGACGAACGACGCGGCATCGCGGAGCTGAACGGCGAAGGCGAAGTTGCCAGCGGCATCGTGCTGCAACGTTTCGGCGTCAATGCGCTCGACGTGATCGAGAACGTCAAGAAACGCTTCCAGGAGATCGCGAGCAGCCTGCCGAAATCGGTCGAGATCGTGCCCGTCTACGATCGCTCCACCCTGATCTACGCCGCGATCGAAACTTTGAAGCAAACGCTGCTCGAGGAAAGCCTGGTCGTTGCGCTGGTGTGCATTGTGTTTCTGCTCCACGTCCGCAGCGCGCTGGTGGCGATCTTGATGCTGCCGGTCGGCGTATTGATGTCGTTCGCAGCAATGAAGCTATTGGGGATCGGCTCCAACATCATGAGCCTCGGCGGCATCGCGATCGCGATCGGCGCCATGATCGACGCCGCGATCGTGATGATCGAGAATGCTCACAAGCACCTTGAGCGCGCCGCGCCCGGCGCGTCTCGACTGTCGGTGCTGATCGAGGCGGCATCCGAGGTCGGACCCGCGCTGTTCTTCAGCCTGTTGATCATCACCGTGTCGTTCCTGCCGATCTTTACGCTGGAGTCGCAGGAAGGCCGCCTGTTCAGCCCCCTCGCCTTCACCAAAACCTTTGCGATGGCCGCAGCCGCGCTGCTGTCGGTCACGCTGGTTCCGGCGCTGATGGTGATCTTCGTCCGTGGCCGCATCGTTGCCGAGAGCAAGAACCCGATCAACCGCTTCCTGATCTGGATCTACCGTCCGGTGATCAACGGCGTGCTCAAGGCCAAGGTGGCGGTGGTGCTGCTGGCGCTTGCGGTGCTCGGCGTCTCGGTCTGGCCTGCCGCAAAGCTCGGCACCGAGTTCATGCCCGCGCTCAACGAAGGCACGCTGCTATACATGCCGACCACCCTGCCCGGGCTGTCCGTCACCAAGGCGGGAGAACTGCTGCAACTGCAGGATCGCATCATCCGCGGCTTCCCAGAAGTTGACTCGGTTTACGGCAAGGCCGGGCGCGCTGCCACCGCGACCGATCCGGCGCCGATCGAGATGTTCGAAACGGTGATCAACCTCAAGCCCAAGGAACAATGGCGTCCGGGTCTCACCATCGACGGACTGATTGCGGAGATGGACAAGGCGCTGCAATTTCCTGGCGTTTCCAATGCCTGGACCATGCCGATCAAGGCGCGCATCGACATGCTGTCAACCGGCATCCGCACGCCGGTCGGCGTCAAGGTGATGGGCACCGACCTTGAGCAGATCGACAAGCTCGCCAAGCAAATCGAGGCCGTTCTCAAAGCCGTTCCTGGCACCTCGTCGGCCTACGCCGAGCGCACGATCGGCGGCTATTATCTGGAGATCGTGCCGGACCGCTTGGCGCTGGCGCGGTATGGCCTCGTGATCCAGGACGTGCAGGCCACGATTGCGACCGCACTTGGCGGCCAGGCCGTGACGACCACGGTCGAAGGCAGGCAGCGCTTCACCGTCAACATGCGTTACCCGCGCGAGCTGCGCGACAATCCCAAGGCGATCGCCGACGACGTGCTGGTGCCGCTGCCTTCCGGCGGCGCGGTGCCGCTCGGTGATGTTGCCACCGTGCAACCCGCCAAGGGCCCGACGTCAATCCGCACCGAGAACGGCCAGCTTGCGACCTATATCTACGTCGATATTCGCGACCGCGATCTCGGCGGCTATGTCGCCGAAGCCAAGCAGTCGGTGCAGGCCAGCATCGCGTTCCCGCCCGGTTACTACGTCACATGGAGCGGTCAGTACGAGTATCTTGAACGCGCGTCGGCACGATTGAAGATCGTCGTTCCGGTCACCTTGGCGATCATCTTCCTGCTGCTGTACCTCAATTTTCGATCGCTGACTGAAACCTTCATCGTGATGCTGTCGCTGCCGTTTGCTCTGGTCGGCGGGCTTTGGATGATGTGGGCGCTCGGTTTCAACCTCTCGGTCGCCGTCGTCGTCGGTTTCATCGCCCTTGCTGGCGTTGCCGCGGAAACCGGGGTGGTGATGCTGATCTATCTCGACCATGCCCTTGATGCCATCAAGGCACAATTCGCCGCCGAAGGTCGCCAGTTGACGCGCTCCGATCTGCACGCCGCGATCATGGAAGGCGCGGTCGAACGTGTCCGCCCAAAAATGATGACGGTGGTCGCGATCATGGCCGGACTTTTGCCGATCCTGTGGAGCACCGGCACCGGCTCCGAGATCATGCAACGCATCGCGGTTCCGATGATCGGCGGCATGGTGTCGTCCACGCTGCTCACCTTGGTGGTGATCCCCGCGATCTTCGGCCTGATCAAGGGCCGCGGACTAGGCAACGACAGTCCTGGCACCATGCCGGAACCCTCGTTGGAAACGCCAGGCGATCACCCCCGTGCCTTGGAGCCGATCCGATGAACGAACAGCCTTGCTGCCGCACTCGCTCAGCCATGGATTTGATCATAGAAGCGGATCAGATCGGCCAGCGTTTTGGCGCCCATTTTTCGCATCAAATGGCTGCGGCGCACTTTGACGGTGATTTCGCTGACGTCGAGATCGGCCGCGATCTGCTTATTGAGCAAGCCCCGCACCACCCGCTTCATCACATCCTGCTCGCCCGCCGAAAGCGTCTGCCAGCGCTCCTTCAATTCAGAAACGGCTGCGTCCTTGGCGCGCCGCACCCGGTCAGCGCCGATCCCTTGATTGATCGCATCAAGCAGATCCTGATCGCGGAATGGTTTTGTGAGAAATTCGATCGCGCCATACTTCATCGCCCTCACGCCCATGGCAATGTCGCCATGGCCGGTGATCACAATGGTGGGGAGCCGCAGCCCGAGCTGCGCGAGATTGCCCAGAAACTCCATGCCGCTCTGACCAGGCATTCTCACATCAAGCACCAGACAGCTCGGCGCATCGACCAGCTCGAAATTCAGAAAATCTTGCACCGACGCGAATGATCGGGTGCGCAACGAGACTGACGCCAGCAGATCCTCCAGCGATTCACGGACCGCGCGCTCATCATCGACGATGTAAACAACCGGCTGGTCCCGACCCGCGTCGTAGCTATCGTCGCTCATTCGGTGTCTCTCTTCACGCTTGGCAATTCGAACAGCAGCACCGCGCCGCTTGGCTGGTTCGCCTCCGCCCAGATCCGGCCGCCATTGGCTTCGATGATCGAACGGCTGATGGTGAGACCCAGACCAATACCATCGGCCTTGGTGGTCCAAAACGCATCGAACAAATGGTCGACTTCGCCTTGATGAAAGCCGACACCGGAATCCGCAATCGAACAGCGCACCGCGCCGTTGTCGGTCGTCGAAGACACGATCCGCAATTGTCGCACCTTGTTGGTCGATGTCGTCATCGCCTCGATAGCGTTCAGCAGCAAATTGCCGACCACCTGCTCGATCTGCACCTTATCGGCCAGCACCTCAGGCAACGACGGCTGCAAATCCAATGTTAGCGCGATCTCGTGGTGATCGATCTGGCTGCGCGCCAGCGACACGATCTCGCCAATCGCGTCATTGAGATCGAATGCGCTGCGCTGCGGCTCCTTGCCACTGGTGAAGCCGCGGATCCGCGCAATCACCTCGCTCGAGCGATTGGCCTCTTGCACGATCCGATCGATCGCGCGCCGGGCATTGTCGAGGCTGGGCGGCTGTTGCGCGAGCCAGCGCGTGCACGCCCCGGCGCTGGTGACGATCGCGGTCAGCGGCTGGTTGATTTCATGCGCGATCGAGGCGGTCAGCTCGCCGAGGCTGGTGACGCGCGCGATCCGCAGCAGCCGCTCACGTGTCTCGTATGCCGTTGCCTCGGCCGCGACCAGCCGCAGCGCGAGATAGGTGGTGACGCCAATCGCGACGATGCTGATAGCGGTATTGACCAGCCCGACCTCATAGACCCCGGACCGCGTGAACGCGAAGCTCACCAGGGTCAGTAGCACGCATGAACATGCGAGAACGACCACCGCGCGAGCCGACAGCAGGCGGGTCGCCACCAAGATCACCGTGGTATAGAACACCGCGGCGGCGATCGCATAATCTGTGATGGTATCCATCACAAAGATCACCGCCATTGCCAGCAGAAACGGGGCAATCAGCATCAGCGACTGCAATCGCGGCCAGTCTGTTCGTTTCAACTTCATGAGCATCTGCTATTTCTAGGCGCGGACAAAAAGGAACCGCGATCCAACGGCCTGCGGCGGTTCGGCGCCGCGTCAAACTAGGCCCGATCGCGACCTGAACCGTCAAGTGCCGGATCGAGCGTTCGCTCTTGATCGTGTGCCGCGCGCTTGGCGATGCCGCTGCGCCACGATGAGATCGCCGCCCGATCGTCACCGCGCCGATATTGCCGCCATCTCCGCCCTGCTGTCGGCCCTGTTCCACCAGCCGCCGCCAAGCGCCTGAAACAACGCCACCGTGTCGGCCAGCCGCGCGGCCTGCGCATCGACCAGCGCCAATGACGTATCGAGATAGGCCCGCTGGGCCTCGATCAGGATCGTCACATTGACCTGGCCCTGGTCGAGCTGTCGGCGAATGAGATCGACATTGCGCTCAGCGGCGGCTTTCGCCGCAGTTGCCGCCTCAATGGCCCGGGCGTCCGATTGCAGCGCCTTCAGAACGTCAGCCACGTTCTGGAATGCGGCGAGCACCACGCTGCGATATTGCGCCAGCGCCTGATTGGTCGCCTCTTCGGCCGCGCGTTGCTTGGCGGCCAGTGTGCCGGCATCGAAGAGTTTTTGCGCGACGCCGCCGCCGACCGCCCAGATGGCGCCAGTCGGTGACAGCTCGGGAACGTTCGACCAGGTCTTGCCACCATTCGCGCTGAGCGTGATCTGCGGCAGCCGGTTGGCGATCGCGACACCGATGCCGGCATTCGCGCCGCGCAACGTCGCCTCGGCGGTGCGGATATCTGGACGCTGCCGGACAAGATCGCCGGGCAGGCTGAGCGGCAGTGTGCGCGGCAAGCGGAAATCCGCGAGCTGGAAGCTCGGCAGCGTCGCGTCGTTCGGAAAACGGCCGCTGAGATAGGCGAACAGGTGGCGCTGCTTTGCCAATTGCAGTTCGAGCGGCGGCAATAGCAGCCGGGTCTGCGCCACTGCGGTTTCCTGAGTGGTGACGTCAAGCAAGGTGGTGTAGCCAATCTCGTTCTGCCGCCGCAAGATGCGCAGCAGATCGGTCTTCAACTCGAGAATCCGATTGATCGCAGCGATCTGGCCGTGCAGCCGCGCCTCCTCAATGGCAGCGAGCGCGACATTGGACGCGAGCGTCAAATAGGTGCCCTCGCGCTGAAACAGCTGCGCCTCGACCTCCGCGTCCGCGGTCTCGATCTGCCGACGAATGCCGCCCCACACATCAGGCACGAACGAGACTCTGACCTGGCGGGTGACGACACTAAAGCGCGACGGCCCGGGCGTCGCAGCGCCGGTGCTGGGATCAACACCGGGCGTCACCGCGATCTGCTGCCGACTGGCGTCAACACTCGCATCGACATTTGGAAACAGCGCGCCGCGCTGCGCGAGCGCATTGGCCTGCGCGACGCGCACCGCAGCTTCCGCCGCCGCGAGATCGGTATTGTGCGCGATCGCATCTTCTACGAGCCGCATCAGCTTGCGGGCGCGCAACATGTCCCACCACTGCGCAGGAATGTCACCGCCGCGATTGATTGTCCGATCCGGTACCTGATCGGCATTGGTTGGATTGCGGACCGACGCAGCAAGATAGCTGCCAACCTGTGGCGCCGGCGGCGTCTTGAAGTCAGGACCGACCGCGCAGCCTGACAAGCAGGTCGCCACAGCCAGACCGATCAGCCAATGAAATTGCCGCATGATCATCAGTCCCCCGGCTGGTTCGTCATTCGCCCACGGACGACGCGCCGCCTCGCCCCGCGTCATTCCCGAATTGGCCGCCACGCATTATCGATTAAGCATCAATGGCTGCATTCGCAGCCGATTGCCGGGCCTTGACCCGGCGCTCCGCCCACCGCTCCACCAGCAGATAGAATGTCGGGATGATGAACAGCGTCAGCAGCGTTGCCGTCAGCAACCCGCCCGCGACCACTGTTCCCACCCCGCGCTGCACGTCGCTGCCGACGCCGGTGGCAAGCGCGGCAGGCAACATGCCGACCGTGGCGACGACCGCGGTCATCAACACCGGCCGCAGCCGCTCGCACGCTCCGATCATTACCGCGTCATGCAGAGGCACTCCGGCCGCGCGCACGCGGTTGAGATTGGCCACCATCACCACGCCATTCATGATGGCCACGCCGAACAGCGCGATGAAGCCGACGCTCGACGCCACATTGAGCGTCATTCCAGTCAGGTGAATGGCGATCAGTCCGCCCAGCGTCGCCAGCGGCACGATGGCCAGAACCAGCAAGGCCTGGCGCAGCACGCCAAATTGCGGATAGAGCAGGATCACCATCAATCCCAGCACCAATGCCATGATCAGCATCATGCGCTGCTCGGCGCGCCGCTGGTTCTCGAACTGACCGCCCCATTCGATACGATACTTTTCCGGATCGAAATGGACCTCAGCGGCCAGCCGCTGCTGGGCGTCCGCCAGCAGCGACGACAGATCGCGATCGCGGTAGTTCAGCTTGACGGTGAGATGGCGCGCATTCATCTCCCGGGTAATGGAGCTCTCGCCCGATTGCAGCACCACCTTGGCGATCTGCGACAGCGGGATCAGCGCGCCGTCGCTCGAGGTCAGGGTCAGATTGCTGATTGCCTCCGGAGTGCTCCTGTCAGCCGGTGAGAACCGCACGGTGGCGTCATAGACCCGCTCGCCGATGAACACCTGGCTGACCGGGCCGCCGCCAATGCCTTTTTCGATCAAGTCGGCAATATCCGAGACATTGATGCCATAGCGGGCAGCCGCTTCGCGATCGACCTTGATGGCGATCTGCGGCAGCGGCGGTTCCTGATCAATCGCGACGTCGGTGGCGCCCGGTGTCGCTTTCAGCACCCCGACAATCTCTTTGGCGATCCTGCGCAGCTCCTTGAAATCGTCACCGAAGATCTTGACCACCAGCTGGCTATGGGCGCCGGCGATCTTGCTGTTCACGCCGTCGATCATCGGTTGGCTGAAGCCGATCTCAAAGCCGCTCAGGGTCCGAAACCGTTCGGACATGCGGCGGATCAGATCGTGCTTGCTGCCGCCCGAAGGCCAGCTGTCATAAGGATGAAGGCCGACGCTGACTTCGATGTGCGACGGCGTCCAGGAGTCGGTGCCGTCGTCGTTGCGGCCAAGCTGGGTCGTCACATACGAGACTTCCGGAAATTCCCGCAGCGTGCTGCGCAGTTCCGAGGCCATTTCAGTCGCGGTGGCCAGCGAGATGCCGGACGGCATCTGCACTTGCAGCCAGATCGATCCTTCATCAAGCTCAGGCAGAAACTCGCGCCCAACCGACGCACCAAGGCCAACCACAGCCAACGCGGCGACGCCGGCGATCGCCAGCGCCTTGCGCGGACGATCGAGCAGCTGCCGCAGCGCGCGCCGATACGATTGCTCCAGCCACTCCAATACGGGATTGTGAAATAGCCGGATCGGCTTGCGATAGGCGACATAAGCGAGCCCGGGCACGATCGCCATGGCAAACAGCAGCGCGCCAAGCTGAGCGTAGCCCACCGCGTAAACCATCGGCGAAAACAGCTTGGCTTCGACCCGCTGAAATGCGAACAGCGGCAGATAGGCAGCGATAATCACCAAGGTGGCGAAAAAGATCGGCTTTGCGACCTGCAACGCAGCCTCGCGCACGTCGCTTTCGGTCAACACCTCGCCGGGCCGTGCTTCGCGCCGCCGCAAAATCGCTTCGGTCATCACAATCGACGCATCGACCAGAATCCCGAAATCGATCGCGCCGAGCGACAGCAGATTGGCCGGGATATTGGTCAGATACATCAACGCGAATGCCACCAGCATCGCGAACGGAATGGTCGCCCCGACCACGATCGCGCTGCGCGGGCTGCCGAGAAACAGAATCAGCACGATCAGCACCAGGCCGATCCCTTCAAACACGGTATGCGAGACTTTTGTGACGGTGGCCTCAACCAGATTCGATCGATCCAGATAGGGAACGATCTGAACGTCTGAGGCGAGCAGCATCTTGTTCAGCTTCTCCACCTTGGCATGAATGCCATCGAGCACCTGGCTGGGATTCTCACCTCGCAACAGCAGCACGATGCCGGACACCATATCGCCGCGATGATCTTTGCCAAAAACCCCGCGTCGTTCCTGATTGCTGAGCTTGAGCTTGCCGAGATCGCGCACAAAGATCGGCGTGCCGCTGCGCTGCGCCACCACGATGTTGCCCATGTCATCAAGGCTCTGAATGAGACCGATGCCACGCACCACATAGCCGAGTTCGCCTCGGTTCAGCACGCTGCCGCCGGAATTCGAGCTATTGGCTTCGATCGCGTTGATGACATTCTTCAGCGACAGGTGAAAGCGCATCAGCTGCGAGGGATCGAGTTCAAGCTGGAATTGAGTGGTGATGCCGCCGAAATTGGAGACATCGGCCACGCCCGCCACCTGCTTGAGCGCCGGGATCACTGTCCAACGCTGGATTTCCGAAAGTTCGCGCAGATCCTTGCTGTGCGATTGCAGCGTGTATCTGTAAATCTCGCCAATCGGCGAAGTCAGCGGATCGAGCCCCGGGCTAATGCCCTCCGGCAGCGTGACGTTGCCGATCCGCTCGGTGATGCGCTGGCGCGCCCAATAGCTATCAACGCCATCGCGAAACACCAGCGTAATCAGCGACAGCCCGAACACGCTTTTTGAGCGCATCACGAACAGTCCGGGCGTGCCATTCAGTTCGCGCTCGAGCGGAATAGTGATCTGGCGCTCGACTTCTTCGGCGGCAAGCCCGGGGGCCTGGGTGACGACCTGCGAGGTGACGTCGGAGATGTCCGGATAGGCTTCGACTGCAAGCTGCGTCCAGGAGTAATAGCCATAGACCGCCACAGCGATCGCCAGCACCCAGACCAGCAGACGGCGGTTCAGGGCGCGTTCGACAATGCGATTAATCATTGAGGAGAACCCCGCCCTTGACGATCACCCGATCGCCGGCATGGACGCCAGCCTGCACGATCGCCTGATCATCCTTTTGGAAGCCGACATCGATCGGGCGCGGCTCGAACACCCACGGCTCAACCTCGACAAACACCTGGCTGGCATCGTCCCTGAACAGCACCGCGCTGACCGGAATGACCGGGATCAGCTCCTTGCCGGAGAAAAACGTGACGCTCGCGAACATGCCAGGCTTCAGGCGCGTGTGCGGGTTATCGAAGGTGATCCGCACCTTGGTGCGACGGGTGTCGGCATCCAGCGAAGCGCTGATAAACGACACCACGCCTTCGAGCACCTCGCCGGGATAGGCGGCTAGCCTCACGGCGACCGCCTGCCCCTCGGTGACGCGCGTGGTGTCCTTTTCAGGCAGATTGGCGGTCACAAAGATCTTGCTGAGATCGGCGATGGTCAGCATCGAAGCGGTGGTGTCGTTCCAATAAGCGCCGGGCGCAACCGAGAGATCGAGGATGCTGCCGGAGATTGGCGCGGCGATCGTCACGATCCGCGACTTGTTCACGGCATTGGGATCGACACCGATTTGTTGCAGACGCGCTTCGGCTCGCTGATGTTCGGCATTGGCCGTGATAAATTCGGCGTCGGCGTTCTGGATGTCTTTTAGCGCCACTCCGCCACCAACCCCGAGCGAGCGGAGCCGGTCCCGATTCTTGGCGGTGAGGTCCAAGGTCACCTTGCTGCGATCGTAGTCGGCATAGGCACTGCGCAGATCGGGAGAATCCATCACCAGCAGCGGCTGGCCGCGCTCGACCCGTTCGCCGAGCCTGACGTTCAGTTCGGTCACCCGCCCGGCGAGCGGCGGCAGCACTTTCATGATGCGCGCCGGATCGGCCTCGACGACGGCCGGAATCACGAGATCACGCACCACCTCGCGCGGCATCACCGCTTGGACGGAAAGTTGCCGTCGGAGCGGCGAGCCCTCCGGAATACGGATCAGATTGCCATCCTTGATGAACGCCGCGCCGATCTCGGCGCCGGCCATTGATGGCGGACGTGCGGCCGGGGCCGCACCGAGGCGATACACGATCACGCCGAGGCCAACCGCGGCAACAACGAGCGCAACGCCTGCATACAGGCGGCGTCGGGTCACCAATACGCGCGCGTCGTTTGCCGTAGTGCGCCGTTCGCTTTGGCTTGCGTCGACTGGACTAAGCATGGAGGAAGCGTCCTTGCGGCTGTTGGGCTGCATCATCAAGGCCCCGCTTAAGACTGTTGGTCGGACACCCAGCGGCATTCCAGGCGGCCGGTCACGGCATCACGACGCCAACTCGCGATCGCCCGGTTGCGGGATGGCTGGTGCTGGCAGCGATCGCGGCGCTGATCGTGACAAGGCTGGGCGCGCCGGATATTGGCGCGCAGCACGGCGCCAACTCCATGTTGACGGGCTGCGGCGAGCATGTGGAAACCGACGATGGCGAGGGAGATGATCATGGCTGACCTCCTGTGACCGGACCGCGGTCCGGCTGGAGGCAAGCCGCGCAGCCGTCAGGCTTGCGCGCAGCATGCCCGGCAGTCGAGGCCGGGGGCGATCATGGCTGGATGATGAGCTGTTCGATGGAGTGGTGTGGTCGCCACCGAACAGCGACTAGGGCTGCTGTCCATTTGTTGCGGTGATCCGTGCAGTGGTTGGGCGATGCTGGATGGATGATCCGATCCGCGTTTCAGATCCTGGCGGACCATGAAACGCCGTCTCCTCTCGATAGCCGTCTTGGCGCCGAAATGTGAGCAGGGAAACGGATAGGCCGGATATACGGAAGTATATTCGCCGCGGCGGTGGAGCCCCAGGCCAGCGCTGGCGATGCGCGCAAGGCAGCTCGCTATCGTTTCAATTCGCGGATCAGATCGGCCAGCCGGGCGTCGGCGGGCGCCAGTCGCGCCAGCTGTTCGGCATAGCGCAGAGCTGCGGCGCGGTCGCCTTGCGCGCGTGCTATGTTGATCGCCGCTGACAATAGCTCGCCATGATTGGGGTGTCGTTCAAGGCCACCTTGCAGCACCGCCATGGCTTCGTCGCGGCGGCCGATCGAATTCAAGCCAATCGCCAGCACATAGCGATAGTGAGCGTCATCCGGCTGAAGACGCACCGCTTCGCGCAGCTCCTCGATCGCGGCCTGATAACGCTGGTCACGGACCAGAGCGAGGCCAAGGGCGTGATGCAGGGCGCCATTGTCCGGCGACTTCGCCAGCGCCGCGCGCAGCACCAGCTCGCCGTCGCGGTCGCGGCCGAGTTGCCGGTAGAGGTCGGACAGATTGATCGCGGCCGGCGCAAAGGCAGGATCAAGGCCGAGCGCGGCGCGATATGCGGCCTCGGCCTGTAGCGGTTCGGCTTGATTGAGGAAAAAGCTGCCAAGCGCGGTGCGAGCCTCGGGGCGATCAGCATTGAGCTGCTGCGCCGCGATGAATTCCGCGGCGGCTCGGCCAAAAGCCTGTTGATCGGCACTTGGTCGCCGTGCCGGCGGCAGCGCGGCCAATAGCTCGGCCGCGCGGATCCGCACCCCGCGCACAGGATCGGCAAGCCGCGGCGCGGCGATCATCCAGCGCAGCTCCGCCCTCACCGGCTCGAGCCGCTCCAGCGCCCCTAAACGCACCAACGGATCGGGATCAGCCAGCGCGCGCTTGATCAGCTCGATATCCGCAGCCGGCAGCTCGGCGAGCGCGCTGCCGCGAATGATTGCCGGCGTCGCGGCTGATCCGGCCAGCGCGCTCAGCAAGGTTTGAGCCTCGGCAGCTCCGCTCCAGCTTGCGGCAAACGCTGCGGCGGTGTTGGCGTGAGAACCACGGCGGTCCGGCCCAAACCAGGCGGCGATCGCCTCTGCCGCCCACGACGCCGATTTGTCCTGATGGCAATCATTGCAAGCATTGGGCACGCCGGTGCGCACCGAAAGATCAGGGCGCGGCACCCGAAAACCATGGTCATGGCGACGGTCGATCACCATGTAGCGCCGCTCGGGCATGTGGCAGGAGGTGCAGGCCAGTGCCGGGTGTGCGTCGCTGTGGCGGCGATGCGCGGCGCTGCCATAGCGCTCGGCTCGGTGACATTGCGTGCACACGCCATCGCCAGGGGCTTTCAGCGCTGCGCTGTGCGGATCATGGCAGTCGCTGCAGGTGACGCCATGCGCAAACATCTTGCTCTGTTTGAACGGCGCGTAGTTGTAGGTCTCCTCGTCGTCACGGATCTGGCCATCGGCGTGAAATAGACGGCGGTCGAGCAGTGCGACGCGATGGCTGTCGGACAACAGCTGTCCCGGCCGCCAATCCTCGGCGAGCTGGCCGCGCCGGGCGTGGCACAGCCCGCAGGTCTCGACCTCTTTGCGCAGCTGCGCGGGCGGCGCGCTGCGCTGCGGGGGTGCGGCGCCCTGCTCCGCTATCCAGCTCACGCCATTGCGCTCGTCGAATTGCACCACAAGGCCATTGTCGGCGCTGCGTGTGGCCGCCGGTTGCCGCGCCCAGCCGACATGGCGCGAGCCTGCGCCATGGCAGGCTTCGCAGCCCACGCTGATTTCAGCAAAGGTGGTCGCGAACTGATTGCTGGCCGGGTCGTAGTTCTTACGCACGCCGGTCGAATGACATTCGGCGCACATGAAATTCCAGTTCTGGTTGAGTTTGGTCCAGTGCAGCGGATCGGTGCTGGTGACCTTGTCACCGGGATAGAGATGAAACCAGCGCTGGCCGCCTTGGTTCTTGGCTCTGCTGTCCCACGCGATCGACAGCGCCTGAACCCGGCCATCGGGAAAGGCGATCAGATATTGCTGCAGCGGCTCGACGCCAAAAGTGTATTTGATCTGAAACGTGCCGAGTTGGCCGTCCGGCCCATCGGTCTCGACCCAG
Organism: Rhodopseudomonas palustris JSC-3b; assembly: GCA_000504425.1. Classification (GTDB taxonomy): domain Bacteria; phylum Pseudomonadota; class Alphaproteobacteria; order Rhizobiales; family Xanthobacteraceae; genus Rhodopseudomonas; species Rhodopseudomonas palustris_C. Next base: position 1,114,750 of record KI632513.1, on the reverse strand, counting down.
AATTGGCCGTCCTTGCGGAAGAAGCGCGAGCGCGTGCCGGCATAGTCGAAACTCGCGTCGTTAAAGTCGCCGCGCACCGTTTGCTCGGTGGCGTGATCCATGGCGTGGCGGTGTTGGGAGCCGCGCCACAGCTTGGCTTGCTGCGGATGACAGCCGCCACAGCTTTCGCTGCCGACGAATTGCGGGGCCTCGGCGGGCTGCGCGTGCGCCGGCTCATTCGCCGCGGGTGGACCGGCGAGCGCGCTGGCCATCAGCACCAACAGCCCACTGCCGACCGCCAGCAGCAGCGCGACCGCAATGCGGCGCATCATCGTGGCCACCTGCACCCTTCAATTCGCCGCTCCCTAGACGCGCAGATCATTGTCGTGCAGCGCAATCCGGGTTTCGCGCGCCAGATCGATCAAGGACATCGAGAACATCACCATGGCCGCCGTGAACAGGACCGCAACGCCATATTCATGCGCGAAATGCAGCAGCGAACTGATGAAGGCGACAATGATGATCAGCGTGGTCAGGATGGCCGCCACCACGGCGCAATACAGCGACCTGTTGAGCAGCGTCACCCGCCGCCGCAGCCGCGGCAGATCACCCTTCAGGAATGATCTGGCAGAGTCGCTATCCGAAATGCTGCTGATGAACTGCGCACGATCGATGACCCGGTTGATCCTGGAGATCAACACGGAAATGAAAGCCGCCACGGCGCCGAGCAGAAATGCCGGCGCCGCGACATTGGCGATGATGCGGCCGAGCTGATCGATCGACGGCGTCACCGGCAGCAGATCAGTTACGCTTTGCATGCCGACCTCTGATCGGCGACGACAATCGAACAACACGCTATGGCAGCTGCTCGACCTTCGCGGCCATGTCTGGAGCACGACTGATCCTGAACGTCGCATTACTGCATTTCAGCACCCACACGCCATGGTCGGGCTTTGAAAGTTGCTGATCTTGCTTCGCCTCGAGCGCCTGACCGCAATTGTAACCCTGCGAGCGGATCTGGACAGCGAGCATGTCCTTGAGCGTCTCATTATCGGTCGCTTGCGCCGAAGCTGACTGGATCAAGGCTGATTGGATCACGCCTGACGGACTTAGGCCTGATGGCATCAGGCCGATCGCGATCAGGCCGATCACGACCATGATCCGGTGAGATGAATGCAACATTGCAGCCCCCTATTTCGCTTTACTTTTGGTATTGGCAGCCGGCGCCACCCCGGGAGCCGGTCGTTCAGCATCGCGGCTCGAGATCGCCTTGACCCAAGCGGTCATCGACGCTTCCGACACCGGCCCTTCGCCGAGATCGATGGTGATTTTTTCGATCTTGCCGGAGAACGCGAACGGCACCTGATAGTCCTTGTCTTCGACCGAGGTGCCGGTGTCGCTGCCGACATCAAAGGTCTCGTCCCAGGCGAGCGTGAACGGCGTGGTTTGCGGCACAGTCAGGCGCGCGGCCTCCGCGCCATCGATCGACATGACGCCGGTGCCGCCGTGTCCGAACGGCACCTCGCCTTGCTGCTGCAGCGTGAAGTCGAACGCGACCGTGTGCCGGCCCGGCTTGAGCGCGTCCGCCGCCTGCCATTTCGGCCGCTCGACGTTGAACAGGTTCATCGTAAAAGTCGGCTTGCCGTCCTTCAGATAAAAGCCCCAGCCGGAGAACCGGCCGCCCTGGGTGACCAGCACGCCATTGGCCCCGCCCTCCGGGATGGTGACCTCCGCGCTGATCCGGAACGAGCGGTTCAGGATCGACGGCGCGGCGTTGGCCTGGGTGCAGCACGACGGGCCGCTATAGACGAATTGTTTGCGACCCGCCGCAGGACCGGGCCGCGGCGCCACCATCGCCGTGATCGAGTTGTTCAGCGGGAACACCTGATTGCGCACCCCCTCCATGATGAACATCTCTTGCAGCTCGCGCAGCTTGACCGGCTGCGCTTTGGCGAGGTCGCGGATCTGGGTCGGATCATCCGCCAGATTGTACAGCTCCCACGCGAAGTCGTTCATGACATCCGCAGGGCGCGGCGCCGCCACGCTCGCCCAGGGTGGGACCGGCGGTGTGGTGCTGGCGATCCAGCCGTCGTGATACAGAGCGCGGTTGCCGAGAATTTCAAAATACTGCGTCTTGTGGTTCGAGGGCTGCGTCTTGGCCTCGGCGGGGAATGTGTAGGCCAGCGATGCGCCGTCCATCGGCCGCTGCGCAATGCCATCGACCATGTTCGGCTGCGGGATGCCGGTCACCTCCAAAATGGTCGGCGCGATATCGATGACGTGATGGAATTGGGTGCGAATGCCGCCGCGATCCTTGATCTTGGCGGGCCATGAGATCGCCATGCCGTTGCGGGTGCCGCCGAAATGCGACGCCACTTGTTTGGTCCACCGATAGGGCGTGCTGAACGCCCAGGTCCAGCCGACCGCCATGTGATTATAGGTCTGGTCGGTGCCCCAGGCGTCGTACCACGGCATCTGCTTTTCGGCGTCGAGCGCGATGCCGTTAAAATACATCACCTCATTGGGCGTTCCGTTGACCGAGCCTTCTGCGCTGCTGCCATTGTCGCCGCTGATATAAATGATCAGCGTGTTGTCGAGCTGGCCGAGCCGCTGCACTTCCGCGATCACCCGGCCGATCTCATGGTCAGTGTGCGCCAGATAGGCCGCATAGACGTTCGCTTGGCGGATGAACAGCTTCTTCTCGACGGGGCTGAGATCGGCCCAGCGCTTCAGCATGTCAGCCGGCCAAGCCGGCAGCGTCGCATTGCTGGGGATCACGCCCAGCCGTTGCTGATTGTCAAAAATCCGCTCGCGCAGCTTCTCCCAGCCATCGTCGAACAGATGCATCTGTTCGATCTTATCGATCCACTCCTTGGTGGGGTGATGCGGGGCGTGCGTGCCCCCGGGAGCGTAGTGGACAAACCACGGCCGGCTGGGTGCGATCTCGGTGTGCTGCCGGATGTGATCGATCGCCTCATCCGCCATCGCGGTGGTGAGATTCCAGCCGGGCTTGCCATTATAGGGGTGGATCGGCGTGGTGTTGCGGAACAGGTTGCCGGGCTGCCACTGGCTGGTATCACCGCCGATGAAGCCATAGAAATAATCAAAGCCTTGGCCGACCGGCCAATTGGTGAACGGACCGACGGCGCTGGCTTCCCACGGCGGAACGTTATGATCCTTGCCGAACCACGCGGTCGAATAGCCGTTTTGACGCAGGATCGCAGCAATCGTGGCGGTCTCACGCGGCATGATTGAGTTGTAGCCGGGATAGCCGGTCGACAATTCGCTGACCGTCCCGAACCCGAGCTGGTGATGATTGCGCCCGGTCAGCAGCGCCGATCGGGTCGGCGAACACAGCGCCGTGGTGTGGAAGCTGGTGTAGCGCAGCCCGGACGCGGCGACCTGGTCGAGGGTCGGTGTCGGGATCACGCCGCCAAAGGTCGATGGCGCACCAAAGCCGACGTCGTCGGTCAGGATCAGCAGCACGTTGGGCGCACTCGCCGGTGGCATGATTTGCGGCGGCCAGGCCGAGCTGCTGTCCACCGCATTGGGCATGATGGTGCCGGCGAAGGGCGGCGATGGGGCCGGCAGTTGCAGGCCGGGCAGCGTCATGGTGGCGCTCGGCGCGCCAGGGGTGCCGCGCACTTGCTGAGCTTGCGCGGCCGTTGCCCATGTCAATGCCGCAGCCAGGCCGGCGCAAACGGATAGCAGAGATCGTCGCAGTGTCACGGCCATATCTCCCCCAGCAATTGTGCATGATTATCAACGTGAACATCATCGCAGGACCGCACCGAACCGGCGCTTGCCCCATTGAGCGGCGCCGCGCGCGGACCGCTGATTGATGCTGATACGGGTCGCGATGAACGGCGAAAGCGCTTGCTCGATCGCTGCGAGCACCGCCGGGCTGACGACAGCCAAATGACAGTTTCATCATGGCGTCGATTGATCAGCATCAGCCAGAGCCGTTACCAACAATGACAATATGGATGGTGAGGATTGGGCCCCATGAGCGGCCGATAAACTTTGATATTCGTCAAGTTCGTGCGCCGCCACGTGCAACGACAGCGGCAAAGCCGCGGTCCTGCTGCCAATTACCCAAATAACGCGCGAACCAAGCGGGTATTGATGCACCGCAACAAGTGATGGTGATCATGCTTTGCGCCGCAGCACGAGACCGGCGTCAGCCGGCAGGAAACGACTCTACCGGGGAAAGACGCCAACTGATCACTTGAGTGATCGGCGATTATCCATCACCATCGCTGCATTTGATACCATTGCTTTGCGTAGGAGATTCTGATGTCGTTTTCAGGACTTCGTGTATCGTTTGCCGTCAGTCTGCTGCTGGTGAGTGCCGGAGCCGCGTCTGCACAGCAGCCATCTTCATCAGCACCGCCGCCGCATGTGCCTCTGCAGAAGTCGATCGGCCAAGCCAAGCCCGAAGTAGTGCCGTCGCTGTTTGTGCTGAATGCCAAAGGCGCCAGCCTGCAAGGCGGCAAGCTGACGCTGAGCGGCGTCTCCCCCAATGCCATTGTGTTCGCAGACCGACCCGTGCGCGCCGCTGGCCACGACCTGACCAGCCGCATTGTCGAAGATTGGAGCACCGGCAGTGATAATTTCGCAAAAGATCCGCCCAACGCCACTGTCTCGGTGTTTCAAAAGGATGGCGGCGGGGTGCGCGACGTGGTGGTGGTGCTGAAGTCGCCTAAGCTCGAGGGCGACACGCTAGCCTTCGACGTCGATGTACTTGAAGGCGACATCAAGGGCGGCGACGGTGCCGCCGCGGTGTTCATCGACATCATCGGCCGGCCGTTCACGCCGCTGTCATTTGCCGGCGCTGCCCGGCGAACCGCCTATCGTGGCGCCTATTATGCCGGCGCGGCGGCAGCAGTCGGCGCAGCGGCGGCCTATGGCGCCTATGCCTACGGTCCCTATGCACGGCCGGCATGCGGCTACTATCCCTATCCGCCGTGCTACTGAGACAAAACACAACATTACAACAACGCTGATCGCAGCGATTCCGACGCGTTTGGGGGCGCTTGATGACGGGTGACAGAGTGATGGTGCGAACGACCGCTGCTGCTGGAGCGGCGACAGCCAAGCGCCGCCTGCCGAAAACGGTAGCCGGATTGCTGTCATCGGCGATCGTGGCGGTTGCGATTGGCCATGGCGCCACGACCGCTCATGCGGATGAAGGCGGGGTCAGCTTCTGGCTGCCGGGCACGTTCGGCAGCCTCGCCGCGGTGCCACGCGAAGTCGGATGGGCGATGAACTCGGTCTATTATCACACGTCGGTGTCGGCTTCCGGCGCGGTGGCGGCGGCACGGCAAATCACCATTGGCGGACTGGACCGCACCGTGAATGTCAGTTTCGACGCCAAGCTGAAATCAGACGTCGATCTGCTGTTGCTCAACCCGACCTACACCTTCGCAACCCCGGTGCTGGGCGGGCAACTGACACTCGGCATGACAGCGATCACCGGCCGCAATCACTCGACGCTGGACGGCATCATCACAGCCGGCGTGCCCGGCTTTAATGTCAGCCGCGCCGGCAGCCTCAGCAGCACCGTCGAGGGCTTTGGCGACCTGTATCCGATGGCCGCGCTGCGCTGGAACATTGGCTACAACAATTTCATGACCTATGTCACCGGCGACATTCCGGTCGGTGCCTATGATTCGCGGCGGCTGGCCAATCTCGGCATCGGCCATGGCGCGATCGATGGTGGCGCCGGCTACACCTATTTCAATCCGCAAAGCGGGTTGGAATTTTCTGCGGTCAGCGGCCTGACCTACAATCTCACCAATGACTCCACCGGCTATCGCAGCGGCATTGATTGGCATCTCGACTGGGGTGCTTCGAAATTCCTGACCAAGCAATTGCAGATCGGCGCCGTCGGCTATGTCTATCAGCAGCTCACTGCCGACAGCGGTGCGCTGCCGATCCTCGGCGATAACAAATCGCGGGTTGCCGCGGTCGGGCCGCAGATCGGCTATATGTTCCCGATCGCCGGCCAGCAGGGCTATCTCAACCTGAAAGGTTATTACGAATTCGAGGCTGACCGTCGGCCCTCAGGCTGGAACACCTGGCTGACCTTCTCGATCTCGCCGGCGCCACCTGCCCCGGCGCCGACAGCGCGCATGGTGACCAAATAGCGAGCGGACCGGTCTCAGCGAACCATGCGGCGCTGGTGACGCGCGCGCCTTGGTTCGCCTGCGCCTAGGCCTATGCAAGACAGGCCTGACGCAAGACAGGCCTGGCAGTTGTTATCGGCGGCCCTTAAAGGCGCCGCCTGCGGGCGGCGCCTTGTGGGACAGCGGATCGCTGCCGGGCCGCTGATCGCGCCTATTGCTGCTTCTGCGGCTGGTCCTTGGCCGGATCGGGCGTCGCGGGCTGCGCGGCGGCTGGCTCGGCCTTGTCGGGCTCACTCTTGGCAGCCTCAGGCGTGGCAGCCTCCGATTTGGCGGGCTCAGATTTGGCCGGCTCAGGGTTGGCCGCGTCGGCCTTGGCTGGCGCCGCCTGACTGGCGTCGGTCGGCGTCGCCGGTTCAGCCGGTGCCGGCGCGGCCGGCGGCTCGGCCTTGACGATCTGCACTGCCGGCGGCTTCCACGAGCCATTCAGTGCCGAGGCTTCCGGCCAATAGATCCGCATCACGATATAGGCCGGACCATTGGGCGCCGGCAGCCAGTTGGCCTGTTTGTCGGGGCCCGGCGAGTCCTTCTGCAGCAGCAGCGTCAGCGAGCCGTCGGCGTTCTTCTTCAGGTCCGGCAGCATCGGCGAGTTGATCAAATAGCGATTGATCGGATTGTTGATCAGAAGCTGGGTCTTGCCGTCATACATGGTCACCGACCAGAACGCCTTGGCGGGCGGCAGCATGCCGGCTGGGAAGGTCAGCGCGTAGTTGCTCACGCCGGTGTCCGGCTTCTTGCCCTCGCTATCGGTCGCCAGCATCGGATAGAGCGCCTCAACGGCGTCGTTGCCATAGATGCCGGCCATCGCTGCGGCGGCACGGCGCGCGTAATCGCCGGCATACATCGCCCGGTCGCCGAACGCGTTGCTGGCGATGCGCCAGCCGTTCTCGACGCCGCCAAGATTGTCTATCTTGGCCTTGATCTTCTCCATGCCGCTCTTGATGCCAGCTTCCAGTTCTTCCTTCTGATCCGCCGTCAGCTTGGTGACATCGAACGGCTTACCAGCAGCAATGCCGATCTTGGCAAAGCGCGCCCGCATCGGCGCCTCAACCGCCGCCGGGCCCGTTGCCGGAGCATAGCTCAGCAGGAAGTTCAGATAGGCGAACGGGTCTTTGGCGCCGAGTTCCTTGTCGATCTTGGGCCATTTCACCGCTGCGGCGCGCGCTTTCGCCGCCCGCCCCTCGAATTGCGACAGCGGCAGCGCCCGGTAGCCAGCCTGGATCTTCTTGACATTGTCGATATCGGCGGCGTTGAACAGCTGGGTGCGGATCAGGCCGAGCGAAAAATCCGTCTCGCTGCGGAACACGGTGCTGATCGTCTTGGGCACTTTGCCTTTCCAGCGCGGTCCGGCGATCAGCGCGCAATGCGCAGCGTTGCCGGTGGTGCGTGTGCCCATATAGCCGTAGTTGAAGGTGTACATGTCGATCAGCTGCACCGAAAAGTACCGCGACTTCTCGATATCCGGATTGCAGATCACGATCGGCTCAGCGCGCAGATCCATGCCGATGAAGGAATAGGGCGTGTCGCTGTTCGGCGTCACCACAGCGGTATCGGCGGGCGTATAGACCCGGGCCGTATTGTAGAGCTGATTGAATGGCGCCTTGTATTGCGATGACGCGGTGTCGATGAACGACTCATAATACACGCCATAATTCATCACCATCGGGAAGCCGTAGATAAACGCCTCCTCCGCGATTGCCTTGACCTCGCCCTTCTCGAACTTGCTGCGTGCGTTGGCGTTATCGACACTCGCAACAGCGATCGTCATGGCGGCGATCGTTACAGGCAGCACCGTCCTGATCGGTAACAGCGACATTACCAAAGCCTCCCTTAGCGGTGATCATTGCACCCGCAGGATTTTTGACTCGTGATCACTTGCGCATTGATCCTGCGCAACCAGAAATCACAGAACCGGCCGTTCACGACCAATCATCTCGCCAAGATCGGCGCAAAGGCAAGCCGAAAAGCCAGATGAATAATGCTCTTTCGTGCGCAATGGAGGCCGACATGACGGTCCGGTGACCAAGCAAGCCTCGCCCCGCAGACCAGACGGCTTGCGGGGCGATCAGCTCTGCACGATGATGCGCGGCGCGCTTGCGGCGCTGATGGCCTCAGATCGCGCAAGCTTAGGCGGCGCGCACCGTATTCAGGAATTTGCCGACTTCGAGTTTTAGGCGGTTGCTGTCGCGCGACAGCGCTTTGGCCGCGGTCAGCACCTGGGAGGACGCCGCGCCGGTGTCAGTCGCGCCATGTTGGACGGTGCAGATATTGGCGGAGACTTCGTGGGTACCGGCCGCCGCCTGCTGGACGTTGCGGGAAATCTCCTGGGTCGCCGCGCCCTGCTGCTCAATCGCCGAGGCGATGGTGGCGGCAATCTCCGACATCCTCGCAATGGTGGTGCCGATCGCCTGAATCGCTTCGACCGATTCATGGGTGGCGCTCTGAATGCTGGCGATCTGCTGGCCGATATCGCCGGTCGCCTTGGCGGTCTGCTCGGCCAACGCCTTGACTTCGGACGCCACCACCGCGAAGCCGCGCCCTGCCTCGCCGGCCCGGGCCGCTTCGATAGTGGCATTCAGCGCCAACAGATTGGTCTGGCCAGCGATCGTATTGATCAGCTCGACCACGTCGCCGATCCGGTTGGCCGCCTTGGCAAGCTCGGCAACCCGGTCATTGGTGTGCCGGGCCTGATCCACCGCCTCCCCGGCAATGCGCGCCGAGCTTTGCACCTGGCGGCTGATCTCGCTGATCGAGGACGACATTTCCTCAGTCGCCGATGCCACTGACTGCACATTGGTGGACGCTTCTTCGGAGGCTGCAGCCACCACCGTCGCCAGCGACTGCGCGCGATCGGCGGTTGACGCCAGCGTATCGGCCGACGCCTCCAGCTCAGTGGAAGCCGAGGATACGGTTTCGATGATCTCACCGACCGCCGCTTCGAAATCGTCGGCCATGCGATGCATCGCCGCCTTGCGCTGCTCGGCGCCGACCCGCTGCTGCTCGGCCACCAATTCGGCTTCGTGGCGCGCCGCCTGTTCGGAGTTTTCGCGGATCTTGACGACATTGCTGGCCATATCGCCAATTTCGTCATTGCGGTCCGCGCCCGGGATCACGACCTTGAGGTCACCCGCCGCCATGGTCGCCAGCGCCCGGTTCAAATTCGCCAGTCCGGCGGCAATCCGCAAGGTCACGAACAGCACCGCAGCGATGCCGATCACGATCGAGATCGTGGCCAGCACCATCGTATTGCTCCAGGCCGAGACATAGCTGTTATGCGCCTCCTGGGTCGCAGCCGTGGCGCCCTGATCGTTCTGCTCCACCGCTTCGTCGATCACTTTCAGCACCACATCGAAGGCCGGCCGCGCCGCGGCATCGTCCGCCTTCAACAAATCGCCAGGCTGACTTGAAAGCGCCACTTCCGACATCTTCCGCTGCAGCGCCAAGTAAGTCGACCATTTCGCGGTCAGTTCATCGAACATGCGCCGCGCGGTCGGGTCAGTAATGCGTTGCTCGTACTTCTTGATATTATCGGCCGCCTGCCCGGCCCGCATCTCCTGATTGGCCACCAATTGCTTGCGATAGTCTGGATCATTGGCAAGCAGCACCCGCAAGCTGGCGACCCGATAGCGCACCATCGTGTATTTCACTTCGCCGAGCTGCCGCACGGCTGGCAGCCAACGGCCGTTGACGTCTTCCATCTTAGTGTTGATGGTGCCGAGCTTGCTCAGCGCCATCCAGCTCTGGCCCATCAGCAATAGCAGCAGCAGGGAAACGATGGTGATCAGATAGGTTTTTAACGTCACGCGCACGACTGCCCCCTTCTGCAATCGACCCTCCGCACCATGCGGTCGCACCGCCAGCGGTTCAGGTCACGCCATCTGACGCCTGACAGCGATCAGAAAATTCGGCGCCACGGTGCGCCGCAGAAATTTCTGATCAGTTGAGAACAGTACTGGTGAAACTACTAGTTGGGTCCTGCGTCGTTGCAACTTTCGACCATGAGCGCACACTTCAATAGCGGTAATTTCGCTACATGAAATCAGCGGTGATTATTAGCTCACATTGTCTGTTACGCGCGACTGCAGCAACACGGCATCAACGCCACTCAATCGCTTAGCACCACGCCACAACAAAAATCCTCCGCGCAGCGCTGCGCGGAGGAGTTGTCTGCTAGCACTGTGGGCGGTGTTAGGCCGCTTTCACCGTCGCCATGAACTTATCGACTTCTTGCTTCAGCCGGTCGCTCTCGCGCGACAGCGACTGCGCCGCTGCCAGCAGCTGGGTGGATGCCGAGCCGGTTTCGCCGGCACCGCGCTCGACATCGCTGATGTTGCTGGCGACTTCGACCGTGCCTTGCGCGGCCTGTTGCACGTTCTTGGAAATTTCTCGCGTCGCAGCGCCCTGCTGTTCCATCGCTGCGGCGATGGTCGATGAGATCTGCGACAATTGTCCAATCGTGTCGCCGATCTCCTTGATAGCGGTCACCGATTCTTGGGTCGCGGTCTGAATGCCAGCGATCTGCTGGCCGATCTCCTCGGTCGCCTTGGCCGTCTGCTCGGCGAGCGCTTTCACCTCCGACGCAACCACCGCAAAACCCCGGCCCGCCTCGCCGGCGCGCGCGGCTTCGATGGTGGCATTCAGCGCCAGCAGATTGGTTTGGCCGGCAATATCATTGATCAGTTCGACCACCGCGCCGATCCGGGTGGCGGCGCTCGACAGCTCGCTGACCCGGTCGTTGGTCTTGCGCGCCTGCTCCACGGCAGCGTTGGCAATCTTGGCAGAGTCCTGCACCTGACGGCTGATCTCCTCCACCGAAGAGGTCATCTGCTCGGTCGCCGAAGCCACCGATTGCACATTGGCCGTAGCATCTCCGGACGCGCTCGCCACGATCCGCGTCAGGTCCTGGGTGCGCTCGGCCGTTGAGGTCAGGGTATTGGCCGAGTGTTCCAGCTCGGTGGACGCGGATGACACGGTATCGATGATCTCGCCGACCGCGCTCTCGAAGTCGGCAGCGAGCTTGCGCATCTCGGCGCGGCGCTGGGTGGTGATGCGATGTTCGGTCTCGATCTGCACCTCGCGGTCGAAGGCCAGCTTGGCTTGCATCGCCTGGATGTTGCGCAGCGCCGTGCCGATTTCGTCGTCACGCACGATCAGGATGTTGCTGTTCAGGTGGCCACGCGCGATGTTGTCCATCGCGGCATTGAGCCGGCCAAGCGGCCGCAGCGTCGCCTGAATCGTGCGCAAAGCAAGCCAGCCGCCATAAGCGAGGCCGAACAGCAGCAATGCGACGACGGTGATCAGCGTGGTGATGAATTCGGTCCGGTTGGCATCAAAACTGTGCCGCGCTTCCTCGACCTGAAGCGCAACCAGCTTGTCGATATCAGTCTTGACTGACTCGAGCTGTGCATTGAGCGGTCCCCGGAGCAAGGTCGCCAGCTCATCATAGCGTCCTGCCTCCAAAAGCGCCAAAGCCGGCCTGACGCCATCATCCAGGATGGCTCTGCGCTTACGATCGAAGGCGGAGGCAACCTCCTTCTCCGATGCGGTGTGCGGACCTTCAAGATAGCTCATCCAGGCCTTGGAGATCTGCTCGGTATTGGTGCGGACCCGGTCGGCGACACCGGTCACGGCTGTTCCGGCCCGGCCACTCTCAAGGGCGCCGTACAGCGCAACACTGTTGTCCTTCATGCGTTCGTTGACGGTGAACAACTGCTGCAGCGGCACAGTCGAACTGTCATAGACGGATTTAACGCTGTCGGTGCTGCGCGAAGTCGCCACCAGCCCGGCGATGCCGACCACCGTCATGACGCTAACCAGCACCGACACCAGCGTGAACAGCCGCGCTTTCAGCGTTTTGGTGAAGAATGACAGCCGGTCAAACACCGTCTTGCGGCGGATGATGCCATCGGCAACGGTGTAGTTTTTGCAGGTGCCGGCGCGCATCTCGGCGTACACCAGCTCGGCTTGGGCCCGCAGATTGTCAGGCAGTTTGGAGCGGATCGACATGTAGCCGATCAGTTGGCCGTTCTCCCAGATCGGGCTGGCGCTTGCCATCACCCAATAATAGTCGCCGTTCTTGCGGCGGTTCTTCACCGCGCCGCACCACGGCCGGCCGGCGTGCAACGTATCCCACATGTTCTGAAAGGCCGCCGGCGGCATGTCCGGGTGCCGCACGATGTTGTGCGGCTGGCCCATCAGTTCCTCGGCGGTGAAGCCGGAGGCGTCGAGAAAAGCCTGGTTGTAATAGGTGATGCGCCCCTTGGGGTCGGTCTTCGAGACGATCAGACAATCGTCGCTGAGCTTGTGTTCGACGTTGGTGACCGGGAGGTTGTTACGCATCCGACGTCCGTCCTTGCTTCTTGCGGCCTGTTCGATGGCTAGCGGCCTCGATCCATGCCGCCCCATCACATAGCAGCGGCCATGACCAGCAGCGCGGCTCGCCCATGAGGAACGGCCACGAGTGATCACACCCGCTGAAAGGCTGGTAGCAACGATCAGATCCAAGCATGCAGCGAGCAGAAGCTAAAATGCTCTACTGATTGGATTGTTAACCTGACGCCGCGTAGGACTACGAGGATTACCGTCCCAGGCCGATCCGCCCGACCGCAATTGAGGCGGCCAGCATTTATTGCGGCGCAGTATCAGCGTGTGCAGCGTTATCCACCACAACCGGGCTCTCGAACCAGTCAATGGCCGGGGCCGAGCCATAGAGCTTTTCGACAAACGCCCGCCATTCGCCGGTATAGACCTTTTCGGCGGCTTCGCGGTTCTCCCAAAAATACACCCCGCCCGCGGTCATGCCATCTTCAGAGCGGATGTAGTATTTGCGTACAAGCCCCGGAAGATTGCGATATTTCGGCGCGCTGCTTTGGAAGCGGCGTTTGGCTTCGTCCAAAGAGAGCGGCTCTGCAAGGCGGAATTGCACGACGGTGGTAATCATAGTCGACTCCCTGGACGCAGCTTCCTCGAACGCTGTTGTTGGCAGCGCTGTTGTCGGCACCTTGCTGGCGCCGTTGGCCTGCAGGCCGGCCTTGGAGCTTCGCTTCCAGCCGGCGAGGCATGCTAATGGATGATGGCAATCAGCAGCGGCGCCGGCAAGCGGCGGCGGGTCGCAGGCAACTGTTAAATCGGCTCCGCGGTGGATCAGTTCGGCGCGCGACCGCCGCGCTGCTGCTGTGCAGCAAATTGCTGCCAGCCCTTGGCGCGTAGCCGGCAGGCAGGACATTCGCCGCAGCCATAGCCCCAATCATGGCGCGCGCCGCGCTCGCCGAGATAACAGGTGTGGGAGTGCTCGCGGATCAGATCGACCAGGCCATCGCCGCCGAGCTCCTGTGCCAGCGCCCAGGTCTCGGCCTTATCGCGCCACATCAACGGCGTGTGCAGCGCAAAATTCTTGTCCATGCCGAGGTTGATGGCGGTTTGCAGCGCCTTGATGGTGGCGTCGCGGCAATCGGGATAGCCGGAATAATCGGTCTCGCACATGCCGCCAACGATCGCGCCGATGCCGCGCCGATAAGCCAGCGCCGCGGCGAAGGTCAAAAAGATCAAATTGCGGCCGGGCACAAACGTGTTGGGCAGGCCGTCAGCCCCCATGGTGATCGCCACCTCGCGGGTCAGAGCGGTGTCGGAGATCGATGCCAGCGTTGGCACCGCCAGCGTGTGCGCTTCGCCGAGCTTGGCAGCCCAGCCCGGCTGCAGCGCCTTGATCCCGTCGACCAGATGCTGCCGGCTCTCAAGTTCGACCAGATGGCGCTGGCCATAATCGAAGCCGAGGGTTTCCACATGGGCGAAACGTTGCAGCGCCCATGCCAGACAGGTCGCTGAATCCTGGCCACCCGAAAACAGCACAAGCGCCTTGTCGGCGCCGCTGTCGGCGGTCTCGCTGTGCTCTCGATTGTTCATAGCCGGCCGCCATAGCACTACCGCGCCGCTGCGCCAAACGGGCGCTGCCATTTTTGCTGGGGTTTGGCGCCGCGCTGCGGCATAGAGAGGCCCTGCGACCAAAGAGTGCCCGCCATGAAGCCTTCCCGTGACATCACCCGCCTGATCGAGATCATGGCCGCGCTGCGTACCCCCGGCACCGGCTGCCCGTGGGACCTCGAGCAGAATTTTGCGACCATCGCGCCCTACACCATCGAAGAAGCCTATGAGGTGGCCGAGGCCATCACCCGCAACGACCTCGATGATCTGCGCGACGAATTGGGCGACCTGCTGCTGCAGGTCGTGTTCCATTCCAGGATGGCGGAGGAACAAGGCGCGTTCGCGTTCGGCGACGTGGTCGAAGCGATCTGCCGCAAGATGATCCGGCGTCACCCCCACGTCTTTGCCGACCCTGACAATCGCGAAGCCGATCCGGCCGGCGCCCAGGTCACCTGGCATCGCATCAAGGCCGAGGAGAAGGCGGAGCGTGCCGCGCGCCGCGCCCAGCCGGAGGTGGTGGCGTCGTCCCTGCTCGCCGAGGTGAAACCCGGCCAGCCGGCCCTGACCCGGGCCATGGAGCTGCAGCGCAAGGCCGCGACCGTCGGATTTGACTGGAACGACCCGCGCGCGGTGCTGGCCAAGATCCGCGAGGAGATCGATGAAGTCGAGGCGGCACTCAATGAGGGCGATAACGCCGGCGCCCAGGCCGAGACCGGCGATCTGATGTTTGCGCTGGTCAATCTGGCGCGCCATGTCGGCGCTGATCCGGAAACCGCGCTGCGCGCCACCAATGCCAAGTTCGAACGCCGCTTCGGCTATATCGAGCGGGCGCTGGCGACCGAGGGGCGTGACTGCCGGTCGGCGACGCTGGCGGAAATGGATGCGCTGTGGACCAAGGCCAAGCTTGAAGAGTAAAATTCGTTCTTATTCAATAATTTCAAGAACGATTCCAATCTGAAAACTGAACTAAAAGGTCAGTTCTGTACAATCGGACAGTTACGTTTCCGCGCCGCCATACCTACATATGAGCAATCTGCATCAGGATTGAGGAGGTCGGCGCTCGCGCCATGTTGTCGCTGGAATTCGCGATTGTCATCGTGCTCATCGTCATCAATGGATTGCTGGCGATGTCCGAGCTGGCGATCGTTTCGTCCCGCCCGTCACGGCTGGCGGTGATGCTGCAGAAAAATGTCCGCGGCGCCGGCCAGGCGCTGGCGCTGGCCTCCAATCCGGGGCGCTTCCTCTCCACCGTTCAGATCGGCATCACCCTGGTCGGCGTGTTGTCCGGCGCCTTTTCGGGCGCGACGCTCGGCTTGCGGCTCAACGACTGGCTCCGGGACCAAGGCGTGCCGGGCGCCGATCTGCTGGGCGTGGGGCTGGTGGTGACGCTGATCACCTATGCCACGCTGATCGTCGGGGAGCTGGTGCCGAAGCAGCTGGCTTTGCGCAATCCGGAAACGGTGGCGGTCAAGGTCGCGCCGGCGATGACGCTGCTCGCCAAGCTGTCGATGCCACTGGTGCTGATCCTCGACTGGTCCGGCAAGGGCATCTTGCGACTGCTCGGCAAGGAGGGCGACGCCGAAGACAAAGTGTCCGAGGAAGAAATTCACAATCTGGTGCGCGAAGCCGAAACCGCCGGGGTGCTGGAACCAGGCGAGAAGGAAATGATCGCCGGCGTGATGCGACTTGGCGACCGCCCGGTTGGTGCGGTGATGACGCCGCGCCCGGACGTTGAACTGCTCGATCTCAACGATCCGTGGGACACGGTGCGCGAGGCGCTGCTCAACAACCCCCATTCCCGGCTGCCGGTGACGGACGGTAATCGCGACGATCCGATCGGCATCATTCAAGCCAAGGACCTGCTGACCGCCTATCTGCGCGGCGACCGACCGGAGCTGCGCAGCCTGGTGCGCGCCGCGCCGGTGATCCCCTCCTCGGCCGACGCCCGCGACGCGCTGGCGATGCTGCGCAAGTCGACGGTGCATCTTGGCTTGGTCTATGACGAATACGGCGCGTTCGAAGGCGTGGTGACCACGGCCGATATTCTCGAATCGATCGTCGGTGCCTTCAACTCAGAACAAGGGCCGCCCGAGCCCGCCTTTGTGCGCCGCGACGACGGCAGCTATCTGATCGCCGGCTGGATGCCGGTCGATGAAGTCGGCGATCTGCTCAAAGTGCCGCTGCCCGACCATCGCGACTTCCATACCGTCGCCGGGCTGGTGCTGCATCATTATGGCGCGTTGCCCGAGGTCGGCGATCACTTCAACTATCAGGATTGGCGCTTTGAAGTGCTCGATCTTGACGGGCGGCGCATCGACAAGATTTTGGCAACCAAGCACGAAACGGAGGCCGCGGCATGACCCCATCGCACTCAGCGCCGCAAAGCGATGCGGCGGCCCGCGCCTTGACCGCGATCCGGGCGGTGCACACCGCGCTCTGGCTGTTTTTCGCCAGTTCGATCGTCGGCATCCTGATCGCAATTCCGCTCGGTGCGCTGCAGGCCGCGCTGTGGATGAGCCTGTTCGTCTGGGCCGAATTGGCGGTGCTGCTGCTCAATCGGATGCGCTGCCCGCTGACGATCGCAGCAGCGCGCTACACCAATGATCGGTCCGCCAATTTCGATATCTGGCTGCCGAACTGGCTGGCGCGCCGTAGCCGGCCCATTTTTGCAGTGCTGTTTGCGCTGTCGCAGCTATGGCTGGCGGCAGTGCTGCTGCAGCGGTGACAGACAAGCTCCGCGGCCATCTGCGTCGAGGGCCGCTTGAGCCGAAAATGCGCGGTGATGGCGCACGCCCAACGCGCGCCATCTGGCAGGAGCCGCGCCGGGCGGCTCCTCAGAACACCGCTCCTTAGAACGGAATATCGTCGTCCATGTCATGGCGGCCGCCGGCCGGCGGCGCCGGGGCACGGCGCGGCGCGGCGCTCGACGGGCCGCTCGAGCCGAAATCACCGCCCATCGAATCATCGGCGCCATAGCCGCCGCCACCGCCGCTGCGGCCATCGAGCATGGTCAGAACTGAATTGAAGTTCTGCAGCACCACTTCGGTGGTATATTTCTCGGCGCCGCTCTGATCAGTCCATTTGCGGGTCTGCAACTGCCCCTCAATATAAACCTTGGCACCCTTCTTCAGGTATTGCTCGGCGACCCGGCACAACCCTTCATTGAAAATCACCACGCGATGCCATTCGGTGCGCTCTTTGCGCTCGCCGGAATTCTTGTCGCGCCAGGTTTCCGAGGTGGCAACGCGCAGGTTGGCGATCGGGCGACCGTCCTGCGTACGCTTGATCTCGGGGTCCGCGCCGAGATTGCCGATCAGAATCACCTTGTTCACGCTGCCAGCCATCTCGCTGATCTCCCCTGCTAAATCGCCGAAAACGCCGCCTCAATCGCAGCCGCGTCGCTGTCGGGCCCCCGCTCGCGGAGGCCTCGCTCCTGATCACTAAGGCTATACGCCGTCCGCAGACAGAATCGGCAGTCCCCGGGCGATTATCCACATAGCGATTATGTTCGATCTTTGTTCCGCTGAAAAGGTGCGATTGTGACGCGCATCGACGCCGGAAGCGGGACGTTTGTACTGCCTAGCGAACGGAACCTAGTAAAGTTCCGCAGCTGGGATTTTTCCCAAGTATTACTAGGGCTTCCCGCTCGGCAGTTCGTTGGCGACTGTTGCTTTTCGGTGACGGACTTTTCGACCGACTTGGCTATAGTCGGCACCATAGGTTGCGGCGCTCGCGCTGAAGTGCCTCCAGGATCATCCCGGTGGCCGTTGGATTGGGGAGATTTGAAATGAAGAAATTTCTGCTCGGTACGGTTGGCGTGATGGCTCTGGGTCTGGCTCCGGCGATGGCGGCTGATCTGCCGGCCCGCGCTTACACCAAGGCTCCGCCGGTGATCGCCGCGGTTTATGATTGGTCGGGTTTCTACATCGGTGCCAACGCCGGTTGGGGTTCGGCTCGCGACAGCTGGAACACGCTTGCTGGCGTTGATCTGGGCAGCCATGACTCGACCGGTGCGGTGGCTGGTGGTCAGATCGGCTATCGCTGGCAGGCTGCGAACTGGGTGTTCGGCCTGGAAGCGCAGGGTAATTGGGCTGACCTGAGCGGTAGCCATACGGAAGTTAGCGGCAACGTCGATCATTCGAAGTTGACGGCATTCGGCCTGTTTACTGGCCAGGTCGGCTACGCCTGGAATAACGCACTGCTGTACGTCAAGGGTGGTGCTGCTGTCACAAGCACGAAATATGATTTGACTGTTCCGTTGGTTGGCGTTGCGGCCACTAACGATCAAACCCGGTGGGGCGGAACGGTGGGGGTCGGCTTTGAGTATGGGTTTGCGCCGAATTGGTCGGTCGGCGTTGAATATAATCACATCTTCATCAGCCGTTTCGACGCTGATTTCTATAATAGTGGTTTTGTCGCGGCCACTAACCGCGTCGGCGGCGACGTCGATCTCGTGACCGCCCGCCTCAACTATCGCTGGGGTGGCCCGGTGGTGGCGCGCTACTAAGCGCTCGCCCGATACACAGCTTCGTGACGAAAGGCCGGCCTCGTGCCGGCCTTTTGCTTTTGTGTGGGGCTCGCTTACTGACCTTTTGCCACACGCGGCCAGCCGTCTCGTTCACCGGCGCCCGGGCCGTCTGTTCGCTGCCCACATCTCGGGAACGGCGATAATCGGTTGATGACGTCATTCTGATACTGGAAAAACGCCTTCGTTCTTCCTATGTTCGCATCGCGTCGGACTGCTCAGCGCGGCGGCGTATAGTATCTGCCCGGCGCTGCCGTGCGCCTCGCAGCCACGTCCGAGAGAGCTTATGGATGAAGTGATCAAGGCCCGACGCCAGCAGGCCGCCTCGAGCAGCCGCGCCATCACCATTCGCGGTGCCCGCGAACACAATCTGAAAAACGTCGATCTGACGATCCCGCGCGACAAATTGGTGGTGTTCACCGGGCTGTCCGGCTCGGGCAAGTCGTCGCTCGCCTTCGACACCATCTATGCCGAGGGCCAGCGCCGCTATGTCGAATCGCTGTCGGCCTACGCCCGGCAGTTTTTGGAGATGATGCAGAAGCCGGACGTCGACCAGATCGACGGGCTGTCGCCGGCGATCTCGATCGAGCAGAAGACCACTTCCAAAAACCCGCGCTCCACGGTCGGCACCGTCACCGAGATCTATGACTATATGCGGCTCTTGTGGGCCCGCGTTGGCGTGCCCTATTCGCCCGCGACCGGCCTGCCGATCGAGAGCCAGACCGTGTCGCAGATGGTCGATCGGGTGCTGGCGCTGCCGGAAGGCACAAGGCTCTATCTGTTGGCGCCGGTGGTGCGCGGCCGTAAGGGCGAGTACCGCAAGGAACTGGCCGACTGGCTGAAAAAGGGCTTTCAGCGCGTCAAGATCGACGGCACCTTTCACGAGCTGGCCGAAGTGCCGCCGCTCGACAAAAAGATCCCGCACGACATCGACGTGGTGGTCGATCGCATCGTGGTGCGTCCCGATCTTGGCCAGCGTCTGGCCGAGAGTTTTGAGACCGCGCTCAAACTGGCCGAGGGCCTGGCGGTGGTCGAGTTCGCCGATTCGCCGAATGCGGCGGCGGGTGAAGCGAACACGACGGCGACCAGTGGCAAAGACAAGAAGACCGCCAAGATTCATGACAAGAGCGGCGCCGAACGCATCCTGTTTTCGGAAAAATTCGCCTGCCCGGTGTCCGGCTTCACGATTCCGGAAATCGAGCCGCGGCTATTCTCGTTCAACAACCCCTATGGCGCCTGCCCAGAATGTGGCGGCCTCGGCATCGAGCAGCATGTCGACGCCGATCTGGTGATTCCCGACAAGGAACTCAGCCTGCGCAAGGGCGCGATCGCGCCCTGGGCCAAATCGTCCTCGCCCTATTATCTGCAAACGCTGACCGCGCTCGGCAAACACTACAAGTTTTCGCTCGATGCCAAGTGGAAGGAACTGCCGAAGAAGGCGCAGAATGCGATTCTGTATGGCTCCGGTGACGACGAGATCAAATTCTCCTACGAAGACGGCGTGCGCTCCTACGACACCAAGAAGCCGTTCGAGGGCGTGATCACCAACATCCAACGCCGCTTCCGCGAAACCGAGAGCGAATGGGCGCGCGAGGAGCTTGGCAAGTACTTCTCTGACGTTCCGTGCGCGGCCTGTCATGGTCACCGGCTGAAGCCGGAAGCATTGTGCGTCAAGGTCGGCGCCAAACATATTGGCGAGATCGCTGAGCTGTCGGTGAAAGCCGCCGGCGAATGGTTCGCCAGCGTGCCCGACGCGCTCAACAAGCAGCAAAACGAAATCGCCGCGCGCATTCTGAAAGAGATCCGCGAGCGTCTGACCTTTCTGCTCGATGTCGGCCTCAACTACCTGACGCTGGCGCGCGCCTCCGGCACGCTGTCCGGCGGCGAAAGCCAGCGCATCCGCCTCGCCTCGCAGATCGGCTCCGGCCTGACCGGCGTGCTCTATGTGCTGGACGAGCCGTCAATCGGCCTGCATCAGCGCGACAATGCAAGGCTGCTCGATACGCTCAAGCGGCTGCGCGATCTCGGCAACACCGTGATTGTGGTCGAGCATGACGAAGACGCCATCATGCTCGCCGACCATGTGGTGGACGTCGGGCCCGGCGCCGGCATGCATGGCGGCCGCATCGTCGCCCAGGGCACGCCCGCCGAGGTGATGGCCAATCCGAAATCGCTGACCGGCAAATATCTCACCGGCGAGAAATTCGTGCCGGTGCCGGAACGCCGGCCGCCGAACCATCGGCGCACGCTCAAAGTGGTCAACGCGCGCGGCAATAATCTGAAAAACGTTTCGGCCGAAATTCCGCTCGGGCTGTTCACCTGCGTCACCGGCGTGTCCGGCGGTGGCAAGTCGACGCTGCTGATCGACACGCTGTACCGCGCCCTCGCCCGCAAGCTGAACAATGCCAGCGAGGCCGCCGCGCCGCACGACCGCATCGAGGGTCTGGAGCATATCGACAAGATCATCGACATCGATCAGTCGCCGATCGGCCGCACGCCGCGTAGTAATCCCGCGACCTATACCGGCGCCTTCACGCCGATCCGCGAGTGGTTTGCCGGGCTGCCGGAATCCAAGGCGCGCGGCTATGAGCCCGGTCGGTTCTCGTTCAACGTCAAGGGCGGCCGCTGCGAAGCCTGCCAGGGCGACGGCGTCATCAAGATCGAGATGCACTTTCTGCCCGACGTGTACGTCACCTGCGACGTCTGCAAGGGCAAGCGCTATAATCGCGAAACGCTGGAAGTGCTGTTCAAGGGCAAGTCGATCGCCGACGTGCTCGACATGACGGTCGAGGAAGCCGCCGAATTTTTTAAGGCGGTGCCGCGCGTGCGAGAAACGTTCAAAACGCTGCAGCGCGTCGGCCTCGACTACATCCATGTCGGCCAGCAGGCCACCACGCTATCGGGCGGCGAAGCCCAGCGCGTCAAACTCGCCAAGGAGCTGAGCAAGCGCGCCACCGGGCGCACGCTCTACATTCTGGACGAGCCGACCACCGGCCTGCATTTCCACGACGTCGCAAAACTGCTCGAAGTGCTGCACGAGCTGGTGGCGCAGGGCAACAGCGTGGTGGTGATCGAGCATAATCTCGAAGTGATCAAGACCGCCGACTGGGTCATCGATCTTGGTCCGGAAGGCGGCGACGGCGGCGGCGAAATCGTCGCCTGGGGCCCGCCAGAAGATATCGTCAAAGCCCCGCGCAGCTACACCGGAAAGTTCTTAAAGCCTGTGCTGGAGAAGAAGCATCCGGCGCCCACAAAGAAGCGAAGCGCGGAGTAAGCGTCGCTGCGTTTTCTGGGCTTAGCGCGTAGGATGGGTTGAGCGCTTGCGAAACCCATCTCTTTTCGTTCGTGGGTTTCGCTGCGCTCAACCCACGCTACGAACTGGAGAAGAAGCATCCAGCGCCGACAAAGAAGCGAGATGCAGAGTAAGCGGCCACGTCTTGCCGAAGCTCGAATATGACGGTCGCAGCCAGGATGAAGCGCAGCGCAATCCGGGACGGTGTTTGATCACTGGGGATGCCCTCAGCAGGCGAGGCGCTCGGGTGAAACGAAGGTTCGAGCGCGTAGGATGGGTTGAGCGCTTGCGAAACCCATCTCTTTACATTCGTGGGTTCGCTGCGCTCAACCCACGCTACGAGCTGTGCACGTGACGGGGGAATTACCAACACCGCGGCCATCCGGCTTTTCTGGTGACTGCCTATCGACTCGATGCGCGACGATGGTCCGCGGACCTCATGCAGATAACGTAGCCCGGATGAAGCGCAGCGCAATCCGGGGCACGGTTCGCAGCGAACTACCTGGATTTCGCTACGCTCCATCCAGGCTACAGGTTACCCCGTTCCCGCCAAAACGCGCCGCTAAATCCCAAACCACGGCTGCAGCAGCCGGGCAAATGCTCCCTTGAAACGTAGCGGCGCGTCGGTGACGGCCAGGCAGATGCAATCCTGCTCCGGTCCGGCAAACGGCTGGTGCTCGGTGTGCTCATCGGTTTCGGCGACGTCGCCGCGCGCCAGCACCGCGTCGCGATCGTGCAAGGTGCCGCTCAACACCAGGGTCAGTTCGCGGCCACTATGGCCATGGGCCGGAACCTGCGTGCCGCATTGGAAACGCAGCATGCGCGCCCGCGCCCGGCAGCCGGGAATGTCGATCGCGATCTGCTGCACCCGCGGCGCCACCCGCGTCCAGCGTAGCGCGCCAAGATCGCCGCCGAGATAGCTGCGCAGCGGCTCGGGAATGACGATATCGCTGCGTCGTACGGCGACCTTTGCGGCGCCAGCCTGGTCGCGTCCGCCGAGCTGCGCCAGCACGCTATCCATCAACCCCGGCGACAGTTCGGCCGGCGGCAGCGCGTCCAGCAATTCACCGCCGACCGCGTCGGCCGCAAGATTACGCGACCGGCAATGCGGACAGAGCGCGAGGTGGGTGGCGACCAGCAGGCTGGAGGCTTCATCGAGCGTGCCGGCCGAATAGCTCAGCAGCAACTCGTCGCTGAGATGATACTGCGCGCTCATGGCCGTACTCCGCTCTGAGCGTCGAGCGCGGCACGCAGCTTGCCGAACGCCAGCCTGATCCGCGATTTCACCGTACCGATCGGCAGTCCCAATCGCTTGGCGATCTCGCCATGGGAGTGATTTTCGTAGAACGACAACATCAAGATGCTCTTTTCATGCGCTGACAGCGAGTTCATCACCTCGCGGAGGTTTTTTTCAGCCTCGGCCCGTTCCAGTTTTCGGTCGGGCGGTTCTTCTTCATCCGGAATGAAGGCCGGGTCGTTGGGATCGAATGATGGCCGGCGCGCCTGTCTAAAACGGTCGATGCTGAGATTGCGGGCGATCGTAAAAATCCAGGTCGAGGCCGAAGCCTTGGCAGGATCGAACTGCTCGGCATTCTTCCAAAGCGCGACCAAGGCCTCTTGCGTGATCTCCTCGGCCAGCGCCGGGTCGCCGCCGCGCTTGATGAAGTACGATTTCAGCCGCGGCGCAAAATGCTTGAACAGCGTCTCGAACGCCGCCTGGTCCTGCTGCGCGGCGATCCGAACGATGCAGTCGGACAAGATGTCCGGCGTTGCCGAGCGGTCGCTGCGCGGATTGTCCATGGCGACCATTCCATTCCCGAATGAACCGCGATCGACGTCGTAGCTGACCAATGCCCGCCGCGATCGGGCATCAACTCTAGCACCTCGCGCCGCCTGCCGCACCGTGCGATCGGCCGTGCCAAAAATGGCTGCGCCGCGCTCGTCGCGCAGCCAGAACAACACAGGCGCGACATCTGAGATCCGAACGGTCATGGCTTGGCGATCGCCCCGCAATTAAGCCGGTCTGTTCGCAGCCGCCAAAAGCGGCGTCATGCATCCGGCTCTGTTGATACGAAGCTGGCCGCCGATTGGATCACCACGCGCGTGTTTATTTCGGCGTCTTTGCCCTCGCCATGATCACGTTTCAGCTCACGCGCCTGTGACCGCTTAACAGTGATCCAGCGCGCTCAGCCACCCGTAAACAAGGCATTAACAGCAAACAGGAGATTTACCATGACGGTGTTTCGCAAATTGAACGGTATGGAAGCTGCTGTGGTCGGTGGCACCCTGCTGATGACGCTGGCGCCGCTGGTGCCCTACGCGCTGCTCGGCTGATCGCAGCGGCTACGTCCAAAAACTGTGTGACCGGGTAACCTCAGCATGACCTCCTCCTGGGCCTGCCTGACGGATGTCGGGCAGGCCTTTTTGCTTGGCGCTGCGATCGCGGCGCCAGGTCGCGTCAGCTCCCGGCAATTTTGATCGCATCGTCATCGCAGCCGATCTATGCTGCGGTGATGAAACGGCTCGTCTCTTTATCGCTCGCTATCGCGCTGGCGCTGCTGCCGGTGACCGCCGCTTCGGCCGCATCGGCCAAGAAGCCGGTGGTGAAGCGCTGGCATGGCTATGGCTTTCTGCCGGGCTATCGGCAGCCGCCGAACAACAACATTCCGCCTTACGCCGAGAAAACACCGCCGTCGCGGCTCGCCGAGCGCAAGCGGCGCCATTGGTACATCGATCCAGTGCCGCGTTATTATGGCTGGGATGGCAACTGGCACTATTTTGGACGGCCGGGCTTTTATGGCGGCCGCTTCAATGGCGGCAGTTTTGGCCCCTGCTGGACGCGCACCCCGATCGGACCGATCTGGACCTGCGGCTGATCGCGCGCGACCATCAGCGCAAGCAGACCACGCCGCCCGCTTGCCCGCGCTGAGACGCCCCCTTGCCTGCACGCGGCTAATCCAGACAATGACACGCCATGAGCTATGTGGCGTTCAGGCTTGCGATTCGCCGGCTGTACGAAGGCGCGACCCCGCGCGGCGTGGCCTTTCGCTATGCGCTGCTGGTCTTCGATATCATCACGCTGATCTTCATCGTCAGCACCTCGTTCCTGCCCGCCAATCCAGTGGTCGAGGCACTCGATCTCGGCTTTGGGGCGCTGATCCTGATCGACTTTGCCGCGCGGCTGTTTGCCAGCCGCCGGCCGATGCGCGAATTCGGCCGGCTCGCGACCTGGACCGATATCATCGCGATCATTTCCTTTTTGGCGCCTCTGCCCGGCGAAGCTGGCGGCTTCCTGCGCATCCTGCGCACGTTGCGCGCGCTGCATGATTACCAGATGCTGGCCCGGCTGCGCACCGACAGCCTGTTC
Organism: Rhodopseudomonas palustris JSC-3b; assembly: GCA_000504425.1. Classification (GTDB taxonomy): domain Bacteria; phylum Pseudomonadota; class Alphaproteobacteria; order Rhizobiales; family Xanthobacteraceae; genus Rhodopseudomonas; species Rhodopseudomonas palustris_C. The sequence goes on along the minus strand of KI632513.1, from coordinate 1,089,482 downwards.
TTCCGCCGCCATGAGGAGGTGGTGATCGCGGTGACTAACCTCGCGGTGTTCATCTTTGTGATGACCGCGATCGTTTATGAGACCCAGAAATTCCGCAATCCGCAGATCGCGAATTACGCCGACGCGCTGTATTTCACGGTGACCGCACTCACCACCACGGGATTCGGCGACATCACGCTGCCGGGCACGCTTGGCCGCCTGATCAGCGTGGTCATCATGATTTTTGGGGTGACGCTGTTCTTCAATCTGGCACGGGCGCTGATCAGCCCGACCAAGGTGCGCTTCCCCTGCCCGGTGTGCGGTCTGCAGCGTCACGATGTCGATGCCGTGCACTGCAAGGCCTGCGGCACAATCCTCAATATTCCCGACGAGGGGCGCAACTAGAGGCTGTGTGCCGCAAGTTAAATGAGGAACGGCTTCGCATTTGGACGGGTTGCCAAGCACGTCCGGCACCGCTATCCGGGGGCGCCGCCCATGACCACACGCAGGAACCCCATGACCAACGCCGTCCGCGACAACAAGGCGCTGCATCGCTTCGAGCTGGAGGTCGATGGCGGCGTGGCTTTCGCCAATTATCGGCTGGAACCGGGGGTGGTAATCATCACCCACACCGAAACGCCGGTGGAACTGCGCGGCCGCGGCATTGCTTCGCGGCTGGTGCAAGGCGCGCTCGAGCTGATCCGCGCCGACGGCCTCAAAGTGGTCGCCGGTTGCGGCTTCGTGGTCGACTATCTGGAACTGCATCCGGAATATGCCGACCTGACCGCGTAGCCGCGGCAGCGCGCGCGGACGCGCATTGCCACCACCGAGAACGAACGGCGCGCCGCTGGCAGAGCAAAGCGGCCTCGCCGTCCCATCGCGCTCTGTTCTACAGGCTCAATGCCCGAAATCGGCCGGCAGCTTGCCGCCATTGGCGACCAGCTTGGCGATCACCTGCTTGTGCAGCCAGATATTCATGGTCGCGCTGTCACTGGTGTCGCCGCTATAGCCAAGCTCTTTGGCGAGTTCCTTGCGGGCCGCCAGGCTGGAATCGATGTCGAGCGCCTTCATCAGATCGACGATCGAGGTGCGCCATTCCAGCTTCTCATGCTTGGCCGCGACCGCCTGGTCGAGAACCGCGCCGACATCGACCGTGCCAGCCGCGGCACCGCCGCCCGCGGCTGGTGGCGCGCCAGCGCCCGCGGTGCCGCCTGGCGCAGAAGCTGGCGCTGCTTCAGCATGGCCGCCAAAAATCGCGCCGATGATCTTGCTAAAAATACTCATGCTCCCTCCGATCTGTTGTCTTGAATTCGTTGTGTTCAATCGCTGCGTTAAATCGATGGCTTAGAGCTTCGGTTCTAATGGATCTGAACCGAAGCTAACTTGATGTTCTGACGCGTTCTTGACGCGAACCGCATCCACTCCGCTTGAAAACAAAATCATCTGATCGACGATCCCGGTGCCGTGCCGGAATCACCAGCGCTGATCCTGCGCCGCCCGAAATGTTCCGGAGCATTGCGACATTTCTCGGAGCATCGCGGAAATTGCAGTCCGCCGCAGTTCGCGTGGCGCTCACCCAAGCGTGAGCAACCGGCGCCCTCGATTGTAGTTAGTATCATATTACAGCCCCTCTCGCAGCGCTGCGTCGCTGCGAACCATCGTGCCGCGTGACGGAGATGCTGATGGCTGACCACGGACCGTCCCCCGAACAGTCGCCGGCGTCGGCAAAGGCGCCCTTTGCCGTGGGCGCGGCCGCGTCCGGCGCCCCGACCGTGCCGGTCCCGGTGGTGCAGCGGCTCGACCTCGCCGACCTCCTTGACGCGATGCGGCGCGGCTGGGCCGACTTTAAGGCGGTGCCGAGCCACGCCATCTTGCTGTGCGTGATCTATCCGCTGCTCGGGCTCGCCTTAGCGCGCATCGTGATGGGCTATGCGGTGCTGCCGATGCTGTTTCCACTGGCCTCGGGCTTTGCGCTGATCGGGCCGTTTGCCGCGCTCGGGCTCTATGAGCTGAGCCGCCGCCGCGAGCTTGGCCAGACCGCCTCGGCCTGGGATGCCGCGGCCGTGCTGCGTTCGCCCTCGCTCGGCGCGATGCTGATGCTGGGCGCGCTGCTGCTGGTGATCTTCGTCGGCTGGCTGGCGAGCGCCCAGGCGATCTATGTCGCGACCTTTGGCAATGCTCCGGCCGCCGCGATCCCAGACTTCGTGACGCAGGTGCTGACCACCCGTGCCGGCTGGCAGCTGATCATGATCGGCGGCGGTGTCGGCTTCCTGTTTGCGGCGGCCTCGCTGTGCCTCAGCCTGGTGTCGTTTCCGCTGCTGCTCGATCGCCAGATCGGCGTGGTCGAGGCGATCACCACCTCGCTGCGGGTCACCGCCCGCAATCCGCTCGCGATCGCCGCCTGGGGCGCGATCGTGGCGGCGCTGCTGATCCTCGGCTCGCTGCCGCTGTTGCTCGGCCTCGCAGTGGTGCTGCCGCTGCTCGGCCACGCCACCTGGCATCTGTACCGCAAGGCGGTGGTGCCCAATCCCTCGCCGCCGCGGATCAGGCCGAGCCGCAGGGCGCGCCGCTCCGCCGCCGATTTCCCTTCAGTGCTGCTCGACTGGAAGCGCGACTAGCGTTTGTCCACGCCGCATTGGTCTTCGATATGGCGAAGAACGCGCCATCCGCCCGCACTGCACAATGGGCGGTCATTTCCGCCACAATGTTATGACGAATTTGCATGACAAAACGTCGCAATTCCGTTCATATAGCCACGACGTAGCAGTGCAGCGCGGGACGATGATCGCCTAATCAATCGTTTAACGAAACGAACCGCAGCTTTCGACCGCTGGTCAGCCCAAAAGGCATGCGCCATAGGCTTAGCTGCACCGCAACAAAGGCACTGCAGTTTGCGGTGGGTTTGCAGTATTTTCCTTTCCGACGGTGAGGCTTTCCTCCAAGGGCTGAATCGTTGCCAAAGGAGCTACCATGTTACTCTCGCTTATCCGCATGATCCGTCAGTTTCGCGACTATCAGCGTAATCTGAGCGAACTTTCCCAGCTCAGCGACCGCGAGCTCGCTGATATTGGGCTCGATCGTTCGGATATTCCGCGGGTTGCGGCGGGTCACTACCAAGGCTGATTTCGTACACGTCCTCGTCGACAGCGCCCGCCTTCACGGCGGGCGTTGTCGTTTCTGGGACCGGCATTGAATGCCGCACGGAACATTTCCCTCGGGCGTGAAACGCGCTAGCTGTGGGAGATGACCTCACCTTCCCTTGATCACGTCATCCACGTCGTCGGCGGCGGCCTCGCCGGTTCGGAAGCCGCCTGGCAAATCGCGCAATCCGGCGTTCGCGTCGTGCTGCATGAAATGCGGCCGGAGCGCAGCACTGAAGCGCACCGCTCCGACGGCCTCGCCGAACTGGTTTGCTCCAATTCATTCCGCTCTGACGATGCCGCCAATAACGCGGTCGGGCTGCTGCATGCCGAAATGCGCCGGCTCGGCTCGTTGATCATGCGCGCCGCCGACGCCCATCAGGTGCCGGCGGGCGGCGCCTTGGCGGTCGATCGCGACGGCTTTTCCGCCGCGGTGACGAAGGCGCTCACCGAGCATCCGCTGATCGAAATCGAGCGCGGCGAGCTGACGGGGCTGCCGCCAGCCGATTGGTCGCAGGTGGTGATCGCGACCGGGCCGCTGACCTCGGCGCCGCTCGCCGCCGCGCTCCAGGCGCTGACCGGCGAGGATTCGCTGTCCTTCTTCGATGCGATCGCGCCGATCGTGCACCGCGACTCGATCGACATGTCGAAGGCCTGGTTCCAGTCGCGCTACGACAAGGTCGGCCCCGGCGGCAATGGCTCCGATTACCTGAACTGCCCGCTCAGCCGCGAGCAGTATCACGCGTTTGTCGCGGCGCTGCTGGCCGGCGATAAGGTCGATTTCAAGGACTGGGAACGCGACACGCCCTATTTCGACGGCTGCCTGCCGATCGAGGTGATGGCCGAGCGCGGCCCGGAAACGCTACGCTACGGGCCGATGAAGCCGGTCGGGCTCACCAATCCGCACAACCCGACGGTCAAGCCCTATGGCATCGTGCAGCTGCGCCAGGACAACAAACTCGGCACGCTGTACAACATGGTCGGCTTCCAGACCAAGCTGAAGCATGGCGAGCAAGTCCGGCTGTTCCGCACCATCCCGGGGCTTGAAAACGCTGAATTTGCAAGGCTTGGTGGACTGCATCGCAACACGTTTCTGAACTCGCCAAAATTGCTCGATGGCGTGCTGCGGCTGCGCACCGAGCCGCGGCTGCGCTTTGCCGGCCAGATGACCGGCTGCGAGGGTTATGTGGAATCGGCCGGCATCGGCTTGATCGCGGGCTTGTTCGCCGCGGCCGAAGCCAAAGGCCAGGCGTTGCCGGCGCCGCCGCCAACCACGGCGCTTGGCGCCCTGCTCGGCCACATCACCGGCGGCCACATCGAAACCATCGATGCCGGCCCGCGCTCATTCCAGCCGATGAACGTCAATTTTGGGCTGTTCCCGCCGCTGGCCTCGCCGCCGACCCATGGTCCGGACGGCAAGAAGCTGCGCGGTCCGGAAAAGTCGGTCGCCAAGAAGCAGGCGCTCAGCGCCCGCGCTTTGGTCGATCTCGATGGCTGGATCGCCGCCCATGTGAAACTGGCAGAAGCGGCTTAACAGCCGTCATTGCGAGCGGGACGAAGCAATTCAGTTTTTTCGCTAAGTAGAGTTTAGCTGGATTGCTTCGTCGGCTACGCCTCCTCGCAATGACGTGGAGAGCCACTGCCAAGACCATGCCCCTCACCAGTGTCGTCATTGCGAGCGCAGCGAAGCAATCCAGGACCACAAGCAAAGCGTGGATTGCTTCGTCGGCCACGCCTCCTCGCAATGACGGGGAAAGTCGAGCGCACGCCATCCACCAGAGTCGTCATTGCGAGCGCAGCGAAGCAATCCAGGATCACAAGCAAAGCGTGGATTGCTTCGTCGGCCACGCCTCCTCGCAATGACGGGGAAAGCCGAGCGCTTCACTACGAGCGCAGCGAAGCAATCCAGCGCGGCTCGCCGTGACCGACGAACCGGGTGATCAGCGAAACGCCCGGCTGCGCAACGCCCGCCACAGCGTCCACAATGTCGCCAGCCGCGACCGTTCCTCGGGCTGGAATGGGTCGCGTTCGGGCCGCGCCAGCCGCTCGAGATCGCGCCTCGCCAGCGCCAGCGGCAGCAGCGCCGGGCGCAGCTCACGCGGCAGGCTGGGCAGCTCCTGCAGCGCCTGAGCGAGATGGCTCTGGCCGACGGCGATCAGCTCGGTGAGCGCCGCCTGCAGCGCCTTGGTTGGCCGGCCGGCATACACCTCTTGTGGGCTGGAGCCATGGCGCGCGAGCAGATCCTTCGGCACATAGAGTTGCCGCCGCGACCCATCGTAGGGCAGCCGCGCGATCAGCTGGGCGATTCCGAGCGCCATCGCGGCGTGGTGCGCCGCGTGTGGGTCCACGTCTTCGGGGCCGCCCGGCGCCGGGCGCAACACCATCGCCGCCAATTGCAGCAGAGCGCCGACGGTGGCGTCCAAATAGTCCTGCAACACGGCGAGGTCCGGCATCGGATCGTTGTAGAGATCGAACTGCCGCGCTTCGATCAGCCGGCGCAGCGGCGCAGTCGGCAAGCGATAGGCGCTGATCGCCCAAAACAGTTCGGCGGCGACCGGGTTGCCGGCCTCCCCGCCATGGGCGGTGCCGTCGAGCAGATCGCTCCACCATTGCAGCCTGATGTCCCCGACCAGCGGCTGGCTGACCAGTCTTGGAATCCGCACGATCTCGACGTTGAACGCGGCCAGCGCCAGCAGCGCCCGGCGCGGCTCGGCGCCGACGAACAAGGTCGCGGCATAGCGGTCAAAATCCTGGTCGCGGACCAAGGCGGCACAATAGGCCGCAGCGTCCCGGTCCGGCGCGGCTTCGCTGCTCATGGCAACGCGATCAACGCCGCGGCCACCCGGCGGCCCTCGCCAATCATGATGTTGTAGGTGCGGATCGCCGGGCCGGTCTGCATGACATCGAGCACCACGCCAACTTGGCGCAGTGCTGCGCGCAGCTCCGCCGGGGCAATCCAGACCTCATTGGCGGTGCCGATGATCAAGGTGTCGATCGCAGCGGCTCTGTCGAACACCAGCTGAAGCGCGAGCTGGTCGATCTCGCCCGGCGCCGCCACCTGCCAGGCCCAGATCGAGTCCGGCAGGCACAGCAGCGAGCCCTGGTGCGACATCTCCGCAAAGTAGAAGCCGCCCTTGCCGTAAGCTTCGATCGGCGCCGAGCGCGGCAGATGCAGCCCCTCGCCGGCGCCGCCTGCCATCAGGACTTCGAGGACGCTTTCGAGGGCGCTTCCTTGGCATCGGCCCTATGCTGGCCGACGCCAAGGTAGATCAGGATCGGCGCCGCGATGAAGATCGAGGTGTAGGTGCCGACCAGCACCACGCCGAACATCATCACCGCGGTGAAGCTGTGGATCGCATGGCCGCCGAACAGCAGCAGTGCCAGCAACGCCAAGGTCACGGTGACGTGAGTGATGATCGAGCGCGACAGCGTCGAGTTGATCGCTTCGTTCAGCAGCTCCGGCATCGGCATCTTCTTATAGCGCCGCAGCATTTCGCGGATACGGTCGTAGATCACGACGGTATCGTTGAGCGAATAGCCGAGAATGGTCAGCAGCGCCGCGATCGAGGTCAGGTCGAAATCGACCTGGCTGATCGACATGAAGCCGATGGTCAGCACGATGTCGTGCACGTTGGCGATCATCGCGCCGAGCGCGAACTGCCATTCGAAGCGGAACCAGAGATAGATCAGGATGCCGACGATCGCGAGCATCAGGCCGAGCATACCGTAGGCCAGCAGTTCGCTGGACACGCGCGGGCCGACCACTTCGACGCGGCGATATTCGACCGCATCGCCGAGCGTCTGGCGCACCTTCTGCACTGCGGCCTGCTGCGCGGCGTCACCGCCCGGCTGCTCGGCAATGCGGATCAGCACGTCCGACGGACCGCCGAACTGTTGCAACTGAACTTCGCCGAGGTCGAGCTTGCCGAGCGTCGAGCGCATCGCCGCCAGATCGGCCGGGCCGGACTTGGTCTGCACTTCCAGCAGCGTGCCGCCGCGGAAATCGATGCCGAAATTCAGCCCGTGGGTGAAGAACAGCGTGATCGCCACGATCGACAGCAGCGCCGAGATCGGGAAGCTGATGCGACGGAAGCGGGTGAAATCGAATCGTGTGTTGTCGGGCACGATCCGCAGCGAGGGCAGCAGGTTGAATGCGCTGACCACAGTCAGCACCACCACGACGGCTCCCAGCCCAAGCAAGATCCAATTGGTCGTCACTGCGTGCTCCGCTCTCTCAGATCGGCACGCTTTGCGGCCGCTTCCACCATACCCATGTCGCGACGATCAGCCGGGTCAGGGAGAAGGCGGTGAACACCGTCGTCAGAATGCCGATGCCGAGCGTCACCGCGAAACCGCGAACCGGGCCAGTGCCGATATAGAACAGCACGGCCGCGGCGATGAAGGTGGTGATGTTAGAATCCAGAATGGTCGCCAGCGCGCGCTTGAAGCCGGCGTCGATCGCCGAGATCGCGGTGCGTCCGCCGCGCAATTCCTCGCGGATGCGCTCATAGATCAGCACGTTGGAGTCGACCGCGATGCCGACCGTCAGCACGATGCCGGCGATGCCGGGCAGCGTCAGCGTGGCGTTAAGCAGCGACAGCACGCCAAAGATCATCGCGACGTTGATGGCGACCGCGAGGTTGGCGAACAGGCCAAACAGCCGGTAGGTCAGCAGCATGAAGATGATGACCAGGATCGAGCCGACATAGGCGGCCATTTCGCCCTTTTCGATCGAGTCCTGACCAAGGCCCGGACCGACGGTGCGTTCCTCGATGATGGTCAGCGGCGCCGGCAGCGCGCCAGCGCGCAGCAGGATCGCAAGATCGTTGGCGGCCTGCACGGTGAAATTGCCGGAGATCTGGCCGGAACCGCCCGTGATCGGCTCGCGGATCACCGGCGCGGAGATCACCTCATTGTCGAGCACGATCGCGAACGGCAGGCCGACATTTTCGGTGGTGGCGGCGGCGAATTTGCGCGCGCCTGAGGTGTTGAAGCGGAACGAGACGATCGGTTCGCTGGTGCGCTGATCGAAGCCGGGCTGCGCGTCGGTGAGATCGGCGCCCGAGACCAGCACCTGCTTCTTGATGACATAGGGCTGCTTGGGCGACTGCGCGCTCATCAGCAGCTCGGAATCCGGCGGCACATTGCTGCGCGACGCCTGATCCGGCGAAACGGTGTTGTCGACCATCCGGAAGTCGAGCTTGGCGGTCTTGCCGAGCAGTTCCTTGAGGCGGGTCGGGTCCTGCAGGCCCGGCACCTGAACCAGAATGCGGTCGAGGCCCTGGCGCTGGATCAGCGGTTCGACGGTGCCGAGTTCGTTGACGCGGCGTTCGACGATCTGGATCGACTGTTCGACCGACTGGCGGATGCGGTCATTGATCGCCGCCTGGGTCACCGACAGGCGGAACAGGCCGCCGCCGGCATCGCTGACTTCCAGGCTGCGCTGGCCGCTGCTGCCCATCAGGCCGCCGAGCGGCTGCGACAATTCACGCAGCTTGGTCAGCGCGGTCGGCCAGTCGCTGTCGCGGCTGACCCGCACTTCGACGGCATCGGCGCGGACGCTCAGGCCAGTATAGGGAATCTTGGCTTCGCGCAGCACGCGGCGCACGTCGTCGCGCACCTGGTCGAGCTTGTCCTTGCGGACCGAATTGGAATCGACCTCGAGCAGGATGTGCGAGCCACCCTGCAAATCGAGGCCGAGCACCAGATGGCGCTGCGCCCATTTGGGCCAGCTCTTGACCGTGCTCTCCGGAAAGAAGTTCGGGATCGCGCATAGGCAGACCGCCAGCGCTGTCAGAACGATCCCCAGCGCCTTCCACCGTGAGAAATACAGCATCGAGTTGACCTGTCAGAGAGCAGCAGGCCGGCCCGACAGATCGGGCCGGCGGCATTTACTTGGTTGCGGAATCGTCCTTGGCCTCGGCGTCCTTGGCCTCGGTTTCCTTGCCCTTGGCATCCTTGCCCGGCTTGGCGGCCTTGCCATTGTCGGCGCGGTCGCTGAGCGGCTCACCCTTGGCGCGAACGCCGGTGATCATCTGGCGCATCTGGCGGGCGCGGATGCCTTCGGCAACTTCGAACTCCACGGTGTCGTCGTCAATCACCTTGGTGACTTTGCCGACCAGACCACCCGAGGTGATGATGGTGTCGCCACGACGGATGTTCTTCACCATCTCGGCGTGTTCCTTGACCTTCTTCTGCTGCGGCCGAAGGATCAGGAAATACATGATGATGAAAATCAGGACGAACGGCAGCAGCGACATCAACATGCCGCCGGTGTCGCCGGCGGCGCCAGCGGCCTGAGCAAAAGCAGGAGTGGTGAACATCAGAGTCCCCGTGGGATGGAGCGACCCGGCGCAAGGCGAGATCGCCGGCCGGGTTTGGCAAATTCGCCGGGACTATAGCGACCACAGTCTCAATTGCAACGCTGCGCCGCCTTTCATTTGGGCAGCTTGCCGGACCCTGTGCCCGTGATTATGGGTGCATTGAGGGGAACCGGATCGATGAGCAAAACCACCCGCAAAACCACGCGCGCCGCCGCCAAGCGGCCCGCCAAAGCCGCCAAGACCACCAAGAAGGCCGCGCCGCGCCGCGCCAGCAAAACCGCGACAAAACGTCCGGCGCCTGTGCAGGCTACCGTCAATGACCGGATCGCGGCGGCCCTTGAGGCGATCGCGGCCCAGCTCGCGGCCAGTGCCGTCAAGCCCGCCGATTCGGCCGCGACGCTGCAATCCGCGGAAGCTTTCGTCTGGCAGCCGGATGGCCGGCTGGCGCCGGTGCCGCGGGTGTCGCGGGTCGAGCTTGAGCTGCTGCAGGGCATCGACCGGATGCGCGATATTTTGATCGAGAACACCGAGCGGTTCGCCGCCGGCCTGCCCGCCAACAACGCGCTGCTGTGGGGCGCGCGCGGCATGGGCAAGTCGTCGCTGGTCAAGGCGGCCCATGCCAGCGTCAACGCCCGCAGCGGCGGCAATCTGAAGCTGATCGAGATTCACCGCGAAGACATCGAGTCGCTGCCATCCTTGATGGCGCGGCTGCGCAATGCGCCGTACCGCTTCATCGTGTTTTGCGACGACCTGTCATTCGACGGCCACGACACGTCCTACAAGTCGCTGAAGGCGGTGCTGGAGGGCGGCATCGAGGGCCGGCCCGACAACGTCATCCTGTATGCCACCTCGAACCGCCGCCATCTGCTGGCGCGCGACATGATGGAAAACGAGCGCTCGACCGCGATCAATCCCGGCGAAGCGGTCGAGGAAAAGGTGTCGCTGTCCGACCGTTTCGGGCTGTGGCTCGGCTTCCACAAATGCAGCCAAGACGAATATCTGGCGATGGTGCGCGGCTATTGCAGCCATTTCGCCATCGGCATTGACGACCAGCAGCTTGAACGCGAGGCGCTGGAATGGTCGACCACCCGCGGCTCGCGCTCTGGCCGCGTCGCCTGGCAGTTCGTGCAGGATCTCGCCGGCCGGCTCGGCGTGCGCATGAGCGGCAAGTAGCCGCTCTGATCGACGCGGTTCGCGTCAATCTCACGCGTCATTCCGGGATGCGCGCCGTTGGCGCGCAGACCCGGAATCCAGATGTTGTTTGATGGGACGCTCAGAGATTCCGGGTTCGCCCGCCGCTGATGCGGCGGCCGCCCCGGAATGACTGGGGAGACGCCGTGCGCGAAACACAACTGACGCGGAAAACTACGCCCGCTTGTGCTTGGCGTTGAGCGCCGCGGTGACCCGGCTCGGCGCCGGCCGGCCGATCTCTGCGGCAATGGCGTTGCTGGCCGCCACCAGCCGCTCGAGATCAACGCCGCTGGTCACGCCGAGACCATTGAGCATATAGACCACGTCCTCGGTGGCGACGTTGCCGCTGGCGCCCGGCGCATAAGGACAGCCGCCGAGCCCGCCGGCGGCGCTGTCGATCACCCGCGCGCCCTCTTCCAGCCCGGCATAGATATTGGCGAGCGCCTGGCCATAGGTGTCGTGGAAATGCATCGCCAGGCTGTGCATCGGCACCGCCTCGGCACAGGCACGCAGCAATTCGCGCACCTTTTTCGGGGTGCCGACGCCAATGGTGTCGCCGAGCGAAATCTCGTAGCAGCCAAGATCCCACAGCAGAGTGGTGACATCGACCACGGCTTGCGGATCGACCGCGCCGTCGTAGGGACAGCCGAGCACGCACGACACGTAGCCGCGCACCTTGATGCCATCGGCGGTGGCGCGGGCAATCACCGGCTTAAAACGCTCGACCGATTCCGCGACCGAACAATTGATATTGGCGCGCGAAAAACCTTCCGAGGCTGAGGCAAACACCGCGATCACCTTGGCGCCGGCGGCGCGGGCGGCCTCATAGCCCTTCTCGTTCGGCACCAGCACATGGAATTCGGCCGGCAGATGCTGCACGGCGCGCAGCACCTCATCCGAACCCGTCATCTGCGGCACCGCCTTGGGCGACACGAACGAGCCGACCTCGACGGTGCTCAGCCCGGCGCCGACCAGCGCTTCGACAAACGCAATACGCGCCTCGACGCTGATCGGTGTTTTCTCATTTTGCAGCCCGTCGCGCGGGCCGACTTCGACGATGCGGACGGTGTCGCTCATTGTGACGCTCCGATGGGGACGACGTCATGCCCGGCCTTGTGCCGGGCATCCACGTCTTGGCCAAGCGAACAGGACGTGGATGGCCGGGACGAGCCCGGCCATGACGGTGATGTTTACTCAGCCTCGGTCGGCTCGACCTCGGCGAGTTCGGCGCCTTCCTGGACGATGTCGCCGACCTTGCAGCGGATGCTTTTCAGCACGCCGGCAAACGGCGCCCGCAAGGTCTGCTCCATCTTCATCACTTCCAGCGTCAGGATCGCGTCGCCCTTCTCGAGCGTGGCGCCCTCCTTGGCGAGCAGCGCCACCACGGTGCCGGGCAGCGGCGCGACGATGCGGTCTTCGCCGACATGCTCCTCGTCATCGCCGCCGAACGGATCGACCCAGTGCAGATCGAACCGGCCGTTGCGGGTGCGCAAATAGAGCTCGTGTCCTTCGATCACCGCCACGACATGGCTGCGGACACCGCCAAGCGACAGGTCGAAGCCGCCGGTCGCGCGCGCGGCGTAGTCGAGCGCAATGGTGCGATCGCCATATTCCAGTTCGGTCGGGCCGCTGCCATAGCGCAGCGTCACGACCTGCTCCGGCCCATGGCCGATCCGGAACACAAAGCGTCGCTGCCGGCGCCCGACCGGCATCCAGCCAGCGGTGCTCCAGGGCGAGCTTGTGTCCTGCTGCGCGGCCGCCTGTTCCTGAACCAGGATCGCGGCCACCGCGGCACAGAACTCCAGCTCGCCGGGCTGCACGCCGTCCTGCGTCAGCGCACTCAGCTCGCGCTCGATGAAGCCGGTGTCGATCCGGTTGGCACGCACCTCGTCGTGGGTGATCAGCGCCGACAAGAACGGGATGTTGGTGACCACGCCGCGGATGTCGCACTGCTCGAGTCCGCGATTGAGCCGGTCGATCGCGGCATCGCGGGTCGGCGCCCAGGCGATCACCTTGGCCAGCATCGCGTCGTAATAAGGCGACACCGTATCGCCGGCGCGGTAGCCGAGATCGAGACGCAGCCCATCGGTTTCCGCCGGCATCTGCCAGGTCTTGATGCGGCCGACCGACGGCATGAAGTTCTTCTGCGGATTTTCCGCATAGACCCGCGCCTCGATGGCATGGCCGTGCAGGCATAGCTGATCCTGCTGCAGCGGCAGCTTTTCGCCGAACGCGACGCGCAGCTGCCACTCCACCAGATCGATGCCGGTGATCAGTTCGGTGACCGGGTGCTCGACCTGCAGACGGGTGTTCATCTCGATGAAGAACACATCCTTGCCGTCGGACACGAATTCGATGGTGCCGGCGCCGACATAATTGACCGCGCCCGCCGCCTTGCGCGCCGCGGCGCACACCGCCTCGCGCTGCTCGGCATTCAAGGTCGGCGACGGCGCCTCCTCGATCACCTTCTGATGGCGCCGCTGCAGCGTGCATTCGCGCTCGAACAGCGACAAGAGATTGCCGTGGCTATCGCCGATCACCTGCACTTCGATGTGGCGCGGATTGTCGACATAGCGCTCGATCAGCACGCGGTCATCGCCGAACGCCGCCTGCGCTTCGCGCTTGGCGCTGACAATCGCCGCGGCGAAATCGGCCGCTTCGCGCACGATGCGCATGCCGCGGCCACCGCCGCCGGCCGACGCCTTCACCAGCACCGGAAAACCGATCTTCTCGGCAGCGGCGAGCAGCGTCGCCTCGTCCTGGGCCTCGCCGTGATAACCCGGCACCAGCGGCACGCCGGCCTTTTCCATCAGTTCCTTGGAGCCGGATTTCGAGCCCATCGCGGTCATCATCGCCGCGGTCGGGCCAACGAACACCAGATTGGCGGCGGCGCAGGCTTCGGCGAATTCCGCGCGCTCCGACAAGAAGCCGTAGCCGGGATGAATCGCTTCGGCGCCAGTCTGCTTGGCGGCGGCAATGATGCGCTCGATATTGAGATAGCTGTCGCGCGCCCTCGCCTCGCCGATCAGCACCGCCTCATCAGCGAGCGTGACATGCAAGGCGTCGCGGTCAGCCTCGGAATAGACGGCCACGGTGCGCAAGCCCATGGCACGCGCGGTGCGGATAACGCGGCAGGCAATCTCGCCGCGGTTGGCGATCAGCAGGGTGCGGAAACGCCGGTACGGAGCCAAAACTTGCATCATTACATCCTGAAAACGCCAAAGCGGGTGGGCTCGACCGGCGCATTGGCGGCGGCCGACAATCCGAGACCAAGCACGAGCCGGGTATCGGCGGGGTCGATCACCCCATCGTCCCACAGCCGCGCCGAGGCGTAATAAGGATTGCCCTGCGTTTCATATTGCGCCCGGATCGGCGCGCGGAATTCGTCCTCCTCCTCGGCCGACCAGCTGCCGCCCTTGGCTTCGATATTGTCGCGGCGCAGCTGGCTCAGCACCATGGCGGCCTGTTCGCCGCCCATCACCGAGATGCGGGCATTGGGCCACATCCACAAGAACCGCGGGCTATAGGCGCGGCCGCACATGCCGTAATTGCCGGCGCCGTACGAACCGCCGATCACCACGGTGAATTTCGGCACCGCAGCGGTGGCCACTGCGGTCACCAGCTTGGCGCCGTCGCGGGCAATGCCGCCGGCTTCGTATTTCTTGCCGACCATGAAGCCGGTGATGTTCTGCAAGAACACCAGCGGAATCTGGCGCTGACAGCATAGCTCGATGAAATGGGCGCCCTTCAGCGAGCTTTCGCTGAACAGGATGCCGTTATTGGCGATGATGCCGACCGGAAAGCCCCAGATATGCGCGAAGCCGCACACCAGGGTCTGGCCGTAGAGTTTCTTGAACTCGTCAAATTCAGAACCATCGACCACCCGGGCGATGATGTCGCGGATGTCGAACGGCTTGCGGGCATCGGCCGGCACCACGCCATAGATGTCCTCGCGTGCAAAATTCGGCTCGCGGGGTGGCCGCCAGCCGCCAAGCGCGCGTTGGGGCGGCTTGAGCGTGGCGACGATCCGGCGCGCGATGCCGATCGCGTGCGCGTCGCTGTGGGCGTAGTGATCGGTGACGCCGGACTGCCGCGAATGCACGTCGGCGCCGCCGAGTTCTTCGGCGCTGACCACCTCGCCGGTCGCGGCCTTCACCAGCGGCGGGCCGCCGAGGAAGATGGTGCCCTGATTGCGCACGATCACGCTCTCGTCGGACATCGCCGGCACATAGGCGCCGCCCGCGGTGCACGAGCCCATCACCACCGCGATCTGCGGAATGCCCTGCGCGGACATCTGCGCCTGATTGTAGAAGATGCGGCCAAAATGCCGTTCGTCCGGAAACACCTCGTCCTGCTGCGGCAGGAACGCGCCGCCGGAATCGACCAGATAGATGCAGGGCAGATTGTTTTGCCGCGCGATGTCCTGGGCGCGCAGATGCTTCTTCACGGTGAGCGGATAATAGGTGCCGCCCTTCACGGTGGCGTCATTGGCCACGATCATGCATTCGCGGCCCGCGACCCGGCCAATGCCGGTGACGATCGAGGCGGAATGCACGTCGCCGCCATAAAGGCCGTGAGCGGCCAGCGGCGAGGTTTCCAGAAAAGCGGTGCCGGGATCGAGCAGCAGGTCAACGCGCTGGCGCGCCAGCATCTTGCCGCGCGCGATGTGCTTGGCACGGGCGGCCTCGCCGCCCCCATTGGCCACTTCACTCAGCTTGTCGCGTAGCTCGGCCACCAAGGCGCGCATCGCCTCGGCATTCTTGGCAAAATCCGAGGAGGCAGGATCGATCGAAGAACGTAGCTGCATGCGTTTCCAGTCGTTTCTTGTTGTGCGCCCTCATGGCGGGTCGCTCATCGTGTCATTGCGTGCATAGCGCACGCAACCCAAACTTTTCGGCGAGGCTTGAAAAGATCGCACGCCGTCGCGGCGCCGAAGCGCCTGCATCCACAGTCACAAGGCGGCAGTCCGCCTTAGTGCGTCCAGGGTTCGGTACGGCGGAAGGCGAAATTGTCGGAATAAGCGACGCGGCGACGCACGGCCGGTTTCGGTTCGATCACCTGGTAGGCGATACCGTTGCGTTCGCAATAGGCGACCGCGTCCTCGCGGGTCGCAAAGCGCAGCGAGAGCTGCTGGCGCATGTCGGTCGAACTGGTCCAGCCCATCAGCGGCTCGATCGTGCGCGGCTGCTCCGGCTCATAATCGAGCTGCCATTCCTTGGTCTTGGCGGTGCCAGATTGCATCGCGTTCTTGGCGGGCTTGAAGATGCGTGCAGTCACGAAAGGCCTCTTCGGTGCGTGTCGTCGGACCGATCTGGCGCTCGTATCGGTCCTCGTATATGATTGTTGTTTAGGGAAATTTCTATAGATTCCCGACAAGCGTTTGCGTTTCCTCGTTTCGTATAGTCGTTCCGGCGGCCCCTGACAATCACGCCGGACCCGTCGCACCGCTCCGCAGGATCAGCACGAAGCGCCCATGGAAATCCACGCCACCCTCCCTCCGAAAGGACGCGATCTGCGTCTTGATCTGTTTCGCGGATTGGCGAATTGGGCGATCTTCCTCGACCATATCCCCAACAATGTCGTGAACTGGGTCACCACCCGGAACTACGGCTTTAGCGACGCCGCCGACCTGTTCGTGTTCATCTCCGGCTACACCGCCTCGTTCGTGTACGCCAAGATGATGCTGGAGCGCGGCTTCGTGGTCGGCGCCACCCGGCTGATCAAGCGTGTCTGGCAGCTCTATGTCGCGCATGTGATCCTGTTCGTGATCTACATCGCCGCGATCGGCTATGTCGCGCAGCGATTCAACGACGGCGACATCATCAGCGAATTCAACGTCGCCGGCCTGATCGCCGATCCGATCCAGACGCTGACGCAAGGGCTGCTGCTCAAGTTCAAGCCGCTCAATCTCGACGTGCTGCCGCTGTACATCGTGCTGATGGCGCTGTTCCCGCCGGTGCTGTGGCTGATGCTGCGCAAGCCGGACCTGACCATGCTGGCCTCGCTGGCGCTGTATTTTGCCGCCCGCCACTATGGCTGGAATCTGAACGCCTTCCCGGAAGGCCAGTGGTATTTCAACCCGTTCACCTGGCAGTTGCTGTTCGTGTTCGGCGCTTGGTTCGCGCTCGGCGGCGCGACCTCGTCGCGCTGGCTGATCACCTCGCCCTATGTGCTGTATTTCGGCATCGCCTATCTGCTGTTCGCGCTGGTGATGACGATGGCCGGCCGTTTCCCGGCATTCGGCGAAATGTTTCCGAGCTGGCTGTATGATGCGTTCAACCCGAACGACAAAACCTTCCTGGCGCCCTACCGGGTGCTGCATTTCGTGCTGATCGCGTTCCTGGTGGTGCGGTTTCTGCCAAAAGACTGGCCGGGCCTGGAATGGAAGGTGTTCCGGCCGCTGATCAAATGCGGCCAGCAATCGCTGGCGGTGTTTTGCGTCGGCATCTTCTTGTCATTCGTCGCGCATTTCCTGCTGACGATGAGCTCGGGCTCGTTGACCGCGCAGGTGCTGGTCAGTGTGGTCGGCATCGCGATCCTGTGCGGCGTCGCCTATTACATTTCCTGGTCGAAGCAGCAGGACAAGCCGCGCCCGAAAGCCGCGCCCAAACCCGCGGTGCCGATTGTCACGCCTGCCCCGGCCGACGCCGATGGCGCTGTCCCGACGCCGCACACCCCGTCGGGCGTGCCGGTGATCGTCGCGAGCCAGACCAGCGATTCCGCCGACACCGGCAAAGCGTGAGCGCACGGCTGTAGCGCATCCAACGCGCCCTGCCCGCTCTCCCGACCGGCAACAAAAAAAGCCACCCCGCGCCGCGGGATGGCTTTTTCGCAATGATGGCTCGGGCGCCGGCTTGGCCGGCGCGCGCTGTCGTTACAGGCTGTCGCCGAAATCTTCGCGGAACTTGGCGACCAGCTTGTTCTGCCAATCCGAAACCGGCTTCAGCCGGCCGTAGAAGAAGCGCAGCACTTCCGGTTCCTCGATGAACTGCAGGCCGCCGATCAGCTTGCGGTTGTCATAGAGCCAGGCCAGCCGATCGACCGCGTATTTGACCTGCGACAGCGTGAACACGCGCCGCGGCATCGCGAGCCGCACCAGTTCCATGTTGGCGAAGATCTCGCGGCCATCGGGCTCGCGCTGCTCCGACAGGGTGCCGCGCTCCATGCCGCGGATGCCCGAAGCGATGTACAGCGCCGCGGCCAGCGCGCCGGCCGGGTACTGCGCCTGCGGGATATGATCGATGAAGCGACCGGCATCGACGTGGCAGCCGAGGCCGCCGGCCGGGGTGATCACCGGCACGCCGCGCTCCTGCAGCTGATCGACCATATAGGCGATGAACTGCGGACCCTGGTTGATCATCTCCTCGTCCATGGTCTCTTCGAGACCGACGGCAAGCGCTTCCATTTCGCGGACCGACATGCCGCCATAGGTCAGGAAGCCTTCGTAGAGCGGCACCAGCGGCCGCATCTTCTCGAACAGCGCCTGGTCGCGAACGCAGATGCCGCCGCCGCGCGCGCAGCCGAGCTTGCGCGCCGAGAAATAGATCACGTCGCACAGATCAGCGGTGCGGCGGGTGATCTCGCGGATCGACAGCGACTTGCAGTGTTCTTCGCGGGTCTTGTTGAAATACAGGTTGTCGGCCAGCAAGCTGGCATCGAGCACCAGCGGAATGCCGTTTTCCTTACAGACATTGCTGACGTCGGCGAGGTTTTGCAGCGAGAACGGCTGGCCACCGATCAGATTGGTGCCGGATTCCATGCGCACGAACGCGATGCCCTCGGCGCCATACTTCTCGATGGTGGCGCGCAGCTTGGCGATGTCCATATTGCCCTTGAAGGGATTGACGCTGACCACTTCCAGGCCCGCGTCGGACACCAGCTCCTCGACCACGCCGCCCTGCAGGGTGATGTGCGCCTTGGTGGTGGTGAAGTGATAGTTCATCGGCACCGCCTTGCCCGGCGACACCAGCACCTTGGCCAGGATGTGCTCGCAGGCCCGGCCCTGATGGGTCGGCAGGAAGTAGTGCATGCCGAAGATGTCGCGCAGCTGGTGCTCGAGCCGGGAATAGGTGGCGCTGCCGGCATAGGAATCGTCGGCCACCATCATCGCGGCCTGCTGACGGTCGCTCATGGCGTTGACGCCGGAGTCGGTCAGCATGTCGAGGAAGATGTCGTCGTTCTTCAGCAGAAAGGTGTTGTTGCCGGCCTCGGTCATCTTTTCGAGGCGGCGCTCGACCGGCGGCAGGTTGAGCTTCTGGACAATGCGGACCTTGTGCATTTCCAGCGGCACTGTCTCGTTGCCGTAAAACTTCACTGTCGCCATATGGGTCTCCTTGCGCCCGCGCGGCTGCGCACGCAGGGCTATGCCTCGTTTGCCGTCTCGGATGTCGGGAAGAACCGCCGGGTCGCATCAGGGCCGCAGTGACAGCGGCCGACAGCCGCCACATCCGGCAGCCCCCCGATGCGCGGTCAGTGGCTTTCCTCTCAGCGCGAAGGCCCCTGACATATCCAGCGACCAGCCGGACGAAATTGCTTTGAATCAAACAGCCGGTCGGCGGCGCAGGTTCTCAACGGTTGTGAGAGCATTCGCCGAAGGGGCGAAAACGGCGATGCCGGCAATCAGAAGGCGTGAAAATGGTCGGGGCAGCTGGAAGCTAATTGCCCCTACCAAAAACCTAGTAAAAACAATAAATGCTTGCGATTCAATGGGTTCCGACCGTAATTTGTACGGCAAACTGTTACGGATTTGACTTACAGGTTAGTTCGCATGGCCCTCCGAACAAACGTCCAGCGCCGCCCCGGTTCTGCGATGTATTACGCCCGAATCAGCATCCCTTCTGACCTTCAACCGCACTACCCGACTAAGCATCCGGGACGATTTAAAGCTGAGCTTTGGAAGTCGCTGGGCACGCGCGATCCGAAGGAAGCGGGCGCTAAAGCCCTGCCCGTCCTGGCAGGCTGGAATGCCGAATTTGAGACCCTGCGCCGTCTCCGCGAACCAACCTCCAACGATCTCGGCAAGGCCGTTTGGGAACATTACGAGCGCACAATTGATGCGGACCAGAAGGCTCGGGCCGCATACCCCACGCAAGCCGAGATTGAAGCGGCCACCCAGAAACTGGTGCAGGACATCGAAGCCGGTCGGGTGCCTTGGTCAGACGATCCGCTGGTGCAGTTGAGTGCCGGTCTCGATGTCAGGTTGATGCGGGACGCGGCAAAGATGGACCGCGAACGGCGCCTCGTTCTTTTGGCCGAGTTGCGCAAGCATTTGGCGAGCGGCGAGACAGCCCTTATCGCATGGGCCGCAGACGACCTGATTCGCCGTGAAGGCTATTTGGCGCCTAAAGGCTCGCCGGTTTACCGGGATATCTGCCAGCGCTTGCAGCGGGCTCAGATCGAAGGATTAGAGCGCACCCTTGAGCGCGACGCCGGCAATTTCGCAGGGAAGCCCGCTGATCCGCTGGTGACGCCGCCTGATCCGACGCGGGGACACAAGATCGCTGCGCCCGGCGAGACGATCCTTGAACTCTACGCAAAGTTCGAGGTCGAAAAACAGGGTTCGGTCACCCCTGACACATGGACGCAAAACCGCATCATCGTGCAATGGTTCGCCGAATTCATCGGCCAGACAACGCACGTCTCAGCAATCACCCGGAAGGCTGTTCGCGATTGGAAGCACAAGCTCGCCAAGTGGCCGATCAAGGCGACCAAGGTGAAGGAATTTCAGGGCATGGACTTCAACAAGATTGTTGAGGCCAACGAGACCTTGAAGCGACCGACGATCGCGCAGAACACGCAGAACAAGTATCTCAGCGCGATAGCGGGTTTCTGCCAGTGGCTCGCGAACAACGAATATATCGACCAAGACCCCACCCAGGGCATGTTCTTGGCAATCGACAAGCGCAAGCGCAACCGCTTTCCGTTCACGGATGACCAGTTGCGGGCCATTTTCGATTCACCGCTGTTCGGAACGTGTCAGGGCGATGACCGTGAACACCTGCCCGGCAATGTCCGAATTCGCGATTGGCGTTACTGGTTGCCATGGCTGGCGCTCTACAGCGGCGCCCGGCTTGGCGAGCTGGCGCAGTTGTTGGTTGCGGACGTTCGCGAACTACATGGCGTTTGGATCATGCACATCACGCGCGAAGGGTCCGCTCTGAAATCGACCAAGACCGAAGGTTCGCAGCGCGTCGTTCCGGTTCATCCTGAACTGATCAAGCTGGGCTTCCTCGACTATCACAAGGCAATGGCTGAACGTGGCGAAGTTCAGCTATTCCCGGAGATCAAGCCGGACGCGCGGGGGTTCTTTTCGGGTTTCCCGTCGCGGTTTTTCAACGGGTATTTTCGCAAGATCGGCGTCAAGGTCGATAAGACAACGAACTTTCATTCGTTCCGGCATAGCGCCGCAGACGCTTTCCGCCGTGCCGGCTATCTTGACGAACAGTTCGGACCGTTGATCGGTCACACCAAGAGCAGCACAACCGGGCGCTACGGCATTATGCCGCAAGGCATCCTGAGTGAACGGGTCAAGATGATTGAGGCGATCTCTTATCCGTCCGTCACGATCAAATAAGCCCCAATGATAGCGGTGCAGACCGTCCGATTATCATGTCTTTCTGATCAGCACTTTGTAGCCGCGCCGCTCCAGACAGTCAGAGATTGGCTGACCAACACCAAACACCTTCGACACGGTCGCGGTGCACTCGGCGAGATCATCGGCGTAGCGCTGCGCATCAACGCCGCGCATATCGACGATCGGCGGTTCGACCGCGGATTGAGTTGCACAGCCTGCGAGAATAAGGGCGGGGAGGAGAACGGACAGTCGCATAGGGGCATTCCAGACTCTTGCCCGGATCAGGGCGCTCCCGATCAACTTAAGCGAGAGTCTGAATTTTATGCAAGTGTTGGGCGCGATCCATACCGCGCCCTTACTTGTTGCGCGCGTAGACGCTACCGGATCACGCCCGACGGATTGCGATCCTCTTCCTCGCTGATGAAGCGCGCTTCGGATTCAGACTTGTGGCCGTGCGGGTCCTCCAAGAACTCGGCTTCCGGCTTAGCTTCATCAACGTCCAACTTCCGGCTCGACTCCGGGGCAATCCCGCGCTCGCAAACAATCGCTTGCACAATCTCGGCTTCGATCTGGTGGCGCAGGAATTCGGACGGCCGGATGGCACCGAAGGCGTTCAGAACAGCATCGACGCGACCGGCAACGAGACGGTCGAAGGTTTGGTCCGGAAGAATTTGGGTGAAAGGCATCATCGCACCTCTTGCGGTTTCAATGACCGCAGACTCTCACGGCCGGGCGCCCCCATCAAGAGATATTCTTTCTAAATATCAATAACTTAAGTAAGTCAGTATTGACTGATTAGGTATAACTTCCTGCCGAACCGCTCCCATTTCCGACCCTCACCGTAATTCGGCGAGTGTCCAGCATGAAAACGGGACACTCGCCGATTTAATTCGATGGAAATTCGGCGAGTGTCCGGAGAGAAATTCGGCGAGTGTCCACCCGATCAAAAGGGACACTCGCCGAATTTTTCCGAGCCGGCAGAATAGTGGGCCGGCGGTATCCTGATCATGGAAAAGAGGGCAAATTAATTCGGCGAGTGTCCGTTTTCCCTATATTTTTATATTCTTCTCTTTCTTCATTCTCTGATTGATTTCAAAAACAATCGAAGAAATGGACACTCGCCGAATTTTCTCCGGCTAGGAAGCTCGCTGATACGCTCAAGAGACTTCCCGGTGTGGAAGCCCTCCCGGTCAAAGAAAATCAATCAGCGGGCTTCCTAGCCGATCCTCGCGGCCGCCCCCGAGGCTTCCGGGGCACGGCTAAGATTTCCTCTCCGGTCAGCCCCTTTGCCGCGCCTTCCCTCGCCTGAGCCCTCGGGATTTCAAAGCGGCGGGCGAACTGGTCCGGGGTGAAGCGCTCGCCGTTGTGGATGATAAAATTCGGCGAGTGTCCGGATCGCGGAGGCGCCGTTAATTCGGCGAGTGTCCCGTTCTTGTTCTTGGCGAGTCGACGGCGGAAGGTTCGGGTGCTGATCCCGCTCGCCGCGCACAAGTCATTGATTGGAACGATGTGCCCCTTATCCGTGATCCGACCGCGGAGAACGGTCGGCTGTTGCAACAGCGGCCGGATGCCTCGCCAAAAATCCGCGCACTGTTTCCAGGGTCCTCGCTCAAGGGCCGCAACAAGCTGGTCAAAGACCGCCAGCTTGTTGCAATCGATCCCAAGCGCTTCCGCGCGCTGTTCCGGGGTAGTCGCGCCGCGAAGCTGGTTCAGGGCGTCGGCTTCCCACCAATCCGCCAGATAAACATGCTTGGCGTACAACGGCTTAGTTTCGGCCTGCTTGAGCAGGATTGCCCGTCGAATATCAGTGTTCTTGCCAAGCTCGGCCGTTGGATCATCTGAACCGAGTTTGTGCCCCGAAGCCGCCTTAAACGGCTTACGTTGTGCAACGACTACCGGCGAATCCAGCGACAGAATTTCAGCCGTGGCGACGCCTTGCGTCGGCGCAGCCCGATCAACCGCCCCTAGCCCCTCGCCGTCGCCATCGAGGGGTAGTTCATCGATTTCGACCGCCGCAGCCGGTTCGCATTGAGTTGGCGCCGTAACATCGGTCCGGCCGTAATACGCGAAATTCAGCGCGCGATTGAGCGGGTCGTTGCAATCGAAGGGCTCGTCGCTATCGATATTCGGACGGACAGTCCGCGGTTGCTCGGCCACATCGATCGTTTGAGGCGGCGTTTCGCTACCTGACGATTCGATCGCGGTCAGATCAAGCGCGTCCAGTTGCGCGATCGCGTCTTCTTCGGTGAAGCCGGAGTCGAGTTCGCCATTATCGATCGCTAGATCAGATAGAAGCTCGTTGATCGTCTCGGCTGCGGGCGCAGAATTTTTTTCAGAATTGGCCTGAACTTCTGTGCCAATGGCACTATAATAATTGGTGGAAGTGTTCGACGGCATCGACCTTCTAACTCCTGCTGTGTAGATGGGCGCGCCGCGAACGCGCCCATCTTTTTTTAATATAGCGGCGAGGTCGCCGCGCTACGTAATGTCACCTTAAAATACCGCCCGGACGCATTTGCGCCCGCAGCTCCCGAGCAATCATCTGCCTCAGCGAGTGTTCTGCGGCCTTCGCGATGGTCTCGCCCATCTTGGCGTGATCTTCCTTGCTCGCGCCCGGATTACCCTGAACGCTGACGTTGAAGGTTGGTGCAATAGTCGGTGCATTGACCACGCCGCCGATCGACTGAGCGGCTCCAGCAACCGCGCCGCCATCGGCGAACCGGGGCAGCGCGTTGTCATTGATCGCCTTCAAGATCGGAAGGTGCTTCGCCGTCGCGGCGGCGTTCACGATGAATTCCCCATTCGAGACGCGCGCGAGGATTGAATCTGATCGACCTGTGCCCGGCCCTGAGATGACGCCCCCGGTAGCAAACTTGGGCATCTGGTAGTCTCCAACCGCGATGGTCGAAACCGCGCCGCCATCTGCGAAGCCAAGCACGCCGGAAAGCCCCCGCATGATCGGGCCGACGACAGCGGCCTTGATAAGGGCTTCTTCTAGAGCGCGAATGATGACGCGGCTCATATCGGCGAAGCCCTGCGAAACAGACTTCGTACCGTCCAGCATGTCGGCGAACGCCGTCGTCATGCTGCCTTCCATGGTCCCGGCAATCGATTTCAAGGATTCGTTCAGCCGCATCGTTGCGGCTTCGCTGCTTGATAGCGCCGCCGGGATGTCGTCGCCGTAAAGGCCGCGCAGTTGTTGGGCAATCGCCGCATCTTGCGACGACAACAAAGCGGTGCCACGCCCAAACGCGGCTTCCTTGCGAACGCGCATCTTCTCAAGGCCCTGCGCGGCCTTCTCATAGGCACTCGCCACTTCCTCGATACGCTGGCGCTGCTGTTCGGTGACGACGTTTTCGCCAAGACCAGCTTCCTTGTTGAACTGTCGAGCCGTCGCGAACAGAGATGCGGCGACCTTTGCCCGTTCCTGCGCGGCGGCATTCAAGCCAAGCGATGCGGTTTCAGCCTCGATTGCTGCGGTCCGCTTTTCGATCGCATCGACACCTGCCTGAACCCGATCGCGAAGCGCTGGCGCCGTTTCGGTCGGCTTTTGGATATTGTCCGGGCGTCGCTGTGGCAGCGGCACGGGCTCGGAACCGGCAACGTTGATGTTTTCCGGAGCCGGCGCCATCGGGACCTGAGACGCTTCGGCCTGCGCCAATCTGCTCTGAACTTCCCGTAACTGCGCTTCGAGGCCAGAGCGTTGCAGGGGCGTTAGGCCCTGATCGCGCAACCGACCTTGCAGGCGGCTTTCCTCCGCCCTGCTCTGCACAATGTCGTTCGGTGCCGTGCCGCTGGTCGGGATGCCCGGCAAGAGCTTTGCCGCTTCGCCCATCAACTTAACGATGTCGATCCAGACGCTCTTGATCTTCATGCCGATCAAATCGAGCGCTTCAAGCGAAGGGTGAAGGTTCTTATCGACCGTTCGCCAAGCCTCTTTAAGCTGATCGTCGAGCTCCTTGGCGCGCTGAACAGCCGCGTTGCTGAACATCGTCTCGGAACGAGTTTTGACGCTGGTAAGCAGATCGTCAATCGACTGCTTCCCGGTCCTGATCTGGTCCGTGAACGCTGTTCCGAAAAGCTTGTCCGCAAGGTCGAGCGCCGCGACGCGATGCCCGATCGCCTCAAGCTGCTGCATATACGTAAGAACGGCAATGATCCGCTGATCATTGGTTTCGGCCTTGCGAAACATATCGAGGCCGGACGATGCCTGATCGGTCGTGAACAGTTCGCGAAGCCCGCGCATTTCCTGCTCAACGGCGCTGATCTTCGTCACGCCCTGATCCCAAACGGACCAATCCGGGTTGAGCATGGGCTTAAGTGCGCCGAAGGCATGCGCCAGGGCACCTTCAAACAGCGTCACTTGATCTTTTGCGCCCTTGGCGCCTTCCATGAACTGCTGGAAGAACTCAGGTGACAGCCCGCGCGCCGTTGATTTCTCGGCCACCTCCACCATTGTCTTGAGCTGGTCGCGAACTACCTGAACGGTGTCGCCCATCAATTTGAGGGTACCGACAACAAGCGCAAACTTGCCAGCGATCGCAAGCGCTGCGCGGGTATAATTGGCCGTGAGTGTCGATAGGATTGGCCCGCCGAGCTGCTGATTGAGGTCGGTGAACTCTTTGAGCACCTGCTTTGTCGCCGCCCGTGCGGCGGTGGTGCTTTCATTCATTGCCTTTTTGAATTCGGCGAGGTCGGCCCTGATCGGGATATTAAGCGCCGGTACTGTCATCAACCTTCACCTTTCCAACGAACAGGGATTGCAACACGACGGAAGCAACCAGCGCGCTAGGCATAAGGGGGCCGCGCCGGACGTGTTCATTGACCAACCGCGCCGCCTCGGAACGGCTCATCCCGCCCCCGATCAAACCCAACTCAATCACGCGCGCGGCGTCATTCTCTGAATACAGACCTTCCTCAAAGCGGCGCAGGCAAGCCGCTGGGCTAGTGCCGTCGATCCCGCGAACGTTCAGCACGTTGCGGACCCACGGGTGATTTAGATTGAAGCGGTGGGTTCCGCCTGCCCAAGTCAACTCTTGCCCGTCACTCATTGATGGCCTCGTTCACTGCTTTCTCAATTTTGGCCGCGATTTCGTCGCGCATGGCGTCGTAAGTGTTCCAAAAGAACGGGCGCGCCGGTTGTCGGCTGGTCCCGTATTCGAACGCTTCCGCATAGTCGTAATCTTCGCCCGAACCTTCGCGGATTTCCTTGATAGTTAAATCGCCACCAGCGACCACGATAACTTCAAGCTCATCTTCGCCGGGGACGACGGTGCAGCTCTCTTCAAGCCTGCCCGTCTCATCTGGTGATTGCTGCAACGCCCGGAGCGCAGCCCGTTGGGCATCCGAGAGGCGTTCGGCCTCTGCCCGAACCGCTTCGGAAACGTGCTGCCGCACCTTTTCCGGTAGCTGTTCAAAATACCGATCTAAGTCGTCGGACATTTTACAGAACCAGCATATCGGCAGTAATGGACGGATCGGCGAGGAATGAAAGGCCGCTGCTTTCACCTGCCGCAGCGCGCGAAACCGCCATCCAAGTCGCCACGGCACCGTCAATACGATCAGTGCTTTTGCCCTTGTGCATGGTGCGGTTGCCGGCGCTGTCAGTGTGGATTGCCACGTTCGAAAAGCACCAACGCAAGACGGGGTGCCCGCCGTGTTGGAATTTCCGACCGACGATCGCCCGTTCCAGCTCATTGAGCGCAGGTGATTGCGTCAGCCATCCCTGCCGAATGGTGCATGTTGGGAAGCCTTCATCTGTCAGTGGCCCCATGACCGGCTGCGCATAGGCTGGATCGAATCCGACCTCCCGAACATCGAAGCGCTCGCACAGACTGCGAATGCAGGCTTCAACAGCCCGGTAGTCGATGACATTGCCGGGCGTGGGTGTAATGAAGCCCTGCTTTGCCCATTCGACATAGGGCACCCCGTCACGCTCAGATCGGGCGCGCAGGTTGTCAGCGGGACAGAAGAAATGCGGCACTACAATATAGCCGCCCTCGCCGTCCCTGAATGCCGCGACAACTGCCGTCAAATCAGTGGTTATGCTCATGTCCACGCCAATCCAAGAGGCCTGCCCATTGAGCGCGTCCAGATCGATCGGCGCCGAGCCTTCGTCATAGACCGACATTTCAACGAACGGATTCAGAGCGTGGTCGCTCCAAATATTGAGGTTCAGTTGCTTGAAACTCTCGCGATCGCCGGGCCGGTCCTTTGCCTCCCGTGCGAACTGGCGCATCCCCTCAAGATCGGGGTAACCGTGTTTCAAGCCGGGGTTGACGCGATGCCAGATTGTTTCGTCGGTCCAATCGCAATCGGCCGGCGCCTCGAAAATGATCGGGAGCGTCGCGGGATCATCGATTTCGCCAAGCGCCACCTTACGGGCGTAGCTGTATTGCTCATAGGCGATTGATTCCTGGCCCCGTCCCGCGGTTGTGGTAATCACGTTCAGACTGCCGGGCGTCTTAAGCAGACCTGTCTTGAGCGCTTCCCACAGATCACGCTTGGGCCAAGCGTGGATTTCATCCATCAGCGTGAACGACGGGGTTCGGCCGTGCTGCGTCTTGGCGTCGGCACTGATCGCCTCGACCAGTGAACCAGATCGGCGATCGCGGAACCGATTACGGTGGTCGATCACGTCCACCAGTTTTGCGATCTTCGCATCCTGCCGAATGATGCTAACGGCTTCCTCAAAGGCGATGCGGGCTTGTTTCTGGTCCGCAGCGGCACAAACAACCTGCCCGCCGGGCGTTCGCTCCGGCCCGATTGAGTGCAACAACGTCAGGGCAGCGCCTAAGGTCGTCTTGCGATTACCGCGCGGGATCATCGCAAACACCGTTTTCACGATGCGAGTGCCGTCGGCATGGCGCGGGCCATAGATTCGGCGAATGATGCGTTCCGTCCACGGATCAAGCTGGAAAGCGTGACCACGCTGCCGGGATTTCGGGTGCTTAAGGTGGCGCAGGAAATTGACCGCCCGCTCGCCATAGCCGAACGGATCGGGAATCTCCGAGCCGTCATCAATCCAGGAAGGATAGGTCGTCGGCATTGTCATCACGGATTGAAGGTCGGGAGCGGGACACGGGCGTAAGCCCAAGTTCGGCGGCACACAGACGCGCGGTTGTCTGCGCCGCATTCATGATGCCAAAGGCCGGGTGTCGCTTCCCACCGACGACAAGCCCCTCTTTGTTGATCAGTCGCTGGGCATCGCGAACCGTGCCGATTGCGACACAGTAGCTTTCCAGCGTGCCGAGATCGCCAATCGTGATCGTCTTTCGCTCATTGAGAACGGGCGCTATGCGTTTCCATTCCCGCTTTGCGTCTCTCGACAACCACGCGGGCGGCTTCCCAATGTCGGACACAGGCGACGAACCCGCGACGATCTCTTGCGGCTTACGGCCTCTCATTGCCCGACCCTTTCGCAGATCAGATCAAGGCCGCGACCGCGTCCCAGCTCTTTGATTTGCTTAATCCGATAGCTGTCGCCGTCATAGATCACGCGCTGATCAAGGCTCGCGCCGGCAAGATACCGCGTGCGGAACGTGATTGACGTTTCCGAGGTCGAACCGCGCTGCCCCTCTCGATCATCCAACGAATATTGAAGTACGGCCGCGCGCATCTTGGCGACAAGCTCCCAACTCTCTATCGGGGTGCCATATTCGTCGGCCGAAGTGGTCGCCGGCTTCTGGATGTAGATCACGCTGTCGAGCGTTCCGGCGCGCATTAGTTGGTCGCCTTCATGATCGCGGCAACAGTGACGATGCCGTGGCTGTACGGGCCATGCGGGTCGCGAATGAATTGCGCATTGGTCACCCGCATATCGAGACAAAGAAAGTCACCGAACTGAGCCACGCCGTCGCGCTGTGCATCGATCGTGAGAGCGGAGTGAAGGGCGCCCGCGATCTTTTTGGCTTCAGACAGGCCGATTTCCTGAACCCAAATGTGCAGCGTGGCATAAGCCGTCGCATCCCAGCGCCGATAGACCGTGTGACCTTCCCCGATCTGGATCAGCGGCGAGGTTTCGGGACGTGCCGACCTGTCACGAATCTGGTTGGCCGAAACCAGCGCCATGACTTCTGCAGAAGCTAAGCAACGCGCATTAATTGCAACCTGTAGCGCCAGATTCGGATCAGAACAGGCCATTAGAACGCCCATGCACGGTAAGGCGCCAGCAAGTCGAGAAAGCCGAGCGGCGCTGATTGCGCGGTCAGATTGGTCAAGGCGGCTTCGCGCTGCTCGTAAAGCCAAGCGGCCAACTGCCGAACGGCTTCGTCAACGGGCGCCGGGGTGCTATCGGCGTCAACGTCGCTTGCAATGTATCCGGTCACCCACTGCTTGGCCGCAGCAAGCTTCTCTGTCAGCATTTCGTCGTCATCGTCCAACGTGACGCCGAGATGGTTCTTGAGGGATTCGAGGGTAACAGCCATGGGATTGAAAACCTATTTAGATGCTGTCTTGCGCGGTGGGGGACAGGCGGTCGGGAACGTTCTTCGAGAAGTTCGGAGCTACCCCCGCCCTCTTACGACCGCTCTGCGGAGTTGTTAGCGCCTGTTCGAGGGGCCAGCCGGCATGTACACGGTGGTAAACGATGCTGAGCGGCAGCGAGTATTCACGCGCCCAATCGGTCAATGTTTGGCTTCGTCCCTTGAATTCAATCAGCTTGCCTCGATCGGACTTGCGCGGGTTCGATGAAATGAGCGCCTTCGCCTTAGCGCGGACGAACTCCGGTTCGAAACCGGCGAGATGGCACGCCTCGGCGAAATCCCTATTCGGGGTAGTCAACCAATTGAGTGCCTGCTTTCGCTCTAGTGTGTCGTTCGGCGCGGCTGCATCCACCAGGGCTTGATGGATCACCGCACACCACAGGTTCTTTTCCGGGCTAATCATGAGCGGCCGAACCCACCTTCCTCTCTAATCGCTTTGCGGGTGTTGCAAATGATCGCCATGGGCCGCCAGTTTGAGCGGTCCCAGAACAAGCGCATATCGCCCTTGTGAGCTTGCTTGTGATCCACGCAATCGGCGATGCGACCGCAGCCGCAGGCACAGAAACGGTTCTCGGGCCGGGACAGAAATTCCTTGCTGGCACGTTGCCACTTTGAGTCGTAGCCGCGTGCATTGGCATTGGGACGTTTGCGATCGCGTTCAATCTTGCGCTCACGCTGGCAGATGCACTGAACGCCGAAAGCAACCTTGCGGCCACAGCTACAGATGCGCGGGGGCTTCATCGGCATCACGGCATCCTCGTTACCGCAAGGTCGCCGATCGCGTTCAGCTTCGCACGGGCAACGGGATCGATCTTGCCGGGCGTGGCGTCGATCGTGTCTTCGCTGTCGCCCTTGCCGCCAAAGATTGCTTTCAGAAGCTCAAGCCGTCCCTTCTGAGCCGCAAGGACTTCTGCAGGTGTCGCCCTCCACGCTTGATTAGGGGACCAGCCAAGCCATCCGGTAGCAATTTCGAAAAGCCGATGATGGAATTCGTCGAAGGTGATCGGCTCGCCTTCGTTGCGGCTTTCCTGGCCTTCATCGACCCCGGCAAGGCTCAGAACGAAGCGTGCTAGCGGTTCGGCGAGAGAGTGAAGCGAGAAATGAAGCGCTTCATATTCCATGGTATCGAGGACACCCGACGCATCCGTGATTGCAGAAACGCGGATCAAGTCACAGATAGCCGAATGGTTGCCCTGAGAAACCGCTTGCAACAGCGGGGCGAAACCGCCCCACCGTTGATGAAGCGTTGCAGCGGCCCGCAAGGTCGGCCGCAGCGTCACGAACGATCTACCAAGCGAGACTGTTACGTCCGACAGAATGGGCCGCTGCTTAGTCATTAGGCCGCCTTCCCCTTGACCACGACAACGGCTTCCGGAAGGACCGGCTTGCCACCGACGCGACGCCGGGCGCGCAGCTTCACAATGCCGTTGTCAGCGCCGGTGAAGTCGTCGCGCTGGATCGCAATGCCGGTGCGGTCAACGATCTGATAAGCGCTCGCGTAGTCACCGAAGGCGATCGGGAAAGTCGCGGTCTCAGGGGCCGAACCAACCAACGTATCCATATCGACGGCCGAATACACAGGCCGCCCCAAGAACGTTGCCGGGGTGCCGCTGGCTAGACTGTCAGACCAGAGCGTACGCCCGTTGGTCGATAAATCGGCCAACTTCCGGATGATGCCCATCGTCTCACGACGCATAAGCCAACTGCCGACCGCCGCATATTCGCTCGGAAGCGCATAGTAGGCGTCGATCAGCTTGTTGAGCAGATCGGAACCGTCCTTCTTCGCCTCAACCTGCTCATAGGCGTTCGGGTTGTGCATCAAGCCGGTCGGCTTGCCGTTGCCATCGCCAACAATGAAGGCGTTCGATTCATACTTGGCGAAGCGCTTGGTGATGTGGGAAGAAAGGAACGCCGTCAGATCGATAAACGAGTCTTCGAGAAGCTGCTGGCTGACCGGGACGGTCGCAGCGCATTCGAAGACCTTGATGTTGTCCTGGCCGAACGTCGGTTCGGTGCTCGGGCGCAAACCGTTTTCGGTCACCCACCCGCCATCCGCGTTACCTGTCAGGGTCGGGATATAGATTTCGGTGCCGCCGATGGTCATCACCGACGCCAGACCGCGCAGCGGCGAAAACTGGGTAATACCTTCAATGATCCGGGTGGAGTATTCCGGCGCAGTGACATAGCCGCCCGCAGTGGCAGTGCCGAGATTCAGCGTCTTGCGCTCGATATCGTCCAGAGAGGCGACGCCACCCCGGAGATAGGCGTTCAACGCCTTGGTTTCGATCTTCGGATCATTGTCGTTCGCCGCGATGCCGACGCCCGGCCGATTCAGCTTGGCTTCGATACGGTCCAGCCGATCGGCGAGCTTGTTGTCGTTCGCAGCCTTAGTTTCAACAGCTTCTTTCAGCTCCGAAAGAGCCTTATTCACCACTTCAAGGGACTGATCGCCCTCGCTGGCCGCTTCCTTCAGTTCAAGATTGGTCATGCTACCTTCCTAATTTGCGCCGCAGCGCGAGTGATGGCCGCGGCGATTGCTTGGGCCGAATTGAAGTTCTTCGCGCTGGTCACGCGCGCCTTGGGGTGCGACGGGTTGCGGACCAGCGAGATTTCAAAGAGATCAAGTTTCGAAATGACACGATTGCCGCCCTGACGGGCCGCTTCCTTGGTTCGGAAACCGATGGACAAACCGGAGATCAGCCCGCCTTGAACGAGGCCGCGAACGGAACGAGCGCGAGCGCTTTCGGCAAGATGAAGTCGGCCCCTCACTGAAAGGCCCTCTTCCGTCTCTGTGACTTGTTCCCACGTGCCGATAAGGTCCGCCGGGTCATGCTGAAAGAGCATCGGCAGATCAGATACGGCGAGGTTGAAGGCGCCTTTCTGGATCAGATCGCCAACCGCGTCAGGACCGGCGCCATAAGGCCACGCGATTCCGGTGATGACGCCCGCTTCGTCAATGGCGAGCTGTGCCTTGACTTCGATCTTGTCCATTACGCCTGATCTTCCTCATGGGGATTGCCGAAGTAACGAGCTTCAAGGATCGCTTCCGCGATCGGATATGTTTCCGCGATCGGTCGATCTGCGACGTAGGTGGCGACCAGTTGAGCCGCACGCGCGGGCGGAGTGTTTCCGCCAATAAGCGCTAGGCGGATCACTTCGCTCAGTTCGTTAAGGGCGAACTGTCGAGCGAAGATGCGATGACATAGAAGACCGATGCCGACGCCCGTCTTCTGCTCAAGTTCGGCGATCTGCGCCGCCTTGAGATCAAAGACGTAATCGGCATCACCGAAGAACAGTTTGGTTGCGGTACGACTCATGGCTTACCCGTAGCTCGCAGCTCGGAAGTTGACGTTAGGGGAAGAGATGCCGCTGTAGGCGCCGATATCCTCGATATCGGCGTCGAACGAGACGCCGACCGAGCCGGCCATAACCTCGCCGTAGATCAGCGGAATGGCGTCGCCCTGCGCGCCGGTGTTAGTTGGCCCGGCGATGTTGTAGCTCGGATTGCTTTCGGTCGATTCAGCCGGTTTCGACAGCAGGGTCGCGACACCAGATAGCGCCAAACCAAGACCGATGGCCGCGATCTGACCATAGTTCATACCCAAGGCTAGCGGCGCCGCTTCACTCATACCCGCGATGAAACCGGCGCCGGCAGGTGCCATGAAGATCGCGGCGCCGATCAGCACAACGCCAAGAATGGTTTTCGCAGTGCCCTTGCTAGAGCTGCCTGCCCCCTTCGCAACCGGGATAATGTGCAGCTCAGCGTTGCCAAGGTTGAAGCTGTTGACCAAGTCGATATCAAGCGCGACGCCGGTATGACGATTGCCACGGACAACCTTGAAGCTGCCGCCTTCCAACGCCTTCACGAAGCGGCCCGGAAAGGCACAGTTAAGAGCCCGCAGGGCTTCGCCAGCGGTGCGAACCTGGAATTTGAACTCGCTGCCGAATTCCTTGCGCAGCGGACCGTACAAACGGACAGTTGCCATGCGCTAACCAATCGTGTTGTGAAGAACCAAGTAGGACACGTAGCAATAGCTAGAGAGGTAGTAGTTGTAATAGTTGTTGTATTTCCCACTATTGCAATTGATACCCCAAACACTGTTCGCGTCCGTCGCAACTCCTATGCCGTTCTGCGCGAAATAGGTGGTGTACAGGTGTTCTGATGTTTGGCCGTACTGACAGGGCAGCATTCGCTTTGCGCTCGTCTCGTTTGCGAGCCACCCATTCGCCAACACGATATGGCGACGTGTCGGGTGCGGATTAACGATCGGAACGGAACGCCCTGCATAGCACCCTGGGCCATCCCAGAAGCCGGGGTTCGTATCAACGTAAATCACGCCCTTTTGCTTCACGCGCATCATCTGCGCATTGGCATCGAATAGCACATCTGAAAACGACGGGTTTTCAGGATTGGCCGATGAACTGAGGATTCGGAACGGCGACGGGCCATCTTCGCCAAGCTGCAAAATTGGTTTCATGCCACTGCCCGCCGAAAGACTGCGTAGCTCACAACCTGAACACCGCCACCATTGGGGCAGTAGATGTCCATTTTAGCTGGGCTCACATTGGCCTGAACGTTATTCGCCGTCGAACCGATCGGCGGATACGGCCGCATGAACAGACCAGACACATTGGTGTAATTGCCATTGTAGTCATTGCCGCTGCCCTGCCCGATTGCGATCGTCAACGCTGTTGAGGTCAGCAGTACAAATGGCGTGTTTGCAAAGCCGAAAGGCACAGTAGTGGGGACTGTTGCGGTCGAACCAATCATGATTAGCTGCTCAGTATATTGGTTCAATCCGAGCAACAGATCATCTTCACTGCATGTGTCGGCATTGGCGCCCGGCCTCGACACAAAGACGCCATGGGCGCCGGATGAACGGGGGCCAGCGATCAATCGCGGGATCATTAGCTCCGCTCCTTAAAGATGACATACAAGAGCGTTCCAGCTTCGCGAGCAAAGCCACTCAACGCACCATCCGTGACGCTCAGTTGAAGCGAGTGCGACCAATTGTATTTCCAGTAATCGACGTAGGGGCTATCAAACCATGATTGATAGAGGTGCGGCCGGTCATCACAAATTGACGGACCGGGCAACACAAGCCGCGCCTCAACGTGAGGGATGTAACCGAGAGGCGTGAAAGGAATGACCGATTGCGGCCCCCAAAGGCCTACGTTGATCGACGCCATTCCGATTTGATGGTTGCGCAGCAGATCAGGCCAATCGGAGTTGAATGAAAACTTGCTACTGTCGTTCGGATCATCCGTAAGGACGTTGTAGCCGGGCAGCGTCGATCGCAAGCCAATCGACCCATCAGGCTGCATCCCAATACAGACACGCGGAATAGCTGTCATTCCGTCACCATCGCGGTTGCCGTTGCGGCTTGAATAGCGGGATTGATGAACTGGTCGCCGCCCTCATACGGCGGCCGATTCTCAGCGGCACGGGCTTCGTTGGGATTGAGGATGCGCGCGGCAATCGCCTTGCTATACGCTTCCATGCGCACCGACAGATCGGCGCGGGCGTAGGCGTCAGTAAAGAATTCGGCGAAATACGTGCTGCGTTCCTCGCGCGAAAAGAGCTTCAGACGAAGCTCTCCCTCCCAAGCCGTAATCCAGTGCATGAGAGTGAAGTCGAGAAATTCCTGGCCTAGCTGGGACGAATTCGACCATGTAGCGCGACCCATCTCATAGAGAATGTGGGGCGGGACGCGGAAGATGCGCGAAACCTCCTGAACCTCAAAAAGGCGCATCTCATGGAACTGAGCGTCCGTTGAGTTGAGCGTGAGAGATTGCCAACTAACGTCGGCAGGCAACAAGGCGGTGCCGCCGCTGTTCACGCCGCTGTTCGCCGCCTGCCATGCGGCTTTGATCTTCGTAATAACGTCGGCACTGGCGGTGCTCTTAAGCGAAAGCACTCCCGAGGGTCGGGCGCCATTCGCAAAGAGGCGCGCCGCGTGCCGCTCCATAAGCAGCGACAGGCCGATGGCTTCGCGCGCATCGTGCGCAAGGCCTTTGCCGGACAGCGACGGGCTTGGAATGTGCAGGATGTTTTCGCGCGCGATCGGGCGTTTCTGCCCGCCTTCCTGAACGGAATAATAGATCGGCTCACCAGAGGACCAACCAACGGTCACCGGGGTAACTTCGGGGTCAAGCCGCAGCAGCTCAACGGGCTTGCCATCAACACGGTTGATGAAGGCGAAGCCGCCGTTGGGATAGAGCAGCGCGTCGCGTGTCAGCTCTTGGCGCAGTTTACTCGCGGGCGTCCAATCGTTCGCTTCGTCGTGCAGCAGGCGGTACGCAGGATGGTCGGGCGCCCGCTCCTTCGAGCCATCCGCGCGCCGCTCATAGACGAAAACCGGAAGCTGGCCGATCGCCTGCGAGATCGCGTTCACGGCACAGGCGACCGGCGCGCATTCCATGGCGACCTTGGGGGTAACCCGGATGCCCGCAGCAGAAGGCGGGGCGCCAAACAGCTCAAAGAGCGCCGGATCAGGCGCAGCGATGCTGGCCTTCGTTTCGGCGCCGAATAGGCGATTGATCAGCTTGAATGAGGTTTTCAATGCAGAACACACAGAGAATGGCCCCGGCACGGTGCTGGGGCTTCGGATGATTCCTGTGTGTCTGATCATCGATGCGGGTGCCGATGAACGGCCGCGAAAGCATCGAATTAGACAATAGTATCGAATCGAATTGTGGCGAAAAAGAGTCGGGTTACGAGAAAGCGACCCGATCGACTGTTACGGATTGCACCATATTGTGCACCGCGCAAATCAGTTAAGTGTATGAATTAATTGAGCAAATAGAGAAATGGTCGGGGCAGCTGGATTCGAACCAACGACCTGCAGTACCCAAAACTGCCGCGCTACCAGGCTGCGCTATACCCCGATAGTGCGAAGCGATTACACGGTTCGGGCCGCGGCGGCAAGGCACCGTGGCAACGAGGCGTGGCGCGACCCGGCCGCTGATGGAACCGGGCTCAACGTCCGCTGAACCACGGATGCGCCACCCGGTCGCCGACCGCAATGCCGTATTTCTGCGCGGTGCCGGCGATCACCTCCAGCACTGCACGGGCCGGCGGCCCGGAGGCGATGATGGCCAGCGATTGCGGCTCGGTGTTTTCCGCGATGCGCGAAATGCGGCCGTCGCTGCGAATGAAGATCATGTCGAGCGGAATGAAGGTGTTCTTCATCCACATCGAGATCGGCTGCTCCGGCGAGAAATCGAACAGCATGCCGCGGCCGTCAGGCAGTTCCTGCCGGTACATCAGTCCGGTGGCTTTTTCCTGCTCGGTGCTCGCCACCTCCACCGTGAACACGTGCACCCCGGATTTGGTGACGATTTCCAGCGTCTGAATGTTCTTGGCGGCGGCATCTTTGGCGAAGGCGCCCGTGCCCCCGACAACACAGATCAGCAGCGCGAGCCCCAGCAACGAGCCCGCCACACGAATCACTCGCGACATTGAACAACTCTCGGATCAATCAACAGCACCGCCCCGATCGCGCGGCGCTTGCGCGGCAGGCTGCAATAGAAGGCGATCGGCTGCAAGAGATGACGGCAGTCTGCAACAGACTGGAGATGGCCCCGCAGGTCGCACGCAAGGCAACGCTCGCCGCGGCGCGCGCCAAACGAGCGCTGCCGCAGACGATGTTCCATCGTCCACGGCTTGCGCGGTGTCAGTGTGAGGACAGGCCGGGCGCGCCGTTTTCCGGCTGGATTTCGGCGGCCATCATGCCCTTGGAGCCGGGCCCGAACCGCACTAGCACATATTGGCCGGGACGCAGCTCCGTCATGCCGAAGCGGCGCAGCGTCTCCATATGCACGAAGATGTCGGGCGTGCCCTCGCCGCAGGTCAGGAAGCCGAAGCCGCGCAAGCGGTTGAACCATTTCACCTGGGCGCGTTCCAGACCGCTGGTCGGCGTCACCGAGACATGGGTGCGCGGCGGCAGCATTTGCGCCGGGTGGATCGCGGTCGATTCGTCCATCGACACCACCCGAAACGCCTGAAAGCCCTTGGCGCGCTGCACGCATTCGCAGACGATCCGCGCGCCTTCATAGGCGGTCTGGAAACCGTCACGACGCAGCACCGTGACGTGCAGCAGCACGTCGGGCAGGCCATTGTCAGGGACAATGAAGCCGTAGCCTTTCGAAGCGTCAAACCATTTGATGACGCCACTCATCTCGACGAGGTTCGCGGCGTCGCCGATCTCGATCGGGTCGATCACGCCCGCACGATCAAGACCGGACGAAAACTCGCCTGCCCCACGTCGGAACGGATTGGACCCGCCCGACGGCGATCCCCCTGGCCTCTTGGACTCAAATCCGTCCGACCCCATGACCCCCGGACCCTCATATTCGCATCTTCATTTACGCGGCTCCGCAAAAGCGGAGAGATCGGCAGCCCCGTTCACGATTTCTCAACGACAATCGTTCACGTCGACCGCGAATCTACCGATTTGAAGATAACATTCTGCCGAGAGGCGCAAAGCCAAAAAAGCCGGGCCGTTGCAGCTATGAACAGCCTAGCTTGCACGCCGAACGACTTGCTGTGAGGCGGGCGTCAGTTTCCGACGAACGGACCTAGTACTTCACCGATGTCGTGGTGGATCACCAAATCTGCCAGCTCATCTTGGTCGGTTGATTCGTTGTTGATGATCACCAGCTTGGCGCCGCTGTTCTTGGCGGTGATCGGCAGACCGGCCGCGGGCCACACCACCAGCGATGAACCGATCGCCAGCATCAGATCGCATTGCTTGGCCAGCTCGGCGGCGCGCCGCATTTCGTGTTCCGGCATCGCCTGACCGAATGAAATGGTCGCGGTTTTCACCGGCTCATCGCAAGCCGTGCAATGCGGCGCATGTCCGGTGCGGTCCCAGCACCACTTCACCCAGTCGATTTCATAGCGTTTGCCGCAGCCGATGCAGCGGGCATAGGTGGTGTTGCCATGCAGCTCGACCACGTCCTGCTCGGCAAAGCCCGACAGCTGATGCAGATTGTCGATGTTTTGGGTGAGCACCGCCGGGATCTTGCCGGCGCGATAGAGGTTGGCGAGCGCGCGATGGCCGCGCCCGGGACGCGCGGTCTTGAACACCGAGTCCATCGCAAAACGGCGCCGCCAGGCTTCATCGCGCGCGTCCTGGCGTGCGACGAAAGCATCAAACGGGATCGGCTGGTTGCGGCTCCACAGGCCGCCGGGCGATCGGAAATCGGGGATGCCGCTTTCAGTGGAGATGCCGGCTCCGGTGAACGGCACGACCACCGAAGCTTGCGCAATCATGTCGCCGAGGCGATCGATGCCACTCCGAAGATCAGACGCAATCATGACACTTGCTCAATTCGCAACGCGAGCCATCGCAGTTTAGCCGGTCGGCCGCAAGATCTGTCGGCACAATGGTCGCAACAAAAGTCACTTCCGGTAACATAAAACGGAGTTCACGATCGGCCCACATTGTTTTGATTTGCGAAAAGGCTGATGGCGGCCGACAACATGGTCGGCAAGCACGCCATCATGATCCATCTTCTCCCACGACCAAGAGCCTCGTATCCTCCATACGAGGCTCTTTTCGTGTGGAAAGAGCACTGTGCCCTGCCCGACACCATTCCTGCACGACGGAGTCCCCATGCGCTTTCTTCACACCATGCTGCGCGTCCACAAGCTCGATGCCGCCATGGCGTTTTATGTCGATCAGCTCGGCCTCAAGGAGGTGCGGCGCGTCGACAGCGACAAAGGGCGCTTCACCCTGGTCTATCTGTGCGCGCCCGACGACGAAGCGACGTTGCAGCGCCGCGACGGCCGCGGTTCGCCGCTGATCGAACTGACCTACAATTGGGACGAGGAACGTTACGGCGAGGATCGCTTCTTCGGCCACCTCGCCTTCGAGGTCGACGACATCTACGCCACCTGCCAACGGCTGATGGACGCCGGCATCACCATCAACCGGCCGCCGCGCGACGGCCAGATGGCATTCATCCGCTCGCCGGACCTGCACTCGATCGAACTTTTGCAGAAGGGCGAGGCGTTGCCGCCGCAGGAACCCTGGGCTTCGATGCCCAATACCGGCCATTGGTGACATTGAGCGCGGCGCGCGGCCCGGAACACGGTTTGGCGCGACGCGTTGTCCTCCAAAGCAACAGCAAAGGAGGACTTATATGACGCGCAGCATTCTGTTGTGGCTTTTGGGGGTGCCGATCCCGATCATCATCTTGCTGTGGTTCTTCATGAAATAAGGGGCAGCGCGGCAGCGCCGCGTGCCCCCTCGCCCGTCATGATGATTAAGATCAGTAATGATTAAGACCAGTAACGCCCGCTGACAGCGCGTCAGCGGGTGAATTTCAATCCCGCCATCTTGCCATCGCGCCACACCACTTCGCAGTCGCGACCACTGCGGGCATCGCGCGAAAACGCCAGCTTCAGCTTGGAATTGAGCGCCTGCGGCGCATCGACCACAATCTTGGCGCCCGACGGCGAGAGATCCAGCACGGTGCACGGACGGGCGGCGAATCCGCCTTCCAGCGTGATCCAACCTTCCTGCCTCACGGATTTGCGCGGCTCGCGCTTTCTGCGGACTGGTGTCATTTCCAATTCTCCCACTCGAAACCGCGGTTTACGGGAAAGCCGTTGCAGATCGCTTGCATTGCTGTCGAAAATTTGCGGCCCGCGATTAACGTTTCAGTAGTGAACAACAACCCGGCAGAGAACGCTTGCTCCCCGCCAAAAACGCCACTATACGTTCGCCCGCTCACGACAACGCAGCGACTCGTCGCAGCGATGACCGCGGGTGAGACATTGCTCAAAAAGCATTGATCTCATGAAAGAAACGGCTTGATCTGCCGCAGTTGGTTCCGCTAGAAGCAGCTGCTGTTAAGCTCCCTTCGTCTATCGGTTAGGACGCCACCCTTTCACGGTGGAGAGAGCGGTTCGATTCCGCTAGGGAGCGCCACTGGCGCTCAAGGCTCCGTGCTTGGCCCCTCGGCCACACTTCCCTGCGACAACCTGTTCCAGAGGCTTCCTGCCCCTCGATTAATCCTTGCTGATGCTGGCGTCCGTGACAGATTCCGCCAGCGCATTTCCCTGACAGTCCACGCTCAGCAGGGAAGCACTACCCTTCCTCGAACGTGTCGTTGACCGCATTCACGATCTCGGCAGCCGTTTCCCGCCAGCTTGGCGGCACATAGGATTCTCTGATCGCCGTTTCCTTGGCGTCGAGATGGCCAGGCGAGAACAGCGCGGTTTCGATCAAGCGTCGGGCGGTCGTGATATCATCCGGAGCATGGTGATCGACGAATCCGGCGCCGACTTCTGGGAGCGAGGTGGCGTTGGAGGCGATGCAGTAGCGACCAAAATGCAGGCTTTCACCGACCGGCAGGCCCCACCCTTCGCAGAAGCTTGGATAAACAGTGAAATACGAGCCGCGATAGAGCGCCGCCAATTCAGTATCATCGAGATTCTCGACAACACGAATTTTGCCATCAAGGAAGCGCGTCGCCCGCAGGTCGCGCTTCAGATCGTCGATCTGCCAGCCAAACTTGCCGGCGAACACCAGCTCAGGTACCCGCTCGGCGCCATAGTCCGAAATCATCTGCTTCCAGATGTCGAACAGCAGCCGGTGGTTCTTTCTGATCTCGATGGTGGAGACATAGAGAACATGCGTTCGCGCGTCTTCCCGCAAGGCTTGCTGGGGCAGGCAGAAACCTGATCCGAACCGGATGCGGCGGATCGGCGGCACCGTCCGCCCCCTCAGCTCAAGTTGCTCCCGCAAGGCGCGGGCTGTGCTGTGCGACGGCGTCAGCACGAGATCCCACACCCGTGTCATGTCGTCGAACCAGCGGTCGAAGAAAGGTGCAAAGCGCGCCGCGACGAATTGCCGGTGTGTGAGCGGCAAAACGTCATGGATGAGAACGGCGAAACGAACGCCGAAATCGCGTTTAAGCTCGGCGATGCTGCGGCCGAAGTGCTGATGGCTCCAAGACCCTCCGAGATTGAGGATCACATCGCCGGCCTGGACTTCGCCGGCGAACCGAGCCCGCCCCTCCCTGTTTAGTTGCATTCTTAGCGCCAATATCGCGGCGCGTGCATGGCTACTTGCGAATTGCAGAATGTTGAAAAGCGTTCGGCGGTGTCCAAATCTGGCAAGGAACGCCGAGTTATCACATCGTCGGAGCACCTCGTCGAAAGTCAAAACCTCGATCTCGCGTGAGGAGCGGCCGATCTGAAACAGCGAGATCTGGCCCGGAAACAGCTCAAGAAGACGAGGGATAATCTCGAATTGAATTCGGGAAATACCAGCCGGCGTCGAATGCTCGCGAAAATACTGCAGCAGATCGCCCACCTCGATCCAGATTCTGCACGGTCGGGGAGCGCTCATGCTTGAAGTGCACTTGTCGTAGAATTAGGGTGCCATGCTGAGCTAAGTGTGACGGCGATATGGAGACGCCTATCAGCTAGCGCGGAATTTGCCAGCGACTAGACAGAGGCCGTGAGCAGCTCCGAGTCCATTGCACTTTAGTTTGTGAGCATGATGTTGGCGGAATATTTGATCAAGCCATTTGCCTCGACGTGGCGCAACCCCGAACTGTTTCGGCGCGTTCTGATCCGCGACATCGAAACGTCTATTCGGGGCAGTGTCCTCGGTCTTGCGTGGATATTGGTCATTCCGCTGGCGCTGGTCGCCATCTACACGTTCGTCTTCGGCGTTGTGCTCGATGCAAATTGGTCTATTCGGCCACGCTCGAAATTGGAGGTGCCGCTGATTTATTTCAGTGGCCTGATGATCTTCACTTTTTTCATGGAAGTCATCACCCGCTCGACCACGGTCATTCGCGACCACGTCACCTATGTGACCAAGATCGTCTTTCCCGTTGATATTCTAAGCTCCGTCGTCGTTGGCACCGCACTTTTCAAGTTTGCTATCAATCTGGTGCTTCTGGCGATCTTCATGCTGCTCGTGACATGGCGCGTGCCCACCGAAGTTCTCTGGATTCCCCTGTTGATGGCGCCCCTGGTCGCGGTTTCTCTCGGCCTGTCGTTGATCTTCGCCGCGTTCGGCGCCTTCGTCAGGGATCTGTCCTTCGCGCTGCAGGCCTTTGCGCCGGTCTTCATGTTCATCTGCCCGGTGTTCTATTCGATCCGACAAGTACCGGAACAGTTCCGGTTCATTTTCGAGATGAACCCATTGACGCTGCCGCTCGAAAGCGGCCGCGATATTCTGTTCTTTGATGGCACCTTCCCCTGGTCCGCCTGGACGCTCCAACTGATCGGCGCCTTGATCTTCCTGCAATTCGGCCATCTGGTGTTTCGCCGACTGCGGCCGGGATTTGCCGATGTGGTGTGAAGCCGCTGGCGACATGACGGCCGAAGCCGATAGCAAACTGCCCATGCAGCGTGCGGGGACCTGCTATTTTGCCGCGCGTGGAGCGCAGGCGGCATGAAGGTCGCGCTGGTATCCGATTGGTTCATTCCGCGCGTCGGCGGGCTCGAACTGCAGATGCGCGATCTCGCGCTGCAACTATTGAGCGCCGGACACCAGGTTGAAGTGATCACAGCCACCGCTGGTGCGGACCAGGTTGATGGCATCCCGGTGCTACGCATCGATGGACGACCTCAAATCGCCTATGGACAGCTGTCCTGGCGGCCGCGCGTTGCGCGCGACGTCGCGCGGCTGATCAAGACCAGAGGCTATGACGTCGTCCACTGTCATAGCGCGTTTTCGCCGATGGCGCTGATGGCCTGCCGCGCAGCTCATCGCCTCGGGGTGCCGACCGTGCTGACCGAGCACTCTGTCACCTACGGTGCCGGCGGCTGGATCATGGACGGCAGCAATCGGCTGACCGGATGGTCACGCTGGCCCGACATCATCACTGGCGTGTCGAGCGTCGTGGTCAAGGGCTTGCGCTCGCTCCTGCGAAGGCGCGTGCATCTGCTCCATAACGGCATCACCCCTGGTGATTGGACGCAGTCCGCTCAGACTGGCCAGGACCTTCGTGTGCTCACGGTGATGCGGTTCATGCCGCGCAAGCGACCGCTCGATTTCGTGCGCGCGATACCCCGGGTGATGGCGGCCCTGCCCGCGGCTCGCAAGCCTGTTTTCGTCATGGTGGGCGAAGGCCCGCTGCGCGAACACGCTGAGCGCGAGGCACGACGTCTCAAAGTGGCGGAGCACCTGCAATTCACGGGTATCCTTGATCGTGCGGCGGTGCGTGAGGAGCTGTCGCGAAGCTCAGTGTTTGCACTTCCAACCACCAATGAAGCGTTGTCCATCGCTACGCTCGAAGCGCTCGCGAGCGGCGTTCCGGTGGTAGCGATGCGCAGGGGCGGCGTCAGCGACATCGTCACCCACGGCGAAAGCGGCTTCCTCGCCGACAACCTCGATCAATTCGCGGCCCACATAGCCCAGCTCGCTGCAGACGATCAGCTGCGCATCAGCATGGCCGCACTCGGCCCGGCGGCCGCCGAGCGTTTTTCCTGGGCTACAATCTTGGCGCACCATCTCGACATCTATGAGCTGGCGATCGCCACCGCCGCGCGGCGGCGACATGCACGAGAGGCGCGGCTGTCGCGCATTCAGGCGGCAGGACCAGCCATCGCGAAAGCTTCCAG
This sequence comes from Rhodopseudomonas palustris JSC-3b, assembly GCA_000504425.1. GTDB lineage: Bacteria > Pseudomonadota > Alphaproteobacteria > Rhizobiales > Xanthobacteraceae > Rhodopseudomonas > Rhodopseudomonas palustris_C. Next base: position 1,045,197 of record KI632513.1, on the reverse strand, counting down.
CTCCGACCCGGGGGCTGCCATCGCCGGCGCGCCTCTTGCTGCCAGCTCAAGCCTGACCTCTGTTGCACGCGACCGTAGCCACACGCCGGTGCCTGTCGAATGACCGGGCAAATGGCGGCGCGTCCCTTATCCGAAGTGGCACAGTCCTCCGGCGAGCGGCTGGTGATTGGAGTCGATATCGGCTCGACCACCGTCAAGACGGTCGCAATCAGCTCGCTCTCCCGTTCAATCCTGTGGCAGCAATATCAGCGCCACGAGACGCGACAGGCGGCCACCGTCCTCGCGCAGCTTGAAGCGCTCGCCGTGGCTGTTGGGACAGAAGCTATTGCCAGCGCCAGTATTTTCATCACCGGGTCGGGAGCCGCTCCCCTGCTCGATCCGCTTGGTGCGAAGTTCTTCCAGGAGGTGAACGCCGTCACCATCGCCGTCGAGGCGCTGCATCCGGAGGCCGGCAGCGTCATTGAGCTCGGCGGCCAGGACGCCAAGATCATTGTGTTCAAGGAGACACCGGCAACCGGAGAGAAGCGCGCGATCACGTCAATGAATGACAAATGCGCCTCCGGCACGGGCGCTACCATCGACCGCTGCATCGCCAAATTAGGACTGACGCTCGCTGAGGCTGGCGCCTTGCCGTGGGATGATCGGCGGCTGCACCACGTCGCGGCGAAATGCGGCGTGTTCGCCGAGACGGACATCGTCAACCTGGTCAAATCCGGCATTCCCGCGGCCGAAATTGTGTGCTCGCTCGCCGATGCCATCGTCATGCAGAACCTTTCGGTGCTGGCGCGCGGCAATACCCTGCGCGATCAGGTGGTGTTGCTCGGCGGACCCAACATGTATCTGCCGGTGCTGCGTGATTGTTGGCGCCGACGGATTGCTGAGTCCTGGAGCGATCGCGGCCATCAGCCGCCTGAAGGAGTGGCGCTCGAAGATCTGATCTTCGTCCCGCCCCATGCTCATCTCTATGCTGCTTACGGTGCCGCCGTCTGCGGCCTTGGCGAACCGGCGGAGGTCGGCCGCTGGAGGGGTCTCGATGCGCTGCGCGCCTTTGTGCGCGAGGGCCGACGCGCGGGGCTCGCGGCCAATTCCGCGCCGCCGCTCGCCGCGTCCGCTGAAGAACTCGAAACATTCCGCGCAAACTACACGATGCCGCCATTCGCCCCGGTCAGCTTTCCTGCCGGGACCACGATCCGCGGCTTTGTCGGCGTCGATGGCGGATCAACGTCATCCAAGGCGGTGTTGCTCGACGAACACGGCCAAGTGCTGACCACGGCCTATCTCTTGTCGAACGGCAATCCGATCTCCGACACCCAGGATCTGCTACGCAGTCTGCGTTCCTATGCAGAACAGCAGGGATGCCAGCTCGACGTGCTCGGGTTCGGCGCGACCGGGTATGCCGGAGATATTCTCGAAGAGACGCTTTCGGCCGATGTCAAAGTGGTGGAAACGGTCGCGCATATGCTCGCGGCCACCACTTATTTCGACGACGTGGACGTGATCTGCGATGTTGGCGGACAGGACATCAAGGTTCTGTTCATGGTCGGCGGCGACATCCGCAACTTCCGCCTCTCCAACCAATGCTCGGCCGGCAATGGCATGCTGCTGCAAGCGATGGCGGATCAGTATGGCGTGGCGATGCAGGACTACGCCGACCTCGCCTTTCGTGCTGAGCTGACGCCGCAATTCGCCTATGGCTGCGCGGTGTTTCTCGACGCCGGACGGGTGGACTTCCAGAAGGAGGGATACACCCGCGACGAGATCATGGCTGGGCTGGCGCGCGTTCTGCCGAAAAACATCTGGCAATACATCGTGCAGATTCCGCGCCTGGCTGAATTCGGGCGCACCTTCGTGCTCCAGGGCGGCGTGCAATACAATCTCGCCGCGGTGAAGGCGCAAGTCGATTACATCCGCGAACGCATTCCTGATGCGGTGATCCATGTCCATCCGTTCTGCGGAACCGCCGGCGCGCTGGGCGCAGCGCTCGAAGCGAGGCGCGAAGTAACGCGTCGCGGCCGATCAACCTTTCTGGGGCTGGATGCGGCGATCGGTCTGACCTTCACCACCCAAAACGACGATGCAACGATCTGCCGGTTCTGCACCAACCACTGTCGACGCACCTTCATCGACAGCACCACGCCCGATGGCAGCACCAGCCGTTACATCGCCGGCTTCTCTTGCGAGAATGGAACGGTTGAAGCGAAGGTCGATCTGCAAACCATCGCCGTCCGCCGCAAGCACCTCCGGGCGCAGTTTCCCAATCTGGTCGACTACGAGGGGCAACTCGCTTTCCGTTCAGTGCAGCATGCGCCCGATCTTCCAGCCGCTGGCAGTCCGCAGCAAGACGTTCGCGTGACCCTCAGCCTGCTCGGGCAAGTGAAGCGCAGCCCGATCACCCGTGGCTTTGAACGCTCCGGCGAAGCTGCGGCGGCGCGGCGCGCTGGCCTGAGGGTCGGCATCCCGCGTGTCCTCAACCAGTTCTCGACCGGCCCGCTATGGAGGGCCTATTTCGAAACGTTGGGGATCCGGCCCGACAACATCGTGTTCTCCTCGCATACCACCGAGGAGATGTGGCTTGAAGGCGGCAAATATGGGTCGGTCGACCCCTGCCATCCGGCCAAGGTCGCCCAGGCTCATATTCACGAGCTCATTCACCACATCCATCGCAAGAATAAGCTCGACTACATTTTCTGTCCCGGCATGACGCATTTGCCGTCGTTCTTGAAAGGCACCAAGGACTCCGCCGGTTGTCCGATTGTCGCCGGCACGCCGACGGTGCTGAAAGTCGCCTTTACCAAGGACGTCGATTTCTTCGCGCGCGCCGGTGTCGACTACGTAGCGCCAGTGGTGACGCTGATCGAGCGCAACTATTTCAAGCTGCGCATGTACGAAACCTGGGGTGAGCGGCTGGCGATCACCCGCGACGAGAGCGACTTTGCGGTGGACGCCGGATTTGCGGCGCTCCAGAAATTCGACGCCGATCTCCAGCGCCATGGCCGCGAGGTGCTTGAGGGGCTTGAGCGGGACAGCCGGATGGGGCTGCTCTTGCTGGGGCGGCCTTACCACGCCGATCCAGGGCTCAATCATGAAGTGCTCGAAGAGTTTCAAGCACTGGGCTACCCGATCCTGTCGATCCGTTCGATTCCCAAGAACGAAGACTGGCTGTCACGCTGGTTTCGGGACGACATTGCCTCGGGGCGGATCGCATCGCCGCTTGAGATTGGCGACGTTTGGCCCGAGGGCTATTCGACCAATAGTGCCGAGAAAGTCTGGGCTGCCAAATTCGCCGCCAGGCACGGCCATCTCGCCGTGCTGGATCTATCGAGCTTCAAATGCGGCATGGACGCGCCGACCTATGGGCTGATCGACAAGATCGTCACCGCCGCCGGGATGCCCTACATGGCGCTGCACGACATCGACGCCAACAAGCCGGCAGGCTCGTTCGGCATTCGCGTTCGCACTTATGCCTATACTTTGAAACGTCGCGAGGAGCAGATGGCCGTTCGGAGGGGGCTCGGCCTTAACCCAGCCAATATGCCGGCGCTTGACACGACCGACGATCTGGCAAGTGCCTACGCAGACTATATAGAGAACGACAAAGCGGCATTCACATAGCAATGAGTACTCCGGCGCATCGCGCGCGGAGCTGCCACCATCTCGATCGCGTCAGGAAGGATCGCATGAACAAGTGGATACGGACGCCGCAGACGGCACGTGACGCCGCGGCCCCGCCCGCCGCCGATCCGGCCGTCCGCCCGGCGAACCATTGGTTTGACGCCAACCCGCAGATATTCACCCGACGCGAACGGCTCTCGACCACCTTGCTGTTCGGCGGTCTGTCGGCTGCCGCCGACACGCTGCTCAGCGCCGCCCTTGAAGGGCTTGGCTACAAAGCCCGAGCGCTCGACACGCCGGATTTTGCATCGCTGCATATCGGCAGGGAGTTCGGCAATCGCGGTCAGTGCAACCCGACCTACTTCACGGTTGGCAATCTCGTGAAGTATCTGCACTCGCTGGAAACGCAAGGACGCAGCAAAACGGAGATCATCCGCGATTTCGTATTCGTCACTGCTGGCGCTTGCGGCCCATGCCGTTTTGGCAACTACGTGACCGAATATCGCAAGGCGCTGCGCGACGCAGGTTTCGAGGGTTTCCGCGTCCTGGTGTTCGACAACAATGGCGGCATCAAGCAGGCCTCGGGCGACGATCTTGGCCTGGAATTCAACGCGCGCTTCTTTCTGACCGTGCTTGGCGCCATCCTGGTCGCCGACGTGCTCAACGTGGCGACCTATCGCATCCGCCCCTACGAGCTGACACCGGGCGCCACGAATGCCGCGTTCGAGCGGTGCATGGCGCTGCTCTGCGACGGGTTCCGTCAGCCGCGGACCTTGCTCGGCGCGCTACGCCGCGTCGGTCGCACCCTGAACGCCATCGAGATCGATCGGCTGCGCGTCAAGCCGAAGGTCGCCCTGATCGGCGAATTCTGGGCGATGACCACCGAGGGCGATGGCAATTACCAGCTCCATCGCTTTCTGGAGCAGGAGGGAGCCGAAGTCGAAGTCCAGATGGTCAGCAGTTGGATTCTCTATATCATCTGGCAGAATCTGTGGGACACGCGGCGGCGCATGAAACTGCCGGCCGCCGATCATGCTCGGATGGGGCTCGGCGACCAAGACGCGCGCCGCAAGCTGATCATGTACACCCTGGGCGATCGCGCGCTGAGGCTGTTTCACCGCCTGGTGGTGTTCTGCATGGGCATGAAAAACCATGCGATGCCAAACATGAACGAACTGGCCAAGCTCGGCCACGATCATTACGACAATCATCTGCGCGGCGGCGAAGGCCATCTCGAAGTGGCCAAGGTGATCCAGTCGGCCAAGGAGCGAAGCGCTCACCTTGTGGTCTCTGTGAAGCCGTTTGGCTGTCTGCCCTCGTCCGGCATTTCCGATGGTGTGCAGTCTCAGGTCACCGAGCTGTATCCCGAGGTGATCTTCTGCTCGGTCGAGACCACCGGAGATGCGCCCGTGATGGTGCAAAGCCGGGTGCAAATGCAGCTGTTCAAGGCGCGCGGACTGGCCCAGGCCGAGTTCGATCGCGCGCTCTCCAATAGCGGCCTTGATCTCAAGACCGCGCGCGCCGCGGTGAAGCCAAGGCCCACGCTCGATTATCCCTCGGTCACTGGGATCGCCGGAACGGCAGCCCGCTTTGTCGCCGAGATCTCGCTGTGGCGTCGTCTTGTGGCGCGCCTGTCGCGAGCCATCGCGCCGGGGCGCGGATAGACCGCCGGCCTCTCAAGCCTGGGATGCGTGATCCCGAACGTGGCGGAACACCGCGCCATTGGCCGCAAACCAGCGGATTGTCGAGCGCAGCGCATTGAGCGCGGCATCGCCGGTCCGAAAACGGCAATCCAGGCGCAGCTTGCTGGCGCGCAGATCGACGAATTCCCACGGATGGACAAATAGCGAGACGGGCGAGGTCAGCATCGCGAACCACGGATTGCGAATGGCTCGTGGCAGGCGAAGCACGCTTGAGGTCACCGAAGTGGTAAGGCGGGCTGGAGAATCCGGTCCCTGGTAGGGAGCCTCCTGGCGCTTATAGGCCGAGCGGGAGGCATCCACCGTCAAGCCGGCCTTGCTGAGCAGCGGCACAAAGGCTTCCGGAAACGACAGATAGGGCGCGCGGAACGAAGTCACGTTGCCGAAGGAGCGAAGAAGCGCGGCTGAAGATGCGATCTCATAGTCCGCTTCGTCCGCGGTCATGTCGCGAAAGTTGCGATGGGTCAGGCCGTGGCTACCTAGTTCATGGCCGGCTTCGACCACGGCGGCAATCCGGCTGGGAAATCGCTGCGCAGCTTCTCCGGTAGTGAAGAAAGTCGCGGGAACGTGCTCCTCGGCAAATAGCGCCAGCAGGCGTGGCAGACCTTCGTCCAGCCCGCGCCAGGTTTGCAAATAGGGCGGACAGTCGCCTTCGACATCGACGGAGAGGTAAACCACGGGGCGCTCGACAGCTTTTCCAACCGACGACATCGAAGCTCCCTATAGCGTTTTCGCGCGAAGTGGCTACCCGGTTCGCGTCGAGAACACGCGCCATAACATAAAGTTAGAACGTCGGTTCTGATCCCATCAACCGAATCTCTAATGGATCAGACCCGTCAGCGACAGGGCTGCGACGCAAGCGACGGCTAACATGGCCGCCAGCAGATCGTCGAGGATCACAAAAAATCCCCCTCGTCCCTGCTCGTCCGCCAGATAGACCGGCCAAGGCTTCCAGATGTCGAACAGTCGAAACAAAGCGAACGCCGCGATCCAGCCCGTGACACTGATCGGCGTAAACTCCAGCACCAACGCCATCGCGATCGTCTCGTCCCAAACCAGCGCCGGGTGGTCATGCTCGCCAAAATCCTCGCCGGCCCGGCCGACCGCCCATGAGCCGATCGCGATCAACGCCAGATAGGCCGCGATCCGCGCCGACACGGGCAGAGCCTGCAGCGCCAAGAAAAGCGGAAATCCGCCGAGAGCTCCCCAAGTCCCTGGGGCGCGCGGCGCCAGCCCGAGCCCGAAACTCAATGCCAGCAACTGGTGGGGTGAACGCAGCATCTCGCGAAAACGAGGACCGTTCCTTCGGTATTCTGATCCTATAGGGGGCGACTGCCGTGCACTCACGCTTTTCTCCTCGTCGCCATCAAGCCAAGCCGATCGCCAGGCGACGATGCCGGTGTGATCTTGAGGGCGTCAATAGTCTCGTCCGGTTTGAAGCCGTTTGCCAACGCAGGCAATTCGCTTGAAGTCTGGATGATTGCCGCTGCCAGCCCACACAACGCCTGTACCTGAACGACATCCGCGCTGTAGTGTCAGGGCGAAGGCAGGCCGTCCCCCGTCTTGCTCGATCCGGCTTGTTCTGCGTTCAAACACCTCACCTGCAATCATGATCCCGAAACGACTGTCGCAGACCTGGAAAAGCAGCGTACTACCCGACGCCGCTTCTGTGCTGGTGCGCGGTTGGCAACACCGGCACCCAGACTGGGAGTTTGTTCTGTACGACGATCAGGCGGCACGCGAGGTGATGTATTCGGTCGCCCCGGACAAGATTGCACTCTACGACGCCCTGCCCTTCGGGGTGATGCGCGCCGACCTGTTCCGGTATGCCGTCATTTGGCGCGATGGCGGTGTCTATGCAGACATCGACATGGAATGCCTGCGCGCGATCGATGATCTGCTGGAAGGTCATTCCTGCCTGCTCGCGATCGAAGCCCGTCTGGGCGGAACGCGTACGCGCGAGTTGGGCTATGCCGAGCCTTTCCAGATCGCAAACTGCATCTTCGCCGCAAAGCCGCGGCATCCGTTTATTCGCGCCGCGCTCGACCGTGCCCTCGACCTGATTGCCGCCTGCCGGCATATCGATCAGCACCATGTCGAGGACCTCACCGGCCCGCGCATGCTGACCCGGCTGTTCTTCGAAGGTCAGTGGTCTGATGTCGCACTCGCACAACCGATCGTGCTGATGGCGCCGCTGTTCTACCCCACCGCCGCGCCGCTCGGATACAACATCCGGACGCGCCACCGCACGTTCGGTACGTGGAAAAGCGATCGGGGCCCAACGACGCTCCGACGTCGTTGGATCGAAAGAAATCGGCTGGTCTGGCCGTTTCCCCTGCGCTTGACGGCATCCGACCGAGGAAGCATCGCCCCACAGGAGTCCGCCAAGTGAACGGTCGGCGACTGATGGTCGAGATCCAGCGCGCAGCTGATCGTCTGACGAACGTGGGGGCTGGGCGGCTGGTCATGGATTATATTCGTGCCGCGCGATTTCATCTCGGCGGCCCGAAGGTCTTCGCGGCCGACCGATCCGGCCGGCGGGAGCGATTGGTGGTGACGCTGTCAACCACGCCGTCCCGCGCGCGTCATCTGCTGCCGACCCTGCGCAGCCTGATCGATCAGACCGTGGCGGCGGACCGGATCGTGCTCGCATTGCCGCGCACAAGCCGGCGCGATGGAACACCCTACCCTGATCCGGCCGAGTTGCAGTTACCGGACGGCGTCGAAATCCTGGCCTGCGAGGACCAGGGGCCGGCAACCAAGCTGTTGCCTGCTCTGGCCGCCGAACCGGCGGCCAGGCTGATCGTCGTTGACGACGACGTGGTCTATCCGCGCGACTTCCTTGCCACTCTGCTGTCGACCCATCGGGCGTGGCCTCATGCGGCGATCGGTTACCGCGGCGTCGTGGTCGATCCATGCGTTGCGTTTCGCGACCTGCCCCACATTTTCGCAACGGCGGTCGGCGAGCCTCGCCTGGTGGACATTCTCTTTGGCACGTGGGGCTATCTGATCCCGCCCGCCGCCCTGGACAGCGCGGTGGCCGATTTCTCCGGCCGGCCGGAGGCCGTCCGCTCCGTGGACGACATCTGGATCTCGGCCCACCTCGCGCTGCGCGGCATCGAGCGCCGCATTGCCCCCGCCGCCATGTATCCGATCGAAACATTATCCACGCTCCGCGGCTCGCTGACAGGCGGTATCAACAAGTCAGGAGAAAACGACCAGATCGCCCTGTCACTGTTCGCCGACCTCTGGACCGCCGGGAAGCGGCAATCGGATCGCGGCAGCGGTCCATGCTACTATTGACGATGCAGCGCCTGGCCGAGGGTTGTGTGTTAAGTGCACAGACGCTCAGCGCGGAAACCGGCCGTTCCTGGCTCCACAGAAGCGGTCGTGAACTTATTGCTCGGTTTCGCCTGAGACATCGCCCTGCTCATTGCCGGACGTGATCTTGATCATGCGCATCGGACCCTCGAGATGATCTTTGTCGGAGCCGTCCTTCGCGAGTGGTTCAGCAGTTTCCGAATTGCATTCGGCATACTGGTGGTGGTGTTCGCCATCGAGAAGTTCGATTTCATCGCTCGGTTTGCGATCGACTACGACCTCGACCTTGGCGGGTTCGTCGTGCTGTTTCTGTCGGACCTGCCGTCGATCATGGACCTGATCATCCCGATCGCAACGGTGATCGCGCTCTATCTTTCGCTGCTCAATATTCGCGAACGCCGAGAATTCGTGATCCTCGCGGCGGCCGGGGTCGGCGCCCGCCCATTCTTGATCATTTCAGGGATCATTGCCTCGCTTGCCCTGCTGTCATCGATCCTGATCTCCGGCTTCGTCAAGCCCGCGGCGAACTATGCGTTCCGGCAGCAATACGAGCGATCGCTGAGTTCGATTGCCTCGAATGGCCCTGCCGATGGTCGCTTCTTGGATACGGGCGATACCGTCGTTCATGTTTCGACCAGCAGCCCCACCGAGGAACGCAAACTGAGCATTTTCGGCTTCGTGGGACCGAAGCTCGACTACGTCTATCTGTCGGATTGTGCCCGCCTGCGCATCGAAGAGAAACTGCTCTATTCTGACACGTGTGCTGCGCGCATTTTTCACTTCAAGCCAGCGTCTGAGACTGCTGCTGAAGCGATAGAGCCTCCAGCTGTTTCGTCTGAATGCCCCGCCTGCAACGACGAACGAGCCCGCCTCAATATCGTGCGGATCGAAGGCGGCCGAACGGCCAAGGCTTTCGACCTCAAATCACTATTCAAGACGATCGATCGCAATCGGGTCGATGAACTCAGCATCATCGAACTGCTTGCTGTGAAGGATGGGACTTTCGTGTCGGCGGACAACGCCCGGCGTGCGGTGAAGGATCTGCTACTGGCCACCACCAACCTGCTGGCGATCGCGTGCGGTCTCATCGCGGTGGCGCTGACCACAGCTCGGACGAGGTTCGTGGCGCTGCCGCTGGCCATTGCCGGACTGATGGGAACGTTGGTTGCGGTCGGTTCTGGCGTGCTCATTCCGGCCATCACGACTCCGTTCGGCGCGGCCGCTGTGGTGGTAATGGGCATGGTGGCGAGCGCCGGGATTTTGGTCGCGGTCAGCATCGCCCTTCGCGAGCTGCTGACCGCTCCGCGAATGGGGCGCGCATGACGCCATTGCGCGCCCCAATAGCTGCCATCCGCAACTGGTTCGGAGCGGTTTCCGACGTTTACACCCGCTATATGCTCGAACACCATCTGCGCTTTTTGGCAGTGACGTTCGCGGCCATTCTGGCGGTGGTGACGGCGATCAACGTGTCAGGTGAGATTAGTCGGGTGTGGTCAGAGGCCGCCATCAGCGGCATCTTTCACGCGCTCGCGGCCACGGCGCTCTATCTGCTGTGCCGGCTGCTCGACAACGGATCGCAGGTATTCGGCATTGCCTTTCTGCTTGGTCTAGTGTGGGCCGAAGCCGCGCATGCCCATGGCGGACGCTTGCTGATGGTACGCCTCGCCGGTCGGCCATTCCTGCGGCGCTCGACGGCTCTGTTTGTGCTCGCCGCGCTGTCAGTACCCACGCAGTTCACGCTCGATAATGTGGTCAGGCCTTGGGCCTTCATGACACTCAGTCTCAAGGGGCTCGGCGAATATGGCTGGGGCTACACCGCGGCACGCTCGCCGGTGCAGGGATGGTACGCCTTCGACAATGCGGTGCTGCGTGCCACCCTGCACGACTCCCCCGAACCTGTGATTGAGCGGGCGCTGCTGTTCTATTTCGACGACCGTGGCGGCCTTGCATCGGTCGCGACGGCAGATCGCATCGTTGCGCCGGATCACGATCGAGACCGCTGGACCATGCTGGGCGCACATCACTGGCGCATCGGCGATCCGATCGACCGCCGGTTTGGCATGCCCATCGGCGAACCGGGCAAAGGGACGTCCGAGCTGGGTTTCGCCATCAGTCGCGTGTGGCTGCAATATCGCGGTATCGAACCCAAATACATTCCCGTTGCCGATCTGTGGCGCTTGACGTTCGATCGCCATTTGCCGTCGGAGCGCCCGAAATATGGCGCTTGGCTCGCGATCCGGCTGACGCAATGCTTCATTCCCGGCTTGATCGCTCTTTGCGTCGGTGCGTTGTTTGCCATGATGCTCGACCGGCGAGGACTGATGCTGGCAACCGGCGTCGGATTACTCGCGGCCTATTCCGGCTATTTCCTCAACCGAATTTCGGCGCTTGGCATTGAGAACCTGCATTTGCCGCCGGCGGTGACGGCGCTCGTTCTGCCGGTCACGCTCGCGGTCCTGGTCTGGCGTCTGATCGTGAGGCTTAGGCGGTATGAAAATCCGACGCCGTCACCTCGTCCACAAGCGAGCTGGTCGCAAAATCCAGGCATTAGCGAAGCTTAGGGATGGAATGCGCAAAGGAACCGCTGTAGTGGAATGGCCGCCTGTTCCAAATTGCGTGACGCTGTGGCCCATAACAGGCCCGACGATGGAAATGCGGGAGCCATTTGGTGCATGGAAGACGACGTCTTCATCCACTTGAAAGAGGTCGGGAAGAAATTCGTCCTCTACGATAGCCCGCTCGACAACGTGATCGATCTTCTGAAGGGAGAGCGGCAACGAGGTCTTGATCATTGGGCATTGCGGGGCATCGACCTACAAGTGGGCCCCGGCGAGTGTCTCGGGATCGTCGGGCGCAACGGCGCCGGCAAGTCCACCTTGCTCGAAATCATTTGCGGCATCCGCCCTCCGACCCTCGGCACCATTGAATTCAAGGGCCGGGTCGCGGCGCTTCTTCAACTCGGCGCCGGCTTCAACCCAGAATTTACGGGCCGCGAGAACGTCCACCTCGCCGGCTCTCTTTATGGCCTGACCTCGTCGCAGATCGAACAGCGGTTTGACGAGATCGCCGCCTTCGCCGGCATCGGCAGTTACATCGATCGCCCGGTGCGCGAATACTCGACCGGCATGTATGCGCGCCTTGCCTTCTCAGTCTGCGTCCATGTCGACGCGGACATCCTGATCATTGATGAGATACTTGGCGTCGGCGACATCCGCTTCCAGCAGCAATCGATGCGGTTTCTGCGCCGCTTTCGACGCAAAGGCATTGTCGTGTTCGTCTCCCACGATGAGGCCGCGGTCTCGGCGCTCTGCGAGCGCGCGATCTGGCTGGACCGAGGACAAATCAGGGCGAGTGGCGCGTGCCGTGACGTCCTCTATCTCTACCGGCGCGACGCCGCCCGGCTGGCCCAGCCAGGCGAGAGCTTCGTTGCCAGTCAACTTGACGTTTCGACGGAAACGTTTCCGGTCCAGGACCAGCGAGATGATCGCGCCTTCGATCCGGATGATCCGCCGGCATCGATCGGAGCAGGACGGATCGTCAAGGCCTGTCTGACACGAGAAGGCAGCCCGCTCGACACGCCGCTGGGCGGCGGCGACGAAGTTCGCCTGGAAGTCCGCTTTGAGCTGTCTCGACATTTCGAGGCGCCGCATATCGTGTTCGTGTTGCGCAATCCGCTCGGTCAAATCTCATTTGGAGGCGACAGTGGCCCACCGCCGGACCCGGTTGCTGCGCCGGGCGAAACGATGGTCTGCGCCTTCACATTCATCGTGCCCCAACTGCGCACGGGCGGTTACGTCTTCGAACTGTTTCTATTGGACGGCGAGAGCGTTCTGCTCGACCATGCTGAAGAGGCGCAAACCATCCATATCCTTGCCGATCGCGATCGTGAGGGCATTGCCAATCCACGCATGATCGAGACCAAGCTGTGGCTTGAGCCGGAGGGCGCGCATGAGCGGTGAGCCTCTCCTCGAAGCGGAAGGTCTCAGCAAGATCTATCCGCCCAGAGATAATCCCTTTCTCTATATCGGCTCGCTGCTCAGCGGCTGCTACTTCGGCCGCGGCAACAAGGCCCTCGACAATGTCAGCCTCTCATTGCAGCGGGGCGAATGCCTCGGCATCGTTGGCCGCAACGGGGCTGGAAAATCGACGCTGCTGCAGCTTTTGGTCGGCACGCACGAGCCCAACCATGGACGAATTATGCGCCGTGGCCGGATCGCGGCCATGTTGTCGCTCGGTGCAGGTTTTGATCCCAAATTCACCGGGCGTGAGAACGTTCGCTTGGCCGCTACTGTCTACGGCCTCTCGGATCAGGCGATCACTGAACGGTTCGACGCGATCACTGCCTTTGCCGACATCGGCGCGTTCATCGATCGCCCCGTGCATGAGTATTCGAGCGGCATGTATGCGCGGCTCGCCTTCGCTGTTTGCGCCCATGTCGATGCCGATGTGCTGATCGTCGACGAAGTACTGGCGGTTGGCGATGCGATATTCCAAGCCAAGTGCCGGCGCTTCTTTGAGGGGTTTCTTCAACGCGGCAGCGTTGTCTTCGTATCTCATGACGAGAGCGCGGTGTTGCAGGTCTGCAATCGCGCGATCTGGCTCGATGCTGGTCGCAAGATGGCAGAGGGTGAGCCGGGCGAAGTGCTCGCGCTGTACAATCGCTCGACGCTCGAGCAGGACCAGACGCAGAGCGCCCTACCGGCGGCGACCGCTGAACCCAGCTTTTGCTACGATGACCCGTTCCGGCGCCGCAACCCCGTTTCGGTGTCCGCTTTCCGACCAGATGCCATCCTGCACGGCAGTGGCGGCGGCTCGATTGACGACGTCTATTTCGAAGACGACGCCGGGCACCGCCTCGACACGGTGCAAGGCGGCGAAATTGTTCGGCTGCATATCTCTGGCCGGGCAGAGACCGAACTCGCCCGCCCTATTCTCGGCTTTGTCTTACGTGACGCCGCGGGTCGGAACCTGTTCGGAGACAACACATACATGGACTACCGCGAGCGGCCAGTGAGCATGGCGCCAGGCCAGCGCTATCATGCGCGGCTCACGTTCAGGTTGCCCTATCTGGCATTAGGCCGGCACACGCTGTCGGTATCGATTATCGACGGCACGCAGGCCAACCACTATCACGTTGCCTGGATGGAGGAGACAGTCGATCTGATCGTCGATCAGTCGCCGGTGCCGTTCGGCAGTCTCGCTGTGCCCTTGCATGTCGAGCGGCCAAAAATCATGAAACGCTGCGAGAGCGAGGCTTGATCCGCAGCCAACGCCGATCCCGTCAGGGCTCTCCCGGCTCAGTTGGCATTTCCCAGAAACACCTCACGCACACGGCTACTGCGCGCGATCATCTCAGATGGTCCATCGGCAATCACCAGCCCGTTGTCGATCACCACGGCGCGCTGAACCAGATCGAGGATCAGGCGCGCCTTATGGTCGGTGATCAGGATGCCGATCCCGATATCCGCCAATCCCCGGATCAGATCGGTGATGCGATCCACCACCAGCGGATCGAGCCCGGCAAATGGTTCGTCGAGCAGCAAGAATTTCGGCAACGTCGCGACGGCATAGGCAACTTCCAACAGCCGGCGTTGGCCGCGCGAGAGCACGGACACCCGTCGGTCTCGCATCGCGTTCAGTCCAAATCCCTCCAGAAGCACACGTATGAGATCTGCTTCCTTTTCGCTGGGACCGAAACGAGCGTCGATAGCCATCCTGAGATTGGCCTCGACGCTCAATTGCTCGAACATCTCCGGCGATTGCGGGACGTAGCCGATGCCGAGCCTGGCGCGGGCATCGATACAAAGACCCGTTACGTCGCGCCCGAATAGCGTGACCTGGCCGCGATCCGGACGCTCGACGCCGGTCAGCACCTTGAACAGCGTCGACTTGCCCGACCCCATGGCGCCGAGCAACCCGACGATTTCGCCACGACCGACCGCGATGCTGACGCCCCCGAGCACTCGCCGGCTGCCGAACGTTTTGTAGATATCCGCCCCTTGGAAGCGGATCGAGGCGTCAGGCTCAGGTAGCACAACGGCCGATGAATTCGAGAATGCGGCGATGGCCCTCGTCATCACGCATTTGCTCCGGTGGGTGCTTGAACAGGAATGCAGAGATATCGGGTTGAGCTCCCTTCAGCCCACGATCGCGAGCGAGCCTGGCAAGCCGGATCGCCGCCACCGCCATCACCGCAGCGTTGGGCGAATCCTCCACATCCATCCGCACTTCAACATTGATCGGAGCGCCGCCGAACAGCCGCCCCTCCATGCGAATGAATGCAACCTTGCGATCCTTCAACCAGGGCACGAAATCGGAAGGCCCGATTTGAAGGTTGCGCGCGGCAAACCGGCTTTTTGCCGCGCTTTGCACCGACTCGGTCTTGGACAGGCGCTTGGAAGCCAGCCGCTCTTCATCCACCATGTTGAGAAAGTCGGTGTTGCCGCCGACATTCAACTGATAGCTGCAATCGACTTCGGCGTTGCGCATCTTGAACAGATCGACCAGCGCGCGATGCACGATGGTGGCGCCCACTTGGCCCTTGAAGTCATCGCCAAGGACCGGGAGTCCCGCCTCGGCAAATCGCGCTGCCCATATCGGATTGCTGGCGATGAACACCGGGATGGCATTCACAAAGGCGACGCCGGCCTCGATGGCGCATTCTGCGTAGAACTCAGTCGCCTGCTGCGAGCCGACCGGCATGAAATTGATAGCGACCTCGGCGCTGGATGCGCGCAGCGTCTCGACGATGCTTTCGCGCGTGCCCTCTCCGGTTTCGATCGGCAGGAAGCCGTATTCCGCGGCGCCACGGACCGGGTCGGAGACGCCGTCGAGGATCCGGCCGGCCGAAACGGTAACACCCGACCAGTCACTGCCGTCCTCAAATGCCAGCGTGTTGTTCGGACATGCGAAGATCGCTTGTGATAGCGGCTCGCCGACTTTGCGGCGATCGATATCGAATGCCGCGACAAACTCGATATCTTCCGGCCGGTAGCCGCCGATGTCGGGCAAAAGCAGCGACA
This sequence comes from Rhodopseudomonas palustris JSC-3b, assembly GCA_000504425.1. GTDB lineage: Bacteria > Pseudomonadota > Alphaproteobacteria > Rhizobiales > Xanthobacteraceae > Rhodopseudomonas > Rhodopseudomonas palustris_C. Next base: position 1,029,542 of record KI632513.1, on the reverse strand, counting down.
CCGCTTCGGTGCCGTTCCTCCGGCAATGCTGGACGCCTTGGACCAGGGCGCTAGCAACATTGCCAACCCCGAAGATTGCAGTTCTTATCACGCGTCCATCCTCACTTCTTATTCCTCCCCGGCGCGGCACATAGTCGGCGACGGTTTCGACGTCCACCCCAATGGTCACCAAGCACAATGGTTAGTTGTTCTGGGCGGTGGCATCTACCGCAACGGCCGAAGACACTTTTGCAATCCGGCGACTTTCTTCCGTCCAATATTGCGAGACAGCCGAGAATGAAACATCTGAGATGGTCGTAGCATCAAAAAAACGGAGAGTCGGAACGGGGCGGTCGCAATCGGGTTGTCGAGCTTCGTGAACTGATCCAAGCACCGAGGCAAGAACGACAATAGGTGCACGCCGTGGCCTGCCTCACGCCGGCTAAAGTGCTGACGACCAGCCCCCTTGATCTTCCGAGAAATCGTTGCTGAGTTGTTCGCGTCACGCAATTGAGTAAGCGGGTCTAATGCCGTCGCGCGGTAATATGATCACAGTTTGCCGTGATCGAGAGTGAGGCTGATGTCAGAGGGGGCACCGAAAAGCGCGGTTTTCGTCGGTGCTGCCCAAAACTGCGCCAACTACTTGTCGTCAGCTCTGTCGCGTTGGGATGCGCTGGCCACCTTGTTCGATGCGCGTCGTTTCTTCATCGTCGAGAACGACTCCACCGATGAGACCAAAGAGATCCTCGCTCATTGGCGTGACGGCGATCCCCGGCGCCGCGTGATCGAGCTCGATGGCCTTCAATCCTCAGGCCTCCGCCGACCCGTCCGCCTGGCGATCGCGCGCAACCGTCTGCTCGACGAGGTCCGCACCAGTGAGGCGGCGCGGACTGCCGACTATCTGATCGTAATGGATTTGGATGACGCCAGCCGTTTGATCACCCCGCAGCGCCTCCAGCGGTGCATGATGATCGATGGTTGGGACGCGCTCTTCGCCAATCAGTTATTCTACTACGCGGACATCTGGGCTTTGAGAGACGCGCGCCGTTCGCGGGACGACTTCGTTCACCGGATCGAGGCTACTGCGCCGGGATGGCCGCGGCGGCTCGCGCGCATCCGCCATTTGCACTGGCGCAACCGGCCGTTCAACCCTTTCGGACGTCCTATTCCGGTGACCTCGGCCTTTGGCGGCTTCGGCATTTATCGTATGCCGTTCGCCCTCAACGCCCACTATCAGGGCGAGCGGGACGGGCGGGATATTTGCGAACACGTCCCCTATCATGAGGCGATGGTGGCAGCCGGCGCGCGCCTGTTGATCCATCCCGGGCTGATCAATGCGCTTCCGCGCCCGCTGTCGTTCCTCGATCCGCTCGTGCTCGGCCGAAAACCGTGAGGGCCTCGATCGGCGGTCCCTCCGACGAGGACGAATGATCGGTTACGAAGCGCGCTCCGGTTGGCCGGCCGCCTGCTGCTGGGCATGAATCAGCATGCGCCGCGCCCGCATGAAGCGTTGAATGGCCGTAAAATGGGCCATGATCGCGATGCACCAGATCGCCAAGTGAGCAAATTGCCCGCCGAGATAATCCGGAACGGGGATGGCGTTGTTGAGAATCAGCGCGGCACAGAACAGCCAGGTGCGGCGCGCGCGCTCCATCAGATCCGGCCAGCCATGATTGTCGACCGGTATCTGCAGCGCGGCTGCGGCTTTGTTATAGCTGATCAGCATCGAGCCGAGCGTTAGCGCGAACACGGCGGGCCACCATCCCGTGACGATGCCCACCACGAGATAGCCGGCCGCCTCCTGGTAACGATCGATCACGGCGTCAAGGTAGCCGCCAAACGCGCTGGTGGTGCCTGTGCGCCGCGCGATGGCGCCGTCGAGCGCGTCGAACGGATAAGCCAGTGACAGGCCGACCCCCAGAACGAACATGTCCTCGGTCCAAAGGTACAATCCGCACATGACCAGGACGATGCAAAAACCTGCGACGGTTACCTGATTAGGCGTGACGCCGGACGCCACCAGAGTCTGGAAGAATGTACGTCCGATCCAGACGAACGGCGCGCGAATAACAGCCGCGATAGACAAGGCGTTCTATTCCTCGGATTGTTGCATTCCTGAAGCAACTGGCGGCTTGGTCACTGCCAACTGGCGGAGCTGTTACGCCTTCGGCGAACCGGTCTTGCGCAATATCAGTTTCCCGCTTCGTCAGCATTGCAAATCTGAAGTCGGATAGTAAGAATTTCGATTGAAGTGCCGGGTCGTGATGGCGGGCGCAAGCTGGACGGGAGTTGGAATTGGCAAGCGCGCGATCCTGGCACGGCCGATTGCACCAGCAGGCGTATACTGATTTTTCAGTGCCGGAAGCCGTCGCGCGAGATCCGGTGGCTTATTGGGCTGCCGTCGCAGGTCAAATCGTCTACCGCGGCTGCCTCGCGATCTTCTGGGTCGTGCTGAATTGCTGCACGATTCCCTTTGGTGTGTTCGTGGAGCCCTTGTGGCGTCAGAAATCTCATTTCCGGCGCCTGCAATTTCCCGGACGGATACCTGTCATTGCCGTGGCGTTGCCACTGCTATTGGCTTACGCGGCCTATCAGACTTATCTGAGCTTCGGCCTTTGGCATGTCATTCTGCCGTTCGTGGCCGTTGCCGTCTCAGTGGTGTTCTTTCTCAGCGTGTTTGCCGTGTTCAACATCATCAGACGGGCGGTTTTCAAATCACCCGGTTGAAGTCGTCAGCTCAGGAATATGCGTCGGCGACCGGCCGTGTTGCTGAACGGCTCTTGAGTTCGCCATCTTCGGCCCTGGCGCTCCCCGGGTCACTCTGCTGAAGAAGTCGTTGAATCTCTTCGACAACGGTATCGAACCTGATGCCGGTCATGCAGATGTTGTCGTGCGGGCAATCCGATGCGTGCGCCAGGCGGCAGAACGAGCACGCAACCTCGGCGCGTGCCAAGGCGACATTTCGTCCGACCGGCTGCCAGACATCAGGGTCTGACATGCCGCCGTACAGGCACACGGTCGGGACGTCCAAGAATGCTGCAAGATGGGTCGTCCCGGTGTCGTTGCCGACAAACAGCCTGGCGCGCGACACGATCGGCGGTATGTCTGCGATCGGTGAGCCAGTGAGATCGTGGCACGCCGACGGCGGAAGATTCGCAGCTAATGCGGCGTTCGCCTCACGATCGCTGGCCCCACCGATCAGGACGACCTTCAAACCGAATTCGGCAACGAGTAGTTTGGCCAGATCGATAAAACGCTCCAGCCTCCATTTTCTCAAGGGCGATCCTGCACCAACCGCAATGACGGCGTAGCTGTTCTCGGGGAGCGTCAGTTGACTGGGTTGCGGCGTGGCGAGTTGCTGGACGGGATGGGCCGCCTTCGGTCCGAAGACATCGATTGTCGCTGCCGCCAACAACGTCAGCCGCCCTTCGGCACTCAGCGTGGAGTGCACCGCCGCCCCCTTCTTCGGTGGCCGCCACGACGGCTCCATATTGGGAAGACAGAGCGCGAGCGGCCGTTGCAGCTTTGCGGCGACATAGCCGACCCGGTACTGGGCGTTGATATGATCGAGGAAACGTCGGGTATCGTCGTCATGGCGCAGATCGATCGCGAGGTCGAATTCACCTTGGACGACCTCGGCAATGGCGGCGAAATCATACGCAGGCGCAACCGCGCTCTTCGAGGACGTTTCATTGAAGAAGCTGAACGGGATAATGTGATCGAAGAGTGCCAGCTTCGCCGCGAGCGACGCGTTCCATGGGCCGCATACCAGCGTGATATCCGCGCTCGGCCACGCCTGGCGAACCATGGTCATCGCCTTGATGGCGACAAAGAAGTCGCCGAGGTGATCCAACTTTAGCAAGATGATGCGGCGGATCGGGGCGTCATAGACGCGCGCCGGCAGGGCAACGTTTCCGGTCAGGCACGCGATGCCATCGCCGGCGCGCTGCTTTTTCCCGGTCAGCTTTCGCAGCTTGTTCAACAGCCCCATTTCAGACCCCAGTGAAAAATCCTGGCTCCGGCAACTCCGCTTCGGTCGAAAGCCTCAAAGAATCAGCCGAGTTAGTGCGGCGCAAGCGACGGCACAATCGACGATCGCACGCCTCTGCCGCAGCGCCGCCCTGTTATTGAACGAAGACGCGGCTGAAATCGATCACCAACAATGGCCAACCTACGCCAATACCCGCGATCGCTTGTAATTGATGCCGATGCCCCAGTCCGACGGGTGCGGCCTATCAGGCCATTACGCCATCGGAGTTCGAGTATCCATAAGTCGTGTGGCGCGAACGTCGGCTCAGCTGTTGCGAACGATCATTTGGCGAAGTCGGGCCGGAGTACAACTCTTGGTGCGCGCCCGTCCATTGTGGCCTCGTAAGAACATTCTGCAATAAGCTTCTGTGCGGGACTGTACGCTTCATCAGATTGAATTATAGCTGGCCACGAGCATCCTTCGAGAACACTTATGGCCAACATGCCCTTTTCGCTCAGCCTGCCGATCGATGTCGTGAAGCGCCTGATCATAACACTAAGAGCAGTGCCGCACGCTGTTGTTGCGACACTGGTGCTCGCATTTGTCTTGTTGCTGATTTCGTCGTTGCTCGCGGTGCCTGCTGGCATCTACGCATGGCAACGGCCCACATTACTGAACTATCTTTCGCTGGCCTTCACAATCGGCTTGTTCGTAGCGGCCGGGCTTCTAATCCGTAGCCGAGTGCTGTTGATTGCGTTCGGCCTCATCGTCCTCGTCCTGAACCTGATCGAGATTGTGTCGCTGGTCTCATTCGGCGGGCTGATCTCATTGGGCGGCGTCGAAGCGATACTTTATGTCGATCCCCACGAAGCACGCGAATTCGTTGTCGAACATATCGCTGTGATCGGCTTGGGTTTGTTGATTGTCCCGTTGTTTATCGGGCTGGTTCTGCTGAAAGGCCGCGTCGACCGACTTCGTACGACGCCGCGCCTGCTCTGCGCCGCTGCCGTGACACTGTTGCCTGCCAGCCTGTTCACCGCGGAATTGGTGCGCACCGGCAGTCCCGATGACATCTATTTACCGACCCGCGTTGTTGAACATTACGTCGCCTATCTCGGTGCCAATCCGCTCACCAGCACAATTTCTGGCATCGCGACGGCCGTTGCCGCCCAGCAGGAATTCGAGGCGCTGCGCATTACGCGCGCTAATTTCCGTTTCACGGCGGAAGAGTCGGCGCGTGCCGGTCGCCAGATTTACGTCGTTGTGGTTGGCGAGTCGTCACGAAGGCGAAACTGGGGTCTGTATGGCTATGGGCGAGACACCACGCCTCACCTGCTCGGGCAAAGCGGCTTGATCACGTTTCGCAACGTGATCAGTCCGGCGACTGTGACCAGCCTCAGCCTGCCTCAGTCGTTCTACTTCGCATCTCAATCGCGCGAGGGACAGCCACAAATCGCCAAGTCTTTTGTTAGCGCCTTTCGGGCTGCGGGATTCAAGACCTTCTGGCTATCAAACCAAGGCACCCATCGGAGTGCCGTCGGCAACCAGATCGGCGTTTTGATGCAAGAAGCCGATACGGTTCGCACCACCAACTACGGATTCTGGAATTCGGTTCTTGATGGCGTGCTGCTGGCGGAATTCGATCGCGCCATCCAAGACCCTGCCGAGCGCAAGCTTGTGATCGTGCATACTCTGGGAAGCCACACCATTTACGGTCAGCGCTATCCGGCCGAATGGCGAGCGCTCCCTCTGCACCCTCCGGCGCATGAAGTGCACACCAATACCAAGCTGTCGCCGCCAGACGCCGAGGCCATCGACGACTATGACAGGAGCATTCGCTACACCGATTGGCTTCTCAACGAATTCATCTCGCGGATGAAGCAACTCGATCAAGACGGCGCCATGGTCTATTTCTCAGACCACGGCCAGCGTCTGATTGATGACCCGTCTCATGTGAAAGGCCACGGCTACAGCGATTTCAAGCCGTACGACGTGGAGATCCCATTAATCGTCTGGACGTCCGATCGATTTTCCGCTTCGCACCCCGACAAACTCGCGGCGATGGTCGATAACAGATGCAAACGTGTCTCGACGGTTGATCTTGCGGCGTCAATGCTCGACTTGGCGGCGATCAAGGTGTCACCCATCGATCCCGCGCCCAGCTTCTTCGGGCCACACTATCAAATCGGTCCACGTCGCGTGCTGCTGATCAACCATCGGTTTGAACAGTACGATAACAACGACCGCGCCGTGCCCGCGCCCGCGCCTGGTTGCTGAGGCGCAAGATCACCGAGATTTACTAGAGTGGCCTGAAGTCATCATGGACAATATCGGCTCAGGCAAGCCCGCCTGCTTGCCCCGTGTTCCCACATGCCGCTCGGAGCGCCTCACGGGGCTACGGGCTGAGCCGCGCCGGCTCCGTCAGCCGATAACGCTATCGGGCCAGATGCCGAGCTGCCCAAGTTTCTGAATGGCGAGGTTTCGATACCAGTCACGCCGCGCTTCCGGCCGCTGGTGGGGACAGTCGGGAAGTTCCGATAAGGAATGCACCAGCTGGTAGTATTGATCTTCCGCAAGGTAGACTTCTGACATTGAAGCAACCTCTCTTGCCGTTGAGATGGCTCAGAATTACTGATTCGCGATTCGCCAACAACATTTTTATACATAAACTCAATGACTTGCGCAGCTTTGACGCATCCCGACACTTCTTCGCGGGACGCAAGGGCGATCTGCACCGGCCGGATCGCCTGAACTCTCAACGACTGGACACCAGCGCGACGGCGCCCCGAATTGTGCACGCTCGGCGGCGGTTTGGCTTGCCGCGGTGGCAGCTGCCGATCGTGGTCGGCCGCAATCAAGGCTGGTCAGCAGGCTGTCCGCATGGTGAATGGCCCGCGCTCAGCATCGCCGCCCCACGTCGGCAAAAGCCGACCGGGGCTCAGCTCCAGTCCGCCTCACGCCGCGGCAAGCTCCGGAAGTCCTTCCGCTTGCTGTGACGCCCGGTCGCGGTTCTTTGCAGCTGGTACCACGGCGGCCCTCGGAGCGGCTTTGCCAGCAGCGTCTGCGCCGAGAAAACGCGCAGCGCGTGACGGCCTCACAGCGCGGCCCAGCTACGCGTTCCTGTGTTATTTCAACGCCTTTGGCGGCGCGGCTCAAGCGCCGCCGCAACGCGCGGCGGCGCTGCAAGGTTAGTACGGCAAAGGCGCTCGCCACAGCTGATTGCCGTGCCCATAAGATGCGGCACCGCCGAGAGCAAAGCGCGGGTTGATGTCGCAATAGGAGTTAGTGCCGGAAGCCGTGGCCTTACATTGGCCGTAGCTGACAAAACTGCAATTGCCCGGATATCCGGCCTCGCTCCCGCGCAAGCAATAGGAGTAGTCCCACGCCGCGGCCGGCGTGCTGCTCGTAGCCAACAAACCCGCCAATGAGGTCGCCGTGGCGGCGGCAATCAGCAATGAGCGCATCGGGTGATCCCTCCATCAAAGAGTGCCAAAGAGAACCCCGACCCGGCCCGATCGTTCCGCCGGCGGTGATACCACCCGAGCGCTGCCGGCTGCCCAGTGCGCTAAGAGCGAGCGCCAACGCCTAGATAAGCGGCTTGCACCTTGGCGAGACCGCGCGAAGATCGGCAGCCGATCGAATCACAGTGATTTGGCTCAAGGCGCAGTCTTGGCGCCGGTGCTATCCGATTGATCGTGGGGGGAACTGTCCGCCGACGGCGGCCGCTCTCAGTTTTTGCAGGTCAATGTCGAGCCGCCAGCGCGGCTGAGATGGAAGAAACAGATGGAATTTCTTGCGGCGATTGGGTCACTGCTTCTGGTGCTGCTGTTCGGCGGCGGAACGATCATGGTCGGTTACTTTGCCTGGCGGGAATATAGCGCCTCGCCCCGCCCGGCGTGGCGGCGTCCGGAATTGCCGAAGCTGACCTGGGATCAGATCCGTAATCGGGCGATGGTTGGTTTTGTGCTGCTGCTGGCATTCGGCGTGCTGGCGCTGGCGATCAGCAACCGCAGCCTGCAAGGTCCGCAGGGCGAGCCCGGGGCGCAAGGCCCGCAGGGCCCCGCCGGACCGGCCGGCACCGCGGTCCGCACCGTGGTCTCGACCTCCTGCGCCAAGGACGGCTGCCCGGTGGCTTGCGAGCCCGACGAGACCCTGGTGACGGCGTTCTGTATCAGCCGCAATGGCGCCCGCCTCACCGACAATCTGGTGGTCGATCGCGGCCAGCTGCGCGCCAAATGCTCATCAAGCGCCCTGAGCATCGCGGTCACCTGCACCGCCACCAAGCAATAACGCCAAAGCCGCGCTGCGGTCCCGACAGCTCGGGATCGCAGCCGCGCTTGGGATGCGTCGTGATGAAACGACGTCGTCGAGCCTTTTGGCTCTCAAGGTCTGAGAGCCAAAGCTGATGCGCTTTCGTGACGCGAACGCTATTCGCTTCGCTCGAACCGCTATCGCACCCCTTCAAGACTTTACCGCGCCGACCGCCCGCGAATTCCGGTTCGCGCGCCGGCGCGTGCTGAACTTCGATCAAGTGGCTTCCTGCTGCGCTGCGCCGCCGGCGTAGGATGACTTCTGGCCGGTTTATTATTTGATCGGCGTCAACGCCCCTACTCAATTTCGGACACAGACTTTTAACGAAATCGAGGGGGTAACATGATGGCTTTCGAGATTCTGTTGCTATCAGCAGCCGCAGTATCCACCGTCGTCATTCTGTTCTCAGTAGTGATCGTCGGTGACATTCAGGACCATGCGACCAGTCGCCAGTCCTATCGTCGGCCGGTCAAGCACTAAGACGCGGCCTGCCGCGTCGGGCGGCTGCAACTGGGCCTGTTTTGACGCGCTTTCTTGACGCGGCAAAGCGGTCGCGAGCTGGTTGCGCCCCACTTGGCGCGAGCGGATCATAGCCTCGCCTGTGCAGTGCTTTGACGCGTGCGTGACTTGCTGGCGGGCACTGCCTCGAGGCCTCTGACGTTTCCGCGCAGGCCATGTTCGCTTTCGCCATACGAGCGGCTGCTCCCTGGACCTGCGCCGCGCGCTTGCCGCTCGCATCCAAACTTTAGCGCAGCAGTATCAATGAGATGGATGTTCAAGTTCGAGCATGCACCACGGCCATGACGAGCGAAAGGTGCTTGTCCATCGCCATTGGTCGAGCAGCGGTCACGCGTCCCGCGAGCCGATAGATTCTCGGGCTACCAGTTCGGCTGCCGGTAATAGCGCGGCTGGTCGCGGTAGCCAGGCTGTGGACCAAAAGCGGTCCTTGGATTGATGACGCAATCCGCCTGTCGCCCGGATGCCGACGCGCGGCATTGCTCATAGGTCGAATAGCTGCATTCACCCGGATAGCCGTAACCGGGCGACGTCAAGCAATAGGGATAGTCGCGCGCCTGCGCTTGCACCGAACTGCCCACGGCAATCGCCAGCGCGAACAGGCCCACAGCCAGATATTTCATGATGCGCTCCTTCCCGATCAACCAAAGCGGTCACGGCATTGTCGATGCAAATTCACGCTGAACGTCAGGGAACCGGCGGCCAGCGTCCCGCATTCTAATGCCGGAAGCTCTTTCTGGTTCAACTTTCACCATAGCTCCCGTCGCGACAACAGTCCCGCTGGAAACCCACCCGCATGAGTGCCATCATTATTTGCTAAGCAGCGAGCGGCTGATAACGCCAGCCTGCCCACCCTATCCGCTGCGACGCTGACGATGTGATCATCAGCTTTTCGCCGCCGAGCCGGCACAGACCGATGAGGTCCACTATGTCCCTTCCCAATGATTCTTCTGATCCCCTTGCTTCTGATCCGATCGCGCAAAGCCTGGAAGCCGAAGCCCGCAAACATTGGAAATCGCTGCTGTTCGAAGGCATTCTGCTGACGGTGTGCGGCCTGGCTGCGATCCTGCTGCCGGTGGTGGCGAGCCTTGCCATCACGGTACTGCTCGGCTGGCTGCTGATCCTGAGCGGCAGCGTCGCGCTGGTGCTGACCTTCTGGTCGCGGCAGTCACCAGGCTTCTGGTGGTCGCTGCTGTCCGCGGTGGTGGCGCTGATCGCCGGCGTCATCCTGCTGCTACGCCCGATCGAAGGCACGCTGACCCTGACCATCATCGTCGGCGCTTATTTCCTCGCCGAAGGCGTGGTCACCATCATGTATGCCATCCAGAACCGGGAAAAGCTGACCGAGCGCTGGGGTTGGCTGCTGGCGGCCGGCATCGCCGATCTGTTGGTGGCGGCCATCATCATCTCCGGCTTCCCGGGCACCGCGCTGTGGGTGATCGGGCTGCTGGTCGGCATCAACCTGCTGTTTGGCGGCGCGTCGATGATCGGCGTCGCGCTCGCCGCGCGTCCTCGCTAACCCAAGGACGCGCCTGACGCCTATCTGTGGTGGCGTCAAACAATTGTCGGGTGTTGCGGTTGTGATCTCTTCAGGACCGCGACACCCCTCAGCTCCGAGGCGTGATCAGCAGCCGCGGCAGATGCTGCGGATCTTGCGATCGAGCACGACGTCGGCCGGATCGCGGGTGGTCTCCGACGATTCCAGCTCGGGATTGCGGCGCGGCTGCCGGTGTCCGATCGGCGCATTACCGATCATGGGCGTGCCCGAAATCGACGAGTCGGAAGCCGGAGGCCGGGTGCCAGTCGATGTAGATGATGAGGTTTGCGCGAGCGACATCCCGCCCGCTGCCAGCAGCAGCGCCGTTGCGATTGTGGTGGTTCTCAGCATGGTTCTCCCTCCCGGCAACCGATTCGGCGGCCGCCTCGCCGAGCGCCATGCTATCGCGTTTTGAGCCGAAATGGATGCCGTTCGCGGCCCGAAAACCGCTCGCAACAGACCTCAAGCAGCCGAGGATTGCACCGCAGCGGAACCCGGCTGGTCCTGCTGTTCCGGCTCGGGCGGATAGGCATGCAGCTCGCCGCCATGGTCCGCTACCTGGTAGCGCACAGCGCCAGCCTGATCCTGATGCATCTGCAGATAGTCCGGGCCGACCGGCGCCTTGCCGTAACCGCCAGGAATATCGAGCACATATTCCGGCTGGCACAGGCCGGACAATTTTCCGCGCAATTGCCGCATCAATTCCCGGCCCTCGGCGAGCGTGGTGCGCAGATGTGCGGTGCCATGCGCCAGATCGCCATGATGCAGATAATACGGCTTGATCCGGCATTCGACGAAGGCGCGCATCAGCGCCGCCAGCGTATCGAGGTCGTCATTGACGCCGCGCAGCAGCACCGACTGGCTGACCAGCGCGATACCGGCATCCGCCAGGAGCGCACAGGCTTGCCGCGCGCTTGGCGACAATTCGCGGGGATGATTGGCGTGCACCGCCATCCAGACCGCGGCGCCCTTTGGCTGCAGCGCCTCCACCAGCTCGGCGCTGATCCGCGCCGGATCAGCCACCGGCACCCGGCTGTGAATCCGCACAATCTTGACGTGATCGATCGCGGCAAGATCGGCCATCACTTCGGCGAGCCGCCGCGGCGACAACATCAGCGGGTCGCCGCCGGTCAAAATCACTTCCCAGATTTCGGAATGGCTGGCGATGTAATCGATCGCGGCCCGGTAAGCCTGCGGCGACAGCGCCGTGTCCTTGCCCGGCCCGACCATTTCGCGCCGAAAGCAGAACCGGCAATAGACCGCACAGACCCCGACCAGCTTGAACAGCGCCCGGTCGGCGTGCCGATGCACGATACCGGCGACCGGCGAATGCGCGTGATCGCCGATCGGATCGGAGCGCTCAACGGCGCTGATCTCAAGTTCGCGCGCGCTTGGAATGTATTGCCGCGCGATCGGGTCGTTGGGATCGGCGGGATTGATCAACTCAGCGACCGCGGCGCTGACCGCGACCGCGTAGCGCGACGCCACTTGATTGAGCACGGCGAGGTCGGACGCCGGCGCGAGGCCATGCGCCACCAGTTCGGCCGGTGAGCGCAGCGTAGCGCCTTCGGGGACAGGACGGCGAACGGTCATGCCGCGCCCGCCGGCGGGGTCCACACCACCTGATCGATCCGGGTCGCGCCGGCGGCCAGCATCACCAGCCGATCAAAGCCGAGCGCCACGCCGCTCGCTTCCGGCATCTCGCCGAGCGCGGCCAAAAACTCCTCATCGATCGGATAGCATTCGCCATAGCGGCGTTGCTTTTCCGCCATCGCATGCTGGAAGCGCAGCCGCTGCTCGGCCGGATCGGTCAGTTCGCCAAAACCGTTGGCGAGTTCGACGCCGCAGGCATAGACCTCAAAACGTTCGGAAACGCGCCGGTCGGCGGCCGACAGCCGCGCCAGCGCCGATTCGGGTGCCGGGTATTCGTGCAGCAGCGTCAGCCGGCCCTGGCCGAGATTGGGCTCGATATGCTCGACCAGAATCTTGCTAAAAATGTCCGACCAGTCGTCGTCGCCAGACAGCCGCACCCAGCGATGCGCCGCCGCCGCCAGCGCGTCGCGGTCGCCGCGTCCGTCAACGATGGTCGCCAACAAATCGATGCCGGTGAAATCGGCAAAGGCCTGCGCCACCGTCAACAGCTGCGGTTCAGCGTGCGGATCGGCAATGCGGCCGCGGAATGAGAACAGCCGGGTGCCGGCGGCGCGCGCGGCGCGCACGATCACCGCAACGCAATCGGCCATCACCGCCTGATAGGGCGCGTTGGCGCGATACCATTCCAGCATGGTGAATTCCGGCAGATGCAGGTCGCCACGCTCGCGGTCTCGAAACACCCGGGCGAATTCCACGATGCGCGGTTCGCCAGCCGCCAGCAGCTTTTTGCAGGCAAATTCCGGCGAGGTCCGGAAATAGCGGGTCAGGCGTTCGCCATCTGGCCCCTGCAATTCGGTCCGCGGCGCGTGCAGATGCGTCTCATTCCCCGGAGAAACCTGCAAAATTCCGGTTTCGACCTCGAAAAAGCCCTCCTGGACAAACCACTCGCGGACCGCCCGGGTGATGTCGCTGCGGGCGCGCAGGAACGGCCTGCGGTCGAGGTGGCGGAGAGGCGTCCACCAGGGTGAAACAGGCTCGATCGCGGTCATTGCGCATGTTCTCCAAACCACCGCAAAACGCTGGCATCGGCAATGGAAATCAGTATGGTGCCGCCCGAAACGGCTTCGCCGGCCACGGAGCACAGTCCGCCGGCGCGGTCACGGACCGCAACCTTAGGAAAAAGTCCTTTGAGAGTCATCGCCAGTTCTATTCGCAAGGGCAACGTCATTGAGCAAGATGGCAAGCTGTACGTTGTCCTGTCCGCGGAAAATATCCACCCCGGCAAGGGAACTCCGGTCAGCCAGATCGAGATGCGCCGCATCAGCGACGGCGTGAAGATTTCGGAGCGCTACAAGACCACCGACCAGGTCGAGAAGGTCACCATCGAAGAGCGCAACTACACCTACCTATATGAGGACGCCGAAGGCTTCCACTTCATGAACGGCGAAACCTACGATCAGGTTCAGGTGCCGAAGGATGTGGTCGGCAACGCCGCGCCGTATTTGCAGGAAAACATGGTGGTGAAGCTGTCGATGCACGACACTGCGCCGGTGTCGATCGCGCTGCCGCAGCGCGCCACGCTGGAAGTGGTCGAGACCGAGCCGGTCACCAAGGGCCAGACCGCGTCGTCGTCGTACAAGCCGGCCGTGCTGTCGAACGGCGTGCGCACCGCGGTGCCGCCGCATATCAGCGTTGGCACCCGCATCGTGGTCATGACCGAAGACGGCTCCTACGTCGAGCGCGCCAAGGACTGACCTGACGCCCAAGCGAACCTGAGCACAGGAGCATCATGCGTGTAAGCTTCACGGCACCGGGACATCTCCGTGACCAAGCCGTCAAGCTTATTGCTGGTGCTTTCCTGTTGCCGGTCGCCCTGCTCGGCTCGGCCAGCGCCAGTGAGTTCCGCACCGCCGCAGTGTCGGTCGCCCGCGTCGATTGGCGGGCAGCCGCCGAACAATTGAAGGCCGAAATCGGCCCCGACAGCGCGGCAGCGTCGCGCTTCAACTTTGCCCCGCAGCGCCGTTTCCGGTCCCATGACCCGCGTTCGCTGCCCGCGATCGTGCAACTGAACGGCGCCACCGCGGCGCTGTTTACCGGCATCAGCCGCAGTCCGGTGCCGGTGCTGCTGCCCTTCGACACCGCTGGCTATTTTGCTGACCGCGCCCATGGCGTGCCCAGCAGCCTGTCGATCGGCCATTATCAATCGGGCTTCCGCACCCTCGATCTGTTCGATGCCGGCCCCGCCGGTTACAGCGCGCAATTCGCGCTCGAGCCCGGCAAGGACGCGGCCGAAGGGCTGCCGCCGCGCACCTTCACCAAGCCGGTCGAGGTGCAGATCACCGGCTCGCTGCTGACCTATGACATCAATGACCCGGAGGCCGGCAAGGGCGAGCCGGTGAAAGCGCTGGCCGCGCAATATCCCGATCTGCGCCGCACCGTGCGCGAGGGCTTTGTGCGCTATGCGTTCACCAAGTTCGGCGTGCCCTATGTGGTGTCGATCCAGTGCCTGGATTCCAAGCCGCGCGCCAAGCGCCTGGCGTGCCGCGAAGCCAGCCCGATCGCCGAGCGCTTCATCAAGTCGCTGCGCATTGTCGGCGGCAAGCCATCGCGGCCGCGCGGTTATCTCGCTTCACAGCCGGCCGAGCGGCCAGCTACGCCGTCGCCCGACTTCACCTATCGGCCTAGCGGCGCGATCCTGCCCGGCACTGGCTATCGCGGCCAGCCCGGCCATGCCGATTTCACGGTCTACTCGCAGATCCGCTTTCCGCTGCAAGGCGCGCCGGCCTATGCCAATTCGCAGTCGTTCCTGAACTGGGGCGACTGCTTCCATCGCGGCCGGGTGCCGCGCCCGACCGGCAAGGGTGCCAGCTATCGCTGCAAGTCGAGCGACAAGAAGCTGGTGCTCGATGAAACCGCCGGCGAGAACTACGCCTATCCGTGGCAGGACAATTTTTGCGAAGCCCGCGATTTCAATGTCGGGCAATGCGCGCAGGGCTATGGCCATCAGGGCCAGGACATCCGCCCGGCGAGCTGCCCGCAGCGCCACGGCAATGCCGACCGCTGCGAGCCGAACCATTTTGGCGTGGTCGCGGTGCGCGATGGCGTGCTGCTCCGCTCACCCAAGCAGCAGGCCGCGACCTTGCTGGTCAACACCTCGGCCGAACACATCCGCTTCCGCTACATGCACATGAACCCGTCGATGATGGATGCCGACGGGGTTTTGCATGGCCGCCGCGTCAATGAGGGCGAACGGCTCGGGCTGGTGTCGAACTATCAGGACTATCCGGGCGGCACCACCACCCACCTGCATTTCGATGTGCAGGTGTTCACCCGCGAGGGCTGGCTCTGGGTGAACCCCTACGTCACCCTGATCGCATCCTATGAGCACTTGCTCGGCCAGCGCGGCCGCGAGGTCGCGGCCGAACCAGTCGAAACGCCGGCCGGTCCGCCGCCGGACGATGTCGCCAAGCCGGAAGAGGCGGTCGAGGGCAGCGAATAATCGCCGCCCCTCGTCTCAGGCTTTGCCGCAGCGGCGCCAGTACCGCTACACTGTGGCCATGTCCCAGAGCGATTCCAGCTTCGCCCTCACCCGCCGCAGCCTGCTGGTCGGCGCCGCCTTGAGCTGCGCACTGCCGCAAGCGGCATCCGCGGAGCCCGCCGGCTTTGATCAATGGCGCGAGGCGTTCCGCGCCAAGGCGCGCGCCAAAGGCATCTCCGATCAGACCTATAACCGGGTGATGGGCCGCATCGAGCCGGACATGAGCGTGTTCCGCAAGATGCAGAAGCAGCCCGAGTTCCACGAGCAGCTCTGGCAATATATCAACCGCCGGGTGTCCGACTGGCGCATCACCGCGGGGCGCGAAGCGCTGCGCCAGAACGAGGCGGTGTTCGCCAAGATCGAGCGCGATTTCGGCGTCGAGCGCGGCACGTTGCTGGCGCTGTGGGGCGTCGAGAGCGCCTATGGCGATCCGTTGGTGCAGCAGAACCATATGCGCCCGGTGTTTCCCTCGCTGGCCGCGCTGGCCTGGAACGAGCCGCGTCGCCGCTCTTATTGGGAAACCGAGCTGATCAACGCGCTCACCATCGTGCAGCGCGGCTGGTCGACGCCCGATGAAATGCGCGGCTCCTGGGCCGGCGCCATGGGCCACACCCAATGGATGCCGGAAGTCTGGCTCAATGTCGGCATCGATTATGACGGCGACGGCCGGGTGTCGCCATTCAGCCGCCCGGACGACGCGCTCGGCTCGACCGCCCGGTTCTTGGTGAACCGCGGCAAATATCGGCGCGGCGAGCACTGGGGCTATGAGGTGCGCGCGCCCGGCCTGAGCGGCGGCGCAACGCGCAGCTACGCGGCCTGGGCCGAGGCTGGCGTGACGCGCGCCGACGGCCGGCCGTTTCCGATCCCGGGCGCCAGCGCGCAGCTCTGGGTTCCGGTCGAAGGCGGCCCAGCGTTTCTGATCGGGCCGAATTTCATGGCGGTGAAAAGCTACAATCCGTCGATGAACTACGCGCTGGCGATCTGCCATCTCGGCGACCGCATCCTGGGCGCGCCGCCATTCCTCAATCCGTTCCCTGGCTCGGAACGGGCGTTGACGCTGGCCGAGGTCAAGGAGCTGCAGACCCGGCTGACCGCGCTCGGCTTCGACACCGGCGGCACCGACGGCCGGGTCGGCAACGACACCATGAAGGCGGTGCGCGACTTCCAGCTCAAGGCAGGGCTGCTGCCAGCCGATGGCTATGGCGGCCTCAAAGTGCTGGCGCGGCTGCGGCAGGGCTCGTAGTGGGCGATGCAGACATCGGTGCTGCATAAGATCGTCGCCCAGCTCCGGCTGGAATGGCACGAGCTGATCACCATCCATCCCAGCGACCGGCCATGGCAGATGGCATTGGCCGCCGCGCTCGCCACTGGCCTGCCGCTGATGGTCGGCGCCTGGTTCGATCATCTCGACTATGGGCTGATCTCCTCGCTCGGCGGCCTGAGCTTCCTGTATCTGCCGGCGACGCCGCTACATCATCGTATGGTGTCGATGATGGCGCTGAGCTTCGGCATGATCGCCTGCTACGCCTGCGGCGTGATCAGCCATTTCTTCCCGATGCTGCTGGTGCCGGTGCTGACGCTTATGGCGATACTGGTGACCATGCTGTGCCGGTTCTATCGCGTCGGCGCGCCGGGCAGCATGTTCTTCGTGATGGCAGCCTCGATCGCGGCCTACACGCCGACCACGGTGACGGACGTGCCACTGAAAGTCGGCCTGCTCACCATGGGCTGCCTGCTGGCAACACTGATCGCGTTTTTCTACAGTCTGGTGATCCTGCGGCTGCGCGAACCGCAGCCAATCGCGCCGCTGCTCCAGGCCGATTTCGACTTTGTGGTGGTCGACGCCGTGGTGGTCGGCGCCTTTGTCGGCGTGTCGCTGGCGCTGGCCCAGGCGCTGCAATTGGAGCGGCCCTATTGGGTGCCGGTCAGCTGCCTCGCGGTGATCCAGGGCATGTCGCTGCGCGCGGTGTGGATGCGGCAGCTGCACCGCCTGCTCGGCACCATACTCGGCCTGCTGGTGGCGTTCGCGCTGCTGATGCTGCCGCTCGGCAAATGGAGCGTGGCGCTGCTGCTGACCACCTTGTCATTCATCATCGAGACCGCGGTGATGCGGCACTACGGCTTTGCGGTGATCTTCATCACGCCGCTGACGATCTTTTTGGCCGATGCCGCAACGCTCGGCCTTGAACCGCCCGGCCAAGTGATCGAGGCGCGGCTGATCGATACCGTGGTCGGCTGCGCGGTCGGTCTTGTGGGCGGCGTCTGCCTGCACAGCACGCGGTTTCGCGGGGTCATTACGCCGCTGATCCGGCGCGCGATCCCGAGCCGACTGGTGCCGTGACAGTGCCCCATTGCTGTTAGTTCGCGGTCGGCTATCCGCGCGGCACGGGATAGACCGTGCCCTCGAACACCGTGCCCCAGATCGGCACATCCTGCAGCTTGAGCGGATCGACCGCGTACGGGTCCTGGCCCAGCACCGTGAAATTGGCGATCTTGCCGGGCGCGATCGAGCCAAGCCGCGCTTCCTGACGCCAGGAATGGGCCGCGCCGATGGTGATGGCGCGCAGCGCGTCGTCGACGCTGATGCGCTGCTCGGGCGCGGCGACGCGGCCCGACGCCGTGACGCGATTGACGCCATAGGACGCCAGCAGCAGCGGCGCCGCCGGCCCCATTGGCAGATCGGAATGATAGGACAATGGGATGTTGTGCTTGAGCACCGAGGCGGCACGCACCATCACGTCGGCGCGCTCCGGGCCAAGTCCGACCTGCGAGTATTTATCGGCGAACCCCACCGGATAATACGGGTTAGCGCTGACGATCGCACCGAGCCGCGCGATCCGCGCCACCTGATCTTCCGATGAATTGGCGAAATGCACGATCACCGTGCGATGATCCTGGCGCGGTTTCTCGGCTATCAGCTTCTCAATGATGTCGAGCAGCACTTCGAGGCCGAGATCGCCATTGACGTGGATATGGATCTGATAGCCGGCGTTCCAGAACAGCCGCATGCGCTGTTCGAGCTGATCGGGCGGAATGATCCATTCGCCCTTATGGCCGTCGAGATAGCCGTCCTTCATCTGCATCAATTGCGAGATGATGGCGCCATCGGCAAACAGTTTGATCTGCTTGTCGAAGAACATCACCTTCTTGCCGGGCGCCGCCGGCGCCACCGCGATCTGCTGCTCGACCGCTTGCAGGCCATTGTCGAGACCGACCCGGTCGATAATGCCGCGGCCATCGGCGAGAAACGTCGAATACATCGGCGTACTCGGCGCGCCGAGGATCAGCTCATACAGCGTCCACATGTCGGGCGTGTACAGCGCGCCCGGCTCGTTATAGGCGGTGACGCCATTGGCGTGCAGATAGCCGACCATCTGTTTGAGGCCAAAGCTCAGCCGTTCCGGGGTCGCCAGGGCTTTCATCATCGGCGTGATGATGAAGTTGAGCCCGCCCTCCCAGAAATGTCCGCTCGCGAAATCGACCTGCGTGCTCCACTCACCCTTGCCGCGGGTCGCTTCCTCGGTGATGCCGAGTGCAGCGATCGCGGCATCATTCAAATAGAACTCGTGGCACGAGCGCTGCCACACCGCGATCGGCTGGGTGGTACTGAGCGCATTGAGATCGGCGCGCGACAGCGGGCCGTGCCAGAGCGCGTGATAACCCCAGGTAAAGAACCATTCCTTGGGATTGGACGCCGCGATCGCAGCCTGCAATCGGCCGCGATACTCATCCTGCGAGGACGCCGCCTTGATGGTGCGGCCCGGCAGCACCCAATCCTCCGGCGCGATCACTTCGACCGCCAGCGTCAGCGCGCCCAGGATCGGATGCAGGTGCTGATCGATGAAGCCGGGCAGCACCACCTTGTCCGCAAAAGTCTCGTCGATGCGATACGGGTTATTGCCGAGTGCGGCCTTGACCTCATCGAGCGAGCCGGCGGCGACGATGGTCTGCCCCGACACCGCAACGGCCGTTGCGGTCGGCCGGTCGCGCTCCATGGTGATGATCTTGCTGGCGACGAAGATCGTGGCTGGCGGCTGTGCCGGTGCGCTCGCCGCTGGCGCGCTAGTGGCCGGCGCCGGCTGCGCAACCGCTTCGGCGACAAAGGCGCCGGTGGTTAGCGCGGCGGCGCCGATCAGGAATTGCCGGCGGGATTTGAAGCTGAGGGCGCGGAAGGCATTCGCTAGTTCGGGACTACAGACGATGCACATGGCGGAGGTTCTCTGCGAACTGCGCAAGTTTCCGCAGAGTCGATCGCCGCGGTCAACGGAACAGGCGCCCTCCGCCGCCTATTGCGGCGAATATGGCTTCGATTCCGTCAATGCGCCGTCGGGGCCGGACTGATTGCCACGCCCATGAATCCCGCGGCGCGAACTATCTGATCATGTTCGGGCCCGGATCCGGCACCGCAACGTCGATCACCCGAAACTGCACCCGCTCGGCGCCCTGCCAGCGATCGACCGCGAGGCAGCCGGCGACATGCAGCTGCTGGCCGCGGTTTTCGGTGAGCGCCTGGCCGAGCTTCTGACCCAGCACCCGGAACGCGATGCCATTGACCATCGCGCCGTCGCCGGACTTGAAGCGCAGCCGCAAATGCGCCTGGCCGACCTCCTCGGCATAGACCAGCTCATGCGACGGGAGCGCGATCACCGGCTCGGGATTGGCGCTGCCGAACGGCCCGGCACGGTTGAGCGTTGCGGCGAGCTGGGTGGTCACCCCGCGCGCCGACACCGCGCCGTCGATGAACAGCTCGTTGACGTGGCGGGCCTGCGCGACCTCGGCCGAAAGCGCCGCTTCGATATAGCCGCGGAACGCCGCCAGCTGGTCCTTGCGCAGCGTGACGCCAGCCGCCATGGCGTGGCCGCCGCCCTTGACCAAGATGCCCTCGCTCACCGCCTGCCGCACCGCTTTGCCAAGATCGACGCCCGGGATCGAACGCCCCGAGCCGGTGCCGAGCCCGCCCGGCTCGAGCGCAATCGCAAAAGCCGGCCGGCCGAACTTTTCCTTCAGGCGCGACGCCACCAGGCCGACCACGCCCGGGTGCCAGCCTTCCGACGCGGTCACGATCACCGCGCCCTTGTCCTCCAGGCCGAGCGAGGCCAGCGCCTCGGCCTCAGCCTGCGCTTCGGCCATCTGCTCGATCTCGCGGCGCTCGGTGTTGAGCCGATCGAGCTCGGCGGCGATCTTGGCGGCTTCCGAGACGTCGTGCTCCAGCAACAGCCGCACGCCGAGATCGGCCCGGCCGATCCGGCCGCCGGCATTGATGCGCGGGCCGAGCATGAAACCGAGATGCCAGGCCTCCGGCGGGCCGTTCAGCCGCGCCACATCCATCAGCGCGGTGTGGCCGACATGGTCGCGGCGCCGCATCGCGATCAGGCCCTTGGCTACGAACGCCCGGTTCAGCCCGATCAGCGGCGCAACGTCGGCGACCGTGCCGAGCGCAACGTGATGCAGCATGTCGAGCAGGTTTGGCTCAGGGCGCTCGGCGTTCCAGAAGCCGCGCTGGCGCAGCTCGCGGTTGACCGCGACCAGCGTGACGAACACCAGCCCGACCGCGGCGAGATGGCCAAGGCCGGACAGATCGTCTGGCCGGTTCGGATTGACCAGCGCATCGACGATCGGCAGCTCATCGCCGCATTGATGATGATCGATCACCACCACCGCCATGCCGAGCCGCCGCGCTTCCGCCAGCGGCTCCAGGCTGGTGGTGCCGCAATCGACCGTGACCAGCAGCTTGGCGCCTTTCTCGGCGAGGCCGCGCACCGCGTCGACATTGGGGCCATAGCCTTCAAAAATCCGGTCCGGAATGTGGATCAGCGGGTCGAGCCCGCAATGGCGCAGATGCCAGGCGAGCAACGCCGCCGAAGTCGCGCCATCTACGTCATAATCGCCAAAGATCGCGATCTGTTCGCCGCGCATCACCCCATCGGCCAGCCGCTTGGCGGCCGCTTCCATCTCGGTGACGGTGTGCGGATCGGGCAGCAGCTTGCGGATGGTGGGATCGAGGAAATCCGGCACCGCGTCGAGTTCGACATCGCGGCCGGCGACCACGCGCGCCAGCATTTCCGGCAATTGATAGCGCTGCACGATCGCGAGCGCGCGCGCCGCACCGCGGGCGTCGAGCCGGTCGCGCCAGCGCCGTCCTGTTGCGGAGCGGGTGACGCCAAGGAACGCCGGCACCGACTCGGTCGGCAAAGCAATCGGGGGAGACATCAGTCGAAGCATCCTACGTCGCTGACCATCGCGACCAACCACACCGACGATGATAGCTCGAATTGCCAAGGCGCAGCAGCCACGCGCCACGCTGCCCACAAGCGTTGTTTGGCGTCTTAACAGCCCATCTTGTCGGCGAGATCGACAAAATCCTTGGCGACCAGGTCCCAGCTGCCTTCCGGCTGGAAATCGCGCACCTGCAGCGGGCCATATTCGGTGCTGCGCGGCACGAATGCGGTCTTCAGGCCGAGCGCTTGCGCGGCGAACAGATCGTCATTATGGGCCGCCACCATCATCATCTGGTCGGGTCGCAGCCCGAGCAGCCGGGCGGCGCCGAGATAGGTTTCCGGATCGGGCTTGTAATGGCCAAACAGCTCGGCGCTCAGGATCAGATCCCAAGGCAGGCCGGCATATTTCGCCATATTGGTCAGCAGCGCGACATTGCCGTTCGACAGCGGCGCAATGATGAAATTGCGCTTGAGCGCGGTCAGCCCGGCCACGCTGTCCGGCCACGGATCGAGCCGGTGCCAACCGCGGGTCAGATAATCGAGATGCAGGTCGGTGAGGTTGGCGATGCCGAACTGCTCGACCAGCCGTTCAAGCGAACGGCGATGCAGCTCATCGAGCGGCACAAAGCCGTTTTCCGGATGCCGCCGCACCTCATCCATCGACGGCACATAGGCCTGCCGCCAGGCATCGACCAGCGCGGTCCAGTCGGCCTCAATGCCGTGCGTTTCCGCCCAGCGCGTGAAGTCCGCGATCAGACTGCTGCGCCAATCGACGACGGTGCCGAACACATCGAACACCATCGCCTTCACTGCGTGTAAATCCGGCATGGCGCGCATTGCGTTGATCCTGCAGAGCGCGCCATCAGCGCGGCTCAGTCGAGATGGAACTTGTCGAGCTGGCGGTGGTCGGCCTTGATGTAACGCACCGTGCCGGTGACGGAGCGCATCACCACGGTTTCGGTCTGGATCACGTCCTTGCGGAATTTTACGCCGGACAGCATCGAACCGTCGGTGACGCCGGTAGCGGCGAACAGACAGTCGCCCTTCACCATGTCTTCGATGCCGTAGATCATGTCCGGATCGGAGATGCCCATCGACTCGGCGCGGTTGCGCTTCTCATGGGTGTCGAGGATCAGCCGAGTGTACATCTGGCCGCCGATGCAGCGCAGCGCCGCAGCCGCCAGCACGCCTTCGGGGGCGCCGCCGGTGCCGAGATAGATGTCGACGCCGGTGTTGTCGGAGTCGGCGGTGTGAATGACGCCGGCGACGTCGCCGTCGCTGATCAAGCGCACCGAAGCGCCAGTCTTGCGGATCGAGGAGATCAGTTCGGCGTGGCGGGCGCGATCGAGCACCAGCGCGGTGATCGACGACGCCGGCACGCCCTTGGCCTGCGCCAGGCGGCGGATGTTGTCTTCCGGCGGCGCGTCGATGTCGATCAGGTGCTTGTCATAGCCCGGGCCGATCGCGATCTTCTGCATGTAGACGTCGGGCGCGTGCAAGAGCGTGCCGCCTTCGGCCATCGCCATGGTGGCAATGGCGCCGGGCATATCCTTGGCGCACAGCGTGGTGCCTTCCAGCGGATCGACCGCGATATCGACCTGCGGGCCGGCATTGATGCCGACCTTTTCGCCGATGAACAGCATCGGCGCTTCGTCGCGCTCGCCCTCGCCGATCACCACGGTGCCCTCAATCGGAATCCGGTTGAGTTCGCGGCGCATCGCGTCGACCGCGGCCTGATCGGCCGCCTTTTCATTACCCAGGCCGCGCAGCCGGGCCGCGGACACAGCGGCGCGCTCGGTGACGCGCACGATTTCGAGCGTCAGAATGCGCTCCAGCAATAGCTGCGGCGGAACGGAAATCGTTGTCGACATTATTAAACTCCTCAAAAGCGCCCGCCTCTCGCGTCCGGAATGGACGACCTGCGGCGGACGATTAGTTCTTCTCGATCCGGATCACCTGCGGCCGACCGCTGATCACCTTGTCGCGCTGCACGGCCGCGAGCGCGCGCCGCACCGCATCTTCAGTGGTGGCATAAGTGATCAGGATCACAGGCACCGGCACGGATTTCTTGCCGGTCCCGACCTCGCGGCTTCCATCCGGATGCCGCTGCACGATGGACTCGATGGAAATGCCCTGCTCGGCCAGCCGCGCGGCAATGGTCGCCGCGGTGCCGGGCAGATCGCGCGCCAAGAGCCGGATGTAGTAGCCACCTTCGTGGCGCTCCATCGGCGCCTTTTTCGTGGTGCCGAGCTTGGCAACCGGACGGCCAAACGGCAGCGCACGGACATTGCGCGCCACATCGGCGATGTCGGCCACCACCGATGCCGCGGTCGCCGCCGCGCCAGCGCCAGGACCGACCAGCGTCAGCGGCGCAAAACCTTCGCCATCGATGGTCACCGCATTGGTGACACCCATCACCTGCGCGATCGACGACGAGCGCGGCACCATGGTCGGATGCACCCGCTGCTCAATGCCGGTCTTGGTGCGCACCGCGACGCCGAGCAGTTTGACCCGGTAGCCGAGGTCCTGCGCTGCCTTGAGATCTTCGGGGGTGATCGACGAAATGCCTTCGACCGACACCGCCCCCTCGGCAACCTTGGTGCCGAACGCCAGGCTGGCCAGGATCGACAGTTTTTGCGCGGTGTCATGACCGTCGACATCGAATGACGGATTGGCCTCGGCATAGCCGAGCCGCTGCGCGTCCTTGAGGCAGGCCTCAAACGACAGCCCCTCCTGCTCCATCCGGGTCAGGATGTAATTGCAGGTGCCGTTCAGGATGCCGTAGATGCGATTGACATCGGTGCCGGCAAGACCTTCGCGCAGCGTCTTGATCACCGGAATCGCCGCGCCGACCGCGGCTTCGAAGTTCAAGGCACCGCCGTGCCGCTCAGCCAGTTCGGCGAGCTTGGTGCCATGCTTGGCGATCAGCGCCTTGTTGGCGGTCACCACCGATTTGCCGGCGCGCAGCGCCGCTTCGATCGCCGACAGCGCCGGTTCGTCGGCGCCGCCCATCAATTCCACGAAGCAATCGACATTGGGATCACTGGCCAGAGCCAGCGGGCTCTTGGCCCACACCACGCCCTTCAGATCGATGCCGCGCTTCTTGGCCTTCGACCGGGCGGTCACCCCGACCACCTCGATCCCGCGGCCACACCGCAGCGCCAGCGTCTTTTGCTGCTGAGCGATGACTCGAACGACTTCGGCACCAACGGTGCCGAGCCCCGCGATACCCAATTTCAGGGGAGCGACCATAACGCGATCAACCTGCCGGAACGTTGCTACTGGAGCATGATCGGCACCGGGATACAGCGACTCCGCGGGGTATCCCCGCGGAGAACTGTCGGAACGATCATGCCTATCGCCGGGTGGCGATCGGGACGACGTTGTGCAACGTTTCGACGCCGCTTTCAAGGAACCGGCGCACACCGCGCGCCGCTTGCCGGATGCGCTGTTCGTTTTCCACCATCGCGATGCGGACGTAACCTTCGCCGTGCTCGCCGAAAGCGACGCCGGGCGACACCACGACGCCGGACTTTTCGACCAGCAGGGTCGCGAACTGCATCGAGCCGATGTCCTTGAAGGCCGGCGGCAGCGGCGCCCAGGCGAACATCGAGGCGCGCGGCGGCGGGATTTCCCAGCCGGCGCGGCCGAACGATTCCACCAGCGCGGCACGGCGCTTCTTATAGGTCTCGCGCATCTCGCGGATGCAGTCGTCCGGTCCGTTGAGCGCGGCGGTGGCCGCGACCTGGATCGGCGTGAACGCGCCGTAGTCGAGATAGGACTTCACCCGCGACAGCGCGGCGATGATGCGCTCATTGCCGACCGCAAAACCCATGCGCCAGCCGGCCATCGAGAAGGTCTTCGACATCGAGGTGAACTCGACGGTGACGTCCATCGCGCCCGGCACCTGCAGCACCGACGGCGGCGGCTCGTCGTCGAAATAGACTTCGGAATAGGCCAGATCGGAGAGAATGAAGATCTCGTGCTTCTTCGCGAACGCGACCAGATCCTTGTAGAAATCCAGCGACGCGACATAGGCGGTCGGGTTCGACGGATAGCAGACGATCATCGCGATCGGCTTCGGGATCGAATGGGTGATCGCGCGCTCGCAGGCCTCGAAGAACTGCGGGGTCGGCTCCGACGGCACCGAGCGGATCACACCGCCCGCCATCAGGAAGCCGAAGGCGTGAATCGGGTAGCTCGGATTCGGACAGAGCACCACGTCGCCCGGCGCGGTGATCGCCTGCGCCACGTTGGCAAAACCCTCCTTGGAACCGAGAGTCGCCACCACCTGGGTGTCCGGATTGAGCTTCACGCCGAACCGGCGTTCGTAATAGGCGGCCTGCGCCTTGCGGAGCCCGGTGATGCCGCGCGACGCCGAATAGCGGTCCGTGCGCGGCTTGCCGAGCGTTTCCTTCATCTTTTCAATGACATGGGCCGGCGCTGACAGATCCGGATTGCCCATACCGAGGTCGATGATGTCCGCTCCGGCGTTGCGCGCGGCTGCCTTGGCTCGATTGACCTGCTCGAACACATAAGGCGGCAAACGGCGGATACGGTAAAATTCTTCCATGGTTGCAACTCCCGAACCTTCAAGGGCAGGACCGTTAGCGCGTTCTTACCCGAAGGGAAATCCGATTCGCGTGAAGATTCGCGCAACTTGACGTTTTGGCGCAGGTGACCGGCTTGGCGGGCTGACCTGCTATGCGCGCTGGTTGTTCCTGCCGCTGGGCAGGTCTGGCGCGGTGATTATCGTGCAGTGGTGGTGGCAGCAGCAGCTGCGGCGGCCGCAGCCGCCTGTCTCTCCCGTGCTGCAATCAATTCGTTCTCGACCTTGGTGCGCTCCTCCGGCGGCAGCACCTTTTCCGGACGCTGCGCCGGGGTGAGATTCACCGCCATATAGCCGTCGGCGTCCTTGGCGGTGGCCGGATCGCTGCCCCCCAGCGACGGCAACTCAGCCAGCGGAATCGAACAGCCAGCCAGCGTCAGCGATGCCAGTACTGCAACGGCGATATGCGAAGCCGCGCGGGCACCGCGCTGGCCTGTGGTCGGTCCGGACAATCGCATATCGCTCTCTAGCATCTGGCATCCAATTCTTGCGGCGGCACACGACCACCCCCACGTCCCTCGTGGGCCGCCTTCCCCGGCGCCCACAATCCTTCCTCCGCCGCCCGAATGCAAGATCGGCGAGCCGCGCCATCCCCGGCTAAGGCGTCCGCCTTGGCTTCTTTTGCCGCAGTGCAACACATTGAAATCATCGTAATTAACCGAACTGTGTCATGATGCCCCGCAAGCGGTGGAAAACCGCGCCGGGAAAACCGAAACGCACTTAGAGTGGCATGATGACTGACGTGATCGCTGCCGACCCCCAGGCTCGCCGAAGCTTCAATCCTGACGCGTTCGCCCTGAATCTGGCGAAAGCGATGGAGGCATCTGGTCAGGCGCTTGCCGCCTACCTCAACCGCGGCGCCACCCAGGCCCCGGACAAGCCGCCGCCGGAGCTGGCCGAGATCGTCAAGACCTTCTCGCAGGTCGCCGATTATTGGCTGTCGGACCAAAAACGCGCCACCGAGCTGCAGACCAAGCTCGGCCAGTCCTATCTCGAGCTGTGGGGCCAGTCGATGCGCCGCATGGCCGGCGAAAAGGCCGAACCGACCATCGACCCGCCGCCGCGCGACAAGCGCTTTGCCGATCCGGAATGGCGATCGAACCCGTTCTTCGATTTCGTGCTGCAGGCCTATCTGTTGACCACGCAATGGGCGCAGGCGCTGGTGCGTGACGCCGAGGGCCTCGATCCGCGCACCCGCAAGAAGGCGGAGTTTTATATCCACCAGATCACCAATGCGCTGGCGCCCTCCAATTTCGTGCTGACCAATCCCGAAGTGCTGCGCGAAACGCTGGCCTCGAATGGCGATAATCTGGCGCGCGGCATGCGCATGCTCGCCGAAGATCTCGCCGCGGGCAAAGGCATGCTCAAGATTCGGCAATCCGACCCGAGCAATCTCGAAGTCGGCGTCAACATGGCGACCACGCCGGGCAAGGTGATTTTTCAGAACGAGCTGATGCAGCTCATTCAATATCACCCGACCACCGAGACGGTGCTGCGCACGCCGCTGCTGATCGTGCCGCCCTGGATCAACAAATACTACATTCTCGACCTGAAGCCGGAAAAGTCGTTCATCAAATGGTGCGTCGATCAGGGGCTGACGGTGTTTGTCATCTCCTGGGTCAACCCGGACAAGTCACTCGCCCATAAATCGTTCAGCGACTACATGAAGGAAGGTCCGCTGGCGGCGATGGACGTGATCGAGAAGATCACTGGCGAGCTGAAAGTACATACGCTCGGCTATTGCGTCGGCGGCACCCTGCTCGCCACCACCCTCGCCTGGCTCGCCGAACAGCGCCGGGTGCGCGTCACCTCGGCTACCTTCCTGACCACCCAGGTCGACTTCACCCATGCCGGCGATCTGATGGTGTTCGTCGATGAGGAGCAGGTCGCCGCGCTCGAGCAGGAAATGCAGGTCACCGGCGTGCTGGAAGGCTCCAAGATGGCGATGGCCTTCAACATGCTGCGGCCCAACGACCTGATCTGGTCCTACGTGGTCAACAACTATCTGAAAGGCCAGCCGCCCTCGGCCTTCGACCTGCTGCATTGGAATTCCGATGCCACGCGCATGCCGGCCGCCAACCACTCCTACTATCTGCGCAACTGCTACCTCGATAACCGGCTGTCGGCCGGCAGCATGGTGCTCGACGGCGTGCAGCTCGATCTCAGCAAGGTCAAGGTGCCGATCTACAATCTCGCGACCCGCGAGGATCACATTGCGCCCGCGCAGTCGGTGCTGTTCGGTTCAAAATTCTTCGGCGGCCCGGTGAAATTCGTGCTGTCGGGCTCCGGTCATATTGCCGGTGTGGTCAACCCGCCCGCGGCCGGCAAGTATCAATTCTGGACCAATGAGTCGATTGCCGCCGACACCGTCGAGGAATGGCTGAAGGGTGCCGAGGAAACCCCCGGCTCCTGGTGGCCGGACTGGCGGCAATGGCTCGAAATCCAGGACGCCGAACAGGTGCCGGCCCGCACCGTCGGCACAGCCGAACTGCCGCCGATCGAAGACGCACCGGGCAGCTATGTGCGGATTCGCGCCTGACGGCATGTGCCGCCCGACGCATTGTCGCGCGGGCGGCCTATCGGGTGCAGCGCACAACTGCGCCATAACGAGACATCGCTCGTAACAAGACATCACTCGTATCAAGACATGAGATCGGAGCACGGCTCGCCGCTCAATCGCGACCGCCTGTCGGCCCTGCTCACGACACGCGGCGCGCGCACAACGCTCATCGCACTCGTTTGAGTGGTCATTGATGCGCATCGACGTCACGTAGAAATGCGCGGCGCTAGAACCTGTTGTTAGTCAATTCCTCAAAATCGATCGCTGTCTTTACGGCTCTGTTACCAGTCTCGACGGCTAATCCTCCTGAACGCGAGATCAGCTGCCGGATGTATAAGGTTTACACTTGCTTAGCCGTCGAACACGACCTCCGCTTGCTGGTGGTGGCGGCAGCGATCTGCCTGTTCGTGTCCACTGTCGGCGTCAGCCTGTTTAACCGCGCCCGTGCCGCGACCGGCCGAACTCAGCTCATCTGGGTGGTCTTCGTCGCGATGTCGAGCGGGTTCGGCGTCTGGGCCACCCATTTCATCGCCATGCTGGCCTATTTGCCTGCGAACCAGGCGAGCTATGATCCAGGGCTGACGCTGCTGTCGCTGGCGCTCGCCGTGCTGGTGATCGGCGCAGGTGCGGCGATTGCCTTGATCGGCCAGTCGATCTGGTACGCCGCCACAGGCGGTGCCGTAGTCGGCCTTGGTTTTGCGGCAATGCATTTTTGCGGCATCACAGCGGTCGAACATCCGCTGCTGATCGTGGCGTTTCCCGACCACGCTTACGCGGCGCTGGCCTCCGGGGTATTGCTCTCGATCCCTGCCGCCATCCTCACCGTGCGCCGCGACGACGTCATTCACACCCTTGCCGCATCGATATTGTTCACGCTGGCGATCCTGTCGTTGCATTTTACCGCGATGGCCTCGATCGTAGTCATTCCTGATCCGGAACAAGTGCCGACCGGCTCATCGATGTCCGCGGCCGCGCTGGCCTTAATGATTGCCGGCGCCGCGGCCGCCATTCTCGGCGGCTGTCTGATCGCGGCACTGGTCGACCGGCGCTCGGCGAGCGTCATTCAACGCCAGAAACTGCTGCTCGACATCGCCACCGAAAACATCCCGCAAGCGCTGTGCATGTTCGACGCCGAAGGACGAGCGGCCTTGTTCAATGCCCGCTATGCTGCTCTGATCGGCATCGATCCGGCAGAGCTGAAAGGGATGAAGCTCACCGAACAATTTGCGCTGCGGAAAGCGCGTGGTCTGTTCAACGGCGATCCCGAAGCGACGTTCAACGCCATCATCACCGACATCAGTTCCGGGCAAATGGTGACGCGCACCGATCATACGGTGTTGCCGGGCCATGTGCTGCGCATCATCGAACAGCCACTGCCGGATGGCGGCTGGGTCGCGACCATCGAAGACATCACCGAATGGCGCAAAACCCAGGAGCGCATGGTCCATCTGGCGCGCCACGACCCGCTCACCGATCTGCCCAACCGCTTTACGCTGCGCGAGGAGCTGGATCGGGCACTGCGCTATTCGCGGCGCGAGGTCGGGGTTGCGATCCTCTATATCGACCTCGACCATTTTAAGGAGATCAACGACACGCTCGGCCATCCGGTCGGCGATGCGCTGTTGATCGAGGTGGCCCATCGCCTGGTCGGCTGCGTGCGCGGCGAGGATACCGTGGCGCGGCTCGGCGGTGATGAATTCGCGATCATCCAGATCAGCCATCATGATCCCGAATCCGACGCCGCGGCGCTGGCAATGCGGATCGTCAGCGTGATCAGCGTGCCTTACGAAATTCAGGGCCATCATATCAGCATCGGCACCAGCATCGGCATCGCGCTGGCGCCTGCCGACGGCACCGAACCCGACCAGCTGATCAAGAATGCCGATCTGGCGCTCTACCGCGCCAAGTCCGAAGGCCGCGGCGGCTATCGGTTCTTCGAGCTCGACATGGATGCCCATGCGCAGTCGCGGCGGCTGCTGACCGCCGAGCTGCGGCTTGCGCTGGCGCGCGGGGAATTCACGCTGCGCTATCAGCCGATCCGAGACATGGAGAGCAACCGGATCCTGTGCTTTGAAGCGCTGCTGCGCTGGGAGCATCCGGTGCGCGGCACGCTGCTGCCCGATCAATTCCTCGACCTTGCAGAAGACACCGGGTTGATCATTCCGATCGGCGACTGGGTGCTGCAAACCGCCTGCGCCGCCGCCACGCAATGGCATAGCGACGTCGGCGTCGCGGTCAATTTGTCAGGCTCGCAGTTCCGGCATCCGCGTTTGCTGCCATCGGTGGCGGCCGCGCTGTCGGCGAGCGGCCTTGAGCCGCATCGGCTGGAGCTGGAAATCCAGGAAGCGGTGCTGCTGCGCGAATCCAACTCCGCGCCTGCCACCCTGAAAGCGCTGCGCGCGCTCGGCGTGCAATTGTCGATGGACAATTTCGGTGCGGGCTACTCGCTGCTGAGTTCGCTGAACAGCTTTGTGTTCGATCGCGTCAAGATCGATCGCAGTTTCGTTCCCGAGATCGGTCGCGGCAACGATGCGCTATCGACCTTGAGCGCGGTGGCGGGCCTGGGCCAGCGGCTCGGCCGGGTCACCGCTGCGACCGGCGTTGAAAATGCCGAACAACTGGCGCTGCTGCGCATCGCCGGATGCTCGGAAATTCAGGGGCTGGCGATCAGCCCGCCATGCACGGCGGCCGAGATGAAGCGCCTCGCCAAACACGAGGTCCCGCGGATCGTCGCCTGAGGGCGACGCCGCTACATATTCGCCAGCCACAGCAGGAACAGCACGAAGCCCGCGGCGCCAAGGCTGGAATGGGTGGCGACCACGATATTGGCTGACATCGCCGAACGGCGCGCGATCATCGCGCCAGTGAGCCCGGTGAACATCGCGATGCCAAACAGCGCCGCGGCGGCGATGCCGAGCTGTCCGGTGCTCTCGGCCGCACCTGCGGGTGTGCCGCGCATCAGCATGATCAGCAATTCCAGTCCGCCCATGCCGAGCAGCAGATGAAAGCCGATCAGCACCGGCTTGCGTTCGCGGCGCAGAAACGCCAGCACCAGATAGAGTCCGAGCAGCAGCGATGCCGTCAGCATCCCCAGCACGGGCAATACAGTCATATTGGACGATCTCCGTTCGCAATCGCCGCCATTGAAGGTCGGCGCATCGGGAGCGTCAACCGCGTTTCAGGCGAGGATGCGGTCTGCACCCTCGCCTGGCCATCACGCTTTGGCGATCAGAACTCGGCGGGCTTGCGCGCCGTGACGTGCAGAAACTGCGCGGCTTCCTGATCGAACCCCTTGCCCTCGCTGGTGCCGATCGCCAGTGACGACCAGCGGCCGGCTTCCGCATAGCGTTCGCGCAGCCAGAGTTCGGACGGGTAGTTGTAGTAACGCGAAAACTTGTCGCGTCCTTCGCCCTCGCCGGATTTGAAGCTGGCGTAAAACAGCCCGCCCGGCTTGAGCGCCCGCCACACCCGCGCCAGCACCGCGGACAGTTCGCTGCGCGGCACATGCAGCAGGCAGGCATAGGCCCATACGCCATCATAGGCATCGACCGCGTCGAGCTCGTGGAACAGCATGGTTGCGACCGGCCGTCCCAACCGCTGCGCCGCCTTGGCCGCCAGCTCCGGCGAGCCGTCGGTGGCGTGCACGTCAAAGCCGGCGCGCAGCATCACCTCGGCCTGATAGCCGGCCCCGCACCCAAGTTCGAGGATCTTGCCACCTGGCGGCAGCGCTTCCAGAAACGTGGTCAGCGGCCCCGCGAGCGGCGGCCTGCGTCCCTCATAGCTGTCGGCATGGCCCTGGTAGAACCGCAGCGTGTCCTGATCGACCGCGCCGCTCATGGGAACACCGCCACTTGATCGATGCCGAGGGTCTCGGTGAAGCCCAGCAACAGATTCATGTTCTGCACCGCCTGCCCCGACGCGCCCTTGGTGAGATTGTCGAGCGTCGACACCACGATCGCCCGACCCGGCACCCGATCGGCCGCGACGCCGATCATGGTCATGTTCGAGCCGCGCACATGGCGCGTTTGCGGCGTCTTGCCGAATGGCAGCACGTGCACGAACGGCTCCTTGGCGTAGAACTCGGCAAGAATGGCGTGCAGGTCCTGGGCCGTGCGGCCCCGCCGGCCACGGACATAGATGGTCGACAGGATGCCGCGATTCATCGGCAACAGATGCGGCGTGAATGACGGCATCACCGGCTTGCCGGCGGCCTTGGAAAACTCCTGATCGAGTTCGGCCATGTGGCGGTGATGACCGACGCCATAAGCGTGAAAGCCTTCGGACACTTCCGAGAACAGCATTTCTTCCTTGGCGGAGCGGCCAGCGCCGGTCATGCCCGACTTGGCATCGATCACGATCTCCTCGCTTTCGATCGCCTTGGCTTTCAGCAGCGGCACCAGCGGGAGAATGGCGCACGACGTATAGCAGCCGGGATTGGCGACCAACCGCGCTTTCTTGATGTCGCGCCGATAGATCTCGACCAGGCCGTACACCGCCTCCTGTTGCAGATCGAGCGCGTGGTGGGCGTGGCCGTACCACTTCTCATAGGCAGCCGGATCGGTCAGCCGGAAATCGGCGGACAGATCGACCACCTTGGTGTCCGGCGCCTTGCTCAGCAGCTCCTGCACCACGGTCTGGGTGGTGGCATGCGGCAGCGCGCAGAACACCAGATCAAGGCCAGCAGCGGCCCAATCGACGCTGTCGATCGTCACCAATTGCGGCAGCTGGTAAGGCGCGAACTGCGGAAACACATCGCCCATCATCTGGCCGGCGCGCCGGTCGGCGGTCAGCAGCACGATCTCGACCTTGGGGTGCCGCAGCAGCAGCCGCACCAGTTCGGCCCCGGTGTAGCCCGAGGCGCCGAGGATGCCGATCTTCTTCTTGTTCGTCATTCTGTTTCTCCTGTCGGCTTGGCCGCAGCCTCAGCCCCGATCGATGCTGCAATCAGTTCGAGCCGCAGCGTTGGCACAGCTTCGGCAATCTGCCGCGCCCCGGGTCGGCCCCGTTGCATCTGCGCGGCCATATCGATGACGCGCCCGGTGCGGCGTTGCTGATCAACGGGGTTGTCAAAACACCCGGTCAAGCGATCGCTCCCTAGCGTCTGTCTGGCGTTCACATGGCTCCTGGCCTCGTGCCGCTCGGATGTGCACAAAGCCAAGCGCGGATTCGGCAGTCTTGAGGTTTCGAATGTTGCCATCACGGCGTCAAGAGACCGGGCCATGGCGCGACGCCTGATCGCCGCCGGCGGCCCGGTGCGATGCACGTCATGGCGCAGCCGCCGCGTGCAGGCCGTGGGCGCAGCATCGGCGACACCCAAGGTGGCGGCATCCAATTCAGAGTGATGTGAAGCGATCATGACGGGCTCCTGAAAGTGAGCCACCGGACCTGATCGTTGAAAGGAGTTACCACACCTGCCGCGGACCGGATCCGGCGGCAGGGACGATGATTTCTAAACGAAGTCGACCACCCATGCCGCGATGATGCGGCGGCGGCGCTGCGTGAGCTTGCTGGTCGGTGCAGAAATCATGGTCCCCGAATAAGTGCAGACCGGGTTGTGGTCAAGCACCTGCCAAAGCGATGCCTGCTCTGCACGCAGCGCGGAACTCAAGCCACGCGCTGCAACCAATCATGCGCCTTCAGGTGGTCAGCTACTGGACCACAGCCAGCCGATGATCAGCGACAGCCCATCGCCGAACAGCAGCAGCACCGCCGACCAGACCAGGGCTGAAAGAAAGTTGGCGGCCTGGAATTGCCAATAAGGCATCTCGAAAATGCCGGCGGCCAGCGGCACCGAGGCGCGCAGCGGCCCAAAGAACCGGCCGATGAAGATGCTCGGCACGCCCCATTTGCGCACAAAGGCCTCGCCGCGTGGCAGCAGCGTCGGGAATAGCGACAGCGGCCAGATCGCGGCCACCTGCTCCTTGTAGCGGTCGCCAAACCAATACGACACCCAGTCGCCGAGCGCGGCGCCGAGCGCACCCGCCAGCCACACCGGCCAGAAACTGACGCCGCTGGCGCCGATCAGCGCGCCGATCCCGACCAGAGCGCCCCAGGCCGGAACCAGCAGCGACACGAATGCAATTGATTCACCGAACGCCAGCAGGAATACCACTGGCGCCGCCCAGACCTGATGCGTGCGTACGAACGCAATCAGGTCCTGTACCGCGGCTTCCATCGTGCAACGTCCTCAAGTGGCGGCCGCGGAAACCCGACCCCCTCGCACATCGAACCCGTTCATCGGACCGATATATGACACAGGTAATCTGCCGACTGGGCTGGCTCAAGGCGCATCGCGTCACATCCCCGGTGTCGTCACAGCCGCGCTGGCGTCACATTTGCAACCCTTCCGTGGCATAGTCACGGACGCCGATTCGTGCCGGCCCCTCTCACAAAGCATATTAGGACTCATGGCCAAACCTCTGAAGGCTAAAGCTAAATCCAAGGCAGCAGACGACCTGTTCGGGGCTGCGCCGCCGCCCGCAGCGGCCGCCGCCAAGGCCAGCAGCCGTCATGTCCCCGAAACCGGCGGCGATTACACCGCGGCCGATATCGAGGTGTTGGAAGGCCTTGAGCCGGTGCGGCGCCGGCCCGGCATGTATATCGGCGGCACCGACGAGAAGGCGTTGCACCACCTGTTTGCCGAGGTGATCGACAACTCGATGGACGAGGCGCTGGCCGGTCACGCCGATTTCATCGAGGTGGAACTGTCGGCTGATGGCTTTTTGACCGTCACCGACAATGGCCGCGGCATCCCGGTCGATCCGCACCCAAAATTCCCGAAAAAGTCGGCGCTTGAAGTGATCATGTGCACGCTGCACGCCGGCGGCAAATTCGACAGCAAGGTCTATGAGACCTCGGGCGGCCTGCATGGCGTCGGCGTCAGCGTCGTCAATGCGCTGTCGTCCCGGCTCGAGGTTGAGGTGGCGCGCGGCCAGCAGCTCTACCGCATGAGTTTTGAGCGCGGCCACCCGGTCGGCAAGCTGGAAGACCTCGGCAAGGTCCATAATCGCCGCGGCACACGGGTGCGCTTCAAGCCGGATACCGAGATTTTTGGCGCCAAGGCGGTGTTCAAGCCGCAGCGGCTGTTCAAGATGGCGCGCTCGAAAGCCTATCTGTTCGGCGGCGTCGAAATCCGCTGGAAATGCGCGCCGGAGCTGCTGAAAGGCATTGAAGACGTCCCGGCCGAGGACAAGTTCCACTTCCCCGGCGGCCTCAAAGACTTTCTCGGCGCCGCGATCCACAACGACACTTTGGTGCATCCGGACATTTTTGCCGGCAAGTCGGGCCGCAACGGCTCGCATGGCGCCTGCGAATGGGCGGTGGCCTGGACCGCCGATGCCGACGGCTTTCTGTCGTCGTACTGCAACACGGTGCCGACCCCCGATGGCGGCACCCATGAATCCGGACTGCGCTCGGCGCTGCTGCGCGGCCTGAAAGATCACGCCGAGCGGGTCGGGCTTGGCAAACGCGCCAGTTCCGTGACCTCGGAAGACGTCATGACCGGCGCGGCGGTGATGCTGTCGGTGTTCGTGCGCGAGCCGGAGTTCCAGGGCCAGACCAAGGACCGGCTGGCGACCGCGGAAGCCCAGAAGATCGTCGAACAGGCGATCAAGGACCCGTTCGATCACTGGCTGTCCGCCAATCCAGGTCAGGCCAACAAGCTGCTGGAATTCGTGATCGAGCGCGCCGACGAACGGCTGCGCCGGCGCCAGGAAAAGGAGATTTCCCGCAAAACCGCGGTGAAGAAGCTGCGGCTGCCCGGCAAGCTCGCCGACTGCACCTCGACCGCCGCGGAAGGGTCAGAGCTGTTCATCGTGGAAGGCGACTCGGCCGGTGGCAGCGCCAAGCAGGCGCGCGACCGCAAGACCCAGGCGGTACTGCCGCTGCGCGGCAAGATCCTGAACGTCGCCTCGGCGGGCAAGGACAAGGTGGTGGCCAATGCCCAGCTCGCCGACCTGATCCAGGCGCTCGGCTGCGGCACCGGCGCGCAATATCGCGAGGACGATTTGCGCTACTCGCGCGTGATCATCATGACCGACGCCGACGTTGATGGCGCCCATATCGCCTCGCTGCTGATTACCTTCTTCTATCGGCAGATGCCAAAGCTGATCGATGGCGGTCACCTCTATCTGGCGGTGCCGCCGCTGTACCGGCTGACCCATGGCGCCAAGACCGTCTATGCGCGTGACGACGCGCACAAGGCAGAACTGCTGAAGAAGGAGTTCAACGCCAACGCCAAGGTCGATGTCGGCCGCTTCAAAGGCCTTGGCGAAATGATGCCGGCGCAGCTCAAGGAAACCACCATGGACCCGGCCAAGCGCACGCTGCTGCGCGTGGTGCTGATGGCGGACGACCGCGAAGGCACCGCCGATTCCGTGGAGCGGCTGATGGGTACCAAGGCCGAAGCGCGCTTTGCCTTCATCAGCGACAAGGCGGAATTCGCCAGCGACGAGATGCTGGACGTGTAGCGCTGCGGTGCCGGTGCGAGCTGAGTTCGGACCGGCGTCCATCCATCACAGCAATAAGCCGATCTCCACGGTGATTGCGCGGATCGTCTCGCCGCGCCATGATGGTGCTCTGATCTGAGGAGCTCGCCATGCGCACGCTGCTGCTGATTGTCGGCATCTTCATTGTGCTGATCGGCCTGATCTGGACCGGCCAAGGCGCCGGCATTGTCCGCTGGCCGGTGCAGAGTTTTATGATCGATCAGTCGAAATGGATGCTCTATGGCGGCCTGACCGCGCTCGGCGGCGTGGTGCTGATCTTCATTTCGCGGCGTTCATAGCCCGATAATTCGCGATCATGGCCTCGAAAACAGCCTTGACGGTCCAACACCTTGAAACGCTCGGCGCGCGGCGCCTCGCCGAGCTGCTTTTGGACATCACCACCAACGACGCATCCGCGAAACGGCGGCTTCGACTCGAACTCACTGCCCTTACTTCACCGAAAGCCATCGCTCCCGAAATCAGCAAGAGGCTCGGCCAGATCGCTCGCGCCCGAAGCTTCCTCGACGCGCGGAAGGTCAATGAACTCGCTACCGATCTGGATGCGCAGCGCCGTGCAATCGTTGAGCGCGTCGCGGCGCTCGATCCTGCCGAGGCGTTGGATCTGATGTGGCGATTGGTCGAGATGGCCGACGCCGTGCTCCAACGCTGCGATGACAGCAACGGACGGCTGGACAAGCTCTTCAGCATCGCCCACCGCGACCTCGGGAAGCTTGCGGAAGCGGCAAAACCCGACCCGATCGCCTTGGCCGAACGCGCGCTCAGCATGCTGGAGCGTGATCACTTCAGTTCCTACGAAAATCTGATCGAAACGATCAGTTCCTCGCTGGGGAGCACCGGACTCGAACACTTGAGGCAAAAGCTGGTCGAATTGTCCAAACAACCAGTGCCACGCCTCGCCGAAGAAGACCGGGAGGTGATCGGTTGGGGATCGGATGGCCCGATCTACCTCGACCGCGTCTTGGCGTCTGGACGCGAGTCGATGATCCGCGGCAACCTCAGGATAATCGCAGACCTTCAGGGTGACGTCGATTCCTACATCGCCCAGTACAGCGATGAAGCGCGAAAGCAACCCGGAGTCGCCGCAGATTTTGCAGGGCGCTTGCTCGCAGCTGGCCGCGCCAATGATGCGCTACGCATCCTCAATGACGCCAAGCCGGTTCGACACCACCTGTTCAACCTTCCTTGGGAAGACGCCAGGATCGAGGTACTCGATGCGCTCGGCCGCAATGACGACGCGCAGGCCGCCCGTTGGTCCTGCTTCGAGCGTTTTTTGAGCGTCAAGCATCTACGCTCTCACCTCAAGCGCCTTCCAGATTTCGACGACGTCGAAGCCGAACGTCGCGCGCTCGATCAAGTCGAGCACTTTGATCAGTTGTTGCCGGCTCTGGCCTTCCTGGTATCGTGGCCCGCGCTTGATCGCGCCGCCCGCCTGGTGACGCGACGTGCCACGGAGCTCGACGGCAACTATTACGAACTGCTCTCACCGGCGGCTGATGCACTCGCCGCCAAATATCCACTCGCGGCAACGCTGGCGCTAAGAGCCATGATCGACTTCACCCTGATCCAGGGTCGATCGGCTCGCTATCGCCATGCCGCGCGACATTTATTGGAATGCGAGAGCCTAGCCAGCGCGATCAATGACTTCGGGGCGTTTGAGAGCCACGTCACCTACAAGACTCGCCTGCAAGTGGAGCACGCCCGCAAGACTGGTTTCTGGAGCCTTCTTTCCTGACCGCGAAGTCGGCCGTGGCAATGTGGCAGCTACTTCCGAAACGTCTTGATCTCCGAGACGCTGCCGTCGCGATAGGAGAGCTCGACCGAGACCTGCTGGGTGGTCGGCGCGATTTTTAGGTATGGCTGCGCGTCGGCGGGAATCCGCACCGGATCGCGCAGATCGCAAGGCGGCAGTTTCAGCACCCGATCCGGCACCGCGCTATCGATGCCGATCCGCGCTTCGCGGATCGCGCAGCGATAGGACATCAGATGCGTGTAGTACAATAGCGGGCTGTTGGCGCCGCCGAACGCCAGCCAGCTGGTCGCGGTCATGTCGAGGATTTTGCGCTGGTCACGGATCAGCGCCGCTTCGGGCTCGAACTTGATCGGAAACGGCCCCTGCATGTCGCCATTGGCATCGACATAACGCACCTCGATGGTGGCGGCGCCAGCATCGGGCGGCAATTGCATCGACGGGTTCGGCATGCGCTTGCGGGTGCGCGAGTCGAGCGCGTCGAGCTGCCCGGTTTCGCGAAACTCGCCATCGCCGATCCGCCATGAGATCGCCAGCGCCGGCTCGGCGAGCGAGAACGACACCGTCCAGCCGCCATTGTGACGCGAGAAGCTGGCGATCGGCGCGTTGACGGCGGCCGCGGCTGGCGGGCGCTGCACCGGCAGTGCCGCGAGTTTGGCGGGCGGCGGTTCGCCCGCGGCACTGTCCGCGCGTGCCGCGCCATTCAGCACCACGTCGTCGACCATCTGATCGAAATACACCGGCACCTGGCGATGGCCGGCCGCTTCGGCCAGCTCGCTGACAATGCGCCGGGTGCGCTGCGCAACCTGCACCAGCGTATCGCCCGGCTGCAGCAATTGCTTGGCAAACACCCGGGTGAACACCGAATTCGGATCGGTGTCGCTATCCGACAGCCGGTCGAGCGCGGTCTGCCGCGGACCGGCGGAAAACACCGAAAACACCCCTTCCGGCAGCGCGGTCATCGGCGCGAGCCCACCATCACCGCCGAGCGCACGCACGCCGCTGCGCGCAAATGGATTGTTGCGGCAGGCGTCGAACACCAAAATCGAACTGCGCACGCCGCGGTTCTGCAGCCGCTCGATGATGCGGTCGGCCAGCATCGCGGCGTCGCGTACCAGTTCCTCCTGGCCCGCGGTGGCGGCCGGAACGTCGGTCGGCAGCAGGAAATTCTGGCCGGCGATCTCAAAGCCATGACCGGCATAGAAGAAGAACGCGGTGTCACCCGGCTCAAGCGCGGCATCGAATGCCAAAAGGCTTTGGCTAAAAGCCTGGCGGGTCTGATTCTCCGCGACCATCACCGCAAAGCCGAGCTGCTTGAGCGTATCGCCCATGGTGCGGGCGTCGTTGACCGCCTTATGCAGCTTGGGCAACGCGCGATAATCGTTATTGCCGATCAGCAGCGCGACGCGCTTGGCAGCAGCGGGCAGCGGCACGGCACTCAGCATCGCCGCGATCGCCGCCATCATCGCCACTCGCCGACATCGTCGCAGCATCGCCCTGCCCCTGGTTTGAGCTTTTCGGCCCTGATGGAATCAGAATCCGAAGCTCTCAACTGATGTTCTGACGCGTTTTCTTGACCCGAACCGGCATCCACTTCGCTCGAAAACGCGGCCTGGGCGCGCCGCCGCACCCTGGCGATAGTCGATCAGGATTTAGCGCCGGTTCAAGAGGCCTGGCGTGCGCAGTCCCGGCCTGTCGCCGCCAAGCCATTGAGGTCAGGCAATTGAGGTCAAGCCATTGAGGTATCGCGGCACGGCCACAGCCTGTGGTGGCATGCCGCTTGATGCCGGCTGGCGGAAACAGCCGGTTCGGCCGGTGCTCAGACCTGCCGATGCCGCGCGGCAGGTCTGCCATTTATCCGAAAACATTAAGCTTTTCGGCGCGGGCCGCGCGATTCGGATTGACTTTGAGCGAATTCCCCCTATGTTCCGGCGCAACACGGCCAAGTATCGACCAAGTATCATACGCGTTAGTCGATGTGGCCGCCTGTTCGCGTAGCCCATTTCCCCGTGCAAAATTGCGTGCCGTTCCGGGGTTGAACGCGACGGGTTTTTCCCCCGAATCCAAGCGGCGGTTTCGACCAGAGGAATGATGATCCGATCAGACAGGATCGCTCATTCCGACAACAGAGGCGCAATGTCTTTCAACCATCTCGGCCTGTCCGAAAAGGTCCTCGCCGCCGTCGCGGCCACTGGCTACACCGCCCCCACTCCGATCCAGGACCAGGCCATTCCCCACGTGCTGGCACGACGGGATGTGCTCGGCATCGCCCAGACCGGCACCGGCAAGACCGCGGCATTCGTGCTGCCGATGCTGACGCTGCTGGAAAAGGGCCGCGCCCGGGCGCGCATGCCGCGCACGCTGATCTTGGAGCCGACCCGCGAGCTCGCCGCCCAGGTCAAGGAACAGTTCGACAAATACGGCGCCGGCCAAAAGCTCAACGTCGCGCTGCTGATCGGCGGCGTGTCGTTCGGCGACCAGGATGTAAAACTGACGCGCGGCGTCGATGTGCTGATCGCCACCCCGGGCCGCCTGCTCGACCACACTGAGCGCGGCGGGCTGCTGCTGACCGGCGTCGAGCTGCTGGTGATCGACGAAGCCGACCGCATGCTCGACATGGGCTTCATTCCGGACATCGAGCGGATCTGCAAGCTGGTGCCGTTCACCCGGCAGACGCTGTTCTTCACCGCGACCATGCCGACCGAAATCCGCCGGATCACCGAGACGTTCCTGCATAACCCGGTGAAGATCGAAGTGTCCCGCCCCGCTTCAACCGCCGTGACCGTGACGCAGTCGCAGGTCGTCGCCGGCCGCGAGCCGCATCAGAAGCGCGACATGCTGCGCCGGCTGCTGCGCGGCGCCACCGATCTCAAGAACGCGATCATCTTCTGCAACCGCAAGCGCGACGTGGCGCTGTTGACCCGCTCGCTGCAACGCCACGGCTTTAGCGTCGGCGCGCTGCATGGCGACATGGACCAGACCGCGCGCATGGCCGCGCTCGATCAGTTCCGCAAGGGCGAGTTGCCGCTGCTGGTGGCCTCCGACGTCGCCGCGCGCGGCCTCGACATTCCCGAGGTCAGCCACGTTTTCAATTTCGACGTGCCGCATCATCCCGATGATTACGTGCACCGCATCGGCCGCACCGGCCGCGCCGGCCGGCTCGGCACCGCGGTGACGCTGGTGACCTCGGCCGACGCCAAGGCGGTCGCTGCCATCGAAAAATTGATCGGCAAGGAAATTCCGCGCGACACCATCGCCGACGCGCCGGTGGAAGCTGAAGCTGCCGGCGAAGAGGATGCCGCGCCGGCGCGCCGCTCGCGTTCGCGCAAGTCGTCCAACACCGAAGCGCGTTCGGCGCGCGAACCGAAGGCGGAACAGCGCAGCAGCCGCGGCGAAGAACGTCGTCCTCGGCGTGAGCGCAATGAGAATCGACGCGAGCGTGAAGCGCCGCGTGCCGACAACCAGCACAACGACGACAATGTCGCGGCAGCGGCACTGCCGCCGTCGATCGGACGCATTCCCGCGCCCCGCCCGGCGCGGCAGCTCGACCTGGAACCGGCGGACCATTCCCACCTGCCCGCCTTCCTGCTGCGCCCGATTCGGGCACGCGGTTGACAGCACAGCGCTTTCTGCGCTGTCATCCCCGGGCATTTACGCAATGTTCACCCCGCCTCCGTAGACGTACGAGGATATTATCGCGCGTTAGAATTGCCGCGGTCGGGGTTTCGGGCCTAGTGCCCGAAGGTGGGGACGCGAAAAATGATTGCTGCGCAGGAGGAATATGAGCGCACCATGGCTTATGCCGAGGTGGCGTTTCATCAGCTCAAGTCGTTTCGGCAAAGTCCCGTCCCTCGCAACTACGAGATCTGGTACGTTTACGCGACCGGCCACAACGCCGACCTCAACAAGATCATCAACGAAACGCTAGCCCGCAACGGCAAGCTCACCGAATCTGATCTCGACCAGATTTACGACGCTTATCTGTCGCACGGCCGCACCAGTGAGCGGATCGACAAGATCGGTGCGCGCGTCGTGGCCGAGATCGAAGATGTGATGTCGCTGATCGGCGACGCGCTCGGTCTCACCTCAAGCTTTGGCAGCAATCTCGATAACGCCAACCAGATCCTGTCGATGGCCGCCGACCGCGATCAGGTACGCGCCGTGGTGGAGCGGCTGGTGGCCTCGACCCGCGAAATGCAGCAAGCCAATCGCGCACTCGAACATCGGCTATCGACCTCCAAGATCGAAATCACCAATCTGCAGCAGAATCTCGAAGCGATCCGCGCCGAGAGCCTGACCGATCCGCTGACCGGGCTCGGCAATCGCAAGCATTTTGACCGCGCCGTCGATGAGGCAATCCGCCAGGCGCTGGCACAGTCCGAACCGCTGTCATTGCTGATGATCGATATCGATCACTTCAAGAACTTCAACGACACCTACGGCCACCTCACCGGCGATCAGGTGCTGCGTCGGGTCGGCATGTCGCTGAAGCAGACCATCAAGGGCCAGGACATCATGGCGCGCTATGGCGGCGAGGAATTCGCCGTGGTGCTGCCCAACACCACGC
Source organism: Rhodopseudomonas palustris JSC-3b (assembly GCA_000504425.1). Classification (GTDB taxonomy): domain Bacteria; phylum Pseudomonadota; class Alphaproteobacteria; order Rhizobiales; family Xanthobacteraceae; genus Rhodopseudomonas; species Rhodopseudomonas palustris_C. The sequence goes on along the minus strand of KI632513.1, from coordinate 985,890 downwards.
TGCGTCATGCAGTCGGCGTCGCCGAAAACATCCGCCGCACCGTGACCTCGAAAGAGCTGAAGAAGAAATCGACCGGCGAAATTCTCGGCCGGGTGACGATCTCGATTGGCGTGTCGTCGCTGCGCCCCGACGAAGACATGGACTCGCTGATCGAGCGTGCCGACGGCTGCCTCTACGCCGCCAAGCGCAATGGTCGCAACCGCGTGATCTGCGAGACCGATCGCGAATATCTCAGCGAAATCCGCATCCAGGTGGCGTAGAGCTTTACTGTTTGGTGCAATCCGAACCGAAGCTCTAACTTTCTGTTCTAACGCGTTTTCTTGACGCGAACCGGAATCTACTTCGCTGGAAAACGCTATAATACCAACGGCGATGGACACCAACCTAGCCGCACGTCATG
>KI632513.1:854969-985480 GCA_000504425.1 Rhodopseudomonas palustris JSC-3b | reverse complement strand
CCCCGCCCCGCCCATCCACGTCTTTCATCTTGACGCGCTTTCAAGACGTGGATGCCCGCGACAAGCGCGGGCATGACGGGTCAATGATAGGAGCCGCTGGTATAACTCTGTGTCCTGACGCGTACTATTGACGCGAACCGGTATCCACTTCGCTCGACAACGCTATCGTTCGGCACCGAGCGAGTGAGGCGAGCAGCCATGGAGCGCTCGCCATCGCGGCTGTGATCAGCCGTCGATCTGCGCCGGCGTGAGTTGCACCGACTCGCCGCAACCACAGGCACTGGTCTGGTTCGGATTGTTGAACACAAAACTTGCCGACATCTTGTCGGTCTTGAAATCCATCTCGGTGCCGAGCAGGAACAGCACCGCCTTGGGATCGACCAGGATTTTGACGCCCTTGTCTTCCACCACCTCGTCGGACGGCAGGATCTCGCTGGCATAGTCAACGGTGTAGGATTGGCCGGCACAGCCGCCATTCTTGATGCCGACCCGCAGCCCGACAATGCTGCCCTCGCCGCGCGCCATCAGCTCACGCACGCGCTGCGCCGCAGCTTCGGTCAGCCGCATCACCTGCGGCCGCGGGCGCGGCTTTGAAGCGGTGGCCTGGGTCGCGCTGCTGGTATCGGTCATCTCGTCTCCCTGCACAACACTGCTCGAAAGCTAAGAAAGTTTTGGGTCGCACTCACCACATGTTGAGGACCAAACGCGCCTCGTCGCTCATCCGTTCCGGGGTCCACGCCGGATCCCAGACGATGTTGACGCTGACGACGCCGACCCCGGGCACCGTGGCGACCGCGTTCTCGACATTGACCGGAAGGTCGGCCGCCGCCGGACAATTGGGCGTGGTCAGCGTCATATCCACTTCGACCGAACGGTCGTCCTTGATATCGACCTTGTAGATCAGGCCGAGCTCATAGATGTCGGCCGGGATTTCCGGGTCATAGACCGTCTTTAGCGCCGCGACGATGTCGCTCGCCAAGCGTTCGGTTTCCGCCGGCGGCAGCGCCGACGATGTTTGCATGTTGCTTAGTCTGGCTTCAGCCGTGTCGGTCATGCGAACATATCCCGTGCCTTGATCAACGCCTCGACGAATTTGTCGACTTCATCGTGGGTATTATACATCCCGAATGATGCCCGGCAGGTGGCGGTCACCTGGAATCGCTCCAGCAGCGGCATCACGCAATGAGTTCCGGCGCGCACCGCAATGCCCTGGCGATCGATCACGGTGGCGATGTCGTGCGGATGAGCGCCTTTGAGCTCGAACGAAATCACCGGCCCCTTGTTACGTGCGGTTCCGATCACGCGCACCGCGTTGATCTCTCGCAGCCGTTGCTGCGCATAGTCGAGCAGCGCCATCTCATGCGCCGCGATCTGCTCCTTGCCGATCGCGTTGATGTAATCGATCGCGGCGCCAAGCCCGACCGCCTCGACGATCGCCGGGGTGCCAGCCTCGAATTTGTGCGGCGGGTCGCCATAGGTGACCCAGTCGCGCGCCACCTCGCGGATCATCTCGCCGCCGCCATTATAGGGACGCATCGCCACCAGATGCTCATACTTGGCGTAGAGCGCGCCGATGCCGGTCGGGCCATATAGCTTGTGGCCGGTGCAGATGTAGAAGTCGCAATCGATGTCCTGCACGTCGATCGCCAGATGAACAGCGGCCTGGCTGCCATCGACCAGCACCGGAATGCCGCGGGCATGGGCGATCCGCACCACGTCCTTGACCGGCACCACGGTGCCGAGCGCATTGGACATCTGGGTGATCGCCACCAGCTTGGTTTTCGGCGTCAGCAGTTTCTCGAACTCATCGAGCAGGAAATTGCCTTCGTCATCGACATCGGCCCATTTCAGCACCGCGCCCTGACGTTCGCGCAGAAAGTGCCACGGCACGATGTTGGAATGATGCTCCATGATCGAGAGCACGATCTCGTCGCCCTCGCCGATATTCGGCCCGCCCCAGGACGACGCCACCAGATTGATGGCCTCGGTGGCGTTGCGCGTGAAGATGATTTCCTCGGTGCGCCGCGCGTTCAGGAACTGCGCGACGCGGGTGCGGCCGCCCTCATAGGCTTCGGTCGCGGCATTGGCGAGGTAATGCAGACCGCGGTGCACATTGGCGTATTCGCTCTCATAGCACTTGGTCATGCGGTCGAGCACCGCGCGCGGCTTCTGCGCCGATGCGGCGTTGTCGAGATAGACCAGCGGCTTGCCATAGACCTGCATCGACAGCGCCGGGAAATCGGCGCGGATGCGCTCGACGTCATAAGTTCCGTTGGTCACGGCGGCGTGCATGTTCATGCCCGTGCCTCCAACCAGCGTTCGCCAACGGCAATGGCCAACGCGCGAAGTTGATCATCGACGATCGATTCAATCGCTTCGCCAATGAAGGCTTGAATCAGCAAGGCCTGCGCCTCCTTTTCGGGTAGTCCGCGAGCGCGCAGATAGAACAGCAGCGTGTCATCGAGCGCGCCGGTGGTGGCGCCGTGGCCGCAGGTCACGTCGTCGGCGAAAATTTCCAGCTCCGGCTTGTTGTCGGCCTCGGCCTCGTCGGACAGTAGCAGCGCCCGCGTCATCATCTTGGCGTCGGTCTTCTGCGCATGCGGGCGCACCATGATGCGCCCCTGGAACACCGAATGGGCCCGGCCATCCAGCACCGCGCGAAACACCTCGCGGCTGACGCAATGCGGCACGGCATGATCGAGGAACAACGTGGTGTCGGCGTGCTGCGTGCCATTCAACAGGTTGACGCCATTGGCGGTCACTTCCGCGCCGTCGCCATTGAAGCGCACAAAACCCTGATAGCGACTGACACCGCCGCCAGTGGTCAGCGCACAAGCGTTGTAGCGCGCCTGGCCATGCAACGAGGCGAACAGCGAGGCGATGTGGAAGGCGTCAATGGCGTCTTCGTTGAGGCGCAGATGATCGAGCCGCCCGCCCTCAGCGATCGTGACATGAAGCGCATCATGAAGCTGGTAGCGCGTGCTGCCATCGGCCGCGACAAAGCTCTCGACCAGCGTCGCCGTGGCGTTCTGGCCAACGCGCAGCAGCGAGCGTGTCACGATCGACGCCGGCTCGGTGGCCGCCGCGACATGCACAATCTGCAGCGGCCGCTGCAGGGTGATGTCGGCACCGACTTCGATTACCACGCCATCGGTCATCAGCGCGGCATTGAATGCCACCATGGCATCTGCAGTATCGGGCGCCGGCCAGCGATCATCGAGCGCTTCGCCAGCTTCCAGCACTTCGCGCAGCGGCCGAATGCTGAGCCCGGGCTCAAGTTCGGCAAGGTCGGACAGATCGGCGACAAACACGCCGTCCACCAGCACAAGGCGGCGCACGCCGTCGATCGCGTGCAGTTGCAGTGCGTCGGCGGCACGGGCAAGATGGGCGTGGTCGGGCGCCGCAGCGAGCGGCAGCACTTCGCGCATCAGCACGCGCAGATCGGTGTACTTCCAGTCCTCGACCCGGCGATGCGGCAATCCCTGCCGCGTGTAGTTGTCAAACGCGGCTTGGCGCTGCTCGGCCACCGCGGCGGCGCCGGGCAGCCGGCTCCGCGCCGCCTGAAAGGCGCTTGCCGCCTGTCCGTCTGTTTTGGTCGCAACAACAGTCATCACAGCATCCGCCAGTTCAGGCCGCCGCCTCGGTGTATTGCGCATAGCCGGTGGCTTCGAGCTCCAGCGCCAATTCCTTGCCGCCGCTTTTCACCACCCGGCCCTTGGCCATCACATGCACCACATCAGGCACGATGTAGTCCAACAGCCGCTGATAGTGCGTGATCACCACCATCGAGCGCTGCGGCGAGCGCAGCGCATTGACGCCTTCGGAAGCGACGCGCAGCGCGTCGATGTCGAGGCCGGAGTCCATCTCGTCGAGGATGCACAGGCTCGGCTGGAACAGCGCCATTTGCAGCACTTCGTTGCGCTTCTTTTCGCCGCCCGAAAAACCGACATTGACGCCGCGCTTCAGCATCTCCTGCGGAATGCCGAGCGAGCCGGCGACCTCACGCACCTTCTTCAAAAATTCCGGCGTCGAGAACTCGCCCTCGCCGCGCGCCTTGCGCTGCGCGTTGAGCGCGGTGCGCAGAAAGGTCATGGTCGCGACGCCGGGGATTTCCACCGGGTACTGGAACGCGAGAAACACGCCCTTGGCGGCACGCTCCTCCGGCTCCATCGCAAGCAGATCCTCGCCCTTGAACAGGATCTCGCCGCCGGTCACTTCATAGCCCGGCTTGCCGGCGATCACGTGACTAAGCGTCGATTTGCCGGAGCCGTTCGGCCCCATGATGGCGTGCACTTGGCCTTCCTCGACCGTGAGCGTCAGGCCGTGCAGGATTTCCCGCTCCTCGACACGCACCTGCAAGTTTTTGACTTCGAGCAATGCCATTGTTGTCTTTCGTCCTCTAGTCTCGTCAGCATCCCGAGGTGCAAGTACACTCAGCGCCTGCGCGGATGACCGTCGTCATTTTCCGTTGCTCATTGTCCGGGATGTGCGCTTTGCGACCATCTCGGGCGATGGGTGATGTTTTGTTGTATGCCGTGCAAGTCTCGCACCAAGTTGCGACCTTGCGGGGTGAGAGTCGTCCGGAGCGTTGCGGACCAACCGCTGCCCCGGCGCAACCATCAGCCGACGCTCCCCTCCAGCGAAATCGAAATCAGCTTCTGCGCTTCCACCGCAAACTCCATCGGCAGTTGCTGCAGCACGTCCTTGACGAAGCCATTGACCACCAGACCGACGGCTTCCTCTTGGCTGAGCCCACGCTGCACGCAGTAGAACAGCACATCCTCTGAAATCTTCGATGTGGTCGCTTCGTGCTCGAACACCGCCGATGAGTTCTTCGCTTCGACATAGGGCACGGTATGCGCGCCGCACTGATCGCCGATCAGCAGCGAATCGCAGGCCGTGAAGTTGCGCGCGCCGGCCGCCTTGCGATGCGCGGTGACCAAGCCCCGATAGGTGTTTTGCGATTTGCCGGCCGAGATGCCCTTGGAGATGATCCGGCTCGAGGTGTTCTTGCCGAGATGGATCATCTTGGTGCCGCTATCGACCTGCTGATAGCCGTTCGAAATCGCGATCGAGTAAAACTCGCCGCGAGACTCGTCGCCGCGCAGAATGCAGCTCGGGTATTTCCAGGTGATGGCCGAGCCGGTCTCGACCTGGGTCCAGGAAATCTTCGAGCCACGGCCGCGGCAATCGCCACGCTTGGTGACGAAATTGTAGATGCCGCCCTTGCCCTCGGCATTGCCGGGGTACCAGTTCTGCACCGTCGAATATTTGATCTCGGCATCATCGAGCGCGACCAGCTCGACCACCGCGGCATGCAGCTGGTTCTCATCGCGCTGTGGCGCGGTGCAGCCTTCCAGATAGCTGACATAGGCGCCCTTGTCGGCGATGATCAGCGTGCGCTCGAACTGGCCGGTGTTGCGCTCATTGATGCGGAAATAGGTCGACAGCTCCATCGGGCAGCGCACGCCGGGCGGCACGTACACAAACGAGCCGTCGGAAAACACCGCCGAGTTCAGCGTCGCAAAGAAGTTGTCGGTGGTCGGCACCACGCTGCCGAGATATTTTTGCACGAGCTCAGGATGCTCGCGGATCGCCTCGGAGATCGGCATGAAGATCACGCCGGCCTTCTTCAGCTCCTCCTTAAAAGTGGTGGCCACCGAGACGGAATCGAACACCGCATCGACCGCGACCTTGCGCTGCTCGACCGGCGGCTCACCATCGTCCTCGCCCGCCGGCTTGGCGCCGGGCGCGACCACGCCTTCCAGCACCGCCACTTCGCGCAGCGGAATGCCGAGCTTCTCGTAGGTCTTCAGAATTTCCGGATCGATCTCGTCGATCGACGACAGCTGCTTCTTCTGCTTCGGCGCTGCGTAGTAATAGAGATCCTGGTAATCGATTTTCGGATAGTCGACGCGCGCCCAGGTCGGCTCGCTCATGGTCAGCCAGCGCCGATAGGCTTCCAGCCGCCATTCCAGCATCCAGGCCGGCTCGTTCTTCTTGCCGGAGATGAAGCGGATCGTGTCTTCGGAAAGCCCCTTGGGGGCCTTTTCGGATTCGATGTCGGTTTCGAACCCATAGCGATACTGATCGACGTCGATACGGCGAACCCGTTCGACCGTCTCTTGTTCAGCCGGCATTCTGTCCTCCGCTCGCGGTTTCAAGGACCGCGGTGGATTGTTTCAGCTTTGCTTACGCAACTGCGAACATGAAATCAGCTAGTTTGGAACCGTTCAAGCTCTGTTTCGTGCTTCCGCGTAATTTTCGTGGCCCCCTGTAGCTAAGGTGCCGGACAGCTTTCGCCAGACCTCGGCGCAGCGATCGACATCGGCGGTGCTGGTCTGCCAGCCCAGGCTGATGCGAATCGCGCTACGCGCCAGTTCCGACGGTAACTGCATGGCTTGCAGCACGTGTGAGGCCTCGACTTTGCCCGAGGAACAGGCCGATCCGGCCGAGACCGCGATCCCAGCGAGATCGAAACCGATCACCGTGGTTTCCGCCTTCATGCCCGCGCGTGCCACCAGAGTGGTATTGGGCAGCCGCGGCTGCTGATCCGCGATCACTTCGGTTCCCGGAATCTGCCGCAGCACCTGCTCAAGCTGATCGCGGAGCGTACCAACCCGTTCCATGTCGAACTCACGACTCGCGATCGCAGCCTCCGCGGCCGCGCCAAAGCCGACAATGCCGATGACGTTCTCGGTGCCAGCGCGCCGGCCCTGTTCCTGGCCACCGCCGCGCAGCAGCGGAGCAGGTGGCAACCGCCCCGGCGCCAGGACCAGTGCGCCGACGCCTTTCGGGCCACCGATCTTGTGCGACGACAGCGTCAGCCAGTCCGCCTGCAGCTCGCCGATCGAGAAAGCGATCTTGCCGAACGCCTGCACGGCATCGACATGGAGCAGGCCGCCAGCGCCATGAACCAGCTCGGCAATCTTTGCGATCGGCTGAATCACCCCGGTCTCGTTATTGGCGAGCATCACCGACACCAGCGCCGGGCCAGCCGCGGCCAGCAACGCCTGCAGATGATTAAGATCGACCAGCCCGGACCGCGTCACCGCGATCTCGGTGACCTGCGCCGCCGGATAGAGCCCGCCGGCCCGCACCGAGGGGTGCTCGATCGCCGAAACCAACAGCCGATCATAGGCTTGACCGGAATTATTCAGGCTCGGCATGAGCGCCAGATTGTTGGCCTCGGTGCCGCCTGAGGTGAAGATCACATCCTGCGGCCGCGCGCCGATGGCGGCTGCGACCTGCAGCCGGGCGCGCTCGACCGCGCCGCGCGCTTTGCGGCCCTCGGCATAGACCGCCGACGGGTTGCCGAGCTCAAACGCCGCCTGCATAGCGGCGCGCGCTTCAAGGCGCAGCGGAGTGGTGGCGTTCCAGTCGAGATGGATACGGTGCAAGGCAGCAGGGTCCCAATGCGGATGGCGGCGTCACGGTAGGCGCGCCGCGCCAGTAATGCCAGTCAATCCCCCGACATCGACGCCGCCAGAACCGTGGCCAAGGCCCGGATGTGCTTAATATGCTTGCATTTAGCCCGCTGCCTTATGCTAGAACGCGGCCTTCGTTCAATCCGCCGTTCCATCACTGCAATGGCGCTGATCGTCCCTTTGTTCGCACAGCAAGGCCGCGCGACGGCCCCGATGAGCCCGCGTCGCCGCGCTGTTTTACCAAGGAAAATCAATGCCTGAGGTTATTTTCACCGGGCCCGCCGGCCGTCTCGAAGGCCGCTACCATCCGGCCAAGCAGAAGAACGCGCCGATCGCGATGGTGCTGCACCCGCACCCGCAGTTCCACGGGACGATGAATCACCAGATCGTCTACCAGTGCTACTACGCCTTCGTGCATCGCGGCTTCTCGGTGTTGCGCTTCAACTTCCGCGGCGTCGGCCGCAGCCAGGGCTCGTTCGACCACGGCACCGGCGAATTGTCGGATGCCGCCTCGGCGCTCGACTGGGCGCAGTCGATCAATCCCGAAGCGCGCGCCTGCTGGGTCGCTGGTTTCTCGTTCGGCGCCTGGATCGGCATGCAGCTGCTGATGCGCCGCCCCGAGGTTGAGGGTTTCATCTCGATCGCGCCGCCGGCCAATCTCTATGACTTCTCGTTCCTGGCGCCCTGCCCGTCGTCCGGGCTGATCGTCCATGGCGAAAAGGATGCGGTGGTGCCGCCCAAGGACGTCAACACCCTGGTCGAGAAGCTGAAGACCCAGAAGGGCATCGTGATCGACCAGCAGATCATCCCGGGCGCCAACCACTTCTTCGACGGCAAGCTTGAGCCGCTGATGGAGTCGGTGACCAACTATCTCGACATGCGTCTCGCCAACGTGCGCTGACGACCACGCACGCCTACGACAACGTGCGCTGACGCCATTTGCCCAGACGGCCGCAGGTTCGCCCCGCGGCCGTTTTTTTTTCTACGGCCGCGCGATCAGGCCGCCGGTGATCGGGATTCTGACCCCAGTTGTCGCCGGATAAGTGAGCGGCAACCCGCGCAGCGCGCGCACCGCCAAAAACCCAAACGCTTGCGCTTCCAGCGCCTCAGCCGACCAGCCGTGCGCGTCCGCGCAGCTCACAATGGCCGGCGCCAGATAGTCACGCAACATCTGCACCATCACCGGATTGCGGGCGCCGCCGCCAGCGACGATCCAGCTGCGCGGTGGCCGCGGCAACAGCGGCACGATCTTGGCGATCGCCGCCGCGGTGAACGCGGTCAGCGTCGCCGCGCCATCGGCCGGGCTCAGCTCTGGCAGCGTCAGCCCAGCGAACTGGTTGCGATCCAGCGATTTCGGCGGGGCTTGCGCAAAGAACTGCTGCTGTAGCGCCTGCTCCAACCAGCGTTGATCCGGACGGCCCTGTGCCGCGAGCTGGCCGTCGCGGTCGAACGGCTCGCCGGTGGTTTTCGCGACGAAATCATCGAGCAGCGCGTTGCCGGGGCCGGTGTCACAGGCGATCAGCACCTCGCCGTCGATGTAAGTGATGTTGGACACGCCGCCGATATTGAGCACCACGATCGGCCCCGGCAGCTCCAGCGCGCCCGCCAGCGCGCGGTGATAGACCGGCACCAGCGGCGCCCCCTGCCCGCCGGCCGCGACGTCGGCAGCACGCAGATCGTGCACCACTGGGATGCCGATCGCCTTGGCGAGCTCAGCCGCCGCGCCGATCTGCACCGTGAGCTGCTGCGCCGGCCGGTGCAGCACGGTCTGGCCGTGGAAGCCGACCAGGTCGATCGCCTGGCGTGCGACCCGTTGCCGCGAAAGAAAGCCTTCGACCGCCTCGCCATGCGCCATGGTGACCATGCGCTCGGCCTCCGCCAGCACGCCGGGCCGGTCCTGGCGGTTGGTCAGCTTCGCAGCGTCCGCCAGCGCCTGCCGCAGCAAGGCGCGCTCCGCATCGCTATAGGGCCGGTAGTCAGAGGGGCCGAGCCGCGTCACCCGCCGGCCGTCGGTCTCGATCAAAGCGACATCGACGCCGTCAAGCGAGGTCCCAGACATCAGGCCAAGTGCCGTCATCAGCATGAGCAGAGCTTCCAGCAGGTGGTGCGGACATGGCCGTTCAACCCTTGTCTCACGCAGCCACATCTTATAATGCCACCCGATGCGCTGGGCGGCGTTGCCTTGAGATCGCCCCTCCGTCGTGTCGAAACGGGGGCGAGGTAAGAAGATCAGAGTCGCGAAATCATGACTGCATTTAAATCGGACCTCCTCAACCTCCTGCAAAGCCGAGGATTCATTCATCAGATCTCGGATCCGGAGTCGCTGGACGCACTGGCGGCGCGCGGCGAGGTGGTCGCGTATGTGGGCTATGATTGCACCGCGCCCTCGCTACACGTCGGCCATCTCTTGTCGATCATGATGCTGCATTGGCTGCAGGAGACCGGCAACAAGCCGATGGCGCTGATGGGCGGCGGCACCACCCGGGTCGGCGACCCGTCGGGCCGCGACGAGACCCGCAAGATTCTGACCTATGAGCAGATCGACGCCAACAAGGAGACGATCAAGACCACGTTCTCCAAGCTGCTGCGCTTTGGCGAAGGCAAGACCGACGCGGTGATGGTCGACAATGCCGACTGGCTGACCAAGCTCAACTACATCGAGATGCTGCGCGACATCGGCCGGTTCTTCTCGGTCAACCGCATGCTGACCATGGACTCGGTGCGGATGCGGCTCGAGCGCGAGCAGGAGCTGTCGTTTATCGAATTCAACTACATGATCCTGCAGTCCTACGACTATGTCGAGCTGGCCAGGCGCCACGGCTGCAATCTGCAGATGGGCGGCTCCGATCAGTGGGGCAACATCGTCACCGGCGTCGATCTCGGCCGCCGCATGGGCACCCATCAGTTGCACGCTTTGACCTGCCCGCTGCTCACCACCGCCTCGGGCGCCAAGATGGGCAAGACCGCGGCCGGCGCGGTCTGGCTGAACGGCGACATGCTGTCGCCCTATGATTACTGGCAGTACTGGCGCAACACCGAGGACGCCGACGTCGAGCGCTTCCTCAAGCTGTTCACGCTGCTGCCGATGGATGAGATCGCGCGGCTCGCCAAGCTGCAGGGCTCGGAAATCAACGAGGCCAAGAAGATCCTGGCGACCGAAGCCGCCGCGCTGATGCATGGCCGCGAGGCCGCCGAGCGCGCCGCCGAGACTGCCCGCACCACGTTTGAGGAAGGCGGCATCGCGCAGGATCTGCCGAGCGTCACGATCGCCCGCGCCGAACTCGACGCTGGCATCGGCGTGCTCGCGGCGTTCGCGGAAAAGACTGGTTTGGTCGCTTCCAATGGCGAAGCGCGGCGCCAGATCAAGGCGGGCGGCCTGCGCGTCAATGACGAGCCGGTGACCGACGAGCGGATGGCGCTGACCGCGGCCAACATCAACGCCGACGGCGTGATCAAGCTGTCGTTCGGCAAGAAGAAGCACGTGCTGATCCGCCCGGCCTGATCACGTACTATAGGCTTTTGCTGAAGCTCGATCGCGCCCCGCGCGGTCGAGCTTTTTCATGTCTGCTTGTGATGAGTGATGGCAGCGACGCCGCAGGTCGACGCCGCGCGACTTCCCCCTACTCACGCTCTGATGCTGCACTGACTTCAAGACGTGGATGCCCGCGACAAGCGCGGGTATGACGCGACATCGGTGATCGCTGCTAATTGTTCGGGCTGGGGAAATCGTTCTGATTGTTCTGACGCCCGGTGCCGAATTCAAAGATTTTGCGCAGCACGCCCGGCGCCATCGCCGAGATCGGATTGACGCGCAGCACAGGAGCGCCCGGCGTTCCCACCACTTCGTATGTGACGCCGATCAGCCCCTCATTGCTGCCGCCGCCCAGGAACAGCCCGACCACCGGGATTTGCCCGAACATGTTGTTGAGGCCGTACATCGGCACAAACGTGCCGCTCATCCGCACCTGATTGCCCGGATAATCGATGCTGCCTTCGATGGTGGCGCCGATCATCGGCCCCTTCACCACGCCTTCGCGAATGGTGAGCTGGCCGTTCTGCCGGGTGAATTCGGCGCGCAGCCGTGAAAATGCCAGCCCCGAATTCGCGCCCTGATTGGCGCCCTGGCCGCCGCTGGCGACCACACGGTCGAGCTGGGTTTCGCCTTTCACGGTGAAATCGCGGACGTTGAGCAGACCTTCGCGCTCGCGCGGATCGGCCACCGGCGGGTCCATCGCCAGCGACAGCTGGCCACCATACATCTTGCCATAGGTGTCGGTGAAGCGGAAGAACGAGCCTGCGTCATTGGTCTCAAGATAGATCACTTCGCGGCCCTGCACGCGGCCGCGCAGATCGCCGGTCAGCGAGGTATCGCGGCCCAGCTTGCCGTTGAGCGCGAAGCTGCGGATCGCACCATTGCGGCGTGACAGTTTGGCATCGACGCTGCGCAGCGTCTCGCCGAAATAGCCGGCGACCACGCCGAGCTTGACGTCGATATCGACATCGAACGCCTTGGACTTGCTCTTGGCGTCGTTGTCGCGTCCGGAGATCGCCGATTTGATGAAACCGCGGCCGTCGAACACGTCGCCGCGCATCGTCACCTTCATCACGCCATCCGGGGCGCGCTCGGCTTTCAGCGTGGCCTTGTCGCCTTCCGAGGGCGCGTAGCTCGGGAAATTGGCGTTGACCAGATCGCCGTTCTCATCGACTTCCAGCGCGCCCTTGATATTGGCGCCGCTGCCTTCGATCACGATGTCCTCGAACCGGGTGGCCTGCGGCCGCTGCAACAGATTGAACACCGCGCGGCTCGATTTGCCCTGTGCCTTGACCCAGCCCGGCAGCACATTGTCAACCTTGGCGGCGGTCAGATCGGCATCGATGCCGAGCCGGGTTTCGCGATCGGGCTCGCCGATCTTGCCGGTCAGCTTGACCGGCACGGCGCCGGACAGGCCGCTGCCGAGATCAAAGCCGAGCCGTGCGCGGCTGGCGTCATCGAGCGTGGCTTGCAGCTTGACCTCGGCGTCGCCTTCGCTCGGCTTGCGATATTCCAGCGCGGCGGGCTGGCCGTTGATCTTGACGTCGCCCTTAATCTGAAAGCCCTGGGCATTGGCCACCACTTTCAGGGCATTCGCCTCGAGCTTCTGGTTCATCACCAGCTTCTCGGCGGAAAAATTGGTGAGGTCGGCAGTCACCGCGTAGCTGGTGTCGGCCTTGGTCAGCTCGCGCTTGATCGGCATGCCCATCGCGACCTGCGCCGCCACCATGCCCTTGCTGGTGTTGGGGTCGATCAGCGCGCCGCCGACATCGCTGAGCCGATCCGAGGCCAGGATTTCGGCAACCGCCGCGACCTGGCCTTCAACACGGAACCTGACCCGCGCAGGCGCAGGTTTCGGTGCCATATCCGGCACTTCGAACAGAATATCCGACAGCGTCAGCCGCCGGCCCTGCGCGGTGTCGGCGAGCGCCTGGCCGATCGCGACCGTCGCGGTGCGGCCGGTCACCACCGCCTTGAGATCGCCCTCGCGAATCGCCGGCATTTCATCGACCGGGCGGATCATTGCGCCGGTGGCGACGATATTGACCGCGAGCCCCTCATCCGGGATCGGCGGGCCGCGCCGCGACAGGTTCTTGAACGGTGAGTTGACCGCGATATCGATGCGCTGGATGGCGCCGCGCGCGATCCGCTCGATCACCCATTCGCGCAGCTCCGGCACGATCAGGATCGGCCACATGCGCTTCAAGGCGCCGACCGACATCGGCGTGCCGGTAAAACCCAGCGTCAGCCGCGGTTCGCCGGCATAGTCGATGAAGCCGCTGCCGGCGACGCCGATCTCGCCATTGCTGATATTGGCCTGGGTGATGGTGATGCGGCGCGCGTCGGTGTCGAAGCGGATGCCGATCGCGATCCGGTTGAAGATCAATGGCGGCTCGTTGTCCGCACCGGGCAGCACGATGGTGCCGCCGCTCAGGCCAAGCTGCCAGTCATGGGAGCGATCATTGGGCGGGTCGAGATGAGCAAGCAGCGTGACGCGATTGCCGCCGGCCACCACCTTGAACGGCGCCACCAGCACCCGCCGCCCGGCATCCCATTCGACGCTGAGCTCGGCCTGATCGATCGGCATCGGATATTCCGGGGTGTCGAGGTCGGTGATGTGCCCGGCCCCGGCCACTAGTTTGCCGCGTAAGAAGGTCGGCACGCCGTCGCGGCCGAGTTCGCCTTTCAATTCGCCGCTGAGCGGCAGATCGGCGGTGTAGGTGAAATCCTTCAGCCGCAGCGCCAGCAAAATGGTTTTGGTGGATACATTGTTGGCGCGCAGTTCAACTGAGCGCACGCCATTGGTGGGCGGGCCGACCGCAACGCGCAACGACCAGGCGCGCTTGGGATCATCGCCAACCTCCGCCTCCTCGCCGACACTCATCACAATGCCGCCGCCGCTTGGCCGACGCAGGCTCAGCGCCACGTTCTCAAAGGTCAGGCGGTTGCCGCTCTGCTGATCATCGACAATCAGATTGCCGCTTCTCAGGCCGATTTCGTTGAGGTTCTGGCCATCGAGACCGCTGAGATTGAGGCTGTCGAGCCAATCCAGCCCGGCCAGCAGGCTGGCAAAGGCTTCATCGCGGCCATGCGACCGTCCGGCCGCAGCAGCGGGCGATCCCGGCGATGGCGTTGCCCCCGCAGCCGGCGTACTGGACTTCGTGGGAGGCGGCGCGAGCGTCGGCTTGGCGACCCCGGTCGCCAGCGGCCTTGCCGTGTCGCCGGTCGAGACCGTCACCTCGCCGTCCGGCGTGATACGAATCGCCAGCTCGGCATCGACCAGCTTCAGGCTCTCGGCGCGCAGCCGGCCCATCAGCAGTGCAGCGCCCGACAGCCGGACCTCGGCTTTCGGCGCCGTGGCGACAATGGCACGCTCGCGGTCGCGGACCACGATATTGCGAATGCGCACCGCGACGCGGATCCGGCCGGCACGCTCGATCTGGGTGCCGCCGATTTCCACGGTGTTGCCATTGCCGAGATTTTGTTCGATCGCGGCGACCAGCCATGGCGTCGCCAGATCGAGACTGATCGGCCCGGCGCCGAGCCGCAGCCACAGGCCGCCAAAGCAGGCCGCAAACAGCGCGCCGAGCACGCTGACCGTCAGCACGAGGCGCGGCAGCCAGCGGCCGCTGCTCAACCAGTGCAGCAGCGAGTGGGTGCCATCCGCGAGATGTTGAAAGCGGGTCTGGCTCGCCAGCAGCTGCCGCGCCCGGTTTGAAGCGTCTTCGTCATGGTGATGAGCAGACCAGCCGTCATCGGGCCAACGCTCTGGCTCGGATTCGGCACGGGGATGCGGCGTGGGGGGCGGCTCAGTCCTTGGCATAGGCTCTCGATCGGAGCGCGTTCGCGACGCCTGATTGTCGTTTGGCACATACCCGCTGCCGCGCACCACGCGCAGCTATCGCGGCCCTGTTGCCAATCCTCGTTCGATTACGAATGTGCATCTCCCGGCCCCGTGAGCCCTGCTCGCACCGGGGACTGCTGGTCACGAATCCGGTGGACCATACCCCGAGGCCTACGCGCTTGCCCAGATGCACCTGATTGCCACCACCTTGGCTAACCGGCGATTATTGAGCCGCGGAAAACGACGAAAGGAAGGCGCATGACCAAGCAAGCTCGCAACACCAAGGCCAGTTCCGCCGCAGCAAACACAGCGGCCGCGCTGACGGAGGGCGATCAGGCTCCAAGCTTCACCCTGCCCCGCGATGGCGGCGGCACCATCAGCCTCAGCGATTTCGCTGGTCGCAAATTGGTGATCTTCTTCTACCCGCGCGCCGGCACCTCCGGCTGCACGCGCGAGGCAGTCGATTTCACCCGGCTCGCGCCCGATTTCGACAAGGCCAAAACCGCGGTGCTGGGCGTCTCCGCCGATCCGCCAGCCGCGCAGGACAAGTTCCGCGACAAGTATCAGCTGCGCACCCCGCTTGGCTCCGACGAAAGCCACGCCATGCTGCAAGCCTATGGCGCCTGGGGCGAAAAAAGCATGTACGGCAAGAAGTTCGAAGGCATCATTCGCACCACGGTGCTGATCGATGCCCAAGGCCGCGTCGAACGGGTCTGGCGCAAGGTCAAGGTCGATGGCCACGCCGAAGCCGTTCTGGCCGCGGCAAAAATGCAGTCGTGATCGGCCAGCATTACCCGAATGTTAACTATGAGGGGGTCAAATCCGCCGGCGAATTGAGCCGGCGGATCTGTGTTCAGGCCGGCGCCTGGAAGCCAAGATGCCTCACCGTTCCGGTCCTCATCCTCAACCCATGCCGCACCATGGCCAGCACCATGGTCGCCCGCCGCAGCGTCACCCCGCTCCGTCTCACCACCGCCAGCCGGTCGCGGCCATGCCTGGCGGCTACGCCATCGTCCACGCCGGCAAGCAGGTGCGGATCGGGCCGGTGCTGTTCTGGATCGTGGTCGGCTCGGTGGTGCTGCTCGCGCTGTGGACGGTGGCGACCGCGACCTATTTTGCGTTCCGCGACGACGTGCTGACCCGGCTGATCGCGCGTCAGGCCGAGATGCAATATGCCTATGAGGACCGCATCGCCGAGCTCCGCGCCAAGGTCGATCGCACCACCAGCCGGCAGTTGCTCGATCAGGAACAGTTCGACCAAAAGCTCGAACAAGTGATGCGGCGCCAGAGCCTCTTGGAATCGCGCACCAACGCGCTCGGCACGCTGCCGGATGTCGGCATCACCGGCTCGATCGGCAAGCCAGCCCGCCAGGCCCCTGCCACCGATTTTGGCAGCTCCAGCATCCCCAAACCCTCGCCGATCAGCGACACCGTGATCTTCGTGGCGCCGCCCGACCGGGAAGCCCGGCTGGAATCCCGCACCCCGAACCGCATTGCCGCCGGCCCGACCCAACTGGCCAAGAACGCCGGCGTCGACAACGTCATCACCAAGCTGCAACGCTCGCTCGATCAGATCGAAAGCCGGCAGGTCGCCGTGCTCAACGTGGTCGAGGAAAGTTTTGAAAGCCGGGCGCGGCGCATGCGCGGCGTGCTCAGTGACCTCGGCCTCAATGTCGCGCAGATGGAAGCCGCCACGCCGCGCGGCGGCATTGGCGGGCCGTTCGTGCCGGTCAAGACGCCGTCCAGCAACAGCGCCAGCTTTGAGAAGCAGCTTTATCGCATCAACATCTCGCGTGCCCAGGTCGAGCGGCTCAACCGCACCCTGGCGCTGGTGCCCTATCGCAAGCCGGTGGTCGGCGAAGTGGAATTCAGCTCCGGCTTCGGCGTCCGGACCGACCCGTTCCTCGGCCGCCCGGCGATGCATACCGGGCTCGATTTCCGCGGCAGCATGGGCGATCCGGTACGCGCCACCGCGCAGGGCAAGGTGGTCGGCGCCGGCTGGAGCGGCGGCTATGGCCGCATGGTCGAGATCGACCACGGCAACGGCCTGACCACCCGCTACGGCCACCTGTCCGCGATCAACGTCAAGGTCGGCGACGTCATCAAGATCGGCCAGATCGTCGGCGCCGTCGGCTCGACCGGCCGCTCGACCGGCCCGCATCTGCACTACGAAACCCGCATCGACGGCGAGCCGGTCGATCCGCAGAAGTTTTTGCGCGCCGGCGTGCGGCTCGGCGGCGCGGGTTAGTCACGCCACGGCGATTGATACCAGCCACTCCGCACGTGATGGCCGGGCTCGTCCCGGCCATCTCCGTCTTTAATCCGGCAGCGCTGTTAAGACGTGGATGCAGCGACACGCGCGGTCATGACGGGGCCCGCCGGCATCAATCAGCGCCCGTCATAGCAAAAGCGCGCGGCGGGCGATCACACCCGTCGCGACGTCAGATTCAAACTACAAGCTGATCGACGAGCGCCAACGCGATTGCCGTTGCTACACGGGCAATCGCGTCAGCTGCACTACACGCGATTAGTCGACGTCCTCAACGCTGCCCGGCCCGCCGCCGAAGGCGCGCTGTGCCAGCGTTGCGGCCATGAACTCGTCGAGATCGCCGTCGAGCACGCCGGCGGTGTCTGAGGTCTGCACCCCGGTGCGCAGGTCCTTGACCATCTGATAGGGCTGCAGCACGTAGGAGCGGATCTGGTGCCCCCAGCCGATATCGGTCTTGGCGGCCTGCTCGGCGGCGGCCTTTTCCTCGCGCTTCTTCAGCTCGATCTCGTACAGCCGCGCGCGCAGCATGTCCCACGCCTGAGCGCGGTTCTTGTGCTGCGAACGGCCAGCCTGACACACCACCGCGACGCCGGTCGGAATGTGCGTGAGTCGCACCGCAGATTCGGTCTTGTTGACGTGCTGACCACCCGCGCCGCCCGAGCGCATGGTATCGACCCGAACATCGCTCTCGTTGATGTCGATCTTGATCGAGGTGTCGACCACCGGGAAGATCTGCACGCTCGAAAACGAAGTGTGACGGCGCGCGTTGGAATCGTAAGGCGAGATCCGCACCAAGCGGTGCACGCCGGCCTCGGTCTTCAGCCAGCCATAGGCGTTGTGGCCGGAGATCTGAATCGTCGCCGACTTGATGCCGGCCTCTTCGCCCTCGGTCTCTTCGAGATACTCGATCTTGAAGCCGCGCTTTTCAGCCCAGCGCACATACATGCGCAGCAGCATCGACGCCCAATCCTGGCTCTCGGTGCCGCCAGCGCCGGCGTGGACTTCGAGATAGGTGTCGAACCGATCGGCTTCGCCGGACAGCAGCGCTTCCAGCTCGCGCCGCGCCACTTCCTTTTTCAAAGCTTTTAGAGCGGCTTCGGCTTCGGCCACGACGGCATCGTCGCCCTCGGCCTCGCCGAGTTCGATCATGCCGACATTGTCCTCAAGCTCGCTTTCCACCTTGCCGATGCCGGCCAGCGCATCCTCAAGCGAGGTGCGCTCCTGCATCAGTTTTTGAGCTTTTTGCGGATCGTTCCAGAGCTCGGGGTCTTCAGCGAGCTTGTTCAGCTCAGCGAGGCGTGCAGTGGCTTGGTCGACGTCAAAGATGCCTCCTCAGCAGCCCGACTGACTGCTTGATCTCTTCGACGAGCCTTTCGATTTCGGCGCGCATGGGAACTCTATATTGCGAGGGATCGCGTGAAGCGATGTGTTGCCTGCGGTGTAACGACGACTGCGGCAAAGCGCAATCGTCGAGATCGTCAATACAACCCGCCGGTGCCAGGACGCAGAATCATGCGATCGGCTTCAGGCGGCACGGTCACCGAGCGGCCATCGGCGTCGGCAACACCGATCACAGAATAGTTGTCGGGCGGCGCGGTGCCCGGCTTGAACGCTTCCAGAATGGTGCGGCCGCTTTCGGGGCCGGCGCGCATGCCGCTCTTGGCATCGACGCGGATCAGCTTGATGCCGGCCGGCACGCGGAACGGCACCGCTGGCTTGTCGGCCAGCGCCAATTTCAGGAAATCCTTGGCGATCGGCGCCGCCAGATGACCGCCGGTCATGCCGCGGCCGAGATTGCGCGGCTTGTCGTAGCCGACATAGATGCCGACCACGACATCGGGCGAGAAGCCGATGAACCAGGCGTCCTTCTCGTCATTGGTGGTGCCGGTCTTGCCGGCGATCGGCTTGCCGACCTCGCGGATCACGGTCGCGGTACCGCCCTGCACCACCCCTTCCATCATCGAGGTGATCTGATAGGCGGTCATGGCGTCCAGCACCTGTTCACGGCGATCGACGAGCTGCGGCTCGGTCTGGTTCTTCCAGCCCTCCGGCGCCTCGCAGCCGCGGCATTCGCGCTGGTCGTGCTTGAAGATGGTGCGGCCGTAGCGGTCCTGAATCCGGTCGATCAGCGTCGGCTTCACCCGGCGTCCGCCATTGGCGAACATCGAATAGGCGGTGACCATGCGCATCACCGTGGTTTCGCCGGCGCCGAGTGCGTAGGACAGATAATTCGGCAGATCGTCATAGACGCCAAAGCGCTTGGCGTATTCGCCGATCAGCGGCATGCCGATGTCCTGCGCCAAGCGCACCGTCACGGTGTTGAGCGAGCGCTGCAACGCGTTGCGCAGCGTGGTCGGGCCATAATACTTGCCGGTCGAGTAGTTCTCCGGCCGCCACACCCCGATGCCCTGGCCCTGATCGATTTCGATCGGCGCGTCGATCACCACGGTCGAGGGCGTGTAGCCATTGTCCATCGCCGCCGAATAGACCAGCGGCTTGAACGACGAGCCCGGCTGCCGATAGGCCTGGGTCGCGCGGTTGAACTGGCTCTGATCGAACGAGAAGCCGCCGACCATCGCCAACACGCGCCCGGTCCACGGGTCCATCACCACCATGGCGCCGGACACTTCCGGCAGCTGCCGCAGCCGGTACTGACCTTCGACGCGCGAGCCATCCTTGTTGACCAGCGGATCGGCATAGATGATGTCGCCCGGCGACAGCACCTGCGACACCGAGGTCGGGGTTTTGCCGCGACTCGGGCCCGAGGCCGCCTTGGCCCAGCGCACGCCATCGAGCGTGATCAGGCCAACCTGACGTTCCTTGGAGACCGCACCGCCCAGCTCACGGCCAGGCTGAAAACCGATTCGCGCCGATTGATCCGAAGTCTCCAGCACCACGGCCATGCGCCAGGGCGAGACGTCGTTCAGCGATTTCACGTCGGCGAGCTTGAGCCCCCAATCACCGGACACGTCGATCTTGTTGACCGGGCCGCGCCAGCCCTGGGCTTCGTCGTAGCGCACCAGGCCCGCGGTCATGGTCTGACGCGCGAACACCTGCAGCTTGGGATCGAGCGTGGTACGGACCGACAGCCCGCCCTCATAGAGCTTCTTCTCGCCATAGCGCTCGAACACGTCGCGCCGCACTTCCTCGGCGAAATATTCGCCGGCGAAAGTATGCGCCGCATTGGCACGGCTGGTGACGGCGAGCGGGTCCTTGCGCGCCTTGTCGGCGTCGGCCTGCTTGATCCAGCCGTTCTCCATCAGCCGGTCGAGCACGTAATTGCGGCGCTCGATCGCGCGGTCGCGGTTGCGGACCGGATGCAGCGCCGCCGGCGCCTTGGGCAGCGCGGCGAGATAGGCGGCTTCGGCCACGGTCAGCTCGTTGACCGACTTGTCGAAATAGACCAGCGACGCCGCGGCGATGCCATAGGCGCCCAGGCCGAGATAGATCTCGTTCAGATACAGTTCGAGGATGCGGTCCTTGGAATAGGCCCGCTCGATCCGCATCGCCAGCAGCGCTTCCTTGATTTTGCGGGTGAACGACACCTCGTTGGTGAGCAGGAAGTTTTTCGCGACCTGCTGAGTAATGGTCGAGGCGCCCTGCGGCCGGCGATTCGAGCCGATGTTCTGGGCATAGAGCAGCGCGGCGCGCGCCAAGCCCTGATAGTCGATGCCACCGTGCTCGTAGAAATTCTTGTCTTCGGCGGCCAGGAAGGCGTTGATCACCATCTTCGGCACCGCCTGGATCGGCAGATACAGCCGGCGCTCGCGCGAATATTCGCCAAGCAGCGAACCGTCGGCCGCATGCACGCGGGTCATCACCGGCGGCTCGTAGTCCTGCAACTGCGAATAATCTGGCAGGTCCTTCGAGTAGTGCCAGATCAGCCCGGCTACGGCCGCAACGCCGACCAGGAACACGATGGTTCCAACGGCGAACAGGAAGCCCATAAACCGAAACAGCAATCGCATTATCGAGATTCCGATCCAACCCGGGTTTGATCCGGTGAGCCGCGCGTCAATGGGCGCAAAATCGGCAGTCGCCCGGGAAACCGGGCGCTTGCCATGGCAGCCGACATCAATCGCGCGCGTCGCCTTTGTATAGGAGACGCTGTGGCCAAACTAGGGCTTAGCCACGGTTTTTCAGTTGGGATTGGCGGTTGAGACCACCCGTTTGCCGAAGAAGCCATCGACCGCCTGCGCCACCGCGCCCACGGTCTTGCTGCGCCAATCCTCGGAAACCAGCTGCTTGAGGTCGCCCTTGTTGGTGACATAGCCGAGCTCGATCAACACCGAGGGCACGTCCGGCGCCTTCAACACCTTGAATCCGGCCGACTTGAGCGGCCGCTTGTGCATGCGCGCCGCCTGCTTCATTTCGGCGACCAGGATGCGGGCGAAGCGGTTCGAGAAGGTTTTAGTTTCGCGCTGCGCGAGGTCGATCAGAATGTCGGCGACCTCGGTCGGCTCCTCGGTGAGGTTGACGCCGCCGATCGCGTCCGCCTTGTTTTCGGCGTCGGCCAGCCGCTGCGCCTCGGCGTCCGAGGCCTTGTCCGACAGGGTGTAAACGGTCGCCCCCTGGGCATCGCCCTCGCCGCGCGGCAAGGCATCGGCATGGATCGAGACGAACAGCGCCGCCGAATTATTGCGCGCCACCCGCACCCGATCCGCAAGCGGAATGAAGGTGTCGTCGGTGCGCGTCATCACCACCCGATATTTGCCGTTCTTTTCAATCTGGTCGCGCAGCGCCAGCGCGAAATCGAGCACCAGCGCCTTTTCTGATTCGCCGCTGGCGGCCTGGGTGCCGTTATCGACACCGCCATGGCCTGGGTCGAGCACCACCACCGGGCGATCGTCGGGCACCGGCATCGGCACCGGCGCGTCGGCAACCTTGCCATCGGAGGCGCCGACCGCCGCGCGCAATTGCGGCCGATCCTCGGACGCCAGCGCCTGCACGAAGGCGGTGCGATCGACCGTTTCGAGTTCGAGCACCAGCCGCGGCGGCTGGCCGTTGGCGGCGCCGAGCACATAGGATTTTTCGACCTTGGCCGGCCCAGTCAGATCGAGCACGATGCGCGAGCCGCCCGGCATCACCAGCCCGTAGCGGAACGCCTTGATCAGACCCCGGCCCTGCGTTCCGGTGCCGGCTGGCAGCCGGAAATTGACCTGGGGCAGATCGATCACCACCCGATACGGATCGGCGAGCACGAAAGCCCGCAGCGATACTTCCTTGTCGAGATCGAGAATGAACCGCGTCTGACGCTCATCGCCCGCGAGCCTAGCGTCAGATACCACTGGAACGCGCGCATGGATCGCGCCGGTGGCATCCTGGTCTTCAGCCAACGCCACGCGCGGCGGCGCGAGAAAGGCTGCGAGAAACGCCAATCCCAGAACCGCTCCCAACACAAATTTATGATTTGCGCGGCGTGCCAACGATTCCTCTCTCTTCGTGAGGGTCTTTATTGCATTAGAAGCGTACGGTTAACTCGAGTTTAAGCGGCGACAGGTGATTCAGATAGGGCGTTGTCCTCGCACGACGCCTCGCTTGCCAGCGCTAGGCATTCGACGTATGTACGAGGAGCTGACGGTATTAACTCACGGTTGCGTCGCATTAGGCCTCCTGGCGCACGCGAATTCCTCTGCAGATTTTTCGGCTGAGGGTTTGTGGTTTCCGCCCCCTTCCCGGCAAGCGCAGTGCGCGGCCGCGGCTAGAGCGGCGGTTGATCCAGGGGTGTCCGATCCCGGTCCCAACAGCACCAGGGACGTTGTGCGGCACGACATGACCAACGATTTCGGCCCTAGCGGGCCGCGATTTGCGAAAGCCGGCGAAGCGCTTCGGCGCACAACCGCCGTTCAGCAAAACCAGGCGGCCCCCGCCGCCACTCTGATCAGACGGGCCGACGCTTGATGCGCCAGACTGTGTTGCCGACCAAGACCCACGACAAGGACGCGCCGCTGCGAAGCAATAGCTTCGCGCGCTGCGGCGCCCCGGGTCTTCAAGCGGCGCAGCGCTCCGGGTTGCGCTTCGGCCTTTCCTTCACCCCCGAATCAGGTGGACCGTTGCAGTGTCCGGCCGCGCCGCGTGCGCGGGCCGAGTTGCGCGTCATCCGCCGGCATGAGTCCTCCAATGGCCAACAAAATGCTGATCGATGCCACCCACCCGGAAGAGACCCGGGTGGTCGTGGTCCGCGGCAACCGCGTCGAAGAGTTTGATTTCGAGACCGCCCAACGCAAACAACTGCGCGGCAACATCTATCTGGCGAAGGTCACCCGCGTTGAGCCCTCGCTGCAGGCCGCTTTCATTGAATATGGCGGCAATCGCCACGGCTTCCTGGCTTTTAGCGAAATCCATCCGGACTATTACCAGATCCCGATGGCGGACCGTCAGGCGCTGATCGAGGCCGACGAACGCGCCCATCGCGAGGAAGAGGAAGAAAGCGAAAGCCGCTCCAGCCGCCGCCGCTCCCGGCATCGCAATTCGCGCCGTCGTGGCAATGGCGAGCGCGTGCAGAGCGAGATCATCGACGGCGCGCCGCTCGATGCCGAAACGTTGGAGCCGGTCTTCGTTGAAGGCAGCGAGCACGGCGAAGCGTTCGAGCCGAGCGAGGGCGCCACGCACGAGCTGGCTGCGGTCGCCGCCCCGCACGATGCCGATCACCACGAGGGTGAACTGCACGAGGGTGCCCACCACGACCAGGACGGCGGCCAGCACGACGAGCCGCAGCCGCGCGCGGTGGCCTCGACCGAGCTGCTGCCCGCGGTCGATTACGCGCCGCACGGTCAGCCGCACGACCATGACGAGCCGGCCGCGCCGCAAGGCAGCGCCGAAGCCGCGCCGGTCGCCCCGGAACAGCCCGCCGCTGTTGCATCCGACGCGCTTGCCGCGGTGCTGCCCGAGGCAGCCGCCGAACAGACCGGCTATGCCGAGGACGCGCCGTTCCCGATCGATCAGACCGCGGTCGCCAGCGAAGCCGCTGCCGATGCGGCGCTCGCCGACCATGACGAACATGGCGACGACGAAGACGAGGACGATGAGGACGGCGACGACGATGCCGAGGAAGAGATCGTCGAGTCGGTCGGCGGCGATGACGTGCTCGAGGAAGTGCCCGAGCGCGCGTTCCGTCCGCGCCGCCAGTACAAGATTCAGGAAGTCATCAAGCGCCGCCAGGTGATGCTGGTGCAGGTGGTCAAGGAAGAACGCGGCAACAAGGGTGCGGCGCTCACCACCTATCTGTCGCTGGCTGGCCGCTACGCCGTGCTGATGCCGAACACCGCGCGCGGCGGCGGCATCAGCCGCAAGATCACCTCGGCGCAGGATCGCTCGCGCCTCAAGGAAGTGGTGCAGGATCTGGACGTGCCGGAGGGCATGGGCATCATCCTGCGCACCGCTGGTGCCTCGCGCACCAAGCAGGAAATCAAGCGCGACTTCGAATATCTGATCCGGATGTGGGAAACCGTGCGCGACATGACGCTGCGCTCGCAGGCCCCAACCCTGGTCTATGAAGAAGGCTCGCTGATCAAGCGCTCGCTGCGCGATCTCTACAACAAGGAGATCGACGAAATTCAGGTGGCGGGTGAAGCCGGCTACCGCGAAGCGCGCGACTTCATGCACATGCTGATGCCGTCCAATGTCCGGGCGGTGAAGCTGTATCGCGACGCCCAGCCGCTGTTCTCGCGCATGGGCGTGGAAAGCCAGCTCGACGCGATGTTCTCGCCGACCGTGCAACTGCGCTCCGGCGGATACATCGTCATCAACCAGACCGAGGCGCTGGTCTCGATCGACGTCAATTCCGGCCGCTCGACCCGCGAACATCACATCGAAGACACCGCGCTGAAGACCAATCTCGAAGCGGCCGAGGAAGTGGCGCGTCAGCTGCGCTTACGCGATCTCGCCGGCCTGATCGTGATCGACTTCATCGACATGGAGGAGAAGCGCAACAACCGTGCGGTTGAGCGCAAGCTCAGCGAATGTCTGCGCCAGGATCGCGCCCGCATCCAGATCGGCCGCATCTCGCATTTCGGCCTGCTCGAAATGTCGCGTCAGCGCATTCGCGCCAGCGTGCTGGAAAGCTCGACCGAGCCCTGCCCGCATTGCGGCGGCTCCGGCCATCTGCGTTCGGTGTCCTCGGTGGCGCTGCAATTGCTGCGCGGCCTTGAAGAAATTCTGATGAAGGGCGCGACCCACAATCTGGTGGTGCGCACCCGCACCGACGTCGCGCTCTATGTGCTCAACCACAAGCGCGGCCATCTGCGCGATCTGGAGAGCAGCTTTAAGGTCTCGCTGTTCGTCAACGCCGATCCGACCGTGACCGGGCAGCAGTCCTATGTGATCGACCGCGGCGAACAGGTGCATACGCTGGAAGCCGCCAAGGCCACGCTCGCCGCGCAGCTCGCCGCCGCGCCGGCTGACGACATCATCGAAGACGACGACTACGAATTCGAAGCCGAGATCGAGACCGACGAGACCATCGGCCTTGCCGACGAAGCCGGCACGACCGATGCCGATAGCGACGGCGAAGGCCGTAGCAAGCGCAAGCGTCGGCGCCGTCGTCGGCCGCGGTCGGCGGAAGCGCGCGAAGGCGCTCAGCCGCAGGACGATGATTTCTCGATCGCCCCGGTCAATGCCGTTGAAGGCGCCGAGTCCGACGAGGCCGGCGATGAAGCGGCCGAGGACGGCGATGCCGAGAGCCGCGCCGACCAGAATGGCGACGGCGAGCGTCGGCCGCGGCGCCGTGGCCGCCGTGGCGGACGGCGTCGGCGTGGCAATGGCTCGGGCAATGGCGAGGATGCGCTGGCGCTCGGCGGTGACGACGAGGCCGCTGGCGACGATCAGGACTTTTCGGGCGATACGGCGCAGGCCGACGACGGCGACAGCGATCAGGACGAGCCGGCCGAAGCTCCGCCGGTGGCCGCTCAGCAGCCGGATCAGACGCCGTCATGGAATGGCGACGCGCCGCAGCCCGCCGAGACCCCCGTGGTGGAAGCTCAGGTTGAAACGCCGGCCGCGCAGCCCCAGCCCGAAGCCGCTCAGGCCGACGAGGGCAGCGACGCCAGCGACTCCAAGCCGGCCCGGCGCCGCTCGACGGTGCGTGAGAAGGTCAGCTTCGCTTCGGCGCCCGCGGCAGCTGAGCCGCAGCTTGCGATCGATGCCCCGACCGCGCCGGCTGAACCGAGTGTTGAGGCTCCCGTGGCCCAGGCTCCTGAAGTGGCCGCCGAGCCGGTGACCCCGGCCGCGGACGCCGCCGAGCAGCCCCCTGCTCCGCAGCCCGTGCAGCCGCGCCGGATCGGCTGGTGGTCGCGGCGCTTTGGCGGCGGCCAGTAAGCCGGCCCACATCTGATAGCAACAAGCCGCCCGGCAGCACCGGGCGGCTTTTTTGTTGGTCGATGGACTGAGTGAGTGTCGATGGAGGGTACCCGCAATAAGCGCGGGTATGACGGTCAATGATACGAGACCCGATGGTATTAGCCGCACGCGCCATCAGTTGCGGCGGGGCGCTCGGTTAGAGCTCTGGTTCTGATGGGGCAGAACCAAAGCTCTAACTTGATGTTGGTAATCAGCCGGTGGTCACCGCGGTTTCGACGTCCGATGGATCGACCGTGCGGTTCAACGCCGCCTTGAGCTTGTCGCGATCGAGTTCGCCTTCCCACCACGACACGAACACGGTGGCGATGCCGTTGCCGGTGATGTTGGTCAGCGCCCGCACCTCGCTCATGAACTTATCGACCGAGAACACGATCGCCATGCCCGGCACCAGCGCCGGATTGACCACCGAGAGCGTCGCGGCCAGCGTGATGAAGCCGGCGCCAGTAACGCCGCTCGCGCCCTTCGAGGTCAGCATTGCCACCACGAAAATCGTGAGCTGCTCACCCCAGGTCAGATCGACGCCGAGCGCCTGCGCGATGAACAGCGTGGCCAGCGTCATATAGATATTGGTGCCGTCGAGGTTGAAGGAATAGCCGGTCGGCACCACCAGGCCGACCACCGATTTCGAACAGCCGAGCCGCTCGAGCTTTTCCATCAATTGCGGCAGCGCGCTTTCCGAGGACGAGGTGCCGAGCACGATCAACAGCTCGTCCTTGATGTAGCCGAGGAACTTGAAGATGTTGAAGCCGATCACGCGAGCGATCAGCCCCAGCACCAGGAACACGAACAGCGCGGCGGTGATGTAAAACACCGCGATCAAACCGATCAGATTGCCGAGCGCCGCCGGACCGAATTTGCCGATCGTGTAAGCCATCGCGCCGAACGCGCCGATCGGTGCCGCCTTCATCACGATGGCGATCACGCCAAACACGGCATGCGCGCAATCGTCGATCACATCGCGCACGCGATGACCGCGCTCACCAAGCGTCAGCAGCGCGAACCCGAACAGGATCGCAAACAGCAGCACCTGCAGAATGTCGCCCTTGGCAAAGGCGCCGACCACGCTGTCGGGAATGATGTTGAGCACGAAATCGACGGACTTCTGCGCTTCCGCCTGCTTGACGTATTTGGCGACCGCACCGGCATCGCCGGTGGCACCGAGCCCCTGCCCGATCGGAACGAGATTGCCGACCACAAGGCCGATCAGCAGTGCAAACGACGACACCACTTCAAAATAGAGCAGCGCCTTGATGCCAACCCGGCCGACCTTGCTGGCGTCCTGAATATGCGCGATGCCCGACACCACCGTGCAGAAGATGATCGGCGCGATCACCATCTTGATCAGCTTGATGAAGCCGTCGCCGAGCGCCTTCACCCATTCATTGGTGGCGAGATCAGGCCACAGCCAGCCCATCAGCACGCCGGCGATGATCGCAATCAGCACCTGAATGTACAGAACCTTGTACCACGGCTTCGATTTGCTTCGGCGCATCGTACCCATGGCATTGATCTGTGTGGTCGACATGGCGATCACTCCATCCGCTCGCAGAATGTGCCTGTCGTTGTCACGTCGGGTACCGTCCCGACCACAGGCAATACGGTCGGCCCAGTCATTGCAGAACTTGAGCGGCGGCGAAGACCGCGATCACCGATGACGGCGATCGAGCCCACGTCGGATAGTCGGCAGCAGAAAGGCTCCCAGCGCGTTCTTGATGAGCGCGCCGCCGAGAAATGGCAGGACGCCGACCAGCCAAGCCCGTTCGGCCTCAAACTCAAGGCCGTAGGCAAGCCAGGCAAAGCCGAGCGCGAAAATGATGAAATGACCGATCGCCATCACGGCAAACAGCCGCAGCATGGTGCGATCGCCGCCGCGTTCGGCGAGCCAGCCGACCACAAAGGCCGCAGCGACAAAGCCGGCGAGATAACCACCGCTCGGCCCGATCAGCACCGCAAGACCAGCTGTCGGTCCCGCAAACACCGGCAGACCGATCGCCCCTTCAGCCACATAGGCGAACACGGTGGCCGCGCCCAAGCGCGCGCCATAGACGGCGCCGATCAGCAGCACCATCAACGACTGCAACGTCATTGGTACCAGCGGCAATGGCAGATTGGCCTTGGCCGAGACCGACAGCAGCGCGGTGCCGAAAACGATCAGAACAGAAAGACGCAACCAGTTGGGGAATTGCTCTGCGCGCTGCGGCCAGAGCATCGCCGCAAGCGCGACATGCGCACGTCGCGGCGCTGAAAGGCTGATCGGCAAACGAATTCTCCGGGAAGGAATTATTCGCAGCCGGCTATAGCGACGAAATGCCGCTCAGATCAAGCTTGGAATCGCACGATCACGTAGGATCGTAGTGATTAACGTCCCAGCCAGCGGCCAATACGCGCCACCGCCTCACGCATGTCGTCCGCAGAGCGCGCATACGAGAAGCGTATAAAGTTCCGGCCACGCACCGGATCGAAATCCACGCCTGGCGTTGCCGCCACCCGCGCCTCGGCCAACATTCGCTGGGCGAACTCAGCACTATCTGCCGTGAACTTTGATACGTCGGCATAGAGATAGAACGCGCCATCGGCCGGCAGGAATTCAGTCAGACCCGCCTGCGGCAAGCCGTTGATCAGAATTTCGCGGTTGAGCTGATAGCCACGCTTCACCGCCTCCATTTCCTCGCGCCCTTCAAAGGCCGCGGCGGCCGCGATCTGCGACAGCGTCGGCACCGAGATCGCCAGGTTTTGATGCAGCCGCTCGATCGGCCGCACCAAGGCGTCGGGCACCACCATCCAGCCGACGCGCCAGCCGGTCATGCAGAAGTATTTTGAGAACGAGTTGATCACCACCGCATGCGGCGACAGTTCCGCCGCACTGACGGCCGGAAACGCGTAGTCGAGGCCGTGATAGATCTCGTCAGAAATGAACTTGATGCCCTCGCGCTCGGCGACCGCGATCAGATCGGCCAGCGCTTCGCGCGTCATCATCGTGCCGGTCGGATTGCCGGGGCTGGCGACCAGCACGCCCTTGAGCGGCGCCTGGCGATGCGCCGCCAAAAGCGCCTCGCCGGTCAAGGCGTAGCGGGTGTCGGCGTGGGTCTCGATCTCGACCGGCACGCAGCCCAGCGCCTTGAGGATATGGCGATAGGGCGGATAGCCCGGCACGGTGACCGCGACCCGATCGCCCGGCTCGAACATCGACAGAAATGCCAGCACGAACGCCGCAGACGATCCGGTGGTGACCACCACGCGCTCGGCCGGCACGTTGCAGCGATAGACGTCCTGATAGTGCTGCGCGATCCGCGCCCGCAGCGGCGCGATGCCGAGTGCGGACGTATAATCGATGCGGTTCTGATCGAGCGCGGCATGCGCGGCAGCGATCGCGGCGCGCGGCGCCGGCGCGGCCGGTTGTCCGACCTCGCAATGGATCACATGACCGCCGGCGGCTTCGATGCGCTCGGCCGCAGCCATCACATCCATCACCATGAATGGCGGAACATCGCTGCGCGCCGACGGCGCCAGCAGCCTTGCGAGCGTTTCGCGATTGTGGTCGGTGGTGGTCGCATCCAGCATCGGAATCTGCTATCTCCAGGTCTTGGCCGACCAGGGCCTCCATGAGCCCCGCCGCTATGCCGCCCCATTCGACGGCATGCTAGGGCATATCCCGCAAATGAACCGTGGCCAATGACGAAACTGCAAAGCTCCCATCGCGCCCCCTTGCGCCGACTGCTGGGCCAATTGGTGGCGTGCGTGGTCACGGTCGCCATGGCGCTGCCGCCGCTGCCCGCCAAGGCGCAGGGTCCCGGCCCGCGGCTGCTGCGCGACACCGAAATCGAGCAATTGCTGCGCGATTATACTAGGCCGCTGCTGCGCACCGCGGGGCTTGAGAAGCACAATATTCAGGTCGCGATCATCAACGATCCGAGCTTCAACGCCTTCGTCGCTGACGGCCGCCGGATTTTTGTCAATTACGGCGCACTGATGCAGTCGCAGACCCCGAACCAGCTGATCGGGGTGCTGGCGCACGAGACCGGGCATCTGGCCGGCGGCCATCTGTCAAAACTGCGCGAGCAATTGGCGCAGGCCCAGACCCAGATGATCGTCGCGATGCTGCTCGGGGTCGGCGCCATGGTCGCCGGCTCCAAGACCGGCCCGAACAGCTCTGGCAGCAATATCGGCATGGCTGCGCTCAGCGCGCCGCAGGAGATGATCCGCCGCAACCTGTTGTCCTATCAGCGCCAGCAGGAGGAAAACGCCGACCGTGCCGGCGTCAAATTCCTGACCGCCACCGGCCAGTCGCCGCGCGGCATGTATGAGACGTTTCAGCGCTTCAGCAGCGAAAGCCTGTTCGCGGCGCGCGGCGCCGATCCCTACGCGCAGTCACACCCGATGCCCGCCGAGCGCGTGCGCGCGCTGGAAGAACTGGCGCGCTCCAGCACCTATTGGGACAAGAAGGACGATCCGGCGCTGCAACTGCGCCACGACATGATGCGCGCCAAAACGTCGGGTTTTATGGAAAAGCCCGATACGGTGTCGCGGCGCTATCCGCCCTCCAATGACAGCCTGCCGGCGCGCTATGCCCGCGCCATCAGCACCTATCTGCATGGCGATTTGCGCTCGGCACTCAGCCAGATCGATACGCTGATCCAGGCCCAACCCAACAATCCCTATTTCCACGAGCTGCGCGGCCAGGCGCTGCTGGAAGGCGCGCGGCCGGCCGAAGCGATCCCGTCGCTGCGCAAGGCGGTGCAGCTGTCGGGCGGCGCGCCGCTGATCGAGATGCTGCTCGGTCAGGCGATGGTCGCCAGCAACAACCCGGCCTCGACCGACGAAGCGATCCGGCTGCTGCGCAACGCGCTGGCGCGCGAGAACGAGGCGCCGCTCGGCTATTCGCAGCTCGCCATGGCCTATGGCCGCAAGGGCGACTACGCCCAGGCCGACCTTGCCGCGGCGCAAGCGGCGTTTTTGCGCGGTGACAACAAGACCGCACGCGAACTGGCCGCCCGCGCCAAAACCCGGTTCCCAGTGGGATCACCGGGCTGGGTCAAAGCCGACGACATCGTCGCCGCCAAGCCGCCGGGTTCTGACAAATAGCGCCGCAGCCCCCGGCCGGCGATCAGGCGGACCAAGCGCCGCGGCGATGGCGGCGCTCCGGCTCTGTCAAGGAGCCCTCCGTTTGTGATAGGGATCGGCCCGAACTCGCTTGTCGACCATTCCCGGGGCTGTGCGCCTCCCGCCGAGGGCGTATGCCGGTTCACATTGCGTCCATTGGAGCCGCATCGTCGCGGCTCATTCGCCAATCGAGCAATTCCCAAAAGGATTTCGCCCATGTCCGCCGCCCGCTTCGCCGCTCCTGCCCTGCTCGCATTCGCGCTTGGCGCCATGCCCGCGCTCGCCAGCGAGCCGACTTTCAGTGATGCCCAGCGCAAGGAGATCGAATCGATCGTGCGCGGCTATCTGCTGTCGCACCCGGAAGTGCTCGAAGAAGTGTCGGCCGAGCTGAACAAGCGCCAGGCGCTCGCCGAGGCCGAAAAGCACAAGGCGGCGATCGCCGAGAACGCCGACACGATCTTCAATTCGCCGCGCGGCGTCACGATCGGCAACCGCGCCGGCGACGTCACCATGGTCGAGTTCTTCGACTACAATTGCGGCTATTGCAAACGCGCCATGATCGACATGATGGCGCTGCTCAAGGACGACCCGAAGCTCAAAGTGGTGCTGAAAGAGTTCCCGGTGCTGGGGCCGACCTCGATGGAGGCCGCGCAGGTCGCGATCGCGGTGCGCATGCAGGACCCGACCGGCCAAAAATATCTCGACTTCCACCAAAAGCTGCTGAACGGCCGCGGTCAGGCTGACAAGGCGCGCGCCATGGCCGCCGCCAAGGACGCCGGCCTCGACATGGCGCGGCTGGAAAAGGACATGGCGAGCCCGGAAGTGCGCGCCACCATCGAAGAGAATTTTAAGCTCGCCGAAGCGATGGGCATGAACGGCACGCCGAGCTACGTGATCGGCAACCAAGTGGTGATCGGCGCGGTCGGCCACTCGACGCTGCGCGAGAAGATCAACATCGCGCGCTGCGGCAAGCCGTCCTGCTAATCACTCGACTCTGATCTGGCCATCAGGCCGGCGTCGTTCGCGGCGCCGGCCTTTTTTGTATTGATCACAGACCAACAGGCAGCCACCACAAGCGGCCCGCGCGTAGCACGATGATTAGAGAACACCTTGCAGCTTGCTGGCAAACAGGCGTTAGGGATGCGGCGTGGCGGCAGGCCGTTCGCATTCGCTGACATGCAGCCGGTCGGCATGCAGCGACCAATGATCGAGCCGCTCGGACTCGCAAAACCGCTTCTTGGCCTTTTCGCAGGCCTCGCCGCTGTTGTCGGCCTCGACTTCAACGAAGCTCTGACAGACCTCGGATTGCCGGCCATTCTCCCCAAGGATCTCCTTGAAGAATTTTACGATGTAGAGCGCCATGACCGTGCTCCTGAACCCAGCCGGGTACCACCGGGATTAAGAGTGTCACAGAACTATCGCATAGAGGTCACGACATCGCCACGGCGAACTCTGTGGTTTCGCTGAATAGTGACTATGGCCGCGGGGGTCGGCATCTGATTTCGCCCCGCGCAGGCGGCGTTCAGAAAACAAAGTTGCTGGCACTCACGGAACTCCGGAACGCGCCCCGCCGGTTGTTGTTTGTTCGGCGGGCAGTGCAAACGCGAGGAGAGTGCAATGAATCGTTTCCTGATTTCGGCCGCCACTGTTGCGATGCTTGCCAGCGGCGGCGTGGTCTACGCCCAGGGAACGGGTGGCGGATCGATGGGTGGAAGTGGTGGCGCCGCCCAGCAGAGCGGCAGCCCGTCATCGCAGGGCGGCGCCAGCTCGCCGAGCAGCCGCGACAACCTCGGAACCAGCAAAGGCGCCGACTCGGGCCGCGGATCAGAGTCCGGCATGAAATCGAGCGACTCGATGCGGGATGGTGCCAAATCCAGCCAGACCACCGGCCAAAGCACCGGGAAGGATGGCGATCGTGACCGCAGCCAACGCGCTCAGGATGGCTCCAAATCCAACATGAAGTCGGATCGCGACAGCGCTCAGGACGGATCGAAGTCCAACATCAGGTCGGATCGCGACAGCACCAAGTCGGACAGCACCAAGTCGGACAAGGACATGCGTTCCAGCGACCGGATGCGCGAAGATCGCAACGCCGCCGAGCAACGCGGCGATGACGACAGCCGGTCCACCACCACCGGGCAGGCCGGCGGCGGCGCCAAGCTGTCGGCCGATCAGCGCACCCGGATCACCACCGTGATCAAACAGCAGCGGATCGAGCCGGCCACCAACGTCAACTTCAACATCGCGGTCGGCACAAGGGTGCCGCGAGAGGTGCGCTTCCATCCGCTGCCCTCGGAGATCATCACGATCTATCCCGATTGGCGCGGCTACGAGTTCTTCCTGGCCCGCGGTGAGATCATCGTGGTCAATCCGCGCACCATGGAGATCGTGGCGGTGTTGCCGGCCTGACGGGGCCCTTTGCCGGGCAGCCGGGCCCTGCCCCGAGCCCGACCCGGCCTTTCAACGACCTGCACCTCGCCCGCCGCAATCCGGCGGGCGAGTTTTTGATTCCCGTGGCAAGGAATGATCCGCACCAGCGCTCGACGCTGCGCTCGCCTTCCGCATGTTACCGCCAGCTCCCCGTCGGCAAGCCGCCAACAGCCTGCATCAGACATTGTCCGGTGCGGCAGGACCGCGAAGCCAAGCTGTAAGCTGATGTTCTGGCGCGTTTTCCTGGCGCGGCCCGGCCTTTTACCCGGGGGATAAGCCATAGACTAAAGGTCAGACGTCCCGCGCCCCGGAAAAACCGGCAACACGAGTTTTGTTGTTTTGCCAATCATCTGGCAGCAACCGCCGACATGCAGATTTAACGGAACGGCTGCGGCTTTTGTCCCTGGGAGGCTTCCCCTTCGCCCCGAGGTTACATATAACGCGCAGGCAATGAGCGTGCCGGGAGTCCCTGCCCACTGATTGGACAGTGTGGCGCCCGTTCACAGCCTAGCCGCACTGGAAATCGAGATTTCTGGTCACCCTTCTGTGCCGACGCTCCCGGGTGAGCGACCCGAAATGCGTATCGGCCGAACGGTGGGACGCCGAAGCTGCCTGCAACGGACCATCGCAGGATGACCGGAACCTGTTCGGGATTGAGATGCCAAAGACCATCTATGTGCTGAACGGCCCGAACCTCAATCTGCTTGGGCTCCGCGAACCGGAGGTCTATGGACACGCCACCCTGGCGGATGTCGAAAAACTGTGCGTCGAGACCGCGGCGGGCTTTGGCCTCGCCGTCGACTGCCGGCAGTCCAACCACGAAGGCGACCTGATCGATTTCATTCACGATGCCCGCGCCACTGGCGCGATCGGTATCGTGATCAATCCGGGCGGCTACACCCACACCTCGGTAGCGCTGCATGACGCGGTCGCCGCCGTGCAGTTGCCGACCGTCGAAGTTCACATCAGCAATATTCACGCCCGCGAAAGTTTCCGCCACCAGTCCTTCATTGCGAAGGCCGCATTCGCCAGCCTGTGTGGCTTCGGTATCGATGGATACCGGCTGGCGATCAGCGGTCTCGCTGCAAAACTCGGTTTCAGCGCAACAGCCTGACGCCTTCCCTTCACCTCGAAAGTTTGGATCGACCTATGGCCCGCCAGCCTGAAGATACCCCCGCCGCAAAGACCAAGGCTGCCGATGACAGCGTGCTGATTCGTGAACTGGCACTGCTGCTCGAAGAGACCAATCTGACCGAGATCGAGATCGAACGTTCGGGTCTGCGGCTGCGCGTGGCCCGCAACGTCACCGTCGCGGCGACCATGCCGGCGATGGCGAATTATGCGCCTGCGGCCGCGGCCGCACCGGCGGCTGCCCCGGCTGACGTCAGCAAGCATCCCGGCATGGTGCCCTCGCCGATGGTCGGCACCGTCTATGTCGCGCCCTCGCCCGGTGCCAAGCCGTTCATCGAGGTTGGCAGCCGGGTCAGCGCCGGCGACACGCTGTTCATCGTGGAGGCGATGAAGACTATGAATCAGATCCCGTCGCCGCGCGCCGGCACGGTGACCCAGATTCTGGTCGAAGACGGCCAGCCGGTGGAATTCGGCGAACCGCTGGTGGTCATCGAGTAGCAAGTGGGGCTTTGGAGTAGCGGCGCTGGTTAGCGCTGGACACCACTGCTCCTGGTCGCGCCTCGCCCTCCTCTTCTCATTGCGCAGTCTGGAACGCCATGTTCGACAAGATCCTGATAGCCAATCGCGGCGAAATCGCGCTGCGCATTTTGCGGGCCTGCAAGGAGCTCGGCATCGCCACCGTGGCGGTGCATTCCACCGCAGACGCTGACGCGATGCACGTCCGGCTCGCCGACGAAAGCGTCTGCATCGGCCCGCCGCAGTCCAAGGACAGCTACCTCAACATCCCGGCGCTGCTGGCGGCCTGCGAGATCACCGGCGCCGATGCCGTCCATCCCGGCTACGGCTTCCTGTCGGAAAACGCCCGGTTCGCCGAAATCCTGGCCGACCACAATCTGCAGTTCATCGGACCGAAGGCCGAGCATATCCGGCTGATGGGCGACAAGATCGAGGCCAAGAAGACCGCCAAGCGGCTTGGCATCCCGGTGGTGCCCGGCTCGGACGGCGGGGTCGGCCCCGACGACGACGCGATGGCGATCGCGCGCGAGATCGGCTTTCCGGTGCTGGTCAAGGCGGCAGCCGGCGGCGGCGGCCGCGGCATGAAGGTGGCGCACACCGAGGCCGACCTGCAATTTGCGCTGTCGACCGCGGCCACCGAAGCCAAGGCGGCCTTTGGCGACGCCTCGGTCTATCTGGAAAAGTACCTGACCAAGCCGCGCCACATCGAAATCCAGATTCTGGGCGACGGCCGCGGCGGCGCGATCCATCTTGGCGAACGCGACTGCTCGCTGCAGCGGCGCCACCAGAAGGTCTGGGAAGAAGGCCCCTCGCCGATCCTGACCCCGGAAGCGCGCGCCCGCATTGGCGGCATCTGCGCCAAGGCGATGCAGGATATGCAGTATCTCGGCGTCGGCACCATCGAGTTTCTCTATGAAGACGGCGAGTTCTACTTCATCGAGATGAACACCCGTATTCAGGTCGAGCATCCGGTCACCGAAATGATCACCGGCATCGATCTGGTGCTGGAGCAGATCCGGGTGGCGGCTGGCGGCGACCTGCCGGCGACCCAGGACGAGATCGTGTTGACCGGCCACGCCATCGAATGCCGCGTCAACGCCGAAAACCCGGTGACCTTCCGGCCCTCGCCCGGCCGCATCCAGCGTTACCACCCGCCCGGCGGGCTCGGCGTGCGCATCGATTCGGCGGTGTATCAGGGCTACATGATCCCGCCCTATTACGACTCGATGGTCGGCAAGCTGATCGTGCACGGCAAGACCCGCGCCGAGTGCCTGATGCGGCTGCGCCGTTCGCTCGACGAAATGGTGGTCGACGGCATCGAAACCACGCTGCCGTTGTTCCGGGCGCTGGTGCGCGAGCCGAACATCATCGACGGCGACTACCACATTCACTGGCTTGAGCATTACTTGGCCACCGGCGAGACCAAGAGCAGCTAAAGCTGAACCTGTTGCTGGTTCTGACGCGTTTGCGTGACGCGAACCGGCATCGACTTCGCTCGACAACGCTATAAGCCCGAAGGCGGTTCTGAACCTCAGAGCCGCCTTTGACGTGTTGGTGGCTGCGTTCGGCTAAGAGCGCCTGCGCCGTCCGCCTTGCGCTTGGCCGCCGATTTTGTTGCAGGCCGCGGGAACCGGAGCGCGCTGGCCGCGTTGATCCCGGCTCGTTCTGTGAGCGGGGGCAATGTGGAATTGACGTGCAAGGTCAGTAACGAGGCGACGCGATGACGCCCAATCGCGGACGCTGGCTTCAGGTCGCGCTGCTGTCGGCGGCCTTTGTGGTGTTGGTGGCGATCAGTCTGGCTTCGATCTATTGGCTGAACCGGGCCCGCGACGATGCGGCCTGGGTCGCCCATACGCTTGAGGTCGAGAACAACATCTCGCTGGCGCTGCTGCAAATCCGGCGCGCCGAGAGTGCGGAGCGCGGCTATCTGCTGACCGAGAAGAACGAGTTCTTGGACGAGTTCGAGCTGGCCGCCAGCACGATCCTGCCGCAGCTGCGCACGCTGCAGCAACAAACCAAGGACAATGCCGAGCAGCAACGGGCGCTGACCGAGATTTTCACCCTGGCGCAGAGCCGGCTCGATCAATTCCGGCAGGTGCTCGAACTCGGCAAAGAGCGCAAGGTCAACCAGGCCGCCGAGATGCTGCGCGTCAATGCCGGCCGCGAAACCATGAACCGGATTCGCGAACTGGCACTCGAGATGCGGCGCATCGAACAGCGGCTGTTTCGGGAGCGCACCATCGCTGCCGAGCGTAGCCAGTCGCTGGCTGCGGCCGTCACCACCTCCGGTGCCTGGCTGGTGGTGATCCTCGCCACCATCTCGATCGCGCTGCTGCGCCGCTCGGCGAAGGCGCGCGACGAGGCCGAGGCCAAGCTACTGGACGCCAATCTCAATCTGGAATCGATCGTGACCGAGCGCACCGCCGATCTACGCGAAGCCAATGAGGAGATTCAGCGCTTCGCTTACATCGTCAGCCACGATCTGCGCTCGCCGCTGGTCAACATCATGGGCTTTACCAGCGAGCTCGAGGAGCTGCGTCACGACATCTTCCGGCGCATCGAGACGCTGAGCCGCGACCCGGCCACCGCGCCGATGCCTGAAACGGCCGACAGTGACAGCGATCCGCAATTGTCGGACACCGATCAGAAGCTGTCGCAGGACTTTTCCGAGGCGCTCGGCTTCATCAAATCATCGATCGGCAAGATGGACCGGCTGATCACCGCTATTCTGGCGCTGAACCGCGAAGGCCGCCGCGAGTTCAGGCCGGTGCGGATCGATACCCGCGAACTGATCGAAGGCATCGTCAGCACGGTCGCCCATCAGGCCGCCGAGGCCAACGCGCAGATCCGCGTCGAACCGCTGCCCGAGATCGTCAGCGACCGGCTCGCGCTCGAGCAGATTTTCTCCAACCTGATCGACAATGCGCTGAAATATCTGAAAGCCGGCGTGCCCGGCGATATCGCGATCCGCGGCCGGGAAAAGCTCGGCTTTGCGATCTTTGAAATCCAGGACAATGGCCGCGGCATCGATCCCAAGGATCATCAGCGCATCTTTGAGCTATTTCGCCGCGCCGGCCCGCAGGACAGACCCGGTCAAGGCATCGGGCTCGCGCATGTCCGCGCCCTGGTCCGCCGGCTCGGCGGCACGATGTCGGTCGCCTCCACCCTGGGAAGCGGCTCTACTTTCACGATCACCCTGCCGACGAAATGGCTGGCAACATCTCGGGATACCGCTGCATGAGCAAACCTGTCACCATCATCATGATCGAGGACGACGAGGGCCACGCGCGCCTGATCGAGCGCAACATCCGGCGCTCCGGCGTCAACAACGAGATCGTACCCTTCACAAACGGGACGGCAGCGCTCGACTATCTGTTTGGCAGCAACGGCATCGGACATCTCCACAAGGATCGGCCACTGCTCATCCTGCTTGACCTTAATTTGCCCGATATGTCCGGCATCGATATCCTGCGCCGGGTCAAGGAGAACGATCATCTCAAATGTTCGCCGGTGGTGGTACTCACCACCACCGATGACGCCCATGAGATCAAACGTT
Organism: Rhodopseudomonas palustris JSC-3b; assembly: GCA_000504425.1. GTDB lineage: Bacteria > Pseudomonadota > Alphaproteobacteria > Rhizobiales > Xanthobacteraceae > Rhodopseudomonas > Rhodopseudomonas palustris_C. The sequence continues at coordinate 946,318 of KI632513.1, read as the reverse complement.
GCTACGAACTCGGCTGCAACGTCTACATCACCAAGCCGGTGAACTATGAGAGCTTCGCCAACGCCATTCGCCAACTGGGTTTGTTCTTCTCCGTGATTCAGGTTCCGCAAGCTGTCGCATGACCGAAACCGCGCCGACGCTCCTCTATATCGATGATGACGAAGCGCTAGGGCAGCTCGTGATCCGCGGGCTGCAGCGGAGAGGCTATTTGGTCGAACACGCCACCGACGGCGAAACCGGCCTCGCCCGGCTGCGCCAAGGCGGCATCGATGTGGTAGCACTCGATCAGTACATGCCCGGTCTCGACGGCCTGGAAACGCTGGAGCAGATCCAGCTCATTCCCGATCCACCGCCAGTGGTGTTCGTCACCGCCTCGCAGGATTCCGCGATCGCGGTCACGGCGCTGAAGGCTGGTGCCGCTGACTACCTGGTCAAAGACACCATGGGCGATTTCGTGCCGCTGCTGCATGTGGCGGTCGAACAGGCGATCAAACAGGCGCGGCTACGCAAGGCGCGCGACGAAGCGGTCGCCGAGGTCCATGCATCGCGCGACCGTTATGCGGCGCTCGCGGCCGAGCGCGAATTGCTGCTGCGCGAGGTCAACCACCGGGTCGGCAATTCGCTGCAGATCATCGCGTCGCTGCTGCATCTGCAAGCGTCGTCAACGCAGCAGGCCGATGTCAAAGCGGCGCTGACCAATGCCATGGGCCGGGTCGCGGCGGTCGCCCAGGTGCACCGCCGGCTCTACACTTCGCATGATCTCAACAGCGTTCTGCTTAATCAATATCTCGAAGCGCTGCTGGAAGACTTGCGACGGTCCGCCGAAGGCAACCGCATGTCGCGGCTGACGCTGCAGTCCGATCCGATCGAGATCGATCCCGACCGCGCCGTTGCGATCGGCATCATCGTCAACGAACTGATCATGAACGCGGTGAAATACGCCTATCCCGACGGCTCGGGACCGATTCACGTCGCGTTGTGCGGCCACGGCAACGAGGTCGAATTGTCGATTGCCGATGACGGCGTGGGCCTCGCCGCAAAATGCCCCGACCCGCGCTCGACCGGCATGGGCCAACGGATCGTCAGCGCCATGGCCAGCAAACTGGAAGCCAGCGTCGAACGCGATCCCGATCATGCCGGCACCCGCATGGTGCTGCGCTTCGCGCGCGAAAAGGCTGCGCCGGCCAATCCACAGCAAGCCTCACAAGGCAGCTGTTAGCTTGCCGCCGCACCGTTGTTCGATCTGGCCAAGCAATCGCTAAGCCATTGCAGCAACGCGGCTTGCTTGACCGCTTGATCCAAGTTGCACGTCCTGTAGGGTCCGGAGACGATTCTTTCCGCCGTGCCCGCGGCCTTACCGAGAGACGATTCCGTGCTTCCCTGGAACCAGCTGGCCACCGCAGCGATCCCCGGCGGCGGTGAATTGCGCCTAATGCGGCGCGGCGACGAATTCTCGATCAAGCTCGGTGCCAATGAACTGATGAGCAGCCGGCTCGGCGGCTCCGAGGAGGCACTCGCCACCCTCACCTTCAGAAAACTCGCCGGACGCGAGCGACCGAAAGTCCTGATCGGTGGGCTCGGCATGGGCTTTACGCTGCGCGCCACGCTCAAAGTGACCGGCAGCGACTCGACCATCGACGTCGCCGAACTGGTCCCGGAGGTCGTCGCCTGGGCGCGCGGCGAGATGGCGGAACTGTTCGCCGGCAGCCTGACCGATCCCCGCGTCAGCATCATCGAGCGCGACGTCGGCGAATTGATCGGCGCGGCGCGCGGGCGCTACGACGCCATCCTGCTCGACGTCGACAATGGCCCCGAAGGATTGTCGCGCAAGGCCAATGACCGGCTCTACGACGCCGGCGGCCTCGCCGCCGCGCGCGGCGCGCTACGCGATGGTGGCGTGCTGGCGGTGTGGTCGTCGGGCCCCGATCCGAAATTCACCAAGCGATTGCGCCAGGCCGGCTTCGCGGTGACAGAAGTCCCGGTTCGGGCGGTCAACAAGAACAGCGGCTCGCGCCATCTGATCTGGCTGGCGGTACGCGAGGCTACGACGCCAGTCGGTTGATCGGCGCCGCCGTCGGAACGCCGGCGCTCTTGTCGCGAATGATTTCGTCACGGCGCTTGCGCGCCAGCGCGTCCTCGCCGCCATCGGTCTCGTGATACAGATCGAGCGTCTCGAACTCGTCGTCGCGCGGCGGCGCGATCGCGAGGTCCAAATAGTTGTAGCGATCCGGTGACTGTTCGATCGCCTTCACCATCTTCTTGGTCTCGATATACAGCGCCAGATATTTCGCCAGCTTGACCACGGTGCCGCCGACATATTTCGGATAGAAGATCAGCGGATTTTCACGCGGCATTCCGTAGCGGCGATCGGCCCGGAATTTCAGCCGGAACGCGCCGGCTTCCAGCGGATGCACGCCCTCATAGGAATAGGCCAGGTAGAACCACAGGATCGTGGTCAGCGTGGTGCTCAAGCGGCCGAGCTTGTTGGCCGCGGTGCGGCGCAAAATGGTCTCGATGTGCTCCGGCGTGTAGTAGGTCTGCCACGCCGCGTGATAGGCCTCTTCCCATTCCTTGTCCGACATCTTCGGATGATGTGCGACCCGGTGGTTGAGGTCGTATTTGTTCATGTCGGGATCCATCCAGATCCCCTTGGCCGCGAGCCCCTTGTGGTCCTCGGAGCCCGGCAGCGGCGTCAGGAAGAAGAATTCCAGAATGTCGAGCGGCAATTCGCGCTTGATGATCTCGACGTCGCGCTTGATGGATTCCTTGGTGTCGCCGGGAAATCCGATGATGTAGCCGGCATAGGTCAGCGCACCGTGTTCGCGCCACTTCTGCAGCATCGCTCGATATTCGGTGATCTTGTTCTGCCGCTTGTTGGCGGCGAGCAGATTGTCGGGATTGATGTTCTCGAGGCCGATGAACACCCGACGCACGCCGGCGTGGGTCGCCTTCTCGATGAAGTTCGGGATTTTGTGGCTGAGGGTGTCGACCTGAATGGTGAAGCCGATATTCAGCCCCTCGCCTTCGCGAATGGCGATCAGCCGATCGAGCAGTTCTTCCCAGTGCTTGTTGCGGGCGAAATTGTCGTCGGTGATGAAAAAGCGGCCGACGCCCTGCGCGTAGTTCTCGCGCACCACGCGCTCCAGATCGTCGGGCGATCGAAACCGGCTCTTGCGGCCCTGAACGTTGATGATGGTGCAGAAAGAGCACTGATAGGGGCAACCGCGGCCGAGATCGATCGACGACAGCGAGCCCGAGGTGCGGCGCACCTGCTCGCGCGGCAGGATCGAGGCGGGTTCGCCTTCCAGCGATGGCAGGTCGTTCATGAAGTTGTAGAGCGGCGCCAGCTTGCCGTTGAAGGCATCGCGCACCACCACGTCGAGCCGCTTGTCCTCGGCCTCGCCAGCGAACATGGAAATTCCCATCTCCTGCGCGGCGCGGATATCGGCGGGAATTTCCGGCAACATGGCGAGGCAACCGGAGACGTGAAAGCCGCCGATACAGACCGGCAGCTTGGCCTCGAGAAACGGCCGCGCCAGATCCACCGCACGGGGGAACTGGTTGGACTGCACCCCGACCAGGCCGATCAGCGCGCGGCCGCCGCTGCTCCTGATCATCTCGATGATCTGCTGCGGCCGCACCCTGCGATTGGTCTCGTCATAGGTGTGAATGCGGAAGTCGACATCGGCGCCCAGCACCTGGCGGCGGCGAACGTCTTCGGCAAGACCGTTGAGGCAGGCCAGCGTATTCGACGGGATCGCCGATTTGACCCACTGGATCGGGTAGCCGTCGTCATCGTAGTGGGTCGGCTTGATAATGACGAAATGAAACACGGCCGGATTTGGCCCCGTCGTCGTTGCCATAATGTGGCCTCCCCGCAATATTGGGGCGATGCTAGCATCGATCCAGACGAACACCACAGGCTATAGGTTCGACCTCCGGTCGCCGAAATTGCGCCATGATCGCGGTTGCGTCGCAATTTCGCTTGCCACCTGCTATGGTAGGTTATGACCAGCCGCGATCCTTCAGCATCGGACATCACCCCGGAAATGCTGCTGCGCGCCTACACTTGCGGCATCTTTCCAATGGCCGAGAGCGTCGATGATCCGACGCTGTTTTGGGTGGAGCCGGAACAACGTGGCATCATCCCGCTCGACGGCTTTCGGGTGGCGTCGCGGCTGGCGCGCACGGTGCGCTCCGAAGCGTTTTCCGTCACGGTAGACAAGGCGTTTGACGCGGTGATCGACGGCTGCGCCGAACCGCAGCCGGGCCGCGAGAATACCTGGATCAATCGCCGGATTCGCGAGCTGTATTTCGGGCTGTTCGAGATCGGCCATTGCCACAGCGTCGAGGTCTGGCAGGACGGCGATCTGGTCGGCGGCCTATATGGCGTCAGCCTCGGCCGCGCATTCTTCGGCGAGAGTATGTTCCACCGCGCCCGCGATGCCTCGAAAGTGGCGCTGGTGCATCTGGTGGCCCGGCTGATTGCCGGCGGCTATGTGCTGCTCGACACCCAGTTTGTTACCGATCATCTGCGCAGTTTCGGTGCGATCGAAGTGCCGCGGCGGCGCTACCGAGTGATGCTGGACGTGGCCCTGAAGGGCCATGCCAACTTCCTGCAATTGCCCGCCGTGCAGCCAGTGCCGGGCGCGCAGGCTCTCGAGATCATCGCCGCGCCCCGGCCGCCGATCAAGCTGCGATAGTCATAAACGGCTGCGAATAGCCAACGCTAAACGTGTTGCGGCTGGCCCGGAGGGCAGCGAGCAGCTCGGCGTTCAGCCCTTCCGGATCAACGATAAGGCGGCGGATAGGTGGTCGGCGCCTGCTGCTGCGGCGGATAGACCTGCGGCTGCGGGCGCGGCTTGGGCGGCGCACGCTTCTGAGCCGGCGGCGGCGGCGCGGGCTTGGGCTGTGCGTCGGCCTGGCCAGCGGCCACCGTGGTCTCCGGCGCTTTGCAGTCCGTCAGCCAGATATCGTAGATCGGGTGCTCGACGCCGTGCAAACCGGGGCTGGCCGCAAACATCCAGCCCGAGAAGATCCGTTTCACCTCGCCTTGCAGCGTAATCTCATCGACCTCGACAAAGGCGTCGGTGTTGGCGGATTCGGTCGAAGGCCGCGTGTAACAGGCGTCGGTCTTCACCCGCAGCGCACCGAACTGCACGGTCTCGCCGATATCGACGTCAAAATTGATGATGCGGCCGGTGATCTTGTCGAGGCCGGAGAAGACCGCCTTCTTGTTGACGATCTTCTGGGCAGGCGGCTCGGTCACCACCTCATCGCCCGGCTGCAACGTCGCCGGAACCGGCGGCGCGGTGGTTTTGGGCTGCGGCTGGGCAGCGCCGCTCGGCGGCGCGGCGGCGACGCCCGGCGCTGGCGGCGGCACGGCGGCCGCAGGCGGCACCGCGGCATTAGGAGCTGTTTGCGGGGGCGGCAGCGCGGCGCCTGGCGGCGGCGGCAGCGGCTGCGATTGCACCGGGCCAGGCAGCGCGCTCTGTCCCGGTCCTTGTCCCTGCCCTTGCCCCGGCAATGGCCGGTTCGGGGTCGGCAGCAGCCGGCCTTGCGGCGGCAGATCCGGAACCTCTTCCTCGTCTTCGTAAGCGCCACCACGCGGCACATTGCCGGGCGGCCGCAGCGGCGGATCGGAGAAGATGGTGCCAATCTGCGCGCTAGCAGGTGTCGCCGATAGCATCATCGGCGCTGCCAACAGCGCGGCCAAACCAGCAATACCAAAAAATCGCAACATCTCGCGCGGCTCACAGCGACGAATCAAGGCTCGCGACATTGTACAGCCGTGATGAGGACTTCCCGGGCCGCTCGCGGCTTTTCCGTTAACACGCCGAATACGGCGGGGAAAGGGCGGCGCGGACCAGCGGCGCTGGTTGTGAACCGTCCACAGCCCGGCTGGCCAGACCACCTGGGATTGCGATACTGCGTTGGCTGGTGAGCCTTCGACCATGGACCTTGCATGACCGTGAAACTCGATCCAGACGCCGAAGCCGTCTTTAAGGCCTTTCAGTTGGCCGCCCAGCCGCCGCTCGAATCGCTGACGCCGGAGCACGCGCGGCGGCTCTATCGGCAGAGCGCCACCGAGGCTCGCCCGGAAGCGCCCGACATGGCTTCCGTGGACGATTGCATGATTCCCGGACCGGCCGGCGATCTCGAAGCCCGAATCTACACCCCGAAAAAACTGCGCCGTCAGGACGGGCTGGCGCCGGGCCTGGTGTTCTTTCACGGCGGCGGCTGGGTGGCCGGCGACCTCGACAGCCATGACGCGGTGTGCCGCTGCATCGCCGACAGCGGTGAGCTGATCGTGGTTGCGGTCCATTATCGGCTCGCCCCCGAGCACAAATTTCCTGCGGCGGTGGAGGACGCCATTGCCGCGGCGAAATGGGTGTCGTTCAACGCCCATGTGCTGAAGATCGATCCGGCCAAACTCTTCGTCGGTGGCGACAGCGCCGGCGGCAATCTCGCGGCCGTGGTGTCGATCGAGGCGCGCGACCGCGCCGACCCGATGTTTGCCGGCCAAGTGCTGATCTGTCCGGCCACCGATTTCGCGTTGAGCCATCCCTCGCACAGCGAGGCCGAGACCAGCGTGCTGACCACCCATTCCCTGATCCGCTGGTTTCGCGATCACTATCTCAGCGCCGATCACGACGCCCATGATTGGCGCGCGTCGCCGGCCCGGGTCGAAGACCTCGCCGGCCTGCCGCCGACCTATATCATCACCGCCGGCGCTGATCCGCTGCGCGACGAAGGCGAGGACTACGCCCAGCGCCTTGCGCAAGCCGGCGTCGCGGTGGTGCACCGCTCCTTCCCCGGCCAATTCCACGGCTTCGTCACCATGGGCAAACTGCTGCCGCAGGCCAATATCGCGATTGCGGAAATTGGCGACTGGCTGAAGCGGATATCGTAACGGCACGCCGCCATGCGGAGTGGCGGCCGCGGATGCGATCGCTGTCGCGCCGCTACGTCTCCAGCACTTTGCGGACATGCTCGGCGAGCTGATCGATCCCGAATGGTTTGCCGAGCAGCACCACGCCAGGATCGAGCACGCCATTATGGACTACGGCGTTGCGGGTGTAGCCGGTGGTGAACAGCACTTTTAGATTGGGCCGGCAGCGACACGCCGCCTCGGCCAATTGCTGGCCGTTCATGTCCGGCATCACGATATCGGTAAACAGCAATTCGATCTCCGGATGCTGCGCCAGCAGCGCCAGCGCCGCTGCGCCGCCATCGGCCGCGAACACCTGATAGCCGAGCGAGGTCAGCGCTTCGACGCTGAAATCGCGCATCGCCGCTTCATCCTCCACCACCAGCACGGCGGTGCCCTCGGCCGCCGCGGCGATCGCGCGCGGCAGCGCTTCGGGCTGTTCGCCGTGATCGATCATCCGCGGCAAATAGACCTTCACGGTCGTGCCGCGTCCCGGTTCGGAGTAGATTTTGACGTGGCCGCAGGACTGCCGGATGAAGCCATAGACTTGGCTGAGGCCGAGGCCTGTGCCCTTGCCGACTTCCTTGGTGGTGAAGAACGGATCGAACGCTTTCGCCATCACGTCCGGCGTCATGCCGGTGCCGCTATCCGACACCGCGATCATTACGAATTGCCCCGGTGATACGCCAAAATTGGCGGCCGCATAGGCATCGTCCAGATAGAAGTTCTGCGTCTCGATGGTAAGGCGGCCGCCATCCGGCATCGCGTCACGGGCATTGACGGCGAGATTGAGCAGCACGCTGGCAAGCTGATTGGGATCGGCATGAACCCGCCACAGACCGCCGGCCAGCACGGTTTCGAGCCGGACATTGGCGCCGATACTGTGCCGGAGCAGTTCCGAAGTTTCGGCGACCAGCCGATTGGCATCGACGATCTGCGGATTGAGCGGCTGCTGCCGGGAAAAGGCCAGCAGCCGCTGCGTCAGCGCCGCTGAGCGCCGCGCGCCATCCATCGCAGCATCGATATAGCGCTTCACCAGCGGGGTCGGCTCACCCAGCTTGCGATTGAGCAGTTCCAGCGAGCCGATCACCACCGCCAGCATGTTGTTGTAGTCATGGGCGATGCCGCCAGTGAGCTGGCCGACCGCTTCCATCTTCTGCGATTGCCGCAGCTGTTCCTCCGCCGCGAGCAGCGCCATGGCCTGCTGCTTTTCCGCGGTGATGTCGCGGCCATAAGCATAGACCAGTCGATCCTCCAACGAGGTGTTCCAGGAGATCCAGCGGATCTCGCCCGACTTGGCCACCACGCGGTTCTCAAACGCGGTCAGATTGTCGGATCGCACCGCAGTCGCCAGCGCTTCTTCTGACTGCGCCAGATCATCGGGATGGACGAATTTGCGAAAATCACTGCCCAACAGCTCGTCCGGCGCATAGCCAAGCACGCGCGTCCAGGACGGGCTGACAGCGCGAAACACGCCGTCTTGATCGACCACCAGCAGCAGATCGCGCGAATTCATCCAGATGCGATCGGCGCGGCGTCGCTCGCTATCGAGCGCCTCGACATTGGCCAGGGCACCGGAAATCTGTCCGGCGATTAGCTGCGAGAAGCCGACAATATCGTAATCGCGCGGCCGATACGGATTGAGGCCGAGTACCAAGGTGCCGAACGGCTTGCCGGTGCCGCGCGTGATCGGTAGCAGCAACGCCTCGCTCGGCGGAATCTGCCATGCGCCGCGCGGCAGATGGTGCGACAGCCCCTGCAGCGCAATGCGCCTTGCACTGACGCTGCCTTCAAACCCCTGCAGCGGCCATTCCACGCTGAGCAGCGGCTGAGCCTCGCGGCTCAAGGCTTCCGCACGCCAACCTCCGGACGGTTCCAGCAGATAGATCAGGCCAAAAGGAAAATCGCGATTGTTGAACGCCAGCGCCGTACGCACCTCGCCGATCACCTGATTGACGGTCTGCGTTCCGATCAGCCCGTCAGCGAGCGCGCGCAGCGTATTGAGCCGTCGTTCGCTGATCACGCGCTCGGTCTCTTCCGTGACCACGCACATCAGGCCTTCGGTCGCGCCAGTGTCGCCGCGCAGCGGGCTGTAGGAGAAGGTGTGGTAGGTTTCCTCCAGATAGCCATTGCGGTTGAGCAGCAGCAACAGCGCCTTGTCCCAGGTGGCGATGCTATCGACCATCACTGAGCGGATGCGATCCTCGACATCGGCTAACACTTCACGCCACACTTCCCGCATCGGCTGGCCGAGCGCAGTGGGATGTTTGGCGCCAAGAGTCGGGATGTACGCGTCGTTGTAGAAGAACGCGAGATCGGGCCCCCAGCCGAGCCACATCTCAAAGCGCGATGTCAGCATCATGCGGAGCGGAACTTTGAGCCCTTCGGGCCAGCTGGTCGGCGGCCCAAGCGGCGTCGACGCCCAATCATGAGCGCGCATTAACTGGCTGAGTTCACTCGCCCCGGGAAAAATGTCGGCAAGTATCGATGACGAGGGCAAGCCTTGGTTCCATCGCATGCGGACACACCTGTGAGGCTATAGCAGAGCCGGACGATGCGAGCCAGATGCGACCATGATTGCCAAGCGCGGTCAATGGTGCGCCGTCGCGCGGTAGGCACGGCGCAGCGCTTGCGGTGGCTGCCCAAAGGCGCGGATGAAGGCGCGTCGCATCCGTTCGGGATCACCAAAGCCGGTTGCCTGCGCGACGCGCTCAATACTACTTGCCGAGGATTGCACCATCGATCGTGCCGCTTCGATCCGCAGCCGCTCCACGGCCTTTGCTGGCGTGGTTCCGATCTCGCTGATGAAGGCGCGCGCGAAATGCCGCGGGCTCATCGCGACCCGGCCAGCAAGTTCCTCAACGGTGAGCCGCTGATCAAGATGCGCACGCACCCAATCGAGCAGCGCGCCAAACCGGCCCGCCGGCGACTGCAGTTCCAGCAATGACGAGAACTGCGACTGACCGCCGCTGCGGCGGTGATACACCACCAGCTGCCGCGCGGTCTGCTGCGCAATGGCATCGCCAAAATCCTCGGCGATGATCGCCAAAGCGAGGTCGATGCCGGCGCTGATACCCGCCGAACTCCAGATCGCACCGTCGCGCACAAAAATGCTGTCCGGCTCCAGCTTCACGCGCGGATAGCGGCTGCGGAAATCGCGAGTCCGGCCCCAATGCGTGGTGGCACAGCGCTCATTCAGCAGCCCCGCCTCAGCGAGCAGGTAACTGCCAGAGCAGACGCTGGCCACCCGGCAGCCGCGGCTTGCTGCGCCCCGCACAAAGGCCAGCATGCGCGGGCAGCTCAGCGCCATTTGCACGCCCTCGCCGCCAGCCACCAGCAATGTGCTGACGCCGCGCGCGGCGCGCAGCCCCTGCGCCATCAGTTCCACGCCGGACGAACTACGCACCGCGCCAGCCGTAGTGGCGATCACCTTGATTGCCACCGGCCGGGCCGCAAGGCGGCATGCGATCTCGAACGCCGCGATCGGCCCGGCAGCGTCGAGCAGCTGGAACCCTGGATAGATCAACACCGCGATCATCACCCGCCCTCGCCTATGTCTGAAAATGAGGGAACTTTGTCATTCCGGACATCGGGCCACCATGTCACGCTGCGCCCCGCAAATCGAGCCGTTGAGGATACCGTCATGACACCCCCGCTGCAGATCGGACTACTGCTGTTTCCGGACCTCACCCAGCTCGATCTTACCGGCCCGCTGCAGGTCTTTGCGCGGCTGCCGGGCGCAACCGTGCACCTGGTCGCCAAGACGATGGCGCCGGTGCCCAGTGACACGCCGCTGCTGCTGACACCGACCATCACCTTCGCGGACTGTCCGCAGCTCGACGTCATCTGCGTTCCCGGTGGCCGCGGCACCGATGACTTGCTTGATGATGAGGAGACGCTGGCCTTCCTACGGCAGCAGGCCGAATGCGCACGCTTTGTGACCTCGGTGTGCACTGGCGCGCTGCTGCTGGGCGCGGCCGGGCTGCTGCGCGGCTACCGCGCCACCACCCATTGGTCAGCCCTTGCTGGTCTCGACGCTTTTGGCGCGATCGCCACCAAGGCGCGGGTGTGCGTCGATCGCAATCGCATCACCGGCGGCGGCGTCACGGCCGGGATCGATTTTGCGCTGCTGCTGGCCTCGATGCTGACCGATCGCGCCACTGCCGAACTGATCCAGCTGGCTTTGGAATACGACCCCGCCCCGCCCTTCGCGGCCGGCTCGCCGCACACCGCCGCACCAGCGATACTGGCGCGGCTCCGTGATCTGACCGCCGCCGCGCGGCAACAGCGTCAGGCGGCGATCAATCGCGCCGCCCGCAAATTGCAGTCATGTCCGCTCGGATGATGCAAACTGGCGGTCGAACTCAGGCCGGACTCGGCAAATAGAGAATGTCAGCTGAGCTGTACTCTTGCGCCGCGAGCGCAGCGCAGCCGACCCGTTATGCTGACGGCGTCCAAGGCTGATAGTCGCCGGTCGCTTTCGGCCGGCGGCCGCTGGCCAGCGTCGAGCCGGAGGGACGATACGCGCCGGCCGTTCCGGTCAGGTTGGGCTGATGCGGCTTTTCCCATTCGCGCGGCGTGTAGTGCTCCGCGGTCGGAGGCACATCAACCGAGTGGTGCAGCCAGCCATGCCAAGCGGCCGGTACGCTGGTGGGTTCGGTATAGCCGTTATACAGCACCCAGCGCCGCTCAAAGCCCAGCGAGGGATCGATCTTGCCGCCCTTGGTCCGGAAATAGCGGTTGCCGAACTCATCGACACCGACCAGTTCGCCGAACCGCCAGGTCCAGAATTGGGTGCCGAAGGTGAAGCCCGTCCACCAGGTAAAAAACCGGAGCAGAAACAATTTCATACCGTGTCCTCGGATCGCCGGGAGTTTCGTGATGCCACCGGCTGGCAAGAATGTCCAGCGGCGTTCGCAATGCTGCGGCAGCTTGCCCAGCTTTCAACGCAATCCGTTCAGGGCATTGTCAGTCGCGAGGTGTCATCGTCAGCGATGGCTTGGCGAGGCTGGCGGGCTGAGTGTCGGGAACGGCGCGATGGGAACGACCTGCATGCACTGCGGTTGACCCGTTCCGTGAAAGGAGTTGACGATGATCAGTGCGAAAATTCTCACAAGCACCGCCCTGGCGGCGCTGCTGACGATCAGCCTGCCCGGAGCGGTGGTTGATGCGTCGGCGCAAGCCTATCGCCCCTCGATTGGTGGTGGCGGTGGTGGTGGCGGCGGACCTGCAGTCGGCGGCGGCGGCGGTGGACCGGCGGTCGGCGGTGGCGGAGGAGCATTCCGCGGCGGAGGCGGAGGACCGGCTATTGGCGGCGCCTACCGACCATCAATGGGAGCCGGTCCCGGCCTAAGTCGTCCGGTGTTCAGTGGCAGCCCGAGTGTGGGCGGCAGCTATCGGCCTCCCATCGGCGGCCAGATTGCAGGTGGTCCCGGCTGGCACGGCGGCGGCCGGCCAGGATGGCATGGTGGTGGGCGACCTGGATGGCACGGCGGCGGCTGGCGCCATTATCACCGCGGCTATTATCCTGGCGTGGCCACCGGGTTCGGCTTCGGGTTCGGGGCGCCTTATTACAGCTCCTACTATTATGCGCCGTCCTATTATTACGAGGAAGACGACGGCGAGCCGGTGGTGGCGATCCAGACCGACCAGCGCTCGGTCGCGTACTGCATGCGACGCTTCAAGTCCTACAATCCGGCGACCGGCACCTATCTCGGCTATGATGGCCGGCGGCACCGCTGCCCTTGACCCGGTAGCGTCTTAATTTTTCGAGAGAGCGGCGCCAGTTCGGCGCTGCTCTTGTCATATTGGGTGAAGATTCTTGGCGGGACAGCCTGCCAGCTAGGATGCACGCTGCGACAATCCGCAGCCTCATGGTTGCTGTTTGGAAACCGCAATTTCAACATTTTGGTCGCAATCTGAGCCGACAACGTAGTCGCATCGAATCAGATCTGAGGACCGATCGGTTTGCCCCCTCTTTCGTCACCGCCCAGCGGCGGGCTGGCAGCGTCATCAACGGCGCTGAACTGCTCGGCGGCAGCGCTCGCTCTCCTGATCGGGCTGAGTTGTTCGCTGGACGCGGCGGCCGCGGCCAAGGTCCCGCTGCCCAAACCCCGTCCCATGGCGCGGCAGGCGACACCGGCAGCTGTTCCTGACAAGACCCCACTCGCCACCGCAGCCTCGCGCGCCCCGGCCCTTGAACCGGCAACCCGGCAACATGCGGTGACGGCCGCTAGGCCCGCAGCCAAGCATGTCGCCCCCGCCGCGCTCGCCGCCACCACCAGCACCTCGCAGGCCGACGTCGAGACGCTGGAAAGCGTGATCGAACTGGTGCGCAAGCGCAATCCCACTGAGGCGACCCAGGCGGCCGCCGCGATTTCCGATCCGGTGGCGCGCAAGCTCGCGGAATGGCTGATCCTGCGCAGCGATGACAATGGCGCCAGCGTCGAGCGCTATCGCGCGTTCCTGGCCGCCAATCCGAGCTGGCCGTCGCAGACCTTCCTGCGGCGCCGCACCGAAGCGGCGCTGTGGGACGACAAGCGCGACGACGCCACCATCCTCGGCTATTTCCAGAACGAGACGCCGATTTCCGGCAAGGGCAAACTGGCGCTGGCGCGGGCGCTGCTGGCGCGCGGCGATCGCCGCGAAGCCGAGCGGCTGGTCCGCGATGCCTGGCGCAGCGACTCGATGTCCGAAACGCTGGAAAACACCGCGCTCGAGTTTTTCGGCGCGCTGCTGTCGGGCAGCGATCACAAAGCGCGCATGGACTTTCTCGCTTATGGCAGCGACGGCGACGGCGCCTTGCGGGCGGCGCGTCGTCTCGGCCCGGGCTATGTGGCGCTGGCACGCGCCCGGCTGGCGATGTCGCGCAAGACCGCGAACGGCAAAGCATTGCTCGATGCCGTGCCGCACGAACTGCGCAGCGATCCCGGCTATCTGTTCGCCCGCATTCAGATGCTGCGCCGCGACGAGGAGTTCGCCGACGCCGCCAGGCTGATGCTGAACGCGCCGCGCGACCCCGGCCGGCTGCACAATCTCGATGAATGGTGGATCGAGCGCCGCCTTTTGGCGCGCAAGATGATCGATGTCGGCGACTATCGGTCGGCCTATCTGATCGCCCGTGACGCGGCACTGCCGGCGCGCGACATTTACAAGACCGAGCAGGAATTCACCGCCGGATGGATCGCGCTGCGTTTTCTCAATGATCCCGCGACGGCCGCGCAGCATTTTGCGCGGATCGGCGTCGGCAGCGTCAACCCGACCGCGCTGGCGCGCGCCGGCTATTGGCAAGGCCGCGCCGCAGAAGCTGCCGGCCGAAGCCAAGAAGCCCGCCAAGCCTATGCCGCCGCCGCGCAGCAATCGACCAGCTATTACGGCCAGCTGGCGCGCGCCAAGCTTGGCCTGCCGCAGATCGAGCTGAATGGCCCACTGCGCGGCCGCGGTGCCCAGCTCGAGATCGTCCGGGCCGTGCAATTGTTGTACGCGCTCGATGAGCGCGAGATCGCCGTGCCGATCTTCGCCGACATGGGCGAAAACGGCGATCCCGACGCCCTGGTGGGTCTGGCGGAGCTGGCCGCCCGCAACAATGATGCCCGCGGCATGCTGCTGGTCGGCAAGGCCGCGCTCAATCGCGGCCTGCCGTTCGATCACTATGCTTATCCGCTGGTCGGCATTCCGCAGTTCCGGCCGATCGGACCGGACGTCGATCGCAGCGTGATCTATTCGATCGCGCGCCAGGAGAGCGCGTTCAATCCGGCGGTGGTGTCGCCCGCCAACGCCTATGGGCTGATGCAGGTCACCCCGGATGCCGGCCGCTATGTCTGCAAGAAATATGGCGCCACTTTTGATCTGGCGCGGTTGAAATCAGACTCGGTCTATAACGCCGCGCTCGGTGCCGCTGAACTCGGCGGACTGCTGGAAGACTATCGCGGCTCCTACATCCTGACCTTCGCCGCCTACAATGCCGGCCGAGGCAGCGTGCGCAAATGGATCGAGCGCTATGGCGACCCGCGCGATCCCAAAGTCGATGCTGTTGATTGGGTGGAGCTGATCCCATTCTCCGAAACCCGCAACTATGTGCAGCGGATCATGGAGAATCTGCAGGTCTATCGCGCCCGGTTCGGCGGCGGCACGAGATTGCAGATCGAGGCCGATTTGCACCGCGGCGCCGGCGGGGACTGATGCCGGGGCTGCTTGAGCTTTTTCGGATCTAATGGATTCGACCGAAGCTCTAACCTTATGTGCTGACTTGTTTTATTGACCCGAACTGGGATCCACTTCGCTCAAAAAGACTATAGATCAGCGCCCCGCGTCGTCGCGGCTTGATCGATAGCCGTTGCGACCGGAATGCTCGCAGCTACCTTCCCTGCTCAATCGGCGCACAGCGGGTCCTGCCCCAGCTACACGCGTCGGTCGGGAGCCATCTCATGGATCGGGAAGCCAGGGGTTACCCCGGAAGGTGCCCGTTATTCGTCGGCCCCGGGGCGATTTACATCTCATCATTAACAATCGCCACTAAGCATCTCTAATGTTTGACACTATCCGAATTCTTCGACTTTCCACGTAGCTCCCAGTCCCATCCGCCAACAACCAGACTCGACGTTGAAAAATGAAAACCCCGGAGGTTGCCCGCCGGGGTTTCGAAGATCGAGGTCTTTCAGACCTGCGCTTAGAAGGTGCGCTGCGCCCGGAGCAGACCGGACCAGGTGTTCTGATCCTTAAACTCGTAGGAGACAGGGTTCGAAGGGGTCGACCCCGGCTTTCCACCACCAGCACTACCAGTGATGGTACCCGAGTTATTCTGGTCGAGGTGGGTATACATCACTTCACCCGAGAAAGTCAGACCACGAACTGGGGTCCAGCGCGTAACCGTGCCGATCTGGGAGATTGAGAAGTCCGGGTTGCAGGTGCCAGACAAGGTTACGCCACCCGCCACACCGCCGAGCGTGTGCGCGTACCCACCACAGATGAGGTTGGAGCCGCCTGAACCCCAATTAACAGAGGTGTAAGCTCCGAACAGAGAGGACGACCAGGTCGGGCTCCAGTTGTGGTTGAAAGCGCCGCGAACGCCCCAGATGCTGGACAGTTCGATTCCAGTGCCGTTGCCAAACACGCCGTCCGCGGACGTTCCGAACGCAATGCTCTGATAAACCGAGCTGCTGTTGCCGAACATTGCAAAGCTATTCGGGCTGACACCACCGATCACGTAACGGCTGGCACCGTTAGCATAGGTCGCGGTGATGTTGATGCTGTCGCCCGGTCCGGTCGGGATGTTCTTAAGCGACAGAGCGGCTTGCACCGCATAGCCCCACTTGTCACCCGGATGCCCAAGCGACTCGCTAAGAGAACCAGTGGCAGTCGTATAATAGCTGGCACGCACCTGATGTGCAGCCGCTGAAACCTGGAACAAGCCCCAAGCCTGGTCGACGCGAATTTGCCCGACGATGTCCGGAACCTGGACGCCAGCATAGCTATTAACGCCAGGGACGCCAGCCAGATAAAGCGAGCCGGCCGGGCTGACACCACTGACCAGAGCGGGCACCGTACTAACGTTATACAGACCACCCTGCAGATAGGCACTCTGATCTTCCAACGAGATCGCGGCCGACACGCCGTTGCCGAACTGCATCGTATACGAGATCTGGTTGATGCCGGTCACGTCGTCGTAACCGCCGATCAGGAACGAAGTGTTGTTGCCCGGGTAGCCGGTCCAGGGCGTATCGAACTGCGACACGGCCTTACCGATGGTGAACCCGGCGAACTGGATGAAGGCATAGTACACGCCAACCTGACCGCCGGCGATCGCGTCCGAACCAGTGGTCCAGTTGAACACCGCGTCAAAATAGGTGCGAACCACACCGTATTCGGTGGCGGTGCGGGTATCGATGTTGATGTCCTGCCGCGACCGGAAGATGTAATCGTTCTTCAGGCGAGTGCCCTTGCCGGCGTCGCCAGCCCAGGCCGGCGCATTGTAGGCGCCCGAACCATTGAAGGTCACGTCGGCGCGCAGATAGCCGCCGAGCTTGATGCAGGTATCGGTGCCGGGAATATAGTAGAAACCAGCGCCATACAGCGAGCAGACCTTCACGTATTCGACCGCCTTGGCCTTCAACGGGAGATCGGCTGCCTGAGCTCCGCCCATCGCGACCAGGGCCGCCGCTGAGCCGAGGATAAGGCTCTTAACCATCTTCATGTAAACCTCCAAGTTTGCTCTGTAGGGATGGTTCCGAACCTGCTCGGTGTGTCCCGAAGGTTGGTTCCCTGCTCCCCCTGAAAGCCCGCCTAGTCTGCTTCGCGTCTTTGGACACACCCGCTGAACGCGAGGGACGTAAGCGAACCGTCTAAACGGGGCGACCTCGGGATGCCCCCCTCCGTCGCAGGCATGACAATTACTCAACACCCGACTACGCGCAACAATGGAAAGGTGCTGGAGGGTTGCACGCCCATCGTTTTCGAACCGGTGTTGCACAAATAACACGGATCAGGTGCTGCGCCGCACCAATAACCTTATGATTAAATGAGGCTTTTCAATTCCGCCCGCAACGCCATCAGAAAGCGTGGCTCTCAGGACACGGTTCGCCGGACAACTACTCAATTGGCCCAACTATCCGAATCGCCGCCAGGTCTGTGGACAATTGCAGCGCAGAATCGCGGCATGGAGAGCGGGCAAAGCATCTGAGCAAATATTGACCAGACACCAAAATAGGAGCCATGCGCCGCACGGATGCAGCGCATGGCTTGCCCTTGAGGTTAGAAGTTCCGCTGCGCGCGGATCACGCCGGTCCAGGTGTCCTGATCCTTGAACTCGTACGAGCGAATACCGCTGGTCGGCTTGGTTCCACCAGCGTTTACGTTGTCGGTAACGCCGGAGTAATTCTGGTCCAGCTTGGTCCACATCACTTCGCCGGTGAAGGTCAAGTTCTTGACCGGGGTCCAGGCGGTACGGGTACCGATCTGGATGATGTCAAAGTTCGGGTTGCCGGTGAAGGTGCCGCCAACAACATTGCGCAGGCCAGAAGTATAGAGCGCTCCACCAGTGCCACCGAAGTCAACCGAGCTGTAGGAGCCGAACACCGAGGTGGTCCAGTTCGGAGTCCAGTTGTGGTTGAAAGCACCGCGGATACCCCAGGCCTTGGTGGTGTAGATGCCGGTGTTCGTTCCAAACACACCGTCCACCGCTGAGCCAATCGCAAGGCTCTGATAGGTATTCACCAATCCAGTATCGCCAAACATCGAGAAGTTGTTCGGGCTGGTACCGCCGATCACATAGCGGATCGCACCATCCGCATAGGTGGCGTCGATATTAATGCTGTCACCTGCGCCGGTCGGCAGGTTCTTCAGCGACAACGCGGCCATCACCGCATAGCCATACTTGTCGCTTGGATGTCCGGTGGTTTCGTTCGACGGGTTATAGTAGCTGGCGCGAATCTGGTGCGCGGCCGCAGCAACCTGGAACAGACCCCAGGCCTGATCAACACGAAGCTGACCAACGATGTCTGGCATCTGCGTGCCTGCAACATACGAAGTAGGAACCGCCTTGTTGGTGCCCGGGCCAGCACCAGCGAGCCACGAAGCCGCGTTGTTGTCTGAACCAGTCCCGTTCACATTGATCAGACCAGACACGCCCTGGGCCTGACGATACTGCGACTGATCTTCCAGCGAGATCGTGCCCGACACGCCGTTGCCGAACTGCGCGGTGTACGAAATCTGATTGATGCCGGTGGAGACGTCGTCACCGCCGATCAGGTTCGAGGTGATGTTGCCCGGGGTGCCGTTCCACGGCGCCGAGAACTGCGACACCGCCTTACCGAAGGTAAAGCCGGCGAACTGGATGAAGGCGAAGTACACCCCGAGCGTGCCACCGGCGATCGCATCGCCACTGGTCCAGGTGAACACCGCGTCAAAATAGGTGCGCACCACGCCATAGTCGGTGGCCGTGCGGGTGTCGATATTGAGGTCCTGACGCGAACGGAAGATGTAGTCGTTCTTCAGGCGATTGCCCTGGCCGGCGTCCTTGTTCCAGGCCGGGGTCGCGGTCATGCCGGAGGCGTTAAACGCCACTTCGGCGCGGGTGTAACCGCCGAGCTTGATGCAGGTATCGGTGCCGGGAATGTAATAGAAGCCCGCGCCATACAGCGAGCACACCTTCACATACTCCACCGCCTTGGCTTTGAGCGGCAGATCAGCCGCCTGCGCGGCGCCGATGGTCAGCAGACTCGCTGCCGAGCCAATGATGAAGTGTCGCATCAACATAGTGTCAAACCTCCAAGTTGCTGTCGGGAGGATGCCAAGGTCGGCCGCCCTCGCCTGTCATGATTCAAGCCTTGAGCAACGTCCCGCAGCGCGTGCGGCGGTCAGTGCTGGCAGGCTTAATACGTGCTCGAGAGTGCCCCCTCTGCCGTGCGCCGGACGCTAGAGGCGATCAGCCAATGGAAGATGACAGCTTGGTAAAAATCCTCGGCGAGCGATGCTTTGCGCAGCCATCGTTGCTCGAAAACCACGGAATGTGACAGAGAAGCGACCGGAATGATGCGGCCAATCCTGCCGCATCGGCGCTGCTAACAGCAGACCTGCCACGACGGTGGCGAGCCACAGATTCTGCAACCACGCTTCGATTTGATCAGCGCCGAATTGCGCGGACGCTGTGCCGCTCAGCGCGAATCGCGGATGCCCACATCGCGGCGATTATGCCGCGACTGACCGATATCAACGATTGATCAGAACTGAGTGTGCAGCCGCGTTGCGATCACCGACACCGGGCCGCGATCGCGGTTGTAGGCCGGGTTGGCGATATACTGATAATCGGCCGTCAGCCGCCAGGAATAGACCGGCAGGCTGTAATAGGCCTCGATCACCCGTTCGCTGCCGGGATTGGGCAGACGACCATCGCCAATGATCGCGGTCATGCCACCAGCATCGAGATAAGCGATCCGCGACGCCGAGATGTTGTGAACCAGCCCACCAAGGCCAAACGTATCGTCCGCCCGTCCCCACAGCCGA
This sequence comes from Rhodopseudomonas palustris JSC-3b, assembly GCA_000504425.1. Classification (GTDB taxonomy): domain Bacteria; phylum Pseudomonadota; class Alphaproteobacteria; order Rhizobiales; family Xanthobacteraceae; genus Rhodopseudomonas; species Rhodopseudomonas palustris_C. Next base: position 926,388 of record KI632513.1, on the reverse strand, counting down.
CCGGAGATCGAGAGCCCTGCCGACAGCGTGCGGTCGGCATCGGTGAATGCATTGGTCTCAAGGTTCGGGCTTGAGAAACCAGCGCGCGCAAACATGCCGATATCGTCGGTCAGTTGCTGCTCGAGATTGGCCGACACGCCGGTCTTGCTGGTGTAGCGCCGCACCAGATCAATGCGCGGCGTGGTGCCGGTGATCTGCCCCTGCTGCACGGCTTCGTCGAAGCGGCCGAGCCGGGCACGGTTCAGGAAGCCGGTGACCATCACCTTGCCGGGGCGTCCAATGACATTGTAGCGCCGTTCGATTTCGCCCACGACCTGGAATTGGCTGAATGACGGATCCAGATTGGTGCTGTTCGGCGTCGCCGGCAGATCGAACAGGCCGGCACGCACCGTCCAAGCGCCAGTGTACCACTCGACCGCACCGCCATAGGTGAACGCCCAGGCATCGGCGGCGTAGTCGAAGGTGGTGGCATCGACCAGACCCCAGTTCAGGAAGTCGACGCGCGGATCGTGGGCATAGCGGTTGACGTCAAAAATATCGCCGACCGAAAATTTGCCGGTGGTGATCACCACCCGATCAGCCGATTGTTTGCCGGCAAACTGGTTCGGACCGCCCTGAATGGTTTCAGTCGGACCGCCAAGATCGATGGTCTGCCGCACGAAATAGCGCGTCAGCCGGGCATAGGGATAATCGGACCCGACCTTGTAGGACTCGGCGCTCGGAAAAGCCGCGACGCCATAGGTGCCGCTCAGGCCGTAGCCCTGGTCGATCTCAGGATTGACCCAGGCTTCCGCGCCGTCCCACAGTTTTGTGCCGATATAGAGCGTGGTGTCCCAGGTCTGGCGGGCATGGTTCGGCGCCAGACTGTTGGTGCCGCGATAGGGCGAACGGAACGGCAAGGCGTATTGCCAGGTCAGCGTGGTCTGGCCGTGAAACGCGAAGCGATCGAGTTCGAGCGCATCGACCCCGCGGGTGAAGATATCGCTTTTGCCGAGATCCTCGCCGATCCGATAGTTGAGCCCCAGCCGCAGGCTGTGCAGCATAAGATCGGATTCGACGCGCTGTCGCGCGGCCGGGAAATCGACGGCTTCCTTGCCAAAGCCGCTCGCCAGATATTCGACGCGCGCGCTCCAGGCCGGTGCCAGCGGCACCTCGACGCCCGCGCCCGCCGCCCAGCCAAGCCGCCACAGCAAGGCGGTCTCTTGCTGATCGGCGGCCGGATTATTCCAGTGCAGCCGATCATAGCTCCACGCGAAACCCGCGGTGGCATAGGGCAGCCAGCCATGGACTTCGTAACCAAGCCGGCCGCGCACCGTGCCCGACAGCACGGTCCGGGTCTGATATTCGCGCGTGCCATCTTGCGGCAGCGTGAAGCTTTGGCTGCCGTGGATCAGATTCGGCGCGACGATGTCGGCTTCGACACCAAGCAGCCATCCCGAGGGCAGCACGAAATTGTAGCCGCCCTGCAAACCCAGGGCATAGCTGCCGCTGCCGCGGAACGCATCGAACATATCGAACAAGCCGATCGTGCCCGAGGGCCCCTGCGCCGCCGCCCAATGCGAGTCGCCGGTGAGATGGCTGAAGTGACTGCCCACGTAAAAGCCGCGCCAATCGAACCGATCGAGCCCCGCAGCAGCTGGCGGCGCCTTGACGGCGATTTCGTTGCCCAGCGCAGGCGTCACGATCAGGACCGCGACCACCCCCTGCAAGAATGCCTGCCGCATGGGCTTAAACTCCTCGACTCAACCAGTAGGTCGCCCCGTATCACAACAGTGCCGGGGCCACCGAGAATTTAGAACAGCCTCGCCAAGTTTCCTGTGGGTGTCGCCGAGCGGCCACAACAGCACGGCGCGGCGGCGCCCGGCACGCATTGTTTGCGACAGTTCGATGACGGCCAGGGCGTGCGCCGCGCCGCAGGATAACGCCGGCCAGCTGCTCCGCGCGATCGCGAGCCTTACGCCGTGCTGCCATCCCGACATGATTAACGCGCGCCCGGCCAACAACGCTCGCCGGCCGGACGGACCGATTTGGATTGACAACAATTCGACGCTTGACTAGGTCGCGGCCACAGCCGGCTGCCATGGCCGATCCGGTGTCGATCCAGTCGGACCACGCCACTTCGACAGCGATGCGGCGGCGCCGACGGGCAACTTCAAAACTCGATTCACGGTGCCGCGCATGCCAGCACATGTCGTTACGCCGCCCTCGCTGGGGCGCACCTACGTGCCAAACCTGTGGGATGTCGTCGCGCTAATTCTGATCGTCGGCGTGATGATGCTGGTGGTCTATGGCGGCGAGCAGATCAACGTGCCGCTGTCCGCGCTCGACAACCCTGCGGTGTCGCTCGATCCGTGGAATCTGCCGGAATATGCGCTGCGCACCACGCTACGCATGCTGACCGCGATCGCCTGTTCGCTGCTGTTCACGCTGGTCTATGCCACAGTGGCCGCCAAGAGCCGGCGCGCCGAGATGGTGTTGATCCCGCTGCTCGACATTTTGCAGTCGGTGCCGATCCTCGGCTTTCTGACCTTCACGGTCGTGTTTTTCATGAGCCTGTTTCCGGGCCGGGTGCTCGGCGCCGAACTCGCTTGCGTGTTCGCGATCTTCACCAGCCAGGCCTGGAACATGACGTTCAGCATGTACCAGTCGATCCGCAACGTGCCCAAGGATCTGGAGGAAGCCTCGCGCAGCTTCCATCTCAGCGCCTGGCAGCGGTTCTGGCGGCTCGACGTGCCGTTCGCGATGCCGGGGCTGATCTGGAACACGATGATGTCGATGTCCGGCGGCTGGTTCTTCGTGGTCGCCTCGGAAGCGATCACGGTCGGCAATTCCACGGTCACCCTGCCCGGCGTCGGCTCCTATGTCGCGCTCGCGATCCAGCAGCGCGACCTCGCCGCGATCGGCTATGCGCTGCTGACGATGCTGCTGGTGATCATCGCCTATGATCAGTTGCTGTTCCGGCCGATCGTGGCCTGGGCCAACAAATTCCGCTTCGAGCAGACCTCGTCCGGCAATGAGCCGACCTCCTGGGTGCTCGATCTGTTTCGCCGCACCCGGGCGTTGCGCGCGCTGTCGGTGCCGTTCGACGCGGCGACGCATTCGATTTCCAACTGGCAATTCCGGATGCCGTGGCGTTGGCCGCGCGGCGTCGCGCCAAAATGGTTGTCGCGGCTGCTCGATGTGCTCTGGGTGCTCGGCATTGGCGCCGGCACCTTTTATGTCGGCTGGCGCCTCTATGGCCAATTGTCAGAAACGCTGGCGTTCGCCGACGTGTTGAACGCGGTCGGGCTCGGTCTGATCACCCTGACCCGTGTGGTGGTGCTGATCGCGCTCGCCAGCCTGATCTGGGTGCCGATCGGGGTCTGGATCGGGCTGCGCCCCAAGCTGGCCGAGCGCGTGCAGCCGATCGCGCAGTTCTTGGCGGCGTTCCCGGCCAATCTGGCGTTTCCGATCTTCGTGGTCGGCATCGTGCAATACGGTCTCAACCCGGACATCTGGCTGAGCCCGCTGATGATCCTGGGCACGCAATGGTACATCCTGTTCAACGTCATTGCCGGCGCCAGCGCTTTTCCCAACGATCTGCGTGAGGCGGCCAGCAGCTTTCATCTGCGCGGCTGGCGCTGGTGGGTGAAAGTGGTGCTGCCCGGCATCTTCCCGTACTACATCACCGGCGCCATCACCGCGTCGGGCGGCTCCTGGAACGCCTCGATCGTCGCCGAGGTGGCGAGCTGGGGCCAGACGCAGCTGCAAGCCACCGGGCTTGGCGCTTACATCGCCGGCGCGACCGTGTCGGGTGACTTCCCGCGTGTGGTGCTCGGCATCACCGTGATGTGCGTGATGGTCACGCTGTTCAATCGGCTGTTCTGGCGGCCGCTCCACGCCTTTGGCGAACGTCGCCTGCGGCTCGGCTGAGGAGAAACGAGATGGTCGAGGATCGCATGACCGCCGATCTCATTGAGTTGCGCAATGTCTCGCGGCTGTTCCCCAAGGGCAGCGGCGAAGACCTGGTGGTGCTGGAAGACGTCGATCTGACGCTGCGTGCCGGCGAGATCGTCGGCCTGCTCGGCCGCTCCGGCTCGGGCAAGTCAACGCTGCTGCGCATCATCGCCGGCTTGATCGCCCCGTCGGGCGGCTCGGCGCGCTGCCGCGGGCGGGACATCAACGGCCCGCCCGATGGCGTGTCCATGGTGTTTCAGTCCTTCGCGCTGTTTCCGTGGTTGACGGTGCTTCAAAACGTCGAACTCGGCCTGGAAGCGCTCGGCATCGATCGTGCCGAACGGCGTTCGCGCGCGCTGGCCGCGATCGACCTGATCGGCCTCGATGGCTACGAATCCGCCTATCCCAAGGAGCTGTCGGGCGGCATGCGCCAGCGCGTCGGCTTTGCGCGCGCGCTGGTGGTGCATCCCGATCTGCTGCTGATGGATGAGCCGTTTTCGGCGCTCGACGTGCTCACCGCCGAAACGCTGCGTACCGACCTGATCGAGCTGTGGGTCGAAGGCCGGTTGCCGATCAAATCGGTGCTGATGGTGACCCACAACATTGAGGAAGCGGTGCTGATGTGCGACCGCATCCTGGTGTTTTCGTCCAATCCGGGCCGGGTCGCCGCCGAGATCAAGGTCGAGCTACCGCATCCGCGCAATCGTCTCGACCCGTCGTTCCGCCAGCTGGTCGACAGCATCTATGCCCGCATGACGCAGCGCCCCGAGCCGCGCGCCGCGGCGATCGAAGGCCTGCCCGGCACCGGCGTCGGCCTGGTGCTGAACCACATCTCCTCCAACCTGATGGCCGGTCTGATGGAGACGCTGGCGCGCGAGCCCTATAACGGCCGCGCTGACCTGCCGGTGCTGGCCGAGACCTTGCAGCTCGAAGCCGACGAATTGTTCGTGCTCGCGGAAACGCTGCAGTTGCTGCGCTTTGCGCAAGTCAGCGAGGGCGACATCGTGCTGGCCGAGCCCGGCCGGCGCTTTGCCGAACTCGATACCGACGCCCGCAAAAAGCTGTTTGCCGATCATCTGATCACCTATGTGCCGGTGATCGGCCTGATCCGGCGCGTGCTCGACGAGCGGCCCTCGCACACCGCCCCGGCTGCCCGGTTCCGCAACGAGCTGGAAGACTACATGTCGGAGGACTACGCCGACGAGACCTTGAAGACCATCGTCTCGTGGGGCCGCTACGCCGAGCTGTTCGCCTATGACGAACAGTCCGAGCTGTTCAGCCTGGAAAACCCGCACTGACCGGCCAAACCGGCGCCGCTCGACCGGCGGCCGGCGCTCCGCTATCGTGGCCGCAACGGCGCAGCACGCATCTTGCGCCGGCGTTCAGGGGGAGGACGGCCGATGCAGCGGATCACCATGACGCTCGACGATGAATTGATGGACGAGCTCGATCGCTTCATCGCGCTGCGCGGCTATCAGAACCGTTCCGAAGCGATGCGCGATCTGGTGCGCGCCGGCCTGCAGCGCGAGCGCGAAGACGCCGCAACTGCCCCCGCGGCAGAGGCGCCGACCTGCATGGCGGCGCTGGTCTATGTGTACGACCACCACATCCGCGAGCTGTCGAAGCGGCTGGCCCATACCCACCACGACCATCATGATCTGTCGGTCGCGACGCTGCATGTCCATCTCGACCACGACAGCTGCATGGAAGTGGCGGTGCTGCGCGGCGACACGGGCGCGGTGCGCCATCTCGCCGAGCATGTGATAGCCGAGCGCGGGGTGCGCCATGGCCGGCTGGTGACCATTCCGGTCGATCTGCGCAGCGAGCAACACGCCCATGGCGAGCACAGCCATGCCCATCAGCACGTATCGGTCAAGGAAGCCGGCTGACGCGCTAAACGCGCGCCGTCAGCGCACCGAGAACCGCACTGGCACCGAAAAGCTCATCTGGGCATGCGGCACATCGTCGGGGAATGACGGCAGCGGCTGGGCGCGCTGGATCATCGCCATGGTCTCGGCATCGAGCGCGCCATAGCCGGACGATGACGCCAGCCTGCTGCTCAGCACCCGGCCGTTGCGCGCCACCACGAAACTCAGCATGGCCGTGCCCTGCTCGCCCGCCGCCCGCGAGGCCGCCGGATATTGCTTGAAGCGCTGCAGATGCGCCGCCAGCAGCGCCCGATAGGACGGCAGCGACATCGCCGCATGGGCACCGGCGACCGAGCCGGTCAGCGTTGGTGCGCTGCGCTCGGCGCGCGGCGCGGCGCTGGTGCGCGGCGCTGGCGGCTGCTCGGACGGATGCAGCTTGGCTTCGCGCTGGCGCTTGGCCGGCTTCTGACGCGCCACCTGCTGTTTGCGCTGCTCGGCGGGCTTTTCCGCTGGCTCGACCTTGTCGGCCGCCGGCAGCGTCACCAGTGGCGACGGCTGAGGCGGCGTCGGCGCTATGGCGGCCGTTGCAGCGGTGTCCGGCTCAGGCTCGGGTGGCGGTGCCGATTCTGCGGCCTGCTGCATCTCGGGTCCCGGCGCGAGATCGAGCGGCGTGGTTTGCGGCGACGCGGACGCTGGCGCCAGATCGATCAGGATTGCCGCAGTCGGCGATCCTGGCGGCGGGCTCGGCACCTGCAGCGCCAGCGCGGCGGCAACGGCACCGGCGTGCAAGCCGATGATCACCGCGGCCGACAGCACCCAGCGCGAGGTCGCGCCGCGCTCACCCAACACATGCAGCGCCAGACAATTGCCGACGATCGTGTTGCTCATGGCAAAGCTCCACTGCCTTCCAGCCCGACCAACGCCACCTTGAGATAGCCGGCGTCGCGCAGCAGATTCATCGCCGCCATCAGCTCGCCATAGCTGACGGTCTTGTCGGCGCGCAGAAACAGCCGTTCGTCCTTGTTGCCCTTAGTGGCGCCATCGAGCGCACCGGCCAAACCCTCGCGCGCCACGATCTGTTCGCCGACCGCCACCGACAGATCCGATCGCAGCGACACAAACACCGGCTGCTCCGGCCGCGGCTGCGGCTGCGCGGTGCTGGACGGCAGATCGACGCCGAGATCGACGGTGGCGAGCGGTGCGGCCACCATGAAGATGATCAGCAGCACCAGCATCACGTCGATGAACGGCGTGACGTTGATCTCATGCGCCTCAACCAGATCATCATCGCCGCCGCGGCGCCTCACCGATCCGGCCATGGCCTACCTCACCGCCCGCACCGCGCGCGTGGTGGCGCGCGTGCCCTCACGGCCAAGCATCAGCACGATCTGGGCAGCGGCATCGCCGAGCAGCGCGCGATAACCGGAAATCCGCCGCGCGAGATGATTGTAGATCACCACTGCCGGAATCGCGGCAACGAGCCCGAGCGCGGTCGCCAGCAACGCTTCGGCGATGCCGGGCGCGACCACGGCGAGATTGGTGGTGTGCGCTTCGGAAATGCCGATGAAGGCATTCATGATGCCCCACACCGTACCGAACAGGCCGACGAACGGCGCGGTGGCGCCGATCGTCGCCAATAACCCGGTGCCGATGCCGATGCGCCGCGCCGCCGCCGCTTCGACCCGTTCCAGCCGCAGCAGCACCCGTTCCTTGAACTCGGCGCTCTGCACCGCGCCCGACGACAGCCGGGCTTCACGTCCGACCGTCCGGATCATCTCGGCGACCGCGTCGCTGGCCTCGCCGCAATCCGCCTCCGCCTGCTCAAGGCTGTTGTCGCTTTCCAGTGAACGCAGCCGGCCGCGCGCCAAGGCCAGCTCGCGGTGCAGTTCGATCGATTTGGCGAGCCACACCGTCCATGCCGCGAGCGACGCCGCCGCCAGCCCGACCATCACCACCTTCACCACCACATCGGCATTGTGGAACATGCCCCATGGCGACAGATCGCGCGGCAGCGACGCCGTATCCGGCGCCGCCGCTGCCGATGTTGCGGCAAGGCCGAGCAGCACGATCACCGCGGTGCTCATGGCCACTTGTCGTCGTGCAGCGATCGGTTGATTGCGCCCCATCATTTCCGGCACATCCTTATCGTCACTACGCCGCTTGCTTGGCTTCCAGGCTGGCCGCCAGCGCTCTGAACTGCGCAAGCTGATCGGCGCGCAGCTCCTTGGCTTCGTCGCGGCCGACGAACACCTTGAACATGATGCCGCCGTGTTGATTGAGGAAGGCGATGAACGCGGTGGCCTTGCCCATGAACGGCCGCTCAACGAAGGCGATCGCCGCGCAATTGTCGTGACGCAGATGGCCGTGCAATCCCTTGGGCTGCATCAGATTGAAGTAACCGCGCGACAACTCGCCCGGCGGCACGCTGCCGGTGAATTCGAAGATCGCGTCCTCGGTGTGCACGATCAGCGTCACCTCGCCCCAGCCGGAGATTTCCTCCATCACCACGGCGAACGCTTCACCGGGCCCGAACTTCACCATGCCGGCCGGCAGCGCTTCCAGCACTGCGCGCGGCGCAATCTGACGCTCCTTGGCGACCTCCTCGATCACCGCGCCAGGGCGCTGCGCCAGATAGGTTTTCAGATCAGCCTGCGTCGTTTCGGTGGTCATCGTCATCTCTCCTTGCATCATGATCAGGCCGCGGCGTCGGCTTTGGACTCGGAACGGATCACCTCAAAGCCCTCAAAGCGCGGATGGCCGAGATAGAGGCTCTGGCCGCTGTCATTGCCGGCGCGGGCATGCGACCGGCGGAATTGTTCAGAGCTGGTCCAGGCCTCAAACGACGCCTTGTCAGTCCAGCTGGTGTGGGTGGCATACAGCGTGTGATCCTCAACCGTCGGCCCCTTGAGCAGCCGGAATTCGATGAACCCTGCCATCTCGTTCAAATGCGACTCGCGCGTCCGCCAGATCGCCTCGAAAGTCGGCTCCGCGCCGATCCGCACCTGAAATCGGTTCATGGCAATGAACATCACGCCTCCTTGCTTGCTGCTTGCTGGTATCCGCTGGCTATGCAGCGCCGCCGCCTGTGTGACCGGCGACGGCGCTCCGTAGTCGATCATGCACCGCCGAAATGCACTCTCAGGCCGCCCTTGTAGACAATGCCGGGACCGGGACTGCTGAACAGCACGTCGTTCTGCGAAGTGCCATCGACCGACGATCCCGGGATCGCATAAGGCCGGTAGTAAGCGTTCAACAGGTTATCGATCGAAAAGTTGAGCGTGATATCGGCGGTCGGCCGATAGGCCACGTTGAGATTGACGAGGTCATAGGCGGTCGAAGGCAGATAGCCCGGAATTGTCGGTGTGGCCGCATACGACGCCCATTGCGCGGCGATGGTCAGTTGCCGATCAAGCAGCCGCACGCCGCCGTCGGTGACGATCTTGCGCGGCTGCACGGTGGCAAGCGCGACGCCGGTTTCGACATTGTTGCCGCGCTGCCAGGTGCCGGTCACGCCGACAAACCAGCCGCCTGCATCATAGGCGGTCTCGACTTCGACGCCTTCGATCCGCACCTGTGGGATGTTCTGATACTGATAGAACTTGCTGTACATGCCATACATGGTGGCCTGCGGCGTCGAGCCCACCATCTCGATGTAGTCATCGACATCGTTGCGGAACACGTTGATCTTGCCGCGGAACGTATCGCCAGCGGCGAAGACATCGTTGTATTTCAGGTTCACGCCTGCTTCCTTGTTCTTGCCGACCTCCGGACGCAGGTCCGGATTGGGCAACAGACAGAACAGCGCCGCACGGCCATCCGGGCAGATGAAGATCGGCGGACCGCCGCCGGTCGAGTGACTGCCGGTCACCAACGTTTCGGTGATCGATGGCGCGCGATAGCCTTCGGCATAGCTGAGATAGGGCGTGAAGCCGGCAAGCGGCGTGACGCCGACCGTGATCTTCGGTGACAGCCGGCTACCGCTGGCGCTGGTGGTCAGCGATGACAGCTCATAATGATCGTAGCGCGCCGCGCCGATCACTTCGAGCCAATTGGCGTAATTGTTCTTAAGCTGCACAAAGCCGCCCGACACGGTGCGCTCGCCGCTCGGCGTGGTGACATTGGAGTTGCCGCGCGAATCCGTGGTCTTGACGCTGTCGTTGAAGGCATCGACGCCGTAAGTGACCGCGGTGCGCCAATCGCCGAACTGGAAACGGCTGGTGTTGTTGGCATCGATGCCGATGGTGTCGAGCAGATAGCTGCGCTTGTCGCCGATGCAGCCGGAAATGTTGTTGCCGTAATTGCCGGGTCCGCAATAGGACGAGCCGCTGGTGGAATAGTGATAGGTCTTGGTCTGATCGTTGTCGGTACGGTTGCCGTACAGGTTGATGTTCCAGTCAAACCAGGTGTCGTCCGGCTTGGCGTAGCGCCAGGAGATCGTGCCGGTCGAATTGCGTACATTCGACGCATAGACCGACGAGCCCTGATACAGCGCGCGCTGCGCCGCGGTCAGCACCGGGCCACGGTTGAACTGGCCCATGCTGTAATCATAATCCTGATAGAGGCCGCCGAACTTGATCTCATGGCCGTCGGCCGGGCGCACCGTGAACTTCATCAAGCCCGCGGCAATCTCGTTGCCGGTGTTGCCGATCTCAGTGCCGGCACCGTCCTTATAGTTGCCCTGGGTGCGATAGACCGCGCCGCCGAACACATCGACCGTGGGATCGACGCGCACGCCGCCGAAGATCGACCCAAGCCCGCGCGCGTTGTTGGAGCCGTACGAGCCGGTCATATCGACGCCCCAACGCTCGCCGGGACGCACCACGTCATTGATGTCCTTGGTGCGGAACGACACCACGCCACCGATGGCGCCAGAGCCAAAAATGTTGGCGCTCGGGCCGCGCACCACATCGACGCCGCCGATCAGTTCCGGATCAAGGAAGAACGAACCCTGAGCATGATGGCCGGAGCGCTGATAGTTCTGACGCGCGCCATCGACCACCACGGCGACCCGGCCAAAATCCTGCAAACCGCGGATGTTGATCGAGCTGGAAGCATCATCGCCGCGGTCCTGGAACGACACGCCGGGCATCGCGGTGAACACGTCCTGCAGGCGCTTGGGCTGAATGCCCTGGATCTGTTCCAGGGTGACGACGCTGACCGGCGCCAGCGCGTCGATCGCCTTCTCTTCGCTCTTGCTGGCAACGATGGTGATGGCATCGAGCGATTGCTGGCTCGGCTGGCCGACCTGCGCGTAAGCGCGCTCGAACCGGCTGTGCGCCGCGGCCTGTTGCGGCTGGGCGTCAGCCGGCTTCAGTTGCTTCTGCTTCTTGGACGGCTGCGACGGCGTGGCCGCACTCTGCGCATGACTCTGCGCCGCCGTGAGCGCAATCACCGAAACGGAAAGGACCAGCGCTCGCGCGCCATTGTTCAACACCAGCATGACAGCCCCGGTTGTTCTGAGTTTTGAGGCTGGCGGGCTCACCTCCTGCGAGGCAGCTGGCTGGCAGTTTGCGATCAGCGATTGCCAATCGTTCGCATTTTGCTAACCAACCGCGCCGGCACCGTCAATCGCAGTTCGCGTGAGATTAAAGCGATTATAGATGCCGGCCGCGGGTTGCTGCGCGGCACGCTGGCGCCGCACAGCCGATGATCGTCTCAGATCTGAAACTCGCGCAGCTCGGCGGGTTCCGGCGGCAGCGTCGTGCGATCGACGGTGGCGAGCACGCGCTTGATGGAACCGGGTGCGTCCAGACACTTCAACACCATCTCGGCCAGATCGGCGCGGCTGATCCGGCCATGGACGCGCGGATCCTCATAGAGCGCGCCATTGCCGGTCGGTTCGCCCTCGGTCAGGCCGCCCGGCCGGATGATGGTCCAATCAAGATCGAGCGAACGCAAATGATCTTCGGCGCGGGTCTTAGCCTCAAGCACCGGGCCGATCGCGGCGATGATGCGTTCCGAAGCATAGGCGCGACTATCGCCGCACGCCAGCGATGATACTTGCAGCACCCGGCGCACGCCGCAGGCCGCTGCGGCATTGCTGATCGCGTTGTTGCCGAATTCATCGACCATGCGCCGTTCGCTCGGCCCGGCGCCGACCGTCGAGATGATCACATCCGGCGCCAGCTCGCGCACCGCGCTCACCACCTGCTGGTGATCGAACAGATCAAGCGCCACGGCATCAGCGACGCCCTGCAGCGCCTGCAGCCGGGCTTGATCGCGCCCTGCGGCCAAAACCTGCAGGCCGCGCGCCGCGGCCATGGTGGTCAGATGCTGGCCGGTGCGGCCGGTCGCGCCAAAGATCAGAACCTTCATGCTGGGTACAAAACTCCACTTCGATCGATAAAGCGAGCGATCACGGACAACCGCGAGAGGTAATCACCGGCGGCGAACTGTCCAGCCCCGCCGACAGGCCGCTGGTGAGATTGCCGATCCAGAATGCCCCTGCCCGGCTCGGCACAAAACTGTTGTGATTGAGTTCGCCAAGCCCCGCTTCGGTCCAATTGGCAAGCAGCGGCGCCACGGCGGCGCGGAACCCGGGACGCAGCGCTTCGACCGCGGCGAGATCGAGCTGCCCGGCTTCGAGCCCGGCGGCGATGGTGGCATGCGCGCGGTGATGTGTTGGCACCAGCGCCAAGCCCTCGACCGGCGCGCGCTGCTCGGCCTGCATCTGCCGACGTTCGGCGACATTGATGACGTTGCGCCAGCGATAACCATGAGCCTGCCCGCCGGCACCCGGCCCGAACGGCAGACACGGCGCGCCGCGCTTGATCGAGGAATTGTAGCGATTACGCTCGCGCTGCGACTTCACCATGTGCGACTGCGAGACCTGTAGCCAGCCATAAGCCTCCAGCCGATCGACCGCGTCGGCATAAGCACGCGCTTGCACCGCGATGCCGGCCTGCGCCGGCAGCTTGCCGCTGGCGATCGCGCGCGACAGCGGACCGCCCGGGAACACGTTGAGCGCATAAAGCGTGACGCCATCGAGCCCGATCTCATTGACGGTCTCGATATCGCGCCGCCAATCCTCGGCGCTCTGCCCCGGCAGGCCATACATCAGATCGCACACCACCACGGTGCGATCGAGCGCCACCAGCTCGGCCAAGAACGCCTTGACATCCTCGCCGCTCAGCTTCCGGCCGAGCCGCCGGCGTACTTCGCTGGCAAAGCTCTGTACGCCGATCGACAGCCGCGTCACGCCGGCATCGGCAACCGCGATGGCTTTGGAAGGCGCAAAACCAAAGGACCGGCCCTCCATGGTGATTTCGCAATCTGGCGCGAGCGGCAGATAATCGTGCAGCGCGCGCACCAGCCGCGCCATCTGATCTTCCGGCAAGGCCGAGGGCGTGCCTCCGCCGATATAGACCGCATCAATCGGCGCCGACGCGACCAAAGCCGTGTCAGCCTTGCTGGCAAGCTCGGCGATGACGTCATCGACATAGTCCGCCGCGACTTCCGGCCGCCAGACATTTTGGAAGAAACCGCAGAACAGACAGTGGTTCTGGCAATACGGCACATGCAGATAGGCGACCGCAGCCTGTTCGCGCGGCGTCGCATAGACCTGCCGCAGCACCGCCTCGACATCCTCACCGTCAACGGGCCGGCTGCCGCGCCACGGCGGCGAGAATGAGCGCTTGGTAAACGCTTCCGTCAACGGATCGCAGCCAACCCGGACGAAGTAATCAGCGATCCGCGGCGGCTCCATGCCGCCAGGATGGTGATGATATTTCGGCTTTGCCTGTGCAGCCGCATGACTCACGCTACCCGCGTCGCTCATCGCATTCACGCCCCCTTGTCAGCCGGACAGCCCGATCCGTCGCCGCCAAGCACAGGCGGGCGCAGGTGGGCGGCTGGCCGACACGCCATCATCGTCAGATTGATTGTGAGGAAGGCTGGCGGGCGCTGCCGAAGGCAGGAAGCTAGCTGGCTGATGACACACCACGACCGTGGTTTGCGTCACAACGAGACTTACGCCGCAGTTTCGAACGTCTCAAGTTCAACAGCCGCTGTTTATAGTGATTATAAGATACATTCCCGGATCACCGCCTATAAAGGAGCGAGTTCGTTTCACTCACCCTGACAGGCGCATGACCGCATCCTCCGACAATCCGCCGCTGACAACTAACTCGGCCGCCTCCTCCAGCTCCCGCGTCACCCGCAGCGTTGCGGTGACCGGCAATGAAATCAATAGCCGCGACCTGTTCTGCAGCGACCGGGAACTTGTTATCGCCCATGGCGGCGACCGCTACCGGCTGCGTCTGACATCGCAAAACAAGCTGATCCTGACCAAATGATCGCTGCTGCAACTGGATGGGCGCACCGATGAAGCATCATTTTAAAACCAACGCCGCGCTGGCCGCCGCGCTGTTGAGCGTGTTCGCCAGCGCGCCAAGTGCCGCGCGCGATATCACCGTGGAAGGCGCGCATGGTCGCACGCTGACCATCACTGATAGTTCGCGCACGGTGTCGATCGGCGGCGCAATCACCGAAATCATGGTGGCGCTCGGCGTTGGCTCGAAATTGGTCGGCATCGATTCGACCAGCACCTTTCCGCCGGACGCCGTCAAAGGCAAAGCCAATGTCGGCTATCTCCGCCAGCTCTCTGCCGAAGGCGTCATTGGCTTACGTCCAACCTTGATCGTGGCGATGGATAGCGCCGGGCCGAAGCAGGCGGTGCAGGCGTTTGAAGCGGCGCAAATTCCGCTGCTGCAGGTTCCCGAAGATTTCTCCGAAAAAGGCCTTTTGGACAAGATCGCCTTGATCGGCCGCGCCATGGATGCAGAAGCCGCCGCATCGTGCCTGGCGCGCGCGGTCGCGCAGGATTTCGACTATCTGCGCCAGCTGCGCAGCAAGGTGACCAAGCCGGCGCGGGTGATGTTCGTGATGTCACTGGTCAACGGTCAGGCGATGGCGGCGGGCAACAACACCGCCGCCAATGAGATCATCGCGCTATCGGGCGGCGTCAACGCCATTTCGGAGTATGACGGCTACAAGACCATCAACAATGAAGCGATCGTCGCGGCCAAGCCCGACGTGGTGCTGACCATCAAGCGCGACAAGGATTCGTTCGAGTCAGCAGCGTTCTTCGCGCACCCCGCTTTCGCCCTCACCCCCGCCGGCGCCAACAAGGCATTCATCTCGATGGATGGTCTGTATCTGCTTGGCTTTGGGCCGCGCACGCCGACCGCCGCGCGCGAAGTCGCCACCAAGCTCTATCCGCAGCTCGCGGCGCCATCAGTGCCCTCGCACGCGCTGCGCGCCGAACAAGAGTGCCGGCCATGACCGCGATCGACCTCGGCCATCGTCGCAGCAAAAGCACCGTCGGACGATCGCTGCGGCCGCGCGCAGGGCTGGTGCTGGCGACCTTGGCGATGCTGCTGGTCGTGGTCGCGGCCGCGGCGCTGACGGTCGGCGCCGCCGGCATTCCGCTCGATCGGCTGCCGGCTGCGCTGCTCGCGCGCGGCGATGTCATGCTCGATCCGCAGCTCGCCCGCGATCAACTCGTGCTGTGGACCATCCGGCTGCCGCGCGTGCTGATCGCGGCGATTGTCGGCAGCCTGCTCGCCACCGCGGGCGCGCTGATGCAGGGCCTGTTTCGCAATCCGCTGGCCGATCCGGCGCTGGTCGGCGTCGCCAGCGGCGGCGCGCTCGCGGCCGCCGCCTCAATCGTGCTGATCGATCTGTCGCTCGGCGCCAGCCTGCACTTCATGCAGGATCAGATCCTGCCGATCGCGGCGTTTATCGGCTCGCTCGCCACCACCGTGCTGCTGTATCGCATCGCCAGCCGCGAAGGCCGCACCTCGATCGCGCTGTTCCTCTTGGCCGGCATTGCCATTGCCGCGATCGCCAATGCCGGCATTGGCGTACTGGTGTTCGTCGCCGACGACCGGCAATTGCGCGACATCACCTTTTGGATGATGGGCTCGCTGAGCGGCGCCACCTGGAGCAAGGCGTTCACTACCGCCGGCGTGCTGGCGATCGCATTACTGCTACTGGTGCGGCTTGGCCGCCATCTCGATCTCTTGGTGCTCGGCGAAGCCGAGGCGTTTCACAGCGGCGTCGATGTCGAACGCCTAAAGATGCTGTCGATCCTGATGGTGTCGGCGATGACCGGCGTCGCGGTGTCGGTGTGCGGCGTGATCGGCTTTGTTGGCATCGTGGTGCCGCATCTGCTGCGGCTGCTGATCGGCCCCTCGCATCGGCTATTGTTACCAGCATCCGCGCTGCTCGGCGCGGTGATGCTGGTCGCGGCTGATACGCTGGCGCGCACCATGGTGGCGCCAGCGGAAATGCCGATCGGCATTCTCACCGCCGCGATCGGCGCGCCGTTTTTCCTCGGGCTGCTGTTGCGGCAACGCAAGCTGGTGGGGCTATGAGCGAAGTGCTGCGCACCAAAGCGGCGTCCTATGCCGTGAGCGGCAAGACGCTGCTTGACGGCATCGATCTATCGATCGAGGCCGGCGAACTGATCGCGATCGTCGGCCCGAACGGCGCCGGCAAATCGACGCTGCTGCGGCTGTTGTCCGGCGATCTGCGCCCGAGCAGTGGCGCGGTTCAGCTGCGCGGCAAGGACTTGTCATACTACCCCGCGCGCGAACTGGCGCTGCGGCGCGCCATGCTGGCGCAGCACGTCAATGTCAGCTTTCCGTTCACGGTCGAGGAAGTGGTGTGGATGGGCGCCGGCGAGTTCGAGCGCGCCCGCGCCGCGCCCTTTGTGGATGCGGCGCTGCGCGAAGTCGGGCTTCAGGAGTTCCGCAGCCGCACCATCACCACGCTGTCGGGCGGCGAGCAGCAGCGCGCGCATTTCGCCCGCATCCTGGTGCAATTGTGGGGCAGCGAAGCCGGCCATGGTCCCGGCATCCTGCTGCTCGACGAGCCGACTTCCAGCCTCGATATCCGCCATCAGCTCGATCTCGCCAACACCGCGCGGCGCTGCGCACGCAACGGCACCACGGTGATCGCGATTTTGCATGATCTTAATCTCGCGGTGCGCTTTGCCGATCGCCTCATCGTGCTGCATGGCGGCTCGATCGCTGCTGACGGCGCGCCGATGCAGGTGATGCAGAATGCGGTGATCGACCGGGTGTTCGACGTCGAGCTCGCCATTCAGCTCGATGGCCTTGGGCGGCCATTCGTGCTGCCCGAACTCGCCGGCGTCGCCTGACGCCGGCGCATCTGGTGTCGGCGGTGCGTTAGCGCGCCAGTTTCAGCAGCGCATCGAGATCGAGATTCTGCTCGCAATGATCGGCGAGCGCTTCCAGCGCCTCTTCGACACGCTGCTCGAACGCCAGCCCGGCCGCCTCCGCGCCGATCTGCGTCAGCCATGCCGAACGGAATTCATCGCCGCCAAAAATGCCGTGCAGATAGCCGCCCGTCACCCGGCCATTGGCCGACACCGCGCCTTCCGGCTGCGGCTTGCCGCTGCCGTCATCGAGCAGCAGCCACGGCCGATCCAGGCCGGCGCCGGTGGTACGACCCATATGCATTTCATAGCCGCGCACCCGGCAGCCACTGCGCTGATCGAAAACATCGACATCGACCAGACGCTTATCACCCGAAATCTCGGTTTCGAGGTCGAGTAGCCCAAGCCCCTGGGTTTCGCCCGGCGGTCCTTCAATGCCCATCGGATCGCGCACCACGCGGCCCAGCATCTGGAAGCCGGCGCACAGGCCGACCACCCGGCCGCCGCGGCGCACATGGGCGAGAATGTCGATATCCCAGCCTTCGCGGCGCATCAGATCGAGTTCGCTGCGCGTGGTCTTCGATCCCGGCAACACGATCACGTCGATATTGGCGGGGATCGGCGAGCCCGGCTGAATCCATTGCAGGTCGATATCGGGCTCGGCGACCAGCGGATCGAGATCGTCGAAATTAGCAACGCGCGCGAGGCGCGGCACCGCGATCTTGATGCGGCCGCGGCTCGCCGCCGCCGCACGCTCCAGCGCCAGTGAATCTTCCGCCGGCAGCCGGTCGGCGCCGGGGAACCAGCGCAACACGCCGAGGAACGGCCAGCCGGTCTGTTCGGTGATGGTGCGGCAGCCAGGTTCAAACAGCGAAAAATCGCCGCGGAATTTGTTGATCAGATAGCCGACCACGCGGGCGCGGTCGCCCTCATTGAGCAGCACATAGCTGCCGACCAGCGCCGCCATGGTGCCGCCGCGGTCGATGTCGGACAAAAACACCACCGGCAGATCGGCGGCTTCCGCAAAGCGCATATTGGTGATGTCGGAGGCGCGCAGATAGACCTCGGCGCCGCTGCCGGCGCCCTCCACCAGCATCAGATCGGATTCAGCGGCCAAGCGTTCAAAACTATCGACCACCGCCGGGATCAGCCGCTGGCGCATGTGGTGATAGATGCGCGCCGGGCAATTGCCGAGCACGCGGCCGCGTAGCACCACCTGCGAGCCGATATCGGTCTGCGGCTTGAGCAGCACCGGGTTCATGTGAATTGACGGCGCCGCCTTGCAGGCGCGGGCCTGCATCGCCTGGGCGCGGCCGATCTCGCCGCGCGGCCGTTCGCCATCGGGCCCGGGCGGCAGATCGGAGTCGCTGGCGACCGCGGCGTTGTTGCTCATGTTCTGCGCCTTGAACGGCCGCACCACCAGCCCGCGCCGGGTGTAGGCGCGGCACAGGCCGGCGACCACCATGCTCTTGCCAACATCGGAACTGGTGCCCTGGATCATCAGCGAGCGGGCGCGGCGCGGCCCGCTCTCGGTGCGCGGCGTGAATTGGATGCGGGAAATCAGTTCGGAGACTTCAGGGGTCGTCGTCATGAAACAACTCGGTGTCGGATGGGATGATGGATTGTCAGGAATGAGGATGCGTCAAATCAGGGCGGCGACGCCGAGCAGCAGGCCGATTTCCGCCAGTTGCTCGGTCGCGCCCAAAATGTCGCCGGTGTAGCCGCCGAGCAGCTTCTGCGCCGCCAGGATCGGCAGTGTCGCCAGCAGCACCGCGAGCCCGGCGCCGAGCAGCGCGGACCACGGCGCCAAGGCGAGCAGCGCGCCAAAGCCGAGCATGGTGAAAGCGAGCGTGATCACGACGCCGGCGATCGACAACCGCTGCTGTGGATAATCGAGTTTGGCGGTGTTGAGATTACCGCCATAGGGCAGCAGCGTCATGCCCGCGGTGACGCCGGCGCGGCCGATACTATGCGCCGCCACCAGCGCGGCGGCAGCAATCGGCACCGGCAGGCTGGCAAGCAGCGCGATGCGCAGCGCCAGCGAGAATGCCAGCGCCAGCGCGCCATAGGTGCCGATCCGGCTGTCCTTGATGATGGTCAGCCGCTGTTCGCGGCTGCGGCCACCGAACAGTCCATCGGCGGTGTCAGAGACGCCATCCTCGTGAATGCCGCCGGTCAGCGCCACGCCGACCCCGACCGCAATGATCGCCGGCACCGCGCCGGACCAGAACAGATCGGCGAGCAGCAGCGCGGTGGCGCAGGCGGTGCCGATCAACGCGCCGACCAGCGGAAAGTATTTTGCCGATTGCAGCCAATCGCCGTCGATCCGCGTTTCCGCGGGGGTCGGCACGATGGTCATGATCTGCACGGCCTGGAAGAACGGTCGCGAAGTCGCCATCACGATGCCGCTTCGCTGGCGGTCAGCACGTCAGCGAGGTCAGCCATGCCGTTCAGGATGCCGGCCGCGGCGCGCACCAGCGGCACCGCCAGCACCGCGCCGGTGCCCTCGCCGAGCCGCAGCCCGAGATCGAGATAAGGCTCGGCCTCGAGCGAGCGCAGCATCTGGCCATGGCCGCGCTCGGCCGAGCGATGCGAGAACACGCAGTAATCGCGCACGGCGGGCACGAGCCGGATCGCCACCAGCGCGGCCGAGCCGGCGATAAAACCATCGATCATCACCGGCCGGCGCTTGGAGGCCGCGCCGAGGATCGCGCCGCACATCATCGCGATTTCATAGCCGCCGAATTCGGCGAGCACGTCGAGCGGCGCTACGGCGTCGCTGCGTGCCGCAGCACGGCCGGCGACCGCGAGCTTGTGCGCCACGCCCGCGGCATCAAGGCCGGTGCCCGGCCCGACGCAATCGGCGAGCGGCGCGGGGCCGAGGCGATGCGCCAGCAGCGCCGCCGCCGTGGTGTTGCTGATGCCGACCTCGCCGATCGCCACGATATCGAGCCCGTCGTCGATCGCGCGCCGCACCATGTCGGCGGCCACGGTGATCGCTTGGCGTGCTTCGGCCAGCGTCAGCGCCGGCTCGACCACGGAATTGCGGCTGCCATGCCGGATCTTGTGATTGATCAGTTCCGGATGCGGCGGCAGATCGCCATTGACGCCGGCATCGACCACCACCACCTCGGCGCCGGCCGCTTGCGCCAATAGATTTATGCCCGCGGTGCCGTTCAGGCAGGCGGCCACCATCATGCGCGTCACGCTCGCCGGATAAGGTGAAACATTCTCGGCCGCGATGCCGTGATCGCCCGCGAACATGAACACCGCGGCGCGCCCGGTGCGCGGCGGCGCCGGATGCCAGATCAGCCCAAGCTGGACCGCGAGGTCTTCCAGCCGGCCGAGCGAGCCGACCGGCTTGGCCTTGCCATCGACCCGGCTGCGCAGCGCCGCTTCGCGCGAGCGATCAACGGGTGTGATGGATTGGAGAAGGAGATCGTAGGACAGGCTGGGCATGGCTGCACACAGAAAGCATGTGAGAAGTTGGGCGCCGCAGGTCGCGGCGTGGCGACGCGCACAAGCACGGCGCTGCCGGTCAGGGCAGCGACTTCGGAGCAAATGGAATCAGTCACAGGCCGCGGATCGCGGCCAGCGCTAAGCTGGGGGAAGATCTGTCATGCGCCCGTCCTTCTTCGACCCACCGTCGAATGGCATTGCAACAGTCTCCGGCCGGTCTCCTGGCTCGCGGACATGGTCGCGATCGCCTTCCCGAGCAAGCCAAGCTCACCTCAGTGGCGCGTTGATCGCGAAATCCGCCTACAGTTGCGGGGGCAGCCGCAGCTTTGGCGAAGACGCCACACTGCGTTCCCGTTTCACCTTTCCTGCGAAAGGCACCGAAGACGGTGGCACCACAGCACGGCGCCACGCCGGGCGCAAGGGCCGACTGGAACGGAGCGGCGCTGACGATCGTTGATCGCGCTCCCATACCGCTTGACTCACGCAGCGATCACACCCACTAAATGTAGCCATCGTGGTCTCTCGAATCTCTAGATCGAGAGCTAAGAGGGAATCCGGTGCGGCTAATGCCAAGGCCGGAGCTGCCCCCGCAACTGTAAGCGGCGAGCTGACGTCATTGAGCGCCACTGGGAGACATCCCGGGAAGGCTGACGTCAGCATTGACCCGCGAGCCAGGAGACCTGCCGCGATGATCTAACGTCCCTGGGCGGGGTGTCCCGGTGGGTCGCTTGCTGCGAATGGCGCACCGCCTTCGATTTCCGGCACGCACCTGCTTGGCTCTCGCCCGCAACATTGCGGGGTGCCGATGTCCCTTTCTGTTCTACCGAGCCTGCCGCGGCTGATCGTCAAGCGCAGCGGCGTGCCGGTGCCGTTCGACTGCGACAAGATCCAATCAGCGATTGCGCGCGCCGGGCGTGCCACAGGCGAATTCGCCGAGCACGAGGCGGCCCGCCTCACCCACCAGGCCGTCAAGGTGATCATGCATCGCTTCGACGACACGGTGCCGCAGATCGAGCAGATTCAGGACATTGTCGAACAGGTGCTGATTTCGGCCAATCATTTGGTCACCGCGCGCGCTTACATCGTCTATCGCGAGAAGCGCGAGCAGGCCCGCCGCGACCGCAAGACCGCGGTCGATGTCGTGGCCTCGATCAACGAATATCTCGAGCGCACCGATTGGCGCGTCAACGCCAACGCCAACCAGGGCTATTCGCTCGGCGGGTTGATCCTCAATCTATCCGGCAAGGTGGTCGCCAATTACTGGCTGTCGCATGTCTATCCGCCCGAGGTCGGCGCAGCGCATCGCAATGGCGATCTGCACATTCACGATCTCGATATGCTGTCGGGCTATTGCGCCGGCTGGTCGCTGCGCACGCTGCTCACCGAGGGGCTGAACGGCGTGCCCGGCAAGGTCGAAGCCGGTCCGCCAAAGCATCTGTCGAGCGCGGTCGGCCAGATCGTCAACTTCCTCGGCACGCTGCAGAACGAATGGGCCGGCGCGCAGGCGTTCAGCTCGTTCGACACCTATCTCGCGCCGTTCATCCGCAAGGATCAGCTCAGCTACGCCGAGGTGCTGCAGGCGATTCAGGAGCTGGTGTACAACCTCAACGTCCCCTCGCGCTGGGGCACGCAGACGCCGTTCACCAACCTGACCTTCGATTGGACCTGCCCAGAGGACCTGCGCGACGAGGTGCCAGTGATCGGCGGCGACGACATGCCGTTCACCTATGGCGAGCTGCAGGCCGAAATGGACATGATCAACCGCGCCTACATGGAAGTGATGACGCGCGGTGATGCCAAGGGCCGGGTATTCACCTTCCCGATCCCCACCTACAACATCACGCCGGACTTTCCCTGGGAGAGCGAGAACGCCGAACTGCTGTTCGAGATGACGGCGAAATACGGCCTGCCCTACTTCCAGAACTTCATCAATTCCGAGCTGAAGCCGCACATGATCCGTTCGATGTGCTGCCGTCTGCAACTCGACCTGACCGAGCTGCTCAAGCGCGGCAACGGCCTGTTCGGCAGCGCCGAGCAGACCGGATCGATCGGCGTCGTCACCATCAATTGCGCGCGGCTCGGCTATCTGCATCGCGGCGACGAACCAGCCATGCTGAATGCGCTCGATGGCCTGCTCGAGATCGGCCGCACCAGCCTCGAGATCAAGCGCAAGGTGGTGCAGCGCTACATGGATGGCGGCCTGTTTCCGTATAGCAAGCGCTATCTCGGCACGCTACGCAATCACTTCTCGACGCTCGGCGTCAACGGCATCAATGAGATGATCCGTAACTTCACCGAGGACGCCGAGGATATCACCACGCCGTGGGGCCACGCCTTTGCGGTGCGACTGCTCGACCACGTCCGCGCCCGGATCACGTCGTTCCAGGAGCAGACCGGCAATCTGTACAATCTGGAAGCCACCCCGGCCGAAGGCACCACCTATCGGTTCGCCAAGGAAGATCGCAAACGCTATCCCGACATTGTGCAGGCGGGCAGCAACGATCACCCCTACTACACCAATTCCAGTCAGCTGCCGGCCGGCATCACGGACGATCCGTTCGAGGCATTGGAACGCCAGGAAGAACTGCAGCGCAAATACACCGGCGGCACCGTGCTGCATCTCTATATGGGCTCGCGGCTGTCATCCGGCACCGCCTGCAAGAAGCTGGTGCGGCGCGCGCTGGAAAATTTCCGGCTGCCTTACGTCACCGTAACGCCGACTTTCTCGATCTGCCCGACCCATGGCTATCTCGAAGGCGAACATCAGTTCTGCCCGAAATGCGATGCCGAACGGCTCGCCGCCAAGCGCCTTGCCGCTGCTCACTGACCCAAGGAGACCACTTCAATGAACGCGCACGTCACCATTGCCAGCGACGCCATCGAAACCATCACGCTCACTGATGCCGAGCGTCAGCCCTGCGAAATCTGGACCCGGGTGATGGGTTATCACCGCCCGGTCGCCTCGTTCAACCGCGGCAAGATCGGCGAATTCAATGACCGCAAATATTTCTGCGAAGCCCGTGCCAAGCTCGACTGAGCTGCGGATCGGCGGCATCGCCCGGCTGTCGAGTTGCGACTGGCCGGGCGAATTGGTGGCCACGGTATTTTTTCAAGGCTGCCCGTGGCGCTGCGGCTATTGCCACAACCCACATCTGCTGCCGGCAGATGGCGAGACGGCGATCGCGTGGGCCGACGTGCTGTCGTTCCTCAAGAGCCGGCGCGGCCTGCTCGATGGCGTGGTGCTGTCTGGCGGCGAACCGACGCTGCAAACGGCGTTGCCGCAGGCGATTGCTGAACTGCGCGCGCTCGGCTTCCGGATCGGCCTGCATTCCGCAGGGCCCTATCCGGACCGGCTCGCCCAGCTGCTGCCGCAGCTCGACTGGATCGGCTTTGATGTCAAAGCGCCATTTGCCGAGTACGACCGCATCACCGGCGTGCCGGGCAGCGGCGAGCGTGCGCGGCACAGCCTCGATCATGTGCTGGCTTCGGGCGTCGCCTATCAGCTCCGGACCACGGTGCATCCAATGCTGCTCGACGAGGACGCGATGCAACGGCTGCGCACCGAGCTTGCGGCGCTTGGCGTCACCGACCATCACATTCAGGACTTCCGTGCGATCGGCTGCGCCGATCCGCGGTTAAACCCTTCGGCCGCTGCTGGCGGCTATCACCAAGGACCTATCGCCGAACCGCGGCAGCTCGCCTAAAAGCTCGCCCAACGCTCCACTCCATGGCCTTTGTGGCCCGCAATGGAACCCGCATGGAACCGAAAGACAGCACCAATAACGAGGCGTTCAAAGGTTTTACCAACAACGCCTGCCCGTTTTATCCATGTCATCCCGGCGTCGAGCACGAATTCAACTGCCTGTTCTGCTACTGCCCGCTCAGCGCCTATGAATGCCCCGGCGCCTATAGCGTGATCGTCGATCGCAACGGCATGAAGCGCAAGGATTGCAGCGCCTGCACGCTGCCGCATAATGGCTATCGCCGCTCGTGGAATTTCATCCAGAAATGGCTGGAGAAGCCGAAGATCTGGGACGGCCGCGAACAGGACCCGAACCGCGTCAAGGAAGTGCCGAGCGATTGATAATTGCGACGCTTGTTAGCAGGCGTACACGTGGTGGTCGGGCGCGTCCCGGCCACTGACTCTCCAGCCTTGCTCCGCTATTAAGACGTGGATACCCGCGACAAGCGCGGGCATGACTGGGCAATAGGACAAGCCGCTGACATCAGCCAGTGCCGCTTTGCGTCAGCGGTCGATCCGTTCGATCGCTGCGGTGAGCCGATCAAGCGCCTGCGGCAGCATCGGTCCGCCGCAAATTGTCAATTGCTCGGCAATCACCAAGCGGCGGCTTGGCGGATAGCTGTTCTGGATCGCCGGATGCAGCAGCAGCGCCTTGCCCTGATCCTCGGCGGTCGGCACATCGTCGGTCATCAGCAACAGATCAGGCCGCGCCGCGACGATGGTTTCCAGCGACGCAAAGCCACCCTGGCGCAAGCCCAGCTCGGCGGCCGCATTGACGAGGCCGGCGGTCGACAGCAGCGAGCTGATCAGACTGTCACTGCCGGCGATCCAGCCGCGGCGTGACAAGGGCAGCACCCGGCCCTGCCAACGCGCGGCCGCCTGCCTTGTGCGATCTGCCGCTTGATCGATGCGGGCATTGAGGGCGCTGGCGCGGTCGGGATGTCCGACCAGTTCGCCGAGCCGCGTGATCTGCGCCTTGACGTCATCGATGCTGCGCGGCACGTCGAATTCGGCGAGCTTGATGCCCTTGGTACGCAGCAATTCACGGGTGGCGCGCTTGCCATAGCGGCCGGCCAGCACCACGTCGGGCTGCAACTCCAGCACGTCTTCGGCCTCGCCCGACAATTGCGGAAAACGCTCCGCCTCGCGCGCCATGAACGACAGATGCGGGTCGCGGGCGTAGGGGCCGAGCCCAACGATCTGCTCGGGATCGGCGAGCGCCATCAGCAGCTGATCGGAACACATGTTGATCGAGGCGATCCGCGCCGCACCAGCACGTGCCTCTCCAGGCAGCAGCGCTGCAGAACTCAGCAGCAACGCCGCGCACAGCCGGATCGCGCGCAGCTTGAGCGCAGCTGTCATCAGCGCATCGCCCAAGGCACCAGCACCGGCTGGGCATCGTGGCTGCTGCGATAGGCATCGATCGAAAACACATCCGCGAGCCGTGGCGGCGCCAGCACCGCGCTCGGCGGTCCGCACGCCGCAAGCCGCCCTTCGCTCAGCATCAGGATGCAATCGGCAAAGCGCGCCGCAAGGCCGATGTCGTGGGTGATGACCAGCACCAGCGCGCCGGCGCGCGCTTGGCGCTGCAACAGCGCCATCACCGCGAGCTGGAAATACGGATCGAGCGACGCGATCGGCTCGTCGGCGAGCAGGATCGGCGCCTCGGTCGCCAGTGCGCGCGCGATCGCCACGCGCCGCCGTTCGCCGCCCGACAATTCGGTGACGCGGCGGTCCTGCAGCGGCATCAGATCGACTTCATGGAGCGCACGCGCCACCGCGTCGGCATCGGTGATGCCGAGCCGCTGCGGATCGGGCGCGCCATGCGGATAGCGGCCGAGCGCCACCACATCGCGCACCGGCAGCGGCCAATGCACCGCCTCGCCTTGCGGCACATAGCTGAGCCGGCGGGCGCGCTGCCGCACCGGAATTTTGCTGACCTCTTCGCCACCCGCCGTGATGCGGCCTTCGCTGGGAATGAGCCCCGCCAGCGCACGCAGTAGCGTGGTCTTGCCGGCACCGCTCGGCCCGACCAAAGCGGTCAGGCAACCGCGCGGCAGGCCGAACGACACATCCTTGACCCGCAGCTTGCCGCCGAGACTGACGCACAGACCGTCGACCACGAAGTAATCGGCTTCGCTCATGCCAGGCTCCCGGTCAGCGAGCGCCGCTGGCGCACCACCAGATAAAGGAAGAACGGCACGCCGATCAGCGCGGTCAGCACGCCGACCTTGATGCCAGTGGTCGATGGAATGAGCCGCACCGCGACGTCAGCGGCGAGCAGCAGCGCGCCGCCCGCCAGCGCGCTCGGCAGCAACAGCCGGCCCGGATCGTAGCCGACCAGCGGCCGCATCAGATGCGGCACGATTAGGCCGATGAAACCGATGGTGCCCGACACCGCAACGGCCGCACCGACGCCGAGCGCCACGCCCAAAATCACCTGCAGCCGCAGATGGCCGACATCGACGCCAAGGCTTTGCGCGGCTTCTTCGCCGAGGCTCAGCACCCGGAACGCCTCGCCGCGCATCATCAGCAGCGCGGCGCCGACCGCCATGAATGGCAGCGCCAGCGTGACGTGATGGAAGCTGCGGTCTTCCAGCGAGCCGAGCAGCCAGAACGAGATTTCCAGCGAGGCGAATGGATTGGGCGCGAGATTGAGCGCGAGCGAGGTCGCGGCACCCGCGAGGCTCGACAGCGCCAGCCCGGCCAAAATCAGCAGCAGCAGATTGGCGTTGCGGCCGGCGACCGCCAGCAGCACGAACACCGAGACGAACGCCATCGCGATCGCGGCGAGCGGCAGCGCGTAGGACAGCGTGTCGGCCACGCCGATCGCGATCACCAGCACCGCGCCGAACGCGGCAGCTTGCGGCGCGCCAAATAGCGAGGGGGCCGCCAACGGATTACGGAGCAAGCCCTGCAGCGCCGCGCCGGCCAGGCCATGCATGGCGCCAATGGTCACCGCGAGGATCGCGCGCGGCAGCCGGATTTCCTGCACGATGGTGCGCTGCACGTCGGTGCCGCCGCCCACCAGCGCCTCAATCACCGTGCCGAGCGACAGCCGCACCGGCCCGATGCTGAGCGACACCAGGAACAGCAGCACCACGCCGCCCACCAGCAACGCGGCAAGCAGCGTGCGATCAGCCGCGCGCATGCCGACATCCGCCGCAACGCGGCGTCCACCACAACTTCAAGGCTGTACCCTCCGCCGGCCCTTCGCCGGACGTGTTGGTTTCACACCACCGGCCGGTCTCCTGGCTCGCGGATATCTCGGCGTCCGCCTTCCCAGCCCGTGGGGCCAGTGGCATTGAGGACGCCGTAATCCGCTTACAGTTGCGAGGGCAGCCGCGGCATAGGGCAAAGCCCGCACCGCGTTCCCGTTTCACCTCCCTGACGGGAGGCACCGATGATGGGTCGTTAAAACACAGCGGGCGGCGATACACAAGGTAGCGCCGCCCGCTGCAGATGGGCTTGATCAAACCCCGCCGCGCCAATCTGTGCGCGGTGGTGCGCCGGGCTCAGCGCCGCGGCGCCGAGGGGAATGCTCAGTGCAAAAATTCCCTCACGCCGGCTTGGTGCCGCCAAACCCTACCGGCATCTCTACCGCCACCACCCGGCCGCGCGCGGTAACCTCGCCGCGGGCGATCACATCGGTCTCGACCACCACCTTGCGGCCTTTGATTTCCACGATGCGGCCGCGCAGTTCGAGCGCGCCGTCGAGCGGGGTCGGCTTCAGATAATCGACATGCAGCGATCCGGTAACGAAACGCAGCGGCGGCTGGCTGCCCAGCTCGCGGTTCTGCTGCCGATACATTGCGGCGGCGGCGCTGCCGGTGCTGTGGCAATCGACCAGCGAGGCAATCAGCCCGCCATAAACAAAACCGGGCACAGCGGTGTGATACGGCTCAGGGGTAAACCGGGTCACGGTTTCCTCGCCCTCCCAGCAGGTCTTGATCTGGTGGCCATGCTCATTGTTGCGGCCGCAGCCATAGCAATGCGCAACGGCATCGTCGTAGTGATCTTGAAACGCTTCCATCTGCCTTCACTTTTTTGTTGGAATTGACCTGCGGCGCGCGGTCAGGCGCCCCGCCTCTACCCCTTTGACCAGCCGTGCTCTGCCCTGGTGGAATCGCACTGGCGGCCTCAACGCCGGTACCGTAACGAGCGGATGCAGCTTGCGCCACGCCGATTGATCGCTGCTGGCGACCTGCGGATGCGAATGTCGGTGCGGCTTGCGCAGTGCGTCTGTGACGATGTCACCGAACGGCGCGCCGGGAGCGCCTAGCCTGCAACTGCGTCAGGATGGCAGTTGACCGAAGCTCGCAAATCGGTTGTCCGTCACCCCTTGCGAGGCGTTGGTGTGACTGGACAACGAGTCATGATTCGGAGCGCAGCACAACTCGGGCAATTCCCCCATTGCCATCTCGCGCCCTTTGCCTACTCAGAGCAATTGCAGCAATGTCGGTGCCAGCCGACGGCGCAGCCTGTTCGTCATCTCCGAAAGGATAGCGGCCATCATGTTTGATCCAACGTTTATCGAATTGTCACGATGGCAGTTCGCCGCGACGGCACTCTATCATTTCTTGTTCGTGCCGCTGACGCTTGGCCTATCCTGGCTCCTGGTCATCATGGAAACCGTCTATGTCATGACCGGGAACGAAATCTATAAGGACATGACGAAGTTTTGGGGCAAGTTGTTCGGCATCAACTTCGCCCTCGGTGTCACCACCGGCCTGACCATGGAGTTCGAGTTCGGCACCAACTGGTCCTATTACTCGCATTACGTCGGCGACGTGTTCGGCGCCCCGCTCGCCATCGAAGGGCTGATGGCGTTCTTCCTGGAATCGACTTTCGTCGGCCTGTTCTTCCTGGGCTGGGACCGGCTGACCAAGCGCCAGCATCTCGCCGTGACCTTCCTGATGGCGATCGGCTCGAACCTGTCGGCGCTGTGGATTCTGATCGCCAATGGCTGGATGCAGAATCCGATTGGCGCGGTGTTCTCGCCCGAAACCATGCGCATGGAGATGACCAGCTTCGTCGAAGTGTTCCTGAACCCGGTGGCGCAGGTGAAGTTCGTGCACACGGTCGCGGCCGGTTACGTCACCGCCTCGGTGTTCGTGATGGGCATCTCGGCCTGGTACATCCTGAAGCGGCGTGACCTCGCCTTCGCGCGGCGCTCCTTTGCGGTCGCGGTCGGGTTCGGCCTCGCCTCGTCGCTGTCGGTGATCGTGCTGGGCGACGAAAGCGGCTACACGCTCGGCGACGTGCAGCGCGTCAAGCTCGCAGCCAT
The DNA here is from genome assembly GCA_000504425.1 of Rhodopseudomonas palustris JSC-3b. Taxonomy (GTDB): domain Bacteria; phylum Pseudomonadota; class Alphaproteobacteria; order Rhizobiales; family Xanthobacteraceae; genus Rhodopseudomonas; species Rhodopseudomonas palustris_C. Next base: position 896,914 of record KI632513.1, on the reverse strand, counting down.
CGAAGGCGAATGGAAGACCGAAAAGGCGCCGGCCGCGTTCACGCTGTTCGGCTTCCCGAGCCAGACCGAGCGCGAAACGCATGCGGCGGTCAAAATCCCGGGCGCACTCGGACTGATCGCGACCCGCTCGCTCGACCGGCCGATCAAGGGTCTTTCCGATCTGGAAAAAGAGCATGAATTGCGGATCAAGTCGGGCCAGATCGCCTATGAGGCGCTGATCAAGATCCGCGGCGGCGACAAATCGCCGGAAACGCGCGCGCAGTTCGACGCTCACTCCAAGGACCTCGGCTTTGGCCTGCTGCTCAAGCAGTTCGTCGCCGATCCGGCGCAGGCCACGCCCGAGCAGATCAAGGCGGCGGCCGCCTCCACCATCCCGAAAGTGTGGCCGCTGTTCTGGTCATTCCGCGTGATGGTCGGCCTTGGTTTTGTGATGCTGCTGATGTTCGTGATCGGCTTCTATCTCAATGCCGCCAAGCGGCTCGAACAGCACCGCTGGTACCTGTGGCTCGCGGTGTTCCTGATCCCGGCGCCGTGGATCGCCTCGGAAGCCGGATGGTTCGTCGCCGAATTCGGACGGCAGCCTTGGGCGATCGGCGAAGTGCTGCCGACCTTCCTGGCCACCTCCAGCCTGACCTCGGCCGATCTGATCTTCTCGCTCACCGGCTTCCTGCTGTTCTACACGCTGCTGCTGGTGATCGAGCTGTTCTTGATGGTGAAGTTCGCGCGCATCGGGCCAAGCACGCTTGGCACTGGACGCTACCACTTCGAGCGCGGCGGCGCCTCCGCCGTCCACGCGGCGTAATCGGAGGACGAAATGATGTTGCTCGACTACGAGACACTGAAATTCGTCTGGTGGATCTTCGTCGGCCTGTTGCTGATGGGCTTTGCCATCACCGACGGCATGGACATGGGGGTCGGCACGCTGTTGCCGTTCGTCGGCCGCAAGGACGTCGAACGCCGCATCATCATCAACACGGTCGGCCCGCATTGGGACGGCAACCAGGTCTGGCTGATCACCGCCGGCGGCGCGATCTTCGCCGCCTGGCCCGCGGTCTATGCCGCGGCGTTCTCCGGCTTCTACATGGCGATGATGCTGGTGCTATTCGCCCTGTTCTTCCGGCCGGTCGGCTTTGACTATCGCTCCAAGATCGCCGATCCGCGCTGGCGCAACACCTGGGACTGGGGGCTGTTCGTCGGCGGCACCGTGCCGGCGCTGATCTTTGGCGTCGCGTTCGGCAATCTGCTGCAGGGCGTGCCGTTCCGGCTCGATGAGCTGCTGCGCGCCCATTATCAGGGCTCGCTGCTGACCGCGCTGCTGCCGCTGCTCAACCCGTTCGCGCTGCTGGCGGGCGTGATCAGCCTGCTGATGCTGACCGTGCATGGCGGCACCTGGCTGCAGCTACGCGCCTCCGGCGAGGTGGCGATCAGGGCCCGCAAGGTGGTGGCCGGCTTCGCGCCGCTGGTGACGGTGCTGTTCGCGCTGGCCGGCGTCTGGGTCTGGCTCGGCATCGACGGCTATCGCATCGTCACCGAGCCGCCGCATGGCGCGGCCTCGAACCCGCTGCTCAAGGAAGTGACGCGCGCGCCCGGCGCCTGGCTCGACATCTACGCCCGGATGCCGATCGCGATGATCGTGCCGGCGATTGGTCTCGCGGGTCCGCTGCTGACCGCGCTGTTCGCGCTGGTGCGGCTGCCGGGTCTGGCGTTCGTCACCAGCTCGCTCGGCCTGATCGGCATCATCGGTACCGCTGGTCTGTCGATGTTCCCGTTCATCATGCCGTCGAGCATCGATCCAAAATCGAGCCTGACGATCTGGGATGCGGCTTCGAGCCAGCTGACCCTGACCGTGATGTTCTGGGCGGTGGTGATCTTCCTGCCGATCGTGCTGGCCTACACCGTCTGGTGCTACGTCAGAATGTGGGGCCGGGTCACCGCGCAGGAAATCGAAGCCAACGCCCATTCCGCGTACTGAACGGAGAGCAGCCATGTGGTACTTCGCCTGGGTTCTCGGGGTCACCGCTGCGGCGGCGATCGCGGTGATCAACGTGATGTGGTACGAGTTTCAAGACCAGCTCGACCGCAATGGTGGCGCCAGCAAGAAAGCGCCCTGACCGCACCATGCGGATCATAAGCCGCCTGCGGCGGGCGGCATTCGTCATCGGAGGTGAACGGCTGGTCCGCTCACCTCCGGCCGTTCATGGGCTGAGCCATTGACGCCTGATCAATCCGAAGCGGCAACGCTGCTGCGGTCGCTGCGCAAGGTGGCGGGCTGGCCCGCCCATCTGGCAACGCTGGCCGCGGCGCTGGGCGGACTGATCGCGGTCGCTGCCGCGCAGCTGATCGCGACTGCCGTCGATCGCATCGTGTTTGCCGGCGCCGGCTTTGAAGCCACACTGCCCACCTTGATGATCCTGGCGGCGCTGGCGCTGGCGCGCGCTGCCGCGAACTGGACCACCGAACGCGCGGCATTCGAGGCCGCCGCCGCGGTGCGCCTGCATTTGTTCCGTCAGACGCTCGGCCGGCTCGCCGAACGCGGCCCCAGCAAACTCGCCGGCCAGCCGGCCGGTGAACTCGCCGTCACCATCACCGAAGCGATCGACGCCGTCGGCCCGCTGTGGCGCAGCTGGAAGCCCGGCGTGGTCCGCGCCGCGGTGGTGCCGCTGGCGGTGCTGATCGTGGTGGCGCCGCTCGATCCCTTGGCCGCGGTCATTCTGGTGGTGGCGCTGCCGCTGCTCGTGTGGTTCTCGATCCTGGCAGGCAAAGGCGCCGAAGAAGCCAGCGGCCGGCAATGGGCGAGCTTGGCGCGGCTCGGCGGCCATCTGCTCGACCAGATCCGCGGCCTTGGCGAATTGAAACTCGCCGGCACCTCGCAAGCCGCGGTGGCCTCGGTGGCGCGCGCCGCCAAAGCCTATGGCCGCGAGACCATGGCGGTGCTGCGGCTCGCGTTCCTGTCGGCGCTGGTGGTGGAATTCGTCGCGACCGGCGCGATCGCGGGTGTCGCGGTGGCGGTCGGCTTTCGGCTGCTGTGGGGCGAGCTCGATTTCGCCACCGGCTTTTTCGTGCTGCTGCTGGCGCCGGAATTTTTCGCGCCGCTGCGCGAGATCGGGCTGCGCCGGCACGCGCGATTGGAAGCGATGACCGCGCTCGGCACGCTGGCGCCGCTGCTCGCCGAGCACCAGGACACGGGGCATCAGCCCTGGACCGCGACCACCGCGCCGGCGATCCGCTTTGAGGCGGTGCGGGTCGTTCATGATGACGGCCGGGTCGCGCTCGATGGCTTTGATCTCGACATCGCCGCCGGCGAACATGTCGCGCTGGTCGGCTCGTCCGGCGCCGGCAAGAGCACGCTGTTCGCCCTGCTCGCCCGCTTCATCGAGCCAACATCCGGCCGGATTCTGATCAATGGCCAGCCGCTGGCCGACATCGATGTGCAGCACTGGCGGCGCGCGCTGGTGTCGATGCCGCAAGCGCCGCAATTTTTCGACGGCAGCATCGCCGACAACATCGTGATGGGCCGCACAGCGCCCGGCACGGCCTGTGACAACGCCGTGCACGAGGCGCTGCGCGCCGCGGGCGCCGAGGCGATCATCGCGCGGCTGCCGCACGGCCTTGCGACGCCGCTCGCCGAGCGCGGCAAAAACCTGTCCGGCGGCGAAGCGCAGCGGCTGGCGCTGGCGCGCGCGTTCTTTGCGGCCGGGCCGTTGGTGCTGTTCGACGAACCGACCTCGCATCTTGACGCTGAGGCGCAGGCTATGGTGCTGCGCGGCCTCGCCACGCTGCGCCAGGGCCGCACCGTGCTGACCATCGCGCACCGCCTGGAAACCGTCGCCAGCGCCGACCGGATCGTGCTGATCGAGGACGGCCGCGTGCTGGCGCAAGGCGCGCCGCAGCCGATGCTGGAACGGCTCAAGGCCCGTGCCGCACCGCCGCCCGCGGAGCGCTCCGATGCGTGACCTGCTGCGCCTCCTGAAATTGTGGCGGCCGGCCTGGCCCTGGCTGCTTGGCGCGGTGCTGGTGTCGCTGCTGACCACGCTCGCCAATCTGACGCTGATGGCAACCGCCGGCTGGTTCGTCACCGCGATGGCGGTGGCCGGTGCGACCGGCAGCGCCATCAACTATTTTACGCCGTCCTCGATCATCCGCTTCACCGCGATCGTGCGTACCGGCGGCCGCTGGCTCGACCGCGTGCTCGGCCATGAAGCAACGTTCCGGCTGCTGGCCGCCACCCGCACCGCGTTGTTCAGCCGCCTGGAGGCGATCGCGCCGGCTGGGCTCGACGATCTGCGCTCCAGTGAGGTCGGCGCGAGGCTAAAGCTCGATGTCGATCGGCTCGAACTGGTGTTCTTGCGGCTGATAGCGCCGCTCGTGGTGGCGCTGATTGTCGGCGCTCTGGTGGTGCTGGTGATCGCCTGGCGCGGCGACGGCACGCTGGCGGCCGCGATCGCGGCGATCATCGTGATCGGCGCGCTGCTGCTGCCATTGCTGCTGGCGCGCACCAGCCGCGCGGCTGCCGAGCGTGAAGCGGCGCTGGCGTCCCAGATCCAGAGCCGCACCATTGAGCATTTGGATGGCCTCGCCGCGCTGCTGATCACCGGCGATGATCGCCGCCGCAGCGATCAGCTCGCGCAGCTGTTGGCCGAGCGCATGAAGGCCGAGCGCCAGGTGATGAACCGCAGCGCGCTGGCGCAGGCCATGCTCACGATCGCGTCCGATGCCGCTGTCATGGTGGTGCTTGGCCTTGGCGCGGCCGCGGTCGCGAGTGCCCGGCTCGCAGGCCCCGATCTGACCTTGCTGCTGCTGTTGGTGCTGTCGTGCTTTGAAGCATTCGCGCCGATCCCGGCGGCCGCGTTCGGATTTGGCGCGACCGCCTCGGCGCTGCGCCGGCTGTTTGCGCTGTGGGATCGACAGCCGCTGGTTGAAGACCCTGCCCATCCCACCGCGCTGCCGCCCGGCCATGATCTGATCGCCGATCAGATCAGCTTCACCTATCCGGGACGCAGCGCACCTGCGCTCGCTGACGTCAATCTGGCGCTGCCGGCCGGCAGCGCGCGCCGGCTCGATGGTGCCAGCGGCGCCGGCAAATCGACCCTGATTTCGCTGTTGGTGCGGGCGCGCGATCCTAATAGCGGCGAGATCCGGCTCGGCGGCGTGCCGATCAAGCAACTGCGCCTCGCTGATCTCAGGTCGCGGATCGCGCTGGTGCCGCAGCGGCCGCATGTATTCGCCGCGACCATTGCCGATAATCTGCGCGCATTCGCGCCGCAGGCCAGCGATGAGCAGCTATGGCAGGCGCTGGCCAAGGCCGGGCTGCAAGACGCGGTCAACAACATGCCCGACCAGCTCGCCACCTATGTCGGCCATGGCGGCGCGCAGCTCTCGGGCGGCGAAATGCGCCGTCTGGCGATTGCGCGCGGCCTACTGCGTGACGATGCCAGCATACTGGTGCTGGATGAGCCAACCGAGGGGCTGGATGACGCCAATGCCGCGGCGGTGCTGTCGACCATCGCCAGCAGCAGGGGCGAGCGCAGCCTGCTCTTGGTATCGCATCGGGGCGGGTTGTCGCCGGCAAGCGCCGACGACAACCAAAAACCCTTAGTGCTCGGCGACGCAGATTTCGCCGCGCACCATCGCAATCAGCGTGCGGATCAACAGCCCTGAGATCACCAGCGCGAGCAACGCGTACAGGCCGTAGCCGATGTAGCGATAGAACTCGATGCCGGATCGATCGGCCATCACGAACTGCGCGATGGTCAGCGCCGCCAGCGGGAACGAATAGGCCCACCACGACAGCGCGAACGGAATCCGCGCGAACTTGCCGAGCTGCGGGATCATCAGCACGAAGAAGAACAGCGCCGCGAAGAACATCACGCGCGCAGCGGGATCGATGGTGCCGACCAGGTTGGTCCAGGCGATGAAGCCGACCGCGGGCGGCGCAATCAAGATGAACAGCGTCGGCATCATCTTGGCCGGCAGCGGATGATGGAAGATCAGCCGGTTGACCACCACGGTCAGCAGCACCACCCAGAACAACAGGCCGATTGAGATATAGAGCCAGGACACGTCGGCCGGCGCGTGTTGAATGCCGGCGATCGGCACCAGCACGTTGCCGACCACCGGAATGAACCAGGCCGGATTGAGGTGCACCACCTCATAGCGCGAATGATTGATCCAGGCGGTGATCACCATCACCGTGTAAACGAAATGCAACACGGCGCCGACCGACCACAGCCAGAACGACAGCGTGCGATCGAAATGCAGCGCGGCGATCGACAACAGGATCAGCGCGATCGACATCGCCGGAAAGAACGCGATCCGCACCGGATGGGCCCACTCCGCCGCCACCGCCTTGCTGCGGATCGTGAGCTTGACCAGATAGACCAGCGCGATCGCGACATAGACCGCCGCCGAACCCAAAAACAGATAATCACTGGCAATGGCGCCAAGCCCGGCCGCTGCCTCAAGCTTCTGGGTGGCGATCGTCAGGCCGGCAAGGCCCATCACCATCGAAAAGAACGACACGGGAAAATTCGCCAGCCGACCGCTCGTGGCCGCGTCTGGGGGTGAAATCGACATGGCTGTCATCCGACAGAACTCCAAAGAAATGCGTTGATCTGGTGCATGGGCGGGCGGGCCCGCGCCGCGGCCGGGACTGTGGCCGATCGGCGCCATTTTCCATGGCCGCCAGCACCTGTTCTGTGACGATGTCACCGGCCGAAACCGGATCGGCGCACCATTCCCGCCCCCGAACCACGCGCCCGCACGGCCGCTTCACCGATCACCGCGCGCGCCGGATTCCGTCGCCATTCCGCTTGATGGCGCGAGCGGCCGGACACGCGCGCAAAATCGCGAGACAAATCGCCGCACAAGCCTGAGAAGATCTCGCTCCCATCGCGCCCGCCAGCGACACGTTCATTCTCAACGTGCTCACGATGCGTAGGCGTTACTACTTATTTGTTCAGCGCACACGGCGCCGCCTTGCCATTCACGCGATCTCTGTTTCGATGACCGCCAAAGATCAATCAGGCGGCATTTAGCAGTGGCTCACAGCTTCGTCTCATCGCTTCCTCGCCTTCAGTTTGTTGTGGTCGCAGCCGCGATCGTACTGGCGACGTTGGGCGGCTCATTCGTTGTCTCTAACGGCTGGCGTTCGCTGTTGCTGTGGATCATCGGCCTTGCGCTTGGCTATGTGCTGTATCGCGGCACGTTTGGTTTCGCGGCTGGTTTTCGCGCATTGCTGCGCGATGGCCGCACCGCTCATGTGCGCGCGCAACTCCTGATGCTCGCAGCCGCAGCGCTGCTGTTTCTGCCGGCACTCGATATCGGCAGCGTCTCGTCGCAGCCGGTGCGCGGCTTTGTATTTCCGGCAGGTACAGCGGTCGCGCTCGGCGCGTTCCTGTTTGGCATCGGCATGCAACTTGGCGGCGGCTGCGCGTCCGGCACGCTCTATAGCGCTGGCGGCGGCTCGCCGCGCATGCTGATCACCCTCGCCTTCATGATCGCTGGTGCCACACTCGCGGCCTTTCATGCCGACTGGTGGAGCACGCTGCCGGCGCTGCCCGCGCTATCGCTGCTGAACACATTCGGTCTGGCATCGGTGCTGGCGCTCTATGCACTGATTGGCACGGCGCTATGGATTGCGGCGCTCAGCTACGAGCGCCGTCGGCATGGCACCGTGCAGCCGATCTGGCAGCGCCATGATGAAGCGCGATCCTATGGCGCCTGGCCCTATGCTTGGGCGGCGCTGGCGTTGGCGCTGCTCAATTTTGCGACGCTCGCCATTGCCGGCCGGCCCTGGGGCGTCAGCCAGGCCTTTGCACTGTGGGGATCAAAGGCGCTGGAAGCGACCGGGCTGTCTGAGCCGGCGTTCTGGGCCTTTTGGGAGCAGCCGACCCGCGCCGCAGCGCTGCATCGCTCGCTATGGGCCGATACCACCTCGATCATGGACATCGCGGTGATGATCGGTGCGCTGCTCGCGGCCGGCGTCGCGGCACGGTTCGCGCCGCAATGGCGGATCGCGCCCATTCATGTGCTGGCCTCGGTGATTGGCGGGCTGCTGCTCGGCATCGGCGCCATCATCGCCACCGGCTGCAATATCAGCGCGATGTTTTCCGGCATCGCTTCCGGCAGCCTGCATGGCTGGCTGTGGCTGGTCAGCGCGCTGCTCGGCAATTGGCTCGGTCTGACGCTACGCCCGCTGTTCCGGCTGGATCAGCCGCCGATCGCGCATCGAACCGTTCTGCAAACAACCTGATCTGTTGACATTCTGGGGGACTGATGAAGCGTACTAACTCCATCTTGATCGTGACCGCCGCCCTGACGGTCGGTGCAGCGTCATCCTTTGCCGAACCGTATAAGCAGAAAACGCCGAGCGCGCCGCCGCTGCTCGCGCAATCCTGCTCCGGCTGCCATGGCCAGCTCGGCAAAGGCCAGAACGGCACGCCAGTGCTGGCCGGCTATGAGCGCGACGCGTTCATCCGGGTGTGGGATGAATTCCGTCACAACCAGCGGCCGGCGGCGACGATCATGCCGCGGATCGCGCGCGGTTATTCCGATACGGAGATCGCACAGCTCGCCGATTACTTCTCCTCGATCCGTCGCTAATGAGAGCGCCATGACCAACATTTCTCGTCGTACATTTGGCACGCTGGCCGCCGCCAGCCTTGCTTCGCTGGCCGCGCCGTCGCTGCTGCATGCCAAGGGCAGCGCCCGGCTGGTGATCATCGGTGGCGGTTTTGGCGGCGCCTCCTCGGCGCGGTTCGCTCGCATCGCGTTTCCGCATATCGACGTCACGGTGATCGAGCCGCAGCGCTCGTTCGTGACCTGCCCCTATGGCAATCTGCTGCTCGCCGGCTCCAAGACGCTGTCCGACATCACCCATGATTACGGCGCGCTGAAGCGGCGCGGCGTCAATTTCATCCATGATTGGGCGGAAGCGATCGAGCCCGACAAGAAGCAGGTCCGGCTGCGCAGCGGCAAGACCGTGAGCTATGACAAGCTGATCGTGTCGCCCGGCATCGGCATCAAATGGGGCGCGCTGCCGGGCTATGATCAGGACGCGGCCAAAATCCTGCCGCACGCCTGGGTGCCAGAGCGCGGCGAACAGGTGCTGCTGCTGCGCAAGCAACTGGAAGCTCTGCCCGATGGCGGCGTGGTCGGTTTTGCGATTCCGTCCAATCCGTTCCGCTGCCCGCCCGGGCCCTATGAGCGCATCAGCCTGGTCGCCAGCTATCTGAAGAAGCACAAGCCGCGAGCGAAGATTCTCGCGCTCGACGCCAAGGATGCCTTTTCCAAACAGGGCTTGTTCCAGGATGCCTGGAACGAACTCTATCCCGGACTGATCGAATGGGTGCCCGGCAGCAAGGACGGCAAGGTGGTCGCGGTCGATGCCAGGAACAAGATCTTCCAGACCGAGTTCGGCACCCGGCACAAGATCGACGTCGGCAATGTCATTCCCCCGCAAGCGGCGGCTAAAATCGCGGTCGAGGCAGGGCTCACCAACGAGACCGGGTTCGTGCCGGTCAATCCCTACACATTCGAAGCGATCAAGGCCAAGGACATCCATGTGATCGGCGACGCCAACATCGCCGGACCAATGCCGAAATCCGGCTTCATCGCCAACTCCACTTCCAAGCAGGCAGTGGCCTCAGCAATCGCGCTGCTGGAAGGCCGCGAGCCGCCCAAGGATCCGGTGTATTTCAACACCTGCTACAGCCATGTCGGCGACGACTACGGCATCTCGGTGGTCGGCGTATTCCGGCCGAGCGACAAGGGCTTTGTCGAAACGCCGAATTCGGGCGGCGTGTCACCGCGCGGTCCTTTGGCCGACACCAAGGCGCAGCGCCGGCTGGAAGCACGCTATGCCGATTCCTGGTACGCCAGCATCACCAAGGATGCGTTTGGTTAGGCGAACTCTCGCGACCCACGGCCGGCGCGCTACGGCGCGCCGGTGCGCTGGCGCTGATGGCGAAACGATCATGACGATTTTCTGGACACAGCGCTGAGCGCCGTACGACCAGCGGGCGATTGCGCCGCCCGCTTTGCTCGGTTACGCGTCGTCACTCGCAGTCGCTCCAGGAATTCCGTGCCATGGCCAAGCCCAAACCCGACGTCATCACCTGCTCCGAATGCGGGCAGTTCAACTGCTATCGTCAGGATACCCGCTATCCCGGGATTTGCGCCACCGAGGACCTGACGCCCGAGCACCGCGCCGAACTGGTGCAGCTCTATGGCGGCGATGGCCTCGACGCCAAGCTGGCGCGCGCGGCCGCCGAAGTGGAAGGCCTGTATTACTGTCAGCTCAACCGGATTGAGGAAACCGTGGCGTTCGCACGCCGGATCGGCGCCAAGCGGCTCGGCATCGCCACCTGCGTCGGGCTGATCGACGACACCAAAATCCTGGTCGATATCCTGCGCCTCGCCGGCTTCGAGACCCGAACCGCGCTGTGCAAGGTCGGTTCGATCGACAAGACCGAGATCGGCGTTGCCGAGGATCTGAAGATCAAGCCCGGCCACGAAGCCTGCTGCAATCCGGTGCTGCAGGCCCGGCTGCTCAATGACGAGAACACCGAGCTCAACATCCTGATGGGACTATGCGTCGGCCATGACTCGCTGTTCATCCGCCACTCGCAAGCGCCGGTGACCACGCTGGTGGTGAAAGACCGGGTGCTGAGCCACAACCCCGCCGCCGCATTCCACACCATCAAGACCTACACCAAGCGTATGCTGGACAAAAAGCGGCTGCAGGAGCTGTAACAGGGCTGCGGTGCGCGTCCCTCAAGCGAGCCGTGTGGTTCGTCTGGTCCGCTGACCAAAGCCGGCACTAGGCCGTGCCATCCGTTGGCGCGGCGGGCCGGCATGCTGCGGCGCGGCCGCCTCCCCCTGAGATTTGGTTCGACCGTGGTAATTTCCGGACAGCGGAACGGAGCCTGCCGCCGCCGGTTCAGCTGTCATGGTGATGCCCGACCATGATCAGCAATATTCTGCAGATGCCTCGTTTCATCCCGAGGTGACGGGCGCCTTATTGAGAGCCGTCAAGTTCCGGCGCGACGCCGCACCTACAGCTGGGCCGAGACGCCTATGGAGGCGTCTGCAGGTCGGGGCTGGGGATGATTACCTTCCGCAAGAACGCTGCGATTCCGCCCAATCTCTCGGACTGGCTCGACGTCGCGCGCGGGCTTGCCGCGATCGAGGTGCTGGCGTTCCATTGCTATCAGCTGATGTTTTTGGAGCGTCTGCCATCGGCAACCGATGGCCCGCTGATCGAATGGAGCTACCGCGTGCTGTGGGGCTTAAGTGCGCATGGCGTCTCCGCGGTGATGGTGTTCTTCGTACTCAGCGGCTATCTGGTCGGCGGTCCGGCACTACTGAAGGCGCGCAGCGGCCGGTTGAAGACCATCGATTATTTCGCCGCGCGCTCGGCACGGCTCTATGTGGTGGTGGTGCCCGCCTTGCTGCTGTCGCTCGGCGCTTACATCGTGACCCGGCACCTATCTGGCTGGCCGACATTCGTCGCCTCGCATCAGGGGCTCTGGGATTCTGCCGGACTGTTTTCAGCCAGCGCCAGCCCTGCCACGGCCGTGTGCAATCTGATGTTCCTGCAGACCATCACCTGCCGAGAGTTCGCCGGCAACCTGGCGTGGTGGAGCCTAGCCAACGAGTTCTGGTACTACGTGCTAATCTTCGCCCTCGTGTCGCTGCCGCGCACCCCGCTCTGGGGCGTGGTGGTGCTGGTGGTGTTCGCGCTGTTTGGCATCGCCGAACATAACGATGCCAGCGGCACCCATATCGGACTGAAATTCGCGTTCTATTTCCTGATCTGGGGGCTCGGCGCATTTGTCTATGCGCTGATGGCGCCGCTGTGGATCTGGCTCGCCGGCTTTGCGGCCGCGCTCGGCACGATCTATCTGGCGGTCAGTCACAGCCTGATGCCGCATTGGGCGGCGCAGATGGCGATGGTCGGGCTGGCGACCGCGGCGGCGATCGTGTGTCTGGAGCGCACCTCGCTGGCGTTGCCGTCGTTCCTGTCGATCACCAAGGACACCGCCAAATTCAGCTTCTCGCTATACGCTACCCACTATCCGATTTTGGTGCTGCTCAATGTTGCGCTCAGCAGCACGCTGGCGCCGTTCAGCTTTGCCTCGCTCGGGCTGAGCGCCACCTTCATGGTGTGCTGCGTGCTGATCTCTTGCCTGTTCTATCTGGCGTTCGAACGCCACACGCCGACCGTGCGCAGCTGGCTGCAACGCCTGATGGAGCGCGGCCTGCGCGTCAGTGGCGGTGTGCTGCGACCAGCCGCCAAAACCATGCACCCGTTGGTCGCTGCCGCCGGGCTTGATGATCGCTGGCGGCCGGTTGCCGCTGCTCCGACTTTCTCCGTCGCGACCACGGACAGTTCAATGCCGGACAGTTCAATGGCCCATTCCATTCCCGCCCGTGCCGCTCCGGCATCTGCAGCCCCGCCCGAAGTGCCGCGCATCACGCTCAATGACGGCCGCAGCATTCCGCAGCTCGGGTTTGGCGTCTGGCAGATCAAAGGTCCCGATGCCCCCACCATCATCGGCACCGCGATCAACACCGGCTACCGGCTGATCGACACCGCGACCAATTACGGCAACGAAGCCGAGGTCGGGTTGGCTGTGGCGCGCAGCGGCGTGCCGCGCGAGCAGCTTTTCATCACCACCAAATTGTGGAACGAGGACCACGGCTATGATCAGGCGCTGCGCGGCTTTGACCGCAGCCTCGCCGAGCTCGGCCTCGATTATGTTGACCTCTATCTCATTCACTGGCCCTGCCCGCAGCGCGGCCTGTTCGTCGACTCATGGCGGGCGTTGATCGAGTTGCAGCGCCAGGGCCGCGCCGCCTCGATCGGGGTGTCGAATTTCAGCGCCGAGCATCTCAAGATCATCATTGAGGAGACTGGCGTGGTGCCCGCGGTCAATCAGATCGAGCTGCACCCGCACTTCCAGCAGCGCGCGATGCGCGAGGTCCATCAGCGCTACGGCATCGCGACCCAGAGCTGGAGCCCGCTCGGGCAAGGCGCAATCTTGTCGAACTCCGCGATCGTGGCGATTGCAGAGCGGATCGGCCGCAGCCCGGCGCAGGTGGTGCAGCGCTGGCACATCGAGAACGGTCTGATCGTGATACCGAAATCGGCGACGCCGCGGCGGATGGCCGAGAATCTCGACGTGTTCGGCTTTGCGCTGTCGCAGCAGGATCACGACGCCATCGCCGCCCTCGATCGGGCCGATGGCAGGATCGGCCCGGAGCCGGACCGTTTTGGCGCGATGCGGCGGCTGCACCGGCTGCTGCGCTTCGCCGGCTGGCGCGCCGCGCCTGCGCCAAAGCCCAAACAGCCCGTCGGCAGCTCACCGATCGAGTAAACAGGCTTACATCTCAATGCTTTAAAGGGGATCTGGCGGAGACGGAGGGATTCGAACCCTCGATAGGGCTTTACAACCCTATAACGGTTTAGCAAACCGCCGCCTTCAGCCACTCGGCCACGTCTCCAGCAGGGGTGGATATGCCTGACGCGCTGCCGTATCGCAAGCGTCAGAATGCACTTTTTCCATTCCTTTGAGCAGGATCGCTCCAAACACGGCCGATGATCGCGAATCCCGCGGCCGCGGCGCCGGAATGGGCGCACAATCAGGACAAAGGTCGCGGCCATAGCGCAGCGGTGTTCCATTGCAACCCCACGCGAACCACGCCAATATCGATCAAGGCCCCCGGCCATGACAGTTCTGGATACCATGATGACCGATTTCGCCCCCGAAGACGTCCGCCGAATCGCTGCAGCCCTGGTCAAGACGGCCATCGAAACCGTCTCTGAAGAGGATGGCGGCGCGCGCAACCAGTGCAAGGTGTGCGGCGCCTCGGTGCCCTGGGTGCAAACCGCCGACGAGATCGTCCACACGGATGACTGCGCCGTGGCGAGCGCCAAGCGCATTCTGGCGCGCTCGCATCTGCACAGCGTCTAGGCCCTGCCCGTTGCCATCCCGGCCCGGCTCAAGCCGCGCCGGTGCGGCGACCTTTCAGACCAACAGCCGTCCCGGCACGGATCAAGCGTGCCGTGCTGCGCTTAGAAATGACGTGACGTCCGCGCGCGCCACAGCCGCACCAGCAGCACGCCGATGCAGATCGCAGCGGTATCGACCACGATATCGGACAGCCGGGCGTGCCGGGTCGGCAGCGGGATCTGCACGCATTCCAGGCCGACCGTGAAACAGGCCGCTGCCACCACCATGGTGAAGGTTTCCATGGCGAACGCCAGCGCGATCAGGCCGCCGGTGACGCCGAACGCCAAAAAGTGCTCAACGTGATGGGGCAGAAAGGTAATCGGCCGCTCGCCATCGGGAACGATCGTCAACATCGTCAGCACCGCTAGCGCGGCAATCGCCAGCACACGCAAGAAACTCATGGCGTGGTCCCCCGTCGCGGCCTCGCGGCCGCGTGACTTGCAGCGATTTCCTTCACGCTCGCTGATCTGATGTCAAACGACATCTCTGCAGAACCGGATGCACATCCCACATGCCGCCTGCGAGCGGCCGGCGCGAGCGCGCATGGTCGTACTCAGCACGACAGGCGCTCCAATGTGTGCAGCGTCAATTCCGCCGGTGAAGCCAGCACCTGCGCCGCACCGCTGACATCGTCCTCGCTGCCATAGAGGCTGCGCACCACGATGACGCGCAAGCCAGCGCCGGTGGCCGAGAGCACGCCATTGCGGGAATCCTCGATCGCGACGCACTGCTCCGGCGGCAAGCCGAGCTGCTGCAGCGCCAGCTGGTAGATATCGGGCGCCGGCTTCTTGCGCGGCACCATGTCGCCCGCCGCGATCACTGGAAACAGCGCCGGCCAGCGCGCGCCGAATGCGCTGGTCAATAGCGAGGTGACATTCGGCAGGCTGGTGGTGGTGGCGATCGCGAGCCGCAGGCCGGCGCGGTCCGCGGCTTCAATGAATTCGGCAATGCCCGGGCGCAGCGGAATCGCGCCGTCATCGACATAGCCGGTATAGATCGCGGTCTTGGTGGCGTGCAGCTGCGGCGCCAGCCGTTCGGCGTCGGCGCGCGGCAGATCGGTATGGGTTGCGGCAAAATGCAGGATGCGTTCCTTGCCGCCCGTCACTTGCAGTAGCTGGCGATACAGCGCCTCGTCCCAGCGCCAATCGAGCCCGGCTTGTTCAAAAGCCAAATTGAAGGCCTGCCGATGCACTTCCTCGGTTTCTGCGAGCGTGCCATCGACATCAAAAATGATCGCAGAAATCACGGGCGCCACTCACTGAGCGATTAGCAGACAGGGACAATCTTGGCGTCATTGAACACAGCGTCCGGCGCGGTGCGCCGCGATGGTCCGGACACAGTGTTTCGGCGCGCGGCCAAGCCAACCGAGCTTGATCGCCTCGCCTGCCATTGACGCAAAAAAGGCCGCGCTTGCAGCGCGGCCTTTTGCTGGATCAGGCCGCCAGGCCGAGCTGATTGCGCCAGCCCGGATACAGCTTGTCGGCGTCGTGCGGGAAGCTCTCGAACGCCCGCGCGAATTCGCGATGCTCCTTCGCGAACTGGATCGGGTCAGCGCCCTGCTTCCAGCACAGCTCCGCCTGACGCAGCGACTTGGCACCCGCCGCGCCGCCATCGAGATGGCCGAACGCGCCGCCGCCAGCGGTCATGATCAGGTTGGAGTGGCCGAGATTGTTGAAGAAGCCCGGCATACGCAGCGCGTTCATGCCACCCGAGATGATCGGGGTGGTCGGATTCATGCCGAGCCAGTCCTGATGGAAGTACGGACCTTCCGCCGTATCCTGGGTGATCATGAAGGCCGAGGCGCGATCGGAGGCTTCGCCTTCCATCTTGCCAAAGCCCATGGTGCCGACGTGGATGCCCGAGGCGCCCTGCAAACGCGCCATCTTCGACAGCACGAACGCGGTGTAGCCGCGCTTGGACTGCGGCGAAGTCACCGCACCGTGGCCGGCGCGATGATAGTGCAGGTACTGCTTCGGGAACGCACGGCGCGCGGTGGTGACCGCAGCCGGGCCGGCCACGTAGCCGTCCACCAGGAACGCGACGTGATCGGCGTTCTCGCCAAACGTCTCCAGGATGAACTCACCGCGCGCCAGCATCTCGTAGTGATCGTCGGCGGTGATGTTGAACGAGAACAGCTTGGCCTGGCCGGTCTTGTCCTGGGCGCGGCGCATGGCGTCGTTGACGGCACGCACGGTGTCCTTGAACGGCGCAAACACCTGGTTGCCCTGCGGTTCGTCGTTCTTGATAAAGTCGCCGCCGAGCCAGAAATCGTAGCAGGCATTGGCGAACGGCTGCGGACGCAGGCCGAGCTTCGGCTTGATGATGGTGCCGACGATGAAGCCGCCATCAACCACCGGACGGCCGAGCACGCGCCACAGATCCTTGATGGTGGTGGACGGACCATCGAACAGCCGCAGATAGGCCGGCGGCACGTAGAAGTCATACATCTTGGCGTATTCGACGTCGCCCATGCCCTGATTGTTGCCAATGGTCAGGGTCAGGAACGAAGCGATCATGGCGCGGCCATCGATCACGTTACGGTCAAACAGCTCGATCGGATAAGCGATCTTCATGAGCTCCTTGGCTTCGTCGATCTCATAGACGATCGCATCGACGCCGCGGGTGAAGTCGTCGGTGGTGGAGACTTCAACGTTGGTGCCGGTGGAGGATTCGGCGGCGAAATGCGCCGCCGTCTCGATGAAGCTACCAAAGCCGGCCTTCGGCTTCATGATGTAGGCGCACAGCACATGCCGGCCGCCCGCGATCAGGTCCTTTTCTTTGAGGTTCAAATTTGCGTAGCGGCTCGACTGGTCCATAAAAAATCTCCTGCCTATCACGAAGCCGGCATTGGCCGGGCTGGGTCGCTGGTAATTATTCCGCGGCGCGCGCGGCGGTGCCGATCTGCGGATCAAGAGCGCCGGACTTGTAGCGCTTGGCCATTTCCGACATCGGGATCACCTTGATCTTGGAGGCGTTGCCGGCGGTGCCGAACTGTTCGAAGCGCAGCTTGCAAACCTCCCGCATCGCGTCCATCGCCGGCTTCAGGAACTTGCGCGGATCGAACTCGGCCTTGTGCTGAGTGGCGATCTTGCGGAACACGCCGGTCATCGCCAGACGGCAGTCGGTGTCGATGTTGACCTTGCGCACGCCATGCTTGATGCCGCGCACGATCTCTTCCACCGGCACGCCGAAGGTCTGCGGCATCGCGCCGCCGAACTCGTTGAAGATGTCCTGCAGTTCCTGCGGCACCGAGGACGAGCCGTGCATCACGAGATGGGTGTTGGGCAGACGGCGGTGGATCTCTTCGACCACCTTCATCGCCAGCACGTCGCCGTCCGGCTTGCGGGTGAACTTGTAGGCGCCGTGCGAGGTGCCCATCGCGATCGCGAGCGCGTCAACCTTGGTGGCGCGCACGAAATCGACCGCCTGATCGGGATCGGTCAGAAGCTGCTCGCGGCTGACCTTGCCTTCCAGGCCGTGGCCGTCTTCCTGCTCACCGCCGCCATGCTCGAGCGAACCGAGCACGCCGAGTTCGCCTTCCACCGAGGCACCGACCCAATGGGCCATATCGACCACGCGGCGGGTGATATCGACGTTGTACTCATAGTCGGCGGCGGTCTTGCCGTCGGCCTTGAGCGAGCCGTCCATCATCACCGAGGTGAAGCCATACTTGATGGCGGTGGCGCAGGTGGCTTCGTCGTTGCCGTGGTCCTGATGCATACAGAGCGGAATGTCGGGATACATTTCCGCCAGCGCGTCGATCATCTTCGCCAGCATGATGTCGTTGGCGTAGGAGCGTGCGCCGCGCGAAGCCTGGATGATCACCGGCGCGTCGACCGCCGCGGCGGCCTCCATGATCGCCAGCCCCTGCTCCATATTGTTGATGTTGAATGCCGGAACGCCGTAGCCGTGCTCGGCGGCGTGATCCAACAACTGCCTCATAGTAATGCGGGCCATGATGCCTCCTCGATGCTGTTCTGATGTCGCTGTCTGTCGGCTCAGCCGCGAGCGCGCGCGATGGCGCGCTCGGCCGCCTTGGCCACCGCTTCCGCGGTGATCCCAAATTCGCGGTATAGCACGCCCGCCGGAGCCGAAGCGCCGAAGCCGGTCATGCCGATGAACTCACCCTTGTCGCCGATCCAGCGGTACCAATCCGCGGCGATCGCCGCTTCGACACCGACGCGCGGCGCCTGGCCGAGCACGCTGTCGCGATAGGCCTGGTCCTGCTCGGCAAACAGTTCAAAGCACGGCGCTGAAACCACCGCGGCCTTGACGCCGGCCTCGCCGAGCTTTTTGGCGGCGTCGAGCGCGATCGCCACTTCCGAGCCGGTGGCGATCAGCGTGACGTCGCGCTGGCCGGGATCAACGACCAGATAGGCGCCGCGCGCCACCTGATTGTCAGTCGGCACGCCCTCGCGCGGCAGCGCCGGCAGACCCTGACGCGACAGCGCCAGCGCCGACGGACGGCCGCTCTGCTGGAGCGCGCAATCCCAGGCCTGCGCCGTTTCGATGGCATCGGCCGGACGGAACACCAGCAGGTTCGGAATGGCGCGCAGCGAGGCGACATGCTCGACCGGCTGATGGGTCGGGCCGTCTTCGCCAAGGCCGATCGAGTCATGGGTCAGCACGTGGATGACGCGCACGCCCATCAACGCGGCCAGGCGGATCGCCGGACGGTTGTAGTCGCAGAACACCAGGAAGGTGCCGCCATAGGGGATGAAGCCGCCATGGAGCGCGATACCGTTCATGGCCGCGGCCATGCCGAATTCGCGGATGCCATAGTGAATGTAGCTGCCGCCAAAACCATTCGGCTTGACCGACGTGGTGCCCTTGGCGTGGGTCAGGTTGGAATGCGTCAGGTCGGCCGAACCGCCGAGCAGGTTCGGCGAGGCCGGCACCAGCGCGTCGATGGTGAGCTGCGAGGCCTGACGGGTAGCGATGTTCGGCTTGTCGGCCGAAAACTTCTCGATCAGGCCCTTGAGCGCGGCGCCATAGCCGGCGGCGAGCTTGCCGGCGAGCGCATCCTCGAACGCCGCGCGCTTGCCGGCGTCGAGCGCCGCAAGCCGCTTGCTCCAGGCTTCATGCGCCGCCTTGCCGCGGCTGCCCGCCGCGCGCCACTGGTCGAGAATGGCCTGCGGAATTTCGAACGGCGCATAGGGCCAGTTCAGGGCCGCGCGGGTCTTTTCGATTTCCTCGGCGCCGAGCGGCGCGCCATGCACCTTTTCCGAGCCGGCGCGGTTCGGCGAACCAAAGCCGATGGTGGTGCGGCACGCGATCAGCGACGGCCGGTCGCTGGTCTGGGCCTGCTCGATCGCGGCCGCGACCGCTTCAGGGTCATGGCCGTCGACGCGGCAGGTGGCCCAGCCGGAGGCCGCAAAGCGCGAAAGCTGGTCGTCCGAGCACGACAGCGAGGTGTCGCCGTCGATCGAGATGTGGTTGTCGTCCCACAGCACGATCAGCCGGTTGAGCTTGAGATGGCCGGCCAGCGAGATCGCCTCGTGGCTGACGCCTTCCATCAAGCAGCCGTCGCCGGCAATCACATAGGTCTTGTGATCGACGATGTCGTTGCCAAAACGCTCATTCATCAGCCGCTCGGCGAGCGCCATGCCGACCGCGGTGGCAAGGCCCTGCCCGAGCGGCCCGGTGGTGGTTTCGACACCCTTGGTGTGGCCGTATTCGGGATGGCCCGGGGTCTTTGATCCCCACTGCCGGAACGCCTTGATCTCATCGATCGTGACGTCCTCGTTGCCGGTCAGATAGAGCAGCGCGTACAGCAGCATCGAGCCGTGGCCGGCCGACAGCACGAAACGGTCGCGGTCCGGCCAGGCCGGATCGGCGGCATCGAATTTCAGGAAGCGCGAGAACAACACCGTGGCCACATCGGCCATTCCCATCGGCATGCCCGGATGGCCGGACTTGGCCTTTTCGACCGCATCGATTGCGAGAAAGCGGATCGCATTGGCCATCTCGCGGTGAGGAACGGCTTGATTAGTCAGCGTGGGCTGCGTCGCGATATTCAAGAATGCCTCCCGGAGGTGATTAGGCAATGACAGAGCGGCCGGCCAACGGCCGGCGCCGGACGAAATGGAAACGGCGGATCACACGATCCTCACTTAACGCTCACTTGATGATCATCTGATGATCATTTGGCGCCGCGCTTACGCTCGATCAGCTGCATGATCAGCGGCGTCAGGATCAGCTGCATGGCAAGATCCATCTTGGCGCCGTGGATCACGATCGAGTTGGCGCGCGACATGAAGCTGCCCTGGATCATCGACAGCAGATAAGCGAAGTCGATGCCGCGCGGGTTCTTGAAGCGGATCACCACCATCGATTCATCGGGCGTCGGGATCCAGCGCGCGATGAAGGGATTTGAGGTATCAACGGTCGGCACGCGCTGGAAATTGATGTCGGTCTCGCCGAACTGCGGCACGATGTAGTGCACATAGTCGGGCATCCGGCGCAAAATGGTGTCGGTCACCGCTTCGGTGGAATAGCCGCGATCGGCACGATCGCGATGCAGCTTCTGAATCCACTCAAGATTGATCACCGGCACAACGCCGATCTTCAGGTCGGCGTGCTGGGCGACGTTGACCTTGTCGGTGATCACCGCGCCATGCAGACCTTCATAGAACAACAGGTCGGAATCCGGCGGCAGCGACTGCCATTCGGTGAAATGGCCGGGCGGCACGCCATGGATCGCCGATTCCTTGTCGTCATGGACGTAGTAACGGGTCTTGCCGGTGCCGGTGGCGCCATAGTCACGGAACGTGTTTTCCAGCTCCTCGAACAGATTGGTCTCGGGGCTGAAATGGCTGAAGTGCTTGTTACCGCGCTCGGCTTCCTCGGCCATCTTGGTGCGCATGTCGAAGCGGTTATAGCGATGGAAGGCATCGCCTTCGATGTAAGCCGCGTTGACGTTTTCGCGCCGGAAGATCTGTTCGAAGGTGCGCTTGACGGAGGTGGTGCCGGCGCCGGAGGAGCCGGTGATCGAGATGATCGGATGCTTACGGGACATAGGCTACTCTCGGAAAAGGAATTTTAGACCCGGAACAGGCCGCGGCGGGCGAACAACGGAGCGGTGCGCGAAGCAGCATCTGGATCGTTGTGCAGCAGCTCGATGCGCTCGACCTTGTCGGTCGACCCCATGATCAGCGGCGCGCGCTGATGAATGTTCTTCGCGGACAGTTCGAGCACGCGCTCGCGGCCGGTCGAAGCGCCGCCGCCAGCCTGCTCGATGATGAACGCCATCGGGTGAACTTCATAGAGCAGCCGCAGCCGGCCATCGCCATAACCCGGCCGGGAGTCGCCCGGATACAGGAACACGCCGCCGCGGGTCAGAATGCGATAGGCCTCGGCGACCAGCGAGCCGATCCAGCGCATGTTGAAGTCCTTGCTGCGCGGACCGTCGGCACCGGCGATGCACTCCTCGACGAAATCACGCACCGGCTGTTCCCAGTGGCGATGGTTGGAGGCGTTGATCGCGAATTCCGGGGTGTCCTTCGGAATCTGAACCTTGTGGCGGATGCAGCGATAGACGCGCGCCGCACGATCCAGCGTAAAAATATCGACGCCATCGCCAACCGTGACCACCAGCGAAGTCTGCGGGCCATAGACCACGAAGCCTGCGGCGAGCTGCACGGTGCCCGGCGCGGTGAACGGCGCCACGCCCGGCTGGTTCGGGACGATCGAGAAGATGGTGCCAACCGTCATGTTGGTGTCGATGTTCGACGAGCCGTCGAGCGGATCGAACGCCACCGAGATCGGCGCATTGGGATCGCCGAGCACCAACGTCTCCGACTCCTCGGAGGCCAGCGCAGCGAATGGCAGCTTCTGCAGCGCTGCGGTGACAATCTCATCGCAGCGGACGTCGAGGTCCTTCTGCACGTCGCCATCGGCGTTGCTCGAGCCCTGCGCCTGTCCGGTGATGCCAGCAAGCGCGCCGTGGCCGATCAGATCTGACAGCTCCATCGAGGCATCGGCGATCGCGTTGATCGCGGCAGCAACAGCCTGCCGTAGCGGATCAGCGCCCGCATACTCGCTCGTGTACTGTGACAGCGTCAGACCTTGTTCCATCCTGTTATCCCCGGAGTATGCGTTGCAACGTTCGACCGCACCGATCATCGTTGCCGCCGACGGTATGGACCCGTTCTCTTGAATTCGAGAATTTGAATATCTTCGATACCACCAAAGTTTTTCTTATACTGCACCGGCGGCCACGCGTCTCTTCCCTTTGCATCGTTGAGCGGACAAAAAAGCCGCTGTCATCTGCTTCTAGCTTGCATCAGCGGACTCTGCATAGAGCATTGTCACGCCCCCTTGATCCAGCGCAAAGCGCACCAGATCGGCCCCTTTTCGCCGATCACGACAACCAGGGGAAGACATTCCTGAGCGTTCGCCCCATCAGCAGCGCCGTCGTCCACAGAAGCCGCCGCCGATCGGGCGATTAACTCTCTTCCCAAGTCGATTTGTCGCGCAGTTCGAAGGTGCCGAGCTTGAAAATGCGCTGCTCGGCATAGACCGATGGCTCAATCACCGTGAATACGGCATTGGGGTACTGCTGCCAGATCGCGATGTCGCTCGCCGTCACGGTTACGAAGCCAAATCGATAGCGGTACTGGCCTGGCTCGGTCGCCATCCCGATTTCGCCCCAGGTGATCTTGTTCATCGCACTGTCAGTCCCACAGATCGGCTTGTCGAGCGAAGCGGCGTCCGGCTCGGGCCCAAAATACGCATCAAAACAAGAATCGAGGGTTGCGGTGAGGCTTCGATCTGATCCGCACCAAAAACTCTGATCCGCTCGGCCGCTGCTTGCGCCAGCGCGCCGCGCCACGCTCATACGCTATCGCTGCAGCAAATTCACCAGTCCGCCGCGGCCGCCCGCCTTGCACAATGGTCGCTGCAGGAACCAAACTGAGCGCAGCCGTTTGAGATCGGTGGGGCCAGGAGGTGCGGACATGACTGACGCGCTGGTCGATGCCATCCGAATGTTTGTCGCTGTGGCGCTGCTGCTGAGCTTGGCCGTGGGTGTCGGCTGGGCGGGCTGGCTGGCGCTGCGCTATCTCGCCGATGCCGGCCGAGCACGGCCACGATTGATCATGGCGCTGCGCCGGCCGCGGCCCGGGCGAGAACCGCTGCCGCCGCCCTCCGCGCTGGCTTGGCGCCATGGCCGCCGCGACCTTCCCGATCGCGGCGCCGCTCCGCCCGATGATCACTCTTGAAACTGCGGCCCTGCCAGCTTGAAACCGCGGCGCCGACCGCTCATTTCGATGGGGACAACTAACAGCCGAGGCGAAGGCCGCGCTTCCGCGCCTCGGTGGGGAACGTTACGTTAACCCTCTTTCGTATGGGTGGTGTGAGATGCGTACGGTTGACCCCGGCTTTGATATCGATCGTTACCGCAGGCTGTTGGCTGAGGCCAATGATGAAGCCAGCCGGCTCGCCCTGATCGACCTTCTGATCGAGGAAAACGCCCGCGCCCGGCTCGCGGCCGCCGATGCCCATCGCCAGGCGATGCAGCAGGCCGAGGCGATCCGCCGCCTGATCGAACATCCGGGTTACTGAGGCGAGGCTTCCAGGCGCGGCCGGCCCAGAGGCCGCGGTCATTGCCGCGCCCGCTTCAGCGTGCCCTTTCGGATGGCCAGGGTATTCTTGCTCAACGTGGATCTGATCCAAGCGGGCTCTGATCCAAGCGGGCTCTGATCCCCACGAGCTTCTCTTCACCGGGTCTCGTGACCGCGCCGCGGCGGCGCCTGTTCATCACCGCGGCGGTGGCGGCATCGCGCTTGGCGTGGCCCAGCCGGTAATCCGTTGCCCGAACAGGCTGCCGATCAGCTCGACCACGGTGCACGCGGTACGCCCCCGCTCATCGAGAAACGGGTTCAACTCGACAATATCGACCGAGCCGACCAGCCCGGAATCGTGCAGCAGCTCCAGCACCAGATGGGCCTCGCGATAGGTGGCGCCGCCCGGCACCATGGTGCCGACGCCCGGCGCCAATTGCGGATCGAGAAAATCGACATCGAACGACACGTGCAGCACGCCGCCGCAGGCTTGCACCCGCTCGATGATCTGCCGGACCAGCACGCCGACCCCGAATTCATCGATCTGGCGCATATCGGCGATGGCGATGCCGCGCTGCTGCAACAGCAGCCGCTCCTGGCGATCGATCGACCGCACCCCGAACAATTGCAGCCGCTGCGGAGCGAGCGGCACCCGCGGCTCATCGCCGAGCAGCTGGTCGAGCCCCGGCTCGCCACACAGGAACGCGGCCGACATGCCGTGCATATTGCCGGTGATGGTGGTGCTCGGGGTGTTGTAATCGGCGTGGGCGTCGAGCCAGAGCAGGAACAGCTCACGGCCCTGCTGCTGCCAATAGCGCGCCATGCCATTCACCGATCCCATCGACAGCGTGTGATCGCCGCCCAGGAACAGCGGAATGGCGCCGCTATGCGCAAGCTGATAGGCGCGAGCGCTGACCGCGCGCGCCCAGCTTTGAATGTCGCGATATTGCCGCGCATTGCTCGGCGGGCGCTCAGTCGCCTCGCCTTCGGCCACGACCGTCAGGTCGCCGTGGTCTTCGACCACAAGGCCAAGTGACTCCAGCATCGGCACCAGGCCCGCGGTGCGCAGCGCCGCTGGGCCCATCAGCGTACCGCGCTGCGCCGCGCCGAGATCGACGGGCACGCCAAGCAACGCCACCCGGCCGCTCTGCTGCTGCATTGCGCGGTTCACCTCACCTCCGTGACGGGGGCCAGATCGCCCTCGCCACTATGCCGCTGGGCTGCCGGTTGTTCCGTTCAGCCCCGCTGCCTTCGACCGGGCCGCATCATCCACGCGGCCAGATCGTTCGTTGGCACCCGGCCGTGATGGGGACGCGCTTAGTTGAATTTGGCGCTGTCGGCCTGGTCACGGCCCTTGTCGCTGTCATAGATCTTGAACAGGAACCAACCGACCACGACGATCGTCGCCAAAAACACCACGCCCTGATGCGACGGCAGCATCAGCTTGATCGCCATCAGCACCAGCGCCGCCGCAAACGCCTTCACCAGCTTGTCCTGGTCGGTCAGCGTGCTCTGGAACTGGACCCAGTTCGAGCGCTGCCAGACCGGGGGCTGCAGCTTGTTGAGACCGAGGCGATCGAGCGCCCCCTTGAAACCGAGCTCCTCAGCCCAGAACAGATACAGCGCAACGCCCAGGACGACCAGGAACAGCAACGTTCCCTGCGGACCCGCCGCAAATCCCATGATGAAGGCGACGGCGGCCGTGAATGCAGCGATCCAGTAGTTCATCTTACAAAACCTTTCCTCCCGATCACGGGAGCATTTCGTGCCCGGCGCAGCGCGGCGTGCATTATTTTCGCGCGCAGAGCACGACGATGTTGCTGGTGTTCGAACCGCAGGTCGCGGTCAGCACGCCATTGTCCACACGGATTGTATCTGAAAACTTAGCGCCCGTGACCCCAATGCAGATTGCCGACACCAAAGCTTCGTCGGCTTCGCACCGTGTCGGACAGCTGTCCGAGCTGCAGGATTGCGAGGTTACGGCACGGATCGGGCTCACCGGGGCGACAGGCGTTGCAGCGACGGCGGTATCGATCACATGCACACCGTTTTGCTGGCCGGTGACCACCAACATCAGAAACACGGCCACGATAGAGGACAACAAGATCATCGTTGAAGATCGCATCATTACCTCCATACCTGATGAGGCACCAACCTGCCTCGGAAGATGTCAACTCCCTACTCAGACGACTCACAATACGTTGTGGAAAGTTAGACTGAGCACCGCAATCAGTCGAGAGCACGGCCGTTGCTGCCATCATCGGTCGCAGTCGCAACGATGTCGCAGTTAACGCAGCCCATCGCGGCGCAGCCATCAAGCGGTGACGCGGCACCGCAGCTCATTCAGCGATGCCGATCATCAAGCGCGCCGCGCTGGGCCAGCCTTCCCGGCCCGCGCCCGCATCAACAATGTTGAGCCAGACGCAGCTCCGCCAAGCGCGCAGTGCGGTACCACGTTCCGCGTCGCTCAGCTTGGGGTCTTCTTAGCCCCCAGAATCCGGCGCAGTGCCGACAGGATCGCAAAACTGGTCGAAAACGCGTTGCCGAAATCCTCGATGCGATGCGCGCTGGAGCTGATCGCGGAGCGCAGCCCCTGCGTGTCGTTGCCGAACGCTTCCAGCGCCGCGGCTTCCATCTCCGAGAGCGCGTCGAGTTCGGGCGAGCTTGGCTCGTGCAGCGTGTAGAGCAGCAGCCCGAGACCGATGACGAGATAGACGCCGGCGATCACCGACGCGGCAACCGCCTCGCCGAGCGGCACCCGCAGCGCCTGGAATGAGGCATAGGTCAACAGCCCCGCGGCGACGATCAGCGCCGCGACCGCCAGCGACCCGGCGATGGTGCGTTTGATGATCTGCCGCAGCAGCACCCGGCGGCGCAGCAGCGCCACCTTGAAATACAGTTTGCTTGAAGTCATGCCGGTCATGACGGGCTCCGATGTCGAGAAGGAGGGGTGGGCCAGATTGGCTATCGGCTCTGCCGGCCGGCGAAGATGCCGACGGCGAGCCCGAGCCCGAATGCCGCGATCGCGGTGAGCCGCGGATATTTGTCGATATCCTGCTGCAACTCGTCGATCACCGAATTGGCGGCCGCGATCAGCTCCTCAGGGCCGATCCGCGTCGGCTGATCCTCGGCGGCAGCGGCCTGGTCATTGCTGGGTGGTGGTGGCGGCGGCGGTGGTGCGGCGGACGCGGCCTGCTGCTGCAATTGCTGTTGTTGGCTGAGCTTGGCGACTTCTTCGCGCAAAGCCGCGATCTCGTCCCTCAAGGTCATCTCGCTACTCCGTCTTAAAAGTCGCGCCAGAACGGCGCGCCAGCAGTCAGATCGGACGGTCCGACCGTGCTGATCATCGCTGCTTCTGCGCCAAGTGCAATCCCCACGCCTTGCAGGAGGCCGCACTCCCGCCTAGGTTGCGCCAGCCGGTGCCCTGCTCGCCAATCAAGCAATTGGCAGCGAACCATGTCGGGCGCTGGCACCAAAGGTGCTGCCGATCATGTACTTCGCTCATTCGACCTCTTCCTCAGACGGCGCGGACTGGGAGCCTCTGCTCCAGCATCTCCAAGAGGTCGCGGCGCTGGCGCGCCAATTCGGCGATAAATTCGGCGGCGGCAACGCCGCCGAGCTTGCCGGCTTGTTGCACGATCTCGGCAAATACGCTGCGGCATTTCAGGCCTATATCCGTAGGCAGCGCTCGCACGGCGGCGATCACGCCAGCGCCGGTGCGCAGCAAGTGGTCACGCTCGCCACCGGCATCAATGGGCTGGTCGCCCGCGTACTCGCTTATGCGATCGCCGGACATCATGGCGGCCTGCCCGACGAGCTCGGCTCATCCGGGCTCGATGATCGGCTCAAGAAGCCGCTTGAGCCGCTCGATGCAATCTGGCGCAGCGAGCTGCAACTCAATGCGTCGGCGCTGTTACCCGCGCCCTTCAAGCCCTACCAAGGCGACGCTAATGTGCAGGAGCGGATGGCATTTCAGTTCGCCTTCATGGGACGAATGCTGTTCTCCTGCCTGGTCGATGCCGACTTCCTGTGTACCGAAGCGTTTTATGCGCGAACCGACGGACGGCAGGTCGATCGTGCCTGGCCCGCGCTACCGCAAGCGATCGACGGGCTGATCGCGCGCTTCGATAGCTACATCGCCGACAAGCAGCAGCGCGCGCCGAGCACGCCTGTCAACGCGCTGCGGCGCGACATCCTCAATCACGTCCGCAGCAAAGCCGAGCTGCCGCGCGGCGTGTTCACACTCAATGTTCCGACCGGCGGCGGCAAGACGCTGGCCTCGCTGGCATTCGCGCTCGACCACGCCAAGCGCCATCAGATGGACCGGATCGTCTATGCGATCCCGTTCACCGCGATCATCGAGCAGACCGCCGGCATTTTTCGCGACGTGCTTGGCGAGGACGTGCTGCTTGAGCATCACTCGGCGATCGAGCTCGATCCATTCAAGGCCAAAAACAAAAATAACGCCAGCGACGAACAGAGCATCGATGATGGCGCACGCGACGGCAAGCTGCGGCTCGCGGCCGAGAACTGGGCGGCGCCACTCGTGGTCACCACCAATGTCCAGTTCTTTGAAAGCCTGTTTGCCAATCGCGGCGCGCGCTGCCGCAAGCTGCACAATCTCGCCAATGCCGTGATCATTCTCGATGAGGCGCAGACCATCCCGCGCAACGTGCTGATACCCTGCGTTGCCGCGCTCGACGAATTGGTGCGCAACTATGGCTGCACCGTGATGCTGTGTACCGCGACGCTGCCGGCGCTCGGCGCGCACTGCTTTAAAGGCGGGCTCGACATCAGTCCGGATCGTGAGCTGGCGCCCGATCCGGCGGCGCTGCACAACGCGCTGCGCCGTACGACACAGCGGCTCGCGGGCACCATGACCGATGACCAATTGCTCGACGACATCGCGCAAGCGGGCACCGCGCAGGCCTTGGTGATCGTCAACAGCCGCAAGCACGCGCTCGCGCTGTTTGAACGCGCCCAGCAGCGCGGCGTCGATGGATTGCTGCATCTCACCACAAGGCAGATCGCAGCCGACCGCCGCAAACTACTCGCCGAGATTCGTCAGCGGCTGGTGACCAAGGAGCCGTGTGTCGTGATCGCCACCTCGCTGGTCGAAGCCGGTGTCGATCTCGACTTTCCGCGGGTGTGGCGCGCGGAAGCCGGACTCGATCAGGTGGTTCAGGCCGCGGGGCGCTGCAATCGCGAGGGCCGCGCGCCGGCCGAGGCCAGCATCGTGACCATTTTCAAGCCCGCGGAGGCCAAGCCGCCGCCGGAGATTGAAGGCCTGATCGGCGATAGCTACCGTATCCTCGAGGACCACAAAGGCGATCTGTTCGCGCCCGCGGCGATCGAAGCCTATTTCGGCGAAGTCTATTGGCGGCTGCAAGGCGCCGGGCTCGATCGCATCACGATTCCCGATGCCGATGGCCGCAAGGTGCCCGCGCAAACCATGCAGCAGTTCAGCATCAGCGCGGGGCAACCTTGCTTTGGCTATCGCACGGTCGGCGACGCCTTCCGCCTGATCGAAAGCGGCATGGCGCCGGTGATCGTGCCGGCCGATGACGACGCGCTGAACACGCTGGCGGCGCTGCGTGGCGGCCTGCCACCAACCGCCGCGGCGCGCCAGCTGCGCAACTATCTAGTCCAAGTGCCACCGCGCGAGCGCCAGCGCATGGTCGCCAACGGCCATGTGCGCTTCATCGATGCTGACAGGTTTGGCGACCAATTTGCGGTGCTCGAAACCGCCGATCTCTACTCAGCCACAAGCGGCCTGCGCTGGGAAGACGCCGACGAATACACATGGGGGATAGTGTGATGTCCTGTCGCAGCAGGAAGACGCGCCCCCAATTTGGATGATTGTTTTCGAGTTGTTTCTGTGCATCATCTCGACGCCAAGTTGTGCGTTGGGGGCCAGTATGGCGTATGGAATTCGCCTGCGCGTTGCGGGGCGATGGGCGTTGTTCACCCGCCCGGAAATGAAGGTCGAACGCGTTTCCTATGATGTGATGACGCCGTCCGCGGCCCGCGGCATTCTTGAGGCGATTCACTGGAAGCCCGCGATCCGCTGGGTCATCGACGAAATCCACGTTCTTAAGCCGATCCGCTTCGAGTCACTGCGCCGCAATGAGGTCGGCACCAAGGCGCCGGTCGCTGCGATCCGCAAGGCGATGAAGAATGGCGATCTCGGCGACCTCGCTTTGGTAGTCGAAGACAACCGCCAGCAGCGTGCCGCGACGCTGCTCTGTGACGTCGAGTATGTGATCTGCGCTCATTTCGTGATGACGCCAAAGGCCGGCCCCGAGGACAACGAGGCCAAGCACCTCGACACTTTCAATCGGCGGGCACGCAAGGGCCAGGCATTCCATCAACCCAGCCTCGGCACCCGCGAATTTCCAGCAACGTTCGAGCTGATCGAACCCGGCGCACCGCTGCCACAGGCCGCAGAACAACATCGCACCGCATCGCTCGGCTTTGGCACGCCGCGCGACCTCGGCTTCATGCTGTACGACATCGACCATGGCGGCGACCGCGGCTCGATCCTGTTCCGCGCCACGCTGGTCGATGGCGTCGTCAAAGTGCCGCCGCCCGGCTCACCGGAGCTGCGGCGATGAGCGCCCTGGCCGCCCTGGTTCGCGCCTATGACCGCATGGCCACGCGCGGTGAGGTGCCGCCATTCGGCTACTCGCAGGAAAAGATCGGCTTTCTGATTTCGTTAAATGCCGACGGCACGGTCGCCGGCCAGCCAGTTGATCTGCGTCTCGGCGAAGGCCGCAAGAAGACCGCGCGCGCCTTGGCAGTGCCGCGGCCGACCAAGCGCACCTCGGGCATCGCTCCGAATTTTCTTTGGGACAAAACCGCTTACGTGCTCGGCATCACCGCCGGTGGAGGCAAGCGCACCGCACAGGAACATCAAGCGTTCCGCGACCAGCACGCCGCCTGGCTCGCCGGCACTACCGACCCGGGATTGCTGGCGCTGCTGCGTTTCCTCGACGCTTGGACGCCGGAGCGTTTTGCCGAATGGGGCTGGTCCGAGGAGATGAAAGATCAGAACCTGGTGTTCGCGCTGGAGAGCGAACGTCTGCGCAATGTCTATCTGCACGACCGCCCGGAAGCCCGCGCGCTATGGGCGCGGCTGATGGCCGGAAGCGACAAGACCGAGGCGATCTGTCTGTTGTCCGGCGAGCGCGCGCCGCTCGCGCGGCTGCATCCGGCGATCAAGGGCGTGTGGGGCGCGCAATCGTCCGGCGCCTCGATCGTGTCGTTCAACCTCGACGCCTTCACCTCGTATGGCCATGAGCAAGGCGCCAACGCGCCGATCTCCGAAGCGGCGGCATTCGCCTACACCTCGGTGCTCAACCGCTTTCTTGATCGCGGCAGCGGCCATCGTTTGCAGGTCGGCGATGCCTCGACGGTGTTTTGGGCCGAGGCCACCGAGCAACCCGCCGCGGATGCCGCCGAACAAATGTTCGCCTCTCTGCTGGCCGTGGACGAAAACACCGAGTCCAAAAAAGTCGGGGCGCTGCTTGAGAAAATCGCGCAAGGCCGGCCGGTCAGCGATCTCAAACCCGAACTGCCGCCCGGCGTTCGCTTTCATGTGCTCGGGCTGGCGCCGAATGCCGCGCGGCTGTCGGTGCGGTTCTACATCGAGGACGATTTCGACGTCATCGCCACGCGCTATTTGCGCCATCTCGAGCGCCTGCGCATCGAGCCGCCGCCGCACGAGCCCGCGCCGTCACTGTGGCGCTATCTGATCGAGACGGCGGTGCTACGCAAAAGCGAGAATATCGCCCCCAATCTCGGTGGCGACTGGCTGCGCGCCATCCTCACCGACACGCCCTACCCGCTGACGCTGCTGTCGTCGGTGATCATGCGGCTGCGCGTCGATCACGACGTCAACGCGCTGCGCGTCAGCCTGCTGAAATCGATCCTGATCAAGAATTTTGCAATGGAGGCTCCGGTGGCGCTCGATCCGGACTTTACCGACAAAGGCTATCTGCTCGGCCGGCTGTTCGCCGTCTATGAGCATATCCAGGAGGCGGCGCTGGGCCGCAACGTCAACGCCACGATCCGCGACAAGTTTTATGGCGCAGCCGCAGCGCAGCCGCGCAAGGTGTTTGCGCTGCTTGGCTCCGGCGCGGGCAACCATCTGTCGAAGATTGGCAAGCAGCGGCCGGGGCACCGCGTCAATCTGGAAAAAGCGATCGGCGCCATCATGGAGATGATGGAACCTGGCGATGATCCGTTTCCCACCAGCCTGTCGGACAAGAGCCAGGCGTTGTTCACCCTTGGTTACTACCACCAGCGCAACGAATTTTTCCGCAAGTCGGACTCCGCGGATTCCACTGCTGTTTCGGAGACTGCCCAATGACTTCGCTCGCCAACCGCTATGACATCGTGTTCCTGTTCGACGTCACCCGCGGCAATCCCAACGGCGATCCCGACGCCGGCAATTTGCCGCGGATCGACCCCGAGACCAATTTCGGCCTGGTCACCGACGTGTGCCTCAAACGCAAGATCCGCAACTACACCGAGCTCGCCAAGGGCGACCAGCCCGGCTACCGCATCTATGTGCAGGAAGGCGCGATCCTCAACGAAAAGCACCGCGAAGCTTATAAGGCGGTGCGCGGCGACGGCGACAAATCGTCAAAAGACAAGCTCAATCCGCAAAGCGACGATGAGGCACGCGCGCTGACCAAGTTCATGTGCGATAATTTCTTTGACGTCCGCACTTTTGGCGCGGTGATGAGCACCGGCATCAATGCCGGCCAGGTGCGCGGCCCCGTTCAGGTGACGTTCGCCTCTTCGATCGACCCGATCCTGCCGCTGGAAATTTCCATCACCCGCATGGCTGCCACCAGCGAGAAGGAAAAGGCCGAGCGCGACAAGGGCGGCGACGACGAGCGCACCGAGAACCGCACCATGGGCCGCAAGCACATCGTGCCTTACGGATTGTATCGCGCCCATATCTTCGTCAACGCCAAACTCGCCGAGCGCACCGGCTTTAGCCAGGACGATCTCGACCATCTGTTCGCGTCGCTGGCCTCGATGTTCGAGCACGACCGCTCGGCTGCGCGCGGCGAGATGGTGTCGCGGCGCGGCATCGCCTTCAAGCACGCCTCGGCGCTCGGCAATGCGCACGCCCAGGCGCTGTTCGACCGCGTCAAAGTGTGGCGGCGCAGCGGCGACGATCTGATCGCGCCCGGCGATCCCCGCCTCGACAATGCCAAGCCGGCGCGGCACTACGCGGACTACGAAGTGACCATCGATCGTGACGGCCTGCCCGACGGTGTCGAGGTGGTCGAGCTGTTCTGATCGATCGCCGACGATCATGCCGCCCGGCGCCGCACCCGAGCTCGACGATCCGAGCGCGCTGTCGGCGTTGCAGCATGCGGTGTATTGCCTGCGCCAGGCGGCACTGATCCACATCGAACGGATGTGGGAGGAAAACCGCTTCACCGCGGAAGGCCGGGTGCTGCATAGCAGCGTGCACGAGGCGGCTGACCATCGCCGCGGCAACGTCCGGCGCGTCAGCGCCATGCCGCTGGCCTGCCGCCGGCTCAATCTGGCCGGCACCGCCGACCTGGTCGAGTTTCGCGGCGGACCGGACGGCGAGACGCCCTTTCCGGTCGAATACAAGCGTGGCAAGGCCAAGCTGCACCGCGCCGACGAGGTGCAGCTCTGCGCGCAGGCGCTGTGCCTTGAGGAAATGACTGGCCGCCCGGTTCCCGAAGGCGCGCTGTTCTACGCCAGCACCCGCCGCCGCGTCGGCGTGCCATTCGACAGCGAACTGCGCCAGCTGACCGAGCAAGTGGCGCGCGATTTCGCGGCGCTGATGGCGTCCGGCATCACGCCGCCGGCGCAGTATCGCGCGGACCGCTGCAAGGCTTGCTCGCTGATCGAGCTATGCCGGCCTAAGCTGGCGCAACACTCCGCCGCCGATTTTCGCAGGAAAGCCATTGCCGCCGCGCTTGCCGATCAGCCCGGAGCCGATCTGCCGTGAAGAAGCTGCTCAACACGCTATACGTCACCACCGAGGGCGCGACGCTGCGCAAGGACGGCGAAAATCTCGTTGCCGAGGTCGACAATGAGCAACGCGCCCGGGTGCCGTTTCACATGCTGGCATCAGTGGTCGTGTTCGGCGGTACTTACCTCTCGCCACCGCTGATCGAGGCATTGGCACCGCGCGGCGTCACAATCGTGCTGCTCGACCGCGCCGGCCGCTTTCAAGCGCGCATCGAGGGCCCGGTGAGCGGCAATGTGCTGCTGCGCCGCGCCCAATATCGCGTATCCGAACAACCAACCGACATCGTCCGCAGCCTGGTATCGGCCAAGGTCGCTAATCAGCGCACCGTGCTGCAGCGCTCGCTGCGCGACTATGGCGCCGAGATGGCACCGGAGCAGCGCGGCCGGATCGAAGCCGTGGTCGATCGCCTCGCCGGCATCATCCGACGGGTCGGCTTGACCGACCTTGATGTCGAAGCGCTACGCGGCGCCGAAGGCGAAGCCGCTCATGGCTACTTCTCGGTGTTCGGCAGCCTGATCCGAGTCAGCGATGCCGAGATGCAGTTCAATGGCCGCAGCCGCAGGCCGCCGCGCGATGCCGTCAACGCGGTGTTGTCGTTCATCTATGTGCTGCTGACGCATGACTGCCGCAGCGCCGCCGAGGCGGTCGGACTCGACCCCGCAGTCGGCTTTCTGCACCGCGACCGGCCCGGACGGCCGAGCCTCGCGCTCGACCTGATGGAGGAGTTAAGGCCGGTGCTGGCGGACCGGCTGGCGCTGTCGCTGATCAACCGGCGTCAGCTCCGGCCGCGCGATTTCGAGACACAAGATGGCGGCGCGACGCTGCTGACCGATGACGGCCGGCGCACCGTGCTGACCGCCTGGCAGGATCGCAAAAAGGAAGACCGGCAACATCCATTTCTCGGCGAAAGCGCACCACTCGGCCTCGTGCCCTATCTGCAAGCGCAACTGCTCAGTCGGCATTTGCGGGGCGACCTTGACGCCTATCCTCCTTACATCTGGAAATAGCCATCTGCGCTCGGTGATGCCGCGCAGCCTCGTGTCGCGGCTCTACCACCAGGGTCAAACGCTGAACACCTTTTGACGGACGATGCGGACCAGCAGGTGCGAAAATGCTTGTTTTGGTAACCTACGACGTGCGGACCAGCGAGCCCGGCGGTCAGGCGCGGCTGCGTCGGGTGGCGCGCGCCTGCCAGGATTTTGGCCAGCGTGTGCAATATTCGGTATTCGAGATCGAGGTCGACCCGGCGCAATGGACCGCGCTGCGCGCGAGGCTGGAAAGCCTGATCGCGCCGCAGCACGACAGTTTGCGCTACTACTATCTCGGCGCCAATTGGCGCCGCCGCGTCGAGCATGTCGGCGCCAAACCCGCGACTGATTTTGGCGAGCCGTTGATCGTCTAAACGGCGCGCGAACCTTGAGCAGACGCGCTGAAGCCGGGACGTTCGCGCTGCGATAAATCAGGCCATTTCAGATGTTTATCGCGCCAGCGGCCGATTTGGACATCGTCTCCCTCACCCAACGCCGACCTTCGCGCGACGCGGACGATTTCACGCGCCGCCACAATCGGTTATTGGTGCGGAGTCGCTCCCCACGCGGGAGCGTGGATCGAAACCTGCCGTTACCAGTTGCTGTTGTCGTCGCGAGGCTGTCGCTCCCCACGCGGGAGCGTGGATCGAAACCCGGATAAGGATGGTTCCAACGTCCTCGCCGTCGGGTCGCTCCCCACGCGGGAGCGTGGATCGAAACTGTTTGTGGATACGGCATGAACTGGCAACATTGCGCCGTCGCTCCCCACGCGGGAGCGTGGATCGAAACGCCACGGTGATCAGGCCGCTCTTTGCGTCCAGCTGTCGCTCCCCACGCGGGAGCGTGGATCGAAACCATTTCCTCGGCGAGCGTCAGGTAATCGCGCGCCGAGTCGCTCCCCACGCGGGAGCGTGGATCGAAACTGACATCGGCACGGCGGAAACCCCTTTTTTGATTTGTCGCTCCCCACGCGGGAGCGTGGATCGAAACTTCAACTCGTCTTCGCAGGTCCATCGGACGATCGGTCGCTCCCCACGCGGGAGCGTGGATCGAAACAGCTCGTCGCTTGAGGAGTGGCGGGCTGATTGCTGTCGCTCCCCACGCGGGAGCGTGGATCGAAACATAACCACACCGAGGACGCCGGTTAGTTTTGCGAGCGTCGCTCCCCACGCGGGAGCGTGGATCGAAACCGATGTCGCTCAGCAGCGAGCTGCGCGATAGCAGTCGCTCCCCACGCGGGAGCGTGGATCGAAACGTCAAGTCCGCCCCCACCGATTTGTGATCGCGCGGTCGCTCCCCACGCGGGAGCGTGGATCGAAACCGCGCTCCTCCGCTTGGGCGCGCAATCGCGCCTTGTCGCTCCCCACGCGGGAGCGTGGATCGAAACGTGCCGCGTCGATGCCCGGCGCGACTTCTGCGGGCGTCGCTCCCCACGCGGGAGCGTGGATCGAAACGCTGCGGCGTAGTCGATCGCGGCCCGCAGGCGGCGTCGCTCCCCACGCGGGAGCGTGGATCGAAACCTGAACTACGCTTCGGTCGAGAATGGGTCTTTTGTCGCTCCCCACGCGGGAGCGTGGATCGAAACTATATCCGCATGTTCGGCGCGTGGTCGCTCTCGGGTGTCGCTCCCCACGCGGGAGCGTGGATCGAAACGCGAGGCCGTGATGATGTCGCCCTTGCGCGGGATCGTCGCTCCCCACGCGGGAGCGTGGATCGAAACACGTTTTACGTTGATTCCCCGAGAAGTAAAACCAGTCGCTCCCCACGCGGGAGCGTGGATCGAAACGCTCGCGTCGTTCCTCAAGCCGGCCACCGGCGAAAGTCGCTCCCCACGCGGGAGCGTGGATCGAAACTCGAATCGGCGCGGCGTGAAGCAAAAGGACCGCACGTCGCTCCCCACGCGGGAGCGTGGATCGAAACTCAAGAACGTCTATGTGATCAGCAACGCGACGAGTCGCTCCCCACGCGGGAGCGTGGATCGAAACTCGGCTACACTGTCCGCGACGTAGTAACCGGCCGTCGCTCCCCACGCGGGAGCGTGGATCGAAACTGCGCAATCGCCAGCTCTCGCAGACGCGCTTGAGCGTCGCTCCCCACGCGGGAGCGTGGATCGAAACACCAATTGGGCGCGCCGCCAAAACATCAACCCCGGGTCGCTCCCCACGCGGGAGCGTGGATCGAAACGACCGCAAATGGTTTTGTCGCGCTGGAATACTGGCGTCGCTCCCCACGCGGGAGCGTGGATCGAAACGCTCTATGCCGACAATCGCAAGCCCGAGAACCCGAGTCGCTCCCCACGCGGGAGCGTGGATCGAAACATCAGTGGTCACGCGTGACGATGTGCGCGGGATGCGTCGCTCCCCACGCGGGAGCGTGGATCGAAACCGGTAAGACCGGCGAACAGCTTGAAGCGATCGCGTCGCTCCCCACGCGGGAGCGTGGATCGAAACTGATTTGTCGATTGTCCGAAGCGCTCGCGTGTCTCGTCGCTCCCCACGCGGGAGCGTGGATCGAAACGGGATGAAACCGATCAGTTCACGCGAAACCGTGTCGTCGCTCCCCACGCGGGAGCGTGGATCGAAACATCCTCCTGCAACCGCAAGGTGCCGGCGGACGAACGTCGCTCCCCACGCGGGAGCGTGGATCGAAACAATGCGGCCGCTCGCCGGCTCGCCATGAAAGCCAAGTCGCTCCCCACGCGGGAGCGTGGATCGAAACGCCGTAGCGGTCGCCGTAGCCGAGGCCGTAACCGTCGCTCCCCACGCGGGAGCGTGGATCGAAACAGGATGTACGAGTCAGGGCCGGGCGCCACAAAGTCGTCGCTCCCCACGCGGGAGCGTGGATCGAAACCCATTTCGGGGTGATCCACTTGGTATCCGAAAACTGTCGCTCCCCACGCGGGAGCGTGGATCGAAACATCAAAGGCATTCTGCGGAAACCAGGTACCCGGCGTCGCTCCCCACGCGGGAGCGTGGATCGAAACGGTACTCCAGCGATTGCGCGCCGCGATCTTGCGAAGTCGCTCCCCACGCGGGAGCGTGGATCGAAACATTTGGGGCGCGCGCCGCAGCGCGTCACTGCATTTGGTCGCTCCCCACGCGGGAGCGTGGATCGAAACGATCCAAAAGCGCAGACTGCACCGGACATCTCAGAAGTCGCTCCCCACGCGGGAGCGTGGATCGAAACACCGCGAAGGTCAGGAAGACGGAACGTTGTTGAACCGTCGCTCCCCACGCGGGAGCGTGGATCGAAACGGCGCCCTGGCGCCGATCAGCTCACACATTCCGCGTCGCTCCCCACGCGGGAGCGTGGATCGAAACTTCAATGTCGGCAGGTTTCTTGTTGAGACCAGCAGTCGCTCCCCACGCGGGAGCGTGGATCGAAACTTGACCTGATCGGCGATCTCAGTCGGTGCGATCGGGTCGCTCCCCACGCGGGAGCGTGGATCGAAACCTGACCGACGGCGTGCTGCTGTCGGCTTACGACAAGTCGCTCCCCACGCGGGAGCGTGGATCGAAACGCCGCCCATGCTCACTACGTCATGGCGCCACGGGCGTCGCTCCCCACGCGGGAGCGTGGATCGAAACGCGCAAGTAACAACGCGTCCCTCGAACGCTCGCATGTCGCTCCCCACGCGGGAGCGTGGATCGAAACGCGAGGACAAGCGCGTTAAAGGCATTATCGGCCACGTCGCTCCCCACGCGGGAGCGTGGATCGAAACGTCGTCGCTATCGTCATCGGCACCGCTGCCCGAGCGTCGCTCCCCACGCGGGAGCGTGGATCGAAACGCGTACGGAATCGCCAGCTCGTTTGGCGACGGCGGGTCGCTCCCCACGCGGGAGCGTGGATCGAAACACTTTTCCCTCAGCCACGCCGCCGGGCAACCGCCGGTCGCTCCCCACGCGGGAGCGTGGATCGAAACGGCTACACATCCGTTCCGACCGTGACCGTGGCGGGGAGCGTCGCTCCCCACGCGGGAGCGTGGATCGAAACTCCGTCGTTGTTGATGCGTGCGACGTCATCAACGTCGCTCCCCACGCGGGAGCGTGGATCGAAACATTGGTCGTCTCATACTTGTCGATCTCGTCCAGCAGTCGCTCCCCACGCGGGAGCGTGGATCGAAACGCTGTGATCGGTCGATCAGTCAGCGGATCGATCGTCGCTCCCCACGCGGGAGCGTGGATCGAAACTTCGCCGAACACCTGGTCGAGAAATGCCTGTTGGTCGCTCCCCACGCGGGAGCGTGGATCGAAACGGTGAAAAGAAGATCGAACAAATTCGCGTTCTCGAAGTCGCTCCCCACGCGGGAGCGTGGATCGAAACCGGCGATGCCGCAGGGTGGTGACAGTGCCGACGACGTCGCTCCCCACGCGGGAGCGTGGATCGAAACCCGCATCCGTCGGCTGCGCTTGGTGAGCAGCATGAGTCGCTCCCCACGCGGGAGCGTGGATCGAAACGGGCGAAGGTCGATCCCGACGAGTTTGTGGCTTGTCGCTCCCCACGCGGGAGCGTGGATCGAAACTCTGCAAGATCAGTCATCGCGACGGCTCCTTAGCTGTCGCTCCCCACGCGGGAGCGTGGATCGAAACCGCTCGTGCTCCCCGCCACGGTCACGGTCGGAACGTCGCTCCCCACGCGGGAGCGTGGATCGAAACTCGAAGCGCAAGGCGCAAGACGCGCTCGCCAATGTGTCGCTCCCCACGCGGGAGCGTGGATCGAAACGCGGGTCGTTTCTTCGCAGGCTCCGCGGCGCGTGTGTCGCTCCCCACGCGGGAGCGTGGATCGAAACTTTTGGCGCAACCGGCGGCTTGAGCGTGCTGTAGGTCGCTCCCCACGCGGGAGCGTGGATCGAAACCCTTGAGTAGCCGCACCGTCTCCGCAGCCGACGAGGTCGCTCCCCACGCGGGAGCGTGGATCGAAACCTCGATGTCTGGAATTGGCGTGTGCAGATGGCGTGCGTCGCTCCCCACGCGGGAGCGTGGATCGAAACAAAAACGAGCGCACCGGCGACGAGATGTCGCTGAATGTCGCTCCCCACGCGGGAGCGTGGATCGAAACAAGGGCGATCGTCGGCGCGCCCGGCGGCCGCACCGTCGCTCCCCACGCGGGAGCGTGGATCGAAACAGACGATTCGACGGGTCTGGCATGCTTGAGATGACAGGTCGCTCCCCACGCGGGAGCGTGGATCGAAACATCTCCGGCGACGGAGTGGTGAAGCCGCGTGGTGTCGCTCCCCACGCGGGAGCGTGGATCGAAACGCGCCCGTCTGTATCCAACGCTTGAGGATTTCAACGTCGCTCCCCACGCGGGAGCGTGGATCGAAACGGTGACCAGGGCGCGAAGCTTGGCTTCGGCCGTCGTCGCTCCCCACGCGGGAGCGTGGATCGAAACATTTCGCGAAACCGTTTTATACTGGCGGTTTACTGTCGCTCCCCACGCGGGAGCGTGGATCGAAACCTCGACCGGGCGGCGCCGTGGGATGGTGATATTGTCGCTCCCCACGCGGGAGCGTGGATCGAAACGGTGCACGGCGCATCGATCACATTGCCCGACACGTCGCTCCCCACGCGGGAGCGTGGATCGAAACGCATCAGGATGGCGGTGACGATTTCCGGCGGCACGTCGCTCCCCACGCGGGAGCGTGGATCGAAACTGCTGCTCGGCGACCTGCTTCGACAGCGCCGAATTGTCGCTCCCCACGCGGGAGCGTGGATCGAAACTTGCAAGATCTGACGCGCGCTACGTTTTCAAACGGTCGCTCCCCACGCGGGAGCGTGGATCGAAACCGGTGATCTTTTCTAGCCGGCTCAGCAGCATGGCGGTCGCTCCCCACGCGGGAGCGTGGATCGAAACGGCCAGCATCTGCATGATCGCCGCGGCCTCGGTCGTCGCTCCCCACGCGGGAGCGTGGATCGAAACAGGACAGCTTGCGGCGCTTCTCGAACGACACCGTCGCTCCCCACGCGGGAGCGTGGATCGAAACTTGACGAAAGAGGAATACGACGCAGGCACCAAGGGTCGCTCCCCACGCGGGAGCGTGGATCGAAACGGCGTCACGCTCACCGCCGCGCAACTGCAGGGCTGTCGCTCCCCACGCGGGAGCGTGGATCGAAACAAGGTTGGCCCGTGGGAAACCGGCTGCGAGCACAACGTCGCTCCCCACGCGGGAGCGTGGATCGAAACATCAAAGAGGCCGCAGCGGCGCCGGGTGGCCGCCTGTCGCTCCCCACGCGGGAGCGTGGATCGAAACGCCGTCCACGATCTTCGCCGGGGCGCGGGTTGGCGTCGCTCCCCACGCGGGAGCGTGGATCGAAACAGGCTTTCGACCCCGCGCACGTCCGCCCTTGGTGGTCGCTCCCCACGCGGGAGCGTGGATCGAAACTGCCGCATGAAATACATCGCAGTAGCCCGCGCCGCGTCGCTCCCCACGCGGGAGCGTGGATCGAAACTTTCGTCTTCCGCGCCATCTGGCGATCTCCTTTTGTCGCTCCCCACGCGGGAGCGTGGATCGAAACAGAATCTCGCCACGTCGGTCGGGTCGATCGGCGAGTCGCTCCCCACGCGGGAGCGGGGATCGAAAGCCAACAATCCGCCGAGACGCTGCGCCCGTTGCAGGCGATCGATCAGGAGGCCGTAGCGTTTGGCGCGGTGCCAAGATAGGCGTCCAGCAAGCGCGCTTCGGTGGCATCGTCGAGCGTCTGATCGAGCAGCGGCAGCAACGCCATTTCCTCTTTCTGCACATGCACCACCATGCGCTGCACCAGTTCGGCGCCGGCCCGGCTGAACGCGTGCCAGCTGTCAGTGTCAAAGCCGCCGGCCGCGGCGCTGCGCGCCAGCGTCACCAATTGCTCGCCGAGCGGGCGCATAAAACTGTGCTCCTCGGTGAGGTGATCGCCGATCAGCTGATCGCCAACTGAATCGAACAGCGTGAACAGCTCGTTCTCCTCAAAATCGAAATGGCGCAGCGTGTCGGCTTCAATCGCGGCCGCAAGGTCTTCCAACAGCCGCCGGCCCTCGCTATCAGCGACGTTAATCGGCTGACGGCGGGTGATGGCGCGCTCCAGCCGTTCCATCAACGCGATGGTGGCGCGATGTTCATCGTGCAGGGTCTGGCTGATGCGATTGGCGAACATGACGGGCTCCCTTTTCTGTCGGACGCGGCACCGGCGCCGCGACCAGTGCCTTCAAAATGCCGGCGACATAGACGGCGAACGCCAACGCGCCGCCCAAGCCGATCAGCGCCGCAATCGCTGCAAGCAGCGGATTGTCGATCGCGATCGCAGCCGCAAGGCCGGCCAATGCAGCCAGATGG
>KI632513.1:787628-854959 GCA_000504425.1 Rhodopseudomonas palustris JSC-3b | reverse complement strand
GGGGGGCGGCGCCCCGCCGCTGGCGCGGGTGACGTGCATCGACGCCAGAAACGGCAGAATCCGTTGCAGCACCCCGAACAGAAACGTCATCAGCCAGCCGCCGAGCACGATCAGTCCGAACAGCGTCGGCGCGCCCTCCCCAGCCCAGCCCTGCAAAGCGGCGATGCCGATCAGCGGCGTCACCTCCAGCATCGCCCAGGACACGCGCACCAACACGAAGGATAGCCCAAGCCGTTTGCGCATGCCGTTCGTCAGCACGGTCTGCATCAGCCACAGATGCAGCGCCGCGGCGATCACGCCGACCATGCAGGCCGCGATCAGTAGCGCATGCACCGCGAGCAGCGCGCCGGCCACGCCGAGCACGAGCGCGGCCAATGCGGCAACAAATCCGCTCCAGGCCAGCGCCGTCTTTGGGGAGTTCGACAATGCGAACATCGGAACCAGGATGTGGCTAAACCCGAGCGCCAACATGCCCATGAAACCGAAGCCGCCGAGGATCATGTGAGCGAGCGCGACCCCGGCATGATCGGACAGGAAGCCCGAGCTATTATCAAATGCCAGCGCGACGCCGAGCGCGACCAGCAGGATCAACGATCCAAATGCCGCCCAGCCATAGGCGCTCACCACCGGCATGCTGCCGGCGCGGCGTAAATTGGCGGCGAGCAGCGCCGCGAATAAAGCAAGCCCGAGTGTACAGGCGAGCGCGCCGCCAATCATCAGCGTGACGTCGCTGATGGCCATGCCGACGATCAGCGCCGCCGCGCCCGGCAGCAGCAGCCAAAACGCCAGCCTGATCGGCCACACCGCCGCCAGCGGTTTCACTGTCGCGACCGGCAGCAATTGCA
This sequence comes from Rhodopseudomonas palustris JSC-3b, assembly GCA_000504425.1. Taxonomy (GTDB): domain Bacteria; phylum Pseudomonadota; class Alphaproteobacteria; order Rhizobiales; family Xanthobacteraceae; genus Rhodopseudomonas; species Rhodopseudomonas palustris_C. The sequence continues at coordinate 854,114 of KI632513.1, read as the reverse complement.
CGGCGGCGCCGATCGCCGTCAGCGTCAGCACGCCGATGGTCAACAGATGCACTGAGGCGAGCGCCGGGCCGGTACCGCCGCGAAAGCGTGTGAAGTCGGCGGCCGCAACTATCAGCGCCAGCCACAGCAGGATGTGGCAGGCTTGCGCGGCGACGAAGAACCGGAACGGCACCGAGGCCGGCAGCAGCCGGCTTTTCGCGGAGCCGAGAAATGCGCCGGCATTCATGGCGCCGCCCGCGTGATCTGCAGCACGACGCCGTCAGCATCGCTTTCGGCAATCAACTGATAAGTCCAGCCGCGCGTTTCGAGTTCAGGATAAAGCAGCAGCGGCTCCTGGCTGATATGCGCCAGCAGCGGTCCCTTGACGGTGCCGCTATCGATCAGACGCAGCAGCGTCACCATCGGATCGGGGCATGGCAGGCCGCGGACATCGATATGCAGCCCGTCACCGTCATGCCAATGCCGGCTGTCGTCCACCATCGCGGTCCGGTTGCTCATAAGCTGCCTCCTGTCGCGGCCGGCAAGCTAAACGACGCCAAAGATCGCAAGTTGTTCTGGAGCAAGCTCCCGAGCGAAAGCGGCCCAGATCAAGAGAAACTCCATTCAAAAGAAAAGCCCATGCGCGCCGCCGACCGCGCCGAGCACGGTGATCAGCGCGACCAGGCTCAGCAGCCGGTGGCCGCGCAGCGCGATCCGGAACGCGCGATCGGGATTGCGCTTGGCGGCGGCGCTGAACCAGCTGTGCAGCACCAGCGGCTCGGCGATGAACAGCATGACCGTGAACAGCGCCCACAGCGCGATCATGGCGCCAAGCCACCAGAACCGCGGGTCGAGCACCCGGCTCCAATGGTCATAGGCATGCAGCATATAGAAGCCAGAGATGCCCGCGAGCAGCGTCGAACCCCTCGCCTGCCGTGCAAAACGCCGCTCCAGCGCATCGAACAGCGGCAAGCGGCGCGCCGGCTCGAATTCCGAAAGGCTGGGCAGGATCACCAAGGTGACGAACAGCAGCCCGCCGATCCAGTGAACCACGGCCAGCACATGGATGATGCGGAACATGGTCGGCCCATCGAACACAATCAGCTTCCGCCGTTAGCTGCGCAGCATCTGCAAATCTCCGGACCGATCAGACAACACCACTTCCAGCCCGGGCCGCGCCACGACCAGCTTGGCGATGTGCTGCTGGCTCATGATGCTGGCCGCGGTCGACAGTGCATCTGCCTCGGTCGCGCTCGGCGCCACAACGCTGACCGATCGATAGCGCGCCGGGCTCCGTCCGTTCGCCGGATCGAACAGATGGTTGAACCGGCCATCGTGATCGAAACGGAATCCTGATCCGGACGAGGTCGCAACGGCGCGATCGATCAGATCGATGGTGCCGAGCATCCGTCCAGCGATTTCCGGATCGGCCAGGCCAATCCGCCACGGCGCGCCGTCGGGCCGCGCCCCAATCGCGCGGATCTCGCCGATATCGACCAGGGTCGCCGACAAGCCGCCGCGCCGCAGCAGCCCGACCACGCGATCGGTGGCGTAGCCTTGCGCGATGCCGTTGAGCGTGATCGCCGCACCACGCCGCGTCAGCGCGATGCGATCATCGGACACCAGCAGCCCGGTATAGCCGACATTGGCCAGCGCTCCGGCAAGCTGCGCAGGCGGCGGCCCGGCCGGATCGGCCCCGGCGCTGGCGAAATGATGTTGATAGCACTGCCAGAGCGGCTGCACGGTCGGATCGAACGCACCGCCGGTCAGCGCTGCGAATTGCAGCGCCGCGCGTAGCAGCTCAACCATCGACGGATCAGGCGCGATCAGCACGCCCGCGCGATTGAGCTCGCAGATCGCCGAATCCGGCTGATACAGGCTGAACAGCTGTTCGAGGCGCCGCACCTCGCGAATGCTGGCCTCCACCAATGCCGCCGCGCTCGCGCGGTCCGGATGATGGATTTCGATCGAAACTTGCGCGCCGAGCGCGCTGCCGCGCCAACGCACCGGCGCCGTGTCGCCCGCTGAGGCGCGAGCCAGGCCGCCAAGCGCGAGCGCGCCGCAGGCAGAGCCGGCAATCGTCACGAACCGGCGGCGGGTGATGACGGATTTCAGCATCGGCTTCTCATTCAGTTGGTGCTGGGCGCGGACGGCTCGTTGATGTCGCTGACGGGTGACGTGTCGCTGCCGAGCACATAGCCCTGCGGGATCTGCTCGAATGTCACCACCCGCCCACCATTGGCGGCGGCAAAATGGTCGGCCGCAGCGCGATCACTGAACGGCACCGTTTCGGCAGCGCCCATGCCGCCCTGCTTGCGGCTCTCGATCACGTAAAACGCCCGCTTGCCGTCCACCCAATTGGTCGCGCCAGGCTGATCCCAGCTCGGCGCACGGCCCATGTCCGAGACATAGATGACACGGATGTCGCGCGGCTGGTCCGGCATCAGCGTAAACGCCACGGCATCGCGCGCCGAGGAGAACCAATAGGGATCGATCCGGCTCGCGGTGATGATCTGGCCCTTCGGGCCTGGATGCTCGATCAGGTTCATGCCGCAGAACACGCCCATTGCGCTGGCGTCGAGCGCCACCGGCGCCGGCATCGCCGCGCTGCTATTGCGATCGTTGCAGCCGCCGAGCAAGGCGCCGAGCACGACCGCGGCTAGCAGCGCGGGTCTGAACATTACAGGTGTCATAGCTCCCTCCGGCTGAACGCAAGGATCGCCAGCCCGAGCGGCAGCGCGACCCACGCCACCATCGCCGTGATCAGCACGCCGAAGCTGTGCCCGGCCGATGCCGTCAAGCCGGCCATGCCGGCGAATTGGCTGACATTGGTGCCGGTCAGATTGCTGAGCCGGTAGAGATCAGTCGGGTTCAGCAACAGCAACGTGTCGAGCACTCCCGCGGTGATGAAACGACCTTGATCGACCACCAGCAGGCCAAGCAGCGCCATGTCGAACACCAGCACCAGCAACAGCCAGATGCCGATCGCGATGCCGGCCGCAGTGCCGCGCTGCCGCACCAGGCTCGACACCGCATAGCCGAGCGCAACGAACACCGCCCCAAGCAGCACCGAGGTGCCAAGCATCGCGGAAAATGCCGGCCAGCTCTGCGGCGGGATGGTCGCGCCCGAGGCCAGCAGCGCCGCCGCCGCCGCGCCATAGCCGACCAGCGTCGCAAAGCCGAGGATCGCGACGTGACCGCAGAATTTGCCGAGCACAACCTGCGATCGCGCCACGGGATAGCTGAGCAGCAGGATCATCGTGCCGCGCTCCATCTCGCCGACAATGGCGTCGTGCGAGATCAGCAGCGCGATTAGCGGCAACAGAAAGATGGTCAGGCTCGACAGGCTGACGATCACGACGTCGAGCGCGGACGCGCCGACATGGCCGGTCGGCGCGCTGCCGAGCAGCGTCAGCGATAGCGATAACCCGGCCAGCAGCAACGTCGCGGCCAACACCCAGCGATTGCGCAGCCCTTCCTGGATTTCCTTGAGCGCAACCACCAAGATCGCCCTCACGCGGCCTGCTCCTGTTCGCGAAGGAAATGGGCATAAAGGTCGTCGAGCGTCGGTTCGGCGACGATGATGTCCACAACCGCCAAATCGGCTGCGGCCTGGCGCAGCAGCCGCATCTTGTCGCTGGGATCGATGATATCGACCTCGCACATGCAGCCGCGTAGCGCTGCGTGGTTTGGTATCCACTCCGGCCGCGCAACACCTTCGGCGAGCTTGAGCGTCATACGGGTCGGCAGCCGCGACAGCGCGCGCAACTCGGACAGCGTGCCGTCGGCGACCAGCGCGCCGCGGTTCATGATCAGCACCTGTTCAGCGCGGTCCTCGAGTTCGTTCAGCGCGTGCGATGAGATCAGCACCGTGGCGCCATCGCGGCGCAGTTCATCAAGGATGTCGTAAAAAGTCTGACGCAGCGCCGGATCGAGCCCGGTGGTCGGCTCATCGAGCAGCAATACCCGCGGCCGCCCGAGCAGCGCCTGGGCGAGGCCGAGCCGCTGACGCATGCCCTTGGAATAGGTGCCGACACGGCGCCACGATGCCTCGCCGAGCCCGACGCGCTCAAGCAGCGCCGCTCCCTGTTTGGGATCGATCTGCTTGAGCCGCGCGTAGAACGCCAATGTCTCGCGCCCGGTCAGCGCCGCGTTGAAGGCGACATTCTCCGGCAAGAAACCGAGCGCCCGGCGGCCCGCGAACGCGCCGGCTGACGGGTCCTCGCCGAGCACGCGGATCGTGCCGCGATCCGGCCGGATCAGCCCGAGCATCAGCTTGATCAAGGTGGTCTTGCCGGCACCGTTATGGCCGACCAACGCGCTGAGCCGCCCCGGCGCCAGCGCGAACGAGACGCCGCGCAGCGCGTGCACCGCCCGATAGCTCTTGACCACATGCTCGATGGCAACGCTGGCACTCATGGCGCGATCCTCGCAGCGGTCGGCCTGCGGGGCGGCGCAATCAGCGGCCGGGTATCAACCACGCCGCCCGGATATAGCGCTGGAAACTGGCTCTGGGCCCAACGCAGCACCTGCACAGCGGGGCTGTTGATCAACACCTTGGCGCTCGGCGCGGTCCACAGCACGCGATCAACGAGATCGTTGGGACGATAGGCGGTGTCAGCGACACCGTCGCCATCAAGATCGAAGCCCGGATTGTCGCTCCAGTAATTGCCGCGCCCCCCCGACGACCAATCGAGATGCCGGGTGCCGACATATTTGACCTGATTGCGGTTGCCGATGAAGGCATTGCCCGCGATGTCATTGCCTTCCGAGCCCGCGGTGAAATGAATCCCGATGCCGCAATGTTCGAACCAGTTGTCGCGGAACCGGCCCTTGTTGCTGTTGTAGATGAACACGCATTTTCCGGGTCCAGTACGCGCATCCTCGTTCGCCTCCACTTTTGGCAGCATGCCGTTTTCATCGCCGACGGGAGCGCTGGCACCATCGTCATCGCGCAATCGGCCGCCTGCGACCAGATTGCCTTCAATGGTGGCGTAGTTGGCATAATTGAACAGCAGCCCGAAATCGCGGTCCCGTTCGGAGACATTGCCCCGGATCAGCAGCCGTTTTGAGTACATGATGGCGAAGCCGCCATGATTGCCACTGGAGTAATTGCCACTGATCTCGCTGTCATCGGTGTACATGTAGTGCACCGCGAACCGGACATTTTCGAAAGTATTATTGATGAAGCGATCGCGCATGCTGGAGATCGAGAAGATGCCGTCGCGACCATAGCGAATGCTGTTGCCGTCGATCACGACATCCGGCGCATTCCAGACCGAAACGCCATTGCCAGCCTCATTCAGTCTGACATCGCGCAGCCCCTCGATGGTGTTGGCGCTGACGCGCGAGCCGCTGGCGCCATGGACATAGATGCCGATCAGATTGCCCTCGATCTGATTGCGCTCCACCGTGGCCTGCTCGGCGGTCTTGGCCAGGAAAATCCCTGAATCCATGGTCTGCAGATTGCGGCCGGACCCGCGCACGGTCAGACCGCGCAGCGTCACCTGCGGCGCGGTCACGGTGATCACGCTGCCTTCACCAAGACCATCGAGCACAGCGCCGGGTTGTCCAGTCAGCGTCAGCTTGCGCTCGATGCGCACCGGACCGCGATAAACTCCCGGGGCCAGCAGCACGGTCGCGCCATCAGGCGTGCCGTCCAGCACCTGTTGCAAGGATTGCGACGGCACCACCTCCAGCGGCTCAGCGATCGCCACGCCGGAAGCGGCGGTGCCCAGCACCACCGCCACCAGCTTGATCGTGAACCTGCTGACCATCACGGCTCACACCGTCTTCGGCTCGACCAGCATGCGGCCCTTCATTTCCATATGCATGGCATGGCAGAACCACGAACAATAGTACCAATACACGCCTGCCTTATCGGCCGTGAACGACACCGAGGCCGTCGCTTGCGGTGCCACCTCCATCTGGATGCCGTAATTGACGATCGAGAAGCCGTGCGTGAGGTCCTCGATCGAGTCGATATTGGTGACATAGACGGTGACGTGATCGCCCTGCTTCACCGGAAACTCGGTGAGCCCGAAATTCGGCGCGCTGGAGGTGATGTAGACACGCACCTTGTCGCCATCGCGGATCACCTTGGAATCCGATTCCAGATTGATGCCGTCCGCCTTGGCCTGTTTCACCGCATCGGCGAAGAACGGATCGGCCCGATCCCAGATCGAGACCGGGTTGATCTTGGAGCGATGGACGATGGTGGCATCATGCGGCTCGGCGAAGCTCGGGCCGTCATGGACCAGCCGCATCTTGTCACCGGAAATATCGATCAGCTGATCATTCTCCGGCTTGAGCGGGCCGACATTGAGGAAGCGGTCCTTCGAGAACTTGTTGAGCGAGATGAGCCATTTGCCATCCGCTTCCTTGGTTTGCCCCATCGAGGTGTGGTTGTGGCCGGGCTGATAGTGAACGTCGAGCTTTTCGACGATCGGATCGACCTTCTCGCCCTTAAAGGCGCGCCGCGCCTTGTCGATGTTCCATTTGCAGACCTGGCTGTCGATGAACAGCGTGGTATAGGCGTTGCCGCGGCCATCATAAGCGGTGTGCAGCGGGCCGAGGCCAAGTTCCGGCTCGGCGACCACGACATCGCGCGGCTTGATCTTGTCGTCGAACAGATCATCGAACAAGCGCACATCCATCACCGTGACCGTCGGCGACAGCTTGCCATTGGCGACGATATGGATGCCGTCCGGCGCCGTGTTCATGCCATGCGGACTGTTGGACACCGGCACATAGCGCGTGTAGGGCGAGCCCTTGCGGCCATCGATCACCGGCACACCGTTGATCTCCTTGAAATCGCCTTTCTTCACCGCGTCTTCGATCCGCTTCAGATTGAAGATCACCACCCAATCCTGCTCATTGGCGGTCATCTCGGCGGCGTTGACGCCCTCCTCCGAATTGTAACAGGTGGCGAACGTGTATTTGCCCTGGTAGTCGGCGTCGACATTGTCGAGATTGCCGCTGACCATCACCTGCCAGGCAACCTTCATGGCGTCGCCGTCAACCGCCGTAAAGATCGCGCGATATTCGGCAGGCTTGTCCAACACGTGGCCGTCATTCGGGATCGGCACCCGATCTTCGCCATTGCAGAACACATAGCCGGTGCGCGGATATTTCTGCACGCGCAGACCATGCACGGTATGCTGGTTCGGCAGCTGGATGATCTTGTCGCACTTCATCACATCGAGGCGCACGCGCGCGACCCGGGTGTTGGCTTTGTCGTTCATGAAGGCATAGCGGCCGTCATAGGTACCCTCGGTGAACGAGATATGCGGGTGATGCAAATCCCCGTTCATATAGGTGCCGCCACGGGTCTTCAGGAATTCGCGGCTCTCGGGCAACAGCCCTTCGGTCAGCACCTTCAGGCTCTCATTGGTCTGCCCCCAGCCGGTGGCGCTACAGCGGTTGAACACCGGCACCCGCATCAACTCGCGCATTGATGGCAGGCCGACGATGCGCAGCTCGCCAGTCTGGCCCGAGGAAAAGAACACGTAATACTCATCGAGATCGCCAGGATGGACCTCGCTCTTTTGAATGGCGGGGCGCGCCGGCACTGTCGGCGGCTGCTTGCTCTGCGCCGCGGCGGGACTGATCAACTCGCGCGTGGTGGACAGACCCGCGCCGCCGACGAGGCCGATGCCGGCCACCGCAGCGGTGGTGCCGAGCAGCGTGCGCCGGCTCACTCCCTTGTCCTGGTCCTGCTCGCTCATCCTGCTCTCCTTCGGTTCATGTTCTTTCCGGGGCAATTGCATCGGGCACGCGGGAGCCGATCGGCACGCCGCCTGCCGTGATGAGCGTTGCGGGTGGCTTGCCACCCGGCATGGGAGTCGACGCCAAGGCCGCGCGTTTCTCGCGCTTCAGCCGCCGCTGGATCATGTGGGGGCAGCGCTGGTCGTCGAAATACAATTCCTGGCAGTGCATGCAGTAGATGCACTCGTTGACGTTGATATGCCCTTCGGGATGGATCGCCTGCACCGGGCATTCATTGCCGCAGCGCTGGCAGGGCGAACCGCATTCAGACCAGCGCCGCAGCCACTCGAACATCCGGATCCGGCCCGGGATTGCGAGCGCCGCGCCAAGCGGACAGAGATAGCGGCAGAAGAACCGTTCGATGAACAGCCCGGCGGCCAGCAGCGTCAGCGCATAGATCACAAACGGCCATTCCCGGGCGAATTTCAGGATGATCGCGGTCTTGAACGGCTCGACCTCGGCGACATGCTCCGCGAGCGCCGTCGAATACAGCGACAACCCGAACAGGCCGAGGAAGATAATGTACTTGATCGGCCACAGCCGCTCATGCAGGCCCCATGGCACCCGGAACTGCGGCACTTTGAGCGCCTGCGCGATGCTGTTCAGCAGCTCCTGCAGCGCACCAAACGGGCATAGCCAGCCGCAGAACGGCCCCCTGCCCCAAAATAACAGCGCGGCTGCTACCGAGGCCCAGAGCACGAAGATCAACGGCGCCGACAAGAAATATTCCCAGCTAAAACTGGTGATCAGCGAGTTGGTAAAAGTGAGGACGTTGACTACCGACAGCTGGGCATTGGCGTACCAGCCGAGCCACACCAGGATGAAAGCGAGATAGCTGCGCCGCACCCAGACGTAGAGCGTCGGACGGCGCACCAGCTGGTTCTGGAAGAAGAAGATCAAGGTCAGCGCGCCGAGCGCAAGCGCCACCACGGCAATCCGGCTGGTATCGCCGCGCCACAGCCGCATCCACAACGGTTCCTCAGTGGCAGCTGAGGTCATCGATCCATCCGGCGCCGCCGCGGCCGGCTCTGGCGCGGGCGCAGGCTCGCTCACCGTGGTCGCCCGCTGCTCGCGGCGGATCAGCGTTTCGGGCAGCGTGTAGCCAAGATCGAAGGTCAAAAACGCCTTGTCACGAGCGCCGATCGCGCGCTGCACCAACAGCTGCAGCGACCAGGGTTCGGTCGGATCAAAGGTGAAATCAGCGGGCAGCACGAATAGGCCGATCTCCGGAAAGTCCGGCGCGCCTTCGGCGGCCACGGCGCCGAGCCTGACATGATCACGATCACGGAACCGGATGCTGTTGCCGTCTTGAATGAGTTCGATGCGATCGAATATGCCGCCCCGCACATAGCCAGAGCCTTTGAACGAATACCGCCCCTGACCCGCCAGCAGCAGCGCGTGCTGGCCGGGCTTGAGCCGTGCGCTCAGGCGGTGATAGCCATCATCGCCAAGCAGGCTGCGGCCGATGGTCGGCACCGCGACGTCCGCGGCATAGAGATCGATGAACGTGTCGTCATCATCCCCGGCTTCGCGGCGCGCCGACGCTGCGGCGTTGCCGGATTTCTCAAAAGCCTGATTGATATCGCCATTGCTGAGATAAAGCCGGCGCACGGCACCATCGGCGAGCAGCCCCTGCCAATCCCGAATCTCGCTTTTGGAGAGATCGACGGTTTTGAACACTGCTGGCGCGGCGCTGGACAGAGCACCACCCTCGCCGCCGATCCGGCCACTCTTGATCAGCTTGATGGCCGAGCGAACGATGCTGTCGCCGATCACCAGCACCGTGACCGTGGCGCCAGAAACAATGTCGACTTGCGGCGCGCCGCCGGTGCCTCGCGCGACCGGGCTGATGTCGGCGCCGATCAGCGTGTTGACGGCATCGAGAATGCGCTTCTCTGGAATGCCGACCAGCACGATCGGCTCCTTATGCTCGACCAGCTTGAGCCCGGTGATGACGCCGGCGGCACTGATGCCAACCAGCACCTGGATCGGCTTGCCGGAATAGCCGACGGCGTTGGCAAAGTCAGAATTGAGATACACAAAGCCGAGCAGCCGATCGCCTTGGAACGCAGGCGCAATCGCAGGATCGCCGCGCAGCGGACCGAGACGATCAGCTCCGGGCACAAGTTCCCCGGGCCCGGCGCGCGCCATGAAGTCAGCCAGCCGCCCCGCGGCCTGCGCGGTTCCCGTGGCGATTATGAGCGCCGTCGCGACTAACACAAGGAATTGCTGAAGTCTCTTCAATGCCCGGTTCCGAATTCGAGCAGGTCCACTGTGACCGCTCCAATCTGGCACTCCACGACTTCAACTATTTGCTCCAGAGCAAGTTCGACGCATATTAGCCTGGGAGGTTTTGAGAAAGTGATGCGGAACCGGCAGCTGCTGACATCGGAACCAATTGCGGCGGTGCACAGCCTCGCCGAGCTTCACGCGCTGGCGTGGAGTTTGGCGGACACTGCTGCCAAGCGATACCAAAGCGCGGCGGCGGAACTCGCAGCTGCTCCCGAGCGATCAATGGAACCGATTTGCGCGGTGCTCGATCATCTCAGCAAGCACGAGCATCATCGCCTGATGGAACTTGAGCGGCGCCACCCACAAGCCGGCGATCTCGCCCGCCGCGCGCGCCACAGCCGGATCATCGATCCAGTGCCGCGCGACGAACTCGCTCAACTGCTCACCTCGTCGCTGACCACCGGCTATCAGATCTGGGCTCTGGCCGTGCGCAGCAGTGAGCGCATCTTCGTGTTCTGGACTTATGTCGCTGCGCATTGCGCGGAGGCGCCGCTCAGAATGGCCGCCGAGCAGATGGCACGCGAGGCGATGGCCGATGGCCATACCAGGCGCCGTGAACGCCGCATCGCATGGCGTGCCGAACGCGATGCGCGCTCAGAGATCTTGGACGATCATCCCGGCGCCTTGTCATCAGCCGCGTTGCTCGAGAGTCTGCTGTTCAAGGAGGTGGTCCGATGGACGCGAATGCTGCCGGCTGCCGAGCGCCCTGCACGGCTCGTTGCGGCCGGATATGGAAGCGATCAGGCCATGATGGCTGACCTTGAGATGGCAGACCTCGAACTGCCGACGCTGCCTGGCGAAACAACGCTAACGGAGATCAGCAGCCGCGCGGTCCGCTACGCCGAGCAGCTCTCAGAAATCTATCTCGATGAAGCAGACCGCGCCACCGACCAAACGGCGCTCGATCTCGCCCAACGTCTAGCGTCAGTCGCCATCAAGCGGATGGCAACGCTGCGTGTCCACGCATCCGCGGACCTTGCCGCCAGCCGTTTGCACGCATCGGCTGGCATTGATGATGATCGCAGCAGACCGTGAGACGATCTGGCCGTATTGAAGCCGAAGGCCCTCGGCACCAGTCAGCATCAGCCGCCTCGACGAAGTTGCTACCGCATCAGGGGTGATCGCCGAGGCGATCACCTCGAGCCTATCGCTGCGCGCGAGGCGTGAGCGGCGTCACCACGTCTCGTCGAGCCCAAGCAATCCAAGGATTTCGTGGCGCAGATCAGCGAGATAGGGATCGCCGCGGTGACGGGGATACGCCCGGTCGACCGCAATGTCGGCCTTCATCTTGGCTGGCCGATCGCTGAACACAATCACACGCTGCGCCAAGAACAGCGCCTCTTCGATGTCATGGGTCACCAGCAGCGTCGTGAAGCCCTGACGCTGCCAAAGCGACACGATCTCGGTTTGCATACTCAGCCGCGTCAGCGAGTCGAGCTTGCCCAATGGTTCATCGAGAATCAGGATATCCGGATCATTGACCAGCGCGCGCGCCAGCGACACCCGCTGCGCCATGCCCCCCGACAATTGATGCGGATAGGCGTTGGCGAAGCTCTTTAGCCCCACGAGTTCGAGCGCGGCATCGACACGATGCCGCTCGCTCTTGATGATGCCCTGCGCCTCAAGCCCGAGCGCGACGTTCTTCCACACCGTACGCCAGGGAAACAATGTCGGGTCTTGAAACACGACCACCCGGGACGGATTTAGTCCCGTGATCGCGCGGCCATCTTCCAGGAGCCGCCCCGATCGCGGCGGCTCCAACCCTGCAACCAGACGCAGCAGCGTGGACTTGCCGCATCCGGAGGGACCAAGCAGCGCCACGAACTCACCGGGTCTGGCATTCAGTGTCACCCGATCGAGCACCGGCAGCGTCTTGCCATCGATGTTGAAATGATGGCTGACCTCTTCAACGTCGAGCGCGGCACCGGCCTGCGATTCCGCTTGTTTGACCGCGACTGCCCTCACCACTTTACAACGCCTTTCTGCCAGATCAGCAACCGATCGCGCACCCGGAATAGCGCGGTGATCGCGCCCGAGCACAACAGCGACATCACCAGAAGCGCGGCGTACATGTTGGCGTAAGCGGCCCAACCCTGCGCCCACTGCAGATACCACCCGAGCCCGGCCTTGACGCCCATCATCTCCGCCACCACCAACACGGCGAACGACGCGCCGAGCCCCATGAACAGGCCGACAAACACGTGTGGCAGCGCCGCCGGGATCGCGACCTTGAACACCAGGAACGACGGTTTGGCGCCGAGCGTGCGGGCGACGTCGTAATAGGCGTTGGAGACGCTGGCGACACCGGACCAGGTCAACACCGTGACCGGGAAGCCGGTCGCGAGTGCGATCAGGAAGGTGGACGCGCTCCAGCTCGATGGAAATGCGAAGAATGCGATCGGCAACCAAGCGGTCGCCGGCAGCGGCCCGATGAAACGCAGCAATGGATGCACCCAATAGCCAACCGCTCGCGACCAGCCGATCGACACGCCGGTGATAAAACCGACCGCCGCGCCAATCGCGTAACCGCCGAGCTGCAGCTTGACCGAGGCCCATACGCTGTCGAGCAGTTTTGGGAAATCGTCGGTGTAGACTTCCACAATCGCCTGCGGCGACGGAAAGAACGGCAGCGGCAGCCAGCCGAGCTTGGCGGTGACAGCTTCCCACACCGCCAACACGATGCCGAGCAACACCAACCAGGGTGCTCGCCGCTGCACGACGTCCGCGGCTCGCTGAGACCAAAATGCCGCCAGCGCAACAACCAGGATCAAGCCGGAGATCACGAAGGCCGCAGTCGCAACCTCGTTGGTACGCGACCAATCGCCAATATCCGCGCGCCAATGGCAGGACATCCCGAATGCCAGCCAACTGAGACTGGCGACGACGCCGACCAAGCGCACGCGCAGAACGCGCCCGAGCTTAATAATGCGGCTGGAGCGCGGCCCCTCCCGCGCAAGATCGAGGGCGCTAGATACCGAATACGTCGACATAGATCTTGTCCGCGAATTTGGTGGTGTCGGTGGACTGCTTGATCACCGAAACCACCTTCAAGTCGTCCGCATAGAGCTTCAGTTCATTCTTCAACTGGGTGCCGGTCGGATGGTGATCGTGGGTGTGGTAGCGGATCAACTCCACCAGATCCTGTTCGGTCACGATCTTCGGCGCGTAGGGCAAGAACGACTTCGCCGCCTGTTCGGGGTTGTTCGCCGAAAACTGCGCAGCATCAAGCAGCGCTTGCGTCAGAACCTGCGCGACCCGCGGCTCCTCCCGAACGAGGCTGCCGCGCGCGCCGACGATGCAGCAACTGACGTTGCGATAAATGCCATCCAGATTGGAGCCGATCTCCTTAAACTCGCCATCCTTCAAGAAGGCGTAGGCGAGCGGATCGGATGCCAGAGCCGCCTGCGCTTCGCCCTTCTCCACCGCGAGCCGCACCAGATTTCCTGGATATTGCCGCCAATCGACATCCTTGTTCGGGTCGATGCCGAGCTTGGCCAGCTGGATCGAAAAGAAGTTCTTGCCTGGCCCCGCGAGATCGTCGATCGCTACCGTCTTGCCCTTCAGATCGGCGACCTTGGTAATTTCGGACTTGGTCGGCGCAATCGCCCGTAAGCAGCCACCATGAGTACCCGCGACAATCTTGACGTCAAAGCCCTGCTCGAGCGGCTTTAGCCAGCGCAGCGCCATGCCAACGCCCGCGTCGCTCTTGCCGGTCGCGATCGCCTCAAGCAGTTGGTCCGTGGACCCGGAGAAGTTTATCAATTCAACGTCGAGATTGTACTTCTTGAACAGGTCGTAATCGACAGCGACCGGCACCTGCACCGAACACACAGCATTCGCGTTCCACGATAGTTTCAGTTTGCGCGGCGGCCCCGGCAGCGGCGCCACTTCAGCGGCCGTGCGACAGATCAGGGAATCCAGTTCATCGATCGGCGTGGGGCGGCCCGGCAGCGCTCGCGCGCCGAACAATCCCGCAGGCACAACCAGTGAAGTCGTCGCGGCGCCGAGTAACAACTGGCGCCGGCTGATCGCACGGACATTGTCGTTTCTCATAGCTTTCCTTCCAATCGGTCACGCATGTCGCGGCGCGCGCCGTCGCCGTCCACACATCGGATCGACGGTCTGCCCGGATTCTTGCACGTTCGAGCTCGTGATGATGATCAACCGCGCGCGGTATCCGGTCAATGAAACGCGATTTCAAATGTGTGATCGACTGGAGAAGATCGCTGTCGTCCGATTCCGCGGATGTCGTCAGTGCACGTCATCAACGAAGTTTCTTTCTTGAGTGCTCGCTCTTTTCGAATCCGTTTCTATTGCAGGCGTCAGCTCGCACCGTAGGATTGATGTGCATCGATGCTGCGCTTGTTATTCGCAATTTCGTCGCAGCTATACGCCTCATGATACTGGATGGATCGAGACCTTCCCGATGACCAAGCCGAAGCCTGATGTTGTTACCTGCTCCGAATGCGGGCAATTCAACTGCTATCGTGAGGATAAGCGCTATCCAACCGTCTGTGCCACCGATGACCTGGCACCAGCAGAGCGCAGTGAACTGGTCGCACTCTATGGCAGCGATAACATCGACGCGAAGCTCGCGCGTGCCGCAGCGGAGGTCGAGGGTCTTTACTACTGCAAACTGAACCGTGTCGAAGAGACCGTCGCGTTTGCTCGCCGGATCGGCGCCACGCGCATTGGCATTGCCACCTGCGTTGGCCTGATCGAAGAGACCAAGGTGCTGGTGGACATCCTGCGCCTCGCCGGATTTGAGACCCGCACTGCGCTATGCAAGGTCGGGTCGATCGACAAGACGGAAATCGGCATCCCCGAACAACTGAAGATCAAAGCTGGTCACGAAGCCTGCTGCAATCCCGTGCTGCAGGCTCGATTGCTGAACCGTGAGAACACTCAGCTCAACGTGATCATGGGTCTGTGCGTCGGCCACGATTCACTGTTCATCCGTCACGCCGAAGCGCCGGTCACGACGCTGGTCGTGAAGGACCGCGTGCTCAGTCACAATCCTGTCGCGGCCTTCCACACGGTCAAGACCTACACCAGCAAAATGCTCGACAAGAAGCACCTTCAGGAGCTGTGAATGGGCGAGCTGCCGCGCGGATTGAGCAATGCCGAACGGCCGGTTGCTCCATCCGCAGGCGCGTTGAGTGGCAGCAATTGGCCGGGGTTCATGATGCCCGCCGGATCGAGCGCGTGCTTGATGGCTTGCATCAGCCGGAGTTCGATCGGGCTCTTGTGGCGCAGCAGCGCGTCGCGTTTTGAACGGCCAACGCCATGTTCGGCCGCGATCGAGCCCCCGAAGCCGACGACATCGTCGTGCACAATCTGCGTGATCTCGGCACCATGTGTCGCCAGATAGGTCGCCGGCTGATCAATGGGACGCCCGATGTGATAGTGCAGATTGCCGTCACCGATGTGGCCATAGGCGAATACGCGAACGCCTGGAAGCCTCGATTGCAGATGGGCTTCGTTGCGCCGCAGGAAGTCTGGCAGCGCCGAGACCGGCAGCGAGATGTCATGGGGAACGATACCGCCATCGCAGGCCTGCGCCCGGCCGAGCGCGTATTGCCGTAAGCGCCAAAATCCCTGGCTATGGGCCAGGCTTTGCGCCACCAGAGCGTCCAGGG
Source organism: Rhodopseudomonas palustris JSC-3b (assembly GCA_000504425.1). Classification (GTDB taxonomy): domain Bacteria; phylum Pseudomonadota; class Alphaproteobacteria; order Rhizobiales; family Xanthobacteraceae; genus Rhodopseudomonas; species Rhodopseudomonas palustris_C. Next base: position 838,437 of record KI632513.1, on the reverse strand, counting down.
CGGCTCCATCGCGCAGCGCCGCCTCCAATACGTGCTCCATCCGCTCGGCCGCGTGGTGGTCGCTTTCGTTGTCCGAGATTTCGAGCAGCACGTACCAGCGCTCAGCGTTCGGCTCGGCGGGAAACGGCACGCGCTCCTCCGGCATCCGCTGTTGCACCAGCGCGTAAGCCGGACCAGAGATGGCTTCAAACGCGGTCAGCGACGCGCCAAAATCAGCTTGCGCGAGGCGGAACAGTGCCAGCACGCTTTCGCTGCTGTCCAGCTTGACGAATGCCGTGCGCTGCGCCACCGGCAGCGGATAGAGTTTCAGCGTTGCCGCCGTAATGATCCCCAGCGTTCCTTCGCTGCCGATATACAGATCGCGCAGGTCATAGCCGCTGTTGTCCTTGCGCAGTCCGCGCAGCCCATGCCAGATCTCGCCGCTCGGTGTCACCACTTCGAGGCCGAGCGTGAGATCGCGGGCATTGCCATAACGCAGCACTTGCACGCCGCCAGCATTGGAGCCGAGATTGCCGCCGATAGTGCAGCTGTCTTCTGCGCCGAGGCTCAGCGGGAATAGCCGTCCCGCGTCGCGCGCCGTGTCCTGCAGTCTGCGCAACACAACGCCCGCCTCCACGGTGATGGTGTCGTTGTCGAGATCGATCGCGCGTACTCGATCGAGCCGCTTCAACGACAGCACCACCGCACGACCACTATCGTCCGGCGTCGCACCGCCGACCAGGCTGGTGTGCCCCCCTTGCGGAACGATCGGCACTTCCTCGCGTGCCAGCAGCCGAACCACAGCCGCCACCTCGTCAACGGAACCTGGGCGAACGACAGCGCGCGCCCTGCCAACATAGCGGCTGCGCTGATCAATCAGTGCGTCCGGAGCCTCCACGCCCGGAACGGCGTAGGCCTCGCCAACGATCTGCCGCAGTTCGGCCAGCAGCGGGTCGACTGTTGCGGCCGTTGATCGCTCGGCAATATCGGTCATTGCCACGCTCATTCGACTGCACGGGTGCCGTTTGGCGCCAGGACGGTGCCGGTGAACACCGGCGCGCGTTTTTCGAAAAAGGCGGCAATTCCCTCTCGATAATCGTCGGCGGAATTGACCGTCTCCACCGTGGCGCGCGCGATGGCGGCCGCTTCGGAAGGGCCTTTCGGCACAGTTGCGCCGACAAAACGTTTCAGCATCTTGAGCACCAGCGGCGCATTGGCGGCGATGTCGGCTGCGAATTTTCGCGCGACGGTCAGTTGATCCCCGCTCGGCACCACGCGGTTGACCAGGCCAACTTCATAGGCGCGGCGCGCGTCGATCGAGCCGCCAAGCAACAGCAATTCCATCGCCACCTTGTGCGGGATGCGCGCGGCAAGCGAGCTGATCAGCCTGCCGCTGTAGCCGACCTTGGCCTCGGGATAGGACAGTACCGTGTTTTCCGCCGCGATCGCCAGATCGGCAAACTGCACCAGCACCAGCCCGCCGCCGACCACCACGCCGCCGATCGCAGCGATGATCGGCTTGTCGACAGTGACGCCGACACCCGGCACCGCCCGCCAGAAATCATGCGGGATATCCTTGAGATTGGCACCCGCGGTGAAAGCCCGTTCGCCACTGGCAGTGAGAATGGCCACTTTGTCGCTGCTATCGTTGAAGCGGTGCCACGCCTGGTGCAGCCCCTCCACCACCGAATGATCGATGACGTTGTGCTTGTCTGGCCGGTTGATGATGATTTCCGCGATGCTATCGCGGGATTGATACAGAACACTCGACATGATGTCCCTTCGCAATCAATGCGCGGCGGCGTGGCCGACAATTTCGATCAGCTTGGTCTTCTGGCCAGAGCGCGGCAGGCTGCCGTGCGGCAGGATGCTGACGACAGGGCGGAAAGTCAGGAGTTCGCGTACCCGGTGCTCGATGTCGTGGGCGAGATCGGGCCACGCCGCCTCCGGCACGTCGGGTGCGGCCTCGATCGCAAGTTGCAGCGGCGGTTCGACCTTGGGCGGCGGCTTGTCGAGCCTGATCCGCAATTCTCCGGACACGCGCGGCTGAAATTGCAGCACCACGTTCTGGATCGCAGCCGGATAAACCTTGACGCCCTTGATCGCGAGCATGTCGTCAACGCGCCCCACCACTTCCATGCGGGTGCCGAACGCGCCGCATCCAGGACACACGCCGACATGGATCTTCAGAATATCGCTGGTTGCGTAGCGAAATGCCGGGGCGGCGCGATAATCTAACCCGGTATGGATCGCCTCCCCGATCGCGCCATCAGTCAGCGCGATCGGCTGCTTGGTAACCGGATCGACGAGATCATAGCGGAAGCAGGTATCATCGCTCAGATAGTGCATGCCGTGATAGTCGGGGCTCGGGCACGACAGCGCAGCGTTGTGCCAGGCGCCGCCCATGAAATCGAACACCTCTGCCCCGAATTCCTCACGCACGCGCTGGCGGAACGCCGGCAATCCTGCGCCCGGCTCGCCGGCACACAACACCCGCTTGATGCCCAGCGCGGCGACCGGCTTGCCGATCTCCTTCGGCGCCCGTTCGATCAGCTGGTTGACCATTGAAGGCGTGGCGAACAGCGTGGTCGGACGGGTGAATTCGATGTAGCGCAATATCTTCGGCACGCCGGCTTCCGCGCCGAGCGCAACCGGCCGCGCGCCATAGGCTTCCAAAGCCTGAACATAGGTGATGCCTGCCAGCCATAGCGACAGGCCGAAAGCGTGAAACGTGGTTTCACCGGGGCGAATGCCCGCTTGCGCGAACAGCCTGCCGAGCACGCGATGCGAAATCTCCAGATCCCGCGGGCTGAATACGTAAAATGTCGGATGGCCGGTGGTGCCGGAGGTGGCGGCGAGATGCACCGCCTGCTCAAGCGGAACGGTCAGATGCATCCCGAACGGATGCCCATAACGCGCCAGCGAGTCTTCCTGCGATTGCCGGTGGCTCGCCTTGTCCAACAGCGCCGGCAGCCGGCGAAAATCATCCAGTGATCGGATGTCGTCCGGTGACGACAGACCGGCTGCGATCAGCCTTGGCCGAAAATAGTCAGTATTGCTCCAGACATGGCGGAGCTGCTGCTTCAATTTCTCAAAACGATACACGCCAAGTGCGGCCTGATATTCAGCCGGATCGCGGGTTTCTATGGCAAGCGGATTGTTCGGATCAGTCATGCATCAAATTCCAAAGTGCGGCGCTATTAGTAATGGCCACTCATGACATAACGGCCGCCAACCGCGACCGCCTCCAGCAGCTGATGCGCTGGGGGCCATTCGCGACGCTCACCCTTTGCGCCCGCACACACAAGGCGCGGCGAACGCTACCGATCTCGTCGTGGAATACCCGCGCCACTTTCAACCCCACATCAAGGTGCTACTCGCGGACGCAGATAACGACCGCGCATCCGCGCCAGCAAACGCGCGTTCGCCAGCACAGTGGGCGTCAGCTCCAATTGGCGTCAATACGCCGTTGAAATTTGAAACGTCATGCCGCGCCGATAGCTCGCAATGGAATGAGTCATCTAAATGCGAGCTGATGGAGAGAACGCGATCCGCATCGCTCGTCGTGCTTCGCGTCACGATTCGAACTCGGATCGAGATAATCGACGACCTTGCCGAGAGTGATCAGCCTTCATTGATGTGCTGAACGATCAAAGTTCGGACGATGGCGTGACTGATTGCGACCGCGACTCGACGCCGTTGTCGATCTCGCCTTCGCACGTCAATGCTAGGCAACAGGCCGCAACCGACAAACCGCCGAGCATTCGGCTCGCCTCGATCACACTGGTCGGCCACAGCACCTCGGCCAGCTCGGCATGCGTGAGCGGCTCGCGCTCGCCGATGGCGCCATAGAGATCGAGACCAGCAAGACCAAAGGCACCGCGCTATTCGTGCGGGTCCTGCTCAAGCCTCTTCAGGAATGATCAGGGTTTGGCCGCGCCCATCACCGCACAGTTCGACTGGCAGCCTCGTGCCAGGGGCACCCGCTGCGAAACGTGTCGCAGCCTTGTGGCAGGCGGGGACCCACTTGCCGCCGCTTGGCTAGCAAGCCAGCCATCGCCATTAACAGATTTTGGAATAAAATCAGACACTTGTGGCGGAAGGGGTGGGATTCGAACCCACGGTACCCTTGCGGGCACGCCGGTTTTCAAGACCGGTGCCTTAAACCACTCGGCCACCCTTCCGGCTCGACGGATCAGGCACTTATCAGACCCGGGGGCGGCACGGAAGCCCTGTTTGCCTGAAAGGCGGCCGCGGGCTGGCCATAAGCGCCAAAAAAGACGCGGCGCTTCTATGCCGCCACCTGCCCCGCTGTCTCGCGGCCCAGCCCACACAACGCCGACAGGTGCGCGAGCTGGTGGCGATCAAAGGCCAGCTCGACGTGATCTGGCTGCGCGAAGCTTAGCGCGCCGAGGAGCGGCACTGCGCGGCGGCCGAGCGTACGCTCAATCCGCACCGCTGGTCCCAAGATACCGCCAAATTGACAAAACGCGCTCTACGGCGTAGAAATTATTCTACAGTGTAGAAAGCCCAGCCGGTTCAACGTGCCGTGCAGCGCATGGCGACAAGCAACCGAGCCGCGGTTGGCCCCCACCCCGATTCTCGGCCAGGGCCGCAGTGATATGAGGTGATCATCATGATGCCCGACACGACTGTCGAGCCCCGGCCGCTCTCGCCGGAGCTGATTGTCGTGACGGCGATCGCACTGCTCGAACACCACGGCGAAGCCAGTTTCAGCCTGCGCAAGCTCGGCCAGCGGCTGAGCTGCGACCCGATGACGGTGCTCTATCATTTCAAGAGCAAAGACGGATTGCTGCGCGCGATGGCGGATCATCTTTCCGCCCAGCTCACCGCATCCGATCCGGCGCAGAGCTGGCGCGAGCGGCTGCGCGCGCTGGCCCTGGAATATCGCCGCGTCGCGCTGGCCTATCCCAATAGTTTTGCCTTGATGGCGCGATTCTGGACCACCGGCCCCGCCGACTATCAGCATATCGAACTGGTGTACCGCGCTTTGCAGGAAGCCGGTTTTGACGATCAGGCGCTAGCTGAAGCCGGGCTTGGCTGGTACGCGGCCGTGATTGGCCTGGCCGCCGCTGAGGCACGCGGTTTTCTGCGCAGCGCCAGTCACGCCGAGACGCTCGAACTGAGCAAGCTGCCGCAATCGTCCTTTGCCACGGTCAAGCGGCTGGTGCCGGCATTTCACACGCTCGACTCAGAACGCAGCTACCGACTGATGATCGATGCGGTGCTGGACGGCCTCGATGGCGCAGCGCGGCGAACCGCGCCAGAGCGCGAGGCGACACCATGACCACCGAACAGAATGTGCTGCGCATTTCGATCGCCGTGACCTTCGTCTTGGCTGGCCTTGGCATCCTGTTCGGCCTGCTATCGGGGTCGGCTTCGATCGTGTTCGACGGCATCTATTCGCTGACCGACGCTTCGATGACCATGCTGGCGCTGCTGGTGGCGAATTTGATCGCGACCTCGACTGCGGCCGACCCCGCCAACAGCAAGCTCGCCGAACGCTTCACCATGGGCTTCTGGCATCTCGAACCGATGGTGCTCGGCCTCAATGGCATGTTGCTGATGGGCGCGGCGATCTATGCGTTGATCAACGCGATCGGCAGCCTGATGACCGGCGGCCGGCTGCTCGCCTTTGACCAGGCGATCATCTATGCCGCGGTCACCTTGGTCGCCGAGATTGCCATGGCGATCTTTGAAATCAGGGCCAACCGCAAGCTGAATTCCAGTTTCTTGGCACTGGATGCCAAGGCCTGGCTGATGTCGGCCGCGCTGACCGCGGCGCTGCTGATCGCCTTTATCTTTGGCTATGCGATCCGGGACACGCCGATCGCCTGGATCTCACCCTATATCGATCCGCTGGTGCTGACCGTGGTGTGCCTCGCCATGATCCCGATGCCGGTCAACACCATCCGGCAAGCTTTGGCTGACGTGCTGCTGGTGACGCCGGCCGACCTGAAACATCATGTCGATCAGGTCGCGCAAGAAATCGTCCAGCGCTACGGTTTCCTCTCGTACCGCGCTTATGTGGCGCGGGTCGGCCGCGGCCGGCAGATCGAGTTGTATTTCATCGTGCCCACCGGCTGGCCGCCAAAACGCCTCGAGGAATGGGACAAGCTCAGCGACGAGATCGGCGAATTGATCGGCGGCGACAGCCCCGACCGCTGGCTGACCATCGTGTTCACCACTGATCCGGAATGGGCCAATTGAGGGCTGGAAACGGATGGTGCTGGCTCAAGACAAGCGATGAATGGGAGCCCCGGCACGCATTGGCCTTTGGGGAGGTGGGCCTGGGGCTCCCGCCATCACCGGGCAGTTGGAGAGAACCGCGGCTCTGACCCGCACAGCGAACGATAGCGGCGGCACGCAAGCGTTGAGGTAAGTCAAAACCGTCAGACGGAATCCGGCCTGATCGGCCGCGAGGTCGGCATCGGCAGTTCAAACACGCCGAGACGATACTCGGCGGCGACGCCATCCGAAGGCACAGACACCAAGGTCAACGCCGCTTCCGGATGCTGCAGCCAAATCTTGATGTCAGCGGCCGCGATGGTCAGCCAGCCGAACCTGAACAAATAGCGCCCGGGCTTGGTCACGCGCCCGACCTGCTGCCACGTCACCTTATGCTGCACCGGCGCCATCATGTCCCCGGCCCTCGCCCTGCAGCAAGCAAGGCTGAGCAGCGATCGCGGCAGCATCGTGGCACTCCCTGCCCGGTCACGGGCCGAGCTTAACGCATGTTCTGAACGCGAACCGGCAACCAATTGGGTCGGAATGCTGCCGCAGCGTTGCCGCCACGTCAGAAAAGAAAAAAGGCCGACATTGCTGCCGGCCTTTCGTCCTGGAGAGGAGAGCAAGCCGGCTGCCAAGGGCAGCCGGCCAACTATCAACTCTACCTATTAGTACTTGGCAACCACCGGGCCACCGAAGTGATAGTTCACGCCGGCCTTGATGGTGTGCAGGTCGGCACCGATTTCGCGAGTGCCGTAGGTCTCGTTGCCGAAGTCGGCATACATGTACTCAGCCTTGACCGACCAGGCCGGGGCGAACATGTATTCGAGGCCAGCGCCGATGGTCCAGCCAGCGTGGGTCTTGCTCTGCGAGTCGGTCGGGCTGGAGATCTTGTTGTTGGCCCAGGCGAAACCGCCCTTGGCGTAGATCAGCATGGCATCGGCGGCATAGCCAACGCGGCCGGTGACGCTGCCGAACGCGTCGATCTTGGCTTCGTAGCCACCTTCCGACTTCTTGATGCTGCCGCCAGCGGCGTCAACTTCGAGACCGAACACCCAGGGCGAACCCATCTGCCAGTTGTAGCCGATGGTGCCGCCGCCGAAGCCGCCGTTCAGCTCGCTGTCGAAGGTGGTGCCGCCGATCGACACGCTCTGGGTCCAGCCGTAACCGCCCATCGCACCGACGTAGAAACCGGACCAGTTCACGGCCGGGGCCACAACGGCCGGCGGCGCCTTGGTGTAGGTGCGGGCAGCCAGGTCGGCCGCGTTCGAGGTGGCACCCATCGCCAGCAGCGCGGCGGTGGCGAGCAGCATTTTCTTCATGGTTGAAGTCTCCTTAACAATTCAATGGCGCCATCTCGCTCCTTTCTCGGAGAATTGCATTCGTTTTGATGCAGTGCGGCTGGCATCAGGTTCGACGTGTGGCAAATCGGCGACAGAAACCGACCACACACCCCATCATATTACCGTTTGCCTAGATTTTATCCACAAGACCACCCCGGATCGCTCGCGCTCTAGTTGCGCCGCATCATGAACCGCAACCAAAATGAACGGCGACTCGAGCTCCCGTGTTGCGCCGCACCCTTCTGATTCAGGCCATGAGCCGTGCGCTATGCCGCTCGGCGACGGCATTGGCGGGCGATTCACCCGCGCGCATCGCAAGCGAGCACACCGATGCGTTGCGCCAGGCGCTGATACAACCCTGCGTAATCATCACCGCACTGGGCACGGCAACGCGCCAGCAGCACCTCGGCATGGGCGCAATCGCCCACAGCGATCGCCTGCAACAACTCGCCATGCAGGCCCTGCAGGGCGGCGAAGCCGCGCGCCTCGGCTCCAGCCGTGGTACCGAGCACGGCGAACAGCCGCGTCGGACGCGAGGTCCCTTTCAGCTTGATCTCGCCGGCCTCCAGCAGCGCAATGCCTTGCGCCGCCCGCGCCACCTGCTCCGACACCAAAATATCGACGCCAAAATCCTTGGTCGCCGCCTCGATGCGCGCTGCGACGTTCACGACATCGCCCATCGCCGAATAATTGAAGCGTTTCGCCGACCCCATATTACCGACGCAGGCCAGCCCGGTGTTAAGACCGATGCCGATCCGGACCTTAGGCTCCGCCATGCCGCGCGCGGCAAAGCCAAAAGCGTCGGTGTCATTGAGAGATTGCAGCGCGGCGCGCATCGCCAGCGCCGCCCGGCAGGCGCGCGTGGCATGATCCTCGACATCGACTGGCGCGTTCCAGAACGCCATGATCGAGTCGCCGATATATTTGTCGATCGTGCCGAGTTCGGCCTGAATCGCATCGGTCAGCGGCGCCAGCAGCGTGTTGATGAAATCGACCAGTTCGGTCGCGCTCAACGCTTCCGACAGCGGCGTGAAACCGCGCACATCCATGAACATCACGGTCAGCTCGCGGTTCTCGCCGCCAAGCTTCATGCCGTCCGGCGAGCTTTCCAGCCGCGCCAGCAGCTCCGGCGCCAGATATTGCGCAAAGGCCTGGCGGGCAAAGGCCTTGTCGCGATCGGCGGCGAGATGCAGCACGCGCTCGACCGCGATGTAAGTGGCGAGCGTCGCCAGCGACGGATAGATCGGATCGATCAGCAGGCGGAAATGAACAAAAGCGTACCAGGATGCCGCGATTGCGGCGATCAGCACGACCACACCCGCGATCAGCGAAAACCGCGCCCCGATCAACGGCACCAGTCCGGCGATCGACAGCCCGAGCAACACCGTCAGCACGATCTCAAAACCATCGGCCCAATCCGGCCGATCGACAAAATCCTGCGCCAAAATCTGCTCGAGCAACTGCGCCAGGATCGCCACACCGGGCACGGTTTCACCAAGCGGCGTGGCGCGGGCATCGAGCAGCCCAGACGCCGAAGTGCCGACCAGCACGATCGATCCTTCGATGCGCTCGCGCACCGCGCTGTCCTTGGCGGGGTCGAACAGGTCCTTGACCGAGACGTAGCGCTCCGGCCGGTCACGATCGAAATAAACCCAGGCCTCGCCATCATTGGTGAGTGGCAGCCGAAACGCTCCGACGCGCATGTCGAGCAGCGCCGCGTGGCCGGTGTCGGCCTCGCCGCTGGCGCCGGTGCCGCGCACCACCACGCTCTGCTGGCCTTGCGCGACCCGCAGCGCCTCGATCGCGAGGTTCGGATAGATCTGCTTGCCATCCGACAGCAGCATCGGCACGCGGCGGATCACGCCGCTGCGGTCGCGCGCACTGAGATTGATGGCGCCGACACCGGCAGCGGCTTGATTGAGCAATGGCAGATTGACGATCGCGCCGTGAAAGGGCCGCAGCACCTTGCTCGGCTCAACACCGACAAAGGCCAACCCGGCCTTCACCGGCGGCCGCAGCTCGTTGCTGAGCCGGCTGGCGGCAAAGCCGAGCACGGTCGCGGTCTGGCCGATCGCCTCGGCGAACAGTTTATCGTGGTCAGGTAGCGTTTTCAGCACGGCAATGGCGCGCTCATGCTCGTCGCCATCCGACAACGCCAGGTCGGCGGCGATCCGCGATGGCGTGGTGCGATCGGGCTCGGCAAAAATGATGTCGTAAGCAACCGCGCCGGCGCCAAGTTCGCCAAGCCGGCGGTTCATCGCCGCCAGCCGGCTGCGCGGCCACGGCCATTGCCCGAATGCTTCGATCGAGGCCTCGTCGATATCGACAATTCGCACTGGCTGCGCGCTGTAAGGCCGAGGCAACAGTCGCTGATAGGCATCAAAGGTGCGATCACGAAATTCGGTGACCACCCAGGGATTGAAGGCGCGCAGCAAGGTCAGCACCAGCACTGTCAGCAAAGCCGCGGCCAGCGCTTGCCCGGTGCGACTGCGGGCGAACCGACGCAGCCGGACGCCGACCCACGCCGCGCGGCGCCGCCAATCTGGTGCGCTATGCGGGGATCGGCCGCTCATCCTGCCCTCCCCACCGCGCCACTTGCGCCCAACGGCTATTTCATGCGTGCGGCAAAAATGCCGCTGCCGAGATAGTTCGTGCCGCTGACCAGCGCCGCACCGCCCATCTCGCCAACCGGGCTCGTGCGACCGCGATAAAACTCGCCACTTAGCAACATCGAGCGATCGCTGCCGATTGAGTTCAGACCTGCGGTGAGGTGCGGCTGGCTCGGCGACACATAGAGATTGCCGGAATAGTTCAAGCCGTCGAAATTCGACACATAGGCTGTGCCATGCCGGCTGGCGAAATCCACCGTAGTGGTGAGATTGCCAGCAGTGATGTAGCTGCTGCCGCAGTTCTGCACCTGCGCCACCACATGGCCGACATAGCTGGCCTGCCCCACGGTCGGCACGTCACTGTTGCTGATCGTGCGACCGGCCACCCAGAAGCCGCTCGCGACGTCGTTCAGCACAGCGCTGTCGCCACCCTGCTGACTGCTGCTGCTCCAGATCCCCCAGCGCGTATAGTCGCAATCGCACACCGTCAGATCATAGCCGCGCGCCCAGGCATATTGCCGGGCCTGCTCGGCGGTCACGGTGTACATCGCGCCGGATTGGCTGTTCAGCGCCTGGCCATTAATGGTCGAAATCGGCCGTCCCTCACGATCGATCGCCGGCAGCGCGCCAAAATTCTTGGGATCCACATAGTAGCTGCGCGGGTCGAGCTCTGGGTTTTGCGAGCCATATTGGTAGTTAAAGGACACGGTTGCCGGCGAGTCGTGGCCAGCAAAAGGACCGCCGACGAAATTGGCCTGCACCCGGCGGCTAGGCGGATTGATCAACAATTCTGCCAGCCCGATGATGGCAGACATCACACCCGGTTCGCGGCTGGTCGCCATCATGCCGCCGACAAAGCCCTTCAAGTGGCTCGGCGTATTGGCGATGGTCGCTTCAGCAGCGGTGGATTGCGTGGTGGTCTGAATGGTTTGCGTCAAGCTCGCGCCCGGGTTGATGCGCTGCACCGGGATTTGGTTGACGCCCGGCACCAACTCGCCCGTCACCGAACCGCTGCCCCCGGTCGCCCGTGATTCCGCACGAGCGACATTGCTCGGCGACGCCGTTCCGCGCGGCGCGCCGCCGCTCTGCCCGGGCGCGCTCTGAAAACTCTGGATCAAGCCGGCGACGAAGCCCGGCGGAGGCGCCGCCGGCGCCGTTGGCGCGCCGCCGACCACGCTGGTGAACTCGCCGGCATTGAGCGTCACGGTGCCGCCTGGGCCGGTGACGGTCGAGGTGCCGTAGCCGGCAAAGACGTGCTGCGGCGTGATCAGCGCCACGCCGCCGCGAATGCCGACCACGCTCGATGCGGTCTTGATTTCAGCATCGCCGGAATGGCTGATCTGCCCGCCAACGAAGCGCAACGCGCCTTTGCTGAGCGTCGCAGCTAGTTTGCCGGTGCCAGCGTTGGGATTGTAGACATATTCATCAATGGTGAGATCGCTGTTCGGCCCGATGGTCATCGACGTCTTATCGACGAACAGAATCTGCACCGATCCTGCGGCGGCGGTCTTGATGCGCTCCTTGTGCTCGATCGAGGAGCCGATGGTGATGGTGCGCAGATTGGCGGTCGCCGCCGGATTGACGGCCGAGGCCTTGCCAACCTCCTGCGCCAGCGCTGGCCGTGCGGCCATGCTCACCGCCAGCGCCGCCACCGCCGCTACAGTCGCCATCAGTGCACGCCGCTGCATCGCAGGCTCCTTTAGAACCGCACGGTCGGTCCCACCGAGACCGCAAGATTGTCGGTGGTGTAGTTCGGCAGATTGGAATTGATCTTGAAGTAGTTCAACTGAGTGCGAATGCCGATATTGTCGACCAATTGCGCATCGAAGATGCCGCCGACCCGCCATTCATTGTCGTGGCGAACCACGAACGGATCGACGATCGGATTGGGCGCGTCATAGCGCACAAAACTGTAGCCGAATGTCGGCGCGACCACGAATTGGCGCGCCGTTCCAAACACGCTGAGCGCAAATTCGTAAGGCAATGCCATATCGATCGAATAGCGCTTGTAGCTGTTGAAGTCGTAGATCGCCTGGTTGGTGTCGAAGGTGAAGCGGCTGGTCCAATGCAGGCTGCGATAGCGCAGATCAGTGAACAGGCCTGCGGTAGTGAGATCGCCAGTCTGTTCGGACGCGGTCGGATAATTGTTGGAATTGAAGAAGCGGCGATGGCGCGTTTCCGCGAACGCTTCCGCAAGCCCCCACTCTCCCAAGGTGGTGCGCGCCGCCACACCGCCGCCGAGCGCATTGAAATAAGTGGCATCGCCGAGCCAGACTTGATCGCCGATCGCGTAATATTTGATCGAGGCATTCTGGCCGAGCCCGACGCGGTGGCCAACCATCACTTCGGCAAGGCCGAGATCGTATTGGCTCAGCTTGTTCTGCCGTGAATTCAGCCCGATCACCGTGAGTTCGATGGCATCGCCGCGCCGGTTGAGCTTGTAGGTGTAGTTGGCGACCGCCGTCTGATAGGCGTTGAAGTCAGCCTGCTTGCCAAAGCGTGGATCGAGAATGGCATCATTCCCCCACACACGCACCAACAAGCCGTTCGGGCCGACATTGGCGTTGGTCTGATAGCGGATACCGGAATGCAGGAACACGCTGTAGTCGTGCACCGAGAGTTGCCGGTCGATCTCAGTCAGATAGGCGCGCACCTTGGCGCGGATTTCGTCCGGCACATTGGCGCCCTTGATCGCGTCCTGCAGATAGCCGCGCGCGATGTCATAGGAGCCGAGCTTGAAATACAGCACGCCGAGTTCAAGCTTCACCCGCGGCAGATCGGGGTTGAAGAACAGCATCCGTTCCAGCGCGCCGATCGCCGCCTCATAGTCGCCGCGCTGCACGGCCTCGTGCGCGAACCGGAAGCTGACATCGAGATCGGACGGGTTGCGATACATCTGCGCGAACAGCGCTTCATAATCGCCCTGCACCACCGCGGCCGGGGTCACAGGTGTCACCGTCTGCGCGGCGGTGGGGGACGCGGGCGCGAATACAGTCACCGCGGCGATCGCTGCAGTGCTGATAGCAAGTGCTATCGCGCGGGCCTTTGCAATAACTCGCACCTGACGCCCCTGAAATGAATGCGGCCGCTTGTTGTGCAGTGGCCGTTTAATGGTTCAAATCTAGGGGCGAACCGGGGGCGAATGGTACGGGTTTCTACTGAGAGTCCCTAGCAAAGACGAACGGCGTGACCTTTTTGCCACGCCGCACACCAAGTCAGCGAATGTTGTGATCAACAGTATAACCACCGACCGGCATCGGCCGGGCGGCGCGCGGCGTCAGGCCGGGCAGCCGTGGCGAGCACAAACGCCCTCGCCTCAAACCTTCTTCTTGACGTCCTTGACGTTCGAGAAGGTGATGTCTTCGGCACGCTCGCGGGTGTAGCCGAGATAGAACTCGTTCTTGGCGAGATAGACCGGATCGCCATCGACATCATCGGCAATCGATGAGTTGTTGGCGGCAATGAAGGCGTCGAGCTTCTTGCGGTCGGCCGACGAAATCCAGCGCGCCAGCTGGAATTCCGACACTTCGAATTCCACCGGCAACTGATATTCGGCGTCGAGCCGCGCTTTCAGCACGTCGAGCTGCAGCGAGCCGACCACGCCGACCAGCGCCGGGGCGCCGTCGCGCGGGCGGAACACCTGCACCACGCCCTCTTCGGACATCTGCTGCAGCGCTTCCTTCAGCTTCTTGGCCTTCATCGCGTCCTTCAGGCGGACGCGGCGCACGATTTCCGGCGCGAATGACGGCACGCCGACAAAGGTGACATCCTCACCCTCGGTGAGCGTATCGCCGATGCGCAGCGTGCCGTGATTGGGAATGCCGACCACGTCGCCCGCAAAGGCCTCATCGGCCACCGAACGGTCCTGCGCGAAGAAAAACTGCGGCGCCGACAGCGACATGTTCTTGCCGGTGCGCACCAGCTTGGCCTTCATGCCGCGCGTCAGCTTGCCGGAGCACAGCCGCGCAAAGGCGATGCGGTCGCGGTGGTTGGGGTCCATATTGGCTTGGATCTTGAAAACGAACGCGCTCATGCGCGGTTCGCTGGCCTCGACCTTGCGCAGATCGCTGTCCTGGGCGCGCGGCGGCGGCGCGAACCGGCCGAGCCCCTGCAGCAGGTCGCCGACGCCGAAATTGCGCAGCGCCGAGCCGAAATACACCGGGGTCAGATGGCCCTCGCGGAACGCTTCCAGATCGAACGGCTTGCAGGCCTCCGACACCAGTTCCAGTTCTTCCTGGACCGCGGCGACGTCGAGATTGGGATGACGCTTGCCGAGATCGGCAATGTCGATCTGCTCGGCCGCGCCGGTCTTGGCGCCGCCGCCTTCCAACAGGCGCACGCCGCCGTCGCGCAGATCATAGGTGCCGAGGAAATCGCGGCCGCGGCCGACCGGCCAGGTCATCGGCGTGGTGTCGAGCGCCAGCGTCTTTTCGATCTCGTCCAACAGATCGAACACGTCGCGGCTTTCGCGGTCCATCTTGTTGATGAAGGTGATGATCGGAATGTCGCGCAGCCGGCACACTTCGAACAGCTTGCGGGTGCGCGCCTCGATGCCCTTGGCGGCGTCGATCACCATCACCGCGCTGTCGACCGCGGTCAGCGTCCGATAGGTATCTTCCGAAAAGTCTTCGTGGCCTGGGGTGTCGAGCAGGTTGAACACCAGCCCGTCGAACTCGAAGGTCATCACCGAGGTCACCACCGAGATGCCGCGGTCGCGCTCGATCTTCATCCAGTCGGACCGGGTGTTGCGGCGCTCGCCCTTGGCCTTGACCTGGCCGGCGAGATTGATGGCGCCGCCGAACAGCAGCAGCTTTTCGGTGAGCGTGGTCTTGCCGGCGTCTGGATGCGAAATGATCGCAAAGGTACGGCGGCGCGCCACTTCGGCGGCCAGCGGGGCGGACGGAGACGGCGTCGAGGCCGCCGGTTGGGCGATGTCGGACATGGCTGCAGCCTGTGGCAGGGAAAGCGGGCGCGATCAAGGGGCAAGGCCCCGGTTGCGTCGCGGAACGGCGTCTCTCATATAGAGAGCCGAGGACGACCTCAAAATCACCCATTTGGCTGGGACGGCCCGGCCCCCTTTCGGATGACGCCTTGGCGTGGCCGCGCTGTGAGCGGGCGCCCGGCGCAGGGAGGCCTGATGGCCTGGATCTATCTCTTCCTTGGTGGACTTTTGGAAATCGGCTGGGCGATCGGCCTCAAATACACCGACAGTTTTACCCGGCCGCTGCCGACCATCGGCACGTTGATCTGCATGGTCGGCTCGGTGCTGCTGCTCGGGCTGGCGCTAAAAGCGATCCCAGTCGGCACCGCCTACGCGGTGTGGGCCGGAATCGGCGCCGCCGGCACCGCGGTGCTCGGCATTATCCTGTTCGGCGACCCGGCGACGGCGCTGCGGCTGATGTGCATCGGCCTGATCGTCGCCGGGATCGTCGGACTGAAACTGGTGGCGTGATCGCTCAGCGCACCAGTTGCACGGCATAATAGGCGGCGGCCGCCACCAGGGCCGACGCCGGAATGGTGATCACCCAGGCGTAAACGATTGAGCTGGCCACATTCCAGCGCACCGCCGACATGCGGCGCGCGGCGCCAACGCCGACGATCGCGCCGGTAATGGTGTGGGTGGTCGAGACCGGCACGCCCAGGAAGGTCGCCATGAACAGCGTCGCGGCGCCGCCGGTTTCCGCACAAAAACCCTGCATCGGCGTCAGCTTGGTGATGCGCAGCCCCATGGTGCGCACGATGCGCCAGCCGCCGAGCAGCGTGCCGAGCGCCATCGCCGCCTGGCACGACAGCACCACCCAGAACGGCACCGAGAATTCGCTACCAAGATAGCCCTGCGAGTACAGCAGCACGGCGATGATACCCATGGTCTTCTGGGCGTCATTGCCGCCATGGCCGAGCGAATACAGCGAGGCCGAGGCAAATTGCAGAATCCGGAACGCGCGGTCGACCGCATAGGGCGTGGACCGCACCGCAGCCCAGGACACGATCGCCACCAGCACCAGGGCCAGCAGGAACCCGACCAGCGGCGACAGCACGATCGCCAGCAGCGCCTTGGACAGCCCGCTCCACACCGCTGCGGACAGACCGGCTTTGGCGACGCCGGCGCCGATCAGGCCGCCGATCAGGGCATGGGAGGAACTGGAGGGAATGCCGAGCGCCCAGGTGATGATGTTCCAGATGATGGCGCCGCATAGCGCCCCGAACACCACCTGCGCATCGATCACCCCCGGGGCAATGATGCCGGTGCCAATGGTGGTGGCGACGTGCAGCCCGAACACCATGAAGGCGATGAAATTGAAGAACGCCGCCCACAGCACCGCATATTGCGGCCGCAGCACCCGCGTCGAAACGATGGTGGCGATGGAATTGGCGGCGTCGTGCAGACCGTTCAGAAAGTCGAACAGCAGCGCAACTGCGATCAGCCCGATCAGGATCGGTAGCCCTAGCGTGGCGTCCACGGCGCGGCCCTACCCTAAACCTGTTCGATGACGATGCTGTTGATCTCGTTGGCGACGTCGTCGAAACGGTCGGCGACCTTTTCGAGATGGTCGTAGATCTCGGCGCCGACCACGAAATCCATGGTGTTGGCGTTGCGGTGTTTCAGGAACAGTTCCTTGAGGCCGATGTCGTGCAGATCGTCGACCCGGCCCTCGAGCTTGCCGAGTTCCTCGGTGATCGCCGACAGCATCGCGACATTGGGCCCGATCGACTTGAGCAGCGGCAGCGCCCGACCGACCAGCTTGGCGCTCTCCACCAGCAAGGTGCCGATCTCGCGCATCGGCGGTTCGAATTCGTGAACCTCGAACAGGATCACCGCCTTGCTGGTCTGCTGCATCTGGTCGATGGCGTCGTCCATCGAGGTGATCAGGTTCTTGATGTCGACCCGGTCGAACGGGGTGATGAAGGTGCGCCGCACCGCGGTCAGCACCTCGCGGGTGATGGCATCGGCCTCGGCCTCGAACTGGCTGATGCGCTGGCAATGCAGCGGCGTTTCCTTGCCGCCGCGCAGCATATCCTGAAGTGCCTCAGCACCTTTTTGGACGGTATCAGAATGCCGAGCGAACAGGTCAAAAAACCTCTCTTCCCGGGGGAGAAAGGCGCGAAACCAATGCAACATCGAAGGACCCATCTGTTATGACGGCGCGCGCCGCGCGGCGACACCTTGTCACAGCGGCGTCATAGATCATTTCCTGACCGCACAGGCAATCGCGATTGCGTGCTGGGCCGTCATCCACCGTTTTGTGGCACCCGATTACATCACCCTGTCACGCGGACTATATTACCGCCTACATTTACCAATCCCGTGAGCAACTCGGTTCCGGCATCGATTTCGCTGGCTAGCCGCACCGACCAGGATGATAATTTGAGAGTGCGAATCACCGCAGGTCACGCGACATAGAGTTGCGAGGCTTCTTGGTGGATACGCCGCTCGAAAATCGAGACGGCTAACCTTGCGAGATCATTGCGTTCGCAAAGCGAACAGCGTGCCGCAACCCAAGACGTGATGCACGACCTCCGTTGCTAATGGCGTAAGCACGTCCAGCGCGCTGGGCTGTGTCCTGACAACAGACTTTTCCAACGTTACGGCCGAGCCGCGGTCGGCCTGGGGCAAGTTAGTTGTGAATGGAATGCCTGCGGACCTGATCTCGAGCCCTGTTGCCGATCTGCCATCTTATTGTGCTCGCAATTGCGAGCCAGATCGCGACGCAACATCGCAGAGTGGACAGCCATGATTCGTACCGTCCTCAATTTCGTCGCTGGCGTTGACCGCAAGACACTTGAGACCTGCCCTGCCACCGACAAGATGTGGGCGGCCCATCTGGGCTTTTCGCTCTGCCTGTCGTTTCTGGTGGTGCTGGGGGTGTCGTTTCACGCCACCGGCTACATGATCGACGACATCACCACGCGCGCGCTGGTCGCCCTGGTGATCGCGCTGACGGTGCTGATGTTCGACCGGGCGCTGTGCCAATCCGACTGGTTTTATCAAGGCTCGTTCTGGAACGGTAACCCGACCCCGCAATCCAGCGCCGAAGCCCGGCAATCGACCTGGCGGTTCGGCCGGATCGCGATCCGGCTGGTGCTGTCGCTGGGCCTCGCCTGGGTGATCGCGATGTTCCTGGAACTGGCGATCTTCTCCGGCACCATCAATGACAAGATCGAGCGCGACCGGGTCGCCGCCAATCAGCCGATCTTCCAGAAGATTGCCCAATATGACGCCCAGCTCGGCGCGGAGATCGACCGCCGCCGCGAGGCCGCGGCCAGCCTGGAAGGGCTGTTGCAGGCCGCCCTGCACGAAACCCCGCCGATCGACCAGGCGGCGCTGGCGCGCAGCGAGAATGTCGAGCAGCAGATCAAGGCGCTGATCGCCCGCGAAGGCGAATTGCGCGCCGAGCAGCGCCAGATCGAACAGACGGTACAGCGCTACGCCGCCGACATGAACGCCGAAGAATTCGGCCAGAAGAACAGCCCGACCAATAGCGGCCGCGCCGGCACCGGGCCGCGCTACGAATTCGCCAAGCGGCAGAAGGAAATCTTCCAGGCGCAGAGCGCCGCCCGCGAGGCCGAGATTGCGCAGCTGCGCGCCAAGGGTGACGAGCTGCGCGCGGTCCAGGCCCGGATCGCCGCCGAGGCCGAACAGACCCGCGACCGCGAGCGCGCCACCATCGCCGCCAAGCGCGACGCGCTGCAGCTCCAGGTCAACGCCGCGCGCGCCGACATCCGGCAGTTGGAAACCGACCGCGCCACCGCGGTCGACGAGTTCCGCCGCAAGGTGATGACCGAGTCCTATTATCAGGAGAAAAAGGACAAGGCCGACCCGCTGACCCGGATGGCCGCCTATCAGGAACTGAAGAACGATCCGAAGGACGGCGGCACCATCGCGCTGTTCTCGTGGATGACACGCTTCTTCATCATCTTCCTGGAAATCGTTCCAGTTGTTGCGAAAATCTTCTTTTCGCCGCCCTCGGTTTACGCCGCCAAGATCCAGGCCGAAGTGGACCGCGAACGGCGCCGGATCGAGCAGGCCGCGTCCGAACCGCTGCCGCCGCTGGAACCGCAGCCCGAGCGCCGGCCGCGCCCGAGCCTCGGCTCGCGGCTGGCCCGCACGCTGTTCAAGAAGTCCGAACCGACCGTGGCCCCCATCGCTGCCACCGCAGCCCGGCCGCGCGGCCATACGCCGGCTCATGGCAATGGTCACCACGCTAACGGTCACCACGCTCATGCCGCCAAGGCCGAGCCGGCCGCGACGCCGGCTGCCAGAGCTGCAGCGGAGCACCGCGAACCGCAGCCGCGGCCGCAACCCCGCTTGGTGCCGCAGCCGCGCCGCGAGGGCGTGGTGTTGCGCGAAGCCGCTGCCGCTGGCGCCTCGCTGGCCGCGATCCCTGCGGCTGGCCGTGACCGGCCCGAGCCGGTGCGTGCGGCCCCTGCCGACGCCGTGGCGCCGGTGCCCGCCGCCGCTGTGAGCAGCGCGGCGCTGACCAATGCCTATTTCGACGACCGGACCCACCCGGCGACCATGCCGGAACAGGCCGAGCTGCGCGACATCGAGCCGACGCCGCCCGATGCCAATGCCAGCGGCCAGGGCAATGGTGGGTTCTCGTCGATGCATTATTCGCTGCGCTACGGCGCCTTGCAGAGCCCGTAGCTGACGGGCTGGCGGACCCAGCCCGCCGCTCACGATGCCTCGTTGCGGTAGCGGCGCGGCGCTTTCCCTGGTTTCGCTGGCAAGGCGAACCGGGGGAGACACTGCACCACCCCCTATGCACGCGGTTCAGTGCGGCTGAGCACAGCTCTGATTGTATCTCGACGCTCTTAACCGCCGACGCCCCGACGCTCCTTAATTGCCTCGTCCGCTCGGCAGTATGACCCCCACCCGACCGGCCTTACGGCCGGCCACCCTCCCCGCAAGGGGGAGGGAAAAGAGGCGCGTGGCGCTGTCCCGCAGAACTTTGCTTGCCTACTGATACCAACGGCAATTGATACCAAGCTACCCGCACGTCAGGGCCGGGTTCGTCCCGGCCATCCACGTCTTTGATCTTGCGGCGATTTCAAGACGTGGATACCCGCGACAAGCGCGGGCATGACGATCATTGATTGGATCCAATGGCATGACTGAGAGGCGCCCCTCCATCAACGACATCTACTGACCGAGACGATCGATCGGCCTGCTCACTCTGGCCGAGCGCGCCGGCACACTGCGAGGCCACCATTCGCTGGCTGAGACGGCGATGCTCGTTGGCCGCGCGTGCTCGTACCGACGTCTATTGCCAAGGCTGCGTTTGTCCACCCTGCCCGGCTGGCTGCTTAGCTTGAAGGATCACCGACCGATCGAATCGGCGGGGGGCTCGATGGGAGAACTGGGCGGCATCACCAGCCGCTGCATCACCAGCCCCTCCCGCGCGGCAGGCGCCTTGTCCTCCCGCTACCCGCGCACCGGCTGGCGCCTTGTCCGCCCGCTACCCGCGTCGCGGCCGACGCCTTTTCCATCCAAGCTCCGCGTACGCGGCCCCTACCCGGCGTCCGACGTCATGCCCAGAGGTCAGCGCCGCAAACCACCCGCGCTTAACGCTCGCCTAGAATCAAAAACCCCTCGCCGCCGGAAATGCTCCGGACCTGCGAGGGGTTTTGCTCAACCCGAAAGCGGCGCGTTCGTGCGCGCCGCTACCGCTGCCTGCGATCCCGCGATCAGTTGATGCGGGAGATCTCGTTGCGGTTTTCGACCGACGGATAGACCGGCGATTCCAGCGAGCTAGCCGGACGGGCCGGCTTGTTGGCGCGATAGACCTGGAACACGTACCAGGCGGCGACCGCGGCGACCGCGATGATCACCTGATTGGTCGGCAGCACCAGCGACACCGCAATCAGCACCACGGCCACGGTGGCAGCCTTCACAACCTTCTCGCGATCAGCGAAGATGGCGTTGAAGCGATCCCAGTTTTCCGACTTCCACAGCGGCGCGGTGAAGCGGTCGAGACCGAAGCTGGTCCAGGCACCGTTGAAACCGAGGCGATAGGCCCACAGCAGGAACAGCGCGACCGAGAACGCGGCGATGGCGATGATGGCCCCAATGGGACCGGCGGCGTAGCCGATTACGACTACGAGTGCGGCTGCAAAGGCAGCGATCCAATATTGCATTTGACGACCTTCCCACCCGGTTCTGGGTGTCCTTTTAAGGTTGTGTCTCTCTCCGAAGAGAGGCCGGACTTAGAATCAGCAGTGTGAAGCAATCTTACTCTATGCCCGCTTAAAAACATTGATTCAGAGTGACAAGTTCCTTTGGATTGGCGCGTCAAGAGCCAATCACTGTACCTTGCTACCGTATTTTTGGCCATCGCCGCACGGCGGCACCCGCCCTCGCTCTGGAACTGCGCCGGAACCGGCCGGCGCAGGGCTGATCTATCACAGCGAGCGTTTGAAGTAGTGCGCGATTTCGCCGACCACGCCGCGGCGGAAGGTCAGCACGCAGATCACGAAGATCGCGCCCTGGATCACCGTGACCCATTGCCCGAAGCCAGCCAGATATTGCTGCATGGCGATGATCACGAACGCGCCGACCACCGGCCCGAATACCGTGCCGAGCCCGCCGACCAGCGTCATCAGCACGATCTCGCCCGACATGGTCCAATGCACGTCGGTGAGCGAGGCGTTTTGCGCCACAAACACTTTCAGCGAGCCGGCAAAACCGGCCAGCGTCGCCGACAGCACGAATGCCAGCAGCTTGTAATGGTCGGTGCGATAGCCGAGCGAGATGGCGCGCGGCTCATTCTCGCGGATCGCCTTCAGCACCTCGCCGAACGGCGAATTGATGGCGCGGTAGATGATTAGGAAACCGAACAGGAACCCGGCCAGCACCACGAAATACAGCGTGGTCGGATTGGACAGGTTGATGAAGCCGAACAGATGGCCCTGCGGAATGCCCTGGATGCCGTCTTCGCCATGGGTGAACGGCGCCTGCAGATAGACGAAGTACATCAGCTGCGCGAGCGCGAGCGTGATCATCGCAAAATAGATGCCCTGGCGGCGGATCGCGATCAGCCCGGTGAGCACGCCGAGCGCGGCCGCGGCCGCGGTGCCGGCGATGATGCCGAGTTCCGGCGGCAGCCCCCACACTTTCAGCGCGTGCCCGGTGACATAGCCGGCAGTGCCGAGGAACATGGCGTGGCCGAACGACAGGAGCCCGCCATAGCCGATCAGCAGGTTGAAGGCGCAGGCCAGCAGCGCAAAGCACAGCCCCTGCATCACGAAGAACGGATAGACCCCGGTGAATGGCAGTGCCATCAGCACCGCGGTCATGATCCCGAACGCGATCATCTCGTCGCGGATGGCGCGGCGGCCAACAGGCATGGCGTTTTCAGTGATCGACGTCATCTCAGGCGGTCCGTCCAGTGAGCCCTGCGGGCTTGATCAACAACACCAGCACCATCAACACGAACACCACGGTGTTGGACGCTTCGGGATAGAAATATTTGGTCAAGCCCTCGATGATGCCGAGCGCGAATCCGGTGATGATCGAGCCCATGATCGAGCCCATGCCGCCAATCACCACCACCGCGAACACCACGATGATCAGATCGGCGCCCATCAGCGGCCGCACCTGATTGATCGGTGCCGACAACACCCCAGCGAGCGCCGCAAGGCCGACGCCAAGCCCATAGGTCAAGGTGATCATGCGCGGCACATTGATGCCGAACGCGCGCACCAGCGTCGGGTTTTCAGTGGCGGCGCGCAAATAGGCGCCGAGCTGGGTGCGTTCGATCAGGAACCAGGTCAGCAGGCACACCGCCAGCGAGAACACCACCACCCAGCCGCGATAGACCGGCAGGAACATGAAGCCGAGATTGATGCCGCCGCGCAGCTCCTCCGGAATGGCGTAAGGCAGGCCGGACGATCCAAAATAGTTCTGGAACACGCCCTGGATGATCAGCCCGAGGCCAAACGTCAGCAACAGCCCATACAGGTGATCGAGCCCGGACAGCCATTGCAGCATGGTGCGTTCCAGCAAAATGCCAAACAGCCCGACCACGATCGGCGCGATGATCAGCGCGTACCAATAGCCGATGCCGAGCACATTGAGCAGGAAATAGGCGCAGAACGCGCCCATCATATAGAGCGCGCCATGGGCGAAATTGATGATGTTGAGCATGCCGAAGATCACGGCAAGGCCGAGGCTGAGCAGCGCGTAGAACGAGCCGTTGATCAGCCCGACCAGAAGCTGCGCGAACAAGGCCTGCAGATTGATGTCCATCGTGCCGTGATCCTGACCTGCGAACCGACTTCAAGGGCGAGGCCGGCGGCGCATGGCCGCCGGCGGCCGTCATGTTACTTCTTCAACAGCGCGCATTTGCTGTCGGCGAGCGGAGTAAAAGCCTGATCGGCCGGGATGGTCGCGACCAGCTTGTAATAGTCCCACGGCCCCTTCGATTCCGACGGCTTCTTGACCTCGAACAGATAGGCCGGGTGAATGGCGCGGCCATTGGGCTGGATTTCGCCCTTGCCGAACAGCGGATCGTCGGTCGGCATCGACTTCATCTTCTCGACAATCTTGGCGCCGTCACGCGAATTGCCGCCCATCTGGTCGAGCGTCTTGAAATAATGCACCAGCGCCGCATAGACGCCCGCGTGAACCATGGTCGGCATCTGCTTGTTCTTCATGCGCTCGGAGAAGCGCTTGGCGAATGCGCGGGTCTGGTCGTTGGTGTCCCAATAGAAGGTTTCGGTGAAGTTGAGGCCCTGCGCCACGTTGAGGCCGAGCGCGTGCACGTCGCTGATGAACAGCAGCAGCGCCGCCAGCTTCTGGCCACCGGCAACGATGCCGAATTCCGACGCCTGCTTGATCGAATTGGTGGTGTCGCCGCCGGCATTGGCGAGGCCGATGATCTTGGCCTTGGAGGCCTGCGCCTGCAGCAGGAAGGACGAGAAGTCCGAGGTGTTGAGCGGATGCTTGACGCCGCCGACCACCCGGCCGCCCGAGGCATTGATCACCGCGGTGGTGTCGCGCTCCAGCGCCGCGCCGAACGCATAGTCCGCGGTCAGGAAGTACCAGGTGTCGCCGCCAGCCTTGACCAGCGCGCCGCCGGTGCCATGCGCCAGCATGTAGGTGTCATAGGTCCAGTGCACGGTGTTGGGCGAGCACTGCGCATTGGTGAGGTCGGAACTGGCCGCTCCGGAATTGAGATAGACCGCGTTCTTTTCCTTGACGATGTTGTTGACCGCCAGCGCCACGCCGGAATTGGGCACGTCGACGATCACGTCGACCTTGTCGATATCCAGCCATTGCCGGGCGATATTGCTGCCGATATCGGGCTTGTTCTGATGATCGCCGGAAATCACCTCGATCTTCCAGCCCTTGGCGATCAGCCCGGAATCCTCAGCCGCCATCTGCGCAGCCAGCGTCGAGCCCGGTCCGCCGACGTCGGCATAAAGGCTGGACTGGTCGCTGAGCGCGCCGATCTTCACCACCTTGTCGTCGGCCATCGCCGCACCGGCCAACGTCAATGCCGCCACGGTGCTGAGCAGTCCCGCCATCAATTTCGCACGCATCTCAATTCCTCCCTAAAAATTCTTTTTGGATGGCTCAAACGCCGAGATAGGCGTGCAGCTTCTCCATGTTGGCTTCGAGTTCGGAGTTGGCAAAGCCGTCGATGATCTTGCCGTGCTCGACGACGTAGTAACGGTCCGCCACCGTGGCGGCGAAACGGAAATTCTGTTCGACCAGCAGGATGGTGAAGCCCTGTTGCTTCAGCCGCGCGATGGTGTGGCCGATCTGCTGGATGATCACCGGCGCCAGACCTTCGGTCGGCTCATCGAGCATCAGAAAGCGTGCGCCAGTGCGCAGGATGCGCGCGATCGCCAGCATCTGCTGCTCGCCGCCGGACAGTTTGGTGCCCTGGCTTTTCAGCCGTTCGCGCAGATTGGGAAACAGTTCAAAGATCACCTCGAGCGACAACCCGCCCGGCCGCACCGCGGGCGGCAGCATCAGGTTTTCGCGCACGTCGAGGCTGGCGAAGATGCCGCGCTCCTCGGGACAGAACGCAATGCCGAGCCTTGCGATCCGGTCCGACGACGCGCGGCTGATGTCGTTGCCCTCAAATTGGATTTCGCCGCTGCGCTTACCGATGATGCCCATCACCGCTTTCAGCGTGGTGCTCTTGCCCGCGCCGTTGCGGCCGAGCAGCGTCACCACCTCGCCGGGGCGCACATCGAAATCCAGCCCATGCAGCACATGCGATTCGCCGTACCACGCCTGCAGATTGCGCACCGACAGCACGGTGTCGTTGCTCGCGGCGGCGGAGCGATGCGGAGCCATCAATGTGTCAGCCATGACCCGCTCCCAGATAGGCTTCCTTGACGCGCTCATCCTGCGTGAGGTCGGCGTAGTTGCCCTCGGCCAGCACATGGCCGCGGGTCAGCACGGTGATCACGTCGGAGAGGTTAGCGACCACCGATAGATTGTGTTCCACCATCAGGATGGTGTGGTTCACCGAAATCCGCTTGATCAGCGCCGCGATCTTGTCGATGTCCTCATGGCCCATGCCGGCCATCGGCTCGTCGAGCAGCATCATCTCCGGATCGAGCGCCAGCGTGGTGGCGATCTCCAGCGCGCGCTTGCGGCCATAGGGCATTTCCACCGCAGGCGTATTGGCGAACTCGTTGAGGCCGACGTCATCGAGCAGTGCCAGCGCCCGGTCATTGTAGCGGTCGAGTACCGCTTTCGAGCGCCAGAAATCGAAGGAACTGCCGTGCTGGCGCTGTAGCGCCACCCGGACATTCTCCAGCGCGGTGAGATGGGGAAACACCGCGGAAATCTGAAACGAACGCACCAAGCCAAGCCGCGCGACGTCTGCCGGCGCCATGGTGGTAATATCGCGACCGTTATAGAGAATCTGCCCGGCCGACGGCCGCAGGAACTTGGTCAGCAGATTGAAGCATGTGGTCTTGCCGGCACCGTTCGGGCCGATCAACG
Source organism: Rhodopseudomonas palustris JSC-3b (assembly GCA_000504425.1). Classification (GTDB taxonomy): domain Bacteria; phylum Pseudomonadota; class Alphaproteobacteria; order Rhizobiales; family Xanthobacteraceae; genus Rhodopseudomonas; species Rhodopseudomonas palustris_C. Next base: position 812,293 of record KI632513.1, on the reverse strand, counting down.
CGTGGATGTGTCCACGGCGCACTCGCAGATTGACGTCGCGCACGGCGAAGAAGCCGGCGAATTCCTTGGTCAAACTATGAGTTTCAAGAATGAAGTCATCGGCCAATCACGTCTCCCCCTCGGCCGGTGCCATAGCTGGCGCCCCTGCCGATTTTGTTCCTGCAGCTCCTCGACGGCGATCACCGCGGGTCCGCTTTGAATAGCAACTATGCAATCAACCACTGGGGTTGCGCAAGATGCAATGCACCGGCGCGCCGCGCACAACCCTGCAGCGCTTCGTCGCTGGCACTCGGCCTGGCGCTGAGCGTCATATGGGCTTCGTGGACGTCGCCTAGTGAACCCTGTTGCGGCCGTGGTCGGCCGAAAGGAATACCGGGAGCGCTCGCATGCATGATGTCGCGGCACTGAAAAAGAAACTCGAACGGCTGATCGACGAGATTGCTGCCGAAAGCAGCCTGCGGATGACCTCCTGGGCGGACCGCATCGAACGCCCCGACTTCGCGGCCAGCGCCAGCAATCTCGCGCACTATCTGGCGCTGCGCCGTCATGATCTGCGGCCGCTGCAACGGGCGCTGATGGCACTCGGCATGTCGTCACTCGGCCGGCTGGAAAGCCGGGTGCTGCCGACTCTGAAAGCTGTGAGCGCCAGCGTCGCGGCGCTGTGCGGCACCCCCACCACGGAACGGCCTTCGTCGCGGCAGTTTTTTGCCGGCGAGCACTACCTCGCCGAGCGCAGCGCCGAGCTGTTCGGGCCCCGTTCCGGACCGCGCCACACCGCGCTGCTGGTCACCTGCCCGACCGAGGCCGGCGACGATCCGTCGTTTCTGCTGCGGCTGGCCGAACGCGGCGTCGATGCCGTCCGCATCAACTGCGCCCATGACAGTCCCGAGCACTGGCAGCGCATGATCAATCACGTTCATGCTGCCGAACAGGCCACCGGCCGCCGCATCAAAATCCTGATGGACATCGCCGGCCCGAAAATCCGCACCGGCACCGCGCTGCTGCCCGAAGGGGTGGAACGGATCGGCGTTGGCGATCTGCTGGCGATCGTGCCGCAGGGCGGGCTGAACCGCATCAAGCTCGATGAGCCGCACGCCGCGATCGAATGCACCCTGCCCGACGCGCTGACGATCGCCGCTGCCGGCCATCGGGTGTTCGTTGATGACGGCAAGCTGTGCATGCGGATCGAACGGCGCGCGCCGTTCGGCCTGCTCGGCCGGGTCACCGCCGCGCCCGCCAATGGGCTGCGACTGAAACCGGAAAAGGGGCTGAACTTCCCCGACACGCCGCTGACGATCCCAGCGCTGACCGCCAAGGACCTTAGCGACCTCGACTTCATCGTGGCGCAGGCCGACGGCATCGAGTTCTCATTCGTGCAGTCGGTCGCCGATGTGGAAATGCTGCAGGCGGCGCTGGCCGAGCGCCGGCCCAACGACTGGCGCCAATTGTCGCTGGTGCTGAAGATCGAGACCCCGGAAGCGGTCGCCAATCTGCCAGACATCGTGGTGCAGGCCGCCGGCCGGCAGCCGACCGCGATCATGATCGCGCGCGGCGACCTCGCGGTGGAAATCGGCTTTGCGCGACTGGCGGAAATGCAGGAGGAAATTTTGTGGATCGGCGAAGCCGCCCATGTGCCGGTGATCTGGGCGACCCAGGTGCTGGAACATCTGGTCAAGAAAGGCACGCCGTCGCGCGGCGAGATGACCGACGCGGCGATGGCGGCGCGCGCCGAATGCGTGATGCTGAACAAGGGCCCCTATCTGTTCAAGGCGATCACCGAACTCGACACGCTGCTGTCGCGGATGGGCGATCATCAGCACAAGAAGACGCCGCAGCTACGGCCGCTGCACAGCTGGAGCCGCGCTAGCGCAGCGCGCTGAGATAGGTCTCCGGCTTAAAGCCGACTAGCACGCCGCCGGCATGCACCAGCACCGGCCGCTTGATCATCGAGGGCTGCGCCAGCATCAGCGCGATCGCACGCGCTTCCGTCAGGTCCTGCTTCTGCTCATCCGGCAGTTTGCGAAAGGTGGTGCCGGCGCGGTTGAGCAGCGGCTCCCAGCCGAGCTGCCGCACCCAGCCCTGCAATGTCGCCGGATCGATGCCGGCGGTCTTGTAATCGTGGAACGTGTAAGCGATGCCGTGGCTGTCGAGCCAGGCGCGCGCTTTCTTCATGGTGTCGCAGTTCTTGATGCCATACAGCGTGATGCTCAACGTCGATTCTCCGGCTGGCCAGTCGGCGGCGATCGGGGCATAGCGCCGCGCCATGGTCAATGCGGACCGCGCGGAGGCCGGCGACCGCTATTGACAGCATCCTGTCCGCTTGAGATGACAGCCGCCATGGCTCCCTCCGCTGCGATTCCTTTCGATGCCCCGGTCAACGAACTGGTGCTGGAGATTTTTCGACTGAACGGCGCGCTGATCAAATGCGGCGACGCTTTGGTGAAACCGCTCGGGCTCAGCAGCGCGCGCTGGCAGGTGCTCGGCTCGGTCGTGCACGGCCAGGGCAGCTATTCGGTGGCGCGGCTGGCCGACAATATGGGGCTGGCGCGGCAATCGGTGCAGCGCGTGGTCGATGAACTGGCGGCCGCCGGGCTGGTGGCGTTTGCGCCCAATCCGGCGCACAAGCGCGCCAAGCTGGTGGTGATGACGCCGCGCGGCCAAGAGGTGTTCGAGCGCGCCAGCGCGCTATGGCAGCCAGTCGGCGACGCCTTGATCGCCGGGGTTGAGCCCGCCGAGCTGCGCAGCGCCATCGAATTGCTGGCGGCACTGCGCGAGCGCCTGGAGCAGCCGGCCGCGACCGAGTAGCCGGCGCGGCCGCACGCTACCGCAACGCTACGCGGTGCCCGGCTGCTGGCCGTTGCCATAGGCCGCGGCAAATTCGGCGCTCGGCGCGATCGGGGTGATGATATCGATCAGCACGCCATTGGGGTCGCGGGTGATGAAATGGCGCTGGCCAAAGGCTTCATCGCGCAGCCCGAGCAACATCGGCAGCCCGGCCGCCCGCATCCGGGCATAGACCGCATCGACATCCTCGACCTCGAAATTGAGCAACAGCCCGCCGGCGCGGCCCCGGCCATCCTGCGGGATGGTGTCGTGGTCGCCGTGCAGCACCGCCAGATTGACCTGGTCATTCTGGGTTGATTGCAGATGGACGTACCAGTCGCTCTCGAACTGCGGCGCAAAGCCGAAATGAGCTTGGTAGAATGCCGCGGTGCCGGCGACGTCGCCGGTCATGATCACGGGGTAGAATTGGGTGCACTGCATGGCCTTTCCTCCCTTCGCGATATATACATGCCGCCTGTATCCAGATACGTAACATACAGGCTGCATGTATGCAAGAGACCGTCACCCGCCGCAGCAATCAACAACGCCGTGAACAGACCATCGAAGCGCTGCTGAGCGCCGCCCGCGCGCTGTTTCTGGCCAAGGGCTTTGCCGGCACCGCCACGCCCGAGATTGTCGGCGCGGCCGGGGTGACGCGCGGCGCGCTGTACCACCACTTCGAGGATAAGAAGGCGCTGTTCCGCGCCGTGATCGACGCCGAGATGGCCGCGGTGGCGCTCGAGATCGAGCGCGCCACGCCGCCCGCACTGCCGCCGTTCGAGGCGCTGATCGCAGGCGGCCGCGCCTTCTTCGCAGCGATGGCGCAGCCCGGCCGCATCAGCTTGCTGCTGATCGAGGCGCCGGCGGTGCTCGGCTTTGAGGAACTGGCGGCGCTCGACCGCCGCCATGGCGGCCGCACGCTGACCGAGGGACTGGACGCCGCGATCAAGGCCGGGGTGCTGCGCGAGCTGCCGGTTGAGCCGCTCGCCTTGATGCTATCGGCGCTGTACGACCGCGGCGCGCTGGCGCTGGCGTCCGGGCAGAAGGTCGAAGAGATCCAGAGCGTGATCGAGGCCGTGCTCGGCGGCCTGAAGCGCGACGCATCGGCTCACACTCATAATTAACGCGAATATTCTCGACTAAGCATTTGAAATATCGCTGATCACGATCAACTCTCCAGCACGCTATCCGACACGCCAGCGCGCTGCCGCAGCCGCTCAAGCACCATCTCGTCCATCGGAAAATGCACCGCCAGATGCATTTGGCCGTCGATCGGCAGCAGCGGGCCGAGCGCGCGCACCGTCAGCCCATAATCCTCCATCACCGGCTTGCGCACCGCGCGGATCAGCGCGGTGGTGCCGCTGATGCCATTGCGCAGACAGTATTCGGTGAGGCCGAGAAACAATTCCAGATAGACCGGGCCGCCGCGGAGACCCTTCTTGATGCCGAACCTTGTCAGCTCCAGCACGTCGGGCTCTTGGATCACCGCGCCTTCGACGGTCCAGGCAAAACTCTCGCTGATCATATGCGGCAGCACGGTCGGATAGAGCCGGAAGCAGCCGATCACCTGCTGGTCGGCGTCGATCGACAGCCCATAGACCGCGTGGTGGTTGTCATATTGATCGGTTTCGATGTCGCCGCGGTCGAAATCGGTCCAGCCGCGCTCGCGCACGAAGATCGCGTGCCGCAGCTCAAAATGCTGACGCAGCGACGCGGCATGGCGCTGCTGGCTCGCCGCCTCGACAATCCGGATCATCTATCCCCCGCCGCGCCGCCTTGTGCGATGGCGCCGCCCGGCGAACGGATTGAACGCGAAGATACCGCCGCGCTCAACCCATGATTTCGTCGCGCTTCAGCCGTCGTCAGCCGGCGCGGCCCCGCGCGTCAGCTCGCGGCGGGTCGGAAGAACGGCTTGAATTCCGGGGCCGGCTCGCGGTCGGAATAGATGTAAAGCACGATGCCGTTCGGGTCGGTGATGGCAAAGCCGCGGTCGCCCCAGGGGTGATCGGCGATCGGCATCACGAAATCAAGGCCGCGCGCTTGCAGCCGCTGATACTCGGCATCGACGTCCTCGACGCCAAAATTGTAGGTCAGCCCTGCGGGGACGCAGAGCGGCTGGCCCTGCTGCGGCTCCATGAATTGCAGGCTGACGCCGCGGGCGAGTTCGAGATTGAGGTACCAGCCGCAATCAAAGCTGATGCTGGCGCCAAAGACGTCCTGATAGAACGCGCGGGTTGCGGCGATCTGCTGGGTGGTGATGCAAGGGGAAGCCGATTTCAACGTCACGATGGTCTCCTGCCGAAGGCGATCGCCCCTGCAAACGCTAGATCGGCATCTCGGTCTTGAACAAATCGGACATCAGCCGCGGATGTTGACCAGGGTCAGCTCCGGCCGCCGCCCCGGGGTAAAACCGCCGAGCCGCCGAAACACCCGGCTCATATGGGCCTGATCGGCAAAGCCGGCCTGCAGCGCCGCTTGCGCCGGCGGCAATTGCTGCTCGCTCAAAAGCCGCAGCGCGTGATGGAACTGCAAAATGTTGGCGAAGGTTTTGGGCGGCAGCCCGATCGCCTCGCGCAGCAGCCGCTGCACGGTGCGCTCGCTGACCTGATGGCGCGCGGCGGTGTCATGAATGCGCAGCCGGCCGCCGGCGCCGTGGAAACTGCCGAGCAGATCGCGCAGCAGGCCATCGGGCTGGAAGCGCGCCGCCGCGATCCGCTCCGCCGCCCAGGCCACCAGCCGCGCGGCGATCTCGTGGCAGTCCTGCGCCGGGGCATAGAGCTGGCGCAGCGCCGGCCAGCGCGCCAGCGCCGCCTCGCCGCCAACACTGTCATCAACCAACGACGATGGCTCTAGGCCGAGCAGCGGCGCGGCATAGCCCGGCCGCAGCCGCGCGCCGACAAAGCCGATTTCCGGGCCGTGCGCCACGTCATAGAACCGGGTCGCCGGCCCGGCGATCAGCACCGCCAGCGGGCGCAGCGGCCGCGCGTCGGCGTCGAACTGCACGATCACGTCGCAGCGGCCATCGGGCAGCACCCGATAATGCTCCGCGCACGCACTGAGCGACAGCCACACCGCCTCAAGGCCATGCTGCGGCGCTGTCAGCAGTTCCTGGTAACGCATCCGCTTGCCATATCATCTGCTCGCAGCAATCCGGCGAGCCGATGCCGCGCGGCGTGTCACGCTACCCTCCTAGGCGCGGATATCCACGCCCCTGATCTCCCCCTGATAGCGGTCCATGATGCGCAGCGTGTTCTGCAGCCGCTCGACCATCTCGCTATCGTTGCGCTGCTGCGCGAAGCGGATGCCTTTCTGCACGGCATCCACGAAATTGACGTGCTCGGTATTTTCCAGCCCGGTGTTGCCGTTGACGTTGTCCGAAAAGCTCAGCGTCATGCTGACAAAGGTGGAACTCTCGTCGAACGACATTTCGCCGCTCTTGATCTTGGAGTTGATCCAGTCGCCCAGCTCCTTGCGCGTCATACTCGTGAAATCGGTGGTCTGCACACCCGAGCCGCCGCTGGCGGTGGCAGGCTCGTTGCCAGCGCTGGGCGCCGATGACGTCGATGCGCTGCGCGGCGCGACGCTAAAGAGATTGGCGATGGAGTTCGAATACCCACCTATCCCGGACACACTCATGAGATCACCTTGGCTGCAGTGTTCAAGACCTGAGCCAAGCAAAGCTCGCGCCACGCGTGCTATGCGCATTTTTTCAATCACGACAACGCACTGCCGGCGCGGCACGCGCGCCGCGCGGATCACAAGCCGGAATAATCTGCCGGGCACCAGGTCATTTTTGCCGCGTCTAACGCGTAGTTAGCAGGCGCTTAGCGGTGTGATCCTGCCCGCAGCTACGCCACCGCCGCGACGCGGGCGCCCTCGCCGGCCCTTTGACGCTCGGCCGCAACATGATCGAACAGACGGCGGCCGGTGTCCGATACCACCACGATGCCGTCCATGTTGATGTCGAGATTGTTGAGGTATTGCAGCCGCAGCACGTCGCCATTGTCGTATTCGGGGATCATGCCGGCGAAGAAGAACCCGGCCGCCTCGCAAGCCGCGCATACGCTGGCGGCGGCCGGATCACCGAGCGGCAGATCGAGATAGATCGCATCGACCTTGCGGCAGCACAGATCGACCAGATGGTGGCGGATCTGCTGGCCGGCATCAGCGCCGCAGGCGCGCACCGTGATCGCCGCGATGCCCAGCTCGGGCCGCACGCGGATATCAAGCCGCGTCGACTCGGCAAGCATCGGTGTGTCGCTGAGTTCTGCAAATTCGCGGTCGAGGCCGATGCGCTGGCAGATGTCTTGCAGCACCGCGCGGTGCCGCGGCGGCGCATAAATGACGCGATGCGGCTCGGCATTGGTGCGCATGTAGTACAGCAGCAGCGCGGCGCGCTCGCCCTGCGCGCTGGCGTCGATCTTGCGGGTGTTGACGTCGCCCGGCACGTAAGCCAGCACCAGCCCGGTCTCATGGGCGCCAAGCGCGATATTACCCTTCTGGGTGAAGGGATGCAGCGTCATCGCCTCGCTATACAGGCCGAGCAGACCGCGGCGCTTCGCCTCCTCGGCCATGAAGATCTTCATGGTCTTGAACAGCGCATGGCCGCGGTAGCGCGGATCGACCACGGCCGCGGCCGACTCCGCAATCGCCGATTCCGGGCCGTTACGCAGCAGCGCCAAATGGCCGACGATCTCGCCGGCGTCGTTCTCGGCGACGCAGGACATCATCAAGCCGCTGCGCAGCATGTCGGCGATCCTATCCGGGTAGTACACGAAATCGACATAAGTGTAGCCATAGGCGCGGTAGATGCAGCGCGACAGCGCGACCGCGTCCTGCTCGGTCATTAGCCGCAGCCGCGGCGTATCGGTGGCAAGCGGCGGCGGCTCGGCGGAGCGGTCGCGTTCGGCGGCGGTCAGATAGTCCTCGACCGGCCGCGCCGGCAGGCTGGCGGTGAACTCGATCCGCCGTCCGGCCTTGCCGAGATTGAGAAAGCTGATCTCCTCGGCAAAGCCGCGCATCAAGGACAGGCCGAGCGTTGATTCCTGCGGCGGCTTGGAGAAGTCGATCGGCAGGCCCTTGTCCTCGACCGCGACCACGAATTTGCCGGGGCGGCGATCGAGGATCAGATCAAAGCTGCCGTCTTCGCCGGGCTCAAAGCCGTGTTCGACCACGAACAAACAGGCTTCCTCGGTGAGCAGTTCCAACCGTTGCAACGCCGCCGGCGCAAAGCCCTGCTGAGCGGCAATCGCGCAGGCAAATTCGCGCGCGGGCACCACCAGTTCGGTGCAGGCGCGCACCGTGAGCCGCGCCAGCGGTGCAGGCGTGGTGACCGTGCTCATGAGGTGCGCTCCTCAACCACCAGCCGCACCTTGCCGGTGCGCGGATTGCGCGGCAGGCCGCCCGGCGCCAGCACTTCGACCGCGATGCCGCCGATCAGCTTGCGCTCCAAAAACGTCTTGAGCTCCTTGGTGCTGCTGCGCAGTTGCTGGGCCAGCCGCTCACCGAGCGCGGCTTCGTCCTGCGCTGCGGGATCGCGCTCGACCCGCACCAGCAGTTGATCGGCCACGCCGTCAAAGCGCGCGATCATCTGGAACACCGGCGACAGCCCCGGCACTTCCTTCAAGGCCTGCGCGACCACGTCGGGGCCGAGCTTGGCGGCGCCGAAATTGAGCACGTCGTCGGAGCGGCCCATCAGCTCGAAGCGGCGCGTGGTGCGGCCGCAGCCGCACGGCCCCTCGACCCAGCGGCCGAGATCGCCGATGTCATAGCGCAGCATCGGCATCAGCCGGCGATTGAGATTGGTGGCGATGATCTTGCCGACCTCACCGGGCGGCACAGGCTCCAGCGTGTCGGGATCGACGATCTCGACATAATGCAGGTCCTCATGGACGTGATGAATGCTGCCGCCATGGCAATGATCGCACTGATAGCCGATCGCGCCGGAATCATTGGCGGCATAGCCGGCCGATGCAAAGGTCTCGATACCGAGCACCCGGCTGAGATAGGCGCGCGCGCCGGGGAACAGATGCTCGCCGCCGGTCGCCGCCTTGCGCAGCTCCAGCCCCTCGATCTTGCGTTCCTCGACCAGCCGCGCGATCGACAGCAGCACCGTCGGGATCGAAATGATCGAATTGGCGCGGAAGTGCTTGAGCGCGAACAACACGAACTCCATGTCCATATTGCCGGCCAGCGGCAGGAAGCGCGCGCCAGTGTGCTCCAGCGCCATGTTGAGCGAAATGAACGACGCCCACATATTGCCGGCGAACATCAGGTTCGCCACCACGTCGCCTTGCCCAAAGCCGGCGAGCAGCAGACCCTTGCCCATGCGCGCGGCGTTGTAGTGATGCTCGGCGGCGGTGCGGTACGCCACTTTTGGCGCGCCGCTGGTGCCGCCGCTGGCAAACACAAAGCCGCCAGCCGCTTCATCCGTGATCAGGCCATGGCCGCCGGGCGGCAGATGCGCTTTCAGCTCATCGGCGGTCAGCACCGGCAGTCGCGCCAGGTCTTTTAGGCTGTTCGGCTCAAAGCCTTTGAGACGCTCGGCATAGAATGACGAGCGCGGCCGGATGTCGGCGATCAGCTTGCGCAGTTCAGAGAGCACCGCGGCGTCGCGCTCGGCATCGGGCAGATAATCGAACGCATCGCGCTGAGGATCATAAGGCGACCACTCCGCGCCGTTCTTGCCGAACGCCGCCTTACCCGCGGTGCCGTCCTCGCTCATCTGACCGATCGACGACCAGCGCACCAGCTCGGCAAGGCCGCGCGTGCCGTCATGCGGCGTGCCGTGCTGGCGCCGCGCCATGCGACCGGGCGCGACGATGCGGTCGGCGCCGATCCGGGTCAGCACCCGGCCGAGCGCCTTGGTGCGCGCGTCATCGGCCAGGATCGCAACGGTCTGCAAGAACGCACCCATCGGCCGCACCGCGTCGAGCGCGTCTTCCAGCTTCTTCACCGGCTTGACGTACAGCGTGCGGAACAGACACGAGGTCTGAAAATCGGGCGCGCGCTGCAGCACCACGGTCCAGTCAGTATCGCCCGGCTGCAGCAGCAGCGAACTGCCCATCGCCTGCTCGACCTTGGCGAGCTCGCGCACCCGCAAGATCTCGACGCCTTCGTCCTCGGTCTTGCGCCCGGCCGGCAATTGCTCGGCCCAGCCTTCGAGTTCAGTGGCAAGCGCCTTGGCAAAGGCTTCCGCCGAATGGCCATCGGTGTCCTCGACATAGACCATATGCGGCGAGGAACAGGCGCCCTGCTCCCACATGGTCGCGTCGCGCGCGACCGCGCGGGTCACTTCTTTCAAGCCACGGCGCTTGAGCTCATCATCGGCAATCAGTGCGAACGAATATTTCGGACCATACTCGATCAGTTTGGTGTGCAGCCCAAGATCCTGGCGATAGGAGCGCACGGTGTCGGCGCCGCCATAGACCACGATGGCATCGCAGCGCTGCTTCAGCACCGATTCCACCGCGGCGTCACCGCCCTTCCAGCCGAGCAGCGCCAGCGAGCCGGCGACGATGCCGGTGTCGTCATGATCGCGCAGCGAGCGCGCGAACAGCACCGGGAACAGCGGGTCGATGCTCGCCATCTTCATCAGATTGACGTTCTTGGTGACGATGCCCTGGATCAAGGTATCGACGCCGCCGACGAACACATTGCCGGCCGAAACATGGGCGACCACGCCATGCGGCTGCGCCATCATGTGGCCGCCAAAGCGCGGGTGATAGACCCAGTCATCGAGATAGCCGGCATCGCCAAGATCGCAGTCGAGCCGCTTCTCCATATTGGAGCGGGTCAGCAGCTCAACCAAGGTCAAGATGCCCTGCTCGATCATCGGTCCGCTGAACCGGATGTAGTCCGGCAGCACCTCGACCGCCTGCCGGCGATAGCCGTAATCGGGATCGGCCCAGGCGCGGCCGACCTTATGCAGCAGGTCGAGAATTTGGCTAAGCGGCAGCTCTTGCAGCGCGGCCTTACGGGCATGCGCGTCATCGAGCACGGCTTCCATATCGGCGGCGGAAAAGCCGTTGGTCTTGATCAGTTCGCCAAAGCGATAGATTTCCATGACACCATTCCCCTCAGGCGGCCCGCGCCCGCAACAATTCCGACGCCGTCAGCGCACAACCCTGGTGCTTGCGCACGCCGGCGCGGCCATGCAGCGACAACGTCCAGCCCGGCCGTCCGCACGGACAGTTCTGATGCAGCGCGGCGTAGTCGGTGGCGAGCACTGAGATGTTGGGCTGAGCGCGGTTATAGGGCGTCAGCATCTGCGGCAGCCCGACCTCACCTTCCGGCAACAATTTCAGCGTCAGCGGATCGCGGATGAACACCCGGCCATAGACCGGCACATGAAAATGTCCTTCCGAGCAGGTGATGTAGGGCACTCCATGTTCGACGAAGCCGTAGAAATCACGCACATGGGTGTGCGGAATGCCAAGTAATTCCTCGACCTTGGCGGCATAGAGTTCAGGCGCGATCGCCTCATCGGCCATCGACTTCCAGCCGCCGCCATGAATGACCAGGCTGCCCGGCGCAAAGCGCAGCCGCTTGCCCTGCCGTTCCAGCTCCTGCAGCGTGCGCCAGGCAAAGGCCGGAAAGCCGCCGATCCGCACCGGCGCGCCTTGCTCGGCATAGCGGCACAGTACGTCAACGCAGTCGCGTTCATCGAATGACGGCTTACCGTCAGCCCCAGCGCGGATCGCAAACACCTTCTCCAGTGCCGGCGCGAAAGTGGCGTAGATCGCATGGGTATGCGCGGCGCCGACGCCCTGCGCGAGCGACGGATCGTAGCTGAACACGAGATAGTTGACCGGCGTGTCGCTCGACAGCCCCTGGCTTTCGATGATGCGCCGACGCATCAAGGCCTGGCGGTCAAAGCTCGCCTGATCAAGCGCGATGTGGCTTTTCTGACCCGAGGTGCCGCTTGAGGTGAAAGTGATGGTGATATCTTGCTCTGGCAGGCTGGTGAGATGATGGCGCTTGAACACATCGACCAGAATGTAAGGCAGCTTGGCCAGATCATCGGCGCTTTTAAGATCTTGCGGCGCGAAGCCGGCCTGCTGACACAGCGTCCGATAGATCGGCGAGGCCTGATAGTGGAACGCGAACGCTTCCTGCATCGCCGCCAGAAAGCGGGCATCGCTATCGGCGTTGTGAGCAAAGGCATCGGGCAGCGCCATCAGCGCGTCGAGCGCCGGGGTCTGGCTCAAGGTGGCGTGATCGGCGGTCATTTCGGCTCCTCCTGGCGAATGCGCAGATCATTGAGGCGCTTCGCTTTGCCGGTGATCGGGTTGCGCGGCAGACTGCCGAGCGGCACAGGGATAATGTCGACGGCGGTGATGAAGCCGAGCTTTTGGCCGACGGCGAGTTCGGGGATCGCTTCGCACAAAGCTTCGCGCAGCGCGGGTGCCACGGCGGCGGCATCATCGAGATCAGCAGCCTCGACCTTGAGGCGAAACACCATCTGGCCGCCGATGTCTTCCAGCTCGACCATGGCATTCAGGCTGACGCGGCCGGCAAAGCGCGCGAGACTGCTATCGATGACCTTCATCGAGATGAAGGCACCGCCGATCTTGAAATCTTCGCCGGCGCGGCCGTCGAGCCGGAAGCGCGGGTTGCTATCACCGCAGGCGCACGGCCCTTCCAGGAAGGTGCCGACATCGCCGATCCGATAGCGCAGGATCGGCATCGATAGCCGCGCCAGATTGGTGACGATGATCTCGCCGGATGTTCCGGGCGGACACGCCTCGCCGTTCACCGGATCGACGATTTCCAGATATTGGAAGCCGGTCGGCCAGTGATAGAGGCCCGGCGCGCAATGCCGGCACTGATAGCCCATCAGACCGGCGTCACCGCTGGAATAGCCGAGCGCCGCCACGTCCTGCGGACCAAGGCCGCGGCGCACATGCGCCTCCGCCTCAGAACTCATCTGCTCGCCGCCATAGCCGACCAGCCGCAGCGAAGGAAACGTCATGTTCTCCTTCATCGCGAGATCGGCCAGGAACACGAACGCGGTCGGCAGCGACAGCATCGCGGTCGGATCGAACTCGCGGCAGAAACGCAGGATCGACTCGACCGGAATGTTGCCGGAGATCGGCAGATGCACCGCGCCGACCCGGCGGATCGCCTCATGCACGCCGATGAAAGACGGCCACAGGCTGCCGGCGATGAACAGATTGGCGACCCGATCGCTCGGGCCGACGCCGAGCAGCGCGAGCGCCGCGGCCTGCACATCGGAAAAGCGATCGAACTCGTCATAGGTCAGCACGGTGTAGCGCGCGACGCCGGTCGAGCCGCCTGTAGAAATCACCATCATGCGTTCAACGGCGCGGCTCAGCATCGCGGTCGAGCGCGGATAGGTGTTGTCGAACAGGTCCTGGCGGGTCAGCACCGGCAACGCGCGCCAGGAGGCTTCGTCACTCGGCTCGCCATGGCCTTTCAGCCGCTCGGCGTAAAACGGCGTGGTGCGCGCCACCCGCTCGATCGCGACCGCGGCGGCAAGGCGTGCATCGGCGGAGAGTTGCTCGAACATCTCACGCCTCCACGATGAAGCGATGCTTGGTGCGCGCCGGCAGCGTCGCCGGATCGGCCAGCGTCACGGTGATCAGCGGCGCACCGAGCGAAGCGCATAGCGGGTCGTATTTGGCGGCGAATTCCAGGCTGTGCCCTTTCAGAAACGCGATCAGGCTGTCGGCATAGGCGGCGCCGCGCGCGGCATCGTCAGCGCCATCGGCATAGACGGTGAACGCAAAGCTGGTGACGCCGTCCTGTTGGCACGGCTTGACCTCGAACAACCCGCCGTAACCAAAATGTTGCGGCAGCGCCAGGAAGTGCCGGTTGATGTCCTGGATCATCAGATTGGTGCCATAGAAGATGATGGCATCGCTGGCGCGGCCGAACACATACAGCACCGTTTCCGGCAGCGCCGCGAGCAGCTCAGGCGGCAGATCATCGATCGCGGAGGCGAGTTCGGCGCGGGTCAGCAGGCCGCCGGCATCGCCGGTGTCGTAACGGATCAGCGGGATCGCCAGATCCTTGCTGACCACGATCCGGCCGTCGATACACTCCAGCAGCACGCCGAGCATCGGCGTCAGCAGCATCGGCGTGTCCTTGGTGCCGAACAGCGCTTCCGACAAAGCCGGGCGATGAAAGATATGTTTGCGCAGCGCGATGGTGGCGGCGGTCTCATCGCCAAGCCCGCCGGCATCGGCCGAGCCATAGCCGGTGAACACGCAGAATGGCGCATCCTGCGGATAGCCGAAACGCTCGGCGACGTGCTCGCGAAAGCCTTCGGAAAAATACTCGCCGACCACCGGAAACGCGATGCTGCCCGGCGGCGGCGTGATGCCGTCGCGCTCCAGCAATGCCGCGATCAGGCTGACATTGGAGGGATTGGTGATCCACACCACCTGCTGATAGGCGCTGCCGAACCGCCGATAGATTTCAACGGCCTCACGCAGATTGAGGCTGGGCAGCGCCACGGTCACCGGATGACGCCCGCTTGCGGCCAGGCTGCGCATCGCGGTGGCGATCTGCATGCCGGCAAACCAGGTGCCGAACGCGAGGCACACAAAGATCAGCGTGCGCCGCTGATCGATGGCAAAGCGCTCGACCAACATGCGCTCGATCGCCTCGGCATAGGCGCCCTCATCCTGCGGCCGCTTCGGCCAAAACACCGAGCCGGCGCGGCTAAAACCGGAGCTGGCGCCAATGACGTGGCAGCCCTCCACTGTGCCGTCCCAACAAAGGCCAGCCACCTCATTGGTGAGCAGATAGTTTTTCTTGGTGATCAGCGGCAGCGCGTCCCAGGGCGTCTCCGGCCCGGCGCCATGCTCGCTCAGAAACGCGCGATAGGCTGGCACGCGGGCGAACGCCTCGGTCAGCAGAGATTTGGGATCGGTCATCGAAACGTCCTGGCAATGCAAAGAGGACTTCTGAAAATGTTAAGCAGCGTCGTGGTCCGGCGGCGGACGGGCCGCGGCGCCCGCACTCAGCCCTGGAATGGCTGGGCTCAGCAGCGCCAGCAGCAGCGCCGAGGCGGCGCAAACCGTGGCGACCGTGCTGACTGGCGCGGCATGCAACACCACGCCGATCACCGCCATCGACAGCGGCAACGACGCGACGCCGAACAGATTGACCATCGCCATCAGCGCCGGCACTTCATGTTCATCGGGAATGGTCTGAAACAGCCCGATCAAGCCGGCATTGGAAGCAGCAAGCGCCGCGCCCATCGCCAGCAGCAGTGCGCATGACAGCGGCAGCGAGTGCGACAGCGCAAAGCCGAGATAGCAGGCGGTGGTGATGATCACCGGCAGACTGACCCGCAGCCGGCGCGATCCCGGCAGCCCGAATACAGCGGTCGCGAGGCCGCCCAAAATCATGCCGGCGCCGATGCTCGATTGCAGCCAGGCTTGCGCGGCGATGCCGCCGGAAAATTCCGAGGCCGCATAGAGCGGCAGGAACAGCACGATTGGCCCCATGCCGAGATTGACCAGCAACAACAGGCCGAGCAGCCAGCCGACCAGCGGATGGCGTCGCACCACGGGGCCGATGCCGATGCTGCTTTGAGCATGCGCCGCACGATCGGCCGACACTTCAGCGCGAGGCAAGCGCACGCGCTGCTCGATCAGACCCGCGGCGAGATAGGCCGCGCCGGTGATCGCCAGCACCGTTTCCAAACCGCCAGCCTGATAGATCAGCGCTGCCAGCGCCGGCCCGACAATGGTGCCGGTCGCACCGCACGAGCTGAGCAAAGCGGTGAGCTGATTGGGCTGATAGAATTCACGCCGGGCGAGCCGAACCGGCAGCGACAGGATCGCCGGGTTGAACAGCGCCGCGCCAAAATTGCCGAGCAGCGCCAGCGCGAACAACACCGCGATGTCGGCATGCTGCGGCAGCGCTTCCAGCAACGACGCGGCAGCCAGAAACAAAACGCCGCGCAGTAGATCGGCCCACACCACAACGCGCAGCGGGCCAAGCGCGTTGATGATCCGTCCCGCGCGCCAAGCTAGCGCGAGATGCGGCAAGCCGCTGGTGGCGATGTACCACGGCACAAAAGTCGGCCCGGCACTGACCGTGAGAAACCATAATACGCCGGCCAGCGCCATGCGATCGCAGATCTGCGACCCGAGCTGACCGATCACCAGCCAGCGCGCATTGGCGTCGCGTAGCACCGCCGCCTTGCGCGGCGCCGCCGATGTCACGCCTTTACCGGCAGGTTGAGAGTCGATGGAGACCGGCTCGGCCATGAAAGCTGCTTTCGACCTCAACGCCGTGCCGCGCGATGGCAGCGCCGTGCGACCGCGGCCAACGATGCAACCTGCCCTCGCCCGCTCACCTGGATGCCGCAGCCGCTTTGCATGTCGCTCGTCCTTGTCGGATCGAACGATCCGGCTGCTGATCGCCACTCGCCACCGAGCGCGCCGCAGCTTAGTTCCGATCCCGTTTACGGCCGCTTAAAGCTCAATCCTACGCAGCATTGCTATTCTGTGCGCGGTTGGTCAGATTTCGTTTCCGATGATGTGAGGGGCGGCTCGCCATGCAGCGCGCCGGGAGGGCTTAATGAATATTCAGTTTCGTGACAGCGCCGGCGTCACTGTGGTTGCAGTCGCCGGCAAGCTCGACGCCCTGACGGCGGCAGATTACGAGACCACCATGAAGGCCCTGCTGGCGGACGGCAAAACCCGCTGCGTGGTCGATTTCTCGGAATTGACCTACATTTCAAGCGCAGGGCTGCGCGTGCTACTTGCCGCCGCCAAATCGACCAAAGCCGCTGGCGGTGAGACGCGGTTTGCAGGCGTCACCGGCAATGTGCTGGCGGTGATCGAAATGACCGGCTTCAACTCGATCCTCAGCCTGCATGATAGCGTCGACGCGGCGCTCGGGGCGATGTGACGTGGCGCCGGGACGCGCCTTTGCGAATGGCACGTCCATCACACGGCCGGCCGTGCTTGCCAGCCTGCCCGATCTTCAAGACGAGATGGCATCGTGCGCGGCACGCCACGGCCTTGACGCGCAGCGGATCGCGAACCTCACATTGGCGCTGGAAGAAGTGTTCGTGAACATTTGTCGTTATGCCTACCCAGAGGTTGACGGCACCGCGACGCTGAGCTGCGGCTGCAGCGGCGATCAGTTCGTGGTCGAGCTGGTCGATCACGGCCAGCCATTTGATCCCGCGAGTGTGCCTGAACCTGAGCTTGGTGCCGAGCTCGACGCGCGCCCGGTCGGCGGGCTCGGCTGGTTTTTGGCGCAACGCCTGGTCGATGCGCTCGAATACCGCAGGGATGATGGGCGCAATCTGATCCGGCTGATCATCCATCACCCGCAAGGACAGCCGACATGACGCGCCTGTTCGCGCTGCTGATGCTTATTGGCATGGTCATGCTGCAAGCTACCGCCCGCGCTGAGCAGCCCCCTGCCGCGCCGCTGAAAAAGGCGACGCTGGCGCTGCTGTGGCTGCCGCAGGCGCAATTTGCTGGGTACTACGTCGCGCTCGACAAGGGCATCTATCGGCGCCACGGCATTGATCTCACCATTCTGCCCGGTGGCCCCGGCCGCTCGCCCGCGAATGCGCTGCGCGATGGCCAGGCGGATTTCGCGCTGATGTGGCTCGGCACTGCGCTGCAGCGCCGCGCCGCGGGCCTGCCGATCGTCAATGTCGCGCAGATCGTGCAGCGCTCGTCGTTGGTGCTGGTGGCGCGCAAGGCCGCCGGCATCGAAACCGTCGCCGATCTTGCCGGCCGTAAGGTCGGGCTGTGGGGCGATGACCTCGCGGTGGCGCCGCGCGCGTTTCTGGATCGTCATGGCGTGACAGTGCAGCCGGTGCCGCAATCGGAGACGGTCAATCTGTTTCTGCGCGGCGGCGTCGATGTCGCCTCGGCCATGTGGTATAATGAATATCATACCATCCTGAATGCCGGCGTTGATGCCGATGAGCTGACCGTGTTCAGGCTCGGCAGCGACGAGCTCAACATCCCCGAAGACGGTCTATATACGCTCAAAACCATCCTCGCTCGCGATCCGGCGCTGGTCGATGGCTTTGTGCGCGCCACGCTGGAAGGCTGGCAAGAGGCGATCGCCAATCCCGAGCCCGCGCTCGACATCGTGCTCGCGCGGATGCGCGAGGCCAAACTGCCAGCCGACCGCGTGCACCAGAAATGGATGCTGTCGCGCTTGGCCGAGGTAATCCGCCCCAGCGGCGACGACGCCGTCACCGGCGAGCTCAGCCGCAGCGATCTCGATGCTCTGGTCGCTGAACTGCAGCGCACCGCGCTGCTGCGCGCGCCGATCGGCTATGATGACTTCGTAAGGCCGATCGATGCTGCTCGCTAAAACCATCGCCGCGCGCCTGATCCTGGTCACGGTGCTTTGCACCGCGCTGGTGTTTGCGCTGGTGCTCGGCGTGGTCGATTATCGCTCGCAGGCGATCGTGGAGGCCGAAGCCGCACAATCCGCCCGCCATCTGGCCCAGGCCTCGGTGTACCGCGTCGAAGCGGTGCTGGGCGCCGTCACCAAAACCACCGAAGGTTTGGCACGGACGCTGGAGAGCGGCGAGATCGGCGACCAAGAGCTACGCACGCTGCTGCGCCGCTCGGTCGAGAGCAATCCGGAAATCTTTGGCGCCGCCGCGGCATTCGAGCCTGCTGAGCTCGGCGGTCCTGAGCGGCGTTACGCGCCCTATTATTTCCGGAGCGGCGACAAGATCAGCAGCATGCAGCTCGACGAAACCGAGAACTATCCGCTGCATGACTGGTATCAGATTCCTCGCGAACTCGGCCGCGCGCAGTGGAGCGAGCCCTATTATGACGAAGGCGGCAGCAAGACGCTGATGGCCAGCCTGTCCGTGCCGTTTTACAGCGGCAGCGGCGAGCAGCGCCGCATCCGGGGCATCGTCACGGCCGATATCGCGCTCGACTGGCTGACCAAGACGGTCGACGCCATCAAGGTGCTCGACACCGGCTATGCTTTTCTGCTGTCGCGTAATGGCACGGTGATCACCCATCCCGACGCGGCGCGCATGCTGAACGAAACCATTTTTAGCGTTGCCGAGGCACGCGACGATCCGGCGATGCGCGAGCTCGGCCGCCGCATGATCCGCGGCGAGAGCGGCTTTGCACCCTATCTGACCTTTAAGGAAGTCAAGAGCCGGCTGTACTACGCGCCGATCCCAAGCACCGGCTGGACGCTGGCAATCGTGTTCCCCGAGGCCGAGCTGTTTGCCGATGTCCGCACCTTGACGCTGACCGTGACCGCGATGGGCATTGCCGGGCTGCTGCTGCTCGCCGGGATCACCTTGCGCATCGCGCGCTCGCTGACCCGGCCGCTCGGCGAGCTCGCCGCCGCCACCGCCGCCATCAGCGAAGGACGGTTCGACGTGCGTTTGCCATCCGGCAACGCGCAGGACGAAGTCGGCGCGCTGAGCCGCGCGTTTCGGGCTATGACGATCGCGCTGCGCGAGCACATCAGGCGTCTGGTCGAAACCACTTCCGCCAAGGAGCGCATCGAGGGCGAACTGCGCGTCGCTCACGACATTCAGATGTCGATCTTGCCCAAAATGCTGCCGCTGCTGCCGCAGCGCGCGGAATTCGACCTGCATGCCGCCATGGTCACCGCCAAGGAAGTCGGCGGCGATTTTTACGACTTCTTCGAGATCGACGACAACCATCTGTGTTTGGTGATCGCCGATGTCGCCGGCAAGGGCGTGCCCGCCGCGCTGTTCATGGCCGTAACGAAAACATTGCTGAAGGCCAATGCCAAGGCCGGCCGCAGCGCCGCCGAAATTCTTGGCAAGGTCAATGACGAGATCGCCCGCGACAACGAGCAGAGCATGTTCGTCACGGTGTTTTGCGGCATCCTCAACCTCAAGAGCGGCGAGCTGGTCTATACCAATGCTGGCCATAATCCGCCGGTGCTGATGCGCCGCGGCGCCGCGCCGGAATGGCTGCCGGGCAAGCCGCAGCTGGTGGTCGGCGCCATGCCCGCAATCGGCTATTGCAGCAGTTCGATCGTGCTGGAACGCGGCGACCGGCTGATGCTGTACACCGACGGCGTCACCGAAGCCGTCGATCTCGACGGCACCTTCTATGGCGAGCAGCGGCTGCTGCAGGATGTGGCGCACACAAGCGGTTCGGTGCGCGACGATGTCGCGGCTCTGATCACTGCGGTTGAGAGCTTTGCGGCCGGCACCGAACCTGCTGACGATATCACCGTGATGCTGGTGGAGTTCCGCGGCCCGGGGTTGGAATAACGCCGCGCGGCGCCGATGGCGCAGCCCTGTGTTTCATCCGCGAGCTAGGCGTCTATGCCGGCCGGCGCGCCTCGAACGTGATCGCCCCGTCATCATTGTTCGGAGCCCGGCCATGCTGATAATTGCCTGACACGGTGATCTCGACAAAGCCGATCGCGCGCAGCGCTAGGATGAACTCATGGACGCCCCACCAGCGCAGGCTGAAGAACTCAAGCTCACTCTCCGCCAACTGGCCATTCACCCAGCGCTCATAGCGCAGCGACGACACCGTGGTCTGGGCGACATAATCGATCTGAATGCGCTGCGCTGTCAGCGACAGCAGATCCCCGTCTTCCGTTCGCCATTGCCGGAAGCTGCTTGCATCACCCAAGAAGCTGCCGATTGAATCAAGGTCGACGATCAGCCTGCCGTTCGGGGCAAGATGGTCGAAGAACCGCACCAGCACTGCCATCGCGGCGGCATGATCGGTGATCAGTTGCAGCGATCCAGCCGGCACGATCACCGCCTCGAACCGTTTGCGATAGGCAAAGCTGTCAAAGGTCTGAATCGTCAAATCTGGTGAAAGCGAGCGCGCCGCGCATTGCCGCCGGCAATGATCGAGCATGTCCTCGGATGCATCGAAGCCGACCACATCAAGCCCCGCCTCGATCAGCGGAACCAGCATCCGTCCATTGCCGACTGCGGGCTCGAGAATAGCTCTCGTGCAACCTTCGAGGCGCGCTCGATAAAACTCGACGTCGCCGAAGGATTTTCCGATGGGCTTGTCGAGATTGTAAACGTGAGAAGCAAGCTTACCGTACCGATTGTTCAATTCGAGCATCACCTCATCTTGTGCGGGCGCAGGGTGTTCACCAGGGGGGCATACTGACACCGATGGGGCAACGACTGTCAACACCAGCATGCCAAACGCTGCAGGCGCATTTCGGCTGGAAAGGCTGCGGCAATGTCGTTGAGGTTTCCCGCGGAGCGCAGTTAGCATATCTTCTGCCTACAGCACTCGTCGTGCGTCCGCCGAGCTTGATGAAACGCGAAGCGGCCCACGCTACGCGCGAGTACGCTATGCTTATGCGTGACTGACTATTTGATCCTGCCAGGTCAAATCCTGCTTTGATCGAAATGGAGCGTCTGATGAGCAGCACTGCCCAGCAACGGACCACCGCTTTGGTCACCGGCGCCAATTCCGGGCTCGGCAAGGCGATCGCCACCGCGCTGGCGGCGCAGGGCCTCCGCGTTGGCTTGCTGGTTCGTGACCGCGCGCGCGGCGAGAAGGCGCTCGAAGACATCCGCGCTGCGACCGGCAATGATGATCTGCATCTGTTCGTTGCCGATCTCGCCGACCAGGACGCAATCCGCGCCGCAGCGCAGGCGATCTTGGCGCGCTTCGATCGGCTGCATCTGTTGATCAACAATGCCGGCACCGCGTTTGCCGAACGGCGGCTCAGTCCGCAGGGCATCGAATGCGCGCTGGCCACTAACCATCTCGGGCCGTTTCTGCTCACCAATCTGCTGCTGGAGCGGATGAAGGAAAGCGCGCCGGCGCGCATCATCAATGTCGGCACCCGCATCAACACCGCGCTCGATTTCGATGATCTCAATTGGCAGCGCCGGCCCTATCGGATGATGCAGGCCTACGGCCAATCCAAGCTCGGCAATCTGCACTTCACTTTCGAACTGGCGCGCCGGCTGCAGGGCAGCGGCGTCACGGTCAATTGCGTGTTTCCCGGCGTGTTCAAATCAAATCTCGGCGGCACCGATGGCGCCCAGGGCGTGTGGCTGAAATTGTTTGCCGACTGGTTTGGCTGGGCTATCCCCTCCGCTGCGCGCGCGGCGCGGCGCGTGCTCTATCTCGCCAACGCGCCGGAACTCGGCAATGTCACCGGCCAATATTTTGGCTATCGCAAAACCATTCCGGCCCCAGCGCAAGCGCGCGATCCGGAGGCGAACCGCAGGCTCTGGCAGATCAGCGAATCCCTGACGGCCAAGCCGGCACATGACGGCGACTGAAGGGCGCGGCCCCGACAATAAACACCCAAATCAAGGCACGGGCGATTGACCAGTCGCGGTGCCGATCTAAAATGCCGGCCTGTCACGGTCTTTCGTGGCGCGTCGATTGGCGCCCCGAAAGCTAAGAGGGAAGCCGGTGCAACACCGGCGCTGCCCCCGCAACTGTAAGCGGCGAGCTGACGTCCGAACATCGCCACTGGGCCGAGCGGCCCGGGAAGGCAGGACCGACGCAATGACCCGCGAGCCAGGAGACCTGCCGCGACTGTCGTAATCGTCCCTGGGCGGGGTGTCCCGGTGGGTCGCATGACAGCGGTCGCGGTCCTTAAGACTGCCTTGTTGCTCATGTCTCCGCTTGGCCCCTGCCCCAGCAACCCCGGGGTTTTGGGTGATGTCTTCCGAAAACAAAATTGTTGCCGCCGCGCGGCTGGTCGCGCCGCCGCCTGCACACGCTGACCCGCTGGTCGCTCTCGAACAGCACAGGGATTGAGGCGGTGAAGGCACAGCATTCTAAGCGGCCCGGTGCAGAGCCGCGCCATTCCGCCTCGATCAATCAGCACCAGGATTTTGGCTTGCCGCTTGCGATCACACTGATGCTGCACGGCGATAGCGCAAATCGGCCGACCGCTGCGTTCCACCCCACCGACCAGCTGGCGGCACCGCTCTCGCCGAGCTTCGATGCATCATTATCGATAGCCCCCGAAGCACTGCCGGCGACCCGCCCGCGCCATTGGCGGGCGCGGCTGTGGCGGCTGCAATTCCACCTGCTGCGCACTGTCGAAATGCTGGTGCGGATCGCGGTGCTGCACGCTTGGCCACGCCCGTTCGATCTGCGATCCGCCGCGCCGAGTGCCCCAGCAACTAACGATCCTTGGCGGCGACAGCTTAGCGTCGGCCATGGCTGCTCCGGGCCGGACTTAGCCACGCCATCGATCAACGCCATCTCCATGGGCGATGATCAGCAGCACAGCGACCGGATCGCGGTGGCCGTGGTCGGTGAGGGTCACGCCATTGCGGGCCTGGTGCAACGCCTCATCGATTTTGGCGTTCGGGTGCACGCCACAGCCGACACCATTGATGACTATGCCGCGCTGCGCAGCGCGGGCGCCGTGCCGCATCGCTTTGAAGACATGCCGGCGGTCGCCGCTCAGGTCGATCTGCTGATCTCGACCAGCTTCGCCCGGCATATCGGCGCCACCGTGGTGGCACGGCTGCCAGATTCAGCCGTGATCATCGATCTTGCGGGGCCACCCGGCAGCGTCGATTTCGAGACCTCGCGACGTCTTGGCCGTCGGCCGATCTGGGCTCCGGCCATTGATCGCAATCTCGAGACCTGCTGGCCACACATTGCGGCGGAGATCGAGGCGTTGGTGGCGGACAAAGGCCAGCGCTCGCGATGGTTCGGCTAAATTGATCCGGCCTGCGGCGCGCGGCGGCGGACCACGCCTGCCCGCGCACCGCAGGCTCTGTCATGATGATCAGGCTGAGACATCCGCGTTGCTGCCAGACTGCGCCGCCAACGCGCGGTAGAGCGATTGCAACGGCGCCGCCCTCGTCCGGTCCTCCGCCATTATCGCTTCCCAGGCCGCATCAAGTTGCTCCCGGGTATAATTGAAGGTTTCACGCTGGGTCCATTCCGACTGCGTGAGCGCAGTGGACGCCTGTTCGACAGTCCCGCCGAGCAGCTCGGCATAAGTTTCGGCGTGCCACCGCGCGCCCTCAGGGCCACGACGAAGCTCGGGCGGCTCCTCCGGGGAGCCGATCTTCATCGCCGCCTCACCGTCGATCACCGACCAACCGTTATTGTAGATGGTCGCGACCACCTTGCCGTCGACCTTGACCTGCGCATAGACGTCTTCAAAAGGCTTGGTTGGCACGTTCGATTGCGGGACGTACGCTGTGTCTCGCTCTCTCAGCCAATTAGCCGCGAACTTGTCGCGCATATGCGGATAATCTGCTGGTGATATTGGATCGAGATGGATCAGCTGGATCTCCGATACTGGAATAGAGCCGGGAGAATGCAACGTGCCCACGGCTGGCGTCTCCGCCCCGCGATCCATCCCGGGATCGAACACTGTCGATTTCGAATTCGTCTCGACCGTTGATTGCGGCCGCACATAGTTTGATGCGGCGCTCGACAAAGCTGAAATCATCGGATCCCCCATACTCAGAACAGTCGCGCAGCTCGCGCACAACCTGAGATTGCAAATACTGGGCCAGGCGGGGGATTTGAAATGCTTGCAGTTTTTGGCCTCAGCTCGCATCTGGCACGGCAATTTCGACCTAAAGTGGCATTTTTTGCCGATACACCATGGCAAGCCTGGCGCCCCGTAGCCCGGATGGAGCGCAGCGTAATCCGGGAGTTTCGCAGATTGGTGGGGCGGGTGAGCCGCAGGCGTAACCCGCCAACAGCGTCGATGTGAGCATGTGATGGCGGATGACGCTTCGCTCATCCGCCCTCCGAACTCTACGAATGCCAAAAATAAGCACAGCGAATGCGATCGGCCCCCTTTCCTTCTCCCCTGGTGGGAGAAGGTGGCGCAGCGCAGCTGCGCCGGATGAGGGGGCTCGACGCATGATGCGCCCCCCCCCCCCC
>KI632513.1:611998-787539 GCA_000504425.1 Rhodopseudomonas palustris JSC-3b | reverse complement strand
GTAGCAACCATTAGAGCGCGGTCTGGTTTTCGACCCATGGTGAGCCGCGCTGGACGACGGTGTTTGCGTAGATGAGGAGCTTGCGAGCGCAGGCGACGAGGGCGTAATTGTGCGCATAGCCTCGGGTTTTGAGGCGGGCGTAGAGCGCGCACAGGGCCTTGTTCCAGCGGAAGGAGGCCGGCAGCGCCGCAGCAAACAGCGAGCGACGTAGGCGGGCTCGGCCACCTCCAATGTGTCGCTCTCCCTTACGCTTGCCGCTGTCGTCGTCGAACGGCGCAAGGCCAGCGAGAGCCGCCGCCTTCTCCCGGCTGATCTGGCCGAGTTCGGGCATGCGGATGATCAGCGCCAGCGCCGTCCGCTCGCCGATGCCGGGGACGCTGAGCACCAGATCGAGACGCCGCGCCAGATCCGCCTGTTCGCGCAATTGGCCGGCCATCCTTTCGAGCTCAGTGAGCCGGCGCGCCTTCAGCCGATCGATGTCGTTGAGGACCAGACGCCGTCGCCGTGGCTCGTCGATATGTTCGAGCCGGGTTTTGAGGCGGGCAATGTCTTCTTCGATCTGCTCGACGAACGTCAGGTGATCCGCCAGATCCGAGAGCCTTTCGTCTGCTTCGATCGACGGAGGATCGAGCAGCGCCGCACAGGCCGCGATCAGTACGGCGTCCAAGACATCATTCTTGGCGCGGCGCAGATGCAGCCGGGCGAAATTCTTGACCTGGATCGGCTGCAAGACCAGGACGATGAGGCCTTTGGCCCGCAAATGCCTGACCACGCCGCGTTCGTAACCGCCGGTGGCTTCGATACCGACTTTCGTGACGCCTGCCTTTGCCAGATCGGTGGCCAATTGCCGCCATCCCGCCGCAGCATTCGCCACCTGCCATCGCTGCTCCCGGCCATGCACCGCGACGTCGAGCTTGTCCTTGGCCGTATCGATGCCGGCCGTTCCTGTGCTAGTCTTCGTCATCTTCGTCGACCCCTGCCTTGTGAAGCGAACCAAGTTGTTCCGGCAACCATCCGGGTCCGATGAAGGCACTGGCGCGATCACGCTACGGGGCAGTCAAAGACGACTCAGGGCGGGTACGATCCGATCGCCAGCCGCTCTGCCGCGGATGGCCGTCCGCGGCAGAGCATTCCTTTCGGAACACCCCAACGATATTCGATTTCGCTATTACAAGGGCGGGTTAGCCGCAGGCGTAACCCGCCAAACAACCGCAGGGCTTGCCGGATCATTGCTCACCGCTTCGACCTCCGCCAAAATTCATCATGGTTTATCGTTTGGGCCAACGTGGGATGAATCGTCATCCGACTATGTGAGTCCAACAAAGGCCCTCGATCGCTTAGCCACGGTAGTCGCTTGTCGATCCCCGTCGTCAGTTCGTCGCTGGTTGTTTCGAGCCGAATTCGCTTCACGCCGACCGTCTCGGGGCGGACCAGCTCAACGCTGGTGGGATCGCTCAGGTCGCGAAACCGCACCATCCGCGGCCAGTCTTTGCGCGGTAGTTCGGCCTTGTAGTCGGCGAACCATCCCCCAAGCTTGCCGACGGCGGACACATAGACATCGACATTGCCATCTCGCACTTCCGGGAGAAAAGCCTCCGTGACCTGCACGTATAGCGACGGACAACCGCTGCAGATCTCGCGCAGAACAAAAATGGGGCCATCGGGCAGATCGACCGTGACCGCCTCGCCGAGAAAGTTCCCGCCACCGGCCGGCACTCCCGCTATGATCTGAAGATTCTTGTAAGCGCTGACTTCCATCACCGACGAGCCGGTCTTCGGTCCCTCGGGCGTCTCCACCTCGACGGTCATGCGGAAACGATAGCGTTTCGGAAACAGGAAACTGCAGCCGGCGACCGGCAATGCCAGACCACTACTTGCTAACACGCCTAACAATCCTCGCCGTGTCACGCCTGTCGTCGCATCTGAATCAGTGCTGTTGCTCACGTCGAAGACCTCAGGCCGCATTGCATGGTTTCGATCCGCCAGCTGGTTTCGAAGTTCGCGAGCAGGGCCGGCGCGATATCTTGGGCCGGCGCGATCACGTTGAGCCCCGCCCGCCTTCATTGCGGCTTATGACTGATGCAACCGCAAGGTGCAATCAGCACCAAAGCAGGAAAGGCCCGTAGCCCGGATGAAGCGCAGCGCAATCCGGGGCTCTCATCATCGGACGGCTTACGGCGGCGCAATACGCTTCGCTATTGCGCCCCACGAGCTACGAGCTTTGCCCATGAAAAAAGCCCACCGAAACCGGCGGGCTTTTTGATTCATGTTCTGCCGTAACGAGTAGCCGGAGTGATTACTCCCACTCGATCGTGCCCGGCGGTTTTGAGGTCACGTCATAGACCACGCGATTGACGCCCTTGACCTCGTTGATGATCCGCGTCGCGGTGGCGGCGAGGAAGCTCATCTCGAACGGATAGAAGTCGGCGGTCATGCCGTCGGTCGAGGTCACGGCGCGGAGGCCCACCACGTAGTCATAGGTGCGGCCATCGCCCATCACGCCCACGGTCTTGACCGGCAGCAGCACCGCAAACGCCTGCCAGATCGTGTCATAGAGCCCGGCCTTGCGGATCTGATCGATATAGACCGCGTCGGCGTTGCGCAGGATTTCCAGCTTCTCCGCGGTGATCTCGCCAGGGCAGCGGATCGCCAGTCCCGGACCCGGGAACGGATGGCGGCCGACAAACACGTCGGGCAAACCGAGCTCACGGCCCAGCGCGCGCACCTCGTCCTTGAACAATTCGCGCAGCGGTTCGACCAGCTTCATGTTCATGCGCGCGGGCAAGCCGCCGACATTGTGATGCGACTTGATGGTCACCGACGGCCCGCCGGTGAACGACACGCTTTCGATCACGTCGGGATAGAGCGTGCCCTGCGCCAGGAAATCGGCGCCGCCGATCATCTTGGCTTCGCCCTCGAACACGTCGATGAACAGTTTGCCGATGGTCTTGCGCTTCTGTTCCGGATCGGTGACGCCTTCGAGCTGGCCGAGGAACAGTTTTGCGGCGTCCACATGGACCAGCGGAATGTTGTAGTGGTGGCGGAACAGATCGACCACGCTCTTGGCTTCGTCCTTGCGCAGCAGGCCGTGGTCGACAAACACGCAAGTGAGCTGATCGCCGATCGCCTCGTGGATCAGCACCGCCGCCACCGCGGAATCGACGCCGCCCGACAGGCCGCAGATCACCTTGCCCTGGCCGACCTGGGCGCGGATCTTCTCGATCGCTTCCTCGCGGAAAGCACGCATGGTCCAGTCGCCGACGCAGCCGGCGATGTTGCGCACAAAGTTGCGCAGCAGCTTGGCGCCATCCGGGGTGTGCACCACCTCGGGGTGGAACTGCATCGCATAGAATTTGCGGGCGTCGTCGGCGATCACCGAGATCGGTGAACCCGGCGCCTTGGCGACCGCGCGAAAACCGTCCGGCATCTTGGTGACGCGGTCACCATGGCTCATCCAGACTTCGTACTGGCCGCCCTTGTGCCAGACGCCCTCGAACAGCGCGCAGTCGTCCGTCACTTCGATGGTGGCGCGGCCGAACTCGCGATGATGGCCGCCCTCGACCACGCCGCCGAGCTGCTTGGCCAGCGTCTGTTCGCCATAGCAGATGCCGAGGATCGGCACCCCGGCGTGCAGGATTGCGTCCGGCGCGCTCGGCGCGTTGTCGTCCAGCACCGAGGCCGGGCCGCCCGACAGGATCACCGCCTTCGGCTTCATGGCCTGGAAGGCGGCTTCGGCCTTCTGGAACGGCACGATTTCGGAATAGACGCCCTCCTCGCGCACGCGGCGCGCGATCAGCTGGGTGACCTGGGAGCCGAAATCGACGATCAGAATTTTGTCGTGCACCGCGGCCGGATGGGGCGACGGCTGGGACGGCGAAACGGGGGTTTTGCTGGGTGCTGGCATGGCAGGGAATTACGCGACCAGGGACCGGCTCGCAACCCCGCAAAGCGGTGGAGATGGCCGGGGCCGCGCCAAGATCCGGTCAGAAGGTGTTTCCCGAGACGCGCGGTGGTGGCAGATCGAAACGCCCCCTCACCCCCGCCCCCTCCCCGCCCGTGGGGAGAGGGAGCTTGCCGTGCCTGCGGCAACGCTGGCGAGCCAGCAAACGGCGTCAGCCGGCCTTCTTCAGCACGCTGACGAAAAACCCGTCAGTGCCGGTGCGGCGCGGCGTCATCAGCAGGCCCTCGGGCGACACCAGCGTCGCGGCCAAGAAGGCCTCGGCCTTATCCCACAGCGCCGCCGCCACCTCGGCCGGCGGCACCGGGGCGAATTCCGGGTGCCGGGCCACAAACCCTTGCACCTGCGCGTTATTTTCCGAAGCCAGCACCGAACAGGTGATGTAGGCGATCCGGCCGCCCGGCTTGACCATCGGCGCGGCGCGCTCCAGCACCGCCTGCTGCGCGGCCAGCCGGATTTCCAGCGCGCCCGGCCGCATCCGCCATTTGGCGTCCGGGTTGCGGCGCCAGGTGCCGGTGCCGGTGCACGGCGCGTCGATCACCACCAGATCGGCCGAGCCGCGGATATCGGCCAGCGGATCGGCCTCGCCCTTCGGCGCGCGGATTTCGGCATTGTGCACCCCGGCGCGCGACAGCCGCTCATGGATCGGCGCGAGCTGGCGCTTGTCAGCGTCCGAGGCGATCAGCCGGCCCTTGCCCTGCATCATCGCGGCCAGCGCCAAGGTCTTACCGCCGGCGCCGGCGCACAGGTCGATCACCTGCTCGCCCGGCTTGGCGGCCGTCAGCAGCGCGGCGAGCTGCGAGCCCTCATCCTGCACCTCGATCGCGCCCTTGATGAACGCTTCTTCGGCCTGCACGCCGGGATTGCGGGCATCGGCGCCAAGCTCGATGCGCAGCCCGAGCGGCGACCACGGCGTCGGCTGAGCGTGCAGATGGGCAAGCTGCGCCTGCACCTTCTCGCGCTTGCCGCGCAGCGTGTTGACGCGCAGATCGAGCGGCGCGCGGCTGGCCATCGCGGCGGCTTCGGCCACCCGTTCGTCGCCGAACACCGCGGCGAGTTCGCCGTCGAGCCATTCCGGATAATCGCCGGCGACATGGGCCGGTGCGTCGTTGAGCGTGCGGCTGTCGAGCGCCTGACGCTCGGCCTCGCTCAGCGGCTGCGGCGCAAAACGGCTGCCGTCGCACAGCGCCGCGACCGCGGCGCCATCAAGGCCGCGTTCCAGCTTCAGCATGCCGAGCACCCGGGCGCGGGCGCTGTCGTCATCCATCAGGAACGCGCTGGAGGCGCGGCGGCGCAGCACGTCCCAGGTCAGCCCGGCGATCGCGGCACGGTCACCAGAGCCCGCGAAACGATGCGCGGTGCCCCATTCCTTGAGCGCCTGGGCGGCGGGAATCCGCTGGGTTTCGATCGTTTCGATCACTTCAATGGCGGCGGAAAGCCTGGCTGCGGGCGTCATGGATCACTTTCGGCAGGTGGGGAGATTTGTCGAATGCCGCTTTATCAGATCGGCGGCCGAATGCGCAGCGCGAAATCGGCCCCCTGCTGCTCAGCGAGGCCGGTTGCAGGCATCCCGCACTGCCTGCAACCGCACGCAACACGCCGCGTGATCGCGCTAGCTGCGATCGGGCCCGATCCGCACCAGCTGCTTGCCAAAATTGGCGCCGCGCAGCAGCCCGATAAACGCCTCGGGCGCGCTCGCCAAACCTTCGGTGACGAACTCGCGATATTTGACGCGGCCCTCACGCACCCACTGGCCCATGTCGCGCAGGAAATCGCCATGCATGGCGGCAAAGTCGGTGACGATGAAGCCGCGGAAGGTGAGCCGCTTCACCAGGATCGCACGCATGATTGAATTGGCCCATTTCGGCGTCGGCGTATCGGGGCCGAAAATGGTGTTGTAGTCGGCGATCAAACCACACACCGGAATGCGCGCAAAATTGTTGAGCCGCGGATACACCGCCTCGAACACCTTGCCGCCGACATTTTCAAAGTACACGTCGATGCCCTTGGGGCAGGCGTCCTTGAGCTGCGCGGCGAGATCAGCATCGCGGTGATCAAGACAGGCGTCGAAGCCGAGTTCCTTGACCACGTAGTCGCATTTGTCCTTGCCGCCGGCGATGCCGATGGCGCGCGCGCCTTTGATCTTGGCGATCTGCCCGACCGCCGAACCGACCGCGCCGGACGCCGCCGCCACCACCACGGTCTCGCCGGGCTGCGGATTGCCGATCGCGAGCAGTCCGGTATAGGCGGTCATGCCCGGCATGCCGAGCACGCCAAGCGCGGTGGAAATCGGTGCGAGATGGGGATCGATCTTGCGCAGCCCGCGACCATCGACCAGCGCGTGGCTCTGCCAGCCGCTGTGAGCCAGCACGATGTCGCCGGCCGCAAGGCCTGGCGATCGCGACTCGATCACCTCGCACACCGTTCCACCTTCCATCACGCCGTCGATCGGCACCGGCGCGGCATAGGACGGGCCATCGCTCATGCGGCCGCGCATATAGGGATCGAGCGACAGCCAGATCGTGCGCAGCAGCACCTGCCCTTCACCGGGGCTGGCAATGTCATAGTCTTCGAGGCGGAAATTGTCGGGTGCAGGCTCGCCGGCTGGTCGCGACGCAAGAACGATACGCTGGCCCTTGGACATGTCGTCTTCCCTGATGTTGTTCAATCAGGGAACTGTAAGCGAGCGCGCCGCGCTCGCCAACTGCGGCGGGTGAGCTGCCGCGCCGGCAGCTCACCATCGTTCGCAGCGCTGTGCAGCGTTACACAGCGCTCGGGTAGTTCGGGCTTTCGCGGGTGATGGTGACGTCGTGGACGTGGCTCTCACGCAGGCCCGCGCCGGTGATACGCACGAACTGCGCCTTGGCGTGGAACTCGGTGAGCGTCTTGGCGCCGACATAGCCCATCGCGGCGCGCAGGCCGCCGGCGAGCTGATGGACGACATTGCCGACCGGGCCCTTATACGGCACCTGGCCCTCAATGCCTTCCGGCACCAGCTTCAAAGTGTCCTTGATGTCCTGCTGGAAGTAGCGGTCGGCCGAGCCGCGCGCCATCGCGCCGACCGAACCCATGCCGCGATAGGCCTTGTAGGAACGGCCCTGCCACAAGAACACTTCGCCGGGGGTTTCGTCGGTGCCGGCCAGCAGCGAACCGACCATGGCGATATCAGCACCGGCGGCGAGCGCCTTGGCGAGATCGCCGGAATATTTGATGCCGCCGTCGGCGATCACCGGAATGTCGGCCTTCTTGGCCGCTTCCACCGCATCCATGATCGCGGTGAGCTGCGGCACGCCGACGCCGGCGACGATACGCGTGGTGCAGATCGAACCCGGGCCGATACCGACCTTGATGGCGTCGGCGCCGGCATCGATCAGCGCCTGCGCGCCTTCCTTGGTGGCGATATTGCCGGCCACCACCTGCACCGAATTCGACAGCCGCTTGATGCGGCTAACCGCTTCCAGCACGCGGGTCGAATGACCATGAGCGGTGTCGACCACGATCACGTCGGCGCCGGCATCGATCAGCCGTTCGGAGCGTTCAAAGCCGCCCTCGCCGACCGTGGTCGCGGCGGCCACGCGCAGCCTGCCCTGGGAATCCTTGGAGGCGAGCGGATGCGCCACCGCCTTTTCGATGTCCTTCACGGTGATCAGGCCGACGCAGCGATACTGATCATCGACCACCACCAGCTTCTCGATGCGGTTGGTGTGCAGCAGCTTCTTGGCTTCGGCTTGGCTGACGCCCTCACGCACCGTGATCAGGTTTTCGTGGGTCATCAGTTCCGAAATCTTTTGCGCCGGATCGGTGGCGAAGCGCACGTCGCGGTTGGTGAGAATGCCGACCAGCTTGCCGGGGCTGCCCTTGCTGGCGCCGGTCACCACCGGAATGCCGGAAATGCCATGGTCGTTCATCAAGGCCAGCGCGTCGGCCAGCATCGCGTCCGGCTCGATGGTCAGCGGGTTCACCACCATGCCGGATTCGTATTTCTTGACCTGGCGCACCTGCGCGGCCTGGCCGTCGCCCTCGAAATTACGGTGGATGACGCCCAGGCCGCCGGCCTGTGCCATGGCGATCGCCATGCGCGCCTCGGTCACGGTGTCCATCGCGGAGGCGATGATCGGAATGTTGAGCGGGATGTTGCGGGTGATGCGCGAGCGGATATCGGCTTCTGACGGCAGGATGTCGGACAACCCTGGTTTCAGCAGCACGTCATCGAAAGTGTACGCTTCGCGAAACCTGGATTCCTGATCAAACGCCATCGCCAACTCCGTTCAGCGGCCCCAATTGCCGCGTTGTCCCAGAAATGGGTTTTCGGCGCCGCGATGCGAAAGCACCGCCGCCGAATCGAGCCCATCGATGGGGGTTGGCGCGGGTCGATAGCATGGAGGGCTGCCGATGCCTAGGCCCAAAGTCGAGATGGGACCCCGGGAATGGCTGCCCTGCGCCAGGCTGGCTGCATCCGGAGCGGCCGCGGCGACCGCTCCGGGCTGCGCTGCACGCCCGTCAGCGCCGGTAGCCCGGCGGCGGGCCGTGCTGGCGGATCGCCTCCACCACTTCCTGGTGCATGCGCTCCTCGCGCTTCATCCGCACCGCAATCAGCGCGTGAACCGAGGGCACGAACAGCAGCGGATGGAACAACATCCCCAGCACCAGACAGACCACCAGCAGGATGACATTGAACACCGCCGACAAGGGCTGGCCGTTCACCAGCAAGCCAATCGGCGGCAGCAGCGCAGCGAGGATGTAGATCATGGTGGACCTCCTGTGGTCACGCAGGATTTAGGAGCGCCGCCGCTATCCGCAATAGTGCTGCGATGGTAAAGCGCAGCTCAGCCCGTCCGCCCAGGCGCTCTGCGCCACTTCCCAGCCGGCCAGCGAGACCTCCTTGCCCAAGGAACGCCTGATCCCCCTGATCGTCGCCGCCGCGTTGTTCATGGAAAACATGGACGCGACGGTGATTGCGACCTCGCTGCCGGCGATTGCCGCCGACATCGGCACCAGCCCGCTGACGCTGAAGCTGGCGATCACCTCCTATCTGCTGTCGCTGGCCGTGTTCATTCCGGCCTCGGGTTGGACCGCCGATCGCTTTGGCGCGCGCACGGTGTTTTCAGCGGCGATCGCGGTGTTCATGGTCGGCTCGATCGGCTGCGCGCTGTCGCACTCGATCACCGATTTCGTCGCGGCGCGCATACTGCAAGGGCTCGGCGGCGCGATGATGACGCCGGTCGGGCGCCTGGTGCTGCTGCGCTCGATCGACAAAAGCGCGCTGGTCGGCGCGATGGCGTGGATGACGGTGCCGGCGCTGATCGGCCCGGTGATCGGGCCACCGCTCGGTGGTTTCATCACCACTTACTTCTCGTGGCACTGGATCTTTCTGATCAACATCCCGATCGGCCTGGTCGGCATCGTGCTGGCGCAGCGCTATATCGATCCGATCCGCAGCGACGCGCCCGAGCCGTTCGATCTGTATGGCATGGTGATGGCCGGGATCGGACTGGCCGGCATCGCGTTCGGCTTCTCCGTGGCCGGGCTGAACATGCTGCCCTGGCCGGTGGTGGCGGCGCTGATCAGCACCGGCATAGTCGCCATGACGCTCTATGTGCTGCACGCCCGCAAAACCGCTTCGCCGGTGCTGGATTTCTCGCTGCTGCGGCTGGCGACGCTGCGCGCCAGCATCATCGGCGGTTTTGTGTTCCGGATCGGGATCGGCGCGCTGCCGTTCCTGCTGCCGCTATTGCTGCAGATCGGTTTTGGCCTGACGCCATTTCAATCGGGCCTCGTCACCTTCGCCTCCTCCGCGGGCGCAATGAGCATGAAGCCGCTGGCGGCGCGCATCATCCGCACGTTCGGTTTTCGCAACATCATGATTATCAACGCGGTGGTCAGTTCGCTGTTTCTCGCCGCCTGCGCGCTATTCACGCCGGCGACGCCGCTGCTGCTGATCACACTGATTTTGG
The DNA here is from genome assembly GCA_000504425.1 of Rhodopseudomonas palustris JSC-3b. GTDB lineage: Bacteria > Pseudomonadota > Alphaproteobacteria > Rhizobiales > Xanthobacteraceae > Rhodopseudomonas > Rhodopseudomonas palustris_C. The sequence continues at coordinate 777,627 of KI632513.1, read as the reverse complement.
CGATCGGCGGCTTCTTCCGCTCGCTGCAATTCACCGCGATTAACACCGTGGCCTATGCCGAGGTCGAGACCGCGAAAATGAGCCGCGCCACCACGCTGGTCAGCGTCAATCAGCAACTGGCAATCTCGACCGGGGTCGCGGTCGGCGCGCTATGCGTTGAAACCACCATGCAATGGCGCGGGCTGACCGAGCTGTCGGCCGAAGCCTTTGCGCCAGCCTTTCTGGTGGTGGCGGTGCTGTCGGCACTATCGGCGTATTTCTTCTGGAAGCTGCCGGACGACGCCGGCCACGAGATCTCCGGACGCAAGGCGATGGAGATTTCCAGCCGCAAGGGCGCGGCGCAGGCGGCAGAAAAGGCCGCCAACGAAACCACGCCGGACACCCGCGATCAGCGGCTATGACCAAGCACCAGCCGCCGCTGGGCGCTTGCTGTTGACGCTTGATGCTTCGCGCTTACCGTGCCACGACACCGCCGCTCGCTGACCGGCGCAAGGGCGCGGCCCACGTTGCAGCGTGGCTATGATCGGCTTCACTCAGAACGGATGTGAGGATGATCGGAAAGTTTCTTGCCTCGAAAAGTGACGAGGTTTGTTGGCAACGTAGCTGAGACCGTTCACTCGTTCACCACGGCGACGGTCTGGTCATGCGGACAAGGCGACCTTTGTGTGATCGAGCTACTTGTCTGAAGGCCCCGCCTCATCGTCGATCCGCACCGCCAGCCTCAGGACACTATGGCAGGTCGGGCACCGAAAATGTGGCACGTCGAAGCTTCCATTCGCGTGCTCAACTTCTACGAGTTCGCGATCTACACCACACGACCGGCACATCGGAGTCGGGATATCCATTGCTGCACCGATTCGCTCTCTCGAATAGCTTAAGCGTAGGAGGAGTTCCTTCGGGTCGTGTGTACCTAATTACCTCAGCTGATATTTTGCTGTGAATCAAGTAATTGCAACCAACTCCTACTAGAAGTCTTGCACAGGACACACGCGCAGCAAGCCCGTGAATCTACGTATCCCAGCCGTGTTCGGCCTGAGGAGCCCGGCCGTCGCCGCGATACCCGATCGCCAGCACATAGCGCTCCGAGGAGTCCTTGCGGCTAGCTTGCGGCTTGACGTGCTTGACGGTGGCGAAGTCGCGCTTGAGCTGCGCCATCAGCGTGGCGTCGGCGCCGCTCTGGAATACCTTCGCAAGGAAAGTACCACCGGGCTTCAACACCTCGCAGGCAAACGCCGCGGCGTCTTCCACCAGGCCGACGATGCGCAGCTGGTCAGTCTTGCGATGGCCGGTGGTGTTGGCCGCCATATCGGACATCACCACATCGACCTTGCCGCCGATCATCTCAAGCAGCCGGTCGGGCGCATCCTGGCTGAGGAAATCGAGCTGGGCGAATTCGACCCCGGGGATTTCCGGCATTTCCAGCAGGTCGATCGCCACCACCTTGCCCTTACCCTCGGCGGCGCCGACCCGCTTGGCGGCGATCTGGCTCCAGCCGCCAGGCGCAGCACCAAGATCGACCACCACCCCGCCCGGCTTCAGGAAGCGGTGCTTGTCGTCGATTTCCAAGAGCTTGTAGGCGGCACGCGAGCGATAGCCGTCGCGCTTGGCCTGCGCCACGTAAGGGTCGTTGAGCTGGCGTTCCAGCCAGAGCTTCGACGACAATTTCAGTCTGCCACCGCTTTTGACGGTGACGCGCATCCGTCCGGTGCTGTCCTTGGCCATATCCGCTGCTTGCCTTTGAGATCAGGGCGAGCTGTAGCACAGCGCGGGCGGCGCTGCGAAGGCTACGCCACCGCGATCGCGCCGTCCTCGCGCATCATCTGCACCAGCATGCCCTCGCGCAGCCCGCGATCGGCGACCCGCAGCCGCGGCAGCGGAAAACTGCGGCGGATCGCATCCAGGATGGCGCAGCCAGCCAGCACCAGGTCAGCACGCTCGACGCCGATGCAATGGTTGCTGGCGCGGTCGTGGTAACTCATGGCGTGCAGCTTGGCGATGGTGTCGGTCAGCTCGTCATCGCTGAGCCAGATGCCATCGACCCGGCGCCGGTCATAGCGCGACAGATCGAGATAGATGCCAGCGAGCGTGGTGACGGTGCCGGAGGTGCCGAGCAGATGCAGCCCGGCGAGATCATCGCCATAGCGCTCCGCAAACGGCGCGACATGGGCGGTCACCTCCCGCATCATGGCGTGATAGGTCTGATCCGACACCACCTTGCCACCAAAATGCTCGGCGAGCGTCACCACGCCGAGCGGGATCGACATCCAGCCCTTGATATGCGGCACGCCGCTGTCATCGCGCTCGATCCGCACCAATTCGCTCGACCCGCCGCCGATGTCGAACAGCACCGCGCCCCGCCCGTGCGGATCGATCAAGGGCGCACAGCCCAGCACCGCCAGATGGGCCTCGGTGCGGCGGTCGATCACCTCCAGCCGGATCCCGGTCGCGGCCGCGACCCGATCGAGAAAATGGTCGGCATTGGCGGCGGCCCGGCACGCCTCGGTGGCGATCAGCCGCAGCCGCTTGGCGTTGCGTGCCTGGATTTTTTCGCTACAGACCGAGAGCGCCGCAATGGCGCGGTCGATCGCCGCTTCGCTGATCCGGCCGCTGCTGCTCACCCCTTCGCCGAGGCGGATGATGCGTGAGAAGGAATCGACCACGCGAAAGCCGTCGCCGCTCGGGCGGGCGATCAGCAGCCGGCAATTATTGGTGCCGAGGTCGAGCGCGGCGTAGACGCTGTCATGCGCATGCAGCGCATGGTCATGCGGCATCGCCGCTGCGCCATCAGCGGCAAGGTCTCCCTGCGGATCCCGCGCCGTCACGGCGACGCGGTCCCGCGTTTCATGTTTCATACGATCGATCTTTCCGCGGTCCGCGAGGACCGACGTGGAACTGATTTTGACGAAACTTTAGCAGCGCAGCCCTGCGGCGCAAGGTATCCGAGCGAGGGTTTTTCGCTGGCTTCAGTTCCGAAAGCGGTTGCAGCGCAATATCGCGCGCAGCCAGCTGCGGCGGCGCACTCGCCTCAGCAAGCTGGGCGACCCGACCTCGGCGCTACTCTTCGGCGTAGCTCGGCTCGGCGGGGGCAGCGGCCGGCTGCGGACCGCGGCCGATGCCGACGATGATGAACAGCGCGCCGATCAGCGAGATGTTCTTCAGCGCGTGCAGCAGGGTGTTGGCGCCTTCCGGCCCGGTCTGATTCCAGAACGGGTGCTGCAGATAGGTCATGCCGATCATGAACAGGATCAGCAGCAGCGCAAAATAGCGCGCGCCGACATTGAGGCCGATCATCACCCCGCACAGCAGTTCGGTGCCGCCAGCCGCGATCGCCAACATCTTCGCCATCGGCATGCCGGCCATCGTTTCCAACTCGGTGGTGTAGCTGGTCAGCATCTCAGGGATGGCGATCTTGGCCATCAGCTCCGAGGTCGCGGTCAGATCGAGCAGTTTGAACGCCCCCGAAACGATGAACAGCACCGCGAACAGAAAACGTCCAAAGCTGATGACGGCAGGCATGGTCGACCCCACGAGACGGCTGATGCGCCAATCGATGCCGCCGGAGTATGAGCGCTCAACAGGCGCTTTTCAAACGATCTGCAGCCGTCATCCCCTGCCACAACGGCGATCCGCGACGCGGTTACCCGCGCGCGGTGCTGGAAGCGGCGCATTGCCCTGCGCCGCCGCTCAATTTACCGCTATGCCAATCAGCCGAACATGTTCGGCTGATGACGCCCGGCCCGTTCCTGTGCTTCCACCACAGCGACCGCGGTCATGTTGAGGATGCCGCGCGGCGATACCGAAGGCGTCAGAATATGTGCCGGCCGCGCCGGACCGATCAGGATCGGGCCGACCGGCAACGCATCGCCGAGCACCTTGATCATCTGATAGGCGACGTTGGCGGTATCGAGATTGGGCATGATCAGCACGTTGGCGCCGCCCTCCAGCCGCGAATGCGGCAGGATCAGCTCGCGCGCCTGCTTCAGCAGCGCGGTGTCGCCCTGCATCTCGCCGTCAGCCTCGATCTCCGGATGGCGCTCCGCCAGGATCGCGGTGGCGCGCCGCATCTTGAGCGCGGATTCGGTGGTGTAGCTGCCGAAATCCGAATGCGACAGGAACGCGATCTTGGGCTTGATATTGAAGCGCTGCACATGCACCGCCGCCAGCGCCGCGATCTCGGCCAGTTCTTCCGCGGTCGGGTTGGGACGGACCTGGGTATCGGCGATGAAGATCGCGCCCTTGCTGGTGATCATCAGCGCCAAGGCCGCGTAATCGGACACGCCGGGGCGCGAACCGATCACATCGCGCACATGCCGCAGATGGTTCATGAAGCGGCCGTCGAGACCGCAGATCATGGCATCCGCCTCACCGCGCGCAACCGCGAGCGCGGCGATCACCGTGGAGTTGGTGCGCACCACGGTGCGGGCCGCCGCAGGGGTGACCCCGGCTCGGCCGGCAATGCTGATATAGGACTGCACATAGGAGCGGTAGCGCGGATCGTCCTGCGGGTTGACCAGGTCGAAATCGACGCCAGCCCGGATCGACAACCCGGACTTCTTGATCTGCGCCTCGACCACCGCCGGCCGCCCGACCAGGATCGGCTGCGCGAGCTTTTCCTCCAGGATCACCTGGACCGCGAGCAGCACCCGCTCCTCTTCGCCGTCGGCATAGATCACCCGCATCGGCTCGGCCTTGGCCTTGGCGAACAGCGGCTTCATCACCAGACCGGAGCGGAACGCGAAGCGTTCGAGCTGGGCATAATAGTCGTCGAAATTGTTGATCGGCCGAGTGGCGACGCCGCTCTCCATTGCCGCGCGCGCCACGGCCGGCGCGATGCGCAGGATCAGCCGCGAGTCGAACGGGCTCGGGATCAGCGATCCCGGACCAAAACCCAGCCCACCTTCGCTATCGAAGCCCGCCGAGGCCGGATCGGCCGGCGGATCGCGCGCCAGCTGGGCGATCGCCTCGACCGCGGCGATCTTCATCTCCTCGTTGATGGCGGTGGCGCCGACATCGAGCGCTCCACGGAAGATGTAGGGAAAGCACAGGACGTTGTTGACCTGGTTCGGAAAATCCGAGCGGCCGGTGCAGATCAAGGCGTCCGGCCGCGCCTGCCGTACCACGTCCGGCATGATCTCCGGGGTCGGGTTGGCGAGCGCCATTACCAGCGGCTTGTCGGCCATCTCCTTGACCATGTCCGCGGACAGCACATTCGGACCGGACAGGCCGAGGAAGATGTCAGCGCCGCCGATCACCTCGGCGAGCGTGCGCTTGTCGGTCTTCTGGGCATAGACCGCCTTCCAGCGATCCATCAGCTTGGTGCGGCCTTCATAGACCACGCCTTCCAGGTCGGAGACCCAGATGTTCTTGCGGTCAGCGCCAAGCGACACCAGCAGGTTCAGGCAGGCCAGCGCCGCGGCGCCCGCGCCGGAGGCAACGATCTTAACCTCGCTGAGCTTCTTGCCCTTGAGCAGCAGCGCGTTCTTGACCGCCGCGCCGACAATGATCGCAGTGCCATGCTGATCATCGTGGAACACCGGGATCTTCATGCGCTCCTTGAGCTGCGCTTCGATCTCGAAGCACTCCGGTCCCTTGATGTCCTCGAGATTGATGCCGCCAAAGGTCGGCTCCAGCGCGGCCACGGTCTCGACCACGCGCTCGACGGTGTCGGCATTCAGCTCGATGTCGAACACGTCGATGTCGGCGAATTTCTTGAAGAGCACCGCCTTGCCTTCCATCACCGGCTTGGCAGCGAGCGGCCCGATATTGCCGAGCCCGAGCACGGCGGTGCCGTTGGTCACCACGGCGACCAGATTGCCGCGTACCGTGTAGTTGGCGGCCTGGTTGGGATCGGCTGAAATGGCGTTGCAGGCGGCGGCGACGCCGGGGGTGTAGGCCAGGGCCAGATCGCGCTGGTTGGCCAGCGGCTTGACGGCCCTGATTTCGAGTTTTCCTGGCCGCGGCTGGCGGTGATACCACAGAGCCGCGGCTTGCAGATCTTCAGTCGTTTTAGATGACGCCATGCATTCTCCCGGCGACTAGCGCCTGTCCAGTTTGGATAACCAGAACCGAGCAGGCTCTAGAATCATGCTTTGTCGCGCGCTTTCAAACTAAGCGCTTTGAAACTAAGCGCCCTCAATCGGCGCTGGATCGTCGATCCAGCGCGCGCTTTGAGTCGTCAGTCTTCCTGCAGATTGAGCCGGATGTGCAGCTCGCGCAACTGCTTCGCAGTAACCTGCGACGGTGCGCCCATCAGCAGGTCTTCAGCGCGCTGATTCATCGGGAACAGCGAGATTTCGCGCAGATTGTTGGTGCCACACAGCAGCATCACGATGCGGTCGACGCCGGCGGCCATGCCGCCATGGGGCGGTGCGCCATATTGGAAAGCGCGGTACATGCCACCGAAGCGATCGACCACTTCCTGCTCGCCATAACCGGCGATCTCAAACGCCTTCACCATCGCTTCGGGGCGATGATTGCGGATGCCGCCCGAGGCGATCTCATAGCCGTTACAGGTGATGTCGTACTGGAACGCCTTGATAGTCAGCGGGTCCTGCGTCACCAGCGCTTCCATGCCGCCCTGCGGCATCGAGAACGGGTTGTGCGAGAAATCGACCTTCTTGTCGTCCTCGTTGTACTCGTACATCGGGAAGTCGACCACCCAGGCGAGCGCGAACTGGTCCTTGTCGACCAGATTGAGCTCCTCGCCGACCCGGGTGCGCGCGAGACCGGCGAACTTGACGAACTTCGTCGGATCGCCAGCCACGAAGAACGCCGCGTCGCCGGCATTCATGCCGAGCTGCTGGCGGATCGCCTCGGTGCGCTCCGGACCGACATTGTTGGCCAAGGGGCCTGCGCCCTCATTGCCCTCGCGCCACATGATGTAGCCAAGGCCCGGCTGGCCTTCGCCCTGCGCCCAGGAATTCATGCGGTCGCAGAACGCGCGGGAGCCGCCGCCCTTGCCCGGAATCGCCCAGACCTGGTTGCGCGGCTCTTCGAGCATGCGCGCGAACACCTTGAAGCCCGAGCCGCGGAAGTGCTCGGAGACGTCCTGCATCTCGATCGGGTTGCGCAGATCCGGCTTGTCGGAGCCGTATTTCTGCATCGCCTCGGCGAACGGAATGCGCGGCCAGTTGGTGTTGACGCGCTTGCCCTTGGCGAACTCCTCGAACACCCCGGTGATCACCGGCTCCATGGCCGCGAAAATGTCGTCCTGGGTGACGAAGCTCATCTCGACGTCGAGCTGGTAGAACTCGCCCGGCAGCCGGTCGGCGCGCGGGTCTTCGTCGCGGAAGCACGGCGCGATCTGGAAGTAGCGATCGAAGCCGGACATCATCAAGAGCTGCTTGTACTGCTGCGGCGCCTGCGGCAGCGCGTAGAACTTGCCCGGATGGATGCGGCTCGGCACCAGGAAGTCGCGCGCGCCTTCCGGCGACGACGCGGTCAGAATCGGGGTCTGGAATTCGAAGAAGCCCTGCTCCTTCATGCGCCGCCGCATCGAATCGATGATGGCGCCGCGGGTCATGATGTTCTGGTGCAGCTTTTCGCGGCGCAGATCGAGGAAGCGGTATTTGAGGCGGATATCCTCGGGATATTCCTGCTCGCCGAACACCGGCAGCGGCAATTCGCCAGCCGGACCCAGCACCTCGATCTCGGTGATGAACAATTCGATCTTGCCGGTCGGCAGATCGTCATTGTCGGTGCCTTCCGGACGGCGGCGCACTCGGCCGTCAACCCGCACCACCCATTCGGCGCGCAGCTTCTCGGCATCCTTGAACGCCGGCGAATCGGGGTCGGCGACGCATTGCGTCAGGCCGTAATGGTCGCGCAGGTCGATGAACAGCACGCCGCCATGGTCGCGGATGCGGTGGCACCAGCCGGACAGACGAACGGTCTGATCAATATGGCTTTCGCGGAGCGCGCCGCAGGTGTGGGATCGATAGCGATGCATCATAGGTCTCGGAAAGCCGTCGCTGAAGGAACAGGGAGTTCTGTGAGAGCGACAGGGTTTACCCGAGCAAAACCGGGGCGGCAACCGCATGAGCGCGATGCCGGCACTATTCGTTCCCATGCGCGGTACCGAAAGCCGGCGCGGTTGCCTTCAGGGCGCGCCGCCCCCATCTGTTGCGCAATGAGCGCGCATTTCCGGTTCGACAACAGCTATGCCACCCTGCCCGCGGCGTTTTTCGCCCGGGTGACCCCCGCCGTGGTGCCCGCACCGCGGCTGATCAAACTGAACCGGGCGCTGGCCGCCGAGCTGCAGCTCGACCCGGACCGGCTCGACGGCCCCGAAGGCGCGCTGATCTTTTCCGGGCAAAAGCTGCCGGACGGCGCCGAGCCGATTGCGATGGCCTATGCCGGCCACCAGTTCGGCCAGTTCGTGCCGCAGCTCGGCGACGGCCGCGCCATCCTGCTTGGCGAATTGATCGATCGTCACGGCCAGCGCCGCGACATCCAGCTCAAGGGCTCGGGCCGCACGCCGTACTCACGGAGCGGCGACGGCCGCGCCGCGCTCGGGCCGGTGCTGCGCGAATACATCGTCAGCGAGGCGATGGCCGCGCTCGGCATCCCGACCACCAGGGCGCTGGCCGCGGTGCTGACCGGCGACACCGTGATCCGCGAGTCGCTGCTGCCCGGCGCGGTGCTGACCCGGGTGGCGTCCAGCCATATCCGGGTCGGGACCTTCCAATATTTCGCGGCGCGCGGTGACCACGACGCCGTCAAGGCGCTCGCCGACCATGTGATCGAGCGCCATTATCCCAGCATCGCCAATGCGGAAAACAAATATCTTGTACTGCTAGATGAAGTCGTGACCCGCCAGGCTGAGCTGATCCCGCGCTGGCTGCTGGTCGGCTTCATCCATGGCGTGATGAACACCGACAACACCTCGATTGCCGGCGAGACCATCGATTACGGCCCGTGCGCCTTCATGGACGCCTACCACCCCGGCACGGTGTTTTCCTCGATCGACCAGATGGGCCGCTATGCGTTTGGCAACCAGCCGCAGATCGCGCTGTGGAATCTGGCGCGGCTCGCCGAATGCCTGGTGCCGCTGTTGGCACCGCAGCAGGATCAGGCGATCGCCGAGGCACAGTCCGTGCTGGGCCGGTTTTCGGCGCGCTTCAACGCCGCCTATGACCGCGGGCTGCGCCGCAAGCTCGGGCTGTTCACCGACCGCGACGAAGATAAGGCGCTGATCCAGGACCTGCTCGCGCTGATGGCCACCCATCAGGCCGACTTCACCCTGACCTTCCGGGCGCTGTGCGCCGACGCTGCAGACCCCGACCTTGATACCACCAGCGCGCAATTTCTCGATCGTGGCGGCTATCGCGCCTGGGCGGCGCGGTGGCGGGCCCGGCTGGCGCTCGAGCCGGAGCACGAGGCCACGCGGCCGGCAGCGATGCGCGCGGTCAACCCGGCCTTCATCCCGCGCAACCACCGGGTCCAGGCGGTGATCGATGCCGGGCTCGAAGGTGACTTCGCACCGTTCGAGGAATTGTTGACGGTGCTGGCGCACCCCTTTGACGATCAACCGCAATTTGCCCGCTACGCCGAGCCGCCGCTCGCCCATGAACGGGTGCTGCAGACCTTCTGCGGAACTTGATCGCTGCCGGACGAGCCGTCTAAGATTTCACATCCGCACGACTCATTCGCGAAAGTGGCTTGACATAACAGCGCTTTCGGCAGAACGCCGGCGACCTAGCGTTATGGACAATCCATGAATTTCATCACCACCACCGAGCAGCTCGCCGCCGCCTGCACCCGCCTCGCCTCGTTTCCGGTCATCACGGTCGATACCGAATTCCTGCGGGAGACCACCTATTACCCGCTGCTGTGCGTGGTGCAGATGGCCAGCGCCGATGAGGCGGTGGTGGTCGATGCGCTGGCGCCGGGCATCGACCTCAAGCCGTTTTTCGAGCTGATGGCCAATGACCAGGTGCTCAAGGTGTTTCATGCCGCCCGGCAGGACATCGAAATCGTCTGGCACCGCGCCGGCATCCTGCCGCATCCGATTTTCGACACCCAGGTGGCCGCGATGGTGCTTGGGTATGGCGACTCGATCGCCTATGACCAGCTGGTCGAGCGCATCACCGGCCATCGTCCCGACAAGACCCACCGCTTCACCGACTGGTCGCGGCGGCCGCTCACCGAGGAGCAGCTGCATTATGCGGTGTCCGACGTCACCCATCTGCGCGACGTGTTCGCGGCGCTTGATGCCGACCTGAAGAAGCGCGGCCGCAGCGACTGGGTCAGCGAGGAAATGGAGATCCTGACCTCGCCGAAAACCTATGATTTCCACCCGGAACGGGCCTGGGAGCGGCTGAAGACCCGGGTGCGCAAGCCGCGCGAGCTGGCGGTGCTGATGGAGGTCGCGGCCTGGCGCGAGCAGGAAGCGCAAAGCCGCGACGTGCCGCGTAACCGGATCGTCAAGGACGAATCGATCGGCGACATCGCGGTCCATGCCCCGACCTCGCTGGAGCGGCTCGCCAATCTGCGCTCGCTGCCCAAGGGTTTTGAGCGCTCGAAATGGGGAGCCGACGTGGTGGCGGCGGTGCAGCGCGGCCTCGCGCGCGACCCGCAGACGCTGCCCAAGATCGAAAAGCCGCGCAACAACGGCAACGGCGCCGCCATTGTCGAGCTGCTCAAGGTGCTGCTGCGCATGACCTCGGAGCGCCATGCGGTGGCCAGCAAAGTGATCGCCACGGTCGATGACCTCGAACAGATCGCCGCCGACGACAATGCCGATGTCGGCGCGCTGCAGGGCTGGCGGCGGGAATTGTTCGGCGAAGCGGCGCTGGCGCTCAAGCACGGCCGGCTGGCGCTGGCGATCGACAAGGGCAAGGTGGTGCGGGTCGACCGCGACTGACGAAGCCCCGCGACGGCGGCCGAGCCGCCGCTCCGCAAGTCGCTCAGACTTTTAGCGCAGCCCCCTTCAGCGCAGTACGATCGCGCCGGAGCGTCCGACCAGCCGCGCCAATTGCTTGAACCGGCTGCCGACCCGATCGGCCACCAGATCAACCAGCTTGTGGTCGAACAGCAGCGTCAGCTTGCTGCCATCGCTGGAGAAATGGGTGGCCGGCAACACGCCGGGACGCGCCGCCGAGATCAGATGGGCGACCCGGAATGCGGCGCCCAGCAGCCGCGCCCGCTCGTCCATCGCCGCGGTCACCATGGAGCGCACCTGCTCGGGCGGCGGGTTTTCGGCCGACAGGCCGGCGTAGCGATAAAACACCGCCAGCGCCAGGAAGGCGCGGCCCTGATGGCTGACGCCGCCAAAATTGCCGTTGACGATCAGATTGAGGGTCTGCTGGCCGCGATAGTCGGGATGGCCGCGCCAGCCGATATCGGACAGCAGGCAGGCGACATGGCGCAGCCGGCGATCTTCCGGATCCTCGTGCTGTTTGGTGACGCGCATGAAGCGGTCGGTCCAATCGATCAGCTCCTCGGCGTGCAGCGCCGAGCGCGACAGCAGCAGATTGAGATTTTGCGCGGCGCAGGCCAGCCCGTCCTTGGCGCGCTCCTCGGCCGGCAGCAGCTCATAGAGCAAGCCTTCGCGCACGCCGAAGGTCGAGAACACGATGGTTTTCGGCTGGGCGATGCGGATGATGTGCTCCATCACCAGTGCCGCATAGGTCAATAGCGGCCGCCGGGCATCGGCAATGGCCTCGACATCGGCCAGCACATTGGCCGCCGCATAGCGGCGCACGCGGCGCACGAAACCGAGCGCTTCATTGGCCGGGATCGAATAGCCGTGCATCACCTTGAGCGGATATTCGCTTTGAATGATGTGCAGCCGCGCCAGCGCGCGCCAGGTGCCGCCGACCGCGTAAAAGGTCCGCCCGCGCACCGCCATCAAAGGTTCGACATTCAGCAGCGCCTCGGAGACGATGCGCTGCGCGCGCTTCAGCGATTTCTGCGAGGCGTCCTGCAGGGCCAACGTGCCGAGCGGCAGCGTCACGCCCTTGCCGAGCCGGCCGCCGCGCACGTCGATCAGCTCCAGCGAGCCGCCGCCAAGGTCGCCGACCACGCCGTCGGGCTGATGGACCCCGGCGACCACGCCGAGCGCCGACAGCCGCGCCTCGCGCTCGCCGGACAGCACCTGGATCGACGTTCCGCAAATCCGTTCGGCGCGGGCGATGAAATCGGGGCCATTGCTGGCGTCGCGGCAGGCGGCGGTGGCGATGGCATGGACCTCGCCGACCTTCATCACCCGGATCAGCGCCCGAAAGCGCTTGAGCGCCGACAGCGCCTTCTCGACCGCATCGTCGGCCAATAGTCCGGTGGACTGCACCTCACGGCCCAGGCCACAGGACGACTTTTCGTTGAACAGGGTGACCAGGCTGCGCGCCATCGCCTGGTACACGACCAGTCGAACCGAGTTCGAGCCGATATCGATGACGGCGACGCTCGGGTCCCGCCGGGGTCGCTTGGCGGTCACCACGCAACAACCCTAGTTCGACTGCTGGCGCTCCGCCTTGCGGGTGAGCCGGCGAGGTGAGGATTCCTTGAGCGACTTCCCACGGCCAGACAAACTCGGATTGGTCATGAAATATTTATGGACGTTGAAAGGCTCCTCACCTTTCGCGGCCTTCATACGCGTAGACGATCCGTCCGGCAACAACTGCCAGCTCTGCTCGTTATCCTTCAGGTTCGCGACCATGATCTGTTCCAGCACCTGCTGATGCACGGTCGGGTTGAGCATCGGGCACAGTACTTCGACACGGCGATCGAGATTGCGGGGCATCATGTCCGCCGAGGAGATGTACACCGCGGCCTTGGGCGACGGCAGGCCATGGCCCATGCCGAAGCAATAGATCCGGCCATGCTCCAGGAAGCGGCCGATGATCGATTTTACCCGGATATTTTCCGACAGGCCGCGCACGCCGGGCCGCAGGCAGCAGATGCCGCGCACCACCAGCTCGATCGAAACGCCGGCCTTGGAGGCGTTATAGAGCGCATCGATGATTTCGGGATCGACCAGCGAATTCATCTTCAGCCAGATCGCCGCCGGCTTGCCCTGGCGCGCGAACTCGGTCTCGCCGCGGATGTGATCGAGCATGGTTTTGCGCAGCGTGATCGGCGACACCGCCATCTTTTCGATGTCGCTCGGCTCGGCATAGCCAGTGATGAAATTGAACACCCGGGCCACGTCACGGCCGATGATCGGATCGGAGGTGAAGAACGACAGGTCGGTGTACACGCGCGCGGTGACCGGGTGATAGTTGCCGGTGCCGGTGTGCACATAGGTGGTCAGGCCGGCGCCTTCGCGGCGCACCACCAGCGACAGCTTGGCGTGGGTCTTCAGCTCCAGGAAGCCATAGACCACCTGCACGCCGGCGCGTTCCAGATCGCGCGCCCAGCGGATATTGGCCTCTTCGTCAAAGCGCGCCTTCAATTCGATCAGCGCCGTCACCGACTTACCGGCCTCGGCGGCTTCCGCCAGCGCCTTGACGATCGGCGAGTTGTTGGAGGTGCGGTACAGCGTCTGCTTGATCGCCACCACATCGGGATCGCGCGCCGCCTGCTGCAGAAACTGCACCACCACGTCGAACGATTCATAGGGATGGTGGACGATCAGGTCTTTCTTGCGGATGGCCGCAAAGACATCGCCGCCATGGTCACGCACCCGCTCCGGATGGCGCGGCACATAGGGCGGAAACTCCAGATCGGGCCGGTCGAGCCGGGTCAGTTGCGACAGCTCGTTCATGGCCAGCACGCCGTCGACCAGGATCACCTCGTCGTCCGACGCCGCCAACGCGTTTTGCACAAAACCGCGTAGTTCCTCCGGCATCGACGCCTCGATCTCCAGCCGGATCACCGAGCCATGGCGGCGGCGCTTGAGCGCAGTCTCGAACAGCCGCACCAGATCTTCGGCTTCTTCTTCGATTTCCAGTTCGGAATCGCGGATCACCCGGAACGCGCCCTGCCCCTTGACCACATAGCCCGGGAACAACTGGCCGATGAACAGCGAGGTCGCCTGCTCCAAGGTGATCAGCCGCACTTCCTTGCCGGTCGAGGGCAGCCGGATGAAGCGGTCGATCTTGCTCGGCATACGGATCAGCGCGTTCATCGGCTTGCCATCCGACAGCCGCGCCAGTTGCAGCGCGATGGTGAAGCCGAGGCTGGCGATGAACGGGAACGGATGCGCCGGGTCGATCGCCAGCGGCGTCAGCAGCGGAAACACGTTGCGCAGGAAATAGTCGGAAATCCAATCATGCTCGGCCTGGCTGACGTCGCGGCCGTCGAGCAGCACGATGCCGACTTCGCTCAGCATGCCGCGCAGATGGCGCCAGATCACCTGCTGATCATGGCCGAGCCGCGACACCGCCTCGTTGATCAACACCAGCTGTTCGGCCGGGGTCAGCCCGTCCGGGCTGCGCTCGATGATACCCTCGCGCACCTGCGCCTTGATGCCGGCGACGCGCACCATGAAGAATTCGTCGAGGTTGTTGGCCGAGATCGACAGGAACCGGACCCGCTCCAGCGCCGGGTGTTGCGGGTTGACCGCCTCCTCCAGCACGCGCCGATTGAAATGCAGCCATGACAGCTCGCGATTGATGAAGCGTTCCGGGCCCGAGGCGACCACCGAGGCGGGCTCGACCTCACCGTTTTTCTCTTCAATCGCGATGGCTTGCTGCAAATTCATGAAGTCCCGATCCTGCTCCTGGGCGCACACGGCGGCCGCGCTCGGCTGCGGACCATGGCCGATTGATGTGACAGTTTTCCGACATTGGGGCCCCGGCGCGTGCCGGCGTCAAGCCGCAACCTGCGGGTCATGTTGCCGCGATCGGCCGAAGTTGACTTACAGATCGCGAAACAGTTCCGCGGCCAGCGCCCGGGTCACCGGGCGGGCCAGGCGCAGCGCCTCGGTGTCGAGCCGTTCTACCGCCTGTTTGGCGGCCACGAATGAGCGGTCGATTCGGTTGGCGAGATAATTGACCAGCGCCTCATCCACCGACATCTGCCGGTCGGCGCAGAATTTGACGATCAAGGCTCGGAACAGCGCGTCATCCGGCGGCAGCAATTCGACCACCGGCACCGCCCGCAGCCGCGAGCGCAGGTCGCGCAGCTCGATCTCGAACGCGCATGGCGCGATCCGCGCGGTGATCAGCACATAGGCTTGATCCTCGCGGGCCATGTTCATCAGGTGAAACAGCGCGCGTTCGTCAAAACTGCCGGGCGCGAGATCCTCGACCACCACCGCGCCGGTGGCGAGCGCTGCCGGCACCGCCGCAGAATTGAGCGCATGAGCTGCTACCGAACGGGCGCCGGCCTGCTCGGCCCAGATTGCCGCAAGGTGGCTCTTGCCGGAGCCTTCCGGGCCGCACAGCAACATGACGCGGTTCGGCCAGTCGGGCCAGCGATCGATCAGCGCCAGCGCCGCCGCGTTGCTCGGACCTTCCAGAAAATCGTCGCGCGACAGGCTTTCGGTATGCGGCAGCGCCAACGCCAATTGTCGAGGTTCAACGCGGCCCACGCGGTTACTCCCTGCCTCGCCGAACAGTCCAGACGGTCTGCGCCCGCAATCCAGCACTCAATGGCCGCGTTCGCCGGTCCCCATATGCCGCGTCCACTCCACGAGATAGAGGGACACCGAAAGCAAGGTCAAGACTGCGACGATGCCCATCAGAATGAGATCGTAAGGCTCCCAGGCGAAGCCGAACGCCAGCGCCGCCAGCACCACGGCCGCAAAGGTGACCTGCGCCACCGTGTTGAGCTTGGACACCATCAACGGCTTCATCGGGACCGGCTTGCCCAGCACCCAGGACACGATCACCGCGCCGACGATCATGATGTCGCGCGACACCACCAGGATCACGATCCAGCGTGGCACCGCGCCCCAGATGCCGAGCGCGACATAGATCGAGACCAGCAGCGCCTTGTCGGCGAGCGGGTCGAGCATGGCCCCAAGTTCGCTCGCCATGTTGAAGCGCTTGGCAAGGAAGCCATCTACGGCGTCGCTGATCCCGGCAATCACGAAAACCGCAAATGCGATTTCCATCTCATTGGAGGCAATCGCCCAGACGATCACCGGCACCAGCAGAATTCGGATCAGCGTGATGACGTTAGGGATGCTCATCAGACGATCCCGGAATGCGCTGCGCTCACGTCCCCGCACTTCAGCTTTGGCAACCTGGACTGGCATACTGTCTCTTGTCTATGCAGCCCGCTGATGCGAGCCATTGCACGTCGGCAGAATCCGACGTAACCACCCCAAAAAGCAAGCCCCTCGCGCCGCGAGGGTTCCGACCGGCATTGCGTAAGCGTCTCTTGAACGAAGTCGAGCGATATTTTCGTAGCCGGACGAAAGTCGCTTACCGCTACTGCACCAGGAAATGGTCATGACCGAGAAGAAGAACGGCCTCACCTATGCCGATGCCGGCGTCGATATCGATGCAGGCAACCGATTGGTCGATATGATCAAACCGCTGGTGCGCGCCACCGCACGCCCCGGCGCCGACGCCGAGATCGGCGGCTTTGGCGGCCTGTTCGACCTGAAGGCGGCCGGCTTCAAGGACCCGGTTCTGGTGGCCGCCACCGACGGGGTTGGGACGAAAGTTAAAATCGCCATCGAGGCCAAGCTGCATGCCGGGATCGGCATCGACCTCGTGGCGATGTCGGTCAACGATCTGGTGGTCCAGGGCGCTGAGCCGTTGTTCTTCCTCGACTATTTCGCCTGCGGCCGGCTCGACCCGGAAGCGACGGCGGCGATCGTCGCCGGGGTCGCGGAGGCCTGCCGGGAATCTGGCTGCGCGCTGATCGGCGGCGAAACCGCTGAAATGCCAGGGCTTTACAAGGACGGCGACTATGACCTCGCCGGTTTTGCGGTCGGCGCGGCCGAGCGCGGCACGCTGCTGCCGACCAAGGACATCGCGGTCGGCGACGCCGTAATCGGGCTGTCGTCGTCCGGCGTGCATTCCAACGGCTTTTCGCTGGTGCGCAAAATCGTGGAGCGCTCCGGGCTCGGCTGGGATGCCAATGCGCCGTTCTCGCCGGTGATGACGCTGGGCGGCGCGCTGCTGGCGCCGACCAAGCTCTATGTGAAATCGTGCCTGCGCGCGATCCGCGAGACCGGCGCGGTGAAGGCGCTGGCCCACATCACCGGCGGCGGCTTCACCGACAACATTCCGCGCGTGCTGCCGCCCGGGCTCGGCGTCGGCATCGATCTGCCGCGGCTGCCGGTGCTGCCGGTGTTCAAATGGCTGGCCGAACAAGGCGATATCGACGAGCTGGAAATGCTGCGCACCTTCAATTGCGGCATCGGCATGGTGATGATCGTCAAGGCCGAGGCGGTTGAACAGGTCAGCGCGGTGCTCACCGAGGCGGGCGAAACGGTCTCCCTGCTGGGCGAAGTGATCGCGGCCGAGGGCGAGCATCGGGTGGTCTATAGCGGCCATCTCGATCTGGCGCGGTGAGTGCGATGAAGCGTCGCGTCGCCATCCTGATTTCCGGGCGCGGGTCGAACATGGCCGCGCTGATCCAAGCGGCCGCCGCCGACCGCGACTTTCCGGCCGAGATCGCGCTGGTGATCTCCAATGTCGCCGGTGCCGGCGGCCTCGCCATCGCACAGCAGAACGGGGTGCCGACCGCGGTGGTCGAGAGCAAGCCGTTCGGCAAGGACCGGCTCGCCTTCGAGGCCAAGCTGCAGGAAGTGCTCGACGCCCATGGCATCGAGCTGATCTGCCTCGGCGGCTTCATGCGCCTGCTCACCGCCGAGTTCGTCGAGCGCTGGCATGGCCGCATTCTCAACATCCACCCCTCGCTGCTGCCGTCGTTCCCGGGTCTCGATCCGCACGGCCAGGCGCTGCGCGCCGGGGTCAAGCTGTCGGGCGCCACCGTGCATTTCGTGATCGCGGCCACCGATGCCGGGCCGATCGTGATGCAGGGCGCGGTGGAAGTGCGCCACGACGACAGCGCCGACACGCTCGCGGCGCGCGTTTTGACGCTCGAGCATCGGATTTATCCGGAAGCGCTGCGGCTGGTGGCGAGTGGCGCTGCGGTGCTGGACGGCGATTACTGCCACACCCCGAGTGCAAAACCGTTCGATGCGGTGCTGGTCGCGCCGCAGCGCTGAGCGCCTTCAACGCTTTTTTGGCTTTAACGGATGCCGGGAGACCCGGCATCCCGCTGCTTGATACACGTCTATGACAGCCGCAGATTCTCGGCCGAGGTGCGGCCGCGGCTTTCCACCAGCTCATATTCGATCGGCTGGTTTTCATTGAGCGTGCTAAGGCCCGCGCGCTCGACCGCCGAGACGTGCACGAACACGTCCTTGTCGCCGGTCGTCGGCCTGATGAAGCCATAGCCCTTGGTCGGGTTGAACCACTTGACGGTGCCCTTGTGCATCGCCTGTTTCCTCCAGCGCGGATCTCGCAGGGCGTGTTGAGCCGGGCCTGCGATCGGATCTCGTGCCTATTGGTCTGGCTTAAACGTGCGCCCTGGCGGCGAGCCGGCTTTCACCCCGCTGCCATGACGCTCCCAACAAAAAGCGCGCCACGCCGGTCGCGTGCCGCGCCACAATCGAAGGGCTGAACTCTGAGGAATGTCGGGTCGCACACGCACAGTCGAACAAGCCTAGCTCCGAATGCACATCAATTGCAGCACGGATTTACCGTTCCTGCAAGTCTCGGCAGCGTGTGCTGACTAATGCTGAGAGCTTGGCGAATTGTCGCAATGAAGCGGCGCAGCAACGTGATCGCCCTGCCCCGCAAACGAACAACGCCGAGCCTTGCATCAGCAAGGCCCGGCGCTGCGTCAGTTCAGAACTGAAGGCGAAGACGCGGTGATTAGCCGACGATCTCGTTGCCCGAGAAGAACTGCGCGATTTCGATCGCGGCGGTTTCCGGAGCGTCGGAACCGTGCACCGAGTTCTCGCCGATCGACTTGGCGTGCAGCTTGCGGATGGTGCCGTCCGCCGCCTTCGACGGATCGGTGGCGCCCATCACGTCGCGATAGTTGAGGACGGCGTTTTCGCCTTCCAGCACCTGCACCACCACCGGGCCGGAGATCATGAAATCGACCAGCTCACCGAAGAACGGGCGTTCCTTGTGCACGGCGTAGAAGGTCTCGGCCTGCTCGCGCGTCATGCGAATGCGCTTCTGCGCCACGATGCGCAGGCCGGCCTTCTCGATCAGGGCGTTGATGGCGCCGGTGAGGTTACGCTCGGTGGCGTCGGGCTTGAGGATCGAGAAAGTGCGCTGAACAGCCATATGTGGGTCCTTACAGATGTGTGTGAGTTTGCGGGGTCGCGGGCTTATATCGGCGGGTGTGGCGAACAGCAAGGCGGCGTCGGAACCTGCCCGTGATCTGACGCAGCCGCCGCGGCCGCAATCGCCAGCCCAACCACAGCCCGATACCGCAAATTGAGGCAATCTTTACCTAATTTGCGGGATCGACCGTTTGCCCGGAAACCGCTGCGCCGGTCTGCGACTTGATAGGTCATCGATCACCCAACAGCGCAGCAGCCCCATGACCACAGCAGCGACCGACCAGCTCCCCGCCGTCGACGCCCCGACCGGACGCCTGATCTGCGCCACCATCGCCACGAGGCTGCGCGACGAACTCGCTGACGTGCCGCTGCCGCAGCAGCTCGCCGCGCTGCTGGAACGGATGCAGCGCCACGACGGCGAGCCGCGCTGAGCCGATCCTGGGATTTCCCGTTGCGTTTGCGCGCCGCTTTGGCGACAACGCCGCATGCTCGCCATCAATGACATTTCGATCCGGATCGCCGGCCGATTGCTGATCGATCAGGCTACGGTGCAGATCGCCCCCGGCTCGCGGGTCGGCTTTGTCGGCCGCAACGGCACCGGCAAATCGACGCTGTTCAAGGCCATCCGTGGCGAGCTCGCCACCGAAAGCGGCTCGATCACGCTGCCGCCGCGCTGGCAGATCGGCAGTCTCGCCCAGGAAGCGCCGAGCGGCCCGGAATCGCTGCTCGAAGTGGTGCTGCAGGCCGACACCGAGCGCCACGCGCTGCTGCGCGAAGCGGAAACCGCGCACGACCCCGATCGCATCGCCGAAATCCAGACCCGGCTCGCCGATATCGACGCCCATTCGGCGCCGGCGCGCGCCGCTGCGATTCTGAGCGGCCTTGGTTTCTCCGCAGCCGATCAGGCGCGGTCG
The DNA here is from genome assembly GCA_000504425.1 of Rhodopseudomonas palustris JSC-3b. GTDB lineage: Bacteria > Pseudomonadota > Alphaproteobacteria > Rhizobiales > Xanthobacteraceae > Rhodopseudomonas > Rhodopseudomonas palustris_C. Next base: position 757,506 of record KI632513.1, on the reverse strand, counting down.
TGCTCGGAATTTTCCGGCGGCTGGCGCATGCGGGTGGCGCTGGCGGCGACGCTGTTTGCGGCGCCCGATCTGCTGCTGCTCGACGAGCCGACCAACTATCTCGACCTCGAAGGTACGCTGTGGCTGGAGGACCACCTCGCCGGCTATCCGCGCACCGTGATCGTGATCAGCCATGACCGCGATCTGTTGGAAACCTCGGTCGATCAGATCATGCACCTCGATCGCGGCAAGCTGACGCTGTATCGCGGCGGCTACTCATCGTTCGAGGAGCAGCGCGCCAGCCGCGAACTGCTCGACGCCAAGCAGGTCAAGCGCCAGGAGGCGGAACGCAAGCGGCTGCAGGATTTCGTTGATCGCTTCAAGGCCAAGGCCACCAAAGCCCGGCAGGCGCAATCGCGCGTGAAAATGCTGGAAAAGATGAAGCCGATCGCGGCGCTGGTGACCCAGGACGTGCAGGAGATTTCGTTCCCGCCGCCGGAGAAGATGCTGTCGCCGCCGATCATCGCGCTCAGCAATGTCGCGATCGGCTATGACCCGGCTTCCCCGGTGCTCACCAAGGTGACGCTGCGCATCGATCATGATGATCGCATCGCGCTGCTCGGCGCCAATGGCAACGGCAAATCGACGCTGATCAAGCTGCTCGCCAACCGGCTCGAGCCGTTCTCGGGCGCGGTGACGCGCGCCGACAAGCTGTCGATCGCTTACTTCGCGCAGCACCAACTGGACGAATTGAACGAAGACGGCTCGCCTTACGATCACGTGCGCCGGCTGATGCCCGATGCCCCGGAAAGCAAAGTGCGCGCGCGTGCCGGCGCGATCGGCTTTTCCGGAAAGGCGGCCGATACGCTGGTGAAAAGCCTGTCGGGCGGTGAGAAGGCGCGGCTGCTGCTCGGGCTCGCGACCTTCCATGGTCCGAACATGATCATTCTCGACGAGCCGACTAACCATCTCGATATCGACAGCCGCGCGGCGCTGGCGGAAGCGATCAACGACTTCCCCGGCGCGGTGATCATGGTGTCGCATGATCGCTATCTGATCGAAGCCTGCGCCGATCGGCTGTGGGTGGTCGCGGACGGCGCGGTCACGCCCTATGACGGCGCCCTGGATGATTATCGCCGCACGGTGCTGACCACGCGCGGCTCACGCTCTGCGCCGCGCGATCGCTCCGAGCCGGCGCGCGACGCGGCGCCGCGGCCGCGTGCGCCCAAGCGCGTGCCGCTGCGCCAGCAGATCGCCGCCGCCGAAGCCGAGATCGATCGCATCACCGCGATCATCGACAAGATCGACGCTGCTTTGGCGCTGCCCGATCTGTTCACCCGCGATCCGAAACAGGCCGCGCAGCTGGGCACCGCGCGCGCCAATGCCGAAGCGGCCCTGCGTAAAGCCGAGGATGATTGGTTGCAGGCCAGCGCCGCCTTCGACGACGCGCAGAGCTGATAGCAACACCCTGCCCGCATCCCCGCCATCAATTGCGGCACGGCTTCTAGAGATTCGGTTCTGATGGAATCCGAACCGAAGCTCTGACTTTATGTTCTGACGCGTTTTCTTGACGCGAACCGGGATCCACTCCGCTCGAAAACGCTATGACACGCGAATGCCCGCGACACGTCGCGGGCATGGCGTATCACCAGCGAGCGCCGTTGGTATCAGCCGGCGGCGCGTTTCTTGGGCTTGCGACCAGCGGGCGTTTCGGGCTGCGGCGCGCGCTCGACTTCGGACAACCGGCCGGCCTTGAAGGTGTAGATGCCGGCGCGCGGGCCAGTGCTGTAGGTCAGCACCGCGATGCGGTCGCCGCGCTCATTGCTGGACAGGTTGACATTGTTCGGGGTGCCAAGGCCGCGCGCCACGTCGCACTCGGTATGGCCAAGCGCCACCGCGCCGGTGCCCGTTGAGGCCGGCGCCGCCGTGCCGGAGCCATCATTGGCTGGCGTCATGCCCGGACAGGCGCCATCGGCGCTGATCAGATCATCGGGACGGACCGGCTTGTCGGGCGACAGCGGCGGCGTCTCGATCGAGACGTTTTTCACAAAAGAGCGTCCGGCGCGCGAAAACCATTCGGCATCGCGAGACAGCAGGTCGGACGAAAACATGTCCGATCCGGCGCAGCCGCCGAGCAGCGGCGCTCCGACGGCAAGCAGCAACAGGACGCGGTGCGGGCCAGGATTTAGTCGCACTGTGCGGTTCTTCCTCAAAGTGGCGGAAATCGCTTCACAAACATCTGTTTACGGCACCACCATGGCCGCAGGCGAGCACAATTCGCACGGCAGGATTGTAACGTTAACGGCAGACGCGGACTACTGTCGCTGTTGCCAGCGGCCGGTCTCGTCCATCTGCCGGTAGATCACCTCAAAACCCTGCGCCTTGCTGGCGGTCCAGGCCGCTCGCGCCTGGGCCACCGCCTCATCATCATCGCCGTTGAACACCAGCACCAGGCGTTCATAGCTGGCGCTGTCGGGCGGCAAACCGGCGCCGTCGATCAGAAACCGGATCTTGGCGCCGTTGGGATTGCCGTCATCGACCACCAGCAGCACCGGCTGCTGCGCGGCATCCGCCACCCGCCAAGTGGCGTGCGGCAGGAAGGAATCGTCGCGAAAGGTCCACAGATGCGAGTCGAGCGCGTCGGCGCGTTCCTCGGAGGTTGCCTGCACCACCACCCGCCAGCCGCGTTGCAGCGACTTTTCCAGCAGTGACGGCAGCACGCTCTCCACCGTCACGCCGCGCAGATGGTAGAATAGAACCTCGGTCATTTACCCTCGTAATGGGTGGCGACCAGGCGGTCCAGCAGCCGCACCCCAAAGCCGGAGCCCCAGCTCTGGTTGATCTCCGATTTCGGCGCGCCCATCGCGGTGCCGGCGATATCGAGATGCGCCCAGGGGGTGTTGTCGACAAAGCGCTGCAGGAACTGCGCGGCGGTGATCGAACCGCCATTGCGGCCGCCGGTGTTCTTCATGTCGGCGAATTGCGAGTCGATGTGCTTGTCGTAATCCGGGCCGAGCGGCAGCCGCCACAGCCGCTCGCCGGTGGCGAGACCCGCCTCGGTCAGCCGGCTCGCCAGCTCGTCATTGTTGGAGAACAGGCCGGCATGTTCGGTGCCGAGCGCCACCAGGATCGCGCCGGTCAGGGTCGCCAGATCGACCATCAGCTTCGGCTTGTGCTTCTTGACGACGTGCCACAGCACGTCGGCCAGCACCAAACGGCCTTCGGCGTCGGTGTTGATGATCTCGATGGTCTGGCCCGACATCGAGGTGACGATATCGCCCGGGCGCTGCGCGCCGCCGTCCGGCATGTTTTCAACAAGGCCGATCGCGCCGACCGCATTGACCTTGGCCTTGCGCGCCGCGAGCGCATGCATCAGCCCGACTACGCAGGCCGCGCCGCCCATGTCGCCCTTCATCTCTTCCATGCTGGCCGACGGCTTGATCGAAATGCCGCCGGAGTCGAAGCACACGCCCTTGCCGACAAAGGCCAGCGGCGCGTCGTTCTTGCGGCCGCCGTTCCAGCGCATGATCACGGTGCGCGGCGGATGCGCCGAGCCCTGCGCAACGCCGAGCAGCGCGCCCATTTTCAGCTTGGTCATGGCTGCGACGTCGAGCACTTCGACGGTGACGCCGAGCTTGCGCAGCTGGCTGGCGCGGCGCGCGAATTCCACCGGGAACAGCACATTCGGCGGCTCGTTGACGAGATCGCGCGCCATGATCACGCCATCGACCACCGCGTTCTGCGCCGCGAACGCCTTCTTGGTGGCGGCGATATCGCGCACCGCGATCGACACCGCGGCGTTGAGCGGCGTGTCGTCGTCCTTCTTCTTAGTCTTGTAGCGATCGAACTTGTAGGCGCGCAGCCGCAGCCCCGCGGCCAAGGTCGCCGCCTGCTGCGCGGTCATCGCGCCGCTCGGCAGTTCGGCCAGCACCGTGATGCTCTCCTTGCCGGTGCCGAGCTTGCCGGCGACCGCGCCGCCAAGCTTGAGCACATCCTGTTCCTTGAGATCGGCGGCCTTGCCGACGCCGATCACCACCAGCCGGTCAGCCTTCAAACCTTGCGGCGCCAGCAGTTCCAGCGCCGAACCTGATTTGCCCTTGAAACGGCAGGCCTGCGCGGCGCGCTTCACCGCATCGACCGCCCCGCCGAGCGCCTTGCGCGTGTCCGGTCCGAACGCCAGCGCCTCGTCGCAAAATGCGAACACGACACCTTTGACAGTGGCGCCAACCGCAACAAAACCAACGCTAACGACGTCGGACATGGATCTCATCCTCCAGAATCAAGCTATCAGGGAGCGCTGGGCTCAACCGGAGCGAACGTCCGGAACAGCGGCATGGCGCAGATAGGGCCGGCACTATGGCCCCTCGCCACCATGGCTGCCAAGTGCTGCGTGGCCGCGATGCCACATCGATCGCCGCTCAAGGTGAAGGCGGCACACGCTTCGATCGTGGCATTTTGACGACACACGGGAACAATTAACCATGGCGAGGCGACGCCTTGTGGCAGCCATTTTGTTGACGGATCAAACAGATGGTAATGGTCGAGTCTGGCTTGGGGAAAGCCTGACGACACAACGGCAATGGCGTGCAGGTAGCGTGCGAGTGGCGTGGCGGTTATAGCCGCCGTCACGCGTTTGGGGATTTGTCCGGGGCATGGGCTCGATCGATAGCTACATCTTGCGCACGACGTTGACGTCGTTTGCGGTGGTTCTGGCCAGCCTCACCGGCGTGATCTGGATTACCCAAGCGCTGCGCGGCATCGATCTGATGACCAGCCAGGGGCAGACCATCGTCACCTTCCTCGGCCTGACCAGCATGGCGGTGCCGGTGCTGGTGCTGGTGATCGCGCCGATCGCGCTGATGATCGCGGTGGCGCACACCCTCAACCGGCTCGCGACCGATTCGGAAGTGATCGTGATGAATGCCGCGGGGCTGTCACCGCTGCGCATCTTGCGGCCTTTCATGTTTGCCGCGGCTGTGGTGGCGATGCTGGTCACGGTGATTGGCGCCTATGTCGCTCCCGAAGGGCTGCGCCGCATCAATCGCTGGGACAGCGAAATCACCGCCGACATTTTGGCCAATATTTTGCAGCCCGGGCGCTTTGCGCAGCTCGAAACCAATCTGACCATCCGGGTGCGCGAGCGCCAGCCCGGCGGCCTGCTGGTCGGGGTCTTTATCGACGATCGCCGCGATCCCAAGGAGCGCATCAGCATCATCGCCGATCACGGCACGGTGCTGAAAAACAATGACGGCTCGTTCCTGGTGCTGGAAGACGGCACGCTGCAGCGCTTTGAAACCGGCAAGCGCGACCCGGCGCTGGTGGCATTCGGCCGCTACGCCTTCGACATGTCAAAGTTTTCCAGGGCGCGCGACGTCAGCTATGGCATCCGCGAGCGCTATCTGTGGGAGCTGATCTGGCCACCCGCCGACGATCCGCTGTACGCAAGACTGCCGAACCAGTTCCGCACCGAAATGCACGAACGGCTGCTGGCGCCGATTTACCCGTTCGTGTTCACAGCGCTGACCTTCGCGTTTCTGGGATTGCCACGCACCACCCGGCAAAGCCGCAATTTTTCGATCGCCGGCACCATCATCACCGTGTTCCTGGTGCGACTGGCCGGCTTCGCCTGCTCGATCGCCGCCGCCGGCAATCTGTGGTTTGCCGGTGTGCAATACCTGCTGCTGACCACCACCATCGGCCTGAGCATCTGGCTGATCGCGCACCATGTCGTGATCGAGCCGCCGGCCCGGCTGATGGAATTCATCAACAGCACGCTCGCCTCGCTGACCCGGCGGCGGCTGCGCGCAGCGCCACCATGACGGAGCCGCGGCGATGTTCATGAATACGCTGGGGCGTTATTTCGCCGGCCGGTTCGTCACCGCGGCGCTCGGGGTGTTTTTCGGGCTGTTCGTGCTGCTGGTGTTCGTCGATTACATCGACCTGCTGCGCCGCGCCGGCGGCCGGCCGCATATTTCCGCGCTGATGCTGGCGCAGACCTCGATGTTCCGGGTGCCGCAGTTGCTGGAGCGGCTGATGCCGTTCTGCATCCTGATCGGCGCCATGACCTGTTATCTGGCGCTGTCGCGGCGGCTGGAACTGGTGGTGGCGCGCGCCGCCGGGATCTCGGCCTGGCAGTTCGTGGCGCCGGCGCTGTGGAGCGCGCTGCTGCTCGGGCTGATCGCCACCGCCCTCTTCAACCCGGTGTCGGCGGCCATGCAGGAACGGGCCAAGCAGCTCGAGGCCGAGATGTTCGGCGATTCCTCCAACAGCTTGCAGGACGCCAGCGGGTTCTGGATCAATCAGATCACCAGCGACGGCCAAGCCATCATCAATGCCGCCCGCAGCCAGCAGCAGGGCGTGCTGCTGACCGGGCTGACCGTGTTCCGATTCGAGACCGATTTCAGCTTCAAGGACCGGCTGGAGGCCCGCGAGGCGACCCTGGAACCGGGGTTCTGGCGCTTCAAGGATGTGCGCCGTTACACCCTCGACTCAGCGCCGGTTGACGAAGAGACCCTGCTGTTGCCGACCACACTGACCCCAGCCCAGGTCCGGAACAGCTTTTCGACCCCAGAAACCGTGTCATTTTGGCAACTACCGAGCTACATCCGCTCGTCGGAAAGCTCAGGATTTGCCACATCTGGATACCGTCTACAGTACCATAAATTGCTGGCGAGGCCGTTTTTGCTTGCTGCCATGGTGATGTTAGCGGCTTCTGTTAGCTTAGGATTCTTCCGTTTCGGCGGTGTTCAAAAGATGGTTTTGAGTGGCGTGGCGGCAGGCTTTCTGCTCTATATCCTGTCGAAAGTGACTGAGGATTTGAGCAAGGCCGAGTTGATGCACCCGATTGCTGCGGCGTGGTTGCCCGTATTCGTCGGGGGCCTCGCGGGATTTATGGCTCTGCTCTATCAGGAGGACGGCTAGTGTCTGCTGTCACCGCCCTCCAATACCGAGCGCGTTCGCCGCGACGGCGCCAGCATTGGCGCCGCGACGGTGGGCTGGCGCCGGTTCTTTGGGGCGCCCTAGTGGCGGTTGGTCTGACTGCTGCGATTGACCTCGCAGCGGTATCGGAGGCGGCTGCCCAGACCTATACCTATAATCCGCGCCCGCCGCGCCAGAAGGCGCCGCCCGCGGCCGATAACGGCCAGATGCTGGTGCAGGCGGTTGAGGTCGATTACGACTACAACAACCAGCGCGTGTCGGCCGTCGGCAGCGTGCAACTGTATTACAACGGCACCAGCGTCGAAGCCGACAAGGTCATTTACGACCAGAAGACCAAGCGCCTGCGCGCCGAGGGCAATGTCCGCATGACCGATGCGGACGGCAAGGTCACCTACGCCAATCTGCTCGACCTCAGCGACGACTACCGCGACGGTTTTGTCGACTCACTGCGCGTCGACACTGCCGATGAGACCCGGATCGCGGCCTCGCGCGCGGAACGGACCGAAGGCAACTACAACGTGTTCCAGAACGGCGTCTACACCGCCTGCGCGCCGTGCCGGGACAATCCGAAGAAGCCGCCGCTGTGGCAGGTCAAGGGTGCTCGCATCATCCACGACCAGACCGACAAGATGCTGTATTTCGAGAACGCCCAGCTCGAATTCTTCGGCGTGCCGCTCGCCTATCTGCCGTATTTCTCGACGCCCGACCCGACGGTGGTGCGTAAGAGCGGCTTCCTGATGCCGATGTATCTGAGCAGCACCGCGTTCGGATCGGGCTTCGAGGTCCCCTATTATTTCGCACTCGCGCCCGATTACGATCTGACGCTGGCGCCGCGCATCACCACCACCCAGGGCGTGCTGATGCAGGGCGAGTTCCGGCAGCGGCTGCTCGACGGCGCCTACCAGATCCGCGCTTCCGGCATCAACCAGCTCGATCCCAGCAAACTCGCCGGCCAGCCCGGCGACCGCGAATTCCGCGGCGCGATCGACACCAAGGGCCAGTTCGCGATCAACGACAAATGGGTGTGGGGCTGGGACGGCGTGCTGCTGTCGGACCGCACCTTCTTCTCCGACTATCGGCTGGCGCAGTATCGCGACGCGCTCGGCTCATTCCTGAACCCCTCGACCGAAGCAATTTCGCAGCTCTATCTGACCGGGGTCGGCAACCGCAGTTTCTTCGACGCGCGTACCATCTATTATTACGGCTTCACTTCTGCCGACGTGCAGAAGCAGATTCCGGTCGTCCATCCGGTGGTCGACTATTCGAATGTCATCAACCATTCGGTGCTCGGCGGCGAGTTCAGCTATCTCACCAATTTCACCAGCCTGACCCGGCAAAACGCGCAATTCGAATCGCTAACAAACCGCTTCGATTCAACAGCGCTCACTCTATGTCTGGCGACTTCGCCTGATCCGATGTCGCGTCCCCCCTGCCTGCTGCGCGGCGTGCCCGGTACCTACACCCGCTTCTCGGGCGAAGCGAAATGGCGCAGCGCCTTCACCGACCCCTATGGCCAGATCTGGACACCGTTTGCGTCGGTCCGGGTCGACGCCATCGACGCTTCGGTCGCCAATCAGCCCGGCGTTGCCAACTACATCAATGTCGGCGACACGCAGGCGCTGCGCGCCATGCCGGCCGTCGGCCTGGAATATCGCTACCCGTTCATCAATGTGCAGCCGTGGGGCACTACCACGCTGGAGCCGATCGCGCAGGTCATCATTCGCCCGAATGAAACCTACGCCGGCCGGCTGCCCAATGAAGACGCGCAGAGCATGGTGTTCGACGCCAGCAATCTGTTCAGCGTCGACAAGTTCTCTGGTTATGACCGCGTCGAAGGCGGCAGCCGCGCCAATGTCGGCGTGCAGGCCACCACGCAGTTTGATCGCGGCGGCGCCGTCAACATGCTGTTCGGCCAGTCCTACCACCTGTTCGGCCTGAACTCGTACACGGTGGCCGACGTCACCAACACCGGCCTGAACTCCGGCCTGGACAAGCAGCGCTCCGACTACGTCACGCGCGTGTCCTATTCGCCGAACAGCACCTATCAGTTCACCACGCGCGCCCGGCTCGACGAGTCTCATCTCGACGTGCAGCGCTTCGAGGCTGAAGGCCGCGCCAACTTCAATCGCTGGTCGGTCGCCCTCACCTACGGCAACTACGCCGCCCAGCCCGAGCTCGGCATCCTGACCCGCCGCGAGGGCGTGCTCGGCACCGGCTCGATGAAGCTGGCGTCGAACTGGGTGGTGTCTGGCGGCGCGCGCTGGGATCTCGAGGCCAACAAGATCAACCAGTACACGGTCGGCGCCGGCTATGTGGACGACTGCTTCGTGCTCGGCCTCAATTACATCACCGCCTATTCCTATGCCGTGACCAACGCGACGCCGACGCTGAATCATACCGTGATGCTGCAGATCGGCTTGCGAACCATTGGCATGACGGCGATGTCGCAAAACGTGTCCGCGGCCTCCACCGGCGTTGTCGGCCAATAAGACCGCGTGAGCGTCAGGCGCTGCGGCGCCTGCGCTGCCTTTGCACATGGAGATAGCGTTCGTCCTGATGGCAGACCCAATGACCGCAAAGAATTCGCTTCGTATGCTGGCGGCGAGCTGCATCGCCGCTGTGCTTGTGTTCGGTTCCGCGACCACGCTGCCTGCGCAGAACGTGGTGGTGATGGTCAATGGCGAGCCGATCACCAATTACGATATCGATCAGCGCTCCAAGCTGACGCAATTGTCGAGCCGCACCACGCCGAACCGGCAGCAGGTGCTGGACGAGCTGATCAACGAGAAAGTCAAGATCAAGGAAGGCAAGAAGTTCGGGATCGATCCGAGCGCTGCCGACATCGACGCGGCGTTCGCCAGCATGGGCTCGCGGATGCGCATGTCTGCCGAACAGCTGGAAAAAACCCTGGAAAACCAGGGTATTCGCCCGGAAACACTGAAGCGTCGCATCCGCGCCGAGATGGTGTGGAGCAATCTGGTGCGTGGCCGCTTCAAGAGCAGCATGATGGTCTCTGAGCAGGACGTGCGTGCCGCGCTCGGCGAGAGCGAGGCCCAGACCGGCGAGAATTTTGAGTACCAGATGCAGCCGGTGGTGCTGATCGTGCCACGTTCGGCGCCAAATGCATCGCGCGAGGCTCGCTTCAAGGAAGCCGAGGCGCTGCGCGGCCGGGTGCAAAGCTGCGCCGACGCCAACACCATCTTCAAGGCGATGCCGAACGCTGCCATTCGCAGCATGGTCATCAAGACCTCGGCGGAAATCCCGCAGTCGCTGCGCGAGATCCTGGACAAGACCCCGGTCGGCCATCTCACCGCGCCTGAGGTCACCAAGCAGGGCGTCGAGATGGTGGCGCTGTGCAGCCGCAAGCCGAGCACCGCCGATACCCCGAAGAAGCGCGAAATCCGCGAAAAGATGAGCGCCGAAAAGTTCGAGAAGAAATCGAAGGAATATCTGCAGGAAGTGCGCAAGGCCGCGATGATCGAATATCGTTGACCGCGGCCGCGCGATCCGCGCGGCAGCCTGTTAGGCGTTCCCATGCCCCTCCCTCTCGTGCTCACCTTGGGCGAACCGGCCGGCATCGGCCCCGAGCTCGCGTTGTTGGCGTGGCTTCAGCGCAGCGCCGAAAAGCTGCCGGTGTTCTATCTGCGCGGCGATATCGAGCTGCTGCGCAAGCGCGCCGCGCAGTTGCAGCTCAACGTGCCGCTGGCCGAAGTGACGCCGCAGCACGCCGCAGCCTCTTTTGCCGAAGCGCTGCCGGTGGCGCCAATCGGCCAGCCGGCCACCGCCGCCCCTGGCGTGCCGGACGGCACCAGCGCCGCGGCCGCGATCGCCTCAATCCGCCTTGCGGTCGAGGACGTGCAGGCCGGCCGCGCCAGCGCCGTGGTCACCAATCCGATTGCCAAAAGCGTGCTGTATCAGGCCGGCTTTGCCCATCCTGGCCACACCGAGTTCCTGGCCGAACTGGCGGCGAGCCAACGCCCAGACCAGCCCGCCCCGCAGCCGGTGATGATGCTGTGGTCGGCCGCGCTGGCGGTGGTGCCAGTCACCATCCACCGCCCGCTGCGCGATGCCATCACCGACCTGTCGAGCGAGCTGATCGTCTCGACCGCGCGCATCGTGAATGCGGCGCTGCGCCAACACCTCGCGCTCGTCACGCCACGGCTGGCGATCTCCGGCCTCAATCCGCATGCCGGCGAAGACGGCGGGCTCGGCACCGAGGAGCAGACCATCATCACCCCGGCGATCGAGCAGCTGCGCCGCGAAGGCATCAATGCCCGCGGACCGCTGCCGGCCGATACCCTGTTCCACGACGCCGCGCGCCGCAGCTATGACTGCGCGCTGTGCATGTATCACGATCAGGCGCTGATCCCGATCAAGACGCTGGCGTTCGATCGCGCTGTCAATGTCACGCTCGGGCTGCCATTCGTCCGCACCTCGCCCGATCACGGCACCGCGTTCGACATCGCCGGCACCGGCCGCGCCAATCCGTCGAGTCTGATCGAAGCGCTGCGTCTGGCCGCGCGCATGGCAGCACCGGCCGCAGCATGAGCACGATCGACGACCTGCCGCCGCTGCGCGAAGTGATCCAGCGTCACGATCTGGCGGCCAAGAAATCGCTCGGCCAAAACTTTCTGCTCGACCTCAATCTCACGGCACGGATCGCGCGCGCCGCCGGCCCGCTCGAAGACGCCACCGTGGTCGAGATCGGGCCCGGCCCTGGCGGCCTGACCCGCGCGCTGCTGGCACTCGGCGCCCGGCGCGTGATTGCCATCGAGCGCGACGAGCGCGCGCTTGGGCCGCTGGCGGAAATCGCCGAACGCTATCCGGGCCGGCTGGAAGTCATTTGCGCCGACGCCATGACTTACGACCCGCGGCCGCTGCTTGGCGGCGCGCCCGCCAAGATCGTCGCCAACCTGCCCTACAATGTCGCGACGCCGCTGCTGGTTGGTTGGCTGGAAAGCGAACCGTGGCCGCCCTGGTACGACTGCATGGTGCTGATGTTTCAGCGCGAGGTGGCGCAGCGCATCGTCGCCACCGAGGATGACGACGCCTATGGCCGGCTCGCGGTGCTGGCCAATTGGCGCGCGCAGACCAAGCTGCTGTTCGACATCGCGCCCTCAGCCTTCGTGCCGCCGCCCAAGGTGACGTCATCGGTGGTGCGGCTGATCCCGCGCGCCGAGCCCGAACCTTGCGACCTCAAACTGCTCGAACAGGTGACCGCGGCCGCGTTCGGTCAACGTCGCAAAATGCTGCGCCAGAGCCTGAAATCGCTCGGCGTCGATCCAGCCCAGCTTGCCGAGGCTGCCGGCATCGAGCCGACGCGGCGCGCCGAGACCGTACCGATTTCCGGTTTTGTTGCCATGGCGAGGGAATTGGCGAATAGTCGCGACACCAAATAACCGCCGTCAGGGAGGACACCACATGGCGCTGATGCGTCGGCAATCGCTCGTGAAATTCGATGCGCCCTTGTGCGAAACCATCATCGAAACGCCGAAGCCGCAAGGCGGCGAAGTGCTGGTCCGGATCGAGCGCTGCGGACTGTGTCATTCCGATCTGCACATTCAGGACGGCTATGCGGACCTTGGCGGCGGCAAGCGGCTCGACACCACCAAGGGCATGACGCTGCCCTTCACGCTCGGCCACGAGATTGCCGGCGTGGTTGATGAAGTCGGCCCCGACGCGCCGAAGGAATTGATCGGCACCCGCAAGGCCGTGTTTCCGTGGATCGGCTGCGGCACCTGCCGCGACTGTCTCGCCGGCGACGAGAATCTGTGCACCCGCAATCGCTTTTTGGGCGTCGCGATCGATGGCGGCTTTGCCAGCCATGTGCTGGTGCCCGACGCCAGATACTTGCTTGATTACGATCCGCTGCCGATCAACCAGGCCGCGACGCTGATGTGCTCGGGCGCCACCGCCTATGGCGCGTTGAAGCGGCTGGTGGACCGGCCGCGGCAGCGCAATCTGCTGCTGATCGGCCTTGGCGGCGTCGGCATGATGGGGCTGTCGCTGGCGCGGTCGATGTTCCAGCAGCCGATCTCGGTCGCTGATATCAATCCCGCGGCGCGCGAAACCGCGCTCAGCAATGGCGCCAGCGTCGCTTACGATCCGGCCGATCCCGATGTTGCCAAGCGCATCATGAAGGAGTTCGGCGGCTTTGACGCGATCGTCGATTTCGCCGGCTCCGAAAAGTCGATGAATTTTGCGGTCAGCACCGTGGCGCGCGGCGGCAAAATCGTGGTGTCCGGCCTGATCGGCGGCAATTTCAATCTGCCGATGGTGCAATGGATCTACAAGCGCATGTCGATCGAAGGCTTCATGACCTGCACGCTGGCCGAAGCCAAGGAACTGATGGCGATGGCGCGCGCCGGCAAGATCGCGCCGACCCCGATGCGCGAAGAACCGATGGCCGATGTGCAGAAATGGATCGATGAACTACGCGCCGGCCGCGTGGTCGGCCGCGTGATGCTCACCAACTAACAACTTTCCGCGCACAGCTTGCAGCACAGGCCGCCGTCTCTTCGCGGCGGCCTGAATGTTGCCCCATGGCGCTCGGATTTGCGGCTCATTGACACCCCATTTGTCGCGGACAACCGGGCTCGAAAGCAGTTCAAGTTGCGTTCGAGTCACGGAGTTGCAGAATGCGTTTCCGAGCCGCGAAACTTTTGCCGGTCATGATCGCCGCCACCTTCGCCGCACCGGCGTTGAGCCTGATCACCCCAGTTCCCGCGCAGGCCGAAACCTGTCTCACCGCGCCAGCGGGCGCGACACCGGCCGGCAAGCACTGGCGCTACCGGGTCGAGCGCGGCAGCAAGCGGCACTGCTGGTATCTCGGCGATAAGCGCGGCAGCAGCGCGGCTCCGGTCGCCCAGAATTCAGCGTCCGGCGGCGAGCACAGGCCAGCGCCGTCGCTGGCCGATGCCAGGGCGGAACTGATCGCGGAACCGGCCGATCCAGCCCCCGATGCGGTGTGGCCCGCGCCCGAACAGGCCGAGCCCCGCATAGCCGCAGCAACGCCCGCGCCGACCACCGATAGCGAACCAGCCCCCGCCGCCAATCCGCATTGGTCGCTGGCCTCGCGCTGGTCGGATGCCACCACGCCGCAGGACCATCCGGTTCCGGCCGCCGCGGAACCCGTGTCCGCGCCCGCATCTTCGCTCAACAGCACACCCGCGCCCACGGCCACGGCCACGGCGCTGCCGCCGGAAAACGCCAATCCCGAATACGATCGCAATTGGATGCTGATGGCTGGCGTGGTGACCGCGCTCGGCCTCGCCGCTGCGATCGTGAAATTGCTGATGCGTTTTGGCCGGTCGCGTCGTTTGCTGCGCACCGAAGCCGACACCGCCCCGGCCTTCGCGCCGATCGACATGACACCAATCGATACGGCACCGATCGATATGACATCGGTCGAGATGCCGCCGCTATCAGCAGCGCCATGGACGCCGGCCCCCGCGCCTGCGGCTGCCGCACCAGCCCGGCCGCAGCCCGCTCCGTCCCTCAATCAATCGCGACCGCAACCGCCGAACTGGCTGCGCGTCGCCCAGGAACGGGCGCAGTCCGAGCGCGCGAGCCAAGCCGCCGAGCAATTACTCGCTCAGCTCGCAGCGCGCCGCATCGCATAAGTACAAATGAAGGGCGCGCCAGGGCCAAAACACCAATGGCCGGGACGAGCCCGGCCACAGTGCATGAAGTCATTATACCAACGGATTGATACCAACCACTCCGCAGGTCATGGCCGGGCTCGTCCCTACGACATTCACACATCTGATTCTGACGCGGCTTGCGGCACGGCGATTTTTCTGAATCGCTGCAGTGCCAAGATCGACGATTCAGGGGCAGCAGATGGAAGGTGGTTTGGGACGGTTTGGCGACCGGCGCCTGGAAAAAGGGGGGCCTGCTTGCTGGCTCGGCTGGTTGCTGTGGGCCAAGCGGGCGTCAGCGTCCGCCGCGTCGGGGGCAATCGGGCCGGCGAGATGCGCTTCACCCGATTTTTGCGTAACCCGAAGGTGACACCGAACGAGATGGTCGCGCATGCGCGGGCGCGCACCGCCTTGCTGGTCAAGGACCGCCACATCCTGGCGATCCAGGACACCACGACGCTGCGCGACGATGGCAAACTAAGCAGTTTGAACCTGCATCCGATGATCGCGGTGGATGCCGGCGATGGCGGATTGCTCGGCCTTGTCGATGCGGTGTTCCTGAGCCGCGTTGGCGGCAAGAAACATCTGTGCGGCAAGCGGCCGTTCGAGGACAAGGAAAGCCGGCGCTGGCTCGATGCGACCCAGACCGCGGCCAGCCTGGTCGCGGCAGGCGCGGCTTGCGTGACCGTGATCGCCGACCGGGAAGGCGATATCTACGAGGAGTTTGCCTGTCGGCCCGCCGAGACCGAACTATTGATCCGTGCCCACCATGACCGGATGCTGGAAGGTGGCGGCTCATTGTATGACTGCCTGGCGCAGGAGGCCGAACTCGGCTGCGAAACCATTGATGTCCCGGCTCATCCGGGCCGGCCGGTGCGTCAGGCGACGCTGGCGCTGCGTGCCCGCGAGATCACCCTGAAGCGGCCGAAACGCAATCATCCCAGTGAGGCGGCGAAGCTGCCGAAGACCGTGACGCTCACTTTGGTGGAAGCGCGCGAGATTGATCCGCCACAAGCGGCGACGCCGGTGCATTGGCGGCTGCTGACGACGCACCCGGTGACGACGCTGGCGCAGGCCTTGATGATCACCGGCTTCTACCGCCAGCGCTGGACCATCGAGCAATTGTTCCGGGTGATGAAAACCAAGGGCTTCGACATCGAAGCGGTGCGGATCACCGAGGATGAGCCATTCGAGAACCTGACCACCGCAACCCTGATCGCTGCCATTCAAGTGCTGCAGATGGTACGCGAGCGCGACGGCCAAGCCGGTCGACCGTTACAGGACGCGCTCGCCTCCGACGACCAGCCGGCGCTGGAAGCGATCTGCCAGACCCTCGAAGGCAAAACCGCGAAACAGAAGAACCCGCACCCCAAAGGATCGCTCGCCTACGCCAGCTGGGTCTGCGCCCGGCTCGGCGGATGGACCGGCTACTACGGTAAACCTGGCCCCATCGTCATGCTGCACGGCCTTCAATCACTGAAGGCCATGCTGCAAGGCTGGAAGCTCCGACAAGATGTGTGAATCTCGTAGGGCTCGTCCCGGCCATCCACGTCTTTGATCTTGCAGCGATTTTAAGACGTGGATACCCGCGACAAGCGCGGGTATGACGGTCATTGATACGACCGATGGTACTAGTATCGCTTGTTCAATCTCAGCGTTCGAGTTCCTGGCGCATGCGCTGCACAAACGCATCGAGGCCGACCTGACGCGCACGCTTCAATTGCTCGGCACGCAGGATGGCCCGCACCGACTCGAAGGCGATGCCGATATTGTCGTTGACCACGATGTAGTCATAGGCATCGAACCGGCTCATCTCATCGCCAGCCTTGCGCATCCGGCCGCGGATGACTTCGTCGGAATCCTGCGCCCGAGTGTGCAGACGATGCTCGAGCGCCTGCACTGACGGCGGCAGAATGAACACGCTGACGACATCGTTCGGCGCACGGCTGCGCAGCTGCTGGGTGCCCTGCCAGTCGATATCGAACAGCACGTCGCGTCCGGCCGCGAGCGCGGTCTCCACCGCGGCGCGCGGCGTGCCGTAGCGGTTGTCGAACACATTGGCCCATTCCAGAAATTCGTCAGCCGCGATCATGGCGTCGAATTTCGGGCGATCGACAAAGTAGTAATCGCGGCCATCGACTTCGCCCGGCCGCATCGGCCGGGTGGTGGCCGACACCGACATTTCCAGTTCCGGGGTTTCGGAGACCAGCATTCGCGACAGCGTGGTCTTGCCGGCGCCGGACGGCGACGACAGCACGAACATCAGTCCGCGCCGCTCCACCCCATTGGGATTGTGGATAGGCTTGGTCATGCTCACTCCAGATTCTGAACCTGCTCGCGGAACTGCTCGACCGCGTTCTTCATTTCTAGCGCGGTGTTGGTCAGCTCGACGTCATTGGATTTCGAGCAGCAGGTATTGACCTCGCGGTTGAACTCCTGCGCCAGAAAATCGAGACGGCGGCCGACCGCACCGCCAGCCTTCAGCATGGCGCGCGCCTGGGACACATGCGACGCGATCCGGTCGAGTTCTTCGCGGATATCGGCCTTGGTCGCGATCATCAGCGCTTCCTGCGCGAGACGATCGGGATCGAAGCGATCGGAGGTTTCCAGCAGCGCGGCCACCTGCTCGGCCAGCCGGGCGCGAATCGCCTCGGGCTTGCGGCCGGGCGCATCCTCGGCGCGCTTGGCCAGCGCTTCGATTTCATCGAGCCGCTGCAGCAAAATGGTGCGCAGCGTTTCGCCCTCGCGCTTGCGCATCTCGATCAGGCTGGTGAGCGCCTTGGTGAAGCTGGCTTCCACCGCCTTGCGCGCCGCGGCGTCTTCCGCCTCGTCGCGATCAGGATCAGCCACTTCGATCACGCCCTTGATCGCCAGCAACCCATCGATGCGCGGCGCGGCAGCATCGATCCGGCCCGACAGTTCGGTGGCAACCTTGACCACCGCGGACAGCACGTCCTCGTTGACCTTGACCGTGGTCTGGGCGTGAGCGCGGTTGATGCTGAGATTGGCGTACACGGTGCCGCGCGACAGCACGTCGGCGGCGCGCTTGCGCACCACCTGCTCGACTTCATCCCAGCCCGACGGCAAACGCAGCCGCAGGTCGAGGCCCTTGGCGTTGACGGATTTCAGTTCCCACTCGAACACGTACGGCCCACTGGTGCCATGGCTTCGGGCAAACCCAGTCATGCTCGACAACGACATCGCCAACAACTCTCCATGAATTACGCGCGCGGACTCGCAGTCTCGCGCGCGGGACCTTACGCCGCTGCCGGGATCGTGGGAACCGATTTCCGGCTATTGCTCGGTGGGCACCGGCGCTGCGGCGGGCGGCTGCGCGGTGCGCTTCGCTGCCTGGGGACGCGGCTGCCGCTTCTGCGCCGGCGGCGGCGCTGCGGCCGGATCGGCCTGGGCAGCCGGCGGCGTGCTGGCGGTGCTCGGCACGCTCACGGCCGGTTCTTCCGGAGGCTCGACCGTGTCGTTCTGAATCTGCCGTTCCAGCGCGCGCAGCTTGGCGACGTTCTTCTGATGCAGGTCGTAGGTTTCGGTGAACACATGGCCGCCGGTGCCATCGGCAACGAAGAACAGATCGCGGGTGCGCGCCGGGTTGGCGGCGGCTTCCAGCGAAGCGCGGCCAGGATTGGCAATCGGCCCAGGCGGCAACCCTTCGACCACATAGGTGTTGTAAGGCGACGGCTGGGTGATCTCGCTGCGCTTGATCGGCCGCCCCAAAGTGCCCTTGCCGCCAACCAGGCCATAGATGATGGTCGGATCGGATTGCAGCTTCATCTTCTGCCGCAGGCGATTGACATAGACCGCGGCGACCCGGCTGCGCTCGTCGGGCTTGCCGGTCTCTTTCTCGACGATCGAGGCCAGCGTCACCAATTGCTCGGGCGTCTTGAGCGGCACGTCCGGATTGCGCCGTTCCCAGATCTCGTTGAGCACGCGCTTTTGCGCCTGCTGCATGCGCTGAATCACCTGCTCGCGGCTGGCACCGCGCGGAAACTTGTAAGTCTCCGGCAGCAGCGTTCCTTCGCGCGGAACTTCACGCACTGCGCCGGTGAAGATGTCGTTGTCCATCAGCCGCGCCAGAATCTGTTCCGACGTCAGGCCTTCGGGAATCGTCACCGAATGCTGCACCACCTTGCCTTCGACAATGGTGCCGATCACGTCGCGCAGACTGGCGTTCTTCTGAAAATTGTATTCGCCCGGCTTCAGCTCGCCGCGCGCTTTGAGCGCGATCACGCTGCCGAGAAACATCCAGCGATTGGCTTCGGTGACGCCCTCGCGGCGCAGGATGTCGGAAATATCGGTGATGCCGGCGCGCTGTGGAATGTTGACGATCTTGTCTTCCGCAAGCGGCCCGGGCGCTTCGATCTTCTGCTTGCCGTACACGTACAGGCCGCCCGCGCTGATCATCAGCACCAGCAGCCCGGTGATGATCGCATTGCCAACAACCACCAGCGGATTGCGCGCGCGATCGGAACGCTTCGGCGGCGGCGGAACCTGTTCAGGCTCCAATGCAGCACGCGGGCTTTTCGGTGAGATGGGCGGCCGTTCACTCATCGATGCAACTCGGATCCTGTCGGTTCAACTGGGCCGGCGTGGAACATCGGACATCGCTGCGTGTCAGACACGCGCAGCGCAGTCAGACCTTGCTGCCCACGCAAGTCAAGCCGCCCACGGGACCCGGTGTGCAGCGAATAGGGTGAAGCCATACACCATCCGACGTCAATCGGTTAGACGACGAACGATCACCGATGCGTTGGTGCCGCCAAAGCCGAACGAGTTCGACAACGCCACATTGATCTGCCGCTGCCGCGCTTTGTGCGGCACCAGATCGATCGGGCTGTCGACCGACGGATTGTCGAGATTGATGGTGGGCGGCGCAACATTGTCGCGAATCGCCAACACGCAGAAAATCGCCTCGATCGCACCAGCGGCACCGAGCAGATGGCCGGTGCAGGATTTGGTGGACGACATCGAGACCCGCGACGCCGCATCGCCGAGCAGGCGCTGCGCCGCACCAAGCTCGATCTCATCGCCGAGCGGCGTCGAAGTGCCGTGGGCGTTGATGTAGTCGAGGTCGGACGCCGCAATGCCGGCGCGCTTCATCGCCGAGGTCATGCAGCGATAGGCACCATCGCCATCCGAGGACGGAGCGGAGATGTGGTACGCGTCGCCGGACAGACCGTAGCCGATCACTTCGGCATAGATCCGCGCGCCGCGGCGCTTGGCGTGTTCGTATTCTTCGAGCACCACGACGCCGGCGCCCTCACCCATCACAAAACCATCGCGATCACGGTCATAGGGCCGCGAGGCTTTTTCCGGGGTGTCGTTGAAGGCGGTCGACAGCGCGCGCATGGCGCAGAAGCCGGCCATGCCGAGTCGGCTGATCGGCGATTCGGTACCGCCGGCCACCATCACGTCGGCATCGCCGAGCGCGATCAGCCGGCTGGCATCGCCGATGGCGTGCGCGCCGGTCGAACAGGCGGTGACCGCGGAGTGATTCGGTCCCTTGAGACCGTGCTCAATGGAAACGTAGCCGGAGGCCAGATTGATCAGCCGTCCGGGAATGAAGAACGGCGACAGCCGCCGCGGACCGCGCTCCTTCACCAGCACTGCGGCATCTGCGATGCCGGACAGACCGCCGATACCGGAGCCGATCATCACGCCGCTGGCGCAGCGCTCCTCTTCGGTACTTGGATGCCAATTTGCGTCGTCCAGCGCCTGACGCGCGGCACACATCGCAAAAATGATGAAGTCATCGACCTTGCGCTGGTCTTTGGGCTCCATCCACTGGTCAGCGTTGAAAGTGCCATCGCTGCCATCGCCGCGCGGCACCATGCAGGCGATGCGGCTGCTCAGATCCGACACGTCGAACGTATCGATCTGCCGCGCGCCGCTTTGCCCGTTGAGAACGCGCTGCCAAGTCGTATCGACGCCACAGCCGAGTGGCGTGACCATGCCAAGGCCCGTGACGACTACCCGCCTCATATTCAGCCTCTGTATCAACTTCTGCAGCGTATCAACTTCCGCAGCATAGCAAGAAGCCGGTGGACCGCGCTGCCGCGGCCCGTCCGGCTTCAATAATGCAGCGTTAGGGCGTTAGCTCTTCGCGTTCTTCTCAAGGAATTTGACGGCGTCGCCGACCGTCAGAATCGTCTCAGCAGCGTCGTCGGGAATCTCGCAGCCGAATTCTTCTTCGAAGGCCATCACGAGCTCGACCGTGTCCAGGCTGTCTGCACCGAGGTCGTCAATAAAGCTGGCGCCATCGACCACTTTCTCGGGCTCAACACCTAGGTGCTCCACCACGATCTTCTTAACCCGCTCGCCAATCTCACTCATTGTCTAAACCTCGTGCTGTTCCATTGGACCCGACCGCTAGGAGACGAGCCATCGTGGTGCGTTAACTCGTTAAGTTCCCGTCGCAATCGCGCAGTGTCTTGATTTGTCCCCATCCCCCAGGGCTGAGCCTGGAAGAAGGTCAAAGCTCAGTCTCGCCAATATACAGGGTTTTGCTCCCCTGCAATGGCGTTCTTCGCCCATCCAAACGTGGTTCGGTTACCATACTTCGGATGCCTTGACTACAAGCCGTTCCCGACCGATGGGGATAGATCGGGAGCGGCTGCAGTTGTCAGATCATCGCCATGCCGCCATTGACGTGAATGGTCTGGCCGGTGACGTAAGCCGCTTCATTGGACGCGAGATAAACCGCCGCAGCGGCGATATCGTCGGCCGTCCCCAGCCGTCCAGCCGGCACCTTCCCGAGAATCGCTTCGCGCTGCTTGTCGTTGAGCACGTCGGTCATCGGGGTGGCGATGAAGCCCGGCGCGATGCAGTTCGCGGTGATGTTGCGCTTGGCGTATTCCGCGCCGAGCGTCTTCATCATGCCGATCAGGCCGGCCTTGGCGGCGGTGTAGTTGCCCTGCCCCGGATTGCCGGTAACCCCGACCACCGAGGTGATGGCGATGATGCGGCCAAAGCGCTTGCGCATCATCAGCTTGGTGGCGGCGCGCGCCAGGCGGAAAGTCGCGGTCAGATCGACCTTGATCACCTCGTCCCAATCCTCGTCGCGCAGTTGCACGAACAGGTTGTCGCGGGTGATGCCGGCATTGCTGACCAGGATGTCGAGCCCGCCCATCGCCTTTTCGGCTGACGGCACCAGTTCTTCCACCGAAGCCGCATCGGAGAGGTTGCACGGCAGCACGTGAACCCGCTCGCCGAGCTTGGCAGCGAGCGCGTCCAGCGCCTCGCGCCGGGTGCCGGAGATGGCGACGGTCGCCCCCTGGGTGTGCAGCGCCTGGGCGATCGCGCCGCCGATGCCGCCGGTCGCGCCGGTGACCAGCGCGGTCCGGCCTGTCAGATCAAACATGGGTCTCTCCCTTGATGAGGCTACGCGGATTTGGCCGCGGCGAGCGCGTCCTTGGCCGCAGCAATGTCCGCGGGGGCGCCGACGGCAAGGCCGGTGGCGCCATCGGTGATTCGCTTCACCAGTCCGCTCAGCACCTTGCCGGCGCCGATCTCGAAGAAATGCGTCACACCCTGGCTGGCCATATAGGCCACCGACTCGCGCCAGCGCACCGTGCCGGTCACCTGCTCGACCAGCAGCCGGCGAATCTCTTCCGGCGAGGTCACCGGCGATGCCAGCACATTGGCGACCAGCGGCGCCGCCGGCGCCTTGATGGTGACCTCGGCCAGCGCCTTGGCCATCGCATCGGCGGCGGGCTGCATCAGCCGGCAATGGAAGGGGGCGGATACCGGCAGCAGCATGGCGCGCTTGGCGCCCTTGGCCTTGGCGATCTCGACCGCGCGATCGACCGCGGCCTTGTCGCCGGACACCACCACCTGGCCACCGCCATTATCATTGGCGGCCTGGCAGACTTCGCCCTGCGCCGCCTCTTCGGCCACCGCGGTCGCCGCTTCGAAATCAAGACCGAGCAACGCCGCCATCGCGCCGACGCCGACCGGCACCGCGCGCTGCATGGCGAGGCCACGGGTGCGCAGCAGCCGCGCGGTATCGCTGATCGTCAGGCTACCGGCCGCCGCCAGCGCCGAATACTCGCCGAGCGAATGGCCCGCGACGAATGCGGCATCGCGGCCCACGTCAAAGCCGGCTTCGGTCTCGAGCACGCGCAGCGTCGCCAGCGACACCGCCATCAGCGCCGGCTGGGCGTTCTCGGTCAGCTGCAGCGTCTCGGCCGGCCCTTCCCAGATCACCTGGGTGAGCTTTTCGCCAAGCGCCGCATCGACCTCGTCGAACACCGCCTTCGCCACCGGGAAGGCATCGGCCAGCGCCTTGCCCATCCCCACGGTTTGCGATCCCTGACCTGGGAAAGTGAATGCTGCCGTCATCATCGCCCCCACATTGAGTGCCCGCGACAAGGGCCCAACCGCGGCCCGGCGCACAAAGGCGCAGAGCCTGCATAATCCATCGAAATCAACGACTTGCCATAATCGACTGAACCAAGAAAATGAACTCTTGGCCGCCATGGCGCGGCAAGCTTGGCCGTAAGAGACCCGCAAGGCCGGTGCTGTCAAGCCAGATTGACGATCATTCAATGAAAGCTGACGCAAACCGGCAACAAAGGATTCATGCTGATCGCGTTCGAGGGCCTGCCCTTAATTGCGATGCAACACTCGCCCCGATAGTCCGAGGCCGCAATTAGGGATCCTGGGGTGATGGGGTCAGAAACATTGTTTTCGGCGGATGATCGGCGCAGCAGCGACAGGGATGGTCGCCGCGGGCCGATCGCGCGCCTGGTAGCTTGGCTGACCACAACGTCGCGGCCGCAGCCGCCGGCGATCGTGCACCTTTTGGTGCGCCACAGCCAGACCAAGCGGCGCACCCTGATTCTGTCGAACGCTTCGACGATGCTGATGGTCGGCATCACCGCGGGCTCGACCGAAGCGATCTGGGCCTATGTCTGGCTGCTGATCGAGGT
This sequence comes from Rhodopseudomonas palustris JSC-3b, assembly GCA_000504425.1. Lineage (GTDB taxonomy): Bacteria > Pseudomonadota > Alphaproteobacteria > Rhizobiales > Xanthobacteraceae > Rhodopseudomonas > Rhodopseudomonas palustris_C. The sequence continues at coordinate 734,006 of KI632513.1, read as the reverse complement.
GGCGTTCTGCTGCGCGCGCTATGCCGCGCTGGTCCGGCTGGAGCGCACCGAAGCCGAGGGACGCGACGGCAGTTTTGCGCCGATCGTGCTGCTGGGCCTCGGCTGGGCCTTCAGCTTTGCGATCGGCTGCGGGCTGTGTGTGCTCTCCGGCAATCTGATGCTGACGCTGCTGTCGGCGATGGTGGTGGCCGGGCTTGCCGGCGGGATTTCCTCGCGCAATGCCGGAACGCCGCGGCTGGCGATCGCCAAGATCCTGCTGCTCGGCACGCCATTCACCGCAGCCATGCTGGCCTCGCCACATCAAGCGTTCTCAACCGTAGCGCTGTTGATGCCGGTGTTCGCGATCGCGATCTCGCTCATTCTCATGGAGAACTATGAAGTTCTCTGCCATCTCTTTCTTTCTGAACAAGAAAACCGATGGCTCGCCAACGCCGATCCGCTGACCGGCCTGCCGAACCGGATCATGCAGTGCAAGGCGTTCGACGAGCAGCTGCGCAAGGCGGCATTGGCGATCGACGGCAGCCAACGGCGTTTTTCGGTGTTCTGCCTCGACCTCGACGGCTTCAAGGCCGCCAACGACCGCTACGGCCACGCCGCGGGCGATGCCATTCTGGTCGCGGTGGCGCACCGACTGCGCGATGCGATTCGGTCCGACGACTTGGTGTTCCGGGTCGGGGGCGACGAATTCGTGATTCTGCTGCCCGGCCTCGACACCGATCAGGCCGCGCCGATCGCCGAGCGCATCCTAGCCATGATCTCGCACCCGTTCGACGTCGCCGAGCGGCAGCCGCTGCGCATCGGCGTCAGCATCGGCATTGCCGGCTATCCACGCGACGGCCGCACCACCGACGAATTGCTGCGTTCGGCCGACATGGCGATGTATGAGGCCAAGCGGCGCGGCAAAGGCGTGTTCGTGATCTGCCGGCCCGGCCTGACCGCCCCCAACCTCGCCCCCGATTTGGATACCGATCTGGTCACGGCCGAACCGTTGCCGGCGCTGACTGCCGGCCCGATGCACCTTAATCTGTGATGCGGGCGACAAACGGGCCCCCGCTCTGCCCGGTTCGCGGCCGCTTCTCCCTTGCCAAGCCGTGCAAAACCCGTATAACCCGCCCATCCGCAGATCCCGGCCGGGAGCTGAACGGACGGTCTCAGCATTTCCTCCATTCGGACGAACTGATGTGGCAGGGCCAGTCGGCCCGTCGTCCCGTGCTTCCGCCTTCTGAGCATTCCGAGTCCTTTCCGAAGGGTTCGAGGGGCTTGTCGCTGGGATCGGCGATCAACCTTGGAAAGGACCATCATGCCTCTTTATGAGCATGTTTTTCTCGCGCGTCAGGACGCGAGCGCCCAGCAGGTGGAAGACCTGACCACCCAGATCACGGGTGTGATCGAGAGCCTCGGTGGCAAGGTGACCAAGACTGAGTCTTGGGGCCTGCGTTCGCTGACCTATCGCATGAACAAGAACCGCAAAGCGCATTTCGTGATGCTCAACATCGACGGCCCGGCCGCGGTGGTGGCGGAGATCGAGCGCCAGGAGCGGATCAACGAAGACATCATTCGCTACCTCACCGTTCGCGTTGACGAACTCGAGGAAGGTCCGTCGGCCATGATGCGCAAGGCTGACCGGGATCGCGATCGTGACGATCGCGGCGGTGGCCTGCGTGGCGACCGTGACGGCTTCCGTGGTGATCGTGGCCCGCGCCGCCCGCGCGATGACGCCGCCGCCCCTGCAGCGACCGAGGAGTAAGAGATATGGCCGAAGCTGGTGCCCGCCGTCCGTTTTTCCGTCGCCGCAAGACCTGCCCGTTCACGGGCGCGAATGCGCCGAAGATCGACTACAAGGATTCCAAGCTGCTGATGCGTTACGTGTCCGAGCGCGGCAAGATCGTGCCGAGCCGCATCACTGCCGTGTCCGCCAAGAAGCAGCGTGAACTGGCCCGCGCCATCAAGCGCGCCCGGTTCCTGGGTCTGCTGCCCTACGTCATTCGCTGACGCATTCGGCCGGCAGCTTTTGCTGCCGGCCGTTTCGCTGAACACCACTTACGTTTTTTCATAAGGCGTCCGGGTCGTTCCGCTCGCCGATGGTTGGGGCCCTTGGCCTCTAACCGCTCGAAGGGAGCGGGACAGCTGATGATCGCCAATATCCTGATCCATCTGGCCGCCGGCTGCGCGTCGGCGTTGATGTTCGGCTCGATCGTATCGGGCGCGATGGTCGCGGTATTGCTGTTTTACCTCGCACCACTGCCGCTGATGGTCGCTGCGCTCGGCTGGGGCTCGGGCGGCGCCGCAATTGGCGGCTTGGCGGCCGCGCTCGCACTGGGCACGATGTTCGGCCTGCCCTATCTCGCAGTATTTCTGGTGACCATTGCGCTGCCCGCCTGGTGGCTCGGCCGTCTGGCGATGCTTGGCCGTGCGGCACCGCTCGCGATGTCGCCAGCCGGCGTGCCGAGCACGCTGGAATGGTACCCGATCGACCGCATCATTCTCTGGATCGCCGGCCTCGCCACCCTGACCACCGTGGTGACGCTGTTCACCGTGGGCGGCGACAGCACCAGCATCACTGAAGGCCTGCGCAACAGCCTGACCAAAGTGCTGAGCGAAAGCAGCAGTGCGCCGCGCGGCGACATCGAGCAGCTCGCCACCGCGCTGGCCATCGTTGCGCCGTCCGCGGCTGCGGTGATGGCGATGATGACGCTCACCGTGAATCTCTGGCTGGCCGGCAAGATCACCGCGATGTCCGGCCGGCTGCAGCGGCCCTGGCCGGACCTGAACGCCGTCAGCCTGCCGCCGATGACGCTGGCCGCGCTCTCGCTCGCGGTGGCCATCAGCTTCATCGACAGCCTGCCCGGCATCGTCGGCCGTGCCGCCACCGCGACGCTGATGATGGCCTATGCGCTGCAGGGCCTGGCCACGCTGCACACCCTGACGCAGGGCTCGCGCAACCGCACCTTCATCCTCGGCTCCAGCTACGCGCTGTGCATGGTGTTTGGCTGGCCGATCCTGCTGGCCGTCGCCTTCGGCATTGCCGAGGCATTGTTTGGCTTCCGGCGGCGTTTCGCCCGGCAGCCGCCGCCCCGTGCGGCAAACGACGACTGAACCCGAAACGAATTTTCAATCACACGCATACACTGACAAGGAGAACATCATGGAAGTCATTCTGCTGGAACGCGTCGCCAAGCACGGCCAGATGGGCGATATCGTCAAGGTCAAGGACGGCTACGCCCGGAACTTCCTGCTGCCGCGCGGCAAGGCGCTGCGCGCCACCGCCGACAACCGCGCCAAGTTTGAGCACATGAAGGCCGACCTCGAGGCGCGCAACCTCGCCGCCAAGGGCGAAGCCGTGAAGGTCGCCGAGAAGATCGAAGGCCGCAACGTGGTGGTGCTGCGTCAGGCTTCGGAAGCCGGCCAGCTGTACGGTTCGGTGTCGGTGCGCGACATCATCGCCTCGTTCGCTGCCGACGGCATCCAGATCAGCCGCAGCCAGGTGCTGCTCGACGCCCCGGTCAAGACCATCGGCAAGCACGAGATCTCGATCGCCGTGCACCCGGAAGTCGAAGTCGGCGTGTCGGTCACCGTGGCGCGCAGCGCTGAAGAAGCCGAGCGCATCAACCGCGGCGAAGACATCTCGACCCGCCGCGAAGATCAGGACGCCGCTGCCGAAGCGCTGGCCGCCGCCGGCGAGTTCTTCGATCCGGACGCGGTGCACGGCGAGGAAGAGACCGAGCAGTAAGCCCGGCCTCCCCTTTTTCCATCACCACAGCAAGAGCCCGGCCTGTCCTCAGGCCGGGCTCTTCTGCTTTGCGTCGTGGTACTTTGCGTCATTGTGCTTGGCGCCCTTGGCGTCATCGAGCATCGCAATCGAGGCCAAAGCGGTGGCAGTGTGGATCTCAGCGCCATCGCGCAGGCAGAACACATCCGCCGCCACCACCGCGACCTGCCGCCCCGGCTTGATCACCCGCGCCAGCGATACGCAACACTGCACCACAAACAGGAACGGCGCGGCCTGAGCCGCGCCGTTCTGTGATCGGTGATGGGATCGCGTTACTTCGAGATCGGCAGATCCGGGGTCGCGCCGGGCTCGACCGGCGGCGGCGGCGGACCGGGCGCCACCGGCGGCGGCGCCACCGGCTGGGCGGGCGCCGTCGAGGCGGCCGGGCGTGCGGCCGGCTCACTGCTGGCGGGCGCAGCCGGACGATCGGCGCTGTCATCGGAGCGCGGCGCCGGAGCGGCCTCCGGCTTGGGCTCCGGTTTGGCGTCCGGCTTCGGCTCCGGCTTCACATCCGACTTCACGTCCGATTTGGCATCCGACTTCGCGTCGTGGCCCGGCTCCGGCTTGGCGGTGTCGTGATCGTCCGACTTGGCCTTGGCCGGGGTCTCCGCCTTCGGGGTGTCCGGCTTCGGAGCGTCGGCCTTCGGCGTTTCGGATTTGGCCGGCTCCGCCTTCGGCGCCTCCGGCTGCTTCACGGTCTCGGCCGCGGCGGGAGCCGCTCCCGGCTCGGCCTTGTCGGCGGCATCCGGCTTAGCCTTGTCGGCAGCATCCGGCTTGGCCGGCACCTTGGCGGGCTCGTCATGCGCCGCGTCCGGCTTGGCCGGCACCGCGGGCACAGGCTTCACATCGGCCGGCTCGGTTTTGGCAGGCTCGGTCTTGGCCGGTTCCGGCTTGGCCCCATCCGCCTTCGACGGCTCGGACTTAGCCGGTTCCGACTTGGCAGGTTCCGACTTGGCAGGCTCAGACTTGGCAGGCTCAGACTTGGCCGGTTCAGACTTGGCCGGTTCAGACTTGGCCGGTTCAGACTTGGCGTCCGCCTTCGGTTCCGGCTTGGCGTCAGTCTTACCCGCTTCGGTCTTGCCAGGTTCGGTCTTGCCAGGTTCGGTCTTGCCAGCTTCCGTTTTGCCGGCCTCGGTGGGCTCGGTCTTAGGCTCCGGCTTGGCCTGCTGCTTATCTTTCTTGCGCTTGCGCGGCGGCTGCTGCGGCTGTTCCTCAGCGGCGGTCGCGGCGGGCGCATCGCTCGCCGGCGGCTGGTTTTCGAGTTCCTGACGCTTGCGCTTGGAATCGCGGCGGCTGCGCGGCGGCTGATCGGCCTGCCCTTCGGCGGCCGGGCTGGCCGCATCGGCGCCCGGTGCCTGCGGCGGCGCTTCGCGCATCCGGCGTCCCGGCACAGCTTCGGCCGGCTCGGCAGCGCGGCCGGACTTGGCTTCCTCGCCCTGGCGGGTCAAGCCACCGCGGCCACGCGGATCGGTGCCGCCGCTACCCATCAGATAGGAGCTCAGCATGCCGGCCATGTCGGCGCTGGTCGTGTAGTGTTGCCGCAGGAATGAGGGCAGCGACGACGGCGGCACGGTGCGTACCAGGCCACGCGCACTCTTGTGACAGACCGCACAAGTGCCCGCAAAAATCTGCGCCGGCGATTTGCCAGCCTCGAGGTTTTCAGCTCGTCCAGTCGTCGCAGAGCAGACGATTAGACCGAACACCGTCGCTAAACTGAGCGCTCGGCTCGACATTCACTCCTCCAGTCGCGGGAAAATCGCCGGCAGCGCGGCGCCCACCTTTTAGCCTATTGCGCTGCGAATGGAAGCATGCAGATCGCGCTGGCTGCTGCCCGCAAGATGAGCGGCTGCCACTGATCGCACGCGGCCCAGCCGAGCCGATGCATCAACGGCATCAGCAGCTAGCCATGCAGGTCATCATGTGAAGGGCATTGCAGGCCGAACATGGACGAAGTTCGTCCAGATCACGCGACTTTTGCGCGCAGCGCCGCGCTATCGCAGCGGATCAGCGCATCAAGTGCGGCCAAAGATGATTGGAGACAGATTTCCGTTGAACAGAAGTCCGTTGAAAAGATCTGCTGAACAGATGTCAGTTGAGAAGCCGCGACACCGCGCCGATCGCGCCGATATTGGGCCGGGCCAGATAACGCGCACAGGCGGCAAGCGCGTTCGGATCGCAGCCGGCCGTGCTCTCGGCAGCGGCGACCTGCTCAAACGCATCGACCAGCGCCGCAAGCCACGCTTGCTCGGCATGCAACGACGAATGCCAATCCAGCCGCTCTGCCATCTCACCGTCCCTGTTGCCGTCATTCAACGAATGCGGCGTTGTCTGGTTCCCCGGCTGACGACCGAGGTTCTATTCCGCATAGCGGTCCAACGGTGTCGGAACGCTTAATGCCGCGACCGCATTTGGCAGCCAGCGCGCATGAGCCTAACGCTTGGTTGCCAGCAAGGTTCGCACCTTAGCGATCGGCCTTATGGATGGGTCGGCGGCACAGCCGCTCTGGTTCAAAGCCAGCAGGTTCAAAGCCGGGCTGCGCCTTTTGCGCCGCGGTCAAGCGGATTGTCGGCGGCTGCAATTCCGTGGCTGCGGTGTGTGTGAATCGGGCATATAGAGCGCCCCACCCTTCCTTCCCCGCGCGCAAGGCGATTTATAGTCGCCCCGTAACTGCCGGAATTTGGACCGCCACTCCATCATGGCCACTGATTCGAACGTCCTCAAACTCGCACCCGATGCGGGAACGCCCGCCTATCGGACCGCACCGCACAATATCGAGGCGGAACAGAGCGTGCTGGGCGCGATCCTGGTCAACAACGACGCCTTCTACCGGGTGTCGGACTTTTTGCGCGCCGAGCATTTCTTCGAGCCGGTGCACCAGGCGATCTTTGACACCTCGGCCAGCCTGATCCGTGCCGGCAAGGTCGCCACCCCGGTGACGCTGAAAACCTTCTTGCCGGCCGACACCGATCTTGGCGGCATGACGGTTGGCCAATATCTGGCGCGGCTGGCAGCGGAAGCCACCACCATCATCAACGCCCATGATTATGGCCGCACCATCTATGACCTGGCGCTGCGCCGTGACCTGATCGGCATCGGCACCGACATGGTCAATGTCGCCTATGATGCGCCGGTCGATTTCGCGCCCAAGGCGCAGATCGAGGATGCCGAACGCCGGCTGTATGAACTGGCCGAATCCGGCCGCTATGACGGCGGCTTCCAGCGCTTTTCGCAGGCGCTGGCGGTGGCGGTCGATATGGCGGCGGCCGCCTATCAGCGCGATGGCAAGCTGTCGGGCATTTCCACCGGGCTGCGCGACCTCGACATGCGCATGGGCGGTCTGCAGCATTCCGACTTGATCATCCTCGCCGGCCGTCCCGGCATGGGCAAAACCGCGCTCGCCACCAACATCGCCTACAATGTCGCCAAGGCCTATCGAAGTGAGACATTGGCCGACGGCACCAACAAGACCGTCAATGGCGGCGTGGTCGGGTTCTTCTCCTGCGAAATGTCGGCCGAACAGCTCGCCACCCGTATTCTCGCCGAGCAGACCGGGATCTCCTCGGCCTCGATCCGGCGCGGCGGCATCACCGAGCGCGACTTCGACAAGATCCGCGACTACGCCATCGAGCTGCAATCGCTGCCGCTGTTCGTCGACGAAACCGGCGGCCTGTCGATCGCCCAGCTATGCGCGCGCGCCCGCCGGCTGAAGCGGCAGAAGGGCCTCGATCTGATCATCGTGGACTACATTCAGCTGCTGCAAGGCTCGGGCAAGCGCTCCGACAACCGCGTGCAGGAAGTCACCGAGATCACCACCAGCCTAAAAGCGCTGGCCAAGGAATTGAACGTGCCGGTGATCGGCCTGTCGCAGCTGTCGCGTCAGGTCGAAAGCCGCGACGACAAGCGCCCGCAGCTCGCCGACCTGCGTGAATCGGGCTCGATCGAGCAGGACGCCGACGTCGTGATGTTCGTGTACCGCGAAGAATACTATCTGCAGAACAAGGAGCCGCGCCCCGGCACGCCCGAGCACGAAAAATGGACCACCGAGATGGACCTTGTGCACGGCAAGGCGGAAGTGATCATCGCCAAACAGCGTCACGGCCCCACGGGCACCGTCGATCTGCAGTTCGAGGGCCAGTTCACCCGCTTCAGCGACCTGTCCGACGACAGCCACCTGCCCGATCGGATGTGATCCGCGCCGCGCAATCTCGTCAGCTGGGTTGCGATGGCTGGCGGCGGGCTGCGACCCAGCCCACCACCATCGAGCCGAACGCCAGACACCAGATGTATTGCGCAACGGCGGGCGCAACGAACGCGATCGCCGTGCCAAGCACGAACACGACCACCGGAAACACCGCGCTCGCCAGCAACTCCGGATGGCGGCTTCCGCGCAGCGCCAGCAGCCACAGCAGCGCATTGAGGCCGGCAATCAACGTCAGATGGCAGCCGTAGCTGACGGCGACGACGTCATCGAGCCGGTACGCGCCATATAGTCCATTGGTCACCGGCAAGAGCACGATCGACAGCAGAAACAACAGATTGAGGAACACGACGCCGCGGCTGCCCTCTGGCGCAAAAGCCAGCCGCCGATGATGGCTCAGCCAAAACAGCCCGGCGACGATGAAGCTGATCATCAGCGCGATAATCGGTTGCGCATAGGTGCGCACCAGGTCGATCCAGGACGGCGCACTCGCAAAACTGCGGGCCTTGGGCAGGTCATAGGCCAGCAGCGTCATCGCAACGCCGAAGATAGTGTTGCTGAGCGCTTCCAATCGGCGCATTTCAAACGGACCGATCTGCTTCAAGCTCGCTCCCCTCAAAGCCGCCGTCGCGCGGCCCTTTTGGGAGCATCAAAGCACGTTGATGGCGCGCGGAATAGCGGGGCGGCTGGCGCGGAACGGCAGCCGAGGCGCGGCATCGCAGCTGTCAGCGTCGCAACATCCTAAAACGTGTAATCGACGCCGAAGGTCAGCCCCTGGAACAGCGTGCTGGAGCGGCAATTGACGCCCTGCGCGCTCACGGTGCTGGGCGTGGTGTTGACCATCTCGATCTGGCCGGGCGCGAGCGCGATGCCATTGAGCCAGAGCGCCTCATAGCCGAGCTTGAGCGCGATCGCCTCGCTGAGCTGATATTTGGCGACCAGGCTGCCTTCGCCGGCAAAGGCGGCGGCGTTGGTGGCGGTTTGCGCTGGAAAAATCTGCTTCTGCATGCTGACCAGACTGACATGCTCAGCGCGGTTGTTGAACACCCCGGCCTTGATCGTGCCACCCAGCGACCACGGCCCCGCCTCCCAGAGCGTCGCCTTGGCGCCGATCTGCACGCCATAAAGGTTGTTGGTGGCGATCGTCGTCCAGAACGGCGGATTGATGACGACCGTACTGCCAGCAGCCGGCACCGCATCCCACAGCTTGCTCGGACCGCCGCGCTTCCAGAGCGGCTGGCCAAGATCGGCCGGGTCGAGCGTGCCTTGCAGCTGGTCGCGCAGCTGCAACCAGCGCGCGCCCAGCAACAGCGTGACCCGCGGTGCCAGTTCGAGCCGCGCATTGGCTTCCAGGCTGTGCAGACGGCTGTCGTCCTGCCACACCATCGATTGATAGATGTAATCCTGGGTCTGCCAGAACGTGCCCGGCGCTTTCATCACCAGCCATTGCGCTGGATTGGTCGGGCCGATCGCCTTGCCCGCCGTCAGTCCGACCACATTGAAATAGCTTAGCTCAAAGCCATAGCCCGACGGATCGCGGTAGCTGAGGCTGAGCCGCGGTCCCGCCGCCAGCCGTTGCCCGAGCTGACTGCTATTGAGCACTTCGACGCCGGGATAGTTGGTGGTGTTGATGCCGGTCTGGGTGAACCAATAGACATCGCCCGGCACCAGCGAAACCAGCGGCCGATTGCCGGTGCCGGAACGGGCCAGTGCGATCACCTCGGCGGACAGCGTCCAGCGCGGCGCAGGTTGGACCGGCACGGGACGCACCGGACGGAGCTGCGCGGCATTGCGGGGGCCGGCGCTTGCCGGCGACCGATCCTCGGCCTGCGCGATGGTGGCCGGCAGCACGATCGCCGCGGCCAGCAGCATGACGACCCGCGCACCATGGCGTCGCTGCAGCGGCGATCGAGCAGCGGTGCAGCGCGGCTGCTCCACCAGCGCGGGCATCGCCGGTGAGCGGCCGATCTGTTGGCTCCAATCCGTCTGTCGCCGCCTCATGTCGCCGCCCCTTCGTTCAGTCGCCCCGGCCAGCCTGGTGGCGACAGCGTTGCGCGCAGCGGCGTCATCAAGCTTTGATTCCCGAGATCGTGATCGTTGCACCGCAGGCGCCTGATTCGGACCTCGTGTGCTTACGTAGTTGATCGGACCGCAGCGCCGCGCCGGATTGCAGCGCTGATCGGCCTGCAACGCTGCCGCTCGGGCCAGCCCCGGTTGAACCGTCGCGGCGGCGCGCATAATGTTGCCGCGTTCGCCGGCCACACCGGAGCGAACAGCAGGACATTTTGAATCTCATGAACATTGCAGCCAACCCGAAGTCGGTCGAGGCCGGCCGTGTGCTTTCGTCATCGCCGGAGGCCGAGCAGGCCAGCGCGATCGGCACCCTCACCGTCGATCTCGACGCGCTGGTCGCCAATTGGCGTAAGCTGGAAAAGACCGCGGTGCCGGCCGAATGCGCCGGCGTGGTCAAGGCCAATGCCTATGGCTGCGGCGCTGGCCCGGTGAGCAAGGCGCTGGCGGCGGCTGGCTGCAAAACCTTCTTTGTGGCGACGCTCGATGAGGCGCGCGAAGTGCGCGCCGTCGCGCCCGACGCAGCGATCTATGCCTTGAACGGACTGTTTCCGAATTGCGGCGAAGCCTTTGCCGCCATCAACGCCCAGCCGGTGATCGGCAGCCTGGATGAGCTGGCGGAATGGGACGTGTTCTGCCGCCGCTCCGGCTGGCGCGGCGGCGCCGCGATCCATATCGACACCGGCATGAGCCGGCTTGGCCTGACCATCGCCGAGGCCGAGGCGCTGGTGCCGCGCATCCATGCCGGCGATCACGGCATCTCGCTGGTGATGAGCCACCTTGCCTGCGCCGAAATGCTCAACCATCCGCTCAACGGCAAGCAGGTCCACGCCTTCCGCGAGATCGCCAGCCAGTTCACCGGCGTGCCGGCGTCGCTGTCGGCCTCGTCCGGCATCTATCTCGGCTCGCATTTCAGCTTCGATCTGGTGCGGCCGGGCGCGGCGCTGTACGGCATCAATCCGACCCCCGAGGCTGACAATCCGATGCAGCCGGTGGTGGAACTCCGCGCCCGCATTCTGCAGGTCCGCAACGTCGAACGCGGCGACAGCGTCGGCTATGGCGCCACCTGGACCGCCAAGCGCCCGACCCGGCTCGCGGTGCTGTCGGCCGGCTATGCCGACGGCTATTTCCGCGCCGCCGGCGGCAGCGATGGCACCCGCGGCGCCGATGTGGTGATCGCCGGGCAGCGCTGCCCGATCGCCGGCCGGATTTCGATGGACCTGATCGCGGTCGATATCACTGAGCTGCCGCAGGGCGCGGTGCGCCGTGGCCAGATGGCGACCCTGCTCGGCGACGGCATCACCGTCGATGAACTCGGCCACCATTTCGGCACGATCGGCTATGAGGTGCTCACCAGCCTCGGCGCGCGCTATCAGCGCGCTTACAAAGGCGGCGAGCCGACCACTGCGCCGAGCGAGCCCGCGCCCGTGGCGTAAGCTTGCGGTATCGCCCGCGGCGCTGATCGCCGCTACACGTCGACCTTGAAGCCGAGCGTCAGCTCCGAGCCGGGCACGCCGCCGCGCAGCCCCCAATTCTGGCGCTCGACTTCGATCAGCACGATCTTGGTGTCTTGCGCCGGCACGCCGAGCGCCGCGAGGTTTTGCACGAGCTCGCGATAGAGCGCGCGTTTGGCCTCAAGCGACCGGCCAGCAAACAGCTTGATCTCAACTCGGGTGTAACGGTCCGAACTGCTGGCCGGCACCAGCCGGCAATGGTCGTCATAAAGATCGAGCACCGCGTCGCGGTCGCCTTCCGGAATGCCGATCGCGCTGACCATCGCGGCATGCACCGCGTCCAGCAGCGCGCGCTCCTGGCCGCGTGCCCATGATCCGGTAAAAATGTTGACTGACGGCATGACGCGCTCCCGATTGGCTGACGCCGGCAGCTCTCGCAAATCCGCCGCGCCAACTCAAGCGCGTGCGCCCTCGCCGATCGGCGGATGGCGCAGGCGCTCAGCGCTCATCAATGCCGCGAGAACAGATCGCGCAAACGGCAGATGGTGGTGGTGATATCAAAACGCTGATCGGGCAGCGTCTCGCCCTTGAGCAGCAGGTCGAGCGCGGTCGCGGGGTCGGTCTCGCCAGTCAGCAGCACATCGGTGCCGCGCTTCTTCATATGGCGCACAAAGCCGTCGCCCGCGCTGCCGGCGACGATGACCTCGACACCGTCGAGCGGATGCGGGCCATCATCCTTGAAGTAATGCGGCAGCTGCTCCTTCTGCAATTCCACCCGCGCTGGCGCCGGCAATGGCGCGCCCTGGCGATGCTGGCTGAGATCATAGAGCATCCAGCAGCGCGCCTGGCCGGCATGGCCGCTGACAGTGGCCCAATCCGTGGTGGGGATCGCGATCTTCATACTCGTCCTTCCATCGACAGCACCGCATCCGGCGATGTGCTTGGCAGCACCGGGCCAGGATGGGTGGCGATGATCGTCGGGGCAAGATGAAATCTTGACGCGCGCTGCCCACGCAATCAGCAGCTACCCCATTGCTTTGCAGCGGTCCTAGCGCACCTCCCCAGCCCAGCGTGCTGCATAAACTCCGGGGCAACGTGGGCCCGCGACCTCAATCGCCTTGACTTCCAGGACGCTCCGGAACAAAAAGCGAACACTAATCCTTGAAGAGTGCTGCGCGAGCCATGGCCAAAGCTTCCCTGTCCTTCGTCTGCCAGAACTGCGGCGCGGCCTATAACCGCTGGCAGGGCAAATGCGAGGCCTGCGGCGAGTGGAACACGCTGTCGGAGGAAGACGTCACCGGCGCCGCTTCGGTGCCGGCCTCGATCCGCTCCAAGCGCCGCGGCCGGCAATTCCAGCTCGAAACGCTGGCCGGCCAGAGCCCGGATGCGCCGCGACTCGCCTCGGGCCTGGCCGAACTCGACCGCGTCACCGGCGGCGGTTTTGTGCGCGGCTCGGTGCTGCTGGTTGGCGGCGATCCCGGCATCGGCAAATCGACGCTGCTGACCCAGGCCACCAGCCTGATGGCCAAGGCCGGCCACCGCATCGTCTACATCTCCGGCGAGGAAGCGGTCGCGCAGGTGCGGCTGCGCGCGGCACGGCTCGGGCTCGCCAACGCGCCGGTGCAGCTCGCCGCCGAAACCTCGGTCGAGGACATCATCGCCACACTGTCGGACGGCAAGCCGCCGCGGCTGATCGTGATCGATTCGATCCAGACCATGTGGACCGACACCGTGGAATCGGCGCCGGGCACCGTCACCCAGGTGCGCGCCTCGGCGCAGGCGCTGATCCGCTTTGCCAAGAAATCCGGCGCTGCCATCATTCTGGTCGGCCACGTCACCAAGGACGGCCAGATCGCCGGGCCGCGCGTGGTCGAGCACATGGTCGATGCCGTGCTGTCATTCGAGGGCGAAGGCTCGCAGCAGTTCCGGATTCTGCGCGCGGTGAAGAACCGTTTTGGCCCGACCGACGAGATCGGGGTGTTCGAGATGACCGGGCTCGGGCTGCGCGAAGTCTCCAACCCGTCCGAATTGTTTTTGTCGGAGCGCGATCTCGGCTCGCCCGGCACCGCGGTCTTTGCCGGGATGGAAGGCACCCGGCCGGTATTGTGCGAATTGCAGGCACTGGTGGTGCCGACCACGCTCGGCACCCCGCGCCGCGCCGTGGTCGGCTGGGATTCCTCGCGGCTGTCGATGGTGCTGGCGGTGCTGGAAGCGCATTGCGGCGTGAAACTCGCCGGCTACGACGTCTATTTCAACGTTGCCGGCGGGCTGCGCATCAACGAGCCGGCCGCTGATCTCGCCGCCGCCGCCGCGCTGGTGTCGTCGCTCGCTAACGCGCCGCTGCCGCCCGACGCGGTGTATTTTGGCGAAATCTCGCTGTCCGGCGCGGTACGGCCGGTGGCGCAGGCCGCAGCCCGGCTCAAGGAAGCCGCCAAGCTCGGCTTTGCCCGCGCCTTCCTGCCGGAAGCCGCGCGCGGCGATGGCGGCAGTGACGGCGGCTTGTCGCTGAATACGCTAGGCGGCCTCACCGCTCTGGTCGCTGATATCGCCGCCCGCGGCACGCCCAAGCCCGGCCGCGACAACGTCAAAAGCACAAATCAGGAGAAAAATGCCGCAACCGCGCGATTCCGGCGTCAGGAGGGCTGACCTCGCGCGGCGACACCGCTATACAACGCGCGCGCGACAAGCCAACCCGACGAACGACACCGGCCGTTAAGCGATCGGAGCATTGCTGCGATGCCAGCCCGGTTTGCGGTGGTCCGTCGGCGCGAGCCGTGCGATATGACCGAAACCCGAGGCAGCGCGGCTGAGCGCTGCTTTGCCTGTTGGACCTACGAGCGGGCCTGACCGATCCATGCCGATTACGATTCTCGACTTCGTCCTGCTCGCGGTGATGTTGATTTCCGGCCTGCTGGCGATGGTTCGCGGCTTTATGCGCGAAGTGTTGTCGATCGCGGCGTGGGGCGCGGCTGCGCTGGTGACGCTGTACAGCTACCAGAAGTTGCTGCCGACCGCGAAGACCTACTTCGACAGCGAAACCGTGGCCAGCATCGCGGTGATCGCCGGCGTGTTCATCGGCACCCTGATCGTGGTGTCGATCATCACCGTGCGCATCTCCGACATGATCCTGGATTCGCGGATCGGCGCGCTCGACCGCACGCTCGGCTTCCTTTTCGGCCTGGCGCGCGGCCTGTTGATCGTGGTGGTGGCGTTCCTGTTCTTCATCTGGCTGGTGCCGGACAAGCAGCGCCCCGATTGGGTCACTGAAGCCAAGTCGCGCACCATGCTGCAAGGCACCGGCGATTGGCTGATGTCGCTCTTGCCGGATGATCCCGAGAACACCATCTTGAAGAAATTCAAGAAGAACAAGCCGGAAGAAGAGCAAGGCGAAGCGGCCCCTGCGGCACCAAGCCCGAGCGAAGGCTATTCGAAATCGTCGCGAGACGGCTTGAAGAAGCAAATTGAGAAATCGTCAGGACAATGATCCCCAACGGAGAGGCGTGATGGCCAAGAACTTCAACCCTTGCCGAGACGCCGCCCCGACGGACGACGAAGGTTCGGCCAGCTACTTGCTCGACAGCGATCTCGAGGGCGACACGCTGCGCGAAGAATGCGGCGTGTTCGGCATCTTCGGTCACCCCGACGCCGCGGCGATCACCGCGCTCGGGCTGCATGCTTTGCAGCATCGCGGCCAGGAAGCCGCCGGCATCGTGTCGTTCGACAATGGCCGGTTCCATTCCGAGCGCCGGCTCGGCCTGGTCGGTGACACCTTCTCCCGCTCCGATGTGATCGCCCGCCTGCCCGGCAATTCCGCGGTCGGCCATGTGCGCTATTCGACCACCGGCGAAACCATTTTGCGCAACGTGCAGCCGCTGTTTGCCGAACTGAATGCCGGCGGCTTTGCCGTCGGACACAACGGCAACCTCACCAACGGCCTGTCGCTGCGCCGCGAGCTGGTGCGCAACGGCGCCATCATGCAATCGACCACCGATACCGAGGTGATCCTGCATCTGGTCGCGCATTCCAAGCGCCCGCATTTCATCGATCGCTTCATCGAAGCGCTGCGCGAGCTCGAAGGCGCCTACTCGCTGGTGACGCTCACCAACAAGAAGCTGATCGGCGCGCGCGATCCGCTCGGCATCCGCCCGCTGGTGCTGGGTGAACTCGATGACTGCCCGATCCTGGCCTCGGAAACCTGCGCGCTCGATATCATCGGCGCCAACTATGTGCGCGACATCGAGCCCGGCGAAGTGATCGTGTTCGACCGCCACGGCGTCACCAGCCACAAGCCGTTCCCGCCGATGCCGGCGCGGCCCTGCATCTTCGAATACATCTACTTCGCCCGTCCCGACTCGGTGGTCGGCGGCCGCTCGGTGTACGACACGCGCAAGGCATTCGGTTCCGAGCTGGCGCGCGAAAGCCACGTGCCCGCGGACGTGGTGGTGCCGGTGCCGGATTCCGGCGTGCCGGCCGCGATCGGCTATTCGCGGCAGTCGGGCGTGCCGTTCGAACTCGGCATCATCCGCAATCACTATGTCGGCCGCACCTTCATTCAGCCGACCCAGAGTGTGCGCGAACTCGGCGTGCGCATGAAGCACTCGGCCAACAAGGCGGCGATCGCCGGCAAGCGCATCGTGCTGATCGACGACAGTCTGGTGCGCGGCACCACTTCGAAGAAGATCGTCAAGATGATGCGCGAGGCCGGCGCCAGCGAAGTGCATTTCCGGATCGCCTCACCGCCGATCACCCATCCCGACTATTACGGCATCGACACCCCGGACCGCGCCAATCTGTTGGCCGCGACCCATAGCCTCGAAGAGATGCGCCAGCTGATCGGCGCCGATTCGCTGGCGTTCCTGTCGGTCGATGGCATCTACCGCGCGATGGGCGAACCGGGCCGCGATCCCGCCAATCCGAAATTCACCGACCACTGCTTTACCGGCGACTACCCGACCCCGCTCACCGACATGAACGAGATCGACGCGCCGCGGCAGTTGTCGCTGCTCGCCGAGGCGAGCTGACCGCCCGGCGCAGCCGGGCCACAGCCGGCCGCCGTCTTCAGGATTGCTATTTTAGCGATGGATACGCGGGCCAAGCCCGCGTATGAAGCTACGATATATCTTAAAGCCGGAACGACTGCAGACATGACCCTTCCCCTCGCCTCTCGCATCGCTCTCGTCACCGGCGCCTCGCGCGGCCTCGGCTATGCCACCGCGCTGGCGCTCGCCAAAGCCGGCGCACACATCGTCGCCGTGGCCCGCACCCAGGGCGGCCTCGAAGAACTCGACGACGAGATCCGCACCGCTACCGGCCATATGTCGACGCTGGTGCCGCTCGATCTGACCGATCTCGACGGCGTCGCACGGCTCGGCGCCGCGCTCTATGAGCGCCATGGCAAGATCGACGCCTTCGTCAGCTGCGCCGCGATCGCCGGGCCGTCCTCGCCGCTCGGCCACATCACCCCAAAATCCTGGGATGAGGTGATGGCGATCAACCTCAATGCCAATTTCCAGCTGATCCGCTGCATGGAGCCGCTGCTGCGCGCCTCCGACGCCGGCCGTGCGGTGCTGCTGACCTGCTCCGAAGGCCAGCGCGCCCCGGCCTATCGCGGCCCGGCTGCGGTCTCCAAGGCGGCGCTCGATACGCTGGCGCGGGTGTGGGCCGCCGAGAACGCCACCACCTCGCTGCGCGTCAATCTGTTTGATCCGGGCCCGGTGCGCACCAAGCTGCGCGCCACCGTGATGCCCGGCGAAGATCCGGCGACGCTCGATAGCCCGAAGCAGGTCGCCGAGATGATCGTGCCGATGTGCCAGCCCGATTGGCAGGACAATGGCAAGGTCTATCAGTACCAGACCGGCGAGCTGCGGGATTTCGCCGCGGCTACGTAATCTGGTAGCGACAGCATTCTCCTTCCGATTGACTCAGCGCACGCGCCGCGATTGACTAATCACAAGCGGCAACCGCCGCGTGAAAAAAGCAATCGGGAGGGGACATGCGAAGCAAGTGGGCGTTTCGTTGCGCCAGTGTTGGTCTGGTGGCGGGGTTCGGGCTGTTTGCGGCCGCGCTGACGACGGTGGCGACCAGTTCAGCACATGCCGATGAAGTGACTGGCGTCTGGCTGCGCGATACGGGCGCGTCCAAGGTGAAGTTCGCGCCGTGCGGCGGCGCGCTGTGCGGCACCATCGTCTGGCTGAAGCCCGGCATCGAAACGCCGGCCAAGGTTGGCCAGCGGGTATTTTCGGAAATGAAGCCGGCCGGGCCGAATGCCTGGAATGGTAGCGCCTTCAATCCTGAAGACGGCAAGACCTACACCGGCAAGATGAGCCTGTCCGGCGGCACCCTCACCACCCAGGGCTGCGCGATGGGCGGCATGATCTGCAAATCCTCGAACTGGACGCGCACCAACTAAGCGGCGCCAACGCCCTCAATCCACCATCGATTGATATCAATCACGTCATGGCCGGGCACGTCCCGGCCATCGCCGTCTTTGAACCTTGCTGCGAACCTTGCTGCGCTTTTAAGACGTGGATGCCCGCGACAAAGCGCGGGCAACGACGCACAATGGATGCGGTCGCTGCTATCAGCTCTCAGCCGTCTTGCTGTCAGCCGCAGCCACCGTCTGCGGCTGAGCGGGCTGCAGCGCCAGCGACGGCGGCATCGACCGCACCGCATAGGCGCCGACCACCATCGACACCAGCAGCAGCGCGCCCGCCAGCAGGAACGGCGCCCCCGGCAGGAACAGCGGCGCGCCGGCACTGATGAACGCCGCAAAGATCATCGTGAACACAAACGGGCCGACCAGTTCGGCAATGGAATGCACGCTGGTGTTGGCGCCCTGCAGCGCGCCCTGCTGATCGGCGGGCACCAGGCGCGTCATCAGGCTGGAAGTCGCCGGCCCGGCGATGCCCCAGATCGTCATGATCGGAATGCCGATCCAGAACAGCGTGCCGTTCGGCGCCAGCGCGTAGATCAGGAAGCCGAGCGCGCCGCCGCTATAGCCGATCACGATCGCCCGAAACTCGCCGAGCTTTTTCAGCGCCGGCCCGACCAGACCGCCCTGCACGATCGCGGTCCACAGCCCGACAAACGCCAGCGCCAGACCGACCGTGGTCTGATCCCAGCCATAGCGATAGGTGGTGTACAGCACGAAGGTCGCCGGCAGCGAGATATGCGCGACGTCGGCGCAGAACCGCACCACCGCGAGCGCGCCGAGCGTGCGGTTCGAGCCGAGCAGCCGCACCGCGCCGAGCGGATTGGCACTGCGCCAGCGGAACGGCGCGCGCCGCTCCTTGGGCAGCGATTCCGGCAGCACGAAGAAGCCATAGGCGGCATTGGCGAGGCTGAGCGCCGCCGCCACCCAGAACGGCAGCCGCGGATCGACGCCGCCGAGCAGACCGCCAACCGCGGGCCCGACGATGAAGCCGATCCCGAACGCGGCGCCGACCTTGCCGAACACCGCGGCGCGTTTCTCCGCGGGCGTGACGTCGGCGATGTAGGCGAACGAGGTGGCGATGCTGGCGGAGGTGACGCCGGAGATCATGCGGCCGATGAACAGCCACACCAGCGACGGCGCCAGCGCCATCAGCACGTAATCGAGGCCAAGGCCGAAATTGGAGAGCAGGATCACCGGGCGGCGGCCGAAGCGATCGGACAGCGCGCCGAGCAGCGGCGATGCGAAGAACTGCATCAGCGCCCAGGCGGTGCCGAACAGACCGTAGATGCGCGCCGCATCGGCGGTGTTGTTGTCGGCGAAGCTTTCGACCAGCTTTGGCAGGATCGGCAGGATCATCCCGATCGACAGCATGTCGAGCAGGATGGTGACGAAGATGAAGCCCACCGCCGCGCGCCGTGGCCCCGCGGGTGGCGGCGTGATGATTTCGGCGGCCGGGCTTCCTGCGCTCATGACGGCCGCTTGCGCTTATGGGCGAACGGATTGGCCTTTTCGCGCAGCGTGATGCGTACCGGCGTCCCAGGCAGCTCAAAGCCGCTGCGCAGGCTGTTGATCAGATAGCGCAGATAGGATTCCGGCACCGCATCGGCGCGCGAGCAGAACACCACAAAGCTCGGCGGCCGCGCCTTGGTCTGGGTGATGTAGTTCAGCTTTAAGCGGCGGCCCGACACTGCCGGCGGCGGATTGGTCTGAATCGCCTGCTCGAACCAGCGATTGAGCGCCGCGGTCGGGATACGCCGGTTCCAGATGGCGTAGGCTTCCTCGATCGCCTTCATCAGGCGCTCGATGCCCTCGCCCATCAGCCCGGACATCGCCACGATCGGCACGCCCTTGACCTGCGGCAGCCAATGATCGGCCTCGGTGCGCAGCGCTCCGATCTGGCCGGGCTGGCGATCGACCAGATCCCATTTATTGACCGCGATCACCAGCGCACGCCCCTCGCGCTCGATCAGATCGGCGATGCGCAAATCCTGTTCTTCGAACTTGGTCTGCGAATCGAGCATCAGCACCACGACTTCAGCAAAACGCACCGCGCGCAGCGCATCGGCGACCGACAGCTTTTCCAGCTTCTCCTCAATGCGCGAGCGGCGGCGCAGCCCGGCGGTGTCGAAGATTTTGAAGCTGCGGCCGCGATAGACCACCTCGACCGCGATCGAATCGCGCGTGGTGCCGGCCTCCGGGCTGGTCAGCAGCCGTTCCTCGCCGAGCAGATAATTGATGGTGGTCGACTTGCCGGCATTGGGCCGGCCGACGATCGCAACCCGGATCGGACGCTTGGCGATTTCCTCGTCGGTCAGCTCGCCGATGGCTTCCGGCTCCTCATCCTCTTCGGGCGGTTCGGGCAACAGCTCGCGCACCGCGTCATAGAGTTCGCCCATGCCCTCGCCGTGCTCGGCGGAGATCATCACCGGATCGCCGAGCCCGAGCGCATAGGACTCCATCGCGCCGATCTCGCCCTGTTTGCCCTCGCTCTTATTGGCGAGCAGGATCACTGGCTTGTTGGCGCGGCGCGCGAAATCGGCAAAGGCGCGGTCGTTCGGCGTCAGTCCGGCGCGGGCGTCGATCACGAAAAACAGCGCGTCGGCGAGTTCGATCGCCGTCTCGGTCTGCTGCTGCATGCGCGCGGTCAGCGAGCCCTTGGGGCCCTCATCGAGCCCCGCAGTATCGATGATGGTGAAGCGCAGGTCGCCGAGCCGGGCCTCGCCCTCGCGGCGGTCGCGGGTCACGCCCGGGGTGTCGTCGACCAGCGCGAGCTTTTGCCCGACCAGACGGTTGAACAGGGTCGACTTGCCGACATTGGGCCGGCCGATGATTGCAAACGTATAGGACATCGGCGTTCCGTGGCCTGAGTTGTGGCGGCCTGTCAATCGCGCTCAGCTCACGGGAGCTGGATCAGCGCTGGAAACTGCCACCGGGCAGCGGTGCCGGGAACGGCGAGCTGCTCGGCGCGGCGGGAGCCGTGGTGGTGGCCTGCGGCTCCGGATCCGGCGGCGGCGCGGTGACGCTGCGACGGCGGGTCTGCTGCTTGGCCGGCTTCGGCGCGGGCGGCGCGGCGGCGGTGCTGCCCTCTTCCTCGGCCGGCGGCGCTTCGGCGGCGTCGGGCTGCGGCGCCGGCTGAGCGGCGGCCGGCTTGGCCCGCTTCTGCTTGGCGGCGCGCGACGGCTTCGGCTCCTCGGCCGCGGCAGGCGCCGGCGGCGGCTCGGCCGCAGCCGGTTCGTTATTGGCGCCGCGATAGAGATGCTTGGGCACGCCCTGCTCCAGGCCGGGCACGCCTTCCGGGAACACCGGCTTGCGCTCGCCGGGCAGCGGCTTCTTAGTGTCGAGGAAGTCCAGCAGGTCGGTCGGGTCCAAGCCCGAGGTGCTGCCGCAGCCTGACAGCGCGCTTCCCAGCGCGATCAGCACTGCGGCGGAAATCAATCGAGGCGTGCGGCGCATCGGGGTCTCACATACTTGGTTGGCGCGGCGCGCGATCAGCCCGGCGCAGCGCTATCACATCAGTTTCAGCTCTTGGCCGCCGGCGGCAGCAGCGCCTGCAGCGCTTCGGCACGCTGGCGCAGGCTGGACGGCGTCTCGACGTCGGTGGCGATCAGTTGCAGCCATTTGCGCGCAGCGACGGCATCGCCCGCCTTCCAGGCCGACAGCGCCAGCAATTCGCGCGCGGTGTGGCGATAGGCGCCGTTGCCAGCGGCCGAGGCCTCAAGGCGCTGGGTCATGTCGGCAAAGCTCGCGGTTTCCAGCAGCAAGCCAGCGGCGCGCACCTTGGCGAGTTCGCGATCGACGGCGGGCACCGAATTATCGGCCGCCACCTCGTCATAGGCTTTGACCGCAGCCGGCACGTCACGCAGCGCCAGTTCGCCGGCGAGCCGCAGCCGCGCCAGCGTGCGATAGCCGGACGGCGCGCTGGCCGCGAGCTTGGCGAACGCCGCTTCAGCCTCGGCATGCTTGTTCTGTTCCGACAGCTCGGCCGCGGCATTGAAGGCCGCGCCGGCCTCGGCAGCCTTCTGGCCCTCGAAATACTGATAGCCGCGCCAGCCACCGACCCCGATGATGATCGCGAGCGCACCGCCAATGATCAGCAGCGAATACCGATCCCACAGCTTCTTGAGCCGTTCGCGGCGCAGGTCTTCATCGATTTCGTTAAAGATTTCTGACACTTAAGATTATCCCGTCCCCACGCGCCACGCTGGGCGCCGCCTGTTGCGCGCCCGCCGGATGCCGCGCGCGGCGTACCCTAGCGATATGGCGGACGCAAGGCAAAACAAGCAAGATCAGAGTGTTGAGATGCGACGAAGCGGCCGCGCCCGGCCGCCTCACCATCAGCCCTTCTTCATGCCGTACACGTGTTCCGGCCCCGGAAAGGCGCGCGAGCGCACTTCGCTGGCATAGGCCTTGATCGCGGCCTCGATCCCTGGGCCGAGATCGCCGAACCGTTTGACGAATTTCGGCGCGCGCGGCGACAGGCCGAGCATGTCTTCGAGCACCAGCACCTGGCCGTCGCAGGCCGCGCTGGCACCGATGCCTATGGTCGGAATCGCAATGTCTTGGGTGATCTTGCGCGCCAGCGGTTCGGCCACCGCTTCGATCACCACAGAGAACGCGCCCGCCTCGGCCACCGCACGGGCGTCGGCCTCGATCGGCGCCCAGCTGTTTTCGTCGCGGCCCTGGGCGCGGAACGAGCCGAGCGTGTTGATTGACTGCGGCGTCAGCCCGATATGGGCCATCACCGGCACGCCGCGCTCGGTGAGGAAGCGGATGGTCTCGGCCATCTTGACGCCGCCCTCGAGCTTGACCGCGCCGCACAGGCTTTCCTTCATCACCCGCGCCGCGGAATGAAACGCCTGCTCCTTGGAAGCCTCATAGGAGCCGAACGGCAGATCGACCACCACCAGCGCTTCCTTGGAGCCGCGCATCACCGCGAGGCCCTGCATGATCATCATGTCGAGCGTCACCGGCACGGTGGTTTCAAAGCCGTGCATGACGTTGCCGAGCGAGTCCCCGACCAGAATGACGTCACAATAGCGATCGACCAGCGCCGCGGTATGGGCGTGATAGGAGGTCAGCATCACCACCGGATCGCCGCCCTTGCGGGCCAGGATATCCGGTGCGGTCTTGCGCTTGATCGTGGACTGCACCGACATGCTTACGCTCCAACCAGAGAGACCCCGATCACCAACGGGTGGAATGCATAGGCCAGCCCCAGATAGAGCACGATGCCGCCGACCACCGCGATCGCGTCGTTCTTCCAGCCACCGACCGGCAGCGGCGGGCCACCGGCATCGGAGCGCCGCTTCAGCGAGATTCGGTCGAGCACCGCCCAGGTCAGCATGGTGCCGAACAGAATGATCGAGCCGAGATCGCCATTGGCGATCAGATGCGCCACTGCCCAGGCTTTGACCGCGGCCAGCATCGGATGCTTGACCACGACATAGATCCGGCCGCGGACATAGGCGGCGACCAGCAGGATCGACGCCAGCACCATCAGCAGCGCGGCGACGTGCTTGGTCCAGGCCGGCGGCTGCCAGATGTGAATGAGACCGGCCTCACGATACATACCGAAGCCGAAACCGATCAGCAGCAGCCCGGCAATCGCGAGCACTGCATAGACCATCTTATAGACCGCCTCGCCGCCGATGCCGATCAGCCGGGCGCGCAGGTCGCGTTGTGTGGTGATGCCATGGACGCCGACAAACAGCGCCAGACCGAGGATCATGATCGCAAGTCCCATCGATACCCCCTTGCACGATCCTGCCGCGAATTCCGCAGCCATGAATAAGCGTGATGGTCCGCGTCACCGGCGGACGACAGCTCGCCGCGCGGACTGTCCCGCCTATCATTCTTTCCAGTTATGACGCAATGCCACATACGCCCACGCCCGCGTCAGTGGCGGGCCTGATACGGGCGGCGCGCGGGGCTTCGGCCGCGTGATGACGACGAGTTGATGACAACTTGTGCGCGGCGGCGGCGCCGCCTCAAGCCAGCAGCACCGATCGGGTCAGGTCTGACTGATCAGGTCGCCCGGTCACATCATTAAAGGGGGAGCGATCGCAGGGAGCGATCCGTGCTGCAACGCAGCGTACCGGGTGCCGGTATGCGCGAGCCTGTGGCGACGGTCCTGGCCGCCGCCACAGTTCAAGCACTGACCCGAAGGATCAGATCACTTGTAGTAGCCAACCGCGCAGGTCTGGTCGCCGATCTTGGTCACGAAGCTGACCTTCTGCACCGGATCGGTCTGGCCCGGACGCGGCCACATGTAGCTCACTTCGTTGATCTTGCCTTCCGCACCGGCCGCGAGGATTTCCTCGCCGAGCGGCTTGCCGGTCTTGTCCTTCAGATCCTTCAGGCTCTTGCCGGTCAGCGTCGGATGGGCGGTGAAGATGCCGTCCGCGCCAGCGCAGAACGGATAAAGATCGCGATCCTTGAAGCCGCCTTCGCCCTTGGCGAACTGCGCCAGCGCCGCGGCCTTGTCGGCCTTCACGGCTGCGGCCGCCTTGTTCAGCATGGCCTTGGCTTCATCAGCTGTTCCGAACTCACCGGCCGTCGCGACCGAAGCGGCGAGAACACCGACCAGGGCGGCGAGCGGAAACAGGGTCTTCCTTTGCATGGCATTCCTCCTTGAAACGCTCCTTATGCGGAGCTGGGAGAAACACTAACGCCGCCTGCCGCGACCGTCTGCGCAACTTATGACCAATCCGGCCGGACCTAACCTTGACACGTTGCTATGCCTGCCAGCGTTTGCTGCAGTGCACAGCTCAGTGCGCGGTAACCCAGGCGCGAGCTTCGCGCTGAGCACGCGCGATCTCACCTTCCGACATCAGCTCGGCTACTTCGCGGCGATGCACAATGGCATCCGCCCGGCCCTTGAGCGCGGCGAGATTGAACCATTTATGCGCCGATACCAGATCGATACCACCGGCGCGGCCGCTGGCGTACAGCATGCCGAGATCGAACAGCGCGTCGGCGCTATCCGCCGCTTCAACCGGAACCGCTTGTTCAAGACCAAAATCACCCTGAAACATCTGTCGCTCCCCTTCTGCCGTCCCTTTTGAAGGCGCGGCTCCCGTCCACTCGTTTGACCTCTCCCCACCGCCTGTGCTGGCGTGTTGTTGAGGCGATCATCTCGGTCAAACTTGAATGGCAGTTTAAGTAACGCGATGAATCGAACCTCAAGCGCCATGGTTTCAAAAACGCTGACGACCGGAAAAACCGCGAAAATCGCGGGTTTTTATCGGTCTTATAGAAGCGGTTTACCGTGCTGGTTGGCTCCGCGATAACCATCGCACACGGTCGCGGCGCTGCGCTCGCCCCGCGCCCTTGCGCGCCGGCGCAGCAGCGGACTGGGCGGCGCCTAGCGCGCCGCGGCGTACCGATCATGCATGCAGGGACAGCAAAGACAGCGCCAGCACCGACAAGCCTGCAGCGACATCCATCAGCGGCGGCAGGGGCCTTACGCCAAGCGAGCTGATCGAGCACGGCGACAGCACTAATGACCAGCGCACGATCATCAAAGCGCGATCATCACAAGCGGCAGCGGAAGCGCGGAGATCAAAGCCCGGCGTTCAAGCCAGGGCGTCAAAAATAGGGTTGTCGAAGTGCGGGCGCCAAAAATGTGATCGTCAAAGCGTCTGACGCACGGCGCGTACTCAAAACACGCGTTACTCAAAAGGCGCGGCACTCAAAAACGCGCGGTACTCAAAAAGCGACGCCATGACCGAAACGAGGGGGTCGGCGATCACGCCAGGATCAAAATTCACTGCTGCAGCCCCGCCAGTGACAACTCGGAACGGGTAAACCGCATCTGGTGAAGAAAAACCGTTTCTCGGGCCTGACCCGGGTTCGAGCGGACTCATCCGCTACAAACTTCTCAATCTGGCCGTTTGACCTGATGTTCCGCCGACACCCTCTTCGTCGACCAGGGCTACAACGGGCGGCTTGAGCTTCGTGGATATTCAAGCACTACTGAGAAGCAAGCCGGACCGGAGGGCCCGTGTGACGCGCCGCCGGCTAACGCCGCCGGCAAACTTAAGTGAGCAACTTACTTCTTCTTGGCGACCTTCTTGGTGGCCTTCTTCGCGGCGACCTTCTTGGTCTTCTTGGCCGTCTTCTTCACCGCGCTCTTGGCAGTCTTGGCGGTTTTCGCAGTCTTGGCCTTCTTGACAGTCTTGGTCGCCTTCTTCGCAGTCTTAGCCTTCTTCACCATGTTGCTCTCCAATCATGAGATGGCCTGATCGCTGCGTGCAGTCGGGAATCGACGTGCACCACTTCCCGCATACACCAACATGCAAGAAAAAACAGCGTCCCACTTAAAGAAGTGTTGACCCGGCGATGTCGGCCAAGCTAGCGCCCACGCAGCGATTCTGACGCTGCTGGCCACGCTGCAACACGCTGGCGACGCGCATTGACCAACTCGCAGGAATCGCGAATCGGCTTTCAGAAAAGGCGATTCCGCGAACTGATCATCATCGCAACTAATCGGACGAGAATTACCGCGCGCGTGTTTGCGCGCAGCAGAATGGCGTCTGCGGCTCGCCGAATCCAAAACTTTGGCAGCAAAAAATTTTTGGGATCAGCGCCGCGGAACGCTGTCACACACGCCCGCCAGGGCGCGCGACCCGCATCACGAAAGCCGATTCGCATTGGACGCCGCTGCGTCCGCGCGCCCTGTTTGGCAGGGAACGCGAGCACAACAGCACCGTTGCAGCGCGTGATCAGAGGCCGAGTTTGCTCTTGAGCAGATCGTTGACGGCCTGCGGATTGGCCTTGCCACCCGAGGATTTCATCACCTGACCAACGAACCAGCCGATCATCGCCGGCTTGGCGGCGACCTGCGCCGCCTTCTCGGGATTGGCGGCGATGATGTCATCAACCACCTTCTCGATGGCGCTGAGATCGGTGACCTGCTTCATGCCGCGCGCTTCGACCACCTCGCGCGGATCGCCGCCCTCGACCCAGATGATCTCGAACAGATCCTTGGCGATCTTGCCGGAGATGGTTCCCTCGCCGATCAGATCGATGATCGCGGCGAGCTGCGCCGCGCTCACCGGCGAGGACGCAATCGCCAGGCTCTCCTTGTTGAGACGGCCGAACAGCTCGTTGATCACCCAATTGGCGGCGAGCTTGCCGTCGCGCTCGCGATTGCCGAGCGCCGCGAGCACCGCTTCATAGAACTCGGCGCTCTCGCGTTCGGCGACCAGCACGCCGGCATCGTCGGCCGACAGGCCGAATTCGGCGATGAAGCGCGCCATCTTGGCGTCCGGCAGTTCCGGCAGCTCCGCCTTGAGCGCGTCGACATAGTCCTGGCTGAATTCGAGCGGCAGCAGGTCGGGATCGGGGAAGTAGCGATAGTCGTGCGCCTCTTCCTTGGAGCGCATCGAGCGGGTCTCGCCCTTCACGGCATCGAACAGCCGGGTCTCCTGATCGACGGTGCCGCCATCTTCAAGGATGCCGATCTGGCGGCGTGCCTCGTATTCGATCGCCTGGCCAATGAAGCGCACCGAGTTGACGTTCTTGATCTCGCAGCGGGTGCCGAGCGGCTCGCCGGGCTTGCGCACCGAGACGTTGACGTCGGCGCGCAGACTGCCCTTCTCCATGTCGCCATCGCAGGTGCCGAGATAGCGCAGAATGGTGCGCAGCTTGGAGACATAGGCCTTGGCCTGTTCCGAGGAGCGCAGGTCCGGCTTGGAGACGATCTCCATCAGCGCCACGCCGGAGCGATTGAGATCGACATAGGACGCGGTCGGGTGCTGATCATGCAGCGACTTGCCGGCATCCTGCTCCAGATGCAGCCGCTCGATGCCGACGACGATGCTCTCGCCATCCGGCAGATCGACCTTGACCTGGCCCTCGCCGACCACCGGCGATTTGTACTGGCTGATCTGATAGCCTTGCGGCAGATCGGGATAGAAATAGTTCTTGCGATCGAACACCGAGCGCAGATTGATCTGCGCATTGAGGCCGAGCCCGGTGCGGATCGCTTGGCGGACGCATTCCTCGTTGATCACCGGCAGCATGCCCGGCATCGCGGCATCGACCAGCGACACATGGGCATTCGGCTCACCGCCGAACGCGGTGGCCGCGCCGGAAAACAATTTGGCGTTGGACGAGACCTGGGCATGGACTTCCAGCCCGATCACCACTTCCCAATCGCCGGTTGCGCCTTTGATGAGCTTTGACGTTTTGACAGGTGCGTTCATGGACCGGCTTTTACTCCGAGCGCGCAGCCGAGGAAACCCCCGCCGCGCGCGACAATGTCATCGTTGATGGCAGCCTACAGGCTCGCCGCGAAGGCGCGAAACACCGGGCTTGAACGAAGCGAGTCGCGACCGGCGGCGATCAGCTCATCGACCTGATCGGGCCGCAGCACGAACCGCGTCGGGATGGTTTCCAGCACCGCGGCGCGCGCCGGATCGAGCTGATCGAAGCCGAGCCGGCCGACGAAGAATTTCAGATCGCGGCAATTCCAGCCCGGCCCCGCGCCATAGCGGGCGCGATCGGCGGCCGACAGGCCACAGCGCCAGCGCACCAGCGATTCGCGCCAATCGCTCATGGTGCGATCGAACGCCGTGTAGCTGGCGCCGACGCTGGCATCCATCGTGGTATCGACCGCGGCCTTGATCAGCTCGACACCGCTCGGTCCCTCGATGGTGTTCACCCAATTGCCGGAAATGCCGATCTTGGCATCGACCACCATGAACATCACCCGGCGCAGCTTGACCGCCTGGGTCGGCGACAGCGGGCCATAGGGCGTTTCGGAGGACTCGCGGGCAATGGTGAAGCCGGAGATGCCGTAATTGTCGACCAATCCGCCGTCGAGCAGCTTGATGAACGGCACCGCTCCTTCGCGGTAGCGGGTGATCGCCTTGGCATAGGCGCTGAGCATCGGCGAGGCATTGCGGTCGCTGGCCGCGCGCCGGATCCAGGCCGGCAGCGGATCGTTGCAGCTGCCTGGGAAGGCTTGCACCACCATCGGCGCGAACGCGATCGGCACCGCCGCCGAAGCCGCCACCGCATTCGACAACGGATAGGCGCTGAGATCGCTGCAGATCGCCGAGAACGCGGTCTGGCCGAACACGAACGGCACGCGGTTATAGATGTCGGAAGCGTTGATCCAGACCCGCGGCCGGCCGATGGTCCGGAACTGCGCGAAGGTGGCGCCCTCGAACAGATGGGCATCGAGCCAGTTGGTGAAGCCGGTGGCGTCGTTGATGCCGCCGGAGAACGCCTTGGTGACGGTGCTGAGCGACAGCGTGGTCTGCAGCCCCTCCTCGGCATTGCGCAGCAAAAAGCGCTCGCGGAAATCGGCGAGCGCAGCGCGCTTCTTCAAGCCGAAATAGGCCGCGGTCACCGACCCGCCCGACACGCCGGAGATGAAATCGATCCGGTCCAGCATCGAGGCCGAGGCGCCGCGCAGCGGCACCCGGTCCATTTCATTGAGCACGCCGAACGAGAACGCCGCGGCGCGGGTACCGCCGCCCGAGAATGACAGGCCGATCAGATATTCGTCGGTATGGGCAGCATCTTCCGAGCCGATCCGCAATTTTTCGGCGACGCTGCCTGACAGCGGCACGTTGACCGGCGTGTTGTACACCGACGCGCAGCCGACGAGCGTCAGGCTCGCCGTCACCGCCGCCAGGATCAAATGTCCCCATTTCATATTGATACTACCAAACTATGCTGCGACGGGCTTGCGATCAGGTCGGTGACCATCGGTTGGAAAAGTTCAGGTCGGCTTAATGGCGGTTTTGGCGCTAGCAGCGCCCGATTATCATGGCATCAGCAAGGCATCTGCTCAGTTGGCGGCCGGGGCTGCCGGCGCGTCGAAACTGAACGTGAAAAACGTCCCCTGGCCGCTGATGCTGTCAGCGCGGAAGTCGACGTTGCGGGCGTTCTCCTTCAGGGTCTGCAGGATCAGCGCGCTCAGCTTGCGCGGCGCCGGCCAATTGCCGGCATCGGCGAGCCCGACGCCGTCATCGCCAGCGACCACGGTGACGCGGCCCTCCTGCTGCTGGCAGATCAGCCGCACCTTGCCGCTACTGCGCCCGACAAAGGCGTATTTCAGCGCGTTGGTCAGCATCTCATTGACCAAAAGCCCAGCCGGCATCGCGACATTGACCGACAGCGGGCAATAGCCGGTCTCGACCTCGAATTCGATGCCGGGGACAGCATGGGCCTGCTGCACGGCAGCGGCGATGTCGGCGAGATATTGGCCGAGATCGATCAGCCGGCCGGCATTTTCGGCGGACAGGATGCGGTATAGCGCGGTGAGCGCATCGATCCGGCAGGCGAGCCGTGCCAGCGCCACCGCCTCACCCTCCGCCGCCGAGCGGGCCTCAAGGCGGATCAGCGCGGTGATCAGCTGCAGATTGTTTTTGACCCGATGCTGCAACTCGCGCAGCAGCATGTCGCGATCACGGATCTGGGTCTCGAATTCCTCGATCTGCGCGCGCTCGCGGCTGCCGGTATCGACCAGCGCCGCGATCCGAAAACTCTGCTGCCCGTCATCATTCTCGATCACCGCGGCATAGGCCTGCATGATCACCAGCCGCTCGCTGGGCGGCAGCGGCCGGAACACGCCGATGAACTCCTCGCCATCGCTGATGGCGCTGCCGAGCGTGCGGCTTGGGTCATCCTCATCGGCGAAGCGGTCGAGATACTGCCACGGCTGGCCCTCGACCTCGCTCGCCGTCAGCCCGAGCAGGGTTTCGAACGCCGCATTGACATAAGCGATGCGCTGATCGCCGGCGGCGCCGCGCGACACGGCGACCGCGACCGGCACATGGTCGAGCAGATGTTTGTAACGATCGTTCTCGATCGCGGCGGCGAGCTTGGGCGATCCGAGAAGCTGATCGACCTGTTCGGACGCCGGAGGTCCCCCCTCATCAGCACTCATGCGCGCAAACCTTGTGATTGGCGAAGCATGGCCAAGCGGCGCTTGAAAGGCAACGCCAAATGGCGGGACCTGGACGGTGCCGCGATCAGGCCCACCACTTGCCGGGGATGAAGCGTCCCGCGGCCTGCTCGATCACTTCGCCGAGCGAGAACAGCGTCTCCTCATCGAACGGCCGGCCGATCAATTGCAGGCCGAGCGGCAGGCCCTGCACGTCGCGGCCCGCGGGAACCGCAATGCCCGGCAGGCCGGCCATGTTCACCGTCACCGTGAAGATGTCGTTCAGATACATCTCGACCGGATCGGCACCGCCCTTCTCGCCGATGCCGAACGCCGCCGACGGCGTCGCCGGGGTCAGGATCGCGGACACGCCATTGGCAAAGCAGGTTTCGAAATCGCGCTTGATCAGCGTGCGCACTTTTTGGGCGCGCAGGTAATAAGCATCGTAATAGCCGGCCGACAGCACATAGGTGCCGATCATCACGCGGCGCTTCACCTCGGCGCCAAAACCAGCGGCGCGGGTGTTTTCATACATCTCGACGATGTTGTGGCCAGGCACGCGCGCGCCGTACCGCACGCCATCATAGCGCGCGAGGTTGGACGACGCTTCGGCGGGCGCCACGATGTAATAGGCCGGCAGCGCGTAGCGGGTGTGCGGCAGCGACACTTCGACCAGCTCGGCGCCCGCGGCCTTCAGCCAGTCGGCGCCCTGCTTCCACAGCGCTTCGATCTCCGGCGACATGCCATCGATGCGGTATTCCTTCGGAATGCCGATCTTCATGCCCTTGACCGAGCGACCGACCGCCGCCTCGTAATCGGGCACGGCGCGATCGACCGAGGTGGTGTCCTTGGGATCGTGACCGGCCATCGAGCGCAGCAGGATCGCGGCATCGCGCACGGTGCGCGCGATCGGACCGGCTTGATCGAGCGACGAGGCAAACGCCACGATGCCCCAACGCGAGCAGCGGCCATAGGTCGGCTTGACGCCGACCGTGCCGGTGAACGCCGCCGGCTGACGGATCGAGCCGCCAGTGTCGGTCGCCGTGGCGCCGAGGCAGAGATTGGCGGCCACCGCCGCCGCCGAGCCACCGGACGAGCCGCCCGGCACCAGCTTGGTCTTCGAGCCTTCGCGGCGCCAGGGATTGATCACCGGACCGAAGCACGAGGTCTCGTTGGACGAGCCCATCGCGAATTCGTCATTGTTGAGCTTGCCGAGCAGCACCGCACCATCGCGCCACAGCTGGGTGGTCACGGTCGATTCGTAAGGCGGCTTGAACTCGCCGAGAATTTTCGAGCACGCGGTGGTGCGCACGCCCTCGGTCGCGAACAGATCCTTGATGCCGAGCGGAATGCCGGTCAGCGGTCCGGCCTCGCCGCGCGCCAGCGCTTCATCGGCCTGCTTGGCCATGGCGCGCGCCTGATCCGGCGTTTCCAGCACATAGGCATTGAGCACCCGGCCGCCGTCCATCGCCTTGAGATAGGCATCGGTCAACTGCAACGCCGAAAAGGATTTGTTCGCCAGGCCCTCGCGGGCCTCGCTGAGCGTCAACGAAGTGAGATCAGTCATTTATTTACCGGGCTGCAGAAGAACGGAGACAGCGTCTTGTCGTTTTCAGGGGCGTCGAACGGGTGGCGCGGCCGGGTCTTGGCGTCGGCTTCGAGTTTGTCGAGCACCGCGTCCAGCAGTTTGTCAGGATCAGCCGTCTTACCCTCGCGCTGCATGGCGTCGAGAAAGTCCATATAGGCGCGGTAAGCGGTCTCGTCGTCACACAGCAGGCACATCGGCAGTCCTCGCTGCTTGGGGTTATTCGACGACTTTCGGCACCAGGAAGAAGTGGTTGTCGCTGGCCGGGGCGTTGGCCACCACCTTGTCGGCGATCTCGCCGTCGTCAACGACGTCGGCGCGCTTCTTCATTTCCATCGGCGTCACCGAGGTCATCGGTTCGACGCCCTCGACGTCAACTTCGGAGAGCTGCTCGACAAAAGCCAGCATGGCATTGAGCTCCCCTTGCAGATGAGGAACCTCATCGTCGGTCACCGCAATGCGCGCGAGATGCGCGATACGGCGAACGGTGGCGGCATCGACGGACATGGAACCAGTTCTTTCGGCGTGGAATTCAGCAAAGCTGCCCTATAGCAGACCCGGCTTTCGCGCCGCAACTGCGGCCCTCAGGCCGCATTGAGCTGCTTGAACCGCTGCTGCGCCGCCTTGGCCAGCTCCCGCGTCAATTGTTCGGCCGGCTGCCCGGTTCGGATCCGCACCGCCTGCCCGGCCCACAGGAAGCTGAAATCCACCTTGCCGCGCTGCTCCGCCGCCGCACGCAACGGACCGAGCGCGCTCGACGCATGCGGGAATGGCGGCACCTCGGCCGACAACGGCCCAAGCTCGCGCATCACCCGGTTGGCGATGCCGCGCGCCGGCCGCCCGGTCATAATATTGGTGAGCACGGTCGAGTCATCGCCGGCCTGCTGCATCGCCGCCCGCGCCAGCGCGCTGACCTTGGCCTCCGGACAATGCATATAGACGGTGCCGAGCTGCACCCCGGCCGCGCCGAGCGCAAACGCCGCCGCAATGCCGCGGCCATCGGCAATGCCGCCCGTGGCAATCACCGGCACCTTCACCGCATCGACCACTTGCGGCAGCAGCGCGAACAGCCCGGGCTGCGCCGCGGTATCATCGGTCAGGAACATGCCGCGGTGACCGCCGGCCTCCGCGCCCTGCGCGATCACGGCATCGACGCCGTGCTGCTCGAGCCAAATGGCCTCGCGCACAATGGTGGCACTCGACAGCACGAGCGCACCCGCCGCTTTCACGCGCGCCAACAGCGGCTCTGGCGGCAGGCCGAAATGGAAGCTGACCACTTCGGGCCGCAATTCCTCGACCAATGCGCACATCGCTTCATCAAACGGCGCACGGCTTGCGGCCGGCGCCGGATAATCGGCCATCAGTCCGAGTTCTTCGGCATAGCCGCTCAGCCGCACCCGCCAGCGCGCTTCGATCTCCGGATCGGACGGCACCGCCTGGTGACTGAAGAAATTCAGATTGATCGGCGCTTTGACCGCATTTCGAAACGCAGCCACCTGCTCGCGCACTTTATCCGGCGACAGCATCGCACAGGGCAGCGATGCCAGCGCGCCGCCTTTCGCCGCTGCGATCATCAGCTCGGCATCCGTCACGCCGGCCATCGGGGCCTGAATGATCGGAGTTTCGATACCGAGGAGATCGATAAGACGGCGGTCTGGCCACATTTCAACATTGCTCTCAGTTGATGGAGACGTCACCAGCGACGCTCCCGATCAAATGAAAGCAACCATGTACCGTTCTGGCAAGCTAGCGCAGCGATTACCCGCTATGCGCGCGCAAGATCCAGCGGCGCAGCGCCACACCGGCCCAGATCGCCTCGACCACGCCGAACGGCCACGCGCCTTGCAGAAAGCCATAGAGCGAGCCGAGTGCACATGCAGCAGAGAAGCCGAGCACGAACCAGTGACTGCGATCCTCGAACGCGTAGCACAGCAGCATCGCGCTCACCGCAAACAGTCCGAACCAGGTCAGCGCATCCATCTCGATGATCTTTCGCACAATGAAATTGGCTCGCCGTGGTCGATCGCGGCGCGCTGCACAGCATGATCAATCCGGTCGCGATCCGCTAGCGGCAGCGATGCCAGCGCGCGCCGCGCTGGTTCGGCTTTGCTTCCATGGCGTCGCTCATGCTATGCGACGCCATGCCCGCCCCTATCCATCCTCTCGTTGAAACCGCCGCGTTGTGGCCTGCCACTGGTGCATTGATCGGTCTCGATCTCGGCACCAAAACCATCGGCGTTGCGGTGTCCGATCCGGCGCGCCGGCTTGCCACCGGCGTCGAAACCGTGCTGCGCAAAAACTTCACCGCCGATGCCGCGCGGCTGCTGGCGCTGGCGCAAGAGCGCGCGGTGGTCGGCTGGGTGCTCGGCCTGCCGCTCAACATGGACGGTAGCGAGGGTCCGCGCGCGCAATCGACCCGTGCGTTCGCGCGCAATCTGGCCAAGCTCACCGAACTGCCGATCGGATTTTGGGACGAGCGGCTGTCGACCGCGGCGGTCGAACGCGAACTGATCGCCAATGATGTCAGCCGCGCCAAGCGCGCCAAGGTGATCGACCAGCACGCCGCGATCTTCATTCTGCAAGGCGCGCTCGACCGGCTCACGGTGCTGCGGCAGCAAAGTCCAGGGCCCGCCTAAGCCATGCTGGCGGTGTTCGCCGCGCTGGTCCCGGTTTTTCTGCTGATCGTGCTCGGCTATGGGCTGCGCCGCAGCTTGATCAAGGACGGCAGCCACTGGACCGCCATTGAACAGCTCGTTTACTACGTGCTGTTTCCGGCACTGCTGATCGATACGCTGGCGCGCGCACCGCTTGGCGACGTGCCGGTGGCCGGCGTCGGCGGCGCGCTGCTCTTGTCGGTGCTGACCATGTCGGCGCTGTGCCTGCTGCTGCGGCCCTGGCTGGCATCCCTATTGGCCGTCGATGGCCCGGCCTTCACCTCGGTCTTTCAGGGCTCGACCCGCTGGCAGACTTTTGTGGCGCTGTCGGTCGCCGGCAGCCTGTTCGGCGAGATCGGCATCGCGCTCGCCTCGGTTGCCATGGTGGCGATGATCCCGCTGCTCAACGTGTTCAGCGTCGCGGTGCTGGCGCATTACGCCGCGCCGCAGCGCCTGGCCTGGAGCCGGATCGTGCTCGCGATCCTGCGCAATCCGCTGATCTGGGCGTGCCTGATCGGGCTCGCGCTCAATCTGACCGGCTTGCGCATGCCAAAACCGGCCCACGAATTTGCCGACGCGCTCGGCCGCTGCTCGCTGGCGCTCGGCCTCTTGGTGGTCGGCGCCGGGCTGCATCTCGAAGGGGTGTTGCGGCCACGGCCGGCGGCGCTGATCGCGGTGACGCTGAAACTGGCGGTGATGCCGCTGATCGCGCTGACGCTCGGCTGGACTTTTGGGCTGACCGGCACTCACCTCGCCGTGGTGGCGTGCTGCGCCTCGGTGCCGAGCGCATCCAATGGTTATGTGCTGGCGCGGCAGATGGGCGGCGACGCGCCGCTGCTGGCCCAGATTTTGACGCTGCAAACCGCGTTTGCGGTGCTGACCATGCCGGTGTTCATCGCGCTCGCCGGCTGAACGCGGCGCGCGCATCAACTCATCACCTCACCGGCGCGGCACTGGGAAATCATAGGCGCCGCTTGCGACACCCGGCATTGAGAAGTGCCACCACTCCTTTGAGTAGTTCACAAAGCCCTGGCGCGTCATCGCACCGACCAGGATGTTGCGCCAGCGGCGCTGCTCGGCGCTGATCGAACGCGCCGCGGTGTGTGCCTTGGCATCGGAACAATCATAGCCAGTGCCCATATCGACGCTGCCTTCCGGCGCGCGCAGCGCCGCGGGCGCGGTGCAGTCGGCATAGTCGCGCGAGGGATCGAACGGCGGGCCTTGTGGCGCGCGCAGATCGACCAGCGTCAGATCGACCGCCGCCCCGGTGGAATGGCCGGAGCGCTCGGCGATATAGCCGAGCCGAAACAGCTCGGCCTTGCTGAAGCCGGGATTGTAGCGCCGCTCCGCCGCGGTCTCGCGGCCGTCCTGCGCCCAGGCCACCATGTCGCGCGACGCCCGCACCGGGCGGTAGCAATCGAGCATTTTTAGCGACAGCCCGCGCGGCCGCAGCTCGCTTTGCACCTCGCGCAGCGCGGTGCCGACCGCACGCTTGACCACACACTCGTTACCGTCGTAGCCGGCGATCCGCCGCCCCATAAAATTGTGACGGCCGGCATAGCGCAGGTCCTGCTGAATGCTCGGGTCGATGGCGGACAGCCGAACGAAGTCGCCGGGCAGTTCCTGGCCATGGCCGGGCCCGCCGCCCAGCGCCACCAAGGCCAGCACCACCAGCGCCGGCCACCGCCCCATCCTTGTCATATTCACCACGTTCCCCTCATCCGCCCCGACTGACCGGGGGAAAACTCCGCCGTCGGGAATTCGTCCTTGCCCGGCCTTTCGTCTCTCCCTATAGCTCTGGCTTTAATGACCCCAGCACCGAAATCCAGTTTCGTCCTCGGTCACCGGCATTTGCTGGGCATCGAAGGGCTTTCCGCCGCCGACATCACCGGCCTGCTTGATCTGGCTGAAGAATATGTCGAGCTGAACCGTCAGGTCGATAAGAAGCGCACCAGCCTGCGCGGCCGCACCCAGGTCAACCTGTTCTTCGAGGCCTCGACCCGCACCCAATCCTCGTTCGAGATCGCCGGCAAGCGGCTCGGCGCCGACGTCATGAATATGTCGGTGTCGTCCTCGTCGATGCGCAAGGGCGAGACCCTGCTCGACACCGCGGTGACGCTGAACGCCATGCACCCCGATATCCTGGTGGTGCGACACCACGCCTCCGGCGCGGTCGAGCTGCTGGCGCGCAAGGTCGATGGCTCGGTGGTCAATGCCGGCGACGGCGCCCATGAGCACCCGACCCAGGCGCTGCTCGACGCGCTCACCATCCGCCGCAACAAGGGCCGGATCGAAGGGCTGACCGTGGCGATCTGCGGCGATGTCATGCATTCGCGCGTCGCCCGTTCCAACATTCTGCTGCTCAATCTGATGGGCGCCCGGGTGCGCGTGGTGGCGCCCTCGACGCTGCTGCCGCCCGGCATCGAGCGCATGGGCGTCGATGTCGCGCGCGACATGCGCGAGGGCCTGAACGGCGCCGACATCGTGATGATGCTGCGGCTGCAGCGCGAACGGATGAACGGCTCGTTCGTGCCCTCCTCCCAGGAATACTTCCAGTATTTCGGGCTGGACCAGAAGAAGCTGTCTTATGCCAAGCCCGACGCCCTGGTGATGCACCCCGGTCCGATGAACCGCGGCGTTGAAATCGACTCCACCGTCGCCGATGGCGCGCAATCGGTGATCCGCGAACAGGTCGAAATGGGCGTCGCGGTCCGAATGGCTGTGCTCGAAGCGCTCGCACGCAATTTGCCCAATGCGTAACCCCATGCTCACAGACCGCCGCCCGATCCTGCTCGCCAACGCCCGCTTGATCGACCCGTCCCGCGACTTCGATGGCATCGGCGACGTGCTGATCGCCGATGGCCTGATCCGCGATGCGCGGCGCGGCATCGGCGCCGCCGGCGTGCCGGAAGGCACCGACATCATCAATTGCGCCGGCAAGGTGGTCGCGCCCGGCCTGATCGACATGCGCGCCTTCGTCGGCGAGCCCGGCGCCGGCCACCGCGAGACCTTCGCCTCGGCGAGCCAGGCCGCGGCAGCAGGCGGCATCACCACCATCATCTGCCAGCCCGATACCTCGCCGGTGATCGACAATTCGGCGACCGTCGACTTCGTGCTGCGCCGTGCCCGCGACACCGCGATCGTCAACATCCATCCGATGGCGGCGCTGACCAAGGATCTCGGCGGCACCGAGATGACCGAGATCGGCCTTCTGAAAGCGGCCGGCGCGGTCGCCTTCACCGATGGCGACAGAAGCGTGATGAACGCGCTGGTGATGCGCCGCGCGCTCACTTACGCCCGCGATTTCGATGCCTTGATCGTCCATCACACCGAAGACCCCAATCTGGTCGGCGAAGGCGTGATGAATGAAGGCGAATTCGCCTCGCGCCTCGGGCTGATGGGCGTGCCGACCGCCGCCGAAGCGGTGGTGCTGGAACGCGACATGCGCTTGGTGGCGCTGACCGGCGGCCGTTATCACGCCGCCTCGGTGTCGTGCATCGAATCGATCGAGATTTTGAAGCGCGCCCGCGACGCCGGGCTGCGCGTCACCGCCTCGGCCTCGATCAATCATCTCACCCTGAACGAGAACGACATCGGCCCGTATCGCTCGTTCCTGAAATTGTCGCCGCCGCTGCGCACCGAGCCTGATCGCCAGGCGCTGGTGGCCGCGCTCGCGGCCGGCGTGATCGACGTGATCATGTCCGATCACAATCCGCAGGACGTCGAGGTCAAGCGGCTGCCATTCGCCGAGGCGGCGCCGGGCGCGATCGGGCTGGAAACCATGCTGCCGGCCGGCCTGCGGCTGATCCATAGCGGCGAACTCGATTTCCTGACCCTGATCCGCGCGATGTCGACGCGCCCGGCCGAACTGCTTGGCCTGCCCGGCGGCACGCTGCGGTCCGGCAGCCCGGCCGATCTGGTCGTTATCGATCCCGATGTGCCGTGGGTGCTCGATCCGGACGAGCTGAAATCGAAATGTCGCAACACCCCGTTCGACGAGGCCAAGTTCACTGGCCGCGTGGCCCGCACCATTGTCAGCGGCCGAACGGTTTATGAACACGTGTAAGTGCGCCGGCTGGCGCCGCCGAGATAGGTGATCCCGATGACCATCCTGATCAATCTCGCCGCGTTGGCTCTGGGTTACCTGTTCGGCTCGGTGCCGTTCGGGCTGATCCTGACCAAGATCGGCGGCACCCAAGACCTGCGCTCGATTGGCTCGGGCAATATCGGCGCCACCAATGTGCTGCGCACCGGCCGCAAGGGCCTGGCCGCCGCCACTTTGCTCGGCGATGCGCTCAAGGGCACCGCGGCGGTGCTGCTCGCCGGCTATCTCGCCAAGCTGACCGGCGCGGTCCCGGCCGAAGCTGCGATGCTGGCCGCGCTCGGCGCGTTCCTCGGCCACCTGTTTCCGGTGTGGCTGAAGTTCAAGGGCGGCAAGGGCGTTGCGGTCTATATCGGCGTGCTGATCGGTCTGTACTGGCCGGCGGCGGTGGCGTTCTGCCTGATCTGGCTCGGCGTCGCCTTCACCACCCGCTATTCGTCGCTGTCGGCGCTGATCGCCAGCCTCGCCACCCCGATCCTGCTGTTCCTGTTCGGCCATACCGCGATGGGCTCGCTGTTCGCGGTGCTGACCGTGCTGCTGTTCTACATGCACCGCGACAACATCAAGCGGCTGATGGCCGGCGCCGAAGGCAAGATCGGCCAGAAGAAGTAATTGCGCCGCTGCCGCATCAGCCGGCAGCGCCGCCCTTCATCCCCCACTCGATTAGCAGCTTGCCTGCAATCATAAGTTGCGCCACACTCCCCGTGAGAGCTGACGCGTTTTCTTGACGCGAACCGGAATCCACTTCGCTCGAAAACGCTTTGGGGGGCGTGCGTGGACGACGGGCAGCAAGCAACCATCCTTCTCAGCGACGCGCAGCGGCTCGATTGGCTGCGGCTGATCCGCAGCGACAATGTCGGGCCGCGCACCTTCCGCTCGCTGATCAATCATTTCGGCTCGGCCCGCGCCGCCTTGGAGCGACTGCCCGAGCTGGCACGGCGCGGCGGCGCCGCCCGCCCCGGCCGGATCGTCAGCGTAGCTGAAGCCGAGCGTGAACTTGCCGCCTGCGCCCGGATCGGCGTGCGGCTGCTGGCGCCCGGCGAGACCGGCTACCCCGCCCGCCTCGCGGTGCTTGATGACGCGCCGCCGCTGCTCGCGATCCGCGGCTCCCGTGCCTGCCTGATGCGGCCGGCGCTGGCGATCGTCGGCTCGCGCAATGCGTCCGGCGCAGGTCAAAAATTTGCCGCGCTGCTCGCCCGCGAACTCGGCCAGGCCGGCTTCACCATTGTCTCGGGACTGGCGCGCGGCATCGATCAAG
The DNA here is from genome assembly GCA_000504425.1 of Rhodopseudomonas palustris JSC-3b. Taxonomy (GTDB): domain Bacteria; phylum Pseudomonadota; class Alphaproteobacteria; order Rhizobiales; family Xanthobacteraceae; genus Rhodopseudomonas; species Rhodopseudomonas palustris_C. The sequence goes on along the minus strand of KI632513.1, from coordinate 693,582 downwards.
CCGCGCACCGCGCCAGCCTTGCCAGCGGCACGGTGGCGGTGCTGGCCGGCGGCCATGATCAGATCTATCCGCCCGAACATGACGGCCTGCTCGCCGAAATTCTGGCGCAAGGCGGCGCGGCGATTTCGGAAATGCCGCTCGGCCACGTGCCGCGCGCCCGTGATTTCCCAAGGCGCAACCGGCTGATCTCCGGCCTGTCGCTCGGCGTGGTGGTGGTGGAAGCCGCGCACCGTTCCGGCTCGCTGATCACCGCGCGCATGGCCGCCGAGCAAGGCCGCGAAGTGTTCGCGGTGCCGGGCTCGCCGCTCGATCCGCGCGCCGCCGGTACCAATGCGCTGATCAAGCAAGGCGCGCTGCTGATTGCCAATGCCGCCGACATCATCGAAGCGGTGGCGCCGATTTTGGAGCGGCCGATCGCGCCACCGATCCGCGAGGACGACGAGCAGTTGCCGCTGTTCGAGCCGGAGAACAATGACCGCGATCGCATCAACGCTTTGCTCGGCCCGACCGCGCTCGCGCTCGACGATCTGATCCGCATCTCCGGTTGCTCGGCCGCGGTGGTGCGCACCGTGCTGCTCGAGCTGGAACTGGCGGGCCGCCTGGTGCGCCACGGCAATGCGATGGTATCGCTGGCCACGCCCGATTGATCAGCCGCGCTGCTTGCGTTGCTCAGGCGAATTTGCGCCGCTCTGATGCAGCCGGACGATTTCCGCCGCCTCCATGCGCGCCATGTCGAGCAGATAGCCCAGCATGTCGAGCCGATGGCGGCGCGCCATGAAGGCCAGATGGGTGGTGGTTTCGACCACATAGACCGCTGCTTCCAGCGCCCCGCCGTCACCGGCGCTGGCGTCGGATGAACTGCCCCGTCGCCCCATGGTCAAAATGGCTCCCTGGTCCGGGTTCCGACTGAACCTTTTGCTACACCATTATAGGACGCACAGGCTCAAAAATACAACTAGAAGTTTTAATTTACGCTTATTACAACCTGAAATCCAGGTCGCGATCGGGTGATTTGCTCGCGTCCGATTTGACAGGGGGCGGCTCTACACCCATGTTCGCCCCCAAACTGAGCCGGCGACTCTGTCGCCCGCGCCGGTTTTTTGCTCTTAAGCTATTGGAATGACATGAATCTCGTCATTGTCGAGTCGCCGGCCAAGGCCAAGACGATCAACAAATACCTCGGCAGCTCGTTCGAGGTATTGGCCTCGTTCGGGCATGTGCGCGACCTTCCCGCCAAAAACGGCTCGGTCGATCCCGAAGCCAATTTCCAGATGATCTGGGAGGTCGACCCGAAAGCGGCGAGCCGGCTCAACGACATCGCCAAGGCGCTGAAAGAGGCCGACAAGCTGATCCTCGCAACCGACCCTGATCGCGAGGGTGAGGCCATCTCCTGGCACGTGCTGGAGGTGATGAAGCAGAAGCGCGCGCTAAAAGACCAAAAGGTCGAGCGCGTGGTGTTCAACGCCATCACCAAGCAGGCGGTGTCCGAAGCGATGAAGAACCCGCGCCAGATCGACGGCGCGCTGGTCGACGCCTATATGGCGCGCCGCGCGCTCGATTATCTGGTCGGTTTCACGCTGTCGCCGGTGCTGTGGCGCAAGCTGCCCGGCGCCCGCTCCGCCGGCCGGGTGCAATCTGTGGCGCTGCGGCTGGTGTGCGACCGCGAGCAGGAAATCGAGCGGTTCGTTGCCCAGGAATATTGGTCGCTGGTGGCGACGCTGGCGACGCCGCGCGGCGACACCTTTGAAGCGCGCCTGACCGGCGCCGACGGCAAGAAGATTCAGCGGCTCGACATCGGTTCGGGCGCCGAGGCCGAAGATTTTAAGCAGGCGCTGCAGGCCGCGCAGTTTGCGGTGGCCTCGGTCGAAGCCAAGCCGGCGCGCCGCAATCCGCAGGCGCCCTTCACCACCTCGACGCTGCAGCAGGAAGCCAGCCGCAAGCTCGGCTTTGCCCCCGCGCACACCATGCGCATCGCGCAGCGACTCTATGAAGGCATCGACATCGGCGGCGAGACCACCGGCCTGATCACCTATATGCGTACCGACGGCGTGCAGATCGACCCGTCCGCCATCGCCCAGGCGCGCAAGGTGATCGGCGAGGACTATGGCAACGCCTATGTTCCCGATGCGCCGCGCCAGTATCAGACCAAGGCCAAGAACGCCCAGGAAGCGCACGAAGCGATCCGGCCGACCGACCTGTCGCGCCGCCCGGCGTCGCTGCGCAGCCGGCTCGATCAGGATCAGTACCGGCTCTATGAGCTGATCTGGATCCGCACGATCGCCAGCCAAATGGAAAGCGCCGAGCTGGAACGCACCACCGTCGACATCGAAGCCAAGGTCGGCGCCCGCATGCTGGAACTGCGCGCCACCGGCCAGGTGGTGAAGTTCGACGGCTTCCTGGCGGTCTATCAGGAAGGCCGCGACGACGATGGCGACGACGACGAAAGCCGCCGGCTGCCCGCGATGAGCGAAGGCGAAGCGCTGCAGCGCCGCGAGCTTGCCGTCACCCAGCATTTCACCGAACCGCCGCCGCGCTTCTCGGAAGCCTCGCTGGTCAAGCGCATGGAAGAACTCGGCATCGGCCGGCCGTCGACCTATGCGTCGATCCTGCAGGTGCTGAAAGATCGCGGCTATGTGCGGCTTGAGAAGAAGCGCCTGCACGGCGAGGACAAGGGCCGCGTGGTGATCGCGTTCCTGGAAAACTTCTTCGCGCGCTATGTCGAATACGACTTCACCGCGGCGCTGGAAGAAGACCTCGACCGGATCTCCAACAACGAAATCTCCTGGCAGCAGGTGCTGCGCGATTTCTGGACCGATTTCACCGGCGCGGTCGAAGAGATCAAGGACCTGCGCGTCTCGCAGGTGCTGGACGTGCTCGACCAGATGCTCGGCCCGCATATCTATACGCCGCGCGAAGACGGCGGCGACCCGCGGCAATGCCCGAGCTGCGGCGAAGGCCGGCTCAATCTCAAAGCCGGCAAGTTCGGCGCCTTTGTCGGCTGCTCGAACTATCCGGAATGCCGCTACACCCGCCCGCTCGCCGCCGATAGCGGCGCCGAAGGCGGTGACCGCGTGCTCGGCAAGGACCCGGACACCGATCTCGACGTCGCGCTGAAATCGGGCCGGTTCGGGCCCTATATCCAGCTCGGCGAAGCCAAGGACTATCAGGACGGCGAAAAGCCGAAGCGCGCCGGCATTCCGAAGTCGATCTCGCCGGCCGATATCGACCTCGATCTGGCGCTGAAACTGTTGTCGCTGCCGCGCGAAGTCGGCCTGCATCCGGAAACCGGCCAGCCGATCAAGGCCGGCATCGGCCGGTTCGGCCCCTATGTGCAGCACGAAAAGACCTATGCCAGCCTGGAGGCCGGCGATGAGGTGTTCACCATCGGCTTGAACCGGGCGGTGACGCTGATCGCCGAAAAGATCGCCAAGGGCCCGAGCAAGCGCAAATTCGGCTCCGATCCCGGCAAGCCGCTCGGCGATCATCCGACGCTCGGCGCGGTGGCGCTCAAGAGTGGCCGCTACGGTGCCTATGTCACCGCCGGCGGCGTCAACGCCACCATTCCAAACGACAAGACGCCCGATACCATCACGCTGGAAGACGCGATCGCTTTGATCAACGAGCGCGCCGCCAAGGGTGGAACAAAGGGCGGCGCCAAGAAGAAGGCGGCGGCCAAGAGCAAGGCGGCTGACGGCGCCGATGGCGCTGAAAAGCGCGCCAAAAAGGCTCCGGCCAAAAAGGCGGCGGCTAAGAAGGCCCCTGCCAAGAAGGCCGCGGCAAAAACCGCCACCACCAGCAAGGCCCGCACCGCCAAGACCGCCGCGGCGGCCAAGCCTGCCAAGAAGGCGGCGGTGAAGAAGACCGCATCCAAAGCCAGCGGCTAGGCATGTGAGCAGCAAACGGCGCGACGACAGCAGCTTTCCCGAACGCGACGCGATCGTCGCGTTCATCAAGGCCCATCCTGGCAAGATCGGCACGCGCGAGATTGCCCGCGAATTCGGCTTGAAGAATGCCGACCGCGTCGCACTCAAGCAGCTGCTGCGCGAACTGGTCGATGACGGCACCATTCGCAAGCACGGCCGGCGCGTTGCCGAGCCGGCGGTGCTGCCGCCGACCCTGCTCGCCGACGTCACCAGCCGCGACAAGGACGGCGAACTACTCGCCTGCCCGAGCGAATGGGATGAGCAGGACGGCACGCCGCCCAAAATCCTGCTGCATATTCCGCGGCGGGTGCGGCCCGAATTCATTCCCGGCGTCGGCGATCGCGTGCTGCTGCGCGTCGAGCCGAACGAGCACGGCGACCGCATCCCCTATCGTGGCCGCGTCATCAAGCTGATCGACCATGGCAAGAGCCGCGTGCTCGGCATTTTCCGCGCGCTGCCGGGCGGCGGCGGACGGCTGCAGCCGGTCGACAAGAAACAGGCCGGACGCGAACTGAACATCGCCGCTCATGATGCCGGCGACGCGCAGGACGGCGACCTGGTCAGCGTCACCATCGTGCGCAGCCGCGGTTTTGGGCTGGCCTCTGGCCGGGTGCGCGAACGGCTCGGCTCGCTCGCCACCGAAAAAGCCGTCAGTCTGATCGCGATCCATAGCCACGAAATCCCGCAGGATTTTTCGGTGGCCGCGCTCGCCGAAGCCGCCGACGCCAAGACCGCGACGCTGAAAGGCCGCGAAGATTGGCGCGAGTTGCCGCTGATCACCATCGATCCGCCGGACGCCAAGGATCATGACGACGCGGTCCATGCCGAGCCGGATTCCGATCCGGCCAATGAAGGCGGCTTCATCCTCACCATCGCGATCGCCGACGTCGCTTACTATGTGCGCCCCGGCTCCGCGCTCGACCGCGACGCCTTGCAGCGCGGCAATTCGGTGTACTTCCCGGACCGGGTGGTGCCGATGCTGCCGGAGCGCATTTCCAACGATCTGTGCTCGCTGAAACCGGGCGAGCCGCGCGGCGCGCTGGCGGTGCGAATCGTGGTCGGAGCCGATGGCCGCAAGCGCTCGCATTCCTTCCATCGCATTCTGATGCGCTCGGCGGCGAAACTCGCTTATGCCCAGGCGCAGGCCGCGATCGACGGTCGCCCCGATGACGTCACCGGCCCGCTGCTGCAGACCGTGCTGCGCCCGCTGTACGACGCCTATGCCGCGGTGAAGCGCGCGCGCGACGAGCGCGATCCGCTCGATCTGGAACTGCCCGAGCGCAAGATCGTGCTGAAACCCGACGGCACGGTCGATCGGGTGATCGTGCCGGAGCGGCTCGACGCGCATCGCTTGATCGAGGAGTTCATGATCCTCGCCAACGTCGCCGCGGCCGAAGCGCTGGAGAAGAAGGCGCTGCCGCTGATCTACCGCGTGCATGATCAGCCCAGCGTCGAGAAGGTGCACAATCTCAGCGAGTTTCTGAAAACGCTCGATCTGTCATTCGCCAAACAGGGCGCGCTGCGGCCGACCCAGTTCAATCGCATCCTGGCGATGGTGAAGGGCCACGAGGCGGAACCGCTGGTCAACGAAGTGGTGCTGCGCTCGCAGGCGCAGGCGGAATACGCCGCCGAGAATTATGGCCATTTCGGCCTCAATCTGCGCCGCTACGCGCATTTCACCTCGCCGATCCGGCGCTATGCCGACCTCGTGGTGCATCGCGCCTTGCTACGCGCGCTCAATCTTGGCGACGGCGCCCTGCCCGCCACCGAGACCGTGGAACAACTCGGCGAAGTGGCCGCGCAAATCTCGATGACCGAGCGCCGCGCCATGAAGGCCGAGCGCGAAACCGTCGATCGGCTGATTGCGCATTTCCTCGCCGACCGGATCGGCGCCACTTTTGCGGGACGGATTTCCGGCGTCACCAAGGCTGGCTTGTTCGTGAAACTGACCGAGACCGGCGCCGACGGCCTAGTTCCGATCCGCAGCCTCGGGCTCGATTACTTCCATTATGATGAAGCGCGTCATGCCTTGACCGGCAGCCGCAGCGGCGTGGTCTATCGGCTCGGCGACAGCGTCGAGGTGCGCCTGGTAGAAGCTGCGCCGATTGCCGGTGCACTTCGTTTTGAACTGATCGATGGCGGCGGAACCATTGCGAGCCGGCGCGGCCGTGCCCATGTTGGCCGCGGGGAGCGAAAGCTCGGCCACGTCGGCAAGACCACCAAGAAGTCGAAGGCCGCCAACAAGGCCAGTATCAAGAAGGCCAACAAATCAGCGGCGAGCAAAGCGAAATCGGGTCGCGCCGGCAAAGCCAGCAAGCCACGCAAAGGCTGACCATGGATGATAGCGACGCTGGCCGCGTCGTGCCGTTGCACCCGGCGCCCGCGCGGCGCAACCTCGTGCTGGCGATGAAGCGCGGCTGCTTTGGCCGCTGCCCGCGCTGCGGCCACGGCCGTCTGTTCCGCGCCTTTCTCAAGACCGCCGACCGCTGCACCACCTGCGGCCTCGATTTCACGCCGCACCGCGCCGATGACCTGCCCGCTTATCTGGTGATCGTGATCATCGGTCATCTGGTGGTGCCGAGCGCGCTGTGGCTCGAAACCCACTATGCGCCGCCGATCTGGCTGCAACTGGCGATCTATCTGCCGGTAACGCTGCTGGGTTCACTGGCTCTGCTTCAGCCGGTGAAAGGAGCCGTGATCGGATTGCAATGGGCCTTGCGGATGCATGGCTTTGACGACCAGCGATCTTCCGATATCCCTGCGGTCTAGCATCAAGCCAAGACCAATTGCGGGGATGGAATGACCGAGACGGCAGCGCCCACGGCAAGCGACGACATCATCACGGAGCCGAGCCACCATCCCTATTGCCGCCCGAAAGACGCCGCCACGCTGATCCTGATCGACCGTTCCAGCGCCGCGCCGCGCGTGCTGGTCGGCCGGCGTCACGACAATGTGGTGTTCATGCCCGGGCAGTTCGTGTTCCCCGGCGGCCGGGTCGACAAGACCGATCACCGCGTGCCGGTGGCGGCGCCGATCAGCGCCGAATTGCAGGCCAATCTGCTGAAAGGCAGCCCGAAGACCACCGCGACCCGCGCCCGCGCGCTGGCGGTGGCGGCGATCCGCGAGGCCTGCGAGGAGACCGGGCTGTGCCTCGGCCGCGCCGCGCCCGGCGCCGCCAAGCCAGATCTCAACGGCCCCTGGGCGCCGTTTGCCTCCGCCGGCCTGCTGCCGGACCCGTCCGGGCTGTTTCTGATCGCCCGCGCCATCACCCCGCCCGGCCGGATCAAACGGTTCGACACCCGATTCTTCAGCGCCGACGCCTCGGCGATCGCCCATCGCATCGACGGCGTGGTCCATGCCGAGGCCGAGCTGGTGGAACTGGCCTGGGTCGAGATTGGTTCGCAGCCGCTCGCGGCCATGCACCCCATGACCAAGAAAGTATTGGCGGAATTAAAGAATCGGCTTTCGGCCGGGCCGCTGCGTCACGATGCGCCGGTGCCGTTCTTCCATTTCTATGGCGGCCGGATGCAGATGGACCTCTTGCCGGGCGGCTGAACCACAGCCCGCTCGGCGCGCAAACCTTGACTTTGCGGAATTGCCGAGTAGGTTGCGCCGCGAATGCAGGCCGCCTAGGCCGGCTCCCGATTCCCATTGTTTCGAGGTTTTCACCATGGCCAAGGCGGTCACCATCAAGATCAAGCTCGTGTCGACCGCGGATACCGGCTTCTATTACGTGACGAAGAAGAACTCGCGCACCATGACCGACAAGATGGTCAAGAAGAAGTACGATCCGGTCGCCCGCAAGCACGTCGAGTTCAAGGAAGCCAAGATCAAGTAAGCTGGCTCAGCTGACTGACGATGGATGTACGGGGCCCCTGCGGCCCCGTTTTTCATTTGTGGCATGGGTGCGCAGTGGCGTGGGGATGCCGCGCCCTCCCCAGCCCGTCATTCCGGGCTGCGCGCAAAGCGCGCAGACCCGGCATCCCGAGATGGTGACGAAGGACAAACCCGCCTGAGTTTCCGGGTTCGCTCGCTATCGCGAGCGCCCCGGAATGACTGGAATTAATGGCCGAAAACCGCCGCGGTTGCGCGGCCCCTCCCCGGATTGCGCTGCGCTCCATCCGGGCTACGCGCTTGCCGTCATTGCGAGCGAAGCGAAGCAATCCAGCATGTCGCGCTCGGACTGGATTGCTTCGTCGCGTAGCCTGTCCCCGGACGGCGCAAAGCGCCGATCCGGGTGCTCCTCGCAATGACGCTGAGCGATGAGGCGCCCCCGGGCGCAGCCTCAAAAGATCAAAGGCGCCGTCATTCCGGGCTGCGCGCGTCAGCGCGTAGACCCGGAATCCCGAGATGGTGATGAAGGACGAACCCGCCTGAGTTTCCGGGTTCGCTCGCTATCGCGAGCGCCCCGGAATGACTGGGTGAGGCTGTCGTATTGAACGGAGGTCGAAAGAGCTTACGCCGCCGCGGCGACCACGCGATTGCGGCCGTCGCGCTTGGCGCTGTACAGCGCGGTGTCGGCCCGCTTCAGCACATCGGCGATCGGCTCGCCCTTGCGTTCCAAGGCCGACAGCCCGATCGAAATGGTGACGTCGATGTGGCGCGCGCCCTTCTCGATCGCGAACGGCTCGCTGGCAACGGCGCGGCGCAGCCGCTCGGCAACCATGCTGGCCACCTGGGCATTGGTCTCCGGCATCACCACCACGAATTCCTCGCCGCCATAGCGGCAAGCGAGATCGATCCCGCGGATCGACTTGCGGATGCGCAGCGCGAATTCGCGGAGCACGTCGTCGCCGGCATCATGGCCGTAGGTGTCGTTGATCGATTTGAAGAAGTCGATATCGAGCATCATCACCGCCAGCGGCTTGCCGCGCGTTGCGGCCTGCTCGGCGAGCGTGGCGAGATGGCTTTCCAGATAGCGGCGATTATGCAGCCCGGTGAGCGCGTCGGTCACCGCCATCTCGAACGAATGCTGCACATTGTCGCGCAATTGTTCGGTGTAGCGGCGGCGGCGGATCTGGGTGCGCGCCCGCGCCAGCAATTCGTTCTTATCGACCGGCCGCAGCAGATAGTCGTTGACGCCGATTTCAAGGCCACGCAGCAGCCTTGCATTGCTGTCCGCCTCGGCGATCGCCACGATCGGAATGTGGCGCGTGCGTTCCAGCGAGCGCACCTGGCTGCACAGCCGCAAGCCGTCATATTGCTCGAGCCCGAGCGACACGATCAGCAGATCGTAATTGCCTTCAGCGGCCTGAAACAGCGCATCTTCAGGGCGCGTTTCCAGATCGACCTGATGCTCGGTGGTGAGCAGCGGCACCAGCCGCTCATAGGACGACGGCCGGTCATCGACCAGCAGAATGCGCCCGCCCTTGCCGGTTTCGGCGACGGCGTCGCGCTCCGGCTGCTGCATGCCGATCTCGTAGGACGTGATGGCGCGCATCCGCAGCTCATCAGTCATCATCTTCAGCCGGGTCAGCGAGCGCACTCGCGCGATCAGCACCACGTCGGACACCGGCTTGGTGAGAAAATCGTCGGCGCCAGCTTCCAGGCCGCGCACACGATCGGCCGGCGAATCGAGCGCGGTGACCATCACCACCGGGATGAAATGAGTGGCCGGATTGGATTTGAGCCGGCGGCACACCTCAAAGCCGTCCATATCCGGCATCATCACGTCGAGCAGAATCAGATCGCATTCCGAGCGCGCGCAGGCCTCCAAGGCCTCGGCACCATTGGCCGCGGTGATGACGTCGAAATATTCGGCGGACAGCCTCGCTTCCAGCAGCTTGGCATTGGCGGGAATATCATCGACCACGAGGATACGCGCGGACATGATCCCTCCTATCCGATGAAGCGCCGAACCGTTTCGATGAACTTGCCAACCGAGATCGGCTTGGACAGATAGGCCTCGCAGCCCCCTTCGCGGATTCGCTCCTCATCGCCCTTCATCGCAAAGGCGGTGACGGCGACCACCGGGATCGAACGGAGCTGGGGATCGTCCTTGATCCAGCGGGTCACTTCCAGGCCGGAGACTTGCGGCAACTGAATGTCCATCAGGATCAGATCGGGGCGCAGCTTTCGGGTCAGATCGAGTGCTTCGTAACCGTTGCTGGTACCGGAGGTCTGGTAGCCATGGGCTTCCAGCAGGTCGCGAAAGAGCTTCATATTGAGCTCGTTGTCTTCCACGATCAGGACGGTCTTGGCCATCCCGCCCTCCATTCCCCAAGCAAAATGCCCGAAAGCTGCGACATGCGATTGCGTTCGCCACGCCGCGCTGACTCGGGCATGATGCTTCAAACTAGAGCTAATAAGTTACGGAAAGGCAAACACTGCCAATGCCAAAGCCCCCTCGCGACGCGCGCCAAATGGCTGAAATCGTGGCGGTTCAAGCGCTGTCCTTCCTGGCCTCGCAGCCAGAGCGGCTGGCCCGGTTCCTCGCGGAAACCGGGATCGGTCCGTCCACGCTGCGCAGCGCCGCCGCCGATCCGCAATTCCTGATCGGGGTGCTCGACTTCCTGCTGCGCGACGATGAAGCGGTGCAGGCTTTTGCCGCGGCGTCTGATCTGCACCCGACCACGGTGGCCGCCGCCCGTCAGGCGCTTGATGATCAGCCTTTTGAAAATCAGCCTTGGGAGCGCGACGTGCCGTGAGCCAAGCTGGCGCCGCGCCGCCTGTTCCCGGCTGCTTTTGCCGCGACTGTCTGGCCGATATGCCCGACAGCGCGCGGCGCTGCGCCGCCTGCGGTTCGCCGAAACTGCTGCGGCACCGCGCGCTCGGCTCGCTGACGCTGGCCCATATCGATTGCGATGCGTTCTACGCCACCGTCGAGAAGCGCGATAATCCCGAGCTGATCGATCGGCCGGTGATCGTTGGCGGCGGCAAGCGCGGCGTGGTGTCGGCCGCCTGCTACATCGCGCGGACTTTTGGCGTGCGCTCGGCGATGCCGATGTTCAAGGCGCTCGATCTGTGCCCCGACGCGGTGGTGATCCGCCCGGACATGGCGAAATATGTACGGGTCGGCCGCGAGGTGCGGCAAGCGATGCTGTCGCTGACGCCGCTGGTCGAGCCGCTGTCGATCGACGAAGCCTTTCTCGACCTGTCCGGAACTGAACGACTGCACGGCGCCAGCGCAGCCAAAACCCTGGCGCGCTTTGCCCGCGATCTTGAGCGCCGGATCGGCATCACCGTGTCGGTCGGGCTGTCCTGCAATAAGTTCCTGGCCAAGATCGCCTCCGATCTCGACAAGCCGCGCGGCTTCGCGGTGATCGATCAGCAGCAGGCCTGCGCCATGCTGGCGGAGCGGCCGGTTGGCTTCATCTTTGGCGTCGGCCCCGCCACCCAGGAACGGCTGGTGCAACGCGGCTTCCGCACCATCGGCGATCTGCAGCGCGCCGACGAGATCGACCTGATGCGGCAGTTCGGCGCCGAAGGACAGCGGCTGTGGCGGCTGGCGCGCGGCATCGACAACCGCCCGGTCGAGCCTGACCGCGGCGCCAAGAGCATTTCCAACGAAGTCACCTTCGAGCACGACATCCGCGACCTGGCGACGCTGGAGCGCATCCTCTGGAGCCTGTCGGACAAGGTGTCGGCGCGGCTGAAGAGTGCCGATCTGTGCGGTTCGACCGTGACGCTGAAATTGAAGACCGCGGACTTCCGGCAGCGCACCCGCGCCCAGACCATTCACGCCCCGACCCAGCTCGCCGCCCGGATTTTTGCGATTTCGCGCGAGCTGCTCGCCAAGGAGATCGACGGCACCGCGTTCCGCCTGATCGGCACCGGCGTCAGCGCCTTGCAGCCGGGCTCGGCGGCCGCTGACGATGTCGATCTGCTCGATCGCCGCCAAGCGAGCGCCGAGCGCGCCATTGATGATCTGCGCAAAAAATTCGGCGACGCCGCGGTGATCCGTGGCATCGCCTATCAGGGACCGGAGAAGCCGCCGACCTGACGCGCAGCAGCGCGTTGCGCGCTGAGCTGAGCGGCGACGTGAGCGCCGTTACTTACAGGGCCGGCTGTCCTTGACGTCGAATTTGCCGAGCGCGCCGGCAATCACGAAGTCATTGTAGTCGAGCACCAGCGCACGCGACACGCCGTTCTCGTACAGCTCGAACGACATCGCATAGACCGGGGTCTGCTCGCCGCTATTGGTCTTGGCCTCGCGGTCGTAGTAACTGACCGTCACCGGCCAGCGCGTCAGCGACTTCATGGTGTTCGACGCCGTCGAGGGATCGGGCGCGGTCACCGCCCGATCGCCGGGGATCGGCTGACCGATCACGGTGAGCGTGTTGTAAACCTTCTCGCCATTGTCGGAGCCGTCATAGACGGTCAGTTCCAGCAGTGACTTGCCCTGCTGCGCCGCAGCGATGATGCGCCGGATCTGCTCGGTCGGGAACACGATGGTTCCATCGAGCGTAAAATTCTTCGCCGCCGGCTGTTTGAGCTTGACCGAGATATGGTCTCCGTCGCGCTCCGCGACCCCGTCCACCACGCTGGGGTCGGTGTCGTTCATCTTGGTTTCGATCTTGAAGCGGTAGCTCTTGGCGTCGCCGTCTTCCCAGCTGGTCGAGCGCAGATCGCTGAGCACGTTCTTGCCCTCGCCGCTGTCGAGTTCCGACACCTGACGAAACTCGGAACTGTAGCCTTCGCAGGCGCTGCCGGAGAAACTGTACAGAATGCGGCCGCGCACGCTGTTGAGCGCGACATTGCCGCGCGCCTTCAACAGGCTGAGTTCATAGAGCGCCTGGTGCGACAGAAAGGGCGGCGTGGCGCCGGCGGTCGCGGTGCCGCAGCCGGCACCGATCAGCGCCAGCGGCAACACCACAGTCAAAACATTGAAGCGCCAGAACGGCTGAACGCCACGCATTGCGGTCCCCTTAAATTGACCAGTTCAACAATAGTGGCTCGCCAGGGGCGCCGCAACCGCGCCCCTGCCCGAGGCCCTGCCAGTCCCAATTGCTTGCAACTCGCATGGCATTGGGTCAAAAAAGCAGCACGACTTCACACACAATGGGGATGAGTTATGGCAGGCATGGTTGAGCAGAAGCTCGCAGCGCAGGGCGTTCATTTGCACGAGCCGGCGAGCCCGGTCGCCAACTATGTCAGCTTCGTGCGCACCGGCAATCTGCTGTTCGTCTCCGGTCAGGTCTGTTTTGACGCCGACGGCAAGCTGATCGCCAAGGGCAAGCTCGGCACCGACGTCACCGTCGATCAGGGCAATGCCGCCGCGCGCGGCTGCGCCATCAATCTGCTGGCGCAGGTCAAGGCCGCGCTCGGCGATCTCGACAAGGTGGTGCGCGTGGTGCGCCTTGGCGGCTTCATCAATTCCGCGCCCGACTTCATCGATGGCCCCAAGGTGCTGAACGGCGCCTCCGATTTGATGGTTGCCGCATTCGGTGACAAGGGCCGCCACGCCCGCACCACGGTGGGCGTCGCCTCGCTGCCGGCGGATGCCGCGGTCGAGGTCGAAGGGCTGTTCGAGGTCGCCTGAGCGTGCGCGCGCCGGACTGGCTGACCGCACGACCGATTGCGCATCGCGGGCTGCATAATTACGCCCGCGGCGTGATCGAAAACATGCCCGGCGCGATCAGCGCTGCGGTCGAAGGCCGGTTTGGCATCGAGGTCGACATTCAGCTCAGCGCCGATGGCGAGGCGATGGTTCATCATGACGATGAGCTCGGCCGCCTCACCGACGGCAGCGGCGCGCTCGCGACGCTGTCCGCCGCCGAGCTGAAGCGCGTGCGCTTCAAGGACACCAGCGAGCGCATGATGACGGTCGGCGATCTGTGCGATCTGGTCGGCGGCCGCGTGCCGCTGCTGATTGAAGTGAAGAGTCACTTCGATGGCGATCGCCAGTTGGTGAAGCGGCTCACGCAGGTGCTGGCGTCTTATCGCGGGCCGGTCGCGGCGATGTCGTTCGATCCCGATCAGGTGCTGGCGCTGCGGCAGGCGATGCCGGAGCTGCCGCGCGGCATCACCGCGCAGCGCACTTATGACGATCCCTATTGGGTCAAGCTGACGCCGCAGCAGCGCGACAGCATGCTCTATCTGCGCCACAGCCTGCACACCCAGCCGCATTTCGTCGCCTATTGGGTGCAGCAATTGCCGGCGCCGGCGCCGTGGCTGGCGCGCCATCTGTTCGGCTGCCCGCTTCTGACCTGGACGGTGCGCACGCCCGAGCAGCGCGAACGCGCCGCGCGCTATGCCGACCAGATGATTTTTGAAGGATTTGTTCCGGACGCTACGCCGTCTTGAACCAGCGCGCCGACCCCACATCTTGAGATCATGGAGCCACCATGCTTGATCCAGCCGATGATGGTTTTGCCGCTTGATGATCGCAGCTGACATCACCCTGGAAACGGTGGCGTCGGTGACTGACATCGATGCCCATGATTGGGATGCCTGCGCGACCTCGCTCTGTGCGCCGGGCCTACAGAGCGCCAACCGCAATGGCGGCGCTGAGCCAGCACTGTCCGCCTACAATCCGTTCGTCAGCCATGCCTTCTTCGCCGCATTGGAAAGCTCGCAATCGGCGTGTCACGACACCGGCTGGGCGCCGCGCCATCTGATCGCGCGTCAGCGCGGCCGCGTGGTCGGCATCGTGCCGTGCTATCTGAAAGCGCACTCGCTCGGCGAATATGTGTTCGATCGCGGCTGGGCCGATGCCTATCACCGCGCCGGCGGCCGCTATTATCCAAAGCTGCAAGTGTCGGTGCCGTTCACGCCGGCCACCGGGCCGCGGCTATTGATCCGCGGCGATGCCGATGGTGAGCGCGTCAGCCAGGCGCTCGCCGAAGGGTTGATCGCGCTGTGCGAGGGAAGCCGCGCGTCCTCGGTGCATGTCACCTTCGCGCGCGAAAGCGAATGGCGCTTTCTGGCGCAGCGCGGGTTTCTGCAGCGCACCGATCAGCAATTCCATTGGCACAATGCCGGCTACGCCTGCTTTGACGACTTTCTCGCCACCCTCGCCTCGCGCCATCGCAAGGCGATCCGCCGCGAGCGGCGCGATGCCGTCGCCAGCGGCATCAGCATCGAATGGCTGCGCGGCACCGCGATCACCGAACAGGCCTGGGATGCGTTCTTTGCGTTCTACATGGAGACAGGCTCGCGCAAATGGGGCCGCCCCTACCTGACCCGCGAATTCTATCGCGAGATCGGCCGCACCATGAGCGACCAGGTGCTGTTGGTGATGGCGAGGCGCAACGGCCGCTACATCGCCGGCGCCATCAATTTCATCGGCGGCGATACGCTGTTTGGCCGCCATTGGGGCGCGATCGAGCATCACCCGTTTTTGCATTTCGAGGTGTGCTACTATCAGGCAATCGATTTTGCGATCACCGAGCGCCTGACCCGGGTGGAAGCCGGCGCCCAGGGCGAACACAAGATCGCGCGCGGCTACCTGCCGCAAACCACCTATTCGGCGCATTACATCGCTGATCCGGCGCTCCGCCGTGCGGTGGCGGAATATCTCAAGCAGGAACGCGCCTATGTCGCCGCGGCCGCCCGCGAATTGACTGAGGCCGGACCGTTTCGCAAGGCCGCCGAGGAGCCGACTTGACCGCGCCCCGCACGGCGGCGACAGTCGCGCGGTAACATCTGGGAGTCGTCATGACCGCTTACGATCCGCAAAACATCTTCGCCAAAATCCTGCGCGGTGAATTCCCCTGCTACAAGGTCTATGAGAACGACCACGTATTTGCCTTTCTCGACATCATGCCGCGTTCGCCCGGTCACACCCTGGTGATTCCGAAGGCGCCGGCGCGCAATATTCTCGATATTTCGCCTGAGGATTTCGCGCATGTGGCGCGCGGCGCGCGCACCATCGCCCATGCCGCGATGCGCGCCTTCAAGGCCGAAGGCATTGTGGTGCAGCAGTTCAGCGAGCCCGCTGCCGGCCAAGTGGTCTATCACCTGCACATGCATGTGATGCCGCGCTTTGACGGCGTCGCTCTGCTGCCGCCCCAGAGCCGCAAGGAAGACCCCGCGGTGCTGGAGAGCCACGCCGCGCAACTGATCGCAGCGCTGCAGGCTGGCTAAAATTGTTTCGGTTCTGATGGAATCAGAACCGAAACTCTCATTTGATGTTCACTGCAGCCGCAAGGCGATCCGTTACAGAGAGTGATTGCAGCGATCGGGCTTGAGATCGATCAGCGGCGTGCCGTCGAGACAATCGAGCCCGCGCACCAGCACGGTGTTGCCTTCGACGCCGACCAGCGCCACCGACGAAATCCCGATCGGATTGGGGCGCAGCGGTGAGCGCAGCGAAAACGTGCCGCGCACGCCGCTGGCGTGGTGGCCGCGCTGCAGCACCAGATCGCGGCGCGATTGGTGCAGCCAATAGACCACATCGAGCGTCGCATAGTGGTCGATGCCCTGCAGCGCCTGCCCCCAGGGCTCGAAGATTTCCAGCCGGCACACCGGGCCATCATGGCGGCCCTGGCGCGGCGTCTCGCTGCGTGAGCTCCAGGGCGTGCGGATCCGGCCGATGAACACCAGCCCGGCATCATTGGGCGGCGGCGGCACCACCGTGACCTCGCCTTCGCGCAGCTCGTCCTCAACCAACATGTCGTCCCTCTCTTTTTTGTTGTGATGTTGGCGACTGCGATCTGGCCAATTTCAACCCATCCACCATTGCCCAAACAGCAGCACCGCTTCGCCGCCCAGCACGCCGATGAAGATCGAGCGTTTGGTCGCGAGGAAGATGATCAGTCCCGCCACCACTGCACCAAAGCGCAGCGTCGGCGGCACGGCTGCCAGCGCGCCCGGCGGCATCAGCAGAATCTGCGCGATCACGCCGGCGAGGATCGCACTCGCCACCGCGCGCACCCACACCAGCAGTTCCGAGCCTTCATCGAGACCGCCCCCGAGCCAGACGCCGAGCATCCGCCAGACTTCGTTAGGCAAGAAGCCTGCCAGCAGCAGCACCAGCAGCGCCTGCCATTCGCCCATCAGCTCGGTCATCGGCTGCGCCTCCAGCGATGCACGCCATAAGCGATCGTGCCCGCAGCGACGCCGCTGATCAGAATATCGACGCCGGTGTTGAGCATTCCGGCCAGCGGAAACAACGCGAGCCCGAGGATCAGCGCCAGATAGTCCGCGAGTTCACGGCAGTTGCGTGCGGTGGATAGCAGAAAGGTCAGCGGTGTCAGCAGCAGGATTGCCGCACCGAACAGTTGCGGCAGATTGGCCGCGAGCCCATAGCCAACGACATTGGCCGACACGCACACCGTGACAAAGCCGGTGCCGAGCCCGAGTGCAAAGGGAATGCGCCGCTCGCGTGGTACCTGCGGCAGCAGCCGAAAGCACTCCACCCACATGGTCACCGCCACGAAATGCGCCGGCAGGATCAGCTGCGATTTCTTGGTGGTGGGCGTGCGCATCATCGGCAGCACCGACACCACCATCGGAAACAGCCGGATGGCGCTGACCGTCACCGCAATCGCGGTCTGCAGCCAGGTGGCGCCGGAGCTGAGCATCGAAATCAGGATGATCTGCGCCGGCCCGGCCCATACCAGCACGGTGCTGGCCAGCACCCAGAACAGGCTGAAGCCGGTGTCGTGGCCAAGCGCGCCGATGCCGATATAGGTCGCAAACAGCACCAGAGACAGCACGGTGGTTGCCGCCGAACGCAGGCCGAGCAGGAACGCAGAAGATGGCGAGGTCCAGGTCGTTGAATCAGGGGAAGGAAGCGCCATCGGACTCCGTGATCAGCAAGCCGGCCGGACGCGGCCGCCATCAGCCGCCTCAAGCGGTCGATTAACCCTATTGGCTTGATTACAGGGAGTCGAACTTCCCGCCAACCACAACCGCTGATAGCATTCGTCGAAATTACACGGGGAAGTGCAATGCTGGAGCGGCGGCGAGCTTTTCGCGGGCGGGTCTTCTACGGCGGGCGCCTCGCCTTTCATCAGCGCTATTCAACCCTCGATTGCATCATACGCAACTATACGCCGCTGGGTGTCAAGATCGAGCTGGACGCCATTGAGGTGCTGCCCCGTCAGCTCGATCTGATCATTCCGAGCAAGGGCGTCACTTATGCCGCCGAGGTGGTCTGGCAGAGCCACCGCGAGGCCGGACTGGCGCTGCTGCCGACCAAGATCACCCATGACGAGATGCCGCTCGACACCATGCTGCGGCTGCGCTCGACCGAACGCACCCTGCGCTCGCTGCAAGAGCGGCTCGATAAGTTCAACAACGAGATATGACGCCGTCTCATACCAACGGCTCCTACCATTGACTCGTCATGCCCGCGCTTGTCGCGGGTATCCACGTCTTGAAAGCGCTGCAAGATCAAAGACGTGGATGGCCGGGACGGAGCCCGGCCATGACATGCGGATGGGTTGGTATCAATGTCCGTTGGTATCAGCCACGGTTGCGCAGCACCAGACAGGCGCCGCCGGCGCGGCGGATCTTGGTGCACAGTTCGTTGGCCGCTTCGCGCGTGTCGGTGCCGATCCGCACCTGATAGAACGTGCGTGTGCCGCGGCTGCGGAATAGCGAGCCGAGCAGGCTCGGGTCCTGATCGCCGATCACGCTGCTGAGCTTCGTCATCGCCCGCGCATAACTCATCAAGGCACGGTCGCGGTTAAAACCGGCGGCGAGCTGCACGCCCCACGGCCGATCGACGCCAAGTTTCACGCGCTGCGCCAGCTCGCTGACAAACAGATTGGGCGCGCGGTCGAGCAAGGCCATCAAAGCGCGGCAGTCGCGCGGCGACGGCGTCTCGGCCAGCTTGGCCTTGGCGCCTGACGCCCAATCATCGACCGTGGCGCCAGTAATCGCCAGCACGTAGTTGCGGGTTTCCAGCGGCATCGGCCCGATGCCGGCGATCCATTCCTGCACCCGGCGCGGTCCGGCATTGTAGGCCGCAGCCGCCAGCCCGAGATTGCCAAAGCGCTGGCGCAGCTCGGCCAAGAACTCGGCGGATTTTGGCAGCGCCTGCACCGGATCGAATGGATCGAGCAGCCGCCGTTCACTCGCGGTGCCGGGCATGAACTGGGCGATGCCCTGGGCGCGCTGGCCACTGCGCGTCACCGGGCCGATGGCGCCGGGCTGAAAGCGGCTCTCCTGCCAGATCACCCGGGCAAAGAACTCGAGCGGCAGATCATGCGCCTTGGCCGCGGATTCGATCATCAGGCAGATCGCCTCGCGGGTGTTGGCCTGCGCGGAAGGCGGCGCTGCGGGCGGCTGCGGCTCGGCTGGTTTGGCGGGCTCGGCTTGGGTGGGCTCAGTTTTAGCGGGCTCGGCCGCGGGCGCAGCAGATGACGGCTCGGCGGCTGGCGCGGCCGGCGGCGATGGGGCAGCTGGCACAGCAGGTACCGCTGGCGGCGAAGGCGGCGCAGCCTCCGGCACGGCCTCGCCCGCCGCCGCGCCAATCGGCAGCAGCACCACCGCCAGCAGGATCAGCCCGGCCCGCAGCAAGTCGCGTGTCATGGCCATGCACTCGCGTCCAACACCGTCGCCCGACACCCTGATGCCTAGCAAGCCGAGCCCGCGATGCCAAACGGCGCGGCCTGCCATCGGCGCAAGCGGTAGCCGGCAACGGCTAGCCGGCCATTTACGTTAATCTCAACGGCCAGTGCGTCGCCGCTTCTCTCTGACGCAAACCGGAGTAGATTCGGTATCTCGACCGTGGAGCACGACCGCATGACCGAGCGACGGCAGCATTCTCGAGACAAGGTGATGTTGGGCGCGGTGGCCTCGGTCAATGACCAGGGCTCGACCCGCGATTGCGTGGTGCGCAACATTTCCGAACACGGTGCCCGGCTGGAATTCGGCAGCGCCTCCGGCCTGCCCGACACCCTCCGGCTGCAGATCGCCAAAAAGGGCCGCTCGTTCTTGGCGCGCATCGTGTGGCTGCGCAACAATGTTGCCGGGGTCGCGTTTGACACCAGCGGCGACGCCTCCGACCTCGAAGAACGGCTGCGCAAGAGCGAGCGCAAGAAGCGCGAATTGCAGCGCCGGCTGAACGTGCTGCTCGGCAATTGAGCCTTGTGGCGCGGGCGATCCCGGTTCCCCTCACATCAGGTGTTTATAACGCCGCGGCGGCGGTGGTTTGATGCCGCTTGGCCGCGGCCGATCATTTTGTCGCTGCGCTGAATGCACTAAAACCTCGGTCCGGAAGACCATATCCGGCTCGCTGGCGGTTGACTGGCGCCCGGAACCGCCAAGGACCACGAGCCATCAAAAAGCACAGCAAGAAGCAGCGGAACCGGCCGAAGAAGCGCACGGGTGGCGGCCAGCAGGCCGCGCGCGTCGCCGCGCCCGCGTCTGTCCCGGCGGACCAGCTCGAAACCACGGCGGACGCCAGTCCGGCGGCCGAGGCGTCACGCCCTGCCCCCGCCACGACCGCGCAGCCTGCGCAGCAGCAAGCCAAACCCGCGCAGCCAAACAAGCCCGCGCAACAGGCGAAACCCGCACCGCAGGCCAAGCCCGCTCAACAAGCCAAGCCTGCGCAGGCGAGCAAGCCGGCCAAGAACAAGCCGGCAACCGGCACCTCGGGCGGCGGTCAGAGCCGGCCGACCGCGCTGGCCACGAGCGCGCCGGGCGGCGCGGCGGCCGCTGGCCGCGAATTCAGCTTCATCGCGCTGTTTGTGGAAACCTGCGACTCCTTCCTGGATGCGCTGCGCAACTCGCCGGCCCGGCTGCTGCTGTGGGTGATGGCGGTCTATGGCGCGCTGTGGTTCGCCGCGACCATCAGCTTCCCGGCCATGCCGTTCGACAGCTACGAGATGTTCCTGTTCGGCAAGGAGATGCAGTGGGGCTACTGGATGTACCCACCGCTTGAGCCGTGGCTGACGGAGATCGCCTACCAGCTCACCTTCCACTGGATCGGCTCGCATTTCGTGCTGGCAATCGCCTCGATCCTGGTGACGTTCTATTTCATCTGGCTGATCGGCATCGAAACCGTCGGCAAGACCGGCGCGGTGCTGGCGATCGCGCTCACCATCCTGATCTATTATTTCGGCCCGCCGGTGACCATGTACAGTCACAACGTCGGGCAGCTGCCGATCTTCGCCGCCACCGTCTACATCTATCGCAAGGCGGTGCTCGACAATCGGATCGGCAATTGGGCACTGTTCGGCGTCGCCGCCGCGCTGCTGATGTACTCGAAATATTCGGGTGCGCTGCTGCTCGCGGTACTCGGCCTGCATCTGTTGCTGATGCCGCAGGGGCGCCGGGCGCTGGCCACGCGCGGCCCGTATCTGGCGGTGCTGGTCGGCACGGCGCTGCTACTGCCCAATCTGATCTGGCTGGTGCAGAACGATTTCCTGCCGTTCACCTTCGCGTTCGACCGCCCGCCGGTGGAAGGCGTGTTCGCAAAGCTGTTCGCCGGCCTGAAATTCCTGGGGTCGCAGGTTGGCTATCACGCCGGCATGATCGTGATCGTGCTGCTGGCGATGATCCCCAAACTGCCGCTGCAGGGCGAGCCGGTGACGCTCGAGCTGGACCAGCCCAAAACCTTCGATAAGTCGTTGGTGCTGATGGCGGCGTTTTTGCCGCTCTTGATGATCGGCGCGATGACCGCCTATGCCGGCGTCGATCAGCGCCCCGAAATCGGCGGCTCGCTGGTCGCGCTGTCCGGGCTGGCGATGGTGATGCTGCTGCCGCACAAGCTGGTGCTGCGCGCGCCGCGGCTGGTGACCACGATCTGGCTGCTGGTGCTGATCGGCCTGCCGATCGGACACGTCGCCCACAATTACGCCAAGGCCAGCGGCTCCGGCCAGGTGCCGACCCAGATGTGGCCGGCGCGCGAATTGTCCAATGCCATGCAGTCGATCTGGAATGGCAAGAGTTTCCGCCGCTTCGACATCGTCACCGGCGATTTCAAGCAGGCCGGCTTCGTGGCGCTGTACGCTTCGCCGCGGCCGTCGGTGTTCATCGATGCCGATTTCCGCAAAAGCCCCTGGATCACCCCGGAACGGCTGAAAGCTTCGGGCACGCTGGTGCTGTGGTCGACCGCCGACTTCCCGCGTACCGACGAGATCCCAGAGCCCTATCGCAAGGCGCTGGAAGGGCTGACGCCGACGCTCGGCACCTTGGTGCTGCCGCTCGGCCACGGCAAGTCGCAGACCTATGGCTGGGCTGTGATGCTGCCACCGGAGCCCGGGCGCTGATCGCGCTTGCGGCTCCGGCGCCTGAGACACTCGCATAAGAAAAGGGCCGGTCGTGACCGGCCCTTTTTCAATTCTGTGCGCGCTCGATCGTGACCGCGGGCTGCCGGAACACCGGTAGCCCCGCGATACGCCGCCGCGTAACTACGCCTTGACCAGCGGCTCCTTGGAGCCGCCCGGGCCGGACTTCGGCTTGCGCGGCGCCGAGCGCTTCTTGGCGGCCGGCAGCTTTTCCGGCTTCGGCGTAATCGGCCCGTCGAGATATTCGAAGCCGATCTTCTCGGCCCCCTTCTCGGCGCCCGCCTCGTCGGGCACCAGCACCACGCGGACGTGGCCGCCGCCCTTGAGCTTGCCGAACAGCACCTCATCCGCCAGCGGCTTCTTGATGTGCTCCTGGATCACCCGCGCCATCGGCCGGGCGCCCATCTGCTCGTCATAGCCATGCTGCACCAGCCAAGCCTTGGCGGGCTCGGACAGTTCGATGGTGACGTCGCGGTCGGCGAGCTGAGCCTCGAGCTGCAGCACGAACTTTTCGACCACCATGCCAATCACGTCGGCGTTCAGATGCGCAAACGACACGATCGCGTCGAGCCGGTTGCGGAATTCCGGCGCGAACTGCCGGTTGATCGCCTCGTGATCGTCGCCTTCCCGCTTGGTGCGGGTGAAGCCGAACGCCTGCCGCGCCAGATCAGCGGCACCGGCATTGGTGGTCATGATCAGGATCACATTGCGGAAGTTGACCTGCTTGCCGTTGTGATCGGTGAGCCGGCCGTGATCCATGATCTGCAGCAGCACGTTGTACAGATCAGGATGCGCCTTCTCGATTTCGTCGAGCAGCACCACGCAATGCGGATGCTGATCAACGCCGTCGGTCAAGAGCCCGCCCTGGTCGAAGCCGACATAGCCGGGAGGCGCGCCGATCAGCCGCGAGACGGTGTGGCGTTCCATATATTCCGACATATCGAAGCGCAGCAGCTCGACGCCCAAGGTCGAAGCGAGCTGTTTGGCGACCTCGGTCTTGCCGACGCCGGTCGGGCCGGAGAACAGGTAGCAGCCGATCGGCTTTTCCGGTTCACGCAGGCCAGCGCGCGCCAGCTTGATGGACGCGGCCAGCGACTCGATGGCGCGATCCTGGCCGAACACCACCCGCTTCAAGGTCTGCTCGAGATGCTTGAGCACCTCGGCGTCATCCTTGGACACGCTTTTGGGCGGAATGCGCGCCATGGTCGCGACCGTGGCTTCAATCTCCTTGATGCCGATGGTCTTCTTGCGCTTGTTCTCGGCGAGCAGCATCTGCGCCGCGCCGGATTCATCGATCACGTCGATCGCCTTATCCGGCAGCTTGCGGTCGTGGATGTAGCGCGACGACAGCTGCACCGCGGCCTCGATCGCCTCGCCGGTGTATTTCAGCTTGTGATAGTCCTCGAAATACGGCTTCAGCCCCTTGAGGATCGCGATCGCGTCTTCGACGGTTGGCTCGTTGACATCGATCTTCTGGAACCGGCGCACCAAGGCGCGGTCCTTCTCAAAATGCTGGCGATATTCCTTGTAGGTGGTCGAGCCCATGCAACGGATGCTGCCCGATGCCAAAGCAGGCTTGAGCAGATTGGAGGCATCCATCGCGCCGCCGGAGGTGGCGCCGGCGCCGATCACGGTATGGATCTCGTCAATGAACAGGATGGCGTTGGGATGCGCCTCCAGTTCCTTGAGCACCTGCTTCAGCCGCTCCTCGAAGTCGCCGCGATAGCGGGTGCCGGCGAGCAGCGTGCCCATGTCCAGCGAGAACACGGTGGCAGCCGCCAGCACTTCCGGCACTTCGCTTTCCACGATGCGCTTGGCGAGCCCTTCCGCGATCGCGGTCTTGCCCACGCCGGCCTCGCCCACGAACAGCGGATTGTTCTTCTGGCGACGGCACAGCACCTGGATGGCGCGGTTGATCTCGGCGTTGCGGCCGATCACCGGGTCGATCTTGCCCTCGCGCGCCTTCTTGTTGAGGTTGACGCAATAGGTCTCGAGCGCGTCGCCCTTCTTCTTGGAGTCGTCGCCGCTCTTGGTCTCGGTCTCCTCATCGACGCCGCGCACCGGCCGCGCCTCGGACACGCCGGGCCGCTTGGCAATGCCATGGCTGATGTAGTTCACGGCGTCATACCGCGTCATATCCTGCTCCTGCAGGAAGTAAGCGGCATGGCTTTCGCGCTCGGCGAAGATGGCGATCAGCACATTGGCGCCGGTCACCTCCTCGCGCCCTGAGGATTGCACGTGGATCACCGCGCGCTGGATCACGCGCTGGAAGCCGGCAGTCGGCTTGGCGTCCTCGGAACCATCGGTGACGAGGTTCTCGAACTCGGTTTCCAGATAGTTGACGAGGCTGCTGCGCAGCTTGTCGAGATCGACGCTGCACGCCCGCATCACGGCCGCGGCGTCGGAATCATCGACCAGCGACAACAGCAGATGCTCAAGCGTGGCGTATTGATGATGGCGCTCATTCGCGATGGCGAGGGCGCGGTGCAGGGATTGCTCAAGGCTCTGGGAAAATGTTGGCATTCTCGTCCTCTGTGGCCCCGCCTATCATGGCTGCCGTCGCCGGGTCAGGCAACAACAACTTCTACATCGAGTTAGACAACCTCATGACGTAATCACGGTTCCGAGCCGGCCGACGCAACTGTCGTCGGTCATCACCACAGAACACAATGCAAAACCCATTCCCAATTCGGCGATGCCACCAGAAAGTTATTTCTTTTCCATCACGCATTGCAGAGGATGCTGGTGCTTACGGGCGAAATCCATCACCTGCGTCACTTTGGTCTCTGCAATTTCGTAAGTGAAGACCCCACATTCCCCGATGCCGTGGTGGTGAACATGCAGCATCACCTTGGTGGCGGCTTCGACGTCCATATTGAAGAATTTCTCCAAGACGTGAACGACGAATTCCATCGGCGTGTAATCGTCATTGAGGATCAACACCCGATACATGTTCGGGCGCTTGGTCCGCGGCTTGGTCTTGGTAATGACCGAGGTGGTCGGACTACCGGGATGTCCGGAGCGGCCTTCATCGCCCATCCGCGTGGGCGACCAAGTCGGCAATTGCATGTTGGATTGCATGTTGGACCAGGCGCCGAGTTCCGTCGGCATCGGCTCCGACCTTGATGAATCTTGGTTTGAACAGGCGTGCGGCATGGCTCGAGTGTTCGACAATATCCCGGGAGCATCGCCCGGCTCTTGCCGACCAGCCCCCTGCAAAACTTCCGATTGTGTCTGCCTCACCTTCCGGCACTGGCCTCGCAGCGCGCGCCGAATCCTGCGGCCGTCAGACCGGGTGAATATGGGTCAGCGAAAGGATTGCCGCAAGCGCCTTGGCTACGCGGCCGGTCCCGTAGAGCACCGTGTCTGTCCTAGCTGAGCAGACACGCCGCGCGCCGGCAAGGTTAAGCATCGCTTACCGTGACAGTCGGAACTTACAGCCTCGAATTAGGGCAGGATTGACGCTCTGGTGGGCAGTCTTCGCCCACCACGCTGCAATGCAGGGGATTTAACCCGCTTTCTGTGAACAGTTTTACCCCATGTTTAGCCGTCGCGGCAGATATGGGGGCATTGCAGCGGATTTCGGGGTTTGTCATGCCCAAGTCACCTCTCCCCCGGCTCCCCCGGCTCCGGAAGTCGACAGCCGCGTTTCTCGCCGCCCGTGACGGCAACGTCGCTGTCCTGTTCGGGATTGCCAGCATTCCTATTGTTTTGCTGGTCGGCGTCGCCGTCGATTACAGCCGCGCGGCGGCGGCCCGCACCGCTATGCAATCAGCCGTGGATTCCGCGGCGCTGATGGCGTCCAAGGACTATGGCAGCGGCGCGATCCGTGAATCAGAAATTCCCGCGAAGGTCGATAGCTACTTCCGGGCGCTGTACTCGGTCAGCGATGCCACGAATTTGAACGTTCAAACGACCTTCACCAAGAAATCCAGCGACGGCACCTCCACGGTGCGGGTGGAAACCTCCGGAAAAATTCCGGCGAACTTCCTGAAATTCGCGGGCATCGACGCCATTCCCTTCAATGCCGCCGCGACTTCGACCTGGGGCGCGACCCGCTTGCGGGTGGCGATGGCGCTCGACATCACCGGCTCGATGAATTCAGACGGCAAACTGAAGGCGATGAAGGATGCGGCCGTCCAGCTGGTCAACACGCTGAAAGCCTCAGCGACCACCGCCGAGGACGTTTACATCGCCATCATCCCGTTCAATCAGATGGTCAATGTCGGCACTGACAAGATCAATGCCACCTGGCTGGATTGGCACGGGCAGCTTTCCAGCTACCAATATGACAGCCAATACGACTACGGCAGCTGCAGCAGCACCAATCTGAACTATCGCACCGCCGCACTATGCAAGGCGGCCAATAAGACCTGGACCTTCTTCGGCACTTGCAGCAGCTCGAGCTACAGCACCCAGGCCACCTGCCAAGCTCATGGCAAGACCTGGACTGAGAAGCGCAGCACGGGCTGGAAGGGCTGCGTCACCGATCGCGACCTGCTGCATACCTATAACAACGATACCACCAAGACCACTCCGACGGTCGCCGAACCGGCGACGATGTTCGTCGCCAAATACTACTCGGATTGCGGCCCTTCGATGCTGCCGATGAAGTCGGCTTTCGAGGCCAACGAAGCCGACACGTCGACTGACCCGACCACGATCAAAGGCCGCATCAACAGCCTCACCGCGGTCGGCGCGACCAACCAGTCGATCGGCATGCATTGGGCGTGGATGGCGCTGCAACTGCAGAGCCCGCCGTTCAACAGCCCCGCGAAGGAAGAAGGCTACAAATATACGGACGCCATCATCCTGTTGTCCGACGGCGTCAACACCAAGAACTACTGGAGCGGCAACGGTTACGATTATTCGCCCGATGTCGATGCCCGGCAGCGGACGCTGTGCCAGAACATCAAGAATGCCGCTAACGGCAATACCACGGTGTTCACCATCCAGGTCAACACCACCAACGACCCCGACTCCGCCGTGCTGAAATACTGCGCCAATGACGGCCAGTTCTATCAGTCCAAGAGCGCCGACCAGATCAAGCTGGCGTTCCAGGCGATCGGCTCCTCGCTGACTAAGCTGCGGCTGGCGCAGTAATCGCCCTCGCAAACAACCCGGCCAGCCCTCCGCACCTGCGGAGGGTTGGCCGCATGGCGAACAAGTCCCTGCGATTTGCCTGTATTCCCGCACATCTACGCAACGGTTGATTAACCTTTTTGAAACCCGCCACGCCTAGGCTGACGGGTGCTATGGGCGTGCAGTTTTGGGAAAAAACCGCGCCAATGCAGCGAATTAGCCGAAGAGCGCGGTCACCGTCGCAAACGGCGGACCAGCATAGCTCAAGACGCACAACAGGGCTTTCGGTGACGGGCTTAATTTGGCCTCACGAACCAGTGATCCTGTGGACAGAAGACGGGGACGTTTATGCATCACAACACCTCAGTTTCGCGTGCCCTGAGGGCGTGTGTCCTTGGGCTTGCCACCGTCACTGCCGCCGTGGTCTTCACCGCCGACACCGCTGACGCCCGCCGCCATCGCCATCACCGGCATCATGCCCGCCACCATGTTTCGGCGCCGAGCTACAACCCGGCCTTCGCCTCGATCATCGTCGACGGCAATTCCGGCGCGATCCTGAGCGCCAACAATCCCGACTCGCTGCGCCACCCCGCCTCGCTCACCAAGATCATGACGCTGTACATGCTGTTCGAGCGGCTGGAGGCTGGCAAGCTGTCGCTCGACTCCCAGATGGAAGTGTCCGAGCACGCCTCGATCCAGGCGCCGACCAAGCTCGGCCTGCGTCCCGGCCAGACGCTGCGGGTCGAAGATGCCATCAAGGCACTGGTGACCCGCTCCGCCAATGACGCCGCGGTGGTGATCGCCGAAGCGATCGCCGGTGACGAAGACAGTTTTGCCCGGATGATGACCAAGAAGGCACGCGCGCTCGGCATGTCGCGCACCGTGTATCGCAACGCCTCCGGCCTGCCCAATGATGACCAGGTGACCACCGCGCGCGACCAGGCCACCCTGGGCCGGGCGATCCAGGATCGCTTCCCGCGCTACTACCGCTATTTCGCCACCAGCGTGTTCGTCTACAAAGGCCACCCGATCCGCAATCACAACCGCCTGCTCGGCGTGGTCGAAGGCGTCGATGGCATCAAGACCGGCTACACCCGCGCCTCGGGCTTCAACCTGGTCAGCTCGATGCGGCGCGGCAACCGCCACCTGATCGGCGTGGTGCTCGGCGGCCGCAGCGGCGGTTCGCGCGACGCCATCATGCGCAACCTGCTCGCCGAAAACCTCGACAAGGCCTCCGGCCAGCGCACCGTGGCCGCGATCACCGAGCGCGATGTCCGCGATCAGGACGACGTGGCGGAGGAACGCACCGTTGCCCGCCCGGCGCCGGCGACCCAGGTGGCCGATGCTGATCCCGAGCCAGTGGTTCGCCCGCAGCCCGTCACCCGCGCCGCAGCGCCCGCCCCGGCCGCTCAGAAGCCTGAAGCCGGCCCGCTCAACAACGGCGTGATCCAAAATCAGCAGCTCGCCGCGATCCCCGGCTCCAACGAACCGATGAAGCCGGTGCGGGTCAAAACCGTTCAAGTGAAGGCCGGCACCGTCAAACTGGCTTCGGCGGTTCCGGGTCATCCGGCTCCGGCGGTGACCAACACCATTCCGGCCCGCAACGAAGTGGCGGAAACCTCGGCCGCCGTGATTGCCAAGTCCGATCGTGGCGACAGCGCCGAAATCCCGCAGCAGCCGGCCGCGCACGGCACCGGCCAGGGCATTTTGGGCGTGTTGCCGGCCTCTTCGACCATGAACGGCGGCCGCAGCAGCATGGCCTATGCCGATCCGGCCCGCGTCCAGCCGTCGTCGCCGGTGGTGGCGCCGGCCAGCACCAAGCCCGCCATTCATGCCGGCTGGATCGTTCAGGTCGGCGCGCTGGAAAGCGAGACCGAAGCCAAGTCGCGGCTCAATGCCGCGCGCGAGCGCTCCAAAGGCCTGCTCGCCAAGGCGGAGTCGTTCACCGAAACCGTCGCCAAGGGTGACAAGAAGCTGTACCGCGCGCGCTTTGCGGTGCTGGACCGCGATCAGGCCGAAGCGGCGTGCCGCACGCTGAAGCGCTCGGACATCTCCTGCATCGCCATCAAGAACTGAGCGATCTTTGCTCCGACTACACGGCGCGCGTCTCCTGACCGGACGCGCGCCGTTTTCGTTTTCAGCGCCAAGCTGCGACAATCGACCGTGTGTCTTGGTGAACACACATGGTTGACGGCTGCTGAAACGAACGCGCTGAAAACCACTCGTCAACAAATCGCCGCTACAACGTTGCAGGGGGCTTAACCACGTCGGGAAAATGACGGGAGGCACCGGGGCGTCGGGTAGAGAGCAGGCAGCAACTCGCAGTCGATCGCGTAGCGTGGCGTGCGGAGTTAGTTGCGATGAGTGCGAAGCAGAGTATCCTTGGCCGTGTTTACGCGGGCAGCCAGGTACGTCGACCCCCCCTGGTCGGGATGCAGTTTCTTCATCAAGGAACGGTGGGCACGCCCGATCTCGTCGGGGCTCGCCCCCGGCTGCAGGCCAAGGATCTGGTAGGCCTCCTCGTCCGTCATTTTACCGCTCGACGCCTCGCTACCACGCCGCCCTGCCCGCTCGCCTTGCGCGTTCTGACGCCAAGCGGGAAAGCGGCGGTCAAGATAGCTTTCAAGTAACGCGCAGCTCTCCGCGTCGAATTCCGGCAGCAGCGCCGCCAGCGGCGCCAGCCCAAATTCATCCAGCGATCGACCGGCATAACGGCCCGCCAGCAGGCGGCCGGTCAGCGCGCCGCTGTCATGGTCGAGCGTCATTTCCAGAAATGGCGAGCGCACCGTCGAGGTCTGGCCGCTGGAGCGCCGCCCCATGCCGCGGAACACGCCGCCGAGATTGCCGAACATCGCCAGCCCCGGCCCCCAGCCGAGCAGCCCTGCGCCGAACACCCCGACCGGGATCGCAATGGCGAGCTGGCCCTTCACCCCGGTGATCGCGGCCACCGCCAGGCACAGGATGCCGCCGCCCAGTTTGATGGCACGGGCGAGCTTGGCTGGATTCGCTGTGCGGACCATCTGCAGCAGCGAGTACAACAGGATGACGGCGACAACACCTGCGATCAGTGTGGGCATGGCCTGGATATAACGTGATTGATGATCGAATGCACGGATAGCTGTTCGCAGCCAAGCTATAGCGTTTTCGAGCGAAGTGGATCCCGGTTCG
Source organism: Rhodopseudomonas palustris JSC-3b (assembly GCA_000504425.1). Classification (GTDB taxonomy): domain Bacteria; phylum Pseudomonadota; class Alphaproteobacteria; order Rhizobiales; family Xanthobacteraceae; genus Rhodopseudomonas; species Rhodopseudomonas palustris_C. The sequence goes on along the minus strand of KI632513.1, from coordinate 663,284 downwards.
CGTCAAGAAAACGCGTCAGAACATAGAGCTTCGGTTCTGATTCCATCAGAACCGAAGCTCTAACGCATCTGGCCGAGCAGCAGCGCCGCGCCTTGGGCTGATTGCGCGAGCTGGCGCAGCGCATCGCGGCCACCGGCCGCATAGGCCGCGGCGGCGCGCAGCAATTCGCGCAGCTGGCCGGCAGCCCCCGGATCGAACCGGCACCAAGCGCCGCCGCTCAGCCGTGCGATCTCGCGCAGCGCCTGTTCCGCGCCGGGATCAGTGCCTTCCTGAAACACAAAGGCCGGCACTTTCAGCAAGCCGAGTTCGCCGGCGGTGGCGCATAGCGCATCAACCGATTCCTCGACCGCATCGCCGACGAACACCAGCGCGCGCACGCCAGACTCCACCGCCTGCCGCCTGGTCTCGGCCAGCACCCGGCCGATCTGGGTATGGCCGCCGCGGCAATCGATCTTGGCCATCAGGCGCGCCAGCGTGTCCGAATCCGAGACCCAGCCGCTGGCACGGCACTCGGCGAGACCGCGGTAATAGACCAGCTTGATATCCAGGCTGCCGAGCGCGGCCGCCTCGCGGAACATGTCGGCCTGCAGATGACAGGCCATGTCCCAGGTCGGCTGCCGGCTCATGGTGGCATCGAGCGCGAACACCAGCCGGCCGCGCGCACCGCTGGCATGCGGCGACAGCGCGCGCGCCTTGGCGACAAAGGCGGCGATCTCGTCCGAGGCCGACAGCGGCGCCGGCGATGTGTCGTGATCGGCCGGCCGGTCGATGGGCGTTGGGGTCCGTTCGCGCGCCATGATGAGCAATGTCCTTTGCCGGCTATGTGGCGTCGCGACGCCGCAGCGTCAATCGGGGGTGCGGCGGCTGCGTCACCGCGCACAGCCGAGCTGCGCTTGCCATCGCGATCAGACCGCCGCTGATCGCAAGTGGCGGGCTTTGTTGCAGCTTGCTACAGTTTCGTTCTCGTAAGCACTGCACCCTGAGTCTCTGATGTCCCGCACCCCAATTGTCGCCCGGACGCTGCCGGCCCTGCGCCGCGCGCTCGAACCTCTCCGCGCCCGCAAAGCCACCGTGGCCCTGGTTCCGACGATGGGCGCGCTCCATGAAGGCCATCTCACCTTGGTGCGGCAGGCCAAACGGCGCGCCTCCAAAGTGGTGGTGTCGATCTTCGTCAATCCGACCCAGTTCGCGCCCAATGAGGATTTCGGCTCCTATCCGCGCACCTGGAAGGCCGATCTCGCCAAGCTCGCCGCCGAAGACGTCGATCTGGTCTGGGGCCCCGACGCCAAGACCATGTATCCGCCCGGCTTTGCCAGCAAGATCCTCACCGAGGGCCCGGCGCTGGCCGGCCTGGAAGACCGCTTTCGGCCGCACTTCTTCGGCGGCGTGACCACGGTGGTCGGCAAGCTGTTCACCCAGGTGCGGCCCGACATCGCTATTTTCGGCGAGAAGGATTTTCAGCAGCTGCGCGTCGTGACGCAGATGGCGCGTGACCTCGACCTCGGCGTCAAGGTGATCGGCATCGCCACCTCGCGCGAGCGCGACGGCCTCGCGCGGTCGTCGCGCAATGTCTACCTGTCAGCCGAGGAGCGCAGCGCCGCGCCGGTGCTGTATCGCAGCCTGAAAGAGACCGCAGGGCGCCTGCGCGACGGCGACAAGATCAAAGCCGCGCTCGCTGGCGGCGCCAAGCTGATCACCGCCGCCGGCTTTGAGCTCGACTATCTGGAAGCGCGCCACGCCGAAACGCTGGCGCCGATCCGCTCGGTGGCGGACGGCCCGGTCAGGCTGCTGGTGGCGGCGCGGATCGGCACCACCCGGCTGATCGACAATATCGCGGTGTAAGACCAACGGCGATTGATACCAACCGCTCCGCACGTCATGGCCGGGCTCGTCCCGGCCATCTACGTCTTTGATCTTGCAGAGACGTGGATACAAGCGACAAGCGCGGGCATGACGGTCAGTGACGACCCGACGGTGTATAATCACAGCAGCCCGAGTTCACGCAGCTCGCGCCGCATCTCCTCGGGCATCGCCGCCAGCCCGTCGGCCTCCGACTGGCTGAGATCGGGCGGCGCATCGCTGGCTTTCAGATAGCGCCAGCCCTGGAACGGCCGCATCGGCCGCGGTGCCACCGCGACCACCTCCGGCGCCAACAGCAGCCGGCAGCGGCTGACGCCCTCGCCATCGCGAAACGGCTCGATCGCCACCAATTGCTGGCGCGCGGAGATCGCGCCGCGGATCACCCAATAGAGCGAGCCTCCGGCGAGCAACTCGTCCTCGCGCTTGGGCGTCATCCGGGTGACGTGGGCATAATAAGGCGGCAGACCGCGCGCCTTGGCGGCGCGGGTGCGTTCGGCGATCCAGTCGGTGAGGTCCTTGGTCGACTCGGCGCCGACCGCGAGCTTAATCAGATGCAGTGTCATCAATTACCAAACAACAGCCACGCGTTACTCCGCCGCGCCAGCGGCAGCCGGCGCCAACTGCACCGGCGCGGCGGGCTGCCGTTCAGGCTTGGGCTGCTGCTTGGGCGGCGCTGGCGGATTCTTGGCAGGCGGGGTTGAACGCACCGCCTGAGTCTGCGCCGGATTTGCCGGCTGGCTGCGCGCCGCGGCTGGTGCGCCCGCCGGGGGTTGCGTCGCGGGCGCTGCGGCTTGACTGCGGGCCGGCGCAGCCGGCTTGGGCGCTGCGGCCACCGGCGCGGCTACGGCCGGCGCTGCCGCCACCGGCGGGGCAGCGGGCTTTGACGGCGCGGGCGGCTCGGCGGACATGATGCTGACTGGCGGGATCGAATTGGCGGTCGGAAAATCGGCATTGGTCGGTTTGCCGCTGGGAACCGAGGTGGTCAGCGCCGCGCTCGGCAGCAGCGCGCCAGTGGCGGCAGCGCCGCCCTGCCCGCTGCCCCACGCGCCGGCATAGCGCTGCACCAGCGTTTCATAGTGCCGCTCTTCCATATTGGCGGCGATCAGCTTGTGATCGGTCAGCGCGGCATAGGCGGCACATTCGGCCGGCTGGCAGCCATCGCGGCTGCTGAGCACATAAGCGACCAGCCCATAACGATCGCGCTCGATCGCTCGGCGCAGCGTCGTCAATTCCGCGGCTTTGCCAGAGGCATTCGGGTCGCCTGCCGCCGTGAGGCGGTTCAGCCGGCTCGCGGTGTGCGACACCGCCGCAGCCACCGCATCGGCCGAGCCGAACAGCACCTTTTCGCAGGCCACCAGCACGGTATCGCCCGCCAGATCGTCAAGGCAGGCCAGCGCCGGATGAGCAAGGCTCGACGCCTCGACCGCCGTAGGCGAACGCTCGTTCGACACCGCCCCGGACTCGCCGCGCAAGGTCATGATGGCATTGGCGACAATCGCCGCCACCGCAATCACCGCGAGCACGGTGTTGGCCAGCGAGCGTTCGCGCAGCAGCGCCACCAGCACCAGAACGCCCAAAAATCCCGCGGCAACCAGAACAATCCAGACCGGAAGGCCGGGTGAACGCCATACTTGATCGATCGAAGCCGCCCAGTTCATGCGCGTCGTCCCCTACGCGACGTTGTCGGAAACTCGTATTATGACTGAATTATGCGTTAGTTTTGACCGAAACCCAACGAACAAGGCCGCCCCCGGTGAAGGCAGCGGCCTGGTTGTTCGTCACATGATGGGTTCTAACAGCAGGTTCTGAAGGCGAAGATTAGCAGACCTGCAACTGGCTTTCCTTTGCAACCCGCTCAAACGCTTCGCTGGAGCTTTTGATGCGATATTGGCAATCATCGCCGTCGGTGGGAAGCAGGCGGATCACCTGATAAACGCCGCCCGCAGCGGGGCGCGATACATTGCTGGCAGTGAAATAGACGCGTTCTCCAATTCCGAACTTATGCTTCAACGACTCTCTCCATTACACAGAACGCCGGCTTCGCCCCCTTAGCCCACCAACGCAGCCGGCTTGCAGCGTAACTGCATATAGCACGCAACTACCCCCACAAGCCACCCCCGCAGGGCATGGCAAAGGCGCAATATTTGCAGGCAATTCAGGCAGATGTGATGAGTTCCGTGATGACCAGGGACCTCAGTACCGTCCGCCGTTCCGTGATCAGCGCCAAACGGTTCGAGGCGCGAACTAATCGTTCTCGAACTTATCGATCATCCAGCTTTCCGCTAATCCCGCGGTGGTCCATTCCTGGAACGCTGGATGCGCGATCATGGCCGCCATATAGCTGCGCGCCTCGTCATTGACCGCGATGTCATAGGTCCGGAACCGATGCACCACCGGCGCATAGAACGCGTCGGCCGCACAGAACGCGCCGAACAGGAACGGCCCGTGCTGTCCATGGCGCTGCCGGCATTCCGACCAGATCTGCTGGATGCGCGCGATATCGGCCTGGGCGGCGGCCGACAGCGGCTTGGCGCGCACCGCGCGGTGCAGATTCATGCCGCATTCGCTGCGCAGCGCCGCAAAGCCGGCATGCATCTCGGCACAGATCGAGCGCGCATGGGCCCGCAGCGCCGGATCGGACGGCCACAGCCCCGCGTCCGGAAACCGTTCGGCGGCATATTCGATGATCGCCAGCGAGTCCCAGACGATCAGATCACCATCGATCAGCACCGGCACCTTGCCGGCCGGACTGAAATCGAGAATGCGCTGCTTGTCGGCGGGACCCGTGTAGAGCGGAATCACGATTTCCTCGAAGCTGATGCCGGCGGCGCGCAGCGCCAGCCACGGCCGCATTGACCACGATGAGTAATTCTTGTTGCCGATCACCAGCTTCACGGTCATGACCACTTCTCCCAAAATCCGCAGCGCGCAGCAGCCGTGCGCAGCGCTCAACGGCGCCGGGGTTGCCGGGCGCCGGGCGATGCGTCACACCGAGCGATCATGACACTACAAGATTCGACTTCCACTTCACCCGCCCCATCCCTCGCCTCCGCAATCGTCAACGTGCTGCAACAACACCGCGGCAGCACGCTGAGCGCGCCGGAGATCGCCCATGCGATTGCGTCCGACGGCGAATGGCACACGCTGCTGACGCCGATCCGCCGCACGGCGGTCGAGCTGGCCCTGGCAGGTCGGCTGGTGATCTATCGCAAGGGCAAGCCGGTCGATCCGACCGACTTCCGCGGCGTGTATCGCTTAGGCTTGCCGCGCGAGGACTGATCCCGCGCGCGGCTCGCGATCAGACGCCGCGGCTAGGCGCAGCGTGATCAGCGCGGCGCAGGCAGCAATTCGCTGGAGCGTCTGGCGAGCCGATAGGCCACCAGCCCGACCCATTCGTGCACGGCAAGATCGGTGCGCGCCAGCCCGGCGCTCAGTCGCTCAAACGGCCACCACAGATCGTTCCAGCCGCCGGTGCGCCAATCGACCGGATAGGCTTCGACCTCAAAACCTGCGGCACGAAACGCGCTGATCGAGCGCGGCATATGAAACGCCGAGGTCACCAGCAGCCAGCGCTCGCCGGCCTTGGGAGCCACCAGCCGCTTGGTCTCCACCGCATTTTCCGTGGTGGTGCGCGAACCGCTTTCCAACACGATGCGCTGCGGCGCGACACCAAATTCCTGCAGCAACAGCCCCGCAAACGGCGCCTCCGCGCTGCCCGGCACCAGCAGATTGGCGCTGCCTCCTGAAAAAACGATGCGCGCCTGCGGATAGCGCCGCGCCAATTGCAGCATGGTCACGATCCGCTCAGCCGAGGCTTCGATTTCGAGCGTATGCCGCGCCGCGCTGAGATCGGAATTGATGGCACCGCCGAGCACGATGATGCCGTCGGGCGCGCGGCCATTGTCCTGCCAGGGCGGAAAGCGCTCACTGAGCGGCAGCAGCAGCGCATTGCCGAGCGGCGTATAGCCTGCGATCAGCAGCAGTGTGACGCCGATCGCCAGCAGTTTTGAGCCGAGCCGCCTTGCGCGCGTCAGCGCCAGCAGCGCGCCGCTGGCGCACAAGAGCGCGATCACATTGGAGGGCACCAGAAAGAAGCCCAACACCTTCGATGCGATGAAAAACACCGTGCTGTCCCCATGCGTGCGCGTCAGCACCGCATCACGCCGCACAGCTCGCGCGCGGTCAATCCCATGGCAGGTGATATCACCACCCGCTCGGCCTCAATCCCATTGCGGCGAGAAGCCGAAATCGGTCAGCCGGCCATCGGGCTGCGCCATCGCGAAAATCTCGTTCATTTCGGCATCGCTGAGCGCGAAGTCGAACACGCTGATATTTTCCACCAGCCGCTCGACCTTGGAGGTGCGCGGGATTGCGGCGATGTCCTGCTGCACGATCCAGCGCAGGCAGATTTGCGCCGCGGTCTTGCCATGCGTTTCGGCGATCCGGTTCAGCACTTCGGCATTCTTGGCCTTGCCCTTGGCAATCGGGCTGTAGGCGACCACCGCCAGATGATGCTCGTCGCAGGCGTTGATCACCTTGGTCTGATCAAGGAACGGGTGATACTCGACCTGATTGCACACCAGCGGCGCCGGTGACAGCCGCACTGCTTCCTCGATCAGCGCGACGGTGAAATTCGACAGCCCGATATGCTGGGTCAGGCCGAATTCCTTGGCGCGTGCCAGGCCGCCCAGCGTTTCCGACAGCGGCACATGCTTGCTCGGCCAGTGCAGCAGCAACAGATCGACCTCCGACAGCCGCAGCTTCATCAAGCTTTCCTTGGTGGAGCGCAGCAGATCGTTCGGCGCGAAATGCGTGGTCCAGACTTTGGTGGTGACAAAAATCTCGTCGCGGCGCACCCCCGAGGCGTGAATGCCCCAGCCGACCTCGCGCTCATTCTCGTAAACCTGAGCGGTGTCGATATGGCGATAGCCCAGCCGCAACGCCTGTTCGATCAGCCGCGAACAGGTACGGCCGCGCAACTCCCAAGTACCAAGACCGATGATCGGGATTTTGGCGCCATGCGACTCGATGAACTGCATTTCGGTCTCCTCCCCGGCCGAGGCCAAGCGCTGTCCCGGCCAGCTTCTGATCGCCCTGCACAGGACCACTCGTCGCGCGCCGCGCTGACGATGGCACCCGGCTCATACCAGCCTTGCTTGCGACGGCGCGTGCGCCGCATCGCTCCACCATTATCGCTCCACCATTGTTGACCGAGAATGCTCTGCCAACCGCGTTAATGCCCGATGAAAGTCGATTAGTAACGGCTTAGTGCCTTCGTTCGAGCGATGGTTACTAACGTGCAGCACCAACGCCCGAAGTTCAGCCTATCCTATCTGCGGCCGGCCCGCATGGCCCGCGACCTTGCGCCTTCAAGAAGGCCCGAGTGGCCGCCGGCCAGCGCATCCCCTCAAGACGCCACATTTGCCGGCCAGGCTGATCTCGGCGGCGCGCCCAAGCTTGCATCACCGCAAGCGACATGCACTATCGCCCGCTCATAGCTTAGAGTCTTTTGTTGATGCAGCCATTGCCTTCCTCATTCGCGCGCCTTGGCGGCCGCCGTTTTGTCGCGCGCTGGTTTATCGCCGCCGCGATTGCCACTTCTGCGATCCCCGGCAGCGCAGCGAGCGCGGCTGCCAATTGCCAGAATCCCGATGCGCTCGGCACCGCGCGCGTGCTCGAGGTCGATGCCGCCAGCACCCCGCAGGTCGGCACCAAGAGTTTTGCGCAGACGCTGCCGCTCGCCGACAAGGAAGTGGTGCTGACCTTCGACGACGGCCCGGCCGCCACCACCCCCAAAGTGCTGGACGCGCTGCGCCAGCAATGCACCCGCGCCACGTTCTTCCTGGTCGGCAGCACCGCGGTCGCGCAGCCCAAGCTGATTCGCCGCATGGCCGCCGATGGCCACAGCATCGGCCATCACAGCTGGTCGCACAGCGATCTCAAGAAAATGAGTTTTGCCGAAGCGGTCGCAGACATCGACCGCGGCATCGCCGGCGACGAGCGCGCGCTCAACGGCAAGGCCAGCAGCACGCCGAGCACACCGTTCTTCCGCTTCCCCTATTTCGATTCGACGCCAGAGCTGCTCGCCCATCTGCAATCGCGCGGCATTGTGGTATTCGGTGCCGACCTGTGGGCCAGCGACTGGAATCCGATGACGCCGCAGCAGCAGCTCAAACTGGTCACCGAGCGGCTGGAGAAAGCCCGCAAGGGCATCATCCTGTTCCACGATCCGCGCACGCAAACCGCTGCCATGATTGCGGATTTCCTGCGCTGGCTGCGCGACAACGATTATCGGGTGGTGCACGTGGTCGCCAGATCGGCCGCCGCCAGCGCCCAGCCCCGCTGATCCGTGATGGCAGCTCTGAAAATGTTGTGAGCGGCAAATCGGTTAAGAAGTCATTCATCGCGTTGCTAGTAATTTTCAGGCAATAAGAGTCACCCATTAACTTTGCGGTATGTGATGCCGGTTCTTCACCCTACCGGCCGGCGCGGCCGGCTTTGGACACTGCTTGGTTGCAGCCTGTTTGGCGCAGCCATTGCCAGCATGTCCCCCGCCTTTGCTGCCGACAGCTGTGCCGGTCGCCCCGACGCGCTTGGCACCTCGCGCACCTTGGTGGTCGATCCGCGCGAGCATCCGCGGATCGGCACCATGCAGTACAGCGAGACGCTGCCGCTGCGCGATCGCGAGGTGGTGCTGACCTTTGATGACGGCCCGCTGCCGCGCTACACCAACCAGGTTCTCGATATTCTGGCCGCCGAATGCGTGAAGGCGACGTTCTTCGTGGTCGGCCGGATGGCGCACGCCTATCCGGATGGTCTGCGCCGGATGCGCGACGCCGGCCACAGCATCGGCACGCACAGCCAGAATCATCCGCTCAGCTTCCACCGCATGTCGGTCGAGCAGGCCAAGCAGGAGGTCGATGCCGGCATCGCCTCGACCGCGGCCGTGCTCGGCGACCGGGCGGCGCTGTCGCCGTTTTTCCGGATTCCCGGCCTGCTGCGCGCCCAGGCGGTCGAAAGCTATCTGGCCGAACAGGGGTTGCAGGCCTGGAGCGCGGATTTCCCGGTCGACGACTGGCGCCCGATCACCGCGGCGCAGGTGTTCCAGATCGCCATGCAGCGCCTGGAAGCCAAGGGCAAAGGCATCGTGCTGCTGCACGACATCCAGCCGCGCACCGTCGGCGCCCTGCCCGCCTTCCTGCGGGAGCTGAAGGCCAAGGGCTATCGCGTGGTCCATGTGGTGGCGGCGAGCCCCGATCGCCCGAAAACCGCGACCGAGCCGAGCCAGTGGCGGCTGCATCCGGTCAGCGATCAGGTGGCCAAGTCGCGCTGGCCCGCGATCCCGAATTTCGTCTACGCCGAAACCTCGTCGCTGCCGGCGCCCGCGGTCACCGATTCCGACCTGCATGACGGCCAGCTGGTGCTGCCCGCCACGCCGCGCTCGCGCCGGGTGGCGCAGGGCGAAGTGCCGCTGCCGCAAGCGGCGCCCTGGCCGCGGCAATGGTCGCTGCTCGCCCCGGACGACGCCAAGACCGAGCTGCCGGTGCCGGCGCGTGAGCTGTTCCAAGTGCGCAGCCGCTCGCAGGCCAATATGGAAGTGCTGACGCCGCTGCCGCGCCGCGCCGAGCTGCCGGCGCCGGTGCGCGCTGAACTCGATCCGGCGACCCGCCAGCTCACGCTCGATGGCGGCGGCCTGCGCCGCCGGCTGTTCGCGCCGGTCGCACAGGTCTATCCGCGCCCCGACATCGTCGCCCGCTGACACAGCGTCACTCGCTCACAGGCGGCCCTGACGGCATAACAGCTTCGGTTCTGAGGACATCAGAACCGAAGCTCTTTTTTTGTGCTCCGATCGGTTTTGTTGACGGAGCGAGGCACGCTCCCGCTGCTCGCCAGCGCGCCCGCGCCAACGCAGCAGGCTCACTCTGAGACGATCTTGGTGACGCTCAGCACCACCACCAGCGTCATGAACAACAGATCGATATAGGCCTTCAGCTCGCCATGGCGGCGCTTCTCGGTGACGTCGTTGATGATCTGCCGTTTGATCAGCGATTGATCCGGCCGCAATCCCAATAGCGAGCCGATCCGCCGCGATTCGTTTTCCAGCCGCTCGATGCTTTGGAAAAAGCTGAACGAGCGCCAAGCCGAAATCGCCCGCGTCAGCACATAGATCAGGATCAGCAGCGCCAGGATCGAGCGCTGCTGATAATTCTCCAGCGCGTTGAGGCTGTAATAGGCCAGCATCAACAGCACGAAATTGGAGATGAAGCGGTACAGCAGGCTGAGCAAGGTCATGACGATCACGCAAGGTCCGATGCCGGCGGTCTCCCCGTCAGCGTGACCACCGTGCGCCGCCTCGCCGGCAATGGCACCGCGCACCTTGTCGCAGCCAGCCCGCATCGGTGCGCATCGTCAGCCATCGATTAAGCCGCCGCCGCGATCGCAGCGAATGCCTTGCAGCACCTGCGCGCACAGCCGGCGACGGACGCGGCTGAGGGCCGCGGTGCTGTGTGTTTTCGATGTGAAGAAGATGTGTTGGGCTTTGGTGCGCTCGGAGGGACTCGAACCCCCACGATGTTACTCACTGCCACCTCAAGGCAGCGCGTCTACCAATTCCGCCACGAGCGCATCAAACTCGGTACTGGGCTTGGCGCCCGACCGGATCGACGGCGCCCATGTAACAAATCGAAGATGGCAGTACAAGTGCTGCTGTGCATTACCTTCGATCAGGGGATCGCGGCAACATTTGCTTGACTTCCACCGCAATGCGATTGCGATCGACCAACACCATGCCGGTGGCGATCGGCAGATTGTTGGCGAGAATCTTCACCTCGTCCGCTTCGGTGGCATCGAGCTCGATGATAGCGCCGCGGCTGAGACGCAGCACTTGATGGACGGGCATGGAGGTGGTTCCCAAAACCACCATCAGATCGACGGAGACTTTGTCGAGAGTCGACACGGGCAAAGGTACTCACGGCTGCGGGATTGCCGTGCGAGCACACCACGTTATGGTTAGCCAATGATTAACAGCCGCGAAACGCTTGAACTGGATCAGCTTTTCCCGATGGAACCGGCTGCGCCGGTGCATTGGCGCATTTCCGATTCCCAGGTGCCCTACCCTGAGGCGGTGGCGACCATGGAAGCGCGCGCCAGCGCCATTGCCGCGGGCGAGGCTGCGGAACTGGTCTGGCTGCTGGAACACCCGCCGCTCTACACCTGCGGCACCAGCGGCAAAAGCAGCGATCTGCTCGAATCGCGGTTTCCGCTGTTTCAAACCGGCCGCGGCGGCCAGCTCACTTATCATGGCCCCGGCCAGCGCGTGGCCTATGCCATGCTCGATCTCAAGCGCCGCCGCCCGGACGTCCGCGCCTATGTCGCCGGGCTGGAACAATGGATCATCGAAACGCTGGCGAATTTCAACGTGCGCGGCGAACGGCGCGAAGACCGAGTCGGCGTCTGGGTGGCGCGGCCCGACAAGGGCCCGGGCTGTGAGGACAAGATCGCCGCGATCGGCGTGCGCTTGCGGCGCTGGGTGTCGCTGCATGGCATCGCCATCAATGTCGAGCCGGAGCTGTCGCATTTTGCCGGAATCGTGCCCTGCGGCATCACCGATCCGCGCTATGGCGTCACCAGCCTGGTCGATCTCGGCCTGCCGGTGACCATGGCGGAGGTCGATGTGGCGCTGCGGGCTGCATTCGAGAGAATCTTTGGCGCCACCATCACGGTTTGACCGCGATCACCGCGCACATGAACCATCGTTAAGTTGCATGCCGCGACGACAGTCGTAGCGTGTCGGCATCCCGAACCGAAAACTGCAGGTTGAAAATGAAGATGTGGTTGTTGCGGCTCCATCGCTGGGTGGCGCTCGCTCTGTCGGTCCCGCTGATGATTCTGTTCGTCACCGGGCTGATTCTGTCGTTCGAGCCGATTCTGATCGATCGCGGCGCGGACCAGACCTCGCTCAGTGCCGATCAGGTCAAAACCCTGATCGCCAAGCACGATCCCGATGGCAAGGCCAATACGCTGATGGTGCGCGCCTATGACGGCACCGCGTCGATCGGCGCCCGCCGCGAAGGCATGAAGCACATCGATCTGGCCAGCAATGAACAGATCGCGGCGCCCGGCATGGTGGCGCGGCTGATGCAGTCGTCGCGGCAGCTGCACGAACACATGCTGTTCGACCTGAGCTGGCTGGTGATCGGCTCGACCATCGGCCTTCTGTTCCTGATCGTGGTCGGCGTGGTGATGGGCTGGCCGCGGCTGCGCAATTCGCTGTCGGGCTGGCACAAGGGCACCGGCTGGTTCGGGTTGCCGCTATTGGTGCTGAGCCCGCTCACCGGCCTCGCCTTGGCGTTTGGCATCAGCTTTTCCCCGCCCCCGCCCCATGTCGATGCCGCGGCGTGGCCGACCCTCAACGAGGCGGTGCAGGTGGTCGGCGCCAAATACGACCTGTCGCATCTGATCTGGATCAGGCCGCGCGGCGGCCAGATGCTGGCCCGGCTTGATGATGGCGGCGAGATGAAGGTGTTTGCGGTGAGCCGCGAGGCGCTGCTGCCGACCGCGCGCAATTGGCCGCGGCTGCTGCATGAAGGCAATTGGATGGGGATGGGCCCGGCGCTCGCCAATGCCGTCACCGCGCTGGCATTCCTGGTGTTGCTGGTGACCGGCGCCTGGATCTGGGTGCGGCGTACGTTTCGGCGGCGGCCGGCGCGCGCCTAAGCGCCCCGCCCGCTTATAGCGTCGGCAGCGTGGAGAACCGCTCTCCCGCCCGGCGCAGGTTCAATGAATCGGCGCTGGCTGGCTCATCGGCCAGCGCCGCGACATGCGACGCCGACGGCCCCTGCCGGCACAGTTCGATCATCGCGGCCACCGCTGCCTCCGGCCCGGCCAACAAGGCTTCGACGCTGCCGTCGCGGCGATTGCGTACCCAGCCTTCGAGATCAAGCTTGATCGCCTGAAATTCGACAAAGGCGCGGAAGCCGACGCCCTGCACCCGGCCGCGCACCGTGATCTGCCGGATCACCTCGGTCATTGCTGCTTCAATCCCAGAAAACGCTCGCCATAGTCGGCAAAGTCCTGGCCGCGCGTCACGCTCTGCATCAGCTTGGCCGAGGCGAGCCCCGACAATTGCTGGGGCGCGGCGCCGCCGCGAATGGCCTGCAAGGTCTGAAACACCGCCTCGGTTGCGGCCGCGATCGGCGCGTGGCCCTGCACCGCGATTCTGACGCGCCGCGATGCCAGATAATCGAAGTCGCAGATCGCTTCGCCCGGCGTGCCGAGCAGCAGCGGCAGCGTGGTGGCCGCGGCGATGGCGTCGAGCTGGTCGCGGCTCTTGATGCCGGTGAAGAACAGCGCGTCCACCCCGGCGGCCTGATAATGCTGGGCCCGCTTGATCGCATCATCGAGCGAGCTGATGGTGGCCGCCCCGGTGCGCCCGATGATCACCAGCTCCGGATCGCTGCGCGCTTCGAGCGCCGCCTGCATCTTGCCGACGCCTTCTGCCAGCGCAATCAGCTGCGGCTTGTGCTCGCCAAACGCCTGCGGCAGCAAGGTGTCTTCGATGGTGAGAGCCGCAGCGCCGGCCGCTTCCAATTCCTGCACGGTGCGGCGGACATTGAGGGCGTTGCCATAACCGTGATCGGCATCGACCACCACCGGCAGCGGCGCGGCACGCGTCATGCGCCGCACCTGATCGGCCAGTTCGGTCAGCGTGATCAGCGCGACATCGGGATCGCCGAGGATCGCCAGCGACGCCACCGAACCGCCGAGCATACCGACCTCGAAGCCGAGATCGGCAGCAATTCGCATCGAGATCGCGTCATAGACCGAAGCCGGCCGCAGGCATTGCGGCCCGGCCAGGGCCGCCCGCAAGGCACTGCGGCAACTTCGCCGATCCATTACGCGAATTCGATGATCAAGGCGTCGACGGGCAGCGTCGCTCCGGCGGCGGCGTGAATCTTCTTCACCACCCCGTCGTTCTCGGCGCGCAGCACGTTCTGCATCTTCATGGCCTCGACGATCGCCAGCGTTTCACCGGCCTTGACCTCCTGGCCTTCCTCGACCGCGATCGACACGATCAGGCCCGGCATCGGGCACAGCACCTTCTTGCCGGTGTCGGCCTTGTTGACCTCCTTCATCCACCGCGCGGCAGATGCCTCGCGCTGGGTGAAGACATTGACCGCGACTTCATAGCCATGATGCGCCAGCCGCACGCCGTTCGGGATCGGCCGGACCTGCACCGCGATCGGGCGGCCATCGATGGTGCCTTCCCAGACCGGATCACCCGGCACCCACGCCGACTGCAGCAGATGGGGCTGGCCGAGCGAGCCATCGGGATTGGCGAAACGCACCACAAAGCCCTCGCCCTCGCGGATCACGTCGAGCGGAATCTCGGTGCGCTCCAGCCAGACGCAGCGGCGACGTTCGCGGATCACCGCGCGGCCGATCATCTGGCCAGAGATCTGACGCTTGCGCTCGCCGAGCACGCGGTCGATCGCGGCGCCGACCGCCGCGATGCGGCGGGCGATCTCACCTTCCGGCACCCGCGCCGAAAAGCCCTTCGGAAACTCCTCGGCGATGAAGCCGGTCGAGAGATTGCCCTCGCGCCAGCGCGGATGGGTCATCAGCGCCGACAGGAACGGAATATTGTGGCGGATGCCATCGACATAGAACCCGTCGAGCGCGTGGGTCTGCGCCTCGATCGCCGCGGCACGCGACGGCGCGTGCGTGATCAGCTTGGCGATCATCGGGTCGTAGAACATCGAGATCTCGCCGCCCTCCTGCACGCCGGTGTCGTTGCGCACCGTGATGCCGTCCTGGCAGCTTTCCTTGGCCGGGCGATACTTCACCAGCCGGCCGATCGACGGCAGGAAGTTGCGGAACGGATCTTCGGCATAGACGCGGGACTCGACCGCCCAGCCGGAGAGCTGCACGTCTTCCTGCTTGATCGCCAGTTCTTCACCGGCGGCAACGCGGATCATCTGCTCGACGAGGTCGATGCCGGTGACCAGCTCGGTGACCGGATGCTCGACCTGCAGACGGGTGTTCATCTCCAGGAAGTAGAAGCTCTTGTCCTGGCCGGCGACGAATTCGACGGTGCCGGCGGAGTCGTAATTCACCGCCTTGGCGAGCGCGACCGCCTGCTCGCCCATCAGGCGGCGGGTGGTTTCGTCCAGCAGCGGCGACGGCGCTTCTTCGATCACCTTCTGATTGCGGCGCTGAATAGAGCATTCGCGCTCGCCGAGATAGATGACGTTGCCGTGCTTGTCGCCCAGCACCTGAATTTCGATGTGGCGCGGATCGACAATGAACTTTTCGATGAACACCCGGTCGTCGCCGAACGACGCCTTGGCTTCGGCGCGCGCCAGATCAAAACCTTCCGCGACCTCGGCCTTGGAGCGGGCAATGCGCATGCCCTTGCCGCCGCCGCCAGCCGACGCCTTGATCATCACCGGATAGCCGATCTCGTCGGCGATCTTCACCGCTTGCTTGGAGTCCTCGATCACGCCGAGGAAGCCCGGCACGGTCGAGACCTTGGCCAGCGCCGCCGCCTTCTTCGATTCGATCTTGTCGCCCATCGCAGCGATGGCGCCCGGATTGGGACCGATGAAGACGATGCCGGCATCCGCCAGCGCGCGCGGAAACGCCTCGCGCTCAGACAGGAAGCCGTAGCCCGGGTGCACAGCCTCAGCGCCGGTCTTGCGGCAAGCCTCGATGATCTTGTCCATCACCAGATAGCTTTCCGCCGCGGCCGGCGGCCCGATCAGCACCGCCTCGTTAGCCATCTCGACATGCAGCGCGTCGCGATCGGCTTCGGAATAGACGGCAACGGTCTCAATACCCATGCGCCGAGCAGTCTTGATGACCCGGCAGGCGATTTCACCGCGGTTGGCGATCAGAATTCGTTTGAACATGTGCTTATTTGCAACCCTAAGGCGTGGTTCGCTTCCCGACGGGAGGCCGGCGGTAGCTTTGTAACAATTCGGCCGCCGAGAAAACCCAAATATTGCCGCGAGTTGACAATTCTGGACACGACTTTCGGCAAGGAAGACGTGCAGTGAACTGCAACCGCAGCAGGACTTGGCGGAGTCTCAGCGATGTTGCCCACGGCTTTCGCCCAGATTGCGAAGCATCGCAACTGTTTATGTCTCAAGGCCGCGATGCTGGAATGCAATATTGCGCCGGCGCCGCGCTCTGCCGGCGTTTTATTGCTGTGAACAACAAAACGGCGGGCCGCTGGGCCCGCCGTTTTCCGTCTGATCGCCTGCTCGGCACAGCGCGTGCCGCGCTTACATGCCGAAATCCATGATTCCGGGCGATTGCACCATCGGCAGCGTCGCGGCGCCGACCAGCGCGCCCACCAGGCGCTCCAGCCGGTGATTGCTGCGGCGGCTGCTGCGCATCTGCCGAGAAATCCACTCCAGCACCTCGGTGTTGACATTGCCGGCCTGCGGCGGCGCCCAGCTTTCGATCGCCGTTTCCGGGGCGAGCGCAATGGCACGCGACGGCACCGGCAGGCCGGAGGCCGACGCGGCGTGATGCACCACCGCCTTGGCGAACAGGTCATCGAACAAGCCGTCGTCGCTGCGCTCGGTGGCCGCGGCGTCGATCTCGAACAGCGCCTCCGCCTCAGCGCGGCTGACCGGCTGCTTTTCGACCGCAGTCGCGGTCAGGATTTTGGCGCACAGCACCGCGTCCTCGACGTCGAGCGCGCGGGAATAGTGAATCCGTCCCTTGGTGGTCGGTCCTTCGCCGGTGATCACCCCGTCACGCACGATGCCGAGCGCCAGCGCCGCCGTATAGCGGTCCGCGATCTTGGCCGGATCAATGTCGCCGATCCGTTCGGCTAGGGCTAAGGAAGTCATGTCGTACTCTTTTCTCGATCTTTGCGCTTCTGGCTTTCCATCCCCGGATTTTCCACGCCGACGTGAACGATCCGTTAAGTCCATCGACTTTGGTCGAACCTCGCCGGAAACAAATATCGGGCTCGTGGTCGCCGCTTTGTGCGGTGTCATTGGCCCGGGGCGTTGTGGCCCTGATGTGCCGTGGCTCGGCGGCTTAATCGCGGCAAAAACCGGGAATGATTTGGGAGCCGAGGCGCCGGACCGCGACGCGCGCCGACACGCCGCTCGCAAAAGCGCGAACGGCGTTACATTTCAATGCTGTAGCGATTTCTGCGGCACGCCGTCGCACAGCGCACCCCTGCCCCGCCCGCGCCGCCTCGGCCACCCTGCCTCGACAGCGCGTTCTGGCTTAAGCGCGTGGCGCCAGCCAGTCCGCCACCAACAGCGCCAGCGTCGCCGACACCGCGGTCATGAACGCGCCCCAGGAAATATCGAGCGCCACCACCGGCCAGCTCCAGTGCTTGAGCAGCGCCATCGCGGTCAGCTCAAAGGTCGCGTAGCAGAACAGCCCGAACAGCGCGCCCTTGGTGAGCGCCGACTGCCAGGTGGCATCGGCCGCCCCGTTGACGAAAACCAGCACACCCAGAACGTAGAGCAGATAGAACATCACCGCTGGCAACAGCCTGACCTCGCCGAGCATGCTGCCGACCTGTTCGGCAAAAAAGTTCTTCGCGACGACGCCGAGAAACAGGAAGTCGACTGGAATGAGGATCAAGAACGTTGCCAGGTAGAGAATTGCGTTGCGCTTCACTTCGGCCTCCCGTGTTCGGATCGTCGGTTCCGAAGCTACGCGCGACATCGCGTTTGGTTGCAGCGCCGAACGACTGAATTGCCCGGATAGAAAGACAGACAGCCTCCATGACTTCCGCCTCGCCCCGCCCCGTGATCGTCTGGTTTCGCGATGATCTGCGGCTTTCGGACCATCCTGCGCTCGCCGCCGCCGCCCGCACCGGGCGCCCGCTGTTGTGCGTGTTCGTGCTTGATGAAGTGAGCGCGGGCATCCGGCCGCATGGTGGCGCCAGCCGCTGGTGGCTGGCGCAGTCGCTGCGCAGCCTGCAACGCAGCCTGTCGGCGGCCGGTGCCGATCTCGTGCTGCGCCGCGGCGCAGCGGCGGCGATCATCACCGAACTGGCCCAGCACAGCGGCGCCGAGGCGGTGTACTTCAACGACATCGCCATGACGGAGCACCGTGCCGTGGCGGCGGAGCTGACGGCGCGGTGTGCTGCGATCGGCATCGCCGTCCATCAGCATGCGGGAGACCTGCTCGCCGCCCCGGAAGCGATCCGCAACAAGGATGGCCGCGGCCTCAAAGTATTCACCCCGTTCTGGAAGCGCGTGCTGGCGCTCGGCGCCCCGCCGCAGCCGCTCGCAGCGCCGGCCAGGCTGACCGCTGCGCCGGCGCAGGCCAGTGATCACCTTGAGGCCTGGCAGCTCGAACCGAGCGCACCGGACTGGGCCGGCGGACTACGCGCCAGCTGGAAGCCCGGCGAAGCGGGTGCGCAACAAGCGCTGCAAACCTTCCTCGACAACGCGGTCGCCGGCTATGCCAGTGACCGCGACCGTCCCGACCGCGACGCCACTTCGCGGCTGTCGCCGCATCTGCGCTTTGGCGAGATCAGCCCGCGGCAGATCTGGCACGCCGCGCGCTTTGCGGCCGCAGCACAGCCGGCGATCAGCGCCGACGTCGACAAATTCCTGAGCGAACTCGGCTGGCGCGACTTCTGCCGGCATCTGCTGTTCGATCATCCCGAGCTGATGACGCGCAACCTGCAACCCGCCTTCGATCGCTTCCCCTGGCGCAGCGATGCCGCCGCGCTACGCGCCTGGCAGCGCGGGCTGACCGGCTATCCGATCGTCGATGCCGGCATGCGCGAGCTCTGGCAGACCGGGACGATGCATAACCGTGTTCGCATGGTGGTCGCATCCTTCCTGGTCAAACACCTGCTGATCGACTGGCGCGATGGCGAACAATGGTTTTGGGACACCTTGGTTGACGCCGATCCCGGCAGCAATCCCGGCAACTGGCAATGGGTAGCGGGATGCGGCGCGGACGCTGCGCCGTATTTCCGCGTGTTCAACCCGATCCTGCAGGGTGAGAAGTTTGATCCTAACGGCGACTATGTCCGGCGCTTCGTCCCCGAACTGGCCCGGCTGCCGGCAGCGATCATTCATCAGCCGTGGACGGCAACGCCGCTGGAGCTGGCTTCCGCGGGCGTGGTGCTCGATCAGAACTACCCCGCCCCGATCGTTGATCACCGCCAAGGCCGCGATCGCGCGCTCGCCGCTTACGCAACTGTGCGCAAGAACTAATAGTGGCTTGCCAGCTGCAACACAGTTGCTACGAATCGGCTAACGTTCATTTCTGATCGAACTATGACGAACGATCAGAACCCTGGGGGATTACATGGACGATGATACACCCAACTTGGAAGTAGCCGGCGACGCCGCCGATCAGTCAGCCGCCAAGCCCGTCAAGAAGACGCGCCGCGCTGCCAAGAAGGTCGCGACGAAGACCTCGGCGAAGAAGGCCAAGAAGGCCGCGAAGGCGAAGACCTCCGCCAAGAAGGCCGCGAAGAAGACCGCCAAGAAGGCTGCAAAGAAGGCCACTAAGAAGGCGACGAAGAAGGCCACCAAGAAAGCCACGAAGAAGGCAGCCAAGAAGGCGACCAAGACCACCGCCAAGAAGTCGGCCAAAAAGGCCACCAAGAAGGCAGCCAAAAAGGCGACCAAGAAGGCCCCGAAGAAGACCGCCAAAAAGACCGTCAAAAAGGCCAAGAAGGCGAAAAAGACCAAGCGCTGATGGAGCCGCGCCGATTGGCGGACGCCTCCGATCGTGCGGAGGCTGCCGCCGATCGCTCGCTGCCCCCGGGGAGCCTAGCTTATCCCCCACAGCCATGACTGGTTCTGAGCCCAAAGCGCTCCGAGCCATAACGTTTCTGAGACATCGCTGCTGAGCCACAGTCGCTGCTCAACCATGGGCGCTTGTGAGCTGTGATTGCTCGCGAAGCATTGTGATCGCCTGCGAAGCATGACGGCCGCTTAGCCCTGGTTCTAAGCCCTGCGATTGGGGCGTTGTGATTGCTGCCTCGTTCTAAGGGGGGTGGCGTGATCGCCGCAGATGCGTGATGCCGCTCATTCCGGGTGGTCGCTTATTCACGCGAGCCGTTCATCAGTAATGCCCGCTCATTCCTGATGCCCGTTTGCTCCTGATGCGCCTAACCCGCTCGACGCAGGGCGGTCGCGGGAGCTTTGCGAGCGCGTCGAAAGGCGCGGATTTTCGCAAAAGTATCGGCGAACACAACGCGCAGCCGCCACCAAAGGTATGCGCGTGCAGCGCAGCATGAGATCCGCGGCATTTGAATTAAATCGCAGCGATGTCCTTTACCCGGCCTTGGTCATGAGGTTGGCCGCATGGGCGCAACCGGCTTCGATCGTTGAAATCTGATCTCTGGGTTCTATCCTCCGGCCCGCCGTTGAGCGGCACAGCTTCGCAACAGGAACGATGAAACCTCATCCCGCACGATCAGAGGCGGCGGATATGCACGCCGAACTGGCCGCGACAGACCCGGTGTCGGACCTCGGCTCCGATGCGGATCATCTGCCGCCGCGCCGGCTGCACATCGCGCAGTTGCTGATCGCGGTCGGCTTCGTCGACCTCGCGGCCATCCCGATCGACCACCTGCTGCTCGACCAGCATTTTGGCCGGGCGCTGGCGCTGCGGCTCTCAGTGGTGCCGCCGATCGTGCTGGCTGGGCTCGCGCTGTATCTCTTCAGCCGAAACATGCGCGCAGCGGTGCTGGCGACGGCGCTGGCGATCCTGAGCCTGGTGATCGTCGGCGCGGTGATCGGCCAGTTCGCCAGCGAACCGCAGTCCAGCCGTTATGTGATGGCGACGCTGTTCGTGTTGTTCGGCGCGGCGCTGTCGGCGTCGCTGCCATGGCGCATCACCCATTGGATGACAGCAACGGCGGCGCTGGCGGTCGCCGCCATTGTCGCCACCGGGCTGCGCTCGCCGCCGCAATTGGCCAATCTCGACCTGGCGCTGTTCAGCGTCGTGGCCGCCACCGGGGCGCTGCTGCTGCGCCGGCGCAAGGACCGGCAACTGGCCCAAATCATCGATCTGCGCGTGCGTGATAGCACCCACGCCTCGGAGCTGCGCCGCGCCAACCGCGATCTGTCGCTGCTGTCCTGTACCGACCCGCTGACTGGCGCCTTCAATCGCCGCTATCTGGAAGGCTTCCTCGATCGGCTGGCCGGATCGATCGCGCCCTATGCCGGCTATGGCGTGCTGATGATCGACATTGACCGCTTCAAGCTGCTCAATGACCGCTGCGGCCATCTCTATGGCGACGAATGTTTGCGCCAGATCGCCGCCACTTTGCAGCAAGGGCTGCGCGGCTCCGACGACGTCCTGATCCGCTATGGCGGCGAAGAATTCGCGGTGGTGCTGCCAGAGGCCGATCTGCTGGAAACGCTGGTGGTCGGCGAAAGGCTGCGCTGCCTGGTGGCCGAACAACGGATTCCGCATCCGGGCCTTGGCCCCGAATGCTATGTCAGCGTCAGCATCGGCGCCTATAGCGCGGCACTGTCGGAAGACCTGATCGAAGCGCTGCGCTGCGCCGACCGTGCACTCTACGAAGCCAAGCGCACCGGACGCGACCGGGTCGCGGCGTGACGCCCCTGCCCTGGTCTGGGCACGGCGCAGGCCGCCAGCGCGGATGATGGCTGTTCGTTACTCGCCCGGACAGGGATCGACGATCTTCCAGAGATCTGTGCCGTTCTTGATCTTCTTCATTTCCGGGGTCAGGCCGCCATTGCGCCGGATCCAATCCTTCACCGTCGCCGGATAATAGGCCATCAGGTCCGAGGTGCCCTCAACGCTGGTGACCCGGATGCCGAATGTATAGGCCTTGTCATAATAGGCCTGGTGGAAGCCGAGGCTGGCGCGCGGCGTCACGCAGATCCGGTTGTTCGGCACGATGCCGAGCACCAGCGTGCAGGCGGAGTTGCAGATGCCATCGATGATGACGCGCTCGCCGTTCTGCCGGATGCGCTCATACTTGGCCTTGTATTCCTCGACATAGCCGCCGTGGTCGCGGGTGATGCGCAGATCGGCCCGCGCGGGCGAGATCAAGATAGCGGGCAACACCAGAGCCAGAACGAAGCAACGCATGGTCGAAAAGAACCGAAATTGAGATTTTGGGCGAATGCGCCTAGCGACCATCCACCTGACGGCAGGACTCTGGCCCCGACTGTGTTAGCAAGTCGTTAAGCATGGCAAAGCGGCAGAATTTTGCGCCCCGCCCTCGCTCTGGCCGCCCGACCGGCTCACCCTGCTGAAAGAGATGGGGAAATTCGGTATCCCATAGCCGCTGCAGGACTGGCATTTGCGGCGCGCGCCTGTATGGTGGCAGCCATGCGCTCGTAGCTCAGCTGGATAGAGCATCGGATTTCGATTCCGAGGGTCGGGAGTTCGAATCTCTCCGAGCGCGCCAGTTTCGTTTGATCAGAGTCTTCCAGTCAGCCGGCCGCGCATCAAATCAACGCACCGTCCTTCGTCCGCAGTTTGATCCACGCATCGCGCTCGTCGTGGAATTTGATCGCCGTCTGCCCTTTTGCGGTCAAACGCCATTTTGTCGTTCGTCGGATCGTCAAGCCCCCTTTAGACGCCTCTCAACTCATCGACGGTACATCCGTAATCACTACAACAACGGCAACTCGTCTCCAAATTGTCGCGCTGAATTGAAACGCTAGCAGCTCGAGCGCAGAGTCCGCCGTAATTACCTCGGCCCGCCAAGCCGACAATTCACAGGCGAGCAGTTCTTGATGTTCTTCGCGAACTGACCGCCCGACTTCGCGCACGTGCCTTTGGGGCACATGCCTCCGGTCGGACTCATCTTCACACCTGATCTCTGAGCAAACGAATTGGTCGCCACCACCTGCGAACAAAGAACAATAATGATTACCGCAATAACTACTCTGATCATCGCAAACCCTCCCTGTAATGCATTACAAGGAGCACGCTATCGTTCTGCGAACGCTACTTTCCTTGATCTAAAACACAACGCTTTGGCGTTAGTAATGGTGTCCGCACAAGATCGACCGGACACGACCCTAACTGCTCCGGCGCGTTGGCCCGCAGAGCGATCGAGGACCGAACTCGTAGTGCTGCGCGGCGAACAGAATGCACCCAAGCAAACCAGGTGCGCGGAGCCACGGCTAGACCGTGGCCCCGCGTCTAACACCGTCAGGCCGCACGTACCGTGGTGAGGAATTTGCTCACTTCATCCTTGAGCCGGCTGCTATCGCGCGACAGGGTCTGGGCCGCCGCCAATACCTGGGCCGAGGCTGATCCGGTCTCGGTCGCGCCGCGCTGCACATCGGTGATGTGGATGGACACCTGATGGGTGCCGCCGGCCGCCTGCTGCACATTGCGGGAGATTTCCTGAGTAGCTGCGCCCTGCTGCTCGACAGCCGAGGCGATCGTTGAGGCGATCTCGGACATCTTGCCGATGGTATCGCCGATCTCCTTGATGGCGCCGACCGACTCCTGGGTCGCCGACTGAATGCCGCCGATCTGCTGACTGATCTCGCCGGTGGCCTTGGCCGTCTGTTCAGCGAGCGCCTTGACCTCGCTCGCCACCACCGCAAAACCGCGACCAGCATCGCCCGCGCGCGCTGCTTCAATGGTGGCATTGAGCGCCAGCAGATTGGTCTGCCCGGCGATGGTATTGATCAACTCCACCACGTCGCCGATGCGCGCCGCCGCCTTCGCCAGCTCACCGACCCGCTCATTGGTGCGCTGCGCCTGCTTGACCGCATCGCTCGCAATCCGCGCCGAATCCTGCACCTGACGGCTGATCTCGGTGATCGAGGACGACATTTCCTCGGTCGCCGACGCCACCGACTGCACATTGGTGGAAGCTTCCTCGGAAGCTGCGGCCACTGCCGTGGTCAGCTCCTGGGAATGTTCGGCGGTGGTGGTCAGCGTCCCGGCCGAGGCTTCAAGCTCGGTCGAAGCCGAGGACACCGTATCGACAATCTCGCCGATCATCGCCTCGAATTCCCGGGTGATGGCATCGACGCGCTGACCGCGCAGGATCTTCTCTTCGGCGTCGCGTGCAGCAGCCTGATCGGCGGTACGCTTGGCAATCAGCGCTTCTTTGAACACCTGCAGCGCCCCCGCCATCTTGCCGATTTCGGTGGTCGCGCCCTGATGCGGCACTTCGGCATCCAGGTCACCCCGTCCCAGCGCCTGCATCGGCGAGATGATCGAGTCGATACCGCGCGCCACGTCGCGCACCAACAACACGCCGAGCGCGATGCCAACCACCGCAGCCACCGCGACGATCGCCGACAGCAACATGAAGGTCGTGGTGAAATGCGTCTGCGCATTGGCGCCGGCTTCATCGGCGCCCTTGTTATTGAGCTCGATCGCCTTGTTCAGGATCGCATCGGCCTTCTGGCCGATCGGCAGATATTTGGTCTCGTTCAACGTCTGGGCATCGGCCGGGAAACGGCCTTCGCTGGCGCGCGACATCGCCGCAATTTCCTGCACGCCGTTTTCATAGTCGGTCCATTGCTGCACGGAGTCGAGATAGAGCGCGCGCTCCTCCGGCGAGGCGATCAGCTTTTCATAATCGCGGCGCAGTTCCTTGATCTTGCTCGACGCGGCCGCCATGCGCTTCTCGGCCGCCGCCTTGCCCTCCGGCGTTGTTTCCAGCAGATGCGAACGGATGATGCTGCGATAGGATACTTGCTGGGTCTTGATCTCACTGAGCAGCCGCACGCTCGGCAGCCAGACGGTTCGGATATCGACGGCATTGGCGTTGATCGAGCGCATGCTGGTCACCGACAGCAAGCCGATGCCGATCATCGTCACAATCATCAACGCCAGCACGGCTGTGATTTTCGTGCGGATCGATAAGTTCGCGAACATGACTTCACTTCCTTATTGTTCTTATTGTGCGCCTCGCCGCAGCGAGTGCGCCGCAGGCATGATCAATGGCGCAACGCAAAGCGCTGCGTCGTCAGCACGCCAGCCATGGTCAGGATGAGCAGGGTCGAGCGTTGCCGGTGCTCGAAAGATCGCCCCACCGAGCTGGTAACAAAGGCGACCTTACTACGCGATTAACGCGAGCCGCGAGTAGTGCCACCGGCACAACCCCGCGAGTTTGGTTTCCCCTGCAATGTCAGTAGTTTTACGAGGCGTGCGACGCGACATGACGAAGGCGCATGACGGTCATGCAATGTCCCTGTCAGCCATTGGCTGTCATGGAGTGGCTGCATGGGATTGGCTGTCGTGGATTGCCTTCTCTGGATGTGCTGGTGCCGCGTCCAGCAACGGCAACAAGTTTATGACGACCGTCATCGCGCCGAGTGTCACGCTCAGTGCCGCACCGTCACCTTAAGTCAACACACGTTGAGCGGCGTCACCCTGCTCCATCGCGGCAGCCACCTGATGTTATCAGTACTGCCGAGCTGCCAAGATCGAGGCGACGCAACGCAGAGCCGCGCGCGATGTCACGGTTGATTTGCCGTGTGCCGGCAATTTCATCAGCAGCACTCGCATTGTGACAGATCATCACAACTCACGATCGTTGATTGTGCGACACTGTTCTTTGGGTTGGTTGTCAGATCAGTCACTTACCGTCAAAGTTACTTCGCCGTTATTCATTTTGATTCGATTTCATTTGTCAGATCATCACGACGAACCATTGCGGCGCTTCCAGGTGGTCCGCACCCGCGACCCCGAGGTGATGCGCGACGCCATGCTGATGCGATTTGGCGCCAGCTCATGCTACATCCCGTTCGATCCCAGCTTCTTTGGCCGCGCCAATTTCGTTGCCTATCCGGCGGTGTCGATCGGCTTTTGCAGCTATGGCTCGGAAGCCACCGTGCAGTTTCCGGAAACCGATTACGTGCGGCTGCAGATCGGGCTGCGCGGCTTCGCCTCCACCTGCTCCGGCGGCCAGACCACGCAGATTCATCCCGACTGCAGTTGCATCTCCTCGCCGGACCAGACCGCGACGCTGCGCTACGGCCGCGGTTATGAGCAGCTGTTGCTGCGCATCGAACGCACCGCGCTCGACCAGCAGCTCAGCCGGATTCTCGGCTTTCTGCCCAAAGGCGGGGCCCTGCTGTTCGAGCCGGCGCTGCGCGCCGATCAGCCGCACGCGCGAACCCTGCGGCAGATGGTGCTGTTTTACGCGGCGCAGCTTCAAGAACACGCCACCACGCTGCCGCCGCTGCTGATCGCCGAGTTCGAACAGGCGATCATCATCGCCTTTCTCTATGCCAGCCGTCACAATTGCAGCGATCTGCTGCGCGCCGATGCCCGAGACGGCGCCCCGGCGCATGTGCGGCGCGCCGAAGCGTTTATCGAGGCGAATTGGCAACAGCCGATCACCATCGAAAAACTCACGACCGAAACCGGCGTGTCGTCGCGCACCTTGCTGCGCGCGTTCCTGCGCCATCGCGGCTACACACCGCATACCTTCCTGAAGCGGACCCGGCTGAACGGCGCGCGCAAGATGCTGGAAGCCGCCGCCGCCGGCACTTCGGTGACCAGCGTGGCGTTCGTGTGCGGCTTCGGCAATCCGGGGCATTTCGCCAAGGACTATCGACTGGCATTCGGGGAACTGCCGTCCGACACGCTCAGCCGCGCCAAGCAGCGTTAAGTCATCGGCCGCGACGCCCGCTCATGCGGTGGCAAGCACCTCGGCTTCGGCCGGGGCATGGCGTGGCAGCACGATCCTGATCTTGGTGCCCTGGCCCGGCTCGGAATTGAGGCTGATCCGGCCACCGAGCCGATTGGTGACGATGCTGTAGACGATGTGCAGGCCGAGCCCGGTGCCGCCCTGATCGCGGCGCGTGGTGAAGAACGGATCGAAAGCGCGGCGCTTGACGTCATGGGTCATGCCGCAGCCATTGTCCTCGAACAAAATCTCGACGTGATCGTCGCCCGCTTCGCGGATCTTGATATCGACCTGGCCGCCATCGCTATTGGGAAAGGCATGGGCCACCGAGTTGAAGAACAAATTGGTCAGCACCTGGCCATAAGGCCCCGGGAAGCTGTGCATGGTCAGATTGGGCCGGCAATCGACGGTCAGTGACAAATTCTGGTGGCGCAGTCCCGGTTTCAGGCTGGTGACCACCTGTTCAGTGAGATCGGCCAAATCGAACACCCGCCGGTCGGAATAGCTGCGGTCGGCCGCGACCTGCTTGAATGATTGCACCAGTTCCGCTGCGCGATTGAGATTGGCCACCAGCTGCGCGGCGGCATCACGGCTGTTATTCAAAAAGTCGTTCAACGCCGAGCGCCGCAGATTGCCGCTTTGCACCTCGGCGGCGAATTGCTCGGTCTTGATCTCCAGCGACGACGCCACCGTCAGGCTGATGCCAACTGGGCTGTTGACCTCATGGGCGACGCCCGCCACCAGCCGGCCGAGCGCGGCAAGCTTTTCAGCTTCGATCAGCGACTCCTGGGTTTCCCGCAAGTTCTTCAGCGCTGCCTCCGCCGCCTCCTTGGCGCGCCGCATCTCCTGTTCGTCGCGCTTGCGGTCGCTGATATCGAGCGCCACGGTGACAATCCGCTCGATATTGCCGTCGGCGCCCTTGAGCGGCATCTTGTTGACCAGCCATTGCCGCATCACCCCGGTGGCGTCGCGATATTCCTCCTCATAGAAGCCGATCCCCTCGCCGGTGGCGAGCACGCGCCGGTCATTGGCATCGGTCTTGTGCGAACCGTAGCGCGACATCAGCTCGGTGGTGGTGCGGCCGATCGCATCCTTGGGATCGATGCCGAAGATGCCCGCCATGTAGCGGTTCATCAGCAGGTAGCGCAGCTCGCTGTTCTTGACGTTGATCACCGCCGGCACGGTGTCGATCACCTGCTGCAGCAGCCTGCGGCCTTCGACCACCGCCTGCTCGGCGCGCTTCTGATCGGTGATGTCGCGCACCGCGCCTTCATAGCGGATGATATGGCCGTCCTCGTCGCGGATCGCGGTGGCGCTGTCCGACAGCCACAGGATTTCGCCGTCGCGGCGCCGCGCCTGATATTCGAACTCGCGCACAAAACCATCGCGATCCATGATCTGGCGATAATGCCAGCGCATCGCCGGATTGACATAGATGGTGTTGGCGATGTCGCCGATCTGCGTCATCAGCTCGGTCGGCGTGTCATAGCCCATCATCCGCGCCAGCGCCGGATTGGCATTGAGCAATGCCCCTTCCGGCGTGGTGACATAGATGCCGTCGATCGAGCCCTCGAACAGCTTGCGATAGCTTTCTTCCGCCAGGCGCTGCTCGGCGAGCGCATGGACCGCGGCCAGCCGCGCGGCATCGGCCTCCACCAGGGTGCGGCGGAACACTTCGGCGGCGCGGGCAATATCGCCGATCTCATTCTCGACCTCGATCGAGGGAATGGTGATGTGCTGCTGGCCGCCGGCCAGCGCGCGGATCGATTTGGCGATCGCCGCCAGCGGCGCAACGGTGCGCCGCACCAGATAGCCCGCCGCCAGCAGCCCGACCAACACGCCCACGGTGCCAAGCACGATGCTCTGCCATTTGTCTTCGGCCAGAGTCCTGGCGAAATCGCGTGCCAGCACCTTGCCGCGATCGGCACTGAGGCCGCGCAACAGATCAGTGACCTTGCCGATCTGCTGGCCTTCGGCCCCCAGCACCTGCTGATCAAGCTCGGCGATCTCGCGTTCGAGCGTCGCCAGCGAAATCAGCACATCGGTGAAGTCGCGCACCGCGCTGCGCAGCGCCGGATCATCGATCGGAATGGCGCGCAGACTTTTCGCGGCCTGCTCGGCGGCCACCGGATCATTCGACAACAGCGCGGCCGTCACCCGGCTGCGTTCGCGATAGAGGTTCACGGCGATGTTGCGGTCATCGATGCGATCGACCGCCGTCTCAAAACTCTGGCGCAGCGCCGGCAGCATGGCGACCACTTCGGCGCGGCGCGGGATCAGCGCGGTGATGCGCTCGATTGCTTCGCGATAATTCTGCAGCCGGTCCGAAACGCCGTCGATCATCTCCTGTTGATCGGGCGCCAGCTGAATGCGGGTCTTCTTGATCAGCGCATTGAGCGCCGAAGTTGCTTCCCAGACCCGGCCTGGCTGGCTGCCGGGATCGGTGACGATTTCGCGGGCCGCAAGGCGCAGCTCGCTGACCTTCTGGTCGATCTCCTCGGCGAGATCATCGACGCTTTGCAGACGCTGCAGCTCGGCAAAGGTGGCGTCGATCTTGCGGAGCGCCAGCACGCTGGCAACGCTGGTCAGCGCGATCAACGACAGCAGCAGCAGCATGCTGCCGAAGGTGAGCTGTCGGATCGACGGCGGCTTGCGCCGGGTGCTGGACGCAGGGGTGGCAGACGACATGGCTGTGCGGCTGTCTCCAAACCGCCCCAACTATAAGCCGACTTTCCGTCTGCTGGGAACATGCCGAATGCGGATCGCGTCGCGCGCCGGCTGCGGCATCGATCGTTGACTGGCGCAGCTGCGCTGCCGGCCAGGTGGTGCGGCTGTTCCCCGGCGCCGCACCACGCTCGCGCTCGCCGCCCCGCTACACCGCGCGGGCGACCTCGAACACTTCCCCGTCATAGCCGGCGGCAGCTGGAATCCGCAGCTGCACCTTGCCATTGGGCTGCTTGGTCATTTCCGGCATCACCGTCACCACCGCGCGCTGCCGCGCATCCTCGAGCGCCGCCGCGACGCTGGGCTGGCGGCCGAGCCGGATCAGATTGCGGGTAGTCGGGAACGGCAGGTTGAAGCGGCCGTCATCGGCGCCGGCCAAGGCCTCGCGCGGCGACAGCCAGATGGAATCGGTCGATTCATGGCCGTCGTGCCGGCCGAGCTGCTCGGGCGGCGCCTTGGCCAAAAAGAACCAGGTATCAAAGCGCTTGGGCAGCAGCACCGGCGTCACCCAGCGCGCATAGGGAACCAGCTGATCGAGCGCCAGCACCAGATCATGGCCAGCGACGATCTCGGCAAACGACGCCTCCCCGGCGCACAACGCCGCGCGGTGACTGGCTTCGATCTCTCCCGCCCGCTCAGCCGAGATCAGGGCGTCCGCGCCGCGCGGCCGCGCCAGCAGAATGCCGCTTTCCTCAAACGTTTCGCGGATCGCCGCGATCCGGAAGCTCAGCGTCTCCGGATCATCGCCCGGCGTCTCGCGATACAGCTCCGGCCGCTCGATGATGGCGCGGTCGGCGGCATCGACGCTGCCGCCGGGAAACACCAGTGCGCCGGAGGCAAATTCGATCTGCCGGTTACGCACCATCATGAACACTTCGATTTCCGCCGCCGCGGCGGCATCGCGCAGCAGCAGGATGGTCGAAGCAGGCCGCGCCGCGGCTGGCTCAGTGGACATTAGTTTCGCTCCCTCATTGTTGTCAGCCGGCCGTCATCACGACAGCCGGCGCTTTGTTGTCTGGTGGCTATTCTGCGGCGTGCGGGCGCGACAACGCCGCGCGGCGATCGACCCGCGCGACCCGGGCGAGCAGATAATCGACCTCGGCCTTGGCGGTAGCGCTGATGGTGGCGCCCGGCTTGCGCTGAGCGGCTGAGGCAATCACGCCGCGCTGCTGCAGCACATATTTGCGCACCGCGAGCCCGACGCCCGGCTGCTGCTCATAGCGCAGCAGCGGCAGATGGGCGTCGAACAGATCGTGGGCCTGATCGCGCGCGCCGGACCGCGACAGCCGCACCACATCAACCAGCATGTCCGGGAAAGCATAGCCGGTCATGGCGCCATCGGCGCCGCGCTCCATCTCGAAATCCAGAAACAGCCCGCCATTGCCGGTGAGGATCGACAGCGGCCGCAGCGACCCGTCACGCTGAAAGTCGCGCAGCGCCGTGATCTTTTCCAGCCCCGGCCAGTCCTCGTGCTTGAGCATCACGCAGGCCTGGCTGTCCATCACGATGCGGCGGATCACCGCCGGCGTCATCACCACCGACAGCGTCAGCGGATAGTCCTGCAGCACCCAAGGAATGCCCTCGCCGATCGCCTCTTCGGCCTGGCGGAAATAGGTGGTGATCTGATCGTCGGTGCGCAGGCTCGGCGGCGGCGCGATCATCACGCCGGCGGCGCCGGCGTCCATCGCGGTGCGCGCGAGCGCGCGCATCGCGGCAAAGCCCGGCGCCGATACGCCGACGATCACCTGCAGTTGGCCGGCGCGTTTGATGAAGCGCTTGGCCACGATCTCAGCCTCAGCGGCATCGAGCTTTGGCGCCTCGCCCAAAATGCCGAGCACAGTGACGCCGTCGCAGCCAACCTCGCCATAAAAATCGGTGAGCCGGTCGATCGACGCTTCATCGATGCGGCCATCGTCATGAAAGGGCGTCGGAGCGATTGCGAACACGCCGTTGGCAGCGGCACTGAGAGTCATAGCTTACCTCTTGGTCACTGTCCCGGCGGCAGGCAGCCTGCCGCCGAGTCGATCGGGAATGGTCATCCTAACACGGTGATGCCGTTCCTGATCACGGTGACGCCGCGCTCTTTGACCGCCGCTTCGAACGACACCACGTCGCCATCCTTCCACAGCGCCACCGACACGGTTTCGCCCGGAAACACCGGCGCGGAGAAGCGCGCGGCGTGGCGCTTGAACGCGGCCGGATCATAGTCGGCATAGGTCTGCAGCACCGCGCGGCAGGTGATGCCATAGCTGCACATGCCGTGCAGGATCGGACGTGGAAAGCCGGCGCGCCGCGCGAATTCCGGATCGGAATGCAGCGGGTTGCGATCGCCGCACAGCCGGTACAGCAGCGCCTGATCGGGCCGCGTCGCAATCTCGACGCGCAGGTCGGGGGCGCGGCTCGGCACCGCATGCGGCGCGGGCTGGCCGTCCGATGGCCCGCCAAAGCCACCATCGCCGCGCGCAAATCGCGAGGCTACCAGCGTGGCCAGCGCCGCGCCGCTGTCATCGCGCAGCACGGTTTCGGTCTGAATGACCGCGCCCTTGTCGGCGCCCTTGTCCCATACGCCGGTGACCCTGGAATCCGCGGTGATGCGCGCCGCCACCGGCAGCTTCTGATGAAAGCGGATGTCGCGCTCGCCATCGACCAGCATCAGCATGTTGAGCTTCATGTCGCCCGGACCGGCGCCCCAGGCCGCCACTGACGCAAAGGTCGGCACCACTTTCAGCGGCCGCTCAGCAAGGCTCGCCTCGTTGACGAAAGCCAGTTCCTGCTCGTTCAAGGGATCGGCGCCCATGCCGATGCCGCAGGCATAGAGCATCACCTCGCGGTCGCTATAGGCATAGGCCTGCCCCAGGCTGCGCAGCGCCATCAGCTCATCGTACCTGGACGACATTCTCACTCCCGGATGCGTGTTGTTGTTTGGCTCGCAGGATTTTGTGCTGCGAGCCGCACGGCTGGCAAGGGGCGAGAATTCCGTGCGGCGAGAGCGCGCGGAGCGCGCAGGCCGGGCTGAAATCCCGGCCCGGCCTTTCGGCTGCTACTCGGCAGCCTGCGGCAGCGGCAGCGGCGGCGGATCGGACATCAGCCGCAGCAGCTCGGCATGGCGTGCCTTGGCCTCGCGCGCCGCCTGCTCCTTGATCGGACCATAGCCGCGGATCCGGTCCGGCAGCGACAGCATCTCGATCGCGAGTTCATGCGTGCGCGGTGATAGCTGCGCCAGCACCCGGCTGACATCGGCCTCGTAATCCGCGATCAAGGCGCGTTCGAGCTGCCGCTCCGGATGATAGCCGAACAGATCGAGCGGCGTGCCGCGCAGGAAACGCGCTTTCGCCAGCACGCGGAACAGCGGCCGCATCGCTTCGCCGAATCGCCGCTTCTTCGGCCGGCCGGAGGCATCGACGCCGGGCAGGCTCGGCGGCGCGAGATGGAAGTTGACCTTGAACTCGCCCTCGAACCGCTCGTGAATGCTGCGCTCGAATGCCGGATCGGTCAGCAGCCGCGCCACCTCATACTCGTCTTTATAGGCGAGCAGCTTGGCGTAGTTGATCGCCACCGCACGCGGCAGCGCGTCGCCATAGCCGCCGGCATCGGCCGCGCTGCGCACCTTTGCGACCTGCGCCGCGTAGCGCTCGGCGAGCTTGCTGTTCTGATAGTCGGTGAGCAACGCCTTGCGATGGGCGATGATCTCATCGAGCGACATCGTCTCCAGCGTTTTGGGCGCCGCACTCGCCTGCGCATCGCGCATCAGTCCGGCGAGCCGCGCCGGATCGGCGGCCGCGAGCCGCCCGAGCCGGAACGCACTGGTGTTCATCTTGACCGAAACGGCGTTCAGTTCGATCGCCTTTTCGATCGAGCTGGCTTGGAGCGGCAGCAAGCCCCGCTGATAAGCATAGCCCAGCATCATCATGTTGGTGGCGATGGCATCGCCGAGCAGCGCTTCGGCCACCGTGGTGAAATCGACAAACGCCGAGTCCTTATGCAGCGCGGCCTGCAGCACGCTACTCAC
Source organism: Rhodopseudomonas palustris JSC-3b (assembly GCA_000504425.1). Lineage (GTDB taxonomy): Bacteria > Pseudomonadota > Alphaproteobacteria > Rhizobiales > Xanthobacteraceae > Rhodopseudomonas > Rhodopseudomonas palustris_C. The sequence goes on along the minus strand of KI632513.1, from coordinate 630,093 downwards.
CTTGGCGTTTTGGAAATCGAAGTCGCGGTTCTTGATGAAGTCAGCGATCGGAATGAGGTGGGTGTTGACCACGCCGTAAGTGCGGCTCGGCTCGCACAGCGACAGCGTCTCCTTGGAAATCGCCATCACCTCGTCGGCGACGATCAACAGATCAGCCGAGCCGGTGACGATCCGCGAACAGGTCACCTCCTCCGGCGTAGCGGCGAGCCGCACATGGCTGAGCACCGCGCCGCCCTTTTGCGCCAGCCCCGACATGTCGAGGATCATCGACGCCTTGGTTTCGATATGCGCCGCCATGCCGAGCAACGCGCCGATGGTCAAAACGCCGGTGCCACCGACGCCGCCAACCGCGATGTTGTAAGGCCGATCGAAATTGGGCCGGTTCACCGGCTCCGGCAGTTCGCCGAGCGCGCTGAGATCGGCCGGGGCGCGGCGCCGCGGCTGGCCGCCCTCGATGGTGACGAACGACGGACAAAAGCCTTTTAGGCAGGAATAGTCCTTGTTGCAGCTCGACTGATTGATGGTGCGCTTGCGGCCGAGCGGCGTTTCCAAGGGCTCCACCGAAATGCAGTTCGACTGCACCGAACAATCACCGCAGCCCTCGCACACCATGTCATGGATCACGACGCGGCGCGGCGGGTCCTCCAACAGACCGCGCTTGCGGCGCCGGCGCTTTTCAGCAGCGCAAGTCTGCACGAACACGATCGCCGAGGCGCCCTTGATCTCGCGGCATTCCTTCATCACCGCATCGAGTTCGTCGCGGTGGCGCAAAATGGTGCCGGGCGCGATCGTTGCGGCGGGATAAGCGCCGGGATTTTCCGACACCAGATAGATGGCGCGAATGCCCTCGGCGTGCAGTTGGAAGGTGATCTGCTGCGGCGACAGATCGCCGTCGTGGCGCTGACCGCCGGTCATCGCCACCGCGTCGTTGTAGAGGATCTTGTAGGTGATGTTGGCTTTCGAGGCGATCGACTGCCGGATCGCCAGCGAGCCGGAATGGAAATAAGTGCCGTCGCCGAGATTGGCGAAGATGTGCTTCTCGTCGGTGAACGGCGCGATGCCGGTCCAGGGCACGCCCTCGCCGCCCATATGGGTGAAGGTTTCGGTGGAGCGGTCCATCCACAGCGACATGAAGTGACAGCCGATGCCGCCGAGCGCGCGGCTGCCCTGCGGCACCTTGGTCGAGGTGTTATGCGGGCAGCCCGAGCAGAAATACGGCGTGCGCACCACCGGCACTGAGGCCTGCACCTGCGAGGCCTCGCGGCCATGGAACCAATCGGCCTTGGCGCGCAGCATCTCCGCGATGGTCGGATCGATCTCCATCGCCAGCAGCCGATCGACCAGCGAGGTCGCGATCTTGGCCACCGACAATTCCTTGGCAAATGGCAGGAAGCGATGATCGCGCTCATCCATCTTGCCGATGATGCGCGGCCGCACATCGCCGCGCCAATTGAACAGCGCCTGCTTGACCTGGTTCTCGACGATCTCGCGCCGTTCCTCGACGATGAAAATCTCTTCGAGCCCGACCGCGAATTGCCGCACCCCTTCCGGCTCGAGCGGCCACGGCATGCCGATCTTGTACAGCCGCAGCCCGATCCGCGCCGCCACCTGCTCGGTGACGCCAAGCTCGCGCAGCGCCTGACGGACATCCTCATAGCTCTTGCCGGACGCCATGATTCCATAGCGCGCGTTGGGACTATCCATCGTGACGCGGTTGATGGCGTTGGCGCGCGCAAAGGCGATCGCGGCAAAGCCCTTGTAATCTTGCAGCCGGCGATCCTGATCGAAGCGATCGTCGGGCCAGCGCAGATTGAGCCCGCCCGGCGGCATTTCAAAATCGCTGGGCGTGACGAATGGCGTCATCTCATCGGCGAGATCGACCTGGCCGGTGGTCTCCACCGTCTCGGTGATCACCTTCATGCCGACCCAGCAGCCGGAGTAGCGCGACATCGCGATGCCGAGCAGCCCCATCTGAATGATCTCGTGGATCGACGACGGATAGAGATAGGGCATCAGCGCCGCGATGAAGGCATGGTCCGACTGATGCGGCACGGTCGAGGATTTGGCGCCGTGGTCATCGCCGGCCAGGCACAGCACGCCGCCATGCTTGGCGGAGCCCGCGGCGTTGGCATGGCGGAACACGTCGCCGCAGCGATCAACGCCCGGGCCCTTGCCGTACCAGATGCCGACCACGCCGTCGTAGCGCGCGCCGGGCGACAGATTGAGCTGCTGCGTGCCCCAGATCGCGGTGGCAGCGAGGTCTTCATTCACGCCCGGCTGGAACTTGACGTTGTATTGTTCGAGATGCTTGCGCGCGGCGTGGAGCTGCTGGTCGTAGCCACCGAGCGGCGAGCCGCGATAGCCGGTGACAAAGCCCGCGGTGTTGAGGCCGAACGCGCGGTCGCGGCGCACCTGCGCCATCGGCAGCCGCACCAGCGCCTGCGTGCCGCTCAGAAAGATGTGTCCCGACTGCTGAACGTATTTCTGATCGAGACTGATCTGACCTTGGTCGATTCCCATTCCGCCCTCGTGAAGCCCTGATCGCAAGCCTCTGATTGCCGGCCGCAAGCAGCGCCTGATCATGATTTTTGTCGAGTTTACGTCGGATCAAGCCGACGGCGCATCACAATAATCGGCGCAGCGCGCGCCGTCAGGCGCTGCAATTTCATAACGCGGCATCATGGTTGAGCAGCCTTCAAAGATCGCAGCGCCCGCTCCCTTCGCAACAAACTGTCGCGCCGCGCTCAACCGGCCAACCGCAACGGAACCAGCGCGCGGCGGAACGTTGCCGACGGCAAGGCATTGTCCACGCATTGCAACGAGGAGAGCTTCATGGCGCTACAACGCAATCCCAATGATCCGCTCAATCCGGATCGGCCGACCACGCCGCTCGACCAGGAAATGGACTCGGGCACCGGGCTGCCCGACAACCGCATCACCAGCGGCCGGGTGGTGCTGGCGGCCCTGGCGGTGGTGGTGCTGATCGGCGCGCTGTTCTACGGCATGAACATGTCGTCTACGACGCCGTCATCGACCGCCGCGCAGAATTCCGGCATCACCACCGGCAGCGCACCGGCGTCGCCGCAGACCCCGGCGTCATCGCCGAGCGATTCCACCACCAATCCCTCGCGCTGATGCGCGATAGAGCGACGGCCGCGCGCCCCTGGCTGCGGCCTCGCACTGCGGCATTGGCGCCGGATCACGCGAGCCGCGAATGAATGCGCGTTAGCGGATCGGGATATTGATGTTGCGCAGCGAATAGACCGGAAGCTTCGGCACCAGCACCGGCACGGTGCGGACGAACTCCTGGTAGCGCGGCTGCTCGCCATAGCGCTCGTCCTGCTTCAGCTCCAGGCTGCGCGCCGCACCGACCATCAGCACCACCATATATAGCAGCGCCAGCGTGGTCAGCAGCCAGGCCGCCACCGAGCCATAGACCGAGATGCCGGCAATCCAGACGCCGAGCCAGAACACCATCTCGCCGAAGTAATTCGGAAAACGGACCATTCGGTACAGCCCGATGTCACAGAATTGCGTGGGCTGCGCCGCCTTGAAACTCGATTTCTGCCAGTCGGCGACCGTCTCGATCACCAGCCCCGCCAGCATCACCAGCACGCCAAGCGGCACCGACAGCATACTCGCATCACGCGCCTGCGCGGTTGCCGCCAGCCAAGCCGGCAGCGCCAGCAGCGTGTACAGCACGCTGACCCCGCCCCAAATCATCAGCTTCTGCCGGTCGGTCATGCCGGAGGTGCGCTGTTCGACGCTGGCCAGCACCTGGGCATAGGGCGGGTAGCTTGCGCGGCGCAGCAGAAAGCCGCCGAGCCGCGCGCCATACAGGATCAGCAGCACCAGCATCAGCAGCGTGAAACCCGATGCGGTGTCGTAATGGACCAGCCAGATCAGCAGCGCTTGCGCGGCAATGGCGCCGGCGTAACACAGGCTGACGAAGTAATAGACGCGCTTTAAGCCGGGTGCTGTGACCGCCAGGCAGAGCACGAAGCTCAGCGCAACAAAACCCCAAGGTATCGACATGACGCCACCCGATCCGCTGACAGGCTTGCGGAATTTTAGTCCGAGTCTGGTCCGGCGTCATCCGGGCGTTGGCCGCCGGGGCCTCGACCGCTTGGCGCGGGCGACCGAACCCATTGACGGCATTTCGCGACACATTCATGCCGCGTTCAGGGTGAATGCCGTCGAATGCCGTGGTTTCACGACGCTGCGCCGTCGATGGCGCGCTGGCGGCGATCGTACCCTGCTTCTAAATTGCCCGGATTCCGGGAGTTCAAGGGAGAGACTATGAAGAACCTGTTTGCAGCGGCTGTGCTTGCAGCCACGATTTCCGGCGCCGGCGCCGCTGGCGCCATGCCGCTCGCACCGCTCGGCGCAACCGACACCGCCGGCGTGATCCAGGTGGCGCAGGGCTGCGGTCCCGGCTGGGCCCGTGGCCCCTATGGCCGCTGCCGCCCGATCTATGGGCCGCGTCCGGTCTATCGTGCGCCGATCTATCGCGCCCCGGTGGTGGTGGCGCCGCGCCGCGTCTGCCCGCCCGGCACTTTCTGGCGCGCTGGTCGCTGCTGGCGCTAAGCCGCCCGCCTCAAACGCACAAGACCCCGCGCGAGCGGGGTCTTTTCTTTTGTGCGGCGTGATCGCATCCGGGGCCGGCTGCCCTGATCGGCAGCCCTGCCCCAAAACGCTCACATCGGAATGTTGTCGTGCTTCTTGACCGGCAGTTCCATCTTCTTGTCGCGCAGCATCGCCAAAGCGCGGGCGATCCGGCGACGGGTGGAATGCGGCATGATCACGTCGTCGATATAGCCGCGCTCGGCGGCGATGAACGGCGACAGGAAGCGGTCCTCATATTCCTTGGTGCGGGCGGCGATCTTGTCCGGATCGTCCATGTCCTTGCGGAAGATGATTTCCACCGCGCCCTTGGCGCCCATCACCGCGATCTGCGCGGTCGGCCAGGCGTAGTTCATGTCGGCGCCGATTTCCTTCGAGGCCATCACGTCGAACGCACCGCCGAACGCCTTGCGGGTGATGATGGTCACCAGCGGCACGGTGCACTGCGAATAGGCGAACAGCAGCTTGGCGCCGTGCTTGATCAGACCGCCATATTCCTGCGCGGTGCCCGGCAGGAAGCCCGGCACGTCCACGAAGGTCACGATCGGAATGTTGAAGCTGTCGCAGAACCGCACGAAGCGCGCCGCCTTGCGCGAGGCGTCGCTGTCGAGCACGCCGGCCAGCACCATCGGCTGGTTGGCGACAAAGCCGACCGTGCGGCCGGCGATGCGGCCAAAGCCGGTGATGATGTTTTTCGCGAACGCTTCCGACAGCTCGAAGAAATCGCCCTCGTCCACGACCTTCAGGATCAGCTCCTTCATGTCGTAGGGCTTGTTCGGGTTCTCCGGGATCAGCGAGTCGAGCGAATAGTCGACGCGCTCGATGTCATCGAAGCTCGGCCATTCCGGCACGCCTTCGGTGCTGTTGGCCGGCAGGAAGTCGAGCAGCCGGCGCATCTGCAGCAGCGTTTCGACGTCGTTCTCGAATGCGCCGTCGGCGATCGACGACTTGGTGGCGTGCACGCTGGCGCCGCCGAGTTCTTCCGGGGTCACCACTTCGTTGGTGACGGTCTTCACTACGTCCGGGCCGGTGACGAACATGTAGCTGGTGTTCTTCACCATGAAGATGAAGTCGGTCATCGCCGGCGCATAGACGTCGCCGCCGGCGCACGGGCCCATGATGACGCTGATCTGCGGGATCACGCCAGAAGCCTGCACCACGCGGCGGAACACGTAGGAGTAGCCGGCCAGCGCCGCGACGCCTTCCTGAATGCGCGCGCCACCGGCGTCATACAGGCCGATGATCGGGGCCCGCGCCTTCAGCGCCATGTCTTGGATCTTGCAGATCTTCTGCGCGTGGGTCTCCGACAGCGAGCCGCCGAACACGGTAAAATCCTTGGCGAACAGGAACACCTTGCGGCCGTTCACCGTGCCCCAGCCGGTGACGACGCCGTCGCCGGGGATCTTGTTCTTGGCCATGCCGAACTCGACCGAGCGATGCTCGACGAACATGTCGAACTCCTCGAACGAGCCCTTGTCGAGCAGCAGCTCAATGCGTTCGCGCGCCGTGAGCCGGCCGCGCTCATGCTGCGCGTCGATGCGCTTCTCGCCGCCGCCCAAACGGGCCGCTGTGCGCCGGGCTTCCAGAGATTCGAGGATGTGCTTCATGTGTTCTCAGACCGCGTTTTTGAAGATCCCGTGCTACCGCAAATGACCGGATTTGCCACCCGTTTGCCGCAACAGCCGGGGGCCTTCTAACACGGGGTATTCGAGGGAGGAATTGCCCTTCCGGATAGCCGAGATGCGTGGCGGGTTCAACGTCCAGCTGCCATCTGCGCGCTCGCCCGGCCAGAATCCTGCACAGCTTCGTCCGTTCCGCGCCCGTTCGGCCCTGCTACGGCCCAAAGTTGCGAATGACTATCGCATCACGCGAACGGCCAGAAACCACGCCGCAATGCCGGCCAGCGCGCGGTTCAAATCGCGCCGATTTCGCGCAGGCAGCGCTGCGCCAGCGCCATGCGGTCGCCGACATGGCGCGGTTCGCGAATGTCGAGATTGAGCGCGAACACCGTGGCGGCGCCGCCCTTCTCGGCCCAGCCGACCAGCCAGCCGAGCGTCGGCTTGCCGGCTTCGGCGCCGAGCAGCCCGGTTTTGGCGCGGATCACCGCATCGCCGACCGGGGTCACCGGCAGGATGTCGCGCACCCAAGCTTGGCTGCGCGCCAAAACCGGCAGAGCGCCGCGGCGCAGCCGGTCGAAAAAGTCGATCTGCTGCATCGGATCGATGCGCAGCGCGCCCCGCAGCCAGAACTGGTCGATGCCGCCGCCGATGTCGTGATTGCCGTAATCCAGCAGCGTCAGATAACGCTGCATGCGCTCCGCGCCGATCCTTCGGGCGATCTCCTGATAGACCGGCACCGCCGAGACCGCGATCGCCGAGCGCAGCGTGTGATCCTGGTTCCAGCCAGGGAAATCGCGCGTCACGCCGTCCCACTTGAAAATATCCTGGTCGGGGTCGGCGACCACGCCGCAGTCGAGCGCGATCAGCGAATGCGGCACCTTGAAGGTCGATGCCGGCAACTGGCCGCGCCCGGAGCGCTCGGTGTCGCTGGCGATGATCAGATAATCGTCGGTGCGGTAGCCGACAAAGGTGCCCTCAGTGCCTGCGTCGGCGAACAGCTTGGCAAGCGCCGGGCGGATTTCGCTGCGCGGCGGCGCTACTTCGGCGAGCGCTGCGCTGGGCGCGACGCTGGCGGCAGCCAGCAACTGCAAAATTCGGCGACGATCGATCACGGCGATGACCTGTGCTGTTGGAAGGTGTTGATGGCAGGTCGGCGATCTCTCCGCGCCATGGTGGTGAAACGATGACGCTGGATCAGCGCCCGCGGCCGGATAGCCGCAACACGAACACCAGCACCTCGGCCACCGCCTTATACAATTCCTGCGGAATCTCGTCGCCGATCTCGACCTTGGACAACGCCCCGGCCAGCACCTCGTTCTGCTCGATCGGGATGTCGTGCGCCTTGGCAACTTCGATGATTTTTGCGCCGATCGTGCCTTTGCCTTTGGCGACCACCAGCGGCGCGCCCTGATGATCGTAATGCAGCGCGACCGCGAGCGTTTGATTGGGCGGCGTGGTCATAGCGCGCGATCCAGGAAATAGCCGGCGCTGGGCGGCGCCGGTTCGTTGGGGGCACCTTCGCGCACCACGATCTCGCTGGGATGGAGCTGGGCGCGGCTCAGCGCCTGGCCGAGCAGGCCCGACTCGGCGCGCATCTGCGCGGCGGTGGCCGGTCGCTCCGCCCACATTTTCACGGCAATATCCTCGCCGGTCAGCGTGACCAGCGCATGCACCGGCCCGGCCGGTTCGACATCGAGCGTGAAGCGCGCGCGCCAGACCCGCTTGGCGGCGTCAGATTCCTGCGCCGTGCCATCGCGCGAGATCTCGAACTGCGCGACCGCGGTGCCCTGCGGCGTCACGAACGGAATTTCAAAGGCCCAGCGCGCATTGCTGCCATCGGCGCGCGCGCTGCTCGCATCGGCGCGGTCGGGCAGCGAGGCGACTTGCAGCAGCGTCTGCCGCGCCAGCGCCGCCTCGGTATCAGCGAGTAACTGCCGGCTGGTTTCATGCAGCGGGCTATGCAGATCGAGGGTGGCCTGCACCACCGGCTGCACGCTCGGCAGCGCGCCGCGGATCGGCGGCGGCGGCGGATGGCGCTGCGCCAAAATCTCGTCGTCGGAGCGCACCGGCATGCGGCCGCCCGACACCAGATGCACCAGCGACAATAGCGCCGCGCTGCCCGGCAGCAATTTGGCGGTCTGCCCGGCGATCTGCGGATTGGCTTGCAGCGCTTCCTGCAGCGCAGTCAGCAACGTGCTGGTCTCGGTGCGCGCGGTCGCCGCTGTGCTGGCCGGCTGCGCGGCATTTTGGAACGCCGCGCCGTCCTCGGTCAGCGCCGCCACCACTTGCTGCGTGACCTTGGCCTGGCTGGTCTCGGCGAGCGTCGGCGCGATGGTCGGCGATGCCACGGTGTTGACCGTGGCGCCAGTGGTGGTCGTTGTTGCTGTCGAGGTGGTGCCGTTGGCCTTGGCCTGGGTCAGCTGAGCGATCAGCTCATCGACACTGACGGTCGATAGCGCGGCGGCCTGGGCATTGGTCGCAGCGCCGCCGACATTGCCCGCGGTCGCCAGTGTTGAGGTCAGCGCCTGGCGCAATTGCATCAGCGCCGCCTTGAGGTCGGTCGCAACGGTTGCGGCACTGGTGCCGGACGCCAACGTCGCTTCCATAAACAGCCCGGAGGCCTGGAACGCCTGCTTTAGATCGGCCGCGCTCAGCGCCGCGGTCAGCGCCGGGCGCTGCGCCTTGAGCTGCGTCACCGCGGCCTGCAATTGCTGCGGCAGCGTCGACAAATCGATGGCATCGAGATTGGCAAACAGCTGCGCCAGACTGCCCTGGCGCGCCGCGGCGGCCTGCGCGGTGTTGGACACCACCACAGTTTCCGGCAGCGTCAGCGCGCTCGACAGCGCCACACTCGGCGCCGGCAATTGGCTGGCCAGGCTGGCGAGATTGATGCCCTTGGCGGCGAGCGCGGCCTCGCGCAGCGCGGCGTCGCCGCTCAGCATGGCGGCGGCCAGCTGGGCCGGATTGGCGGTCGCAGCCTGCTGCGGCACCACCGCAAGGCGCACGCCATCGGCGGTCTGCGACACCGAAAGTTGCAGGGTCTGGCCGGGCTGCAGCGGCACTTCGGAGCGCACCGTCAGTGCCTGGCCGCCGATATTGATCTGCACCTGGCCGCTATCGGCGACGTGCAGCACCCGCGCCGAAACCACCGCGCCGGGCTGCAACGCCACCGGCGCGCCGCTGCCTTGGACGGTGACGACCGGCAAGGTCGTATTGACGGCAAGCGGCATGGGCCCTCGGATCGCCAAGCGATTGATGACCCGAGCTTAATGGCGGCGCGTAAAGGTCTCGTTAACCTGCCCGCGCGCTGGCCAGCACCAGCGCCGCCGCCTGAAAATCGCGCTGCCGCGCGGCGCGGCGCGCCAAGACTTCCTCATCGGCGCCCCAGCGCTCGATGTTCCAGTCCTCATCGACATGGGCGGCGGCCCAGACTTGGTCGGCGTCGAGACGCCCGGCATGCAGCGCCAGCGCCAGCAGCGCCGAGCCGGTGATGGTGGTGACGATATGCAGCGCCGCGATGGTCCAGGGCTCATCGGGCAAGGCCGCGCGCGCCGCCGCCACCGCGGCTTCCGGCTGGCGCACATGCATCACGCCTTCGGCGAGGATGAAGCGGGCGTTATGCGTATCCGCAGCCCAGAACAGCACCGGGTCCCAATGCTCGGCTTCGCGCGCCACCAGCTCGGCCGGAAAACTGGCGCGATAGAACAGCAGATCGGACTCGAAATATTTGGCGACGTCGTCGCGCACCGCGGCAACGCGATCCTGCACCGCGTCGATAACGCTGTTGGCGAGCCGGGTCAGCGGCATGGTGGTCGGATCGATCTGTTCCTGCTGCGCCTGCCATTCGGCGACGATCGCCTCGGCCAGCGCCCGCTGCGGCACCACCAAGGGCTGCTTGGACGGCGTGCGCACCGTCTTGCCGTCGAGCACGATCGCAAAGCCGGATGGCTCGGCGGCGGTGCAGCCGGCCTCCTGGTAAAACCGCTTCGGCAACGGCCCGCGGCTGGTGCGGCGCACCGCCTCCTGCGGATCGAGCGGCGACTGGCCGGCGACCTCATCGAACAATTCGCGCATCACGTCTCCTCGTCAGCGATTGGCGCAGGCCCGCGAATAAGCGGCGCGATCATTGGGCCGCAGCCCATAGGCCGCGCCCTGATCGAGGCAATCGATCACGCGGTCGCTGAATGAATTGCGCCCGCGCGGCATCGTGGGCTGCTGCGGCGGCGCGTCGAGTTTCGGCACCACCGGCACTTCGATGCGCGGCGGCGGCGGCGGCGGAGGGGGTGGCGGCAGCAAGGTCGGCGAGGTGCCGGGCAGGAATTGCGCCGCGGCGCGGCCATCCGGCAGCGCCGCCGCCAGGCCAAGGCCGAGCAGCGCGAGCGTGATCGAGAGCAGCAAAGGCCGTCGCATCATCCTCATGTCGGGTGCCTGCCCGATCACGGCAAGTGCCTCACTCCTCCGGCGCGTGTTCGATCGGATCAAAGCGATCGTGTTCCAGGCCGAGCAGGTTCCAGCTTTGCAGCATATGCGGCGGCAGCGGCGCCGACACGTCGATCACCCCGCCGCGCGGATGCGGCACCACGATGCGCCGCGCCAAAAGATGCAGCCGGTTCTGCAGGCCGCCCGGCAGCTGCCAGTTCTCGATGTTGAAATATTTTGGATCGCCGACAATGGCGTGGCCGATATGGGCCATGTGGGCGCGGAGCTGATGGGTGCGGCCGGTGACGGGCTTCAGCGACACCCAGGCCAGTTTCTGCGCCGAGGCTTCCACCACCGCGTAATAGGTCACGGCATGGCTGGCGCCCTCGTCGCCATGCTTGGCGACGCGCATGATGGAATCGTCCTCGCTCTCTTCCTTGGCGAGATAGGTCGAAATCCGGCCTTGCTTCGGCTTCGGCACGCCGGCGACCAGCGCCCAATAGACCTTGCGCGCCGAGCGCGAGCGGAACGAGCCCGTGAGCGCGGTGGCGGCAAAGCGGGTTTTCGCCACGAGCAGACAGCCCGAGGTCTCCTTGTCGATGCGATGCACCAGCCGCGGCTTCTGGCCCTTGGCGTCGCGCATCACTTCGAGCATCTGATCGATATGGCGCGTGGTGCCGGAGCCGCCCTGCACCGCAAGCCCGGCCGGCTTGTTCAGCACCAGAACGTCGGCATCCTCGTACAGCGTCATTTCTTTGAGCTGAGCCAGCGTCTTTTGCTGCGCCTCGGACAGCGAGCCGCCGGTTTTCGGCGCGTCGAGCTTGAGCGGCGGAATGCGCACGCTCTGTCCTTCCTCCAGCCGGTCCTTGCTGTCGGCGCGCTTGCCGTTCACGCGCAGCTCGCCTTTCCGGACGATGCGCTGAATGTGCGAGAACGACAGCCCGGGGAAGCGCGCTTCCAGAAAGCGATCGACCCGCATGCCGTTCTCATCGGCGCTGACCGTGACGGTCTGCACCTTGGTCGGCAGCGCGGCTTCCACCGCAGGCTTGGCCGATTCGGGTGCAAAGGCCTCGCGCACGCCCTGATCCGGCCGCGCGGCACGCGGCGCACGGGACGGCGCAGCCGAGCTTTGGCGCTGCGGCGGACGGCCGGGACGCGCGCTGTGCGGCCGATCACCGGCCGGACGGCTACCCGCGGGCCGCTCGATCCGCTCGCCGGAACGCTCGCGCGGCGGCCGCGCCGCGGCGGGCCGATCGGCACGCAGGCCAGCGCTCTTGGCTCCAGGCTTGGCTCCACCCTTGATCGTCGTGCCCTTGGGCCCGCCTTGAGCCGCGCTCTTGGCCCCACCCTTGACCGCGCCGGTTTTGGCCGGCCTACCGCCCTTGGGGCGATCGCCGCCGGCACCGCGCTTGGCGAGAGGTTTTTTGGTTTGACGGCTCATGGGGAACGGCTCGCGTAACGGCGTGGGACAAGGGGAACGAAGGCAGTGCCTAGCGCAAAAGCCGCCCAGGGTCACGGTGGATTTGGCCCCGGACACGCCGCTGTGGGCCGCCGGGCGGCCTCGCCGCTGTCAGCAAGCGCTACGGTTTGCCCATGAACTTGAACGGCGCGGCGTCCTTGAACTGCGCCGTAGCGTCGCCGGAGAAGATGTTGGACTGCTGCGGGCCGAGGTCGAGCTTCTTGACCTTGCCCTTGTCGGCCGAGAAATCGATCGCCTTGAGATCGACCCAGAACACATTCGGCGTCAGCACCGATTCAAAGAAATACAGTTTGCGCTGCTGATCGGCGACGGTGCGCCAGCGCGTCGAGGAAATGTTCGGCTGATCTTGCGTTGCGATGCCGAGCGGCACCGAGACGTTGCGGATCACGCTGAACACCGCGGCCAGCGCGCGATCGGGATTGTCGTCTTTCGGAATCGCGCCAACGTAAAACGAGGCGCGCGCAAAACGGTCGGCAGCGCGGTTGGTGCCCGGCAGCATGACGGTGCCACCGATCTCCTTCCAATAATCATCAAGCGCCAATTGTTTTTCGAAGATCGGCGAATTGGTCATCACCTGATAGTTGCGGCTGTGATGGATCACCGGCTTGCCGCCTATATATTCGATGATCGCGCTATCGCCGCTGGCATCTGATAACGACAGATGCAGCGTAGTGGCGAGCTGCAAGCCCGGCACGCTGTCCGAATAGATCACGAACGGGTCTTTCTCGAGCGCCGCGACCGCTTCGGCGACGGTCGCGAAATTGTCGAGCACATATTGCGCCCATAGCGCGATCGACAGTCCCGGCCGGCTGCTGTCGAATTTCGGATAGTCGGCCTCCGCCAGCCACAGCAGATTGGCGACCAGCCCCGCCTCGTTCATGCCGTCGGAGGTCGATACGCCATAGCCCGAGGTGATGACGCTGCCGTATTTCGAGGTCCAGGTCAGCGAGTTTGGCCCGACCTCGCCGCTGCGCGCCATGCCGCGCGGAAAGCTCCACAGATCGGTCGGCATCTCATAGCGCCAGTCCATCGAGCGCGCGGTGACGACTTGATTGTTGGCGCCAAGATAGACCAGCCTTGTGCAGGCCTGGGACAGCGACGGCGCCGTGGCCATCATCGCAGCCAATGCCAAAACCAGTGCGCGCGAACCGATCGATGACGCCATGGTGGTCGAGCCTCCGAAGCTGGCGGCAACGCCATGCTGGCAGCGCCGCACTATCGAATTGACGCAACCAGCAAGCTAGCAGTGTTCGCATGTTCGCGCGAGGTTCGTGCTCCGGTGCAGCACGTCAGGCGTTTTCCTGACACCCGGCATTACCGCTGATGCTCACTGCTCGTCAGCAATCATCGTTGCGCTGGAAAATTCCGTGCGATGAGGCGCGCCTCATCCTCACCGTGCAACAGCGATTATTCGCCAGTTTCGATGGCATCGATAATACAACCGCACACCACTTTTCCATGCATGCGATGCAACTAATCGCATATGCCCGCGCGCATGCGCTGCGAATACTTGATGCACGAGCACCACAACTAACTGCAGACGCGCGGTTGCTTCATCCAAGCTTAAGCCAATCAGCGCTACGGGACACGCGGTTGCGGATCGTCGCGACATTGGAACTCGCTTTTGAAGTATGGAATTTTGGAATGAACACCTCGGGTCAACGATCGTTGCGTTTCAGCATCGGCCTTCGTTTCGCGCTTGCTTTGGCAGCCAGCGTCGTCATCGCGGCGACAGCCACCACGATCAGCAACATGATCCTGTCGACGCGCATGGCTGAGCAGGCCGCGAACCACGAATTGCAGGAATTGCAGAGCTTTCTGACGCAGCGCTTCGACAATTATGGCGAGCGCGCGCTGTCGATTGCCAACACGCTCGCCAGCAACACGGTGGTGCAAGAGCAATTCGCCAAGCGCGACCGCGACGCGCTGATCCGCATGCTGGCGCCGACCTTCGAGCAATTGAGGACCAGCCATGGCGTGGTGCAGATGCAGTTCCACACTGCGCCCGCGACCTCGTTCCTGCGGCTGCACAAAATCGATAAGTTCGGCGACGACCTGTCCGCGATCCGCAAGACCGTGCTCAAGGTCAACAACGCCGGCCAGCCGGTGGTCGGCATCGAATATGGCGTCGAAGGGCTCGGCATCCGCGGCGTGACGCCGGTGATGGCCGATGGCAAACAGATCGGCTCGGTCGAAGTCGGACTGTCGGTCGGCGACAAGTTCTTTGCCAATTTCAAGCAAGGCACCAATGCCGACGTCGCGCTCTATCTGAAGAAGGGAAACGGCTTTGAGCGTTATGCCTCGACCTTCGCGACCACGCCGCCGCTGACCGACGAGCAGATGGCGCAGGCCAACTCCGGCCAGTCGCTCACCGCGGTGATGCAGATCGGCGCGAGCGAGCAGATGGTGGTGCTGGCGCCGGTGCATGATTACGAAGGCGCCACGATCGGCTTCTCGGTGCTCGGCGTCGATCGCGGCGCGCTGGTGCAGACGCTGTCTGAAGCGCGGCGCTGGTCGATCGCGATCGGCGTTGCGGTGCTGCTGCTGACGCTTGGCCTCGCCGCGCTGCTGAGCCGCAGCATCGTGCGGCCGCTGCGCGCGCTGACCGCGGGCATGAACCGCCTCGCCGATGGCGATTTCTCGGTGGTGCCGCCCGGCCTTGGCCGCAGCGACGAAATCGGCGAAGTGGCGGCTGCGGTCGAGACTTTCAAGCACAAGGCGATCGAGCGCGCCAAGCACGACGCCGCGCTGCAGGAGCAGCAGCGCGCCCGCATCGAGGACGAGCAGAAGGCCAAGATTCTGGGGGCGGTGGAAGCATTCCGCTCCTCGATCGAAGAGATGCTGCGTTCGGTGACCGACAAGGCCGAACACATGCGCGTCAATGCGCACTCGATCGACGAAGTCGCTTCGCAAGCGTCCGGCCAGGCGGCCTCGGCCAGCGAGGCGTCACGGCAAGCATCGGAGAGCGTGCAGACCGTCGCCGCAGCCGCCGAGGAATTGTCGGCGTCGATCGGCGAGATCGCGCGGCAGATCGACAAGGCGAAAGACGTGGTGCACACCGCTGACAGCCGCACCGAACAGTCGATCGTGGAAATCGAGGGGCTGGCGGCGATGAGCGAGCGGATCGGCGACGTGGTGGTGCTGATTCAGGCCATCGCCGCGCAGACCAATCTGCTGGCGCTCAACGCCACCATTGAAGCGGCGCGCGCTGGCGAAGCCGGCCGTGGCTTTGCGGTGGTGGCGCAGGAAGTGAAAGCGCTGGCGGCGCAGACCTCAAAGGCCACTGCGGAGATTTCCGAGGAAGTCGCGGCGATCCAAAGCTCGACCAAGAATGCGGTCGGCGCGGTGCGCGAAATCGGCGGCGCGATGCGCGAGATCAGCGAGGTCACCGGCATGATCGCGGTGGCGATCGAGCAGCAAGGCGGTGCTACGCACGAAATCTCTGATCATGCGCAGAGCGCGGCACGTGATAATTCGGCGCTGTCTGGCAACATCTCCGAAGTGAGCGAAGCGGTGTCGCATGCCAGCCGCTCGGCCGCGGATGTGTTCTCGGCCACCAATGAACTGGCCGAACAGGCCGACCGGCTGTCACATCAGGTCGCCGATTTCTTCGATAGCCTGCGCAGCGGCGTGCTCAGCCGCCGCGCCTAGCGCCGCACACCATCAAAGATTCGCGGGCCATGCCGAGCGTGGCCCGCGAATGATTTTAGTGAAGCGCGGCGGCGTTACTCGCCAATAATCTTGACCAGCACGCGCTTGCGGCGGCCGCCGTCGAACTCGCCGTAAAAGATCTGCTCCCACGGGCCGAAATCGAGTTTTCCGTCGGTGATCGCGATCACCACTTCGCGGCCCATCACCTGACGCTTCATATGGGCGTCGGCATTGTCCTCGCCGGTGCGGTTGTGGCGATAGGACGACACCGGCTCATGCGGCGCGAGTTGCTCCAGCCATTTCTCGTAGTCGTGGTGCAGGCCGCTCTCATCGTCATTGATGAACACCGACGCGGTGATGTGCATGGCATTGACCAGCACCAGGCCTTCGCGCACGCCGCTGTCGCGCAGCGCGGCCTCGACCTCGCCCGTGATGTTGACGAAGGCGCGCCGGCCCGGCGTCTGAAACCACAGCTCTTTGCGATACGACTTCATCGCTGTCTCCCCTGCTCGTTGTCAGCCTGGCGGCGGCGCCAGGCCGATATGGGTGGTCTTCATGGCGAGATGGACCTCGCGCAGAAACGATGCCAGCCCGACGATCAGAAACAGCACCGCGGCGATGAAAAGAATGCCGATCGGCCATTTCATCGGGGTGTCAAACATCAGCTCCAGGAAGATCACCGCGATGTCGAGGCACACCAGCAGCGCCGCGATGGTCGATGAGGTGATGGCGAGGCTGGTATAGCGCCGCCGCCGCTCCAGACTGTCCTGCTCGCGATCGAGCGAGGTGTGCACCGACAAGAGCAGCGCCCGCCTGTTCTCGATCAGCGCACTGCTGCGATCAAAGATCCGGGCGAGCCGCCCGGCCATCACGCTCAAAAGGCCGGCGATGCCGGTGAGCAGGAACACCGGCGCCAGCGCCAACTGAATGGCGCGGGCAATGTCATTGAAGCCGTCGGAGGGTGCCAGCATGTGCTTTCCTTGGCGCTGGTGTGCGGTGCTTAGTCGTCGCCGCCCTTGGCGGCGCGCAGCCGCGCCCAATAATCGAGCCGCTTGCGGATTTCGCGCTCAAAGCCGCGATCGGGCGGCCGGTAGTAGTTTTGGCGGCCGAGCTCGTCCGGAAAATAGTTTTGGCCGGAAAAGCCCTCTGGCGTGTCGTGGTCGTATTGATAGCCCTCGCCATAGCCTTCCTGCTGCATCAGCTTGGTCGGCGCGTTGAGGATATGTTTTGGCGGCAGCAGCGAGCCGTTCTGCTTGGCGCTGCGCATCGCCGCACCATAGGCCTTGTAGGCGGCGTTCGATTTCGGCGCGGTGGCGACATAGATCACCGCCTGCGCGATCGCGAGTTCGCCCTCGGGGCTACCGAGAAAATCGTAAGCGTCCTTGGCGGCATTGGCGATCACCAGCGCCTGCGGATCGGCGAGGCCCACATCTTCGACCGCCATCCGCACCACGCGCCGCGCCAGAAACAGCGGGTCTTCGCCGGCATCGAGCATGCGCGCCAGATAATACAGCGCGGCGTCGGGATCGGAGCCGCGCACCGACTTATGCAGCGCCGAGATCAGGTTGTAGTGGCCGTCGGCGGACTTGTCGTAGATCGGCGCGCGACGCTGCAGGATCTCCTGCAATTGCTGGATATTGAACACTTCGCCGGCGCGCGCCGAGCGCCACACTTCTTCGGCCAGCGTCAGCGCGGCGCGGCCATCGCCATCGGCCATCCGCACCAGCGCGGCACGCGCTTCGACGTCGAGCGGCAGCGACCGACCCTCGATGGTTTCAGCGCGGGCATAGAGTTTTTCCACCGCGGCGACGTCGAGCGAGTGAAACACCAGCACCCGCGCGCGCGACAAGAGCGCCGCGTTCAGCTCGAATGACGGGTTTTCGGTGGTGGCGCCGACCAGCACCACGGTGCCGTCTTCCATCACCGGCAGAAACGAATCCTGCTGCGCCTTGTTGAAGCGATGGACCTCGTCGACGAATAGCAGCGTGCCCTGCCCCAGCTCGCGCCGGGCGCGCGCGGCATCGAACGCCTTTTTCAGATCGGCGACGCCGGAAAACACCGCGGAAATCTGCTCGAAATGCAGTTCAGTGGCGTCGGCGAGCAGCCGCGCAACCGTGGTCTTGCCAGTGCCGGGCGGGCCCCAAAACACCAGCGAGCCGAGCGTGCGCGTTTCCAGCATGCGCGTCAGCGCGCCGTCCGGGCCGAGAATGTGATCCTGGCCGACCACATCGGCGAGCGTGCGCGGCCGCAAGCGGTCCGGCAGCGGATGCGGCGCCTCATGGTCCAGCCCCGCGGCGCTGAAC
>KI632513.1:584072-611988 GCA_000504425.1 Rhodopseudomonas palustris JSC-3b | reverse complement strand
GGCGTTCGCACAAGGCCGAGCTGTTCGAGGTTGCGCAGGCGCCCCCTCACCCGACCGGCTACGCTTGCGCTGCGCCGGTCGACCTCTCCCCGCACGCGGGGAGAGGTGACGACGCGCGTGATGATCGACATCATCCGCCGAGCGTGACGTTGATCTGCTGGCCGCCGCGCACCACGACGATGCGCCACAGCCGCGGCTGCTCGCTGGCAGCGCGTTCCAGATCGCTGGTGCGGGCGATCTTGCGATTATTGACCGCCAGGATGATGTCGCCCTTCTGGAAGCCGACGCCGGCCGCCGGCGCACCATCGGCGATGTCGATCACCACCACGCCTTCCATGCCCGGGTCGATGCGCATCTCGTCGGCGACCGCCGGCGAGATATTGGCGACCCGCGCGCCCTGGAACGGCGAGCGTGCCCGCACCGTGATCTCATCGCGGCCAGTGTCCGGCGCCACTTCCAGCGGCACTGCCAGCTTCACCAGCCGGCCGCTGCGCTGCACGTCGATCTGGGCGTTGCCGCCGAGCGGCCGGGTCGCGAACCGATAGTCGAACGCATTGGGATCATCGATGGTGAAACCGTCGATCGCCACGATCAGGTCCGACAATTTCAGGCCAGCGCGGGCCGCGGGGCTGCCTTCGGTGACGCTCGACACCAAGGCGCCGCTCGGCAGTTTCAGCCCGAGCGTCTCGGCGATTTCCGGCGTCACCGCCTGCAAGCGCGCGCCGAGCCAGGGCCGCCGCACTGCCTTGCCGCCGCTCTTGGCCGACGCCACCACCACCCGCACCATGTTGGCGGGAATGGCAAAGCCGATGCCCTGCGAACCGCCGGAGCGCGAGAAGATCGCGGTGTTGATGCCGACCAGCTTGCCGGTCAGATCGACCAGCGCGCCGCCGGAATTGCCGGGATTGATCGCGGCGTCGGTCTGAATGAAGAACTGATAGTCGGTGATGCCGACCTGGGTGCGCGCCAGCGCCGACACGATGCCGTGGGTCACGGTCTGGCCGACGCCGAACGGGTTGCCGATCGCCATCACCACATCGCCGACCAACAGGTCGTCGGAATTGGCGAAATCGAGCGTCGGAAACTTTTCGCTGACGTCCTTGAGCCGCAGCACCGCAAGATCGGTGCGGCTGTCCTTGAGCACGATCTCGGCCTCAAACTCGCGCTTGTCGGACAGCGACACCTTGACCTGGTCGGCGCCCTCGATGACGTGGTTGTTGGTGACCACGAGGCCGGCCGGATCGACCATCACGCCGGAGCCGAGCGAGCGCTGCATCTGCTCGGGCTGCTGGCCCGGCACGCCGAAGAACCGGCGGAAGATCGGATCATCGAGCAGCGGGTTGCGGTTCTGGATCACCTTGGCGGCATAGACATTGACCACCGCCGGCGTGGCGCGCTGCACCACGGGCGCATAGCTGAGCTTGAGTTCAGAGGTCGCGGTCGGGACGCGGCGATCCTGCGCCTGTGCCGGCCAGGCGGCGAGCAGCGAGAGCGAAACGGCGGCGCAAATGCGAGCAAGGGACATGCTGAGATTCCGGGCCAATGATCGCCGATCATATAGTCTGCCGGCCGGGCTGCGAGAAGGAAAAGCCGGATCATCCCCGGTCAGCTGATGGCCGGCGCGGCCGCTGCTGCAGCGCGCGCTTCGCGCTGGCTGGCATCGCGATGGCTCTCGCCCCAAGCTTTCAGCGCGTCGATCACCGGGCGCAGGCTGTGGCCGCTCGGCGACAGCGCATATTCGACCCGCGGCGGCACCTCGGCGAACACCGCGCGGCTGATCAGCGCATCCTGCTCCAGCGCCCGCAGCTGCTTGGTCAGCATGCGCTGAGTGATGCCGGGCAGCCGGCGCCGCAATTCGCCAAAGCGCAGCGGACCATCCTGCAGATGATACAGGATCACGCCCTTCCACTTGCCATCGATCAGCCCGAGCGTCAGCTCGACCGGACAGCCCGGCGCGCAATCAAACTGGCTGCGCTTCATCACAGCGCTCCAATAGTATCCATTTGGGCACTATAGGCCCGAACGGACCGTACTTGCAAATCGGACTGCAAGGCGACAGTTAGCTCCTGAGCAATAATGGGAGCCTGGAATGAAAGCGGTTGGCTATCAACAATCCCTTCCGATCGATGACGCGGCAGCGCTGCTCGATATTGAATTGCCCAAGCCGGAGCCCGCGGGCCGTGACCTGCTGGTCGCGGTCAAAGCGGTCTCGGTCAATCCGGTCGATACCAAGGTGCGGCGCCGTGCCGCCCCGCCCGCCGGCGAGTTCAAGGTGCTGGGCTATGACGCCGCCGGCGTGGTCGAAGCGGTCGGCCCGGAGGTAAAATTGTTCAAGCCGGGCGACCAGGTGTTTTACGCCGGCTCCAACCAGCGCTCCGGCACCAATGCCGAATTCCATCTGGTCGATGAGCGCATCGTCGGCCGCAAACCAGCCAGCCTCGATTTCGCGCCGGCTGCCGCGCTGCCGCTGACCGCGATCACCGCCTGGGAGCTGCTGTTCGACCGCCTGAACGTGCAGCCCGGCAAGAGCCATGATCCGCGCACGCTATTGATCATCGGCGGCGCCGGCGGGGTCGGCTCGATGCTGATCCAATTGGCACGCCGGCTGACCGGGCTGACCGTGGTGGCGACCGCGTCGCGCCCGGAAAGCCGCAAATGGTGTCTCGAACTCGGCGCCCATGCCGTGATCGATCACAGCCAAAAGCTGCCGCCGCAGCTTGCGGCGCTGGCCCTGCCCCCGGTGGCGCTGATCGCCAGCCTGACCGGCACCGAGCAGCATTTTCCGGCGTTGGTCGAAGTGCTGGCGCCGCAGGGCCAGATCGGCCTGATCGACGATCCGGCCACGCTGAACCCGATGCTGCTGAAAGCAAAATCAGCCTCGCTGCATTGGGAGGCGATGTTCGCGCGCTCGACGTTCCAGACCGACGACATGATCGCGCAGCATCAACTGCTGAACGACGTCGCCGATCTGATCGACAAGGGCGTGCTGCGCACCACGCTCGACCAAAGTTTTGGCACCATCAACGCCGCCAATCTCAAGCGCGCGCACGCGCTGATCGAATCCGGCAAGGCGGTCGGCAAGATCGTTCTCGAGGGCTGGGAGTAGTCCCTGCACTCTCAGCGAGTCATTCCGGGGCGCGCGCAGCGCGAACCCGGAATGACTGTGTGATCATGCGATGGCGTGATGCTGCAACGTGGCGGGTTGGCGGCGCAGCACCAACGAAAAAAGGCGGCGCTGCGCAGCGCCGCCTTTTCACGAATTCAGCTTGGAAGCGTGGCTTACGCCGCTTCGGCTTCCTCGGTCTGACCCGAGTCCTTGCCCTTGGCTTCGATGTCGCGATCGACGAACTCGATCACCGCCATCGCGGCGTTGTCGCCGTAGCGGAAGCCGGCCTTGATGATGCGGGTGTAGCCGCCCTGACGTTCCTTGTAGCGCGGCGCCAGCACGTCAAACAGCTTCTTGACCTGATCGACGTCGCGCATCTCGCTGATCGCCTGACGGCGGGCAGCCAGCGTGCCCTTCTTGCCGAGAGTCACCAGCTTTTCGACGATCGGCCGCAGTTCCTTGGCCTTCGGCAGCGTGGTGACGATCTGCTCGTGCTTGATCAGCGCAGCGCACATATTGGCGAACATCGCCTTGCGGTGTTCGGCGGTGCGATTGAGCTTCCGATGAACCTTACCATGACGCATTTTCGTATTCCTTGAATTGAGTGGTCACGACGGTTCGTCGGACACATTGCTCAGGTGGGCTTCCTGCGTTCGCCCGGTGGAAGTGAATGGTGAGCAGCAAGTAGCGAATAGATATTCTCTATTCGCTACCCCCTACTCGCTATTCGCTCAGTAGTGATCTTCGAAGCGCTTGGCCAGCTCGTCGATATTCTCCGGCGGCCAGCCCGGCACTTCCATGCCGAGATGCAGACCCATCTGGGCCAGCACTTCCTTGATCTCGTTCAGCGACTTTCGGCCGAAGTTCGGGGTGCGCAGCATTTCCGCTTCCGACTTCTGCACCAGGTCGCCGATATAGACGATGTTGTCGTTCTTCAGGCAGTTAGCCGAACGCACCGACAGTTCGAGCTCGTCGACCTTCTTGAGGAACGCCGGGTTGAACGCCAGATCCGGGATGATCTCCTGGGCGACTTCCTTGCGCGGCTCTTCGAAGTTGACGAACACGTTGAGCTGATCCTGCAGGATGCGCGCGGCATAGGCCACGGCGTCCTCCGGCGTGATCGCGCCGTTGGTCTCAACCGTCATGGTCAGCTTGTCGTAGTCGAGGATCTGACCTTCGCGGGTGTTCTCGACCTTGTACGACACTTTCTTGACCGGCGAGTACAGGCTGTCGACCGGGATCAGGCCGATCGGCGCGTCCTCGGGACGGTTGCGCTCAGCAGCGACATAGCCCTTGCCGGTGTCGACCGTGAATTCCATGCGGATCTCGGCACCATCGTCGAGGGTGCACAGCGCCAGATCCGGATTGAGCACCACGATGTCGCCGACCGTCTGGATGTCGCCAGCGGTGACGGTGCCCGGACCCTGCTTCTTCACGACCATGCGCTTGGGGCCTTCGCCCTGCATCTTGATCGAGATGTCCTTGATGTTCAGCACGATGTCAGTGACGTCCTCGCGCACGCCGGCGATCGAGGAGAACTCGTGCAGCACGCCGTCGATATGCACCGACTGAACAGCGGCACCCTGCAGCGACGACAGCAGCACGCGCCGCAGCGCGTTGCCGAGCGTCTGGCCGAAGCCGCGCTCGAGGGGTTCGGCAACCAGGGTCGCAAGACGGGACGGATCGCTGCCCGGGGTGACCTGAAGCTTGTTCGGTCTAATCAGTTCTTGCCAATTTTTCTGGATCGTCACTGTTTCACCCATGCCATCGAAAGTGTCTGGCGTTGGAGGCTGCGGACGCGGCCGCGCGAAAATAACGGAGCCCGCCGGCAGCAAAGCCGCCGGCGGCTGAAACATTTAGACCCGACGACGCTTGCGCGGACGGCAACCATTGTGCGGGATCGAGGTCACGTCCCGGATCGAGGTCACGGTGAAGCCAGCGGCCTGCAGCGCGCGCAGCGCCGATTCACGACCCGAACCCGGACCGGCCACTTCGACCTCAAGGGTGCGCATGCCGTGTTCCTGAGCCTTCTTGGCCACGTCTTCAGCAGCCACCTGCGCAGCATAGGGGGTCGACTTGCGCGAGCCCTTGAAACCCATGGTACCGGCCGACGACCAGGCAATGGTGTTGCCCTGCGCGTCGGTGATGGTGATGGTGGTGTTGTTGAACGACGAGTTCACATGGGCGATGCCCGACGCGATGTTCTTACGCTCACGACGACGAACGCGGGTGGCTTCCTTGGCCATTGCTTACCTTTCTAGAGATCTCGAACGCCGCCGTAACGCCAGCGGCTACACCAAACGACGAATAGCGAAATAGCGAGCGGCGAATAGTTGCCTACTCGCCACTCGCTATTCCGAATTCGCTCGAATTACTTCTTCTTGCCGGCAATCGCCTTGGCAGGACCCTTGCGCGTACGCGCATTGGTGTGGGTCCGCTGGCCACGCACCGGCAGGCCGCGACGATGACGCAGGCCGCGATAGCAGCCGAGGTCCATCAGACGCTTGATGTTCATGCCAGTCTCACGACGCAGATCGCCCTCGACGAGATAGTCGCGGTCGATGACTTCGCGGATCTGCAAGACTTCCTGGTCCGTCAGCTGATTGACGCGACGGTCCAACGGAATCTTCACCTTCTCCATGATGTCGGCGGCGTTCTTCTGGCCGATGCCATGGATATACTGCAGCGCGATCAGAACGCGCTTGTTGGTCGGAATGTTTACGCCGGCAATACGGGCCACAGACTTCTCTCCTGTCGCCGGCCATCCGACCGGCAGTTCTTGTCGCTAACTCAGGCGGTTGTTCGCAACGCGAACACGACGCCTTTCCCCTCAACTCTCAGGGCCAGGCATCGTCTGAAATTCCGACAGAATGCGCCCCTCATACTGGACTCGACTCGGTTTCGTCAACCGCTGCTAGGCTTTGCCCCGCTTTTTCGTGGAGCTCGGACCAGCTTTTCCAGCGGTCTTGCGAACCGCAGTCTTGGCAACCGCCTTCTTACTGGCGGCAGCCTTCTTGCTTGGTGCCTTGGCCTTCCCGGCGGACTTGCCCGCCTTCGCGACCGGCGCCTTGCTCTTGGCGGTGGCCTTCTTGCCCTTGAGTCCGGCCTTGTGTCCAGACTTTGCAACCGGCTTAGCCTTATTTTTGGCGCTGTTTTTGCTGGCCTTCGGCGCCGCGACGGCCTTCTTCACGGTCTTGACCGCCTTGCTGGCCTTGGCTTTGCCTGCCTTAGCCTTCGACGCGCTGGCCTTAGGAGCCTTGCCCTTAGGAGCCTTGCCCTTCGCGGCCTTGGCCTTGGAGACTTCAGCCTTCGCGGCCTTCGCCTTCACGGTCTTGCCCTTAACAGCCTTGCCCGCAGCAGCCTTGCTCTTCGCGGCCTTGGCCGCCTTCGCGGGCTTCGCCTTCTCCGCCTTGGCCTTCACTGCCTTACCCTTCGCCGCCTTGGCGCCCTTGGCAGCCTTCGGCTTGGCGGTCTCAGCGGCAGCTTCCTTGGAAGCCTTACCCGCCTTCGCCTTCCCAGCCTTGGCCTTCCCAGCCTTGGCTTTCGCGGCCTTCGGCTTGGCCGAACGGCGCGCCGGCTTCGAATCACCAGCGGTCACGGCAGTCAGCAGCCGCTCGATTTCCTTGGTGACCTCTTCGATGGTCATCATGCCATCGACAGTCAGCAGCTTGCGGCGCTCGGAATAATATTGAACCAGCGGCTCGGTCTGAGCGCGATACGACGCCAGGCGCTTGGCGAGCGCCTCGGCATTGTCGTCGGCGCGCGGTTCTTCGCCACGCGCGCGCATCTCGGCGACGCGATTCTCAACGCGCGCCAGCAGCGCGCCCTCATTGACCTTCAGCTCAACGACGGCGTCGAGTTCGATGCCCTTGCTCGACAGCAGCTCATCGAGCGCCTCGGCCTGCGGCACCGTGCGCGGGAAGCCGTCCAGAATGAAGCCGTTCTCGGCATCGTCGTGCTCGAGGCGGTCGGAGATGATGCCGACCACTACCTCGTCGGGCACCAGACCGCCGGACGCCATGATGTCCTTGGCCTTCAGCCCGATCGGCGTCTCGGCAGCAACCGCCGCACGCAGCATGTCGCCGGTCGACAATTGAACGATGCTGTACCGCTCAACCAGCCGCTGCGCCTGCGTTCCCTTGCCGGCCCCCGGCGGCCCGAGAAGAATCAGTCTCATTTACGTCGACCCCTCAACTTCGACTTCTTGATCAGGCCCTCATACTGGTGCGCCAGTAGATAGCCCTGCACTTGCGCGACGGTGTCCATGGTCACGCTGACCACGATCAGCAATGACGTTCCCCCGAAATAGAACGGCACCGAAGCGTACGAAATCAGAACTTCCGGGATCAAACAGACGATCGCGAGATAGGCTGCGCCGACCACGGTGATGCGGGACAGCACATAATCGATGTACTCGGCGGTACGTTCGCCCGGACGGATGCCCGGAATGAAGCCACCATGCTTCTTCAGATTGTCCGCAGTCTCGGTCGGATTGAACACGATCGCGGTGTAGAAGAACGCGAAGAACACGATCATCGCGATGTAGAAAATCAGGAACAACGGCCGACCGTGCCCGAACTGGGTGACGATCCACTGGAACCACTCCGGACCAGTGCCGGTGTTGAAGTTCGCAATGGTGGCCGGCAGCAGCAGCAGCGACGACGCGAAGATCGGCGGGATCACGCCCGACGTATTGAGCTTGAGCGGCAGATGCGAGGTCTGGCCCTCGAACATCTTATTGCCGACCTGGCGCTTCGGATACTGGATCAGAAGCCGGCGCTGGGCACGCTCCACGAACACGATGAACGCGATCACGGCGACGGCCATCACCAGCACGACCAGGATCAGGCCGGTGGACAGTGCGCCCTGACGGCCGAGTTCCAGCATACCAGCCAGCGCGGCGGGCAGTTCGGCGACGATACCGGCCAAGATGATCAGCGAGATACCATTGCCGATGCCGCGCGAGGTGATCTGCTCACCCAGCCACATCAGGAACATGGTGCCGCCGGTCAGCGTCACGGTGGTCGAGACCAGGAAGAACACGCCCGGCTCGGCGACGACGTTACCCGCGCCCTGCAGACCAACCGCAATGCCATAGGCCTGCGCAGTGGCGAGCACCACGGTCAGATAGCGCGTGTATTGATTGATGGTCTTACGACCAGCCTCGCCTTCCTTCTTCAGCGCTTCGAGCTGCTTGGAGACGGTGGTGAGGAGCTGAATGATGATCGATGCCGAGATGTACGGCATGATGTTGAGGGCAAAAATCGCCATGCGATTGATGCCGCCGCCGGCGAACATGTTGAACATGCCCAAAATGCCGCCAGCCTGAGACTTGAACACCTGTTCCCAGACGTTCGGATCGATACCCGGGAGCGGCACATAGGTTCCGAGCCGGTACACCAACAGCGCACCGAGCGTGAACCAAATTCGCTTTTTGAGCTCTTCCGCCTTCCCGAGCGCGGAAAAATTAAGGTTTGCTGCGAGTTGTTCCGCTGCAGAGACCATATTCGGCTTTCTCCTGGGCCGCCCGCACCGCCATGCCCCCATGGGGGCATGCGGCGGATGCCGGACATCAAGGTGTGTTCGGCGTCCTGAAAATAGACCGTCCGGCGATCAGCAGGCCGCTTTGTGCAAGCGGCCTGTTGGAGATTACGCCGCTTCGCCTTCGGCCTGGACCGGAGCCAGGATCTTCACGGTACCGCCGGCCTTTTCGACCGCCGCGATCGCCGCCTTGGTGGCGCCGTGCACTTCGATGTTCAGCTTCGCGGTCAGTTCACCACGGCCGAGCAGACGGATGCCGTTCTTGGCGCGACGCACCACACCGGCCGCAACCAGAGCTTCGGCATTGACCACGGCGCCGGCGTCAACCGCCTTGGCATCCACGGCTTCCTGCAGACGGTCGAGGTTGATCTCGGCGTATTCGATGCGGAAGATGTTGTTGAAGCCACGCTTCGGCAGACGCCGATGCAGCGGCATCTGACCGCCTTCGAAACCCTTGATACGCACACCCGAACGCGCGGTCTGGCCCTTGCCGCCGCGACCACCGGTCTTACCCTTGCCCGAACCAATGCCGCGGCAAATGCGCATCCGCTTCTTGCGCGCGCCGGCGTTGTCGGCGATCTCGCTGAGCTTCATCGCCCTGTCTCCTTACTTTTCGTCGACGATGCGAACGAGATGGGGAACCTTTGCGATCATGCCGCGAACTTCGGGGGTGTCCTGAAGCTCGGAAATGCGGCCGATCTTGTTCAGTTTCAGACCAACCAACGTCGCCCGCTGCGAGTGATGGCGGCGGATTGCGCTGGCGGTCTGCATGACCTTGATTGTCTTTGCGGCGTTGGCCATCGTCATCAACTCCAGATCGCGTCTCATTGAGCGGCGCGAAACCCGGACGGCGTATCACGCCGTTCCGGTTCGCACCATCGTATTAGTCGGCCACCACTTCAGCGTCACCGCCGATGCGGCGCGCCTGCAGGGTGGACACCTTGATGTTGCGACGAGCCGCCACCGAACGCGGCGAATCCAGATGCTTCAGCGCGTCGAAAGTAGCGCGAACCATGTTGTACGGATTCGACGAGCCGATCGACTTGGCGACCACGTCCTGGATGCCGAGCGTTTCGAACACGGCGCGCATCGGGCCACCTGCGATGATGCCGGTACCAGCCGGCGCCGCACGCAGATAGACACGGCCCGCGCCATGACGGCCAGCGATGTCGTGATGCAGGGTACGACCCTCACGGAGCGGAACGCGAGTCAGGTTGCGCTTCGCGGCCTCGGTGGCCTTGCGGATCGCTTCCGGCACTTCGCGCGCCTTGCCGTGACCAAAACCAACGCGGCCCTTCTGATCGCCGATCACCACCAGCGCTGCAAAGCCAAACCGCTTACCGCCCTTGACGACCTTCGCCACACGATTGATGTGGACGAGCTTGTCGACGAATTCGCTGTCGCGCTCCTCCCGGGGGGCCCGGTCGCGTCCACCGCGTTCGCGTTCACCTGACATGTGTTTTCCAATCCTTGAGGGGCGTTCGCCCCTTATCCTCAATGTCCGTACGAACCCAAAATCTTAGAAGGTCAGCCCGCACTCGCGAGCCGCGTCCGCCAGCGCCTTGATGCGGCCGTGATAAAGGTAGCCGCCGCGGTCGAACACCACTTCCTTGACGCCGTTCTTGACGGCACGCTCTGCCAACAGCTTGCCCACCGCCTTAGCGGCTTCGATGTTGGCTCCGGTGTTGCCGGCTTCGCGCATCGCCTTTTCCAGCGATGAAGCGGAGGCCAGCGTCACCCCCTTCTGATCGTCGATCACCTGGGCATAGATGTGCTTCGATGAACGGAACACGGACAACCGCGGACGACCATTGGCCGTACGACGCAGCGCCAGACGAACACGCTGCTTGCGCCGGGCATTCGTAACATTCGCTTTGGACATGACCGGCTCCGTTACTTCTTCTTGCCTTCCTTGCGGAAGATGAACTCGTTGGCGTAACGCACGCCCTTGCCCTTGTACGGCTCCGGCGGACGATAAGCGCGGATTTCCGCGGCGACCTGACCAACCTGCTGGGCATCCATGCCAGCAACGTTGATTTCAGTCGGCTTCGGCACGGTGATCGCGATGCCTTCCGGGATCGGATACACCACGTCATGGCTATAACCGAGCGCGAGCTGCAGGTTCTTGCCCTGCAACGCGGCGCGATAGCCAACGCCGGTGATTTCGAGCTTCTTCTCGAAGCCCTTGGTGACGCCCTCGACCAGGTTCGCAACCTGAGCGCGCGCGGTGCCATACAGCGAACGCGCCCGCTTGGTTTCGAAGCGCGGCGCAACGGTGACGGCACCGTCCGCAAACTTCACTTCGACGTCGTCGTGAACGACGAACTGCAGCTGACCCTTGGGGCCCTTCACCTTGACGGTCTGGCCCTCGACACTCGCGGTGACTCCCGAGGGGACCGTGACGGGCTTTTTGCCAACACGTGACATGGCTAATCCTTCCTCAGAACACCGTGAAGAGAACTTCGCCGCCGACATTCGCATCGCGTGCGTCGTGGTCGGCCATGATTCCCTTCGGCGTCGACAACACAGAAATGCCGAGACCGTTGTTCACGCGCGGCAGATTCTTCACGGAAGCGTAAACCCGGCGGCCCGGCTTCGACACGCGGGAGATCTCACGGATCACCGGCTCGCCGTCAAAGTACTTCAGCTCGATCTCGATCTCGCTGCGACCGGACGCATGCTCAACCGTGGCATAGCCGCGGATGTAGCCTTCCGTCTTCAGCACTTCGAGCACGTTGGCCCGCATCTTCGATCCGGGGGTCGAAACCTTCGACTTGTTACGCATCTGCGCGTTGCGGATGCGGGTGATCAGATCGCTGATTGGATCGTGCGTTGACATCTCCGCCTCCTTACCAGCTTGACTTCACGAGGCCCGGAACCAGGCCGCGCGAGCCGAGGTCGCGGATCGCGATACGGCTGAGCTTGTTCTTGCGATAAACCGAGCGGGAACGGCCGGTCAGCTCGCAACGATTGCGGATGCGGGTAGCCGACGAATTGCGGGGCATCTCAGCCAGCTTCAGGGTGGCGGCGAACCGCTCTTCCATCGGCTTCGACTTGTCGGCGATGATCGCCTTCAGCCGCTCGCGCTTCGGGCCCGCATTCTTGGCCATCTTCTTGCGCCGGTTATTCTTCTCGATTGAACTCTTCTTCGCCATGCTTGGCTCCTGGGTTTCCGCGTTTGAGAGGCTGATCAGCTTCTCACTGCCGGAACGGGAAATTAAAAGCGGTCAACAACGCGCGGGCTTCCTCATCGGTCTTCGCGGTCGTGCAGACCGTGATGTCCATGCCCCACGTCTCCCCCATCTTGTCGAAATCGATTTCGGGGAAAATGATGTGCTCCTTGATGCCTAGCGAATAATTGCCACGGCCGTCGAAGCTCTTCGGGTTCAGACCGCGGAAGTCACGCACGCGCGGCAGCGCGACGGTGATCAGGCGATCAATGAACTCGTACATCCGCGCCTGACGCAGCGTGACCTTGCAGCCGATCGGCTGATTTTCGCGCAGCTTGAAGGTCGAAATCGCGGTGCGGGAATAGGTGATCACCGGCTTCTGGCCGGCGATCAGCCCGAGATCGGCAGCCGCCTGCTCGGCCTTCTTGCGATCATTGACCGCTTCGCCGACGCCCATGTTCAACACGACCTTGTCCAGCCGCGGAACCTGCATGACGTTGGCGTAGCCGAACTGCTCGGTCAGCGCGCTGCGAATCTTACGGTCATATTCCGAGCGAAGACGCGGAATGTAAGCGGTCTCAGCCATCGATCTCTGCTCCCGAGCGCTTGGCAACGCGGACCTTCTTGCCATCCGCCTGAATCTTGAAGCCCACGCGGGTCGGCTTGCCGTCCTTGCCGACGATCGCGATGTTGGACAGGTGGATCGGCGCCTCCTTCGAGACGATGCCGCCTTCCTGCGTCTGGGTCTGCTTCTGATGACGCTTGACGATGTTCACGCCGCGGACCAGCGCCTTGTTGTCGCTGGGACGAACTTCAAACACCTCGCCGGTGCGACCCTTGTCGCGACCGGTCAGCACGATCACAGTGTCACCCTTCCGGATCTTGGCAGCCATCACAGCACCTCCGGCGCGAGCGAAATAATCTTCATGTGGTTCTTGGCGCGAAGCTCACGCGGCACCGGCCCGAAAATACGGGTGCCGATCGGCTCCGACTGGTTGTTGATCAACACGGCCGCATTGCGGTCGAAACGGATCACAGAGCCGTCGGCACGGCGGATGTCCTTGCGGACCCGCACCACGACAGCCTTCATCACGTCGCCCTTCTTCACCTTCCCGCGCGGGATGGCTTCCTTGATCGACACGACAATAATATCGCCAACGGTGGCATAACGGCGGCGGGAACCTCCCAGCACCTTGATGCACATAACACGGCGTGCGCCGGAATTATCGGCCACGTCGAGGTTGGTCTGCATCTGAATCATTGATGCACCTCGTCCTCTCTCTGATGCGCAAAGGTGCGCTTAGGCGGTTTTCTTCGGTTCGCCCCGGACCACCGTCCAGCGCTTCAACTTCGAGATCGGCTTGCTCTCTTCGATCCAAACCACATCACCCGGCTTGAACTCGTTGTTCTCGTCGTGAGCGTGATAGTTCTTCGAACGGCGAATCGTTTTCTTGTACAGCGGATGTGTAAAGCGCCTATCGACGCGAACCACAACCGTTTTTGCTTGCTTGTCGCTGACGACCACGCCCTGCAACGTACGTTTCGGCATGTCGGCCCCTTACTTCTTCGCAGCGCGCTTTTGCGCGGCAATGGTCTTGATGCGTGCGATATCGCGGCGGGCTTCACGCAGCCGCGAGGTGTTCTCGAGCTGCCCGGTAGCACGCTGGAAGCGCAGGTTGAAGCGTTCCTTTTTCAGATTTCCGATCGCTTCGTCCATCTGATCTTCACTCATCGCACGGATGTCGGCGACTTTCATCTCGGCCATGACCTGGTCCCTACTCGGCAATGCGCGCCACGAAGCGCGTCTTGATCGGCAGCTTGGCGGCGGCAAGGGTGAGCGCCTCGCGGGCGATCTCCTGGTTGACACCGTCGATCTCGAAGATCACGCGGCCCGGCTTGACGCGAGCGACCCACAATTCCGGCGAACCCTTGCCGGAGCCCATGCGGACTTCGGCCGGCTTCTTCGACACCGGAAGGTCCGGGAAAATGCGGATCCAGACACGACCGGCGCGCTTCATGTGGCGGGTGAGCGCACGCCGCGCCGCCTCGATCTGACGCGCCGTGATGCGCTCCGGAGCCATCGCCTTCAGCCCGAACTGGCCGAACGACAGCGTCGCACCCGAGGACGCAACGCCGTGGATGCGGCCCTTATGCGCCTTGCGAAACTTCGTCTTCTTTGGTTGCATCATGGCTTTACGCCCTCAAACTTTCTGTCTGACCGATCAGGCGGCGTCGCGGCGCGGCCGCGAATTGTCGCCTTCGGCCATCCGCTTGTCCTGCGCCATCGGATCGTGCTCAAGGATCTCGCCCTTGAAGATCCAGACCTTGACGCCGCAGGTGCCGAAGGTGGTGAACGCAGTCGCCACGCCGTAATCGACATCGGCGCGCAGCGTGTGCAGCGGCACGCGGCCTTCGCGATACCACTCCATACGAGCGATTTCCGCACCGCCAAGACGGCCCGAGCAGTTGATACGGATGCCCTCGGCACCGAGACGCATCGCCGACTGCACCGCCCGCTTCATCGCGCGGCGGAACGCCACACGGCGCTCGAGCTGCTGAGCGATCGATTCGGCGACCAGGGTGGCGTCGAGCTCCGGCTTGCGGATTTCGACGATGTTGATCACCACGTCAGCGGAGGTGATTTCGGCCACCTTCTTGCGCAGCTTGTCGATGTCCGCGCCCTTCTTGCCGATCACCACGCCCGGACGAGCCGAGTGGATGGTGACGCGGCACTTCTTGTGGGGGCGCTCGATCACGATGCGCGCCACAGCGGCCTGCTTCAGTTCCTTCTGCAGCACTTCGCGGATTTTCACGTCCTCGTGCAGCAGCTTGCCGTACTCCGCCTTACCAGCGAACCAACGGGAATCCCAGGTCCGGTTGATGCCCAGGCGCAGCCCGATCGGATTGATCTTTTGACCCATCGTTGTCTCCCGCGCCCGTTCTTAAGCGCTCGCTTCAACCTGACGAACCACGATCGTCAGTTGCGCGAATGGTTTGAAAATACGGCCCGAGCGACCACGGCCGCGCGCAGCGAAACGCTTCAACACGATTCCCTTGCCGACGTGGGCTTCTGACACAATCAGATCATCGACGTCGAGATCGTGGTTGTTCTCGGCATTGGCGATAGCCGATTCCAGGCACTTCTTGACATCGACCGCGATCCGCTTGCGCGAGAACTGCAGGTCAGCGAGCGCAGCCGAAGCCTTCCGGCCGCGGATGAGCTGCGCCACCAGGTTCAGCTTCTGCGGGCTCACCCGAAGCATGCGGGCGACGGCCTTGGCCTCGTTATCCGGGAGGCTCCGTTCGCGCTTTGGTTTGCTCATGACTCCGTCCTCAAGCCTTCTTGGCTTTCTTATCGCCAGCATGGCCGTGGAAGGTCCGGGTCGGCGAGAACTCGCCAAACTTGTGACCCACCATTTCCTCGTTCACCGACACCGGCACGTGCTTATGACCGTTGTAGACGCCGAAGGTCAGCCCGACGAATTGCGGCAGGATGGTCGAGCGACGGCTCCAAATCTTGATGACGTCGTGACGACCGGACGCACGCGCGGCATCCGCCTTCTTCAGCAGAGAGCCCTCAACAAACGGGCCTTTCCAGACTGAGCGAACCATGTCCGGCTATCCTTACTTCTTCCGCTTGTGGCGGCTGATGAGAATGAACTTGTCGGTCGACTTGTTCGACCGGGTCTTCTTGCCCTTGGTCGGCTTGCCCCAAGGAGTGACCGGGTGACGGCCGCCCGAAGTGCGGCCTTCACCGCCGCCGTGCGGATGGTCGATCGGGTTCATGACGACGCCGCGGTTATGCGGACGACGGCCGAGCCAACGGGTACGACCGGCCTTGCCGATCGAGATGTTCATGTGGTCCGGGTTCGACACCGCACCGATGGTGGCAGTGCAGCGGCCGTGAACCAGGCGCTGTTCGCCCGAGTTCAGACGCAGGATCACGTAGTCGTGGTCGCGGCCGACGATCTGGGCATAGGTGCCGGCCGAACGAGCGAGCTGACCACCCTTGCCGATCTTCATCTCGACGTTGTGGACGATGGTGCCGATCGGCATGTTGCCCAGCGGCATCACGTTGCCCGGCTTCACGTCGACATAGGCGCCAGCGATCACGGTGTCGCCCACCGCCAGGCGCTGCGGCGCCAGGATGTACGACTGCTCGCCGTCCGCATACTTAATCAGCGCGATGAACGCGGTGCGGTTCGGATCGTATTCCAGACGCTCAACGGTCGCCGGAACGTCGACCTTGGTGCGCTTGAAATCGACCAGACGGTAGGCCTGCTTGTGACCGCCGCCACGGAACCGCACGGTGATGCGGCCGGTGTTGTTGCGACCGCCGTTCGAGTTCTTGCCTTCGGTCAGAACCTTGACAGGCTTGCCCTTGTACAGCGCGGAACGATCGACCATCACCAGCTGGCGCTGGCCCGGCGTCGTCGGATTAAACTTCTTCAATGCCATCGTCGTATCCGCCTCAGAGACCGGTGGTGACGTCGATGCGGTGGCCCTCTTCGAGGGTCACGATCGCACGCTTGGAATCGGACTGCGTCCCGAAGGTGCCGCGGAAGGCCTTGCTCTTGCCCTTGCGCACCAGCGTGTTGACGCTCTTGACCTTGACGTCGAACAGCTTCTCGACTGCTTCCTTGATCTGCGGCTTGGTGGCCTTGCCGGCGACCTTGAACACCACCTTGTTGTGTTCAGAAGCCATGGTGGCCTTTTCGGTCACCACCGGCGCGACGATGACGTCGTAATGGCGCGGATCGATGTTTTTCATTTGAAGCGCGCCTCCAGCGCATCAACCGCCGCCTTGGTCAGCACCAGCTTCTGACGGCGCAGGATGTCATAGACGTTGATGCCCTGAATCGGCAGCACGTCGATGTTCGGGATGTTGCGCGCCGCCATCGCGAAACCGGCGTTGAGCTCGGCCCCATCGATGATGAGCGCACTGGTCAGGCCGAGACCGGCGAAGTTGCCGATCAGAGCCTTGGTCTTGGCGCTCTCCAGCGTCGCCTGATCGATTACGATCAGCCCGCCGTCCTTGGCCTTGGCCGACAGCGCGTGCTTCAGAGCGAGCGCACGCACCTTCTTCGGCAGGTCGATGGCATGCGAGCGGACCACCGGACCGAACGCACGACCACCGC
Organism: Rhodopseudomonas palustris JSC-3b; assembly: GCA_000504425.1. Lineage (GTDB taxonomy): Bacteria > Pseudomonadota > Alphaproteobacteria > Rhizobiales > Xanthobacteraceae > Rhodopseudomonas > Rhodopseudomonas palustris_C. The sequence goes on along the minus strand of KI632513.1, from coordinate 595,033 downwards.
CGCGGAACTGCGGGACGCGCTTCGAGCCGTGACGGGCGCCGCCGGTGCCCTTCTGCTTGTACATCTTCTTGCCGGTGCGCGCGATTTCCGCACGCCCCTTGGCCTTATGCGTGCCAGCCTGGCGCTTGGCGAGCTGCCAGATGACGCAACGCTGAATGATGTCGGCGCGCGGGTCGAGACCAAAGATCTCGTCCGAGAGCTGGACGGAACCGGCGTCCTTACCCTCGAGCGTGGTGACTTTCAATTCCATCTCACGCACCCTCCTGCTCGGCCGCCGGAGCAGCAGCCGCCTGTTCGCCGTCACCGGCCAGACGGAACTTGCCCGGCTTGGGCGCGCCTTCCGGCAACGCCTTCTTCACCGCGTCACGCACCGAAATCCAACCGCCCTTCGAGCCCGGCACCGCGCCCTCGACGAGGATCAGGCCGCGCTCAACGTCGGTCTGCACCACGCGCAGGTTCAGGGTCGTGACCCGATCGACGCCCATGTGACCAGGCATCTTCTTGTTCTTGAAGGTCTTGCCCGGGTCCTGACGGCCGCCGGTCGAACCGATCGAACGATGCGAAACCGAGACACCGTGGGTGGCGCGCAGACCGCCAAAGTTCCAGCGCTTCATACCGCCGGCAAAACCCTTACCGACCGAAGTGCCAGTGACGTCGACGAACTGACCGACGACGAAATGATCCGCGAGGATCTCAGCGCCGACCGGAATAACCGAGTCTTCAGAAACCCGGAATTCAGCGACCTTGCGCTTCGGTTCAACCTTGGCAGCGGCGAATTGGCCGCGCTCAGCCTTCGGCATGTACACGGTCTTCCGCGAGCCGGAGCCGAGCTGCAGCGCCACGTAACCGTTAGTATCCATGGTGCGGTGGGCGAGCACCTGGCAATTGCCAAGCTTGAGCACGGTCACGGGGATGTGTTCGCCGGTCTCCGTAAAGACCCGCGTCATCCCGACCTTTTGTGCGATCACTCCGGAGCGCATCGGCGTGCTTCCTGTTCTTTCTGTCCGTTGGTTCGGACGGGATCCAAAATGCTTAGAGCTTGATTTCGACGTCAACGCCCGCGGCGAGGTCGAGCTTCATCAGAGCATCGACGGTCTGCGGCGTCGGATCGACGATATCGAGAAGGCGCTTGTGGGTGCGCATCTCGAACTGCTCGCGGCTCTTCTTATCGACGTGCGGCGAACGGTTGACGGTGAACTTCTCGATGCGCGTCGGCAGCGGGATGGGTCCACGGACCTGCGCGCCGGTACGCTTCGCGGTATTCACGATCTCTCGGGTCGACGTATCGAGAATCCGATGGTCGAACGCCTTGAGGCGGATGCGAATATTCTGGCCGTTCATTGCCGTTTCTCTCTATGAAAAGCGAGTAGTGAGTAGTGAAAGGCGGATGACGGACAGACTTTGATCAGTCCGCCATCCACCGTTGCTATTCGCTTCTCTTACTCGATGATCGAGGCGACCACGCCGGCGCCGACGGTGCGGCCACCTTCGCGGATAGCGAAGCGCAGCTTCTCTTCCATCGCGATCGGCACGATCAGGTGCACTTCCATCGCGATGTTGTCGCCCGGCATCACCATCTCGGTGCCTTCCGGCAGGTGCACAACACCGGTCACGTCGGTGGTGCGGAAGTAGAACTGCGGACGGTAGTTGGTGAAGAACGGGGTGTGGCGGCCGCCCTCTTCCTTGGTCAGGATGTAGGCTTCAGCCTTGAACTTGGTGTGCGGCTTCACCGAACCCGGCTTGCACAGCACCTGGCCACGCTCGACGTCTTCGCGCTTGGTGCCGCGCAGCAGCGCGCCGATGTTGTCGCCCGCCTGGCCCTGGTCCAGCAGCTTGCGGAACATTTCCACGCCGGTGCAGGTGGTCTTCTGCGTGTCGCGGATGCCGACGATTTCGATTTCGTCGCCAACCTTCAGAATGCCACGCTCGACACGGCCGGTCACCACAGTGCCGCGGCCCGAGATCGAGAACACGTCTTCCACCGGCATCAGGAACGGCTGGTCAACCGGACGCTCCGGCTGCGGGATGTAGGCGTCGACCGCCTTCATCAGCTCCAGGATCGCCTCATGGCCGAGCTTCGGGTTGCTGTTCTCAAGAGCCGCCAGCGCCGAGCCCTTCACGATCGGAATGTCGTCGCCCGGGAAGTCGTACTTCGACAGCAGCTCGCGCACTTCCATCTCGACCAGCTCGAGCAGTTCCGGATCGTCGACCATGTCGCACTTGTTCAGGAACACCACCAGCGCCGGAACGCCGACCTGGCGGGCCAGCAGGATGTGCTCGCGGGTCTGCGGCATCGGGCCGTCAGCCGCCGACACAACCAGGATCGCGCCGTCCATCTGCGCCGCACCCGTGATCATGTTCTTCACGTAGTCGGCGTGGCCGGGGCAGTCGACGTGCGCGTAGTGACGGTTCTGCGTCTCGTACTCAACGTGCGCGGTCGAAATGGTGATGCCGCGGGCCTTCTCTTCCGGCGCCTTGTCGATCTGGTCATACGCCGTGAACGTCGCGCCGCCCGTCTCCGCCAAAACCTTGGTGATCGCCGCCGTCAGCGACGTCTTGCCATGGTCAACGTGACCAATCGTGCCGATGTTGCAATGCGGCTTCGTACGTTCAAACTTTGCTTTAGCCATCGCTCTCTCCGTTCAGTCGCTAGCTCTCGCCGACGACACTCAGGCAAACTTTTTCTGGACTTCAGCCGACACATTGGCCGGCGCTTCCGCGTAGTGGTCGAACTGCATCGTGAAGGTCGCGCGACCCTGGCTCATCGAACGCAGGTTGTTGACGTAGCCGAACATGTTCATCAGCGGCACCATCGCGTTGATCACGTTGGCGTTGCCGCGCATGTCCTGGCCCTGGATCTGGCCGCGCCGCGAGTTCAGGTCACCGATCACCGAACCGGTGTAGTCCTCCGGCGTCACCACCTCGACCTTCATGATCGGCTCGAGCAGCACCGAGCGACCCTTCTGCAGAGCCTCACGGAACGCCGCACGGGACGCGATTTCGAAGGCGAGCGCCGACGAGTCGACGTCGTGGTACTTACCGTCGATCAGCGCCACCTTGACGTCGACCACGGGGAAGCCCGCGACCACGCCCGACGACAGCACGCTCTCGATGCCCTTTTCGACGCCCGGGATGTACTCCTTCGGCACCGCACCACCAACGATGCGGGACTCGAACTCGTAACCCTTGCCGGGCTCGTTCGGCTCGACGATGAACTTAACGGCGGCGAACTGGCCGGTACCACCAGTCTGCTTCTTGTGGGTGTATTCCACTTCAGCGCGCTGGCTGATGCGCTCGCGGAACGCCACCTGCGGCGCGCCGACATTGGCATCGACCTTGTAGGTCCGCTTCAGAATGTCGACCTTAATGTCGAGATGCAGTTCGCCCATGCCCTTGAGGATGGTCTGCCCCGACTCGAGGTCGGTCGACACGCGGAACGACGGATCTTCCGCCGCGAGCTTCGCAAGCGCCACGCCCAGCTTTTCCTGGTCGGCCTTCGACTTCGGCTCGATCGCGATCTCGATCACCGGATCCGGAAATTCCATCTTTTCCAGGATCACCGGATGCGCCGGGTCACACAGCGTATCGCCGGTGCGCGCTTCCTTGAGACCGGCCAGCGCGACGATGTCGCCGGCATAGGCTTCCTTGATGTCTTCGCGGTTGTTGGCGTGCATCAGCAGCATGCGGCCGATGCGCTCCTTCTTTTCGCGGGTCGAGTTCACGACGCCAGTGCCGCTGAGCAGAACGCCCGAATAGATGCGGCAGAAGGTGATGGTGCCGACGAACGGGTCGTCCATGATCTTGAACGCGAGCAGCGACAGCGGCTCCTTGTCGTCAGCCTTGCGCAGCACCTCGTTGCCAGCGCTGTCGATGCCCTTGATCGCCGGAACGTCAACCGGCGACGGCAGGTAGTCGACAACGGCGTCGAGCAGCGGCTGCACGCCCTTGTTCTTGAACGCCGAACCGCACAGCACCGGATAGAAGGTGCCGGACAGCACCGCCTTACGGATCAGCTTCTTCAGCGTATCAACGTCGGGCTCATTGCCCTCGAGATAAGCGGCCATGGCATCGTCGTCGAGCTCGACGGCGGCCTCAACCATCTTCTCACGATATTCCTTGGCCTGGTCGAGCATGTCGGCCGGGATCTCTTCGTCGTGGAACTTGGCGCCGAGCGCCTCGTCGTCCCGGACGATTGCCTTCATGCGAACGAGATCGATCACGCCGCGGAAGGTGTTTTCCGCACCGATCGGCAGCTGGATCGCAACCGGCTTGGCACCGAGACGATCAACGATGTCCTTCAGGCACTTGAAGAAGTCAGCGCCGGTCTTGTCCATCTTGTTCGCGAACACGATGCGCGGCACTTTGTACTTGTCGCCCTGACGCCACACCGTTTCAGTCTGCGGTTCGACGCCCTGGTTGGAGTCGAGCACGCACACCGCACCGTCCAGCACGCGCAAGGAGCGCTCGACTTCAATGGTGAAGTCGACGTGGCCGGGGGTGTCGATGATGTTCAGACGCTTGCCGTTCCAGAAAGCGGTGGTGGCAGCCGAGGTGATCGTGATGCCACGCTCCTGCTCCTGCGCCATCCAGTCCATCGTGGCGGCGCCTTCGTGCGTCTCGCCAATCTTATGGTTCTTGCCGGTGTAAAACAGGATCCGCTCAGTCGTAGTCGTCTTACCGGCATCAATGTGAGCCATGATGCCGAAGTTGCGGTAGTCCTCGATGGCATGAACGCGGGGCATAGAATGATCCTCGATTCCGAGACTTAGCCGTTACCAGCGGTAATGCGAGAACGCGCGGTTGGCTTCCGCCATCTTGTGCACGTCTTCACGCTTCTTGACGGCAGCGCCGCGGTTGTTCGACGCGTCGAGCAGCTCAGCCGACAGACGCTCGGTCATGGTCTTCTCGTTGCGGTTGCGCGCAGCCGAGATCAGCCAGCGGATACCCAGCGCCTGACGCCGAGCGCTGCGGACTTCGACCGGCACCTGGTAGGTGGCACCGCCGACGCGACGCGAGCGAACCTCGATGGTCGGCATGACGTTATCGAGCGCCTGCTCGAACACGCCGAGCGGGTTCTGCTTGGTCTTGGTCTCAATGATGCCGAGGGCACCATAGACGATCGTTTCGGCGACCGACTTCTTGCCGGCGTACATCACCGAATTCATGAACTTGGTGATGACGATGTTTCCGAACTTCGGATCCGGAAGCACTTCGCGCTTTTCGGCAGCATGACGACGAGACATCGATGAGTTTCCCGCTTACTTCGGACGCTTCGCGCCGTACTTCGAACGACGCTGCTTACGGTTCTTGACGCCCTGGGTGTCGAGGACGCCGCGGAGGATGTGGTAGCGCACGCCGGGCAAGTCCTTGACGCGGCCGCCGCGGATCATCACCACCGAGTGCTCCTGGAGGTTGTGCCCCTCACCCGGGATGTAGCCGATCACTTCAAAACCATTGGTCAGACGAACCTTGGCAACCTTACGGAGCGCCGAGTTCGGCTTCTTCGGCGTCGTCGTATAGACGCGCGTGCAGACACCACGCTTCTGCGGCGACTGCTGCAGCGCCGGCACCTTCTTGCGCGACTTCTGTACGACGCGCGGATTAGCGATCAGCTGGTTGATCGTCGGCATCTTCGCCTTCACCCTTGTTCGCGCGAAGCCATAACGGCTTCGCAAATTCGTTCGGAGCTACTCGCCCCATGAGTCGCATCACGCGAAGAAATCCGCGCAACGCGAAATAACGCCGACCGTCCATTGCTGGGCGGAAAGCGCTTCGACGCCACAGAGGACCGCGATCCTGACCACCCCGCTTTCGCGAGATGGTCTCCACCGAGGTCATGCATCCGAAATCAATCTGCAGAGAACTAGCTCTGGAGAACGACTATCGTCCTGGCATTGCCTAGCTAAATCGACAGCGTTTGAGCATCTTACGTCGAGGTTGGTGCCCGCTTGGGGTGGTCCGTTCCGACGCAGGTGACGCTCACCGCCTGCCGTTGAGTGGGCGGGTTTTATCGGCCGTGACTCGCCAAGTCAAGGCTTAAGCAGACCTTGATCGGCGTTCCGCGGCGCAGCAACGCAGAAACCGCCGGAAAAGCGCGGTTGTCGGGCCGGCAGGCACCCGACTCTGGGCGAGCAACAAGCCTTAAACGCAACCTATCAGCGAGCGATCGTTCGTGACGGCCGCGTGACGGTCGAGAATCGGGATCGCCGGCGGCAACCGGCACGATTCGAATATGAGAATCATTAAAGAGCGAGCGATCCCCCTCGCCGCGACTCAAAGTGGCGCGCGGGCGGGAGCGGGAATCGCGAACGCGATTCGGAGGCAGGCGCACGCCCCCATGAAAATGGCGGCCATTGGCCGCCAGGGTCTTCGGAGCACCGCGGCTCCGGCCATCAGCTGCTCAAGGATCAGGAGCGCAGTCAACAGCCGTTGGCCTGGATCAGTGCCAGGCCACCCCGCCCGCCTCATTCATCATCATCATCCTCGTCGTCATCATCGACGGCCGAGGCTGCGGATTTGTGGCTCTGGTCGTCCCACAGCTTGCGATACAGGCCGTTCTTGGCCAGCAGCTCCGCGTGGCTGCCGCGCTCGACCGCCTGCCCTTCCGAGATCACGATGATCTCGTCCATATCAACCACCGAGGTCAGCCGGTGCGTCGAGAAGATCATGGTGCGGCCCTTGGCGACCTTGAGCAGCGTGCGGTTGATCGCCGCCTCGGTGGTCTGGTCGAGCGCCGAGGTCGCCTCGTCGAGCAATAGCAGCGACGGATTGCGAACGATCGCGCGCGCGATTGCGATTCGTTGCCGCTGGCCGCCGGACAGCGTGTCGCCGCGTTCGCCGATCACGGTGTCGTATTTGTGCGGCAGGCTCATAATGAACTTATGGATCTCGGCCCGCCGTGCCGCCTGCTCGACTTCCTTATCGGTGGCGTCTTCCTTGCCGAGCCGGATGTTCTCGCGAATCGACATGTTGAACAGCATGTTCTCCTGGAACACCACGGCCATGCCGCTGCGCAGCGATTCGCGCGTCACCTTGCGGATGTCGTGGCCGTCGATCGTCACCCGGCCCTCATCCGGCACATAGAGCCGCAGAATCAGATTGAGCAGCGTGCTCTTGCCGGAACCGCTCGGCCCGACAATGGCGATCGATTTGCCGACATCGAGTTTTAGGCTGAATTGATCCAGCACCGGCCGCTCGCTGCCTTCATAGGTGAAGCTGACGCGCTCAAAGGAAATGTCGCGGCTGATGCGCGGCAGTTCACTCGCGCCCGGCCGGTCGGCGCCGCGGGTCGGCTCATCGAGCAGCTCGTCGATATGGCGCACCGCGGCCGCTGAGGCGATCGACACCGGGATGTAATGCATCACATGGGCGATGTTGTACGACACCTCCCAGAACGCGCTCTCGAAGGTCACGAAGGTGCCGACCGTGATCTGCCCCTTGGTGGCGAGGTAGGCGCCGATCGCCAGCACCACCAGATGCAGCAGCAGCACCGCAATGGTGACGGTGCGCTCCACCATGCTCGACAGAAAGGTGGCGCGCGCCATCTTCAGCCGGGTCTCGTCATTGCGCCGGCCGAACCAGCCGAGCGCCCGGCGCTGCAAACTGAACGCCTTCACCACCGCCTGCGCGGCGATGTTCTCCTGCACATTGCCGAGCAGAGCCGCCTCGTTGATCTTCTGCTCGTAATTGGCCTGCACCGCCTTGGGCGTCAGAATGCGCGGGCCGATCAAGGTGATCGGGAAGATCAGCAGCGCCACCACGGCGAGCTGCCAGTTCAGGAACAGCATCAGAATGATGCCGGCGATCAGCTCCATGAACGGCAGCGCGGCGCTGTTGGCGAAGGTTTTGACCGAGCTTTCGACCGCGGACAGATCAATCGAGAATCGCGACAGCGTTTCGCCGCGCTTGGTGCGCGCGAAATAGGACGACGGCAAATTCTGCACGTGGTCGAACAGCCGCTGCCGGATATCGGATATCACCGCGGCGCTCAGCCGCGCGTCCCAGCGCTCATACCAGACCGCAATGATCGAGGTGATGATGCCGGCGACCGCGAGCACCGACAGGATCTTGATCAGCGCATCGAAATCTTCTTCGCCGAGCGCATCGTCGATCAGATATTTGAGGCTGAGCGGCATGATGACGTTGAACAGCATCTCGACCACCAGGCCGAAAGCCACGAACGTCACTGCCTTTTTGTAATTGGTCAGATAGGGCCGGACGAACCTTGCGAAAGTGGCGAGTGCGCCCGCCGCTTCACGCGCCGTGAACACCACAAGTTCGTCGTCATCGTCATCATCGACGTCGGGCCCCTCGTCCTCGTCGTCATCATCATCGTCTTCATCATCGGCGGGACGCTTGGCGGCCGGCTTGACGGTGGTCTTGTCGAGCCCGGGCGGCGTCTCGCTGTCCAGCGGCTTGGCGCCCTGCACAGGGGTGGCCCCCGCGCCGACCTTGATCGCAAATTGATCGTCGAGCGGCGAAGCCGCTTCGGATGCCGGAGAGACCTCGTCGCCGGACGGCGGAAGGGGCTTGCGCGCCATGGAACGAACCAAAGATTGGGCGAATGACGCCGTCAAAATCGAATAAGAAACATGACAGCCGGGCGATGGCCCGGCCGGCAAGACTATGCAGCGCGACGCTCTAGAAGCGAGACACCCTGCCCGCGAGACGCCGGGGGCCGCTGTGGTCGCGGCCGGCCCGGCGGCAGATTAGGCTTCCGCTTCGTCCTCGTCGACGACCTTGTCGAAGAACGAATAGCGCAGGCTGTCCGCGTCGGCGTACCAATTGCCCGGGCCCTTATTGGCGGCCAGCGTCGCGGCCCACACCTCGTCGGTGCGGTCGCAGCGATGCATGGCGAGGTCGAAGCCGGCGCTGAAGAACAGTTCCGACCACTCCCACCAGGTACCGAGCTTCTTGACGCCGCGCAGCAGGTCGTAGCGATCGATCAAGGCCGGCGGCATGTCGCTGGTGACCGAGCCGAACACCACGCCGGTGTTGACCACGCGATGCAGCTCGGCAATCGCCTTCTTCACCCGGTTGTCGGCGATGTGGCACAGGCTGGTCTCGAACACGAAATCGAATTCGTTGTCCTTGAACGGCAGCTCGACCACCGAGCCGAGATAATTATAGGGCTTGAGCGCGTCCGGCGTCTTGGCGTGGATGCCGCGGTTGTTCTCGACGCCGAAGGCATCGATGCCGCGCTCGCGCAGCGCCCCGACCAGCTCGCCGCTGGCCGAACCCGCCACCAGCAGCCGGTAGCCATCCTTGCGGTCCCACATGATGCTGATCAGCTTCATGAGATAATCGGGATCGGTGAACTGGTTCCAGACCTGGTGATACGGCCCCTGCCCGCGATAATTCCGAAAATAGTCGGCATCGATCTTGTCCGACATCGGCTTGCCCTGCTGGGCACGGGCGCGGCGCAGCTTGACCGCTTCGGTCAGGATGATGTCGGTGGCGGCGTCGGCGGAGTCGAACAGGCCGTTCAGCGTCGAGTCGAACAGATAGTCGCCGACGATCACCAGCCCCGGATGATTCTTCGGTTCGGGGCGATGGTTGGTCATCACATCGCGCACCGGCAGGCCGCCCGGAATGCAATTCACCGAGGACAGCCAGCGGTGAATCTTGCCTTCCATGAAATGCTCGCGGGCATTGCCGAGCGACGGCGGCAGCGACTTCAGCGCCGCCTCGATCAGCTCGGCATCGCTGAGATTGGCGTAAGCGAGCGCGTCCGAGCCAGGGATCAGCCAGTTGAGCACGCCGTAGCGGCCGACATCGTGGCGCGAGCCTTCATTATAGACGCAGCAGCCGCCGAACGCCTCCGACATGAACCAGGAGCCGGGAATCTGATCGCCCCAGAACGGCGAGTCGAACAGGATCGACACCCGCAGATAATGCGCCGGACGGTCGAAATAGGCGACGTGCTTGACCATGGCGCGGCGCAGCTGTTCGTTGCCCCAGGCGATGGTCGCCAGCCAATTATGCGGCAGGCACATCAGCACCAGGTCGAAGTCCCGGGTTTCCGGGCCCTTGCCGTTCATCATGTTGAGCTGATAGCGGCCGGCTTCGGTCTTGCCGACCTTTAACACGCGGTGATTGAGCTTGACCTCGGCATCGATCTCCGAGCGCAGGCATTCGATCAGCTGCTCATTGCCGTTCTGGATGGAATACAGGCCGATATAGCCATCAATATCCATCACAAAGTTCTTCAGCGCATTGAGGCCGTTGGTGTTGTGCGCCTCGGTGGCGATGTCGGAGCGCGCCATCACCTTGAAGAACTGCTTGGCGACCGGATCATCGACTTCCTTGTCGAGCAGCTTTTCGCAATCGGTCCAGGCCCAGGGGTGGTCGTTATCGTGGGCGCCGATGCCTTCATAGTACTCGACCGGCGAGATCACCTCGGTGCAGCGCTTGCGAAACGCCAGGATCGCATCGGCGGTCTTGTCGCCGTATTTCTGGCGCATGCCCGGCTCGTCATTGATCAACGCGCCGTCGAGCTGCACCTGCTCGGCGTCCATCGGAATGGTCTGCAGCCCGAAATGCTGCACCAGTTCGCGCAGCGGGTCCGGCCCGGTCATCGAGTAATCGTACAGCTCGGCGACGCCCGCTTCATACATCGCCGGTGCGGTGTCGAAGGTGCGAGTGACGACCTTGCCGCCGACCCGGTCGGAGGCCTCATAAATCGTCACCTTGCACAGCTCGCCCAGTTTCCTCTTCAGATACCAGGCGCTCATCAATCCGCCAGGACCACCGCCGACAATTGCAAGATCGAACATGGCTCTCTTTCGACGCAGCATGACCGTGCTGCAGCGCGCAGCCACGGCGATTTTCCATCAGGGTTCGGGGGATCGGCCGAAAATTCGGCAGTCGTCCAACCTTCTATCGTCTAGCCGGGAATCGTGGCGGAAGACCGCCGGCCCGCAGCTATGTTGTCAGCATCCACATGAACGCGACGCACCTGA
>KI632513.1:351628-584062 GCA_000504425.1 Rhodopseudomonas palustris JSC-3b | reverse complement strand
AAAAAAAAAAAGCCGTAATTCCAGCGCGGAAATCGTCGCTGAATGCCAAAAGGCCGGCTTGCGCCGGCCTTTCAACAACTTCACTGAGAATAGCTCGCAATGAGCTTACTCGGCCGGCGGCAGCGCCAGCGGCTCGGCTTCCGGCACATTCGGCACGACCGCCGTCTGCTTCTCGCGCTCGTCCAGGATCAGCTTGTCGCGCTTCACCGCGACTTCGCGAATCCGGGCCATCGAGGCGCCGGTGCCCGCCGGGATCAGCCGGCCGACAATGACGTTTTCCTTCAGACCTTCCAGCGGATCGATCTTGCCGTTGACCGCCGCTTCGGTGAGCACGCGGGTGGTCTCCTGGAACGAGGCCGCCGAGAAGAACGAGCGAGTCTGCAGGCTGGCCTTGGTGATACCGAGCAGCACCGGCGTTCCGGTCGCGGGCTTCTTGCCCTCTTCCTTGGCCTTGGCGTTGATCTGGTCGAACTCGATCTTGTCGATCTGCTCGCCCGCGATCATGTCGGTCTCGCCCTGGTCGGTGATTTCGACCTTCTGCAGCATCTGGCGAACGATCACCTCGATGTGCTTGTCGTTAATCAACACGCCCTGCAGCCGGTACACTTCCTGGATTTCGTTGACCAGATAGGCCGCGAGTTCTTCGATGCCCTTGATCGCCAGGATGTCGTGCGGCGCCGGATTGCCTTCGACGATGAAATCGCCCTTTTCGACGATGTCGCCGTCCTGCAGGTGGATGTGCTTGCCCTTCGGGATCAGATATTCGCGGGTCTCCTCGTCCTTGTTCATCGGCTCGATGGAGATACGACGCTTGTTCTTGTAGTCCCGGCCGAAGCGCACGGTGCCGGCGATCTCCGCGATGATCGCGGCATCCTTCGGCTTGCGGGCTTCGAACAGTTCGGCCACCCGCGGCAGACCGCCGGTGATGTCACGGGTCTTGGCGCTTTCGGTGGAGATACGGGCGAGGATGTCGCCCGGCTTCACCGGGGAGCCGACGTCGACCGACAGAATGGCGTCAACCGACAGCATGTAGCGGGCGTCGCCGCCGCGCGCCAGCTTCAGCACCTTGCCATCCGCGCCCTTGATGACGATCGCCGGACGCAGGTCCGCGCCGCCACGCGAGGAGCGCCAGTCGATGACCACGCGCTTGGCGATACCCGTGGATTCGTCCAGCGTTTCCGAAATCGACTGGCCTTCGACCAGGTCTTCGAAACCGATGGTGCCTTCCACTTCGGTCAGCACCGGGCGGGTGTACGGGTCCCACTCGGCGATGCGCTGGCCGCGCTTGACCATATCGCCCTCATCGACGCGCATGCGCGCGCCGTACTGGATACGATGGGTGGCGCGCTCGGTGCCGTCGGCATCGACCACCGCCACCACCATGTTGCGCACCATCGCGACCAGATGGCCTTCGCTGTTCTTGGCGATCGCCTTGTTCTTGATGACGATCTTGCCGTCGAAGTTCGATTCAACGAACGACTGTTCGTTGATCTGCGCCGCGCCGCCGATGTGGAAGGTACGCATCGTCAGCTGCGTGCCCGGCTCACCGATCGACTGCGCCGCGATCACGCCGACCGCCTCGCCGTGGTTGACCGGGGTGCCGCGCGCCAGGTCACGGCCGTAGCACTTGGCGCAGATGCCGTTGACCAGTTCGCAGGTCAGCGCCGAACGGATCTTCACTTCCTGGATGCCGGCGCGCTGCAGCGCATCGACATGGCTTTCGTCCATCAGCGTGCCGCGCGCAACGATCACCTCGTTGGTGGCGGCATCGCGCACGTCCTCGCCCGCGGTGCGGCCGAGAATACGCGAGCCGAGCGAGGCGACCACGGTGCCGGCGTCAACGATGGCGCGCATCTTGATGCCGAGCGAGGTGCCGCAGTCCGACGCGGTGATGATGCAGTCCTGCGCCACGTCGACCAGACGACGGGTGAGATAACCCGAGTTCGCGGTCTTGAGCGCGGTGTCGGCCAGACCCTTACGGGCGCCGTGGGTCGAGTTGAAGTACTCGAGAACCGACAGACCTTCCTTGAAGTTCGAGATGATCGGCGTCTCGATGATCTCGCCCGACGGCTTGGCCATCAGGCCGCGCATGCCGGCGAGCTGGCGCATCTGGTCCTGCGAACCACGGGCGCCGGAGTTCGACATCATGAAGATCGAGTTGATCTGACCTTCGGCGCCCTTGCCCTTCTTGGTCGAAGAGATCTCGGTCATCATGTCTTCCGAGATCTTCTTGGTGCACTTCGACCAGGCGTCGACGACCTTGTTGTACTTCTCGCCGTGGGTGATCAGACCGTCATTGTACTGCTGCTCGAATTCCTTGGCGAGCGAGCGGGTCTCTTCAACGATCTTCCACTTCGACGACGGCACCACCATGTCGTCCTTGCCGAACGAGATGCCGGCCTTGAACGCGTTGTAGAAGCCGAGCGCCATGATGCGATCGCAGAAGATCACAGTCTCCTTCTGGCCGCAGTGACGATAGACCTGATCGATGACGCCAGAAATTTCCTTCTTGGTCATCAGCTTGTTGATGGTCTCGAACGGCACCTTCGGGTGCTTCGGCAGCACCTGGCCGAGCAGCACGCGGCCCGGCGTGGTCTCGATCAAGCGCTTGACCGGATTGCCTTCCTCGTCCTGACCATACCAGCGATACTTGATCTTGGTGTGCAGGTGGATGACCTTGGCGTGCAGCGCGTGCTCGATCTCGGACATCTCGCTGTACAGCTTGCCTTCGCCCGGCAGGCCTTCACGCAGGATCGACAGGTAGTACAGGCCGAGCACGATGTCCTGCGACGGCACGATGATCGGCAGACCGTTGGCCGGGTGCAGGATGTTGTTGGTCGACATCATCAGCACGCGCGCTTCGAGCTGCGCTTCCAGCGACAGCGGCACGTGCACCGCCATCTGGTCACCGTCGAAGTCAGCGTTAAACGCCGAGCAGACCAGCGGATGCAGCTGGATCGCCTTGCCTTCGATCAGCACCGGCTCGAACGCCTGAATGCCCAGGCGGTGCAGCGTCGGCGCGCGATTCAGCAGCACGGGATGTTCGCGGATCACCTCGTCGAGGATGTCCCAAACCTCCGGACGCTCCTTCTCCACCAGCTTCTTGGCCTGCTTGACGGTGGTCGACAGGCCCTTGGCGTCGAGACGCGAATAGATGAAGGGCTTGAACAGTTCGAGCGCCATCTTCTTCGGCAGGCCGCACTGATGCAGGCGCAGTTCCGGACCCACGGTGATCACCGAACGGCCGGAATAGTCGACGCGCTTACCGAGCAGGTTCTGACGGAAGCGGCCCTGCTTGCCCTTGAGCATGTCGGCCAGCGACTTCAGCGGACGCTTGTTGGCGCCGGTGATGACACGGCCGCGGCGGCCGTTGTCGAACAGTGCGTCGACGGCCTCCTGCAGCATGCGCTTTTCGTTGCGGATGATGATGTCCGGCGCGCGCAGCTCCATCAGCCGCTTCAAGCGGTTGTTACGGTTGATGACGCGGCGATACAGGTCGTTGAGGTCCGAGGTGGCGAAGCGGCCGCCATCGAGCGGCACCAGCGGACGCAGATCCGGCGGGATCACCGGGATCACGGTCATGATCATCCATTCCGGCTTGTTGCCGGAGAAGCGGAACGCTTCGACGATCTTCAGACGCTTGGCGAGCTTCTTGTGCTTGATGTCGGAGTCGGTCTCCTGCATCTCGGCGCGCAGCTGGCCTTCGAGCTTCTCCAGCTCCAGACCCTTGAGCAGCTCGCGGATCGCTTCAGCGCCGATCATGGCGGTGAAGGAGTCCTGGCCGTATTCGTCCTGGGCGCGCAGATACTCTTCTTCCGACAGCAGCTGGCGATCCTTCAGCGCAGTCAGGCCCGGCTCGAGCACCACATAGTACTCAAAGTACAGAATGCGCTCGAGATCCTTGAGCGTCATGTCGAGCAGCAGGCCGATGCGCGAGGGCAGCGACTTCAGGAACCAGATGTGCGCAACCGGAGCGGCGAGCTCGATATGCCCCATGCGCTCGCGGCGGACGCGCGACAGCGTCACTTCCACCGAGCACTTTTCGCAGATGATGCCCTTGTACTTCATGCGCTTGTACTTGCCGCACAAGCATTCGTAGTCCTTGATCGGCCCGAAGATGCGGGCGCAGAACAGACCGTCGCGCTCCGGCTTGAACGTACGGTAGTTGATCGTCTCCGGCTTCTTGATTTCGCCGTAGGACCACGACAGAATCTTCTCCGGCGACGCGATCGAGATGCGGATCTGGTCAAAGACCTGAGCCGGCGTCGTCGGATTGAACAGATTCATAATCTCTTGGTTCATCATCGTCTCCTTGCCTGCAGGCCTCGCCACGCCTGCTGCAGAATCTCAAAAACCTGCGCGCCGTATCGTCCCGGGCTGCCGTTGCGCCCACCGCGGGACCACCCTGCCCTGTGCCGCAGCCTGCCGCCGCGCCCCCGGAACAAGGCTGAAAGGGCGGCGCGTTTGCGCCGCCCTGCTGCTGTTACTCCGCCGCCTCGGAGGTCGGCGCGATGGTCATCTTGGAATTGTGCAGATCGACATTGAGGCCGAGCGAGCGCATTTCCTTGACCAGCACGTTGAACGACTCCGGAATGCCGGCTTCGAAAGTGTCGTCGCCGCGCACGATCGCCTCGTACACCTTGGTACGGCCGGCGACGTCGTCCGACTTCACAGTCAGCATTTCCTGCAGCGTGTAGGCCGCGCCGTAGGCTTCGAGCGCCCACACTTCCATTTCACCGAAGCGCTGGCCGCCGAACTGCGCCTTACCGCCCAGCGGCTGCTGGGTGACGAGCGAGTACGGACCGATCGAACGCGCGTGGATCTTGTCGTCGACCAGATGGTGCAGCTTCAGCATGTAGATGTAGCCGACCGTGACCTTACGATCGAAGGCGTCGCCGGTGCGGCCGTCATAGACGGTCGACTGGCCGGAGGCATCCAGACCCGCGAGATTGAGCATCTCTTCGATGTCGGTCTCCTTGGCGCCGTCGAACACCGGGGTGGCAATCGGCACACCGGGCTTCAGGTTGCGGGCCAGCTCCAGCAGCTCGTTGTCGTTCAGCGACTGGATGGTTTCGTCGTCGCCATAGATCTTCTTCAGGGTCTCGCGCATCGGCTGGAGATCCTGCTTCTGATAATAGGCGTCGATGGTCTGACCAATGCGCTTGCCGAGGCCCGCGCAGGCCCAACCGAGATGGGTCTCGAGAATCTGACCGACGTTCATGCGGCTCGGCACGCCGAGCGGGTTCAGCACGATATCGGCGTGGGTACCGTCCTCCAGGAACGGCATGTCTTCGATCGGCACGATCTTCGACACCACACCCTTGTTACCGTGACGGCCGGCCATCTTGTCGCCCGGCTGAATCTTGCGCTTCACCGCGACGAAGACCTTGACCATCTTCATCACGCCGGGCGGCAGTTCGTCGCCGCGCTGCAGCTTCTCGACCTTGTCGAGGAAGCGCTGTTCAAGGCCCTTCTTCGACTCGTCGTACTGCTTCCGCATGGCCTCGATTTCGGCCATCAGCTTGTCGTTCGGCGAAGCGAACATCCACCACTGCGACTTAGGATACTCTTCGAGCACCGCACGGGTGATCTTGGTGTCCTTCTTGAAGCCCTTCGGACCCGCAATGCCCTGGCGACCATCGAGCAGGTCGGCAAGACGGCCATAGACGTTGCGGTCGAGAATGGCCTGTTCGTCGTCGCGGTCCTTGGCAAGGCGTTCGATCTCTTCCCGTTCGATCGCCAGCGCGCGCTCGTCCTTATCGACGCCGTGGCGGTTGAACACGCGCACTTCGACGATGGTGCCCTGCACGCCCGGGGGCACGCGCAGCGAGGTGTCGCGCACGTCCGACGCCTTTTCGCCGAAGATCGCGCGCAGCAGCTTTTCTTCCGGCGTCATCGGGCTTTCGCCCTTCGGCGTGATCTTGCCGACCAGGATGTCGCCGGCGCGAACTTCAGCGCCGATATAGACGATGCCGGCTTCGTCGAGGTTCTTCAGCGCTTCTTCCGAAACGTTCGGAATATCGCGGGTGATTTCCTCGGGGCCGAGCTTGGTGTCGCGGGCCATCACCTCGAACTCTTCGATATGGATCGAGGTGAACACGTCTTCCTTCACGATCCGCTCGGAGAGCAGGATCGAGTCTTCGAAGTTGTAGCCGTTCCACGGCATGAACGCGACCAGCACGTTACGGCCGAGCGCGAGCTCGCCGAGATCGGTCGACGGGCCGTCAGCGATGATGTCGCCCTTGCGCACCATGTCGCCGACCTTCACCAGCGGGCGCTGGTTGATACAGGTCGACTGGTTGGAGCGCTGGAACTTCATCAGCCGGTAGATGTCGACGCCCGACTTGGTCGGATCGAGATCTTCGGTGGCGCGGATCACGACGCGGGTCGCGTCGATCTGGTCGATCACGCCGGTGCGGCGCGCGGCAATCGCGGCGCCCGAGTCGCGGGCAACCACGCCTTCCATGCCGGTGCCGACAAACGGCGCCTCGGCGCGCACCAGCGGCACGGCCTGACGCTGCATGTTCGAGCCCATCAGCGCGCGGTTGGCGTCGTCGTTCTCAAGGAACGGGATCAGCGCCGCGGCGACCGAAACCAGCTGCTTTGGCGACACGTCCATGTAGTCGACCTGATCGGACGGGATCATCACCACGTCGCGGGTACCGCCAGCGCGGCACACCACCAGGTCATCGGCGAAACGGCCCTCGGCATCGAGCTGCACGTTGGCCTGCGCCACCGCGTAGCGGCCTTCCTCCATCGCCGACAGGTACACCACCTCGTCGGTGACGCGGCCTTCCTTGACCTTGCGGTACGGGGTCTCGACGAAGCCATACTTGTTGACGCGGGCGAAGGTGGCCAGCGAGTTGATCAGACCGATGTTCGGACCTTCCGGCGTCTCAATCGGGCAGATACGGCCGTAGTGGGTCGGATGCACGTCGCGCACTTCGAAGCCGGCGCGCTCGCGGGTCAGACCGCCCGGGCCAAGCGCCGACAGGCGGCGTTTGTGGGTGATTTCCGACAGCGGGTTGGTCTGGTCCATGAACTGCGACAGCTGCGAGGAGCCGAAGAATTCACGCACCGCGGCCGCGGCCGGCTTGGCGTTGATCAGGTCCTGCGGCATCACGGTGTCGATATCGACCGACGACATGCGCTCCTTGATGGCGCGCTCCATGCGCAGCAGACCGATGCGATACTGATTTTCCATCAGCTCGCCGACCGAACGCACGCGGCGATTGCCGAGATGGTCGATGTCGTCGATCTCGCCGCGGCCATCGCGCAGACCGACCAGGGTCTGGATCACGGCCAGGATGTCTTCCTTGCGCAGCGTGCGATGGGTGTCGGGCGCATCGAGGTCGAGGCGCATGTTCATCTTGACGCGACCGACCGCGGACAGGTCGTAACGCTCCGGATCGAAGAACAGCGACTGGAACATGTTTTGGGCCGACTCGAGGGTCGGCGGCTCGCCCGGACGCATCACGCGGTAGATGTCGAACAGCGCGTCTTCGCGCGTCATGTTCTTGTCGGCCGCCAGCGTGTTGCGGATGTAGGGGCCGATATTGACGTGGTCGATGTCGAGCAGCGGCAGTTCCTTATAACCCTGCTCGTTCAGCGCCTTCAGCGACTTGTCGGTGATTTCTTCGCCGGCTTCGGCATAGATTTCACCCGTCTTCGGATTGACGAGGTCTTCGGCCAGGTAATTGCCGATCAGGTCCTCATCGGTCATGCGCAGCGCCTTCAGCCCCTTTTCCTGGAGCTGGCGCGCGGCACGCACGGTGAGCTTCTTGCCGGCTTCGAGCACGACCTTGCCGGTATCGGCATCGATCAGGTCGGTGCTGGTGGTGTAGCCACGGAAGCGGCTGGCATCGAACGGAACGCGCCAGCCTTCTTTGGTGCGCTTGTAGATGATCTTGTTGTAGAACGTCGACAGGATCTCTTCGGCATCAAGGCCGAGCGCGAACATCAGCGAGGTCACCGGAATCTTGCGGCGACGGTCGATACGCGCGAACACGATGTCCTTGGCGTCGAACTCGATGTCGAGCCAGGAGCCGCGATAGGGAATCACGCGGGCGGCGAACAGCAGCTTGCCCGACGAGTGGGTCTTGCCCTTGTCGTGATCGAAGAACACGCCCGGCGAACGGTGCATCTGCGAGACGATCACGCGCTCGGTGCCGTTGACGACGAAGGTGCCGTTCATGGTCATGAGCGGGATGTCGCCCATGTACACGTCCTGCTCCTTGATGTCCTTCACGGAGCGGGCGCCGGTTTCTTCGTCGATATCGAACACGATCAGGCGCAGCGTCACCTTCAGCGGCGCTGCGTAGGTCATGCCGCGCTGACGGCACTCATCGACGTCATACTTCGGCGGCTCGAACTCGTAGCGCACGAATTCCAGCATCGAGGTGTTCGAGAAATCCGAGATCGGGAACACCGACCGGAACACCGCTTGCAGGCCTTCGTCCAAGCGACCGCCGGCGGGCTCCTCCACCATCAGGAACTGATCATAAGACGCCTTCTGAACCTCGATGAGGTTCGGCATCTCGGCAACTTCCCGAATGTGACCGAAGAACTTGCGAACGCGTTTGCGACCGGTGAACGTCTGCTGCGCCATCGTGGCCTCTCATTTCGTCGCCCGCCGGGGCGATGCTTCCGGGACGGGCTGGCACCAGCCCCGGGTGTGAATTACGCTGCGGTCTCAGTCGGCGGCTTCAGCTTGGGACATTTATCCTAAGCGCGCACGCTTCAGTCGAGAACGCAAAACGACGTGCGGCGCAGCTCACTGCATCCGCCCGTCCCAACATCTCGTCACGGACCGAAAAAGCCCGAAATTGCTGATCTCCCAACGGCTGCGCAAGAAGCTCGCCGTCCCTGCCCTCAACCGTGTTGCCGTGCTGCCGCCCCGATATGGGACGACAATATGGAGATTCGAAGGGCGAACCCGGCCAATCTCCACACTTTCCTGTGTCCCGGCACTCCGGGACGAAACCGCGGCGATCGGCCCAAGGCCCTCGCCGCGACTTCTGAAGAACCATCGCACCCCCGACGGCGGAGCCATGCCGCGCCGCCGGGCTGTGCATTGAGCTTACTTGAGCTCGACCTTGGCGCCAGCCTTCTCGAGCTGGGCCTTGATCTTGTCGGCTTCTTCCTTGTTGACGCCTTCCTTGAGGGGCTTCGGAGCGCCTTCGACCAGGTCCTTGGCTTCCTTGAGGCCCAGGCCGGTGATCGCGCGCACTTCCTTGATGACCTCGATCTTCTTGTCGCCAGCCGAAGCGAGCACAACGGTGAAATCGGTCTTCTCTTCAGCGGGGGCAGCGGCGGCGGCAGCCGGGCCAGCAACCGCAACGGCGGCAGCGGCGGACACGCCCCACTTCTCTTCGAGCATCTTGGCGAGCTCGGCGGCTTCGAGCACGGTCAAGCTCGACAGGTCGTCAACAATCTTCTGAAGGTCAGCCATTGATCAGTTTCCTTTAGCGTATCAGTTCGAACCAGTGGTGTGAGGAAGGGCTTAAGCCGCTTCGTTCTTGGTGGCGTAGGCCTGAACGACGCGCGCGAGCTTGGACGCGGGCGCGGTCGAGAGCTGAGCGATCTTGGTCGCCGGGGCCTGAACCAGACCCACAAGCTTGCCGCGCAGTTCGTCGAGCGACGGCAGCGAGGCGAGCGCCTTGACACCGTCAACGTTCAGAGCAGTCGTCCCCATCGAGCCACCGAGGATCACGAACTTGTCGTTAGCCTTGGCGAATTCGACGGCGATCTTCGGCGCAGCCACCGGATCGTCGGAAGTAGCGATCACGGTCGGCCCCTTCAGCAGGGAGCCGATGGCAGCCACGTCGGTGCCTTCAAGAGCGATTTTGGCGAGCCGGTTCTTCGAGACCTTCACCGAGGCGCCGGCCTGCTTCATCTGCGAACGCAGCTTCTGCATCTGGGCAACGGTGAGGCCGGAATAGTGAGCGACGACCGCGACGCCGGTGGTCTTGAACAGACCATTCAGCGATGCGACCGCTTCTTTTTTTGCCGCTTTATCCACAGCAAGCTCTCTCCGGTTGGCGACCTTTGCCGAGAGGCAGGGCCGCCGGGTTACACCCATCGCCCTGCCCGACCTGACCTTGAGATACACGACCTCATCAGACACGCCGGGCGAGACGATATGAAAAGCCTGCCCTCCCGTACCGCGCCGGCGAAGCCGGCCGTGGCCCGGGGTGTCGAGGTTCGAACCTGATCCGTTGCCGGCGACGCGAGCCGCACGGCGAAATCCGGTTGTCACCCATCTATGCAGGCATCGATTAAGCCGTTGATGCGCTTTCGCTTATCTCGGGCGCCTGCAGTCTCGGACAGGATCGGACCCCGATTTGACAATCCGTCGCCGGATCACCTCATCTGGAGCCCTGCCGCATTCATCCGACGTCGGTCGTTCATTCCTTCAGACGCTCCAGGCGGATGGACTGAAGGAACAAGCTCCTAACAATTCGGGTTTTCGGAATGCGTGCACGGACAAGCCAGCCTGCGCCAGCACGTCCGGGCGGGTTTGTTTAACGAGTCTTACCGCGCTTGCCAAGGGCAAAAACGGTGCCGCGGCATCCATTATGCAAGGCGGAGCGATCCGCGTTGAGCTGCACCGCCTCCACCACCTGTCCGTGCGCACAACTGGGCGTCACAGGTCGGTTTTGGCAAAATCGTCGCCAACATAGAGCAGACGACAGCCGCAGTCTCTCGCCAAGGCATAGGCAAAGCAATCGCCGAAATTGAGGGCTGCCGGGTGCACACCCTTGCCCCAGCGCGCATAGGCATCAACCACCCGCTGGACCGATTCTGCGGTCACCGCCGTACAAAAAATCCTGGCTGCGCGCCGAACTCGGGCCGGCTGTCGCCTTGGCGGCGCCGGCGCTCCGTACCGATTCGAGCAAAGTGCGACGGGATTGATGATCCTGCGCGGGCTTGACTGGCACGAGACGGACGGCCGGGTGACCATGCCGGGTCAGAATGATCTCGTCCCCAGCTTCGGCGCGCCGAACCAGTTCCGTCAATTGCCCCTTGGCCTCCGACACGGAAATCTTCACGCGGACCTCCACCACAAGGCAGTACCCGATCCAATACCGTGGACCAATCTATGGTCCAAGCAGGCACGGTACCATGTCGCCACCAGCAGTCTACAGACAGCGCAAAGCAAAGGGGCGAAACCGGTTGCCCGATTTCGCCCCTCGCAAACTGTATTTGGTCAGCGCTGGTTAGCCGATGATGGTGCCCGGCTCGACCTTGACGCCCGGGCCCATGGTCGAGGACACGGCGACGCGCTGAATGTAGGTGCCCTTGGCACCGGTCGGCTTGGCCTTGGACACCGCGTCAGCGAGCGCCTTGACGTTTTCGACCAGCTTCTCTTCCGAGAACGACGCCTTGCCGACGCCAGCCTGCACGATACCGGCCTTCTCGACGCGGAACTCGACCGAACCGCCCTTGGCGGCGGCGACCGCACCGGCGACGTCCATGGTCACGGTGCCGATCTTCGGGTTCGGCATCATGCCGCGCGGGCCGAGCACCTTACCGAGACGGCCAACCAGCGGCATCATGTCCGGGGTCGCGATGCAGCGATCGAACTCGATGGTACCGCCCTGCACCTTCTCCACCAGATCTTCCGCGCCGACCACGTCAGCACCGGCAGCCTTGGCTTCGTCGGCCTTGGCGCCACGCGCGAACACGCCGACGCGCACGGTGCGGCCGGTGCCGTTCGGCAGCATCACCACGCCGCGAACCATCTGGTCGGCATGACGCGGGTCAACGCCGAGGTTGAGCGAGACTTCGATGGTCTCGTCGAACTTCGAAGTGGCGCGCTCCTTGACCAGCTTGATGGCCTCAGCGAGCGGGTACAGCTTCTGACGGTCGATACCCTCGCGGGCCTTCTTCAAACGCTTTCCGATTGCCATGGCCTGTTACCCCACCACTTCCAGGCCCATCGAGCGGGCAGAGCCTTCGACCATGCGCATCGCCGAATCGATGCTGTCGCAGTTCAGATCCTTCATCTTCTTCTCAGCGATCTCGCGCACCTGCGCCGAGGTCACCTTGCCGGCCTTGTCACGGCCCGGCGCCTTGGAGCCGGACTGGATCTTCGCCGCCTGCTTCAGGAAGTAGGACATCGGCGGGGTCTTCATCTCGAAGGTGAAGGACCGGTCGGCGTAGATGGTGATCACCACCGGAATCGGGGTGTTCTTTTCTTCCTTCTGGGTCTGCGCGTTGAACGCCTTGCAGAACTCCATGATGTTCAGACCGCGCTGACCAAGCGCGGGACCGATCGGCGGCGACGGGTTCGCCGCGCCGGCCGGCACCTGCAACTTCAGGTATCCGGTTACTTTCTTTGCCATACTGCTCTCCTATAAGTGGTTCGGCTTCGAGCGGTTGGCGACCGCCTTCACCTCCCACGATGTCAGCGACTAGAAAGGTGCGAAGGGCGGGACCCGCCAGACGCTTCTTCTATCCGCTATTCCTATTCCCTACTCGCTCGATCAGACCTTCTCAACCTGACCGAATTCCAGCTCCACCGGGGTGGCACGGCCGAAGATCGACACCGCGACCTTGACCCGCGAGCGGGCCTCGTCGACTTCCTCGACCACGCCGGAGAACGAGGCGAACGGGCCATCGGCCACGCGCACATTCTCGCCGACCTCGAACGACACCGAGGTTTTCGGACGCTCCACGCCTTCCTGCACCTGATGCAGGATGCGCATCGCTTCCGATTCGGAGATCGGCATCGGCTTGTTTTCGGCGCCGAGGAAGCCGGTGACCTTCGGGGTGTTCTTGATCAGATGGAACGCCTCGTCGGTGAGGTTCATCTTGACCAGCACATAGCCCGGGAAAAACTTGCGCTCAGCATCGACCTTCCGGCCGCGGCGCACTTCGGTGATCTTTTCGGTCGGGACCAGCACCTGCTCAAACAGGTCTTCAAGCCCACGCTGCTTGGCCTGCTCGCGGATCGATTCCGCGACCTTCTTTTCGAAGTTGGAATAGGCGTGGACGATGTACCAGCGCATGCTCATGAGGGTGTTCCGTGCGCCTTCGTATTAACGGATGCCGAGGATGAAGGTGATCAGCAAACGGATCAGCTGATCGGCAAAGAAAAAGAAGATCGAGGCCAGCGCGACCATCACGAACACCATGATCGTGGTGATGGTGGTCTCGCGGCGGCTCGGCCAGGTGACCTTCGCAGTCTCACTGCGAACCTCTTGCAGGAATTTGAACGGGCTGAAGGCCATCGTTTGAGATCCGCGTCCGTCGTCGTTATCGGAAAAGCCGCACAGCCCTCTTGCGCCCACTCCTGAGGTCAGGTCTCCCTGCCCCAAGGATGAGCCGGCTAGCGGGCTCGTTTTTCGGGAAAACACGCCGCGTCGGAAATCCTAATCGGGCCGACTGCGAGTGCCGTTCTGTACTGCGGCCGTCCGCCGAGGTCAAGACGCGCACCGGGCATTCCCGGCCGCAAATGCCAGCAACCCCATGGCGCCGGGCGGGTTTCTGCCGGCGTTCCGCATCCAGCTGGCGGCTGATTCCCTCGATCTCCCGAGCCCGTCCCGGCACGGGGCTACCGATCGAATCGGCGACCAAGCTCGCCGGTATCATCAGGCCGCAGTGCGGGGGCCGCGCACGCCCGAGAGCGTTCATCCGCCCCCTTGCGCCGACGGTGAGCCGTACATTGGGGTCCTCGTTGCCATCGAGGCTATCCCTTGACCTGCGGCCCTCCCTTGACCTGCGGCGCTCCCTTGGCATCGCGTTGCAGCCACCCGGCGATGGAGAGGGGCAACAGCTTGATGGCATCGATCAATTCTTTGGCGCTGACGCGGCGCTTCTCCACGCTTTCGCTCTGATCGAGCGAATTGCGGAACCAGAGCGCGTACAGCGCCGGCAGGAACAGCAGCGTCAGCACCGTGGCCACCACCAGGCCACCCATGATCGCCACCGCCATCGGCCCCCAGAAACTGGACCGGGACAGCGGGATCATGGCCAGCACCGCAGCAGCCGCGGTGAGCACCACCGGCCGCGCGCGGCGCACCGTGGCATCGACAATGGCGACCCGGCGCGGATGGCCTGCCGAGACGTCGTGTTCGATCTGATCGACCAGGATTACCGAGTTGCGGATGATCATGCCGGCGAGCGCGATCAGGCCGAGCAACGCCACAAAGCCGAACGGCATGCCGAACATCAGCAGCCCGAGCGTGGCACCGATCAGCCCGAGCGGCGCCGTGAGCAGCACCAAGAACAGCCGCGAGAAGCTCTGCAACTGCAGCATCAGCACGGTGAGCATCACCACCAGCATCAGCGGCATCACCGCAAACAACGCGCCATTGGCTTTAGAGGATTCCTCGAAGGCACCGCCAATTTCCAGCCGATAGCCGGGCGGCAGCTGGCTGCGCAGCTCGGCGAGCTTGGCCCACACCAGCGAGGTCACATAGGGCGCCTGCACGCCGCTACGCACGTCAGAGCGCACCGTGATCGCCATGTCGCGGTTGCGGCGCCACTGGATCGCTTCTTCGTGAGTTTCCTCAATATGCGCCACTTGAGCGAGCGGCACCGGCACGCCGTTGCGCGACAGCACGGTGAGATCGCCGATCGAGCCGAGATCGCCGCGCTGCGCGCTGATCGCCCGCGCCACCACCGCAATCTTTTCCGTGCGGTCGCGAACGGTGGTCACCGTGTAGCCGGTCACCAGCATCTGCAGCGTCTGGGAGATGGTCTGCGGATCAAGACCGAGCGCGCGGGCCCGATCCTGGTCAATCACCAGCCTGACCGACGGCATCTGCTCATTCCAATCAAGATGCGGCTCGATCACATCGGGATTGGCGCGCATCAGGTCCCGCACCTGATAGGCGATCGAACGCACCGTGTTCGGGTCCTGGCCGACGACGCGGAACTGCACCGGGAAGCGCAGCGGCGGACCATGCGCCAGCCGATTGGCCCGCACCCGCGCCTGCGGCACCGCGCCGTCAGCGGCGGCGCGCTCGATCCGGGCTTTGACGCGCTCACGCGCCTCGGGATCGGTGGTCACCACCACGATCTCGGCATAGGCCTCATTCGGCAGTGCCGGATTGACGTTGAGCAGGAACCGCGGCGGCCCCGCCCCGACATAGGTACTGTAGGTGACGATATCGGGATCGCCGACCAACAGCGCTTCGGCGCGCTTGGCGGCTTCGGCGCTGGCCGCGATCGAACTGCCCTCCGGCAGCCGCAGTTCGACAAACAATTCCGGCCGATCCGAAGTCGGGAAGAACTGGCGCTGCACCTTGCCGAAGCCGACGATCGACAACGCGAACGCCAGCAACGTGAGGCACACCACCAGCACGCGATGCTCGACCGACCAGACGATTGCCGCGCGCAGCCGGCGATAGAGCGCTGAATCGTACAGCGCTTTCTTGTCGCCGACATGGACCGGGATGTTCGGCAGCAGCTTGTAGCCGAGATACGGCGTCAAAATCACCGCCACCACCCAGGACGCTAGTAGCGCAATGCCGACCACCCAGAAAATGGTGCCGGCATATTCGGCTGTGCCGCTGCGCGCAAAGCCGACCGGAAGAAAACCGGCGGCGGTGACCAGTGTGCCGGTCAGCATCGGAAACGCGGTCGATTCCCAGGCGAAGGACGCCGCCTTCGCGCGGTCAAAGCCCTGCTCCATCTTCACCACCATCATTTCGACGGCGATGATGGCATCATCGACCAACAGGCCGAGCGCGATGATCAAGGCGCCGAGCGAGATGCGCTGCAGATCGATGCCCATCATGAGCATCGCCACGAACACCACGCCGAGCACCAGCGGCACCGAGGTGGCCACCACCACGCCGGTGCGCCAGCCGAGCGACACGAAGCTGACCGCAAGCACGATCGCCAACGCTTCAACGAAGGAGCGCATGAAGTCGCCGACCGCGACCCGCACCACGGCGGGCTGATTGGCGACGCGCTCAAACGTCAGCCCGACCGGGGTCGCCTTCTCCACATCGGTCATCAGTTGCTCGACGTCCTCGCCGAGCTTGAGGATGTTGGCGCCGCGCTGCATGACAATGCCGATCGCCAGCGCCGGCACGCCGCGCTGCCGCACCAAAAAGCTCGGCGGATCGGCAAAGCCGCGGCTGACGGTGGCGATGTCGCCGAGCCGGAATACGGTGCCATTGGCCGCGATCGGGGTTTCTTCCACCGCCCGCGCGCCGTCATAGGCGCCGGACGTGCGCAGCGGAATTCGCGTCGAGCTGGTCTGCATGATGCCGACCGGCGCCAGATCGTTCTGGCGCGCCAGGCTTTCAAAGATTGCCTTAGGTGCGATGCCGAGATTGGCGAGCTTGACGTGGTCGAAATCGACGAAGATCCGCTCGTCCTGCGTGCCGTAGATGGTCACTTTGGAGACGTTGGGCACCTGCAGCAGCCGCTGGCGCACATCCTCGGCGACGCGCTTCATGGTGGCGTAGTCGGCGCTTTCGGAGCGCAGCGTATAGACGATGGAGTCGACGTCGCCATATTCGTCATTGACCTCCGGCCCGAGCACGCCTTGCGGCAGGTCGGGCTTGAGATCCTGCATCTTCTTGCGCACCAGATAGAACAGCCACGGCATCTGCTCCGGCGGCGTAGCATGGCTAAACACCATTTCGGCGGCGATGAAGCCCGGCTTTGAATAGGTGGTGACCTTGTCGAACCAGGGCAGCTCCTGCAGCTTCTTCTCGATGCGGTCGGCGACCTGGAATTGCATTTCCTCCGCAGTGGCGCCGGGCCAGCTCGCGGTCACCACCGCCACCTTAATCACATAGGACGGATCTTCGGCACGGCCGAGCTTCTGGTAGGAGATCAAGCCGCCCACGGTGATCACCAGAATCAGGAACAGCATCAGCGTTGGATGAGCGACGGCCCAGGCGGACAGATTGAAACGGTGCATCATGCGGCTCCCGTTCTAAAAGGCGATATTCGAGATCGGCCGCACGGTCAGGCCCGGGTCGAGTTGTTCGACCCCGAGCGCCACCACCGTTTCGCCCTCGGCGAGTCCTGAACCGATCAGCACGGTGCGGTCGTCGTAACGATCGATCACCACGCTGCGCTGGGTGAGCTTGCCGTCGCCGTCCACCACCCACATTGCGGGGCCGCTGCCGTGGTTGAACAGCGCGGTCAGCGGCAGCCGAGCGGCGCGCTTATCGGTCGGCTCACGCATGGTCAGGGTGGCGCTCATGCCGAGCCGCACTGATTCATCGGCATTGAGAATGCTGAAGCGCGCGCCGTAAGTGCGCGTGGCTGGATCGGCAGCCAGTGCCAATTCGCGTAGCCGCAGCCGATAGACTTTTTCTGGCAGCGACCACAGCGACAACGTCGCCGCCGCATTGCGCGCCTGCTCGACAAAGCTCTCCGGCAATGCCACCAGCGCCTCGAGTTCGGCGAGCCGGGCGAGGCGCACCGCAGCCTGGCCGGCGGCGATCACCTGCCCCGGCTCCACCGGCGTTGCGGTGATGACACCGTCGGCATCGGCTTCGAGCACAGCGTAGTCCAGTGCGTGATTGGCGAGTTCAAGCGAGCGTTGCGCGCGGATCAGCCGGCTGCGCGCCTCCTCGGCGGCCGCCCGGCCCTTCTCGGCCGCGGCGCTCGCCGCCCAACCCTTGCTCTGCAGCTCGTTGACACGCCGCTCGTCGGCTTCGGCCTGGGTGAGATTTGTTTTCGCGGCCTTGACCTCCGCTTCGGCCTGCTCGCGATGCAGCGCGAGATCATTGGTGTCGAGCGTCAGCAAGGGCTGCCCGGCGCGCACCAGATCGCCGTTGCGCACCAGCCGCTGCGCCACCTTGCCGTTCACGCGAAAGCCGAGATCGCTCTCGATGCTGGGCCGGATGGTGGCGGCGAAGGTGCGCTTGCGCGCGGCGTCCTCATAGCGCACCGGCGCCACCAGCACCGGCCGCGGCGCATGGGCGTCGGCGCCCTTTTCCTTGGCCTTGGAATTGGAGGAATCGCAGCCTGCAAGGGCCAGCGCTGCCATCAGGAGCGCAGCAAATCCGACGAATGCAGTATGGCTCATGGTCTTGGCCCTCTTGTTGAGTTGCTGTCTGGCGATCGGCGAGATGGCATCGGCGCCATCCGTGCCGAAGGCCGGCCCGCGCGGCTGGCGCGGGTCGTGCGGGCATTTCGTGGGGGACGGCGGCCACAGACGGCACGGCATCGGTCAGCAGCCGTTCGGTTGGAGTGGCGCCAGAGGGAAGCGCCAGCCGAGCGACCCAGCCCAGCACCTGCTGAGCGAGGCCGCAGGCGCGCCCCAGCAGTTGCGGACGAGGCGCAGGCGCCCAGGCGAGCGGCCGACGATCCGCGGCCCCGCTATCGGTCCACAAGGAGCAACCTGGACGCAGCCAGCGGAGCGGCTCGGTCCTGAGCTCCACGCCAGGCCTGACCGAATCCCGCGGCGTCACCTTCGCGATCCACCGTCTCGCGGCGCCCGTACCATCCGGTTCCGCCTCGCATCCGCCCCGGCGTACCGACCGTGCATCCGCTCCCAAACGTCATTGCCGGCACCGGAACACCACGCAACCATCACGACACCCGTTAACTGAACCGTACGTTCGGTTATCGGTTATCTTGACGGCGCTCCCTTGTCAAGAATACTGTACGTTTGGTATCGTTAATGGATGGGCGGATGACATGCCCGCCGAGAAGACTGGAGACCCGATGGCTAGAGTACGGACGGAAGCGAAGCGCGAAGCGATCCTGGAAACCGCTGCGGAAGTGTTCACAGAGCGCGGGCTGGAAGGCGCCTCGATGTCGGAGATCGCCAAACGTCTCGGGGGCTCGAAGGCCACGCTCTATGGCTATTTCCCCTCAAAGGAGAACCTGTTCGTCCATGTCAGCCTGCGGGTGGTCGGCAAGGAGGTTATTCCGATGCTGGCCAGCCTGCCCGAGCGAGCCAATGAAGAGCCGCGCCAGGTGCTGCTCGATGCCGGCCGCCATCTGATGGCGCGGGTGTCGGACCGGAACGCCACCAACGCCTATCGGCTGGCGGTGGCGCATGGCCGCGCCGGCAATCTCGGCCGCATCTTTCACGACACCGGCCCCGGGCAGGGCATAAAACTGCTCGCGACCTATATCGAGGCCGCCACCAAAGCCGGCCGGCTGTCAGCCGCCAACCCGAACGCCGCCGCCCTTCATCTGCGCGCGCTGCTGGAGTCGGAAACCGCCTATCGGCTGCGCTTGCAGCTCGAGGCCGAGATCAGCCCCGAGGAGCTTGAGGAAACGATTGCGCGGGCGGTCGATGTGTTTTTGGCGGCTTACGGTCCCAAGACGACGTCAAGCGACACTGCAATATCAAGCGACACCACGATCGGCTCGCGTGACGACGACGCGCCGGAGCAGGCCGTTACAGCACCGGCTGCCCTGCAACCGGAATCATCGCAGCTTTAATCGCATTGGCTGGCAACGCCACTGCACGCGCGATGGCCGGACCCGTCCCGGCCGTTGACGTCTTGGATCTAGCTCAGCCTTCAAGACGCGGATGCCCGCCCAACGGCTGCGCATGCGGTCCGCTTCGCACCACAGCATCAGCATCAAGGGAAAACGGCTGCCGCAGCGCCGATGCCTGCGGCCACGCTCTGTGCGACCACGACACGCCTGGCGCGGCCAGCGCCACTGACTCATTTCATGGTGAGCGGATATCGAGCTGTTTTGAAGGTGCAGCTTGCGAGCGTTCACAGCTGCTCGCGCCCTACCCTTCGCGGTTGCCACCTTGTCGTGAGACAAGAATGGCAGGAGTGGAGAGGCTCGAACTCCCAACCCCCGGTTTTGGAGACCGGTGCTCTACCAATTGAGCTACACTCCTACGCGGCGCTTCTATAGCGAAGGCTGAAGCCGTCGTCACCTCCGTCTTTCGACAAATCTGAGGATTTTTTTCGCGGCTGTGGGCAGCGCTGCCGCGCCGCGCTGTTGCAGCCGCAACTCCTTCTCAATCCAACACAATTGCGCGGTGCACACCCGCCAAAAAACAACAGACGCAGGAACGCTGGGTTCCTGCGCCTGTGCAGATCACGATCGTCCGGGCGCGAGGCGCGACCGGGCTCGCCGTTATTCGATGATCGAAGCGACCACCCCTGCTCCCACCGTGCGGCCACCTTCGCGGATAGCGAAGCGCAGCTTCTCTTCCATCGCGATCGGCACGATCAGGTGCACTTCCATCGCGATGTTGTCGCCCGGCATCACCATCTCGGTGCCTTCCGGCAGGTGCACAACACCGGTCACGTCGGTGGTGCGGAAGTAGAACTGCGGACGGTAGTTGGTGAAGAACGGGGTGTGGCGGCCGCCCTCTTCCTTGGTCAGGATGTAGGCTTCAGCCTTGAACTTGGTGTGCGGCTTCACCGAACCCGGCTTGCACAGCACCTGGCCACGCTCGACGTCTTCGCGCTTGGTGCCGCGCAGCAGCGCGCCGATGTTGTCGCCCGCCTGGCCCTGGTCCAGCAGCTTGCGGAACATTTCCACGCCGGTGCAGGTGGTCTTCTGCGTGTCGCGGATGCCGACGATTTCGATTTCGTCGCCAACCTTCAGAATGCCACGCTCGACACGGCCGGTCACCACAGTGCCGCGGCCCGAGATCGAGAACACGTCTTCCACCGGCATCAGGAACGGCTGGTCAACCGGACGCTCCGGCTGCGGGATGTAGGCGTCAACCGCCTTCATCAGCTCCAGGATCGCCTCATGGCCGAGCTTCGGGTTGCTGTTCTCAAGAGCAGCCAGCGCCGAACCCTTCACGATCGGAATGTCGTCGCCCGGGAAGTCGTACTTCGACAGCAGCTCGCGCACTTCCATCTCGACCAGCTCGAGCAGTTCCGGATCGTCGACCATGTCGCACTTGTTCAGGAACACCACCAGCGCCGGAACGCCGACCTGGCGGGCCAGCAGGATGTGCTCGCGG
This sequence comes from Rhodopseudomonas palustris JSC-3b, assembly GCA_000504425.1. Lineage (GTDB taxonomy): Bacteria > Pseudomonadota > Alphaproteobacteria > Rhizobiales > Xanthobacteraceae > Rhodopseudomonas > Rhodopseudomonas palustris_C. The sequence continues at coordinate 563,184 of KI632513.1, read as the reverse complement.
GTCTGCGGCATCGGGCCGTCAGCCGCCGACACAACCAGGATCGCGCCGTCCATCTGCGCCGCACCCGTGATCATGTTCTTCACGTAGTCGGCGTGGCCGGGGCAATCGACGTGCGCGTAGTGACGGTTCTGCGTCTCGTACTCAACGTGCGCCGTCGAAATGGTGATGCCGCGGGCCTTCTCTTCCGGCGCCTTGTCGATCTGGTCATACGCCGTGAACGTCGCGCCGCCCGTCTCCGCCAAAACCTTGGTGATCGCCGCCGTCAGCGACGTCTTGCCATGGTCAACGTGACCAATCGTGCCGATGTTGCAATGCGGCTTCGTACGTTCAAACTTTGCTTTAGCCATCGCTCTCCATCCTTATCCGCGCTGGGATCTCGCTGCGGCGAAACCGGCGGCTGGTTACTGCGGAAAACCACCCTGTTCAAGCCGGAAGTTCTGAGCCACTCTCATAAGTAGTGCGACATCACCGCCGCTCCGCGCCGCCGGCCCCACTTTGGGAGACGCCCATGCCTTCCTCGGTCAGCTCCGCCCCGCCCGTTCCCTGTGCGTCACATACGCCACCGCTGCCGCAAGACCGGCCCGAAGCGCTCGGTCTGTCATCACAGCGTCTTGAGAAAATGTCAGACGCGATCAAGCGCGAGATCGACAAAGGAACCACGCCGGGCGTCACCATTCTGATCGCCCGGCGCGGCGCGGTCGGCTGGTTTGAAGCGCTCGGACGGCAGAGCCCGGCGGCCAAAACGCCGATGGCGCCGGACAGCATTTTCCGGATCTTTTCCATGACCAAGCCGATCGTCTCGGTCGGCGTCATGCAGCTCGTTGAAGACGGCGAGCTGTTGCTCGACGATCCGCTGACCAAGTTCATTCCGGAATTTTCCAATCAGAGCGTCGCCGTGGTGAACGCGGGTAAGCTGGAACTGCGGCCGCTGATCCGGCCGATCACTATCCAGGACCTTTTGCGCCACACTTCTGGCCTTGCTTACGACCATATCGGCGATGGCCCGGTGCAGAAGATGTATCAGCAGGCGCAGGTGCGCAGCCGCAAGATCAGCAATGCCGAGCACGCCAGCCGGATCGCGGCGCTGCCGCTCGTGTGCCAGCCCGGCGCGGCCTGGAACTACAGCCGTTCGACCGATGTGCTCGGCCGGGTGATCGAGCTGGTCTCGGGCCGTTCGCTCGGCGCGTTCCTCAGCGAGCGCATTCTGGCGCCGCTCGGCATGAGCGATACCGGCTTTCATAGCGCCCCAGCCAACAAGGGCCGGATCGCCGAACCATTTGCCGCAGATCCCTGGACCGGCGACAAAGTGGCGCTGTTCAATCCGCTGGAACAGCCGGTGATGGAATCCGCCGGCGGCGGCCTGGTATCGACTACCATGGATTATGCGCGGTTCTGCCAGATGCTGCTGAACGGCGGCACGCTCGATGGCACCCGCATCATCGGCCGCAAGACGCTGCAACTGATGACCGCCAACCACCTTGCGCCCAACCTGCCGACCGATACCAGCATCCTGACGCCGGGCCACGGCTTTGGGCTCGGCTTCGCGGTGCGCACTGAACCAGGCATTGCCGCCTTTCCTGGTTCGGTCGGGCAGTTCTTCTGGGCTGGCATAGCCGGCACGTTCTTCTGGGTCGATCCGGCCGAGGAGCTGTTTGCGGTGTTCATGTCGCAGGGCCCCGGCCAGCGCGACTATTTCCGCACCCTGGTGCGCGGATTGGTGTACGCGGCGGTGGAGTAATCACCGCGCTCTCCAGGAGTCATTCCGGGGCGCGAGCGCAGCTCGCGAACCCGGACTCTCGTCGTAATAATCTCGGGATTCCGGGTTCGCCGCTACGCGGCGCCCCGGAATGACGTGCCGGGGCTGGCGAACACCCCTCCCCGTCATTGCGAGCCGCAGGCGAAGCAATCCAGAAGCCTTGAGCATGGCGCTCTGGATTGCGTCCGACAACTAACTAATCGTCGCGCCGCCGTCGATCACCAGCGTCTGGCCGGTCATGAACGTGCCGGCCGGCGCGGCCAGAAACACCGCGGCGCCGGCGATCTCATCCGGCTCGCCGATCCGCGACAGCGGCGAGCGCGACGTCGAAGCCTTCAGCGTGTCGGGGTTCTCCCACAGCGCGCGCGCAAAATCGGTCTTGATCAGGCCGGGCGCGATACAGTTCACCCGGATGTTGTACGGGCCATATTCGCAGGCGAGATTACGCGCGAGTTGCATGTCGGCAGCCTTCGAGATGCAATAGGCGCCGATCACGGTCGAGCCTTTCAGCCCGCCGATCGAGGAAATGATGGTGATGCTACCGTCCTTGCGCTGCATCATCTGCGGCGCCACCAGGCTGATCAGCCAATGGTTGGAGAGAATGTTGTTGTCGAGGATTTTGCGGAACTGATCGTCGCTGATTTTGGCCTGCGGCCCAAAATACGGATTGGACGCGGCGTTGCACACCAGCGTGTGGATCGGCCCGAATTTGGCGTTGGTCTCCTCGACCAGCGTCTTCAGCTCATCCTTAGTGGAAATATTGGCGGCCACCGCCAGCGCCACTTCGCGGCCGTGCTGGTCGTTGATCGCCTTGGCCACCTCATCGCAGGCCGGCTGCTTGCGCGACGAAATCACCACCTTCGCGCCGTGCTCGGCCATCCGCTCGGCGATCGCGCGGCCGATGCCGCGCGATGAGCCGGTGATGACCGCGACTTTTCCCGTTAGATCGAACAACGACATCTGGATCTCCCCTGGCCCGGCTGCACACCGGCGCCGCCCTGTGATTGTTGCCGACACGCGCGCGTGATGACGCGTGCGGATGAGCTTACAGCCTCTTCAAAAGATGCTGCAGCGGCTGTAGGTCACAGCATAGCTTGCCTCAGTTGCGTTGCCCGTGTCACGTGCGACCGACCTGGCCAGGCACCGATGCAGAGCCATTCCGCATCACGGTACAAAAACAAACTCTGGAGGATACGTTCATGGGGCGCCTGGAAGGCAAATCCGTCATCATCACTGGCGCGGCGAGCGGCATTGGCCGCGCCGCAGCGCTGCTGTTCGCCGCTGAGGGCGCGAAACTGATCGCCGTCGATCGCTCCGAGGCCGTTCATGACACGGCCGAACAGGCACGGCAGCGCGGCGGCACCGCCCATGCGATGATCGCCGATGCTGGCTCGGAGGACGACGTCAAAGCGGTGATCGCCAAGGCGATCGCCAGCCATGGCCGGCTCGATGCGCTATGGGCCAATGCCGGCATCAGCGGCGGCCTGCTGCCGCTCGCCGAACAGAGTGTCGAGCATTGGCAGGAAGTGCTGCGCATCAATTTGATCGGACCGTTTCTGGCGATCAAACACGCGATGCCGCACATGATCGCGCAAGGCGCCGGAGCATTGCTGTGCACCGCCTCGGTGGCGGGACTGAAGGCCGGTGCCTCCGGCCATCCCTATGCGGCCTCAAAGGCCGGTGTGATCAGCCTGGTGCAAACCACCGCCTATTCGCTGTCCGGCACCGGCGTGCGCATCAACGCGATCTGTCCCGGCTTGATCGAAACCGGCATGACCAAGCCGGTGTTCGACGGCGCGCGGGCGCGCGGCACCGAACACAAGATCGGCCAGCTCAATCCGCTGAAACGCGCCGGCCAGCCGCACGAACTCGCCACCATGGGGCTGTTTCTGCTCAGCGACGAAGCCTCTTACGTCAATGGCCAGGCAATTGCGGTGGATGGCGGGCTGTCCGCCTCGATGCCCTACACCGGCAAACCGATCTAAACGGCGCCCCTCAACCATCTCGGCTTGTCATCCCGGGCGTTCGCCGCAACAGCGGCGGACGAACCCGGAATCGCTATCTTGCCCATTCGGGCGAGATTCCGGGTCTGCGCGCCAGGGCGCGCATCCCGGAATGACGTACCAACACACCCCGACGAATGTGCCCCACGCCTGATGAAAAAGGCGCGACCGGAATCCGATCGCGCCCAAGGTTTGCTAGCACAAGGCTTGCACGGCGCACGGCTTGAGCGCCGTGGCTTGATTCATAGTGAGCCGCAGCGCGGCGTTATTGCGCGCCGGCCTGCTGCGCGTAGTGCCAAGCCGCCTTCGATAGCGGCACGGTGCGCTTGGCGGTTTCGATCGCCTTGGCATTGGCCGCGGTGCCATCGCGAATCCGGCCGGCAATGCCCTGCGTGATGCAGGCCAGCCGAAACAGATTGTAGGCGAAGTACCAGTTGACGTCCGGCACATCCGGCCGGCCGCTGGCCTTGACATAAATGGCGATCGCTTCTTCCAGCGTCGGGATGTTGAGCGGCTTAAGATCGACGCCGCTCAGACCCGGCATCACCCATTGCATCAACAGATAGGTGAAGTCGGCCATCGGATCGCCGAGCGTCGACAGCTCCCAATCCAGCACCGCGATCACGCGCGGCTCGGTCGGATGGAAGATCATGTTGTCGAGCCGGTAGTCGCCATGCACGATCGACACCCGCTGCTGTTCCGGCACGGTGCGCGGCAGCCATTCGATCAGCTTTTCGACTTCGGCGATGTGCTCGGTTTCCGACGCCTTGTACTGCTTGGTCCAGCGATCGACCTGGCGGGCGAAATAATTGCCCGGCTTGCCGAAGTCAGCGAGCCCAATCGCTTCCGGATCAAAACTGTGCAGCTGGGCGAGCGTTTCGATCTTGCTGGTGAAGATCGCGCGCCGCGCCTCCGGCGTTTGGTTCGGCAGGGTCGGGTCCCAAAACACCCGGCCCTCTTCCATCGACATGATGTAGAACGCCGCGCCGATCACCGCGTCGTCCATGCACAGCGCATAGGCCTTCGCTACCGGAAAGCCCTGCTTGCCGAGCGCGGAGATCACGCGAAACTCGCGATCGACCGCATGAGCCGACGGCAACAGCTTGCCGAACGGCTTGCGGCGCAGCACGTAGCTGCGCGTCGGCGTATCAAGCCGGTAGGTCGGGTTCGATTGCCCGCCCTTGAACTGATTGACAGTCAAGGGGCCCGAAAACCCCTCGACATGCTCCTGCATCCAGCGCTCGAGGCTCGCCTCATCAAACTTGTGACGCTCCTCGACCGGCTTGGTGCCGGAAAACTCCTCGTCGTTCCTCACGCCATCAGCCACTGCGGCGCTCCCTTCGCATTGTTCGACGCCTGTGCCAGCGCACGCCTCTGACGGCGCGGCTCAGCGCGCAGGCGCGTTCGCATACTTCTTCATTTCCAGCCTGGCAATGGCGCGATTATGCACCTCGTCCGGGCCGTCGGCGAGCCGCAGCGTGCGGATATTGGCGTAGTCCTTGGCGAGCCCGGCCTCGTCCGCAACGCCAGCGCCACCGAATGCCTGAATGGCATCGTCGATGATGCGCAGCGCCATGCGCGGTGCCGCCACCTTGATCATGGCGATTTCGAGCTGCGCGGTCTTGTTGCCGACCTTGTCCATCATGTCGGCGGCCTTCAGACACAACAGCCGGGTCATTTCGATGTCGATGCGCGCTTCGGCGATGCGCTGTTCCCACACCGAATGCTCGATGATCTTCTTGCCAAAAGCGGTGCGCGAGCCGAGCCGCTTCACCATTTTCGACAGCGCTTCCTCGGCCTTGCCGATGGTGCGCATGCAGTGATGGATGCGGCCCGGGCCGAGCCGGCCCTGCGCGATCTCAAAGCCGCGGCCCTCGCCGAGCAGCAGATTGGAAGCCGGCACGCGCACGTTTTCCAGCAGCACCATGCCGTGGCCGTGCGGCGCATCGTCAAAGCCGAACACCGGCAGCATCTTTTCGATGGTGATGCCGGGCGTGTCGAGCGGCACCAGGATCTGCGATTGCTGCTGATGTCGGGCAGCGTTCGGATCGGTCTTGCCCATCACGATCGCCACCTTGCAGCGCGGATCGCCGACGCCCGACGACCACCATTTGCGGCCGTTGATCACGTAGTGATCGCCGTCGCGCTCGATCCGGGTTTCGATATTGGTGGCATCGGACGACGCCACCGCCGGCTCGGTCATCAGAAACGCCGAACGGATCTCGCCATCGAGCAGCGGCCGCAGCCATTTGCGCTTCTGCTCGAGCGTGCCGTAGCGGATCAGCACTTCCATATTGCCGGTGTCGGGCGCCGAGCAGTTGAACACTTCCGACGCCCAGGCGATGTGGCCCATCTGCTCGGACAGCAGCGCGTATTCGAGATTGCTGAGACCAGCGCCGTGGAACTCATCGTCGTCATGCTGCGACGGCGGCAGAAACAGGTTCCACAGCCCTTCGGCCTTGGCCTTCTGCTTCAGCTCCTCCAGCACCGGGATCACCTTCCAGCGCTCACCCTCGGCGTCCTGCTGCTTGTAGATCGGCACGGCGGGACGGACATGCGCATCCATGAACGCGTTGACGCGGTCGAGCCATTCGCGCTGGCGGGCGGACATCGTGAAATCCATCGGGCGATCCTCAGTTTGTTCAAACATGTTGGCGGCACGAACGACCGCGGTCGGCGCTGTGCTGACCGCGACCGAAAACCGATCCGGCCCTGCTGCGCTTGGCGCCGCGACTTGCAGCGCATTGACTTTGCCGGACCGTCAAACGATGATTTCATACAGGCGTTTGAAATGCAAGCCACCCCAAAGGCGCTGAATGGCATCGGACCAGACCAGAACCGCAATTCTCCGCGCCGCGGAACGGCTCTATGCCGACCGCGGCTTTGCCGACGTGACGCTGCGCGACATCGTCGCCGAGGCTGGCGTCAATCTTGCCGCTGTCAACTACCATTTCGGCTCCAAGGATGAGCTGATCACCGAGCTGTTCGTCACCCGCTCGATCGCCACCAACCGCGAGCGCCTCACCGAGCTGAAAGCTGCGGAGGCCGCGGGCGGCGGCCGCGCGCCGATCGATGCGGTGCTGCGCGCGCTGGTGGCGCCGACCTTGCGCGGCTGTTTTGGCCCGGAGGGCGAACGCTCCGACGCGGCACGGTTCATGATCCGCGCCTCGGTGGAAGCAGTGGCGCCGATCCGCAAGATCAAGAACCGCGAGCTTGATCATTTGCGCAAATTCGCCGCGGCGATGCAGCGCGCGATGCCGGAGCTGCCCGAAGTCGAAATCTATTGGGGCCTGCATTTTGCGCTGGCGATGGCGCACCACACCATCCGCGACAGCGAGCGATTGCAGAAACTGTCCGACGGGCAATGCGATCTCGACGACGTCGAGGCGATCGTCGATCGCGTGGTCAATGCCGCGGTGCTGGCGCTGCAGAGCGGGACCAAGCTTGGCGAAGCCAAACCGAAAAGCCAACGCGCCAATTGAACTCGCGCTTCACATGGCCTCGTCATTGCGAGCGCAGCGAAGCAATCCAGGTTGTCGCACTCGGAGTGGATTGCTTCGTCGCTCCGCTCCTCGCAATGACGGAATTTGGTGGTGGGTGGTATCAATGGCCGATTAGCAATTGCGGCTTGCTTCTTCGGCCTGTTGGATGTAATCGAGCGGCCCTGGTCGGCAGTTCACCAAGGCGTCGCCGCCCCGCAAGGGGAGCTAAACCTGCCGCGATTGTTACAATTCGACCGACACCTTATCCCGTGCCGCGTCGTAAGCCGGCGACCCTCGACGATCCATCACTGGAACGGCACATCGTAAGGATAAGCGATGTCGAGACCCGTATTCCCCTTCGCCGTTGGCGATATTTCCGTGCTTGCCCGCTCGTTGCAGGCGCAGTGGCAGCCGCATGATGGCGCCCCTGGCCATGTCGAGCTATTGAACATGCTGGCACGCGCCGCAGGCTTCCGCAATTTCCAGCACTTTCGCGCTTCGCAACTGGCCGAGCAGCGCCTGCAACAGCCGTTGCCGCCGCCCGTGCCAGTCGATCATGCCAAGATCAGCAAGCTCGCCCGCTATTTCGATGCGGAACGGCGGCTCATGCGCTGGCCCTCCAAGGCCAGCCACCGCGAGCCGTGCCTGTGGGTAGTGTGGTCGCAGCTCACGCCGCGCGCGAGTGTTGGCGAAAAGCAGATCAATGCGCAGCTCGATGCCGCACATCTGTTCGGCGACTACGCGCTGCTACGGCGCGAACTGGTTGACGGCGGCTGGCTGCAGCGCAAGCCGGACGGCAGCGACTATCGCCGCGTCGAACGGCAGCCCTCCGCTGAAGCGCAAGCTTTGCTCAGCCATCTGCGCAGCCGCCAGATGCAACAAAGGCACGCGGCCTAAGCCGCGTGCCTTGAAGCTGCACCACTCGCGGCCGCGTCAGGCGGCGGCGAGGCCCTTGGCGTCGAACAGCCCCTCGAACAGGATCGACGACAGATAGCGCTCGCCGGAATCCGGCAGGATCACCACAATGGTCTTGCCGGCATTTTCCGGCTTCTTGGCGAGCCGCACCGCCGCGGCCACCGCCGCGCCAGACGAGATGCCGGAGATGATGCCCTCCTCGCTCGCCAGCCGGCGCGCATAGAGCACCGCTTCGTCATTGCTGACCTGCTCGATGGTATCGATCAGCGACAGATCGAGCACCTGCGGCACAAAGCCGGCGCCAATGCCCTGGATCTTGTGCGGGCCCGGCTTCAGCTCCTGCCCGGCCAGTTTCTGGCTGAGCACCGGGCTGGCTTCCGGCTCGACCGCCACCGACTGGATCTTCTTGCCCTTGGTGCCCTTGAGGTAGCGCGACACGCCGGTGATGGTGCCGCCGGTGCCAACGCCGGCGACGAAAATATCGACCGCGCCGTCGGTGTCGTTCCAGATCTCCGGGCCGGTGGTCTCCTCATGGATCGCCGGATTGGCCGGATTCTTGAACTGCTGCAGCAGCACGTAGCGGTTCGGATCGGAGGCGACGATTTCCTCGGCCTTGGCGACCGCGCCGCTCATGCCCTTGGCGCCTTCGGTCAGCACCAGCTTGGCGCCGAACGCGATCAGCAGCTTACGGCGCTCCAGGCTCATGGTCTCCGGCATGGTCAGCGTCAGCGGAATGCCGCGCGCCGCAGCGACGAAGGCCAGCGCGATGCCGGTGTTGCCCGAGGTCGGCTCGACGATCTCCTTGCCCGGGCCAAGCAGGCCGCGCTGTTCGGCGTCGCGGATCATGGCAGCGCCGATCCGGCACTTCACCGAATAGGCCGGGTTGCGGCCTTCGATCTTGGCCAGCACCGTGGCCGGCGCGCCTTCGGTGACCCGGTTCAGACGGACCAGCGGCGTGCGACCGATCGACTGCGCGTTGTCCTGAAACCAGTTTGCCATGCTGAAAACTCCCTGAAAGAGGCCGCCGCCTGGGCGCCTCACCTCGCATCTGGAGGAAATTGTTATCCGGTCGCGCTGAAATTGCCTATATCCAGGGCGCCAACACTGGAAAAAGACAAGGATTGCACCGGGCGCCGGTTTTTCCATGGAATGAATTTCTCCGTCGGCGTGACGGCGCGGAGAAATGTTCGCCTCCTAACGCGCCCCCAACCACCCAGGTTCCCGTGCGGCAGCGAGTCGGCGTCGGCACCACGGCCTTGCCCGGCCCCTGATCACGCCTCGGCTCTGGGCTGCGTCCGATCGACCGCCGCGCCGCCAGGCTTGATGGCGATCAAAGAAGCTAATGGCGGAATGCTTATCGCAGAGGCGGATGACGGCACGCCTGCGCCACCAACGGCACGCGGCGGCTGCGGACGGAGTGCACCATGTTCCACCTGATCTCGATTTGGTTGACGCGCATCATCGTGATGGGCGTGGCGATCGCCCTGGCCGTGATGTACGTGATCCCCGCTTATTATGGCGAGCAGCCCGCCACCGGCTCGGCGTCGCTCCCGGCCGCGCGCCCCGCAGCGCCGATGGCTCCGCTCGCCCCGGCCGCGCTCGCCCCGCCCAGCAATGACCAAGCCGCCGTGGCCGCGCCCCAGCCGAGCAGCGAGCCGGTCGCCGCCGCCAACAATGCCGAACCCGCCAGCGACGCCGCGCCGGCCGCCGATGCCGACAGCAATGCCCGGCCGTGCCAGCCGATTGCCCGCACGGCCAGCGGCGACCTCGTCTATTCCATGGATTGCCGGCGCTTGCCGGCCGAATAACCGGCCGCGCCGCCCTCGCCCCCAACGTGGCCGCGCCACCCAAGATCGGCGCGGCAGGATGCCGTCATGACGACGGCTCGGCGTCTTCCTGCGATTTCAGGCTCTCGAGCAACGGGAAGAACCGCCGGTCCTCCTTGAGCAGGTGAGCGACCACCACGCCGTTGACCAGGAATTCGCGCAATTCGCGCAGCGTGGTCTCGCCGTCGGCGACCGCCTCCTTGAGCTGACGCGAGCGGGACAACAGCCGCTCATGCTCGATCCGGTGCGCTTCCAGCCTGTCATAGCCGATCGCTTCCAGGACCGACTCTTCATAGGAGAAATGCTCGGTCACATGCGTGATCAGTATCTCGACGATGTCGACCACCTGGGCGATCTCCAGCGTTTCGACATGGGCGCTGAGGATGACATTGGCGATGTCGAACAGCTCGCGATGCTGCCGGTCGATCATCACTTCACCGCACGCATAGGAATGGTGCCAGATCAGTTCGATTTTGCCATCGCTGCCACGGTAATGTAGCTGCGCGCCCTCCCGGGTCACGCGATCGCGTCCGGCCTGTTTGGCCGCATACATCCAATGGTCGGCGCGCTCGATGAACGCTTCCGCCGGTTCATCAGGCCGATATTCGGCAGCGCCGATCGACAGCACCAGCCGGCCCAGGCTTTCGCGCGTCGAGCGGCGGTGCATTTCGCGCGCCGCAATGGCGGTCTGGATTTTCTCGCCGTGCAGCAGCGCCCCTTCCAGCGAGGTTCTGGGCAGGATGATCGCGAATTCATCGCCGCCATACCGGCAGACGATGTCGTCCTGCCGGGAATTCTGCTTGATGGTGGAGGCTGTCAGCCGAAGAATGTCATCGCCGATGATGTGGCCGTGCCGATCGTTGAACATCTTGAAATTGTCGACGTCGATCAGCAGCAGCGCCAGCGGCTGCGCCTGCTGCCCGGCCATCAGCAACCGCGCCAGCGACAAATCGAAATACCGACGATTGCCGACATCGGTGAGCGGATCGATCATGCTTTCCAGCCGGACCTGATCGAGTTGTTCCTGCAGGTCGCGGACACGGTCCGCCGCACTCCTCAACCGGCCGACCAGTTGCGTATTGGTCGATTGAATTTCGTCCGTCCAGGACATCAATTCGCCGACCAGCCGCCGCAGGCCGCCATCGACCTGCTCGATCGCCAGTTGCGGCGCCGCGTTGGACAGACGCTGCTCGTAGCCCTGCGCCGCATCCGACGCTTCTTCGATGGCATCAACCAGCGTGCTCGACTGGTCGCGCACCATTGTGCCGATCGATTGAATCTGTGCCGCCGTCTTGTAGGGCGTCAGGAATTGTTCGTGGAGCCGTGCCATGTCCGGCCAAGTCGGCTTGCGATTGCCGGACAGCAACTGGTTCAGGGCATCGATCAGCGCCCGATTCCGGCCCGCGAAATAAGCGAACCACAAATCGAAACTTTGCGGATTGAGTGCCAAGTCCAGATGTCTGATCTGTTGCAGTGCCTGCACTGCAATCCGATCCGTCCATTCACGATCTGCATTCGCGTACATGCTTGCTCTGGCGATGACTGTCGACCAGCTCCGTTCGATACAACGATGCGAGGCATCTGTCGCAGCAGGCTCTCACATCTATGGTTCTCCACTGTGTTGCTACAATATCCTTGAAACGATCAGGCCAAAACAAAAACAAACTCAACAATACTTGGAAGTTATATGATTTCAGAATGGAATTGCCGGCCGATTGTGACACCTCGTCCTGTTTCTCAAGCAGTACGTCCCAATTTTGCGCGTTATACGCGATCGCGGGAGCTATCGATCGGCTAACGCGATCGGTTAAGCCGTTGCGCGCAGGAATTCGTCCAGTGTTCGCGGAAGTCCACCGGCCCCGGTGGTCCGGCCCAACAGGCCGTTGATCTCAGTACGCGCTTCCGATGGGCTTTGACCATAGCGATGCCGAAAGGCGCGACTAAACTCCTGCGAACTCGAAAATCCGCACGCGTCGGCGATCTGATGGATGCGGCGCATATCGGCGCCGTCGGCAATCGCCCGGCGCGCTTCCGCCAGACGGCAATTGCGAATATAGCACGCAACACCGCCGAGCGGCTCGAACAATCGATACAACACGCTGCGCGATACGCCGATGGCCTGCGCCAGGCTGGCCGGCGTCAAGCCAGGATCGGCGAGCCGCGCATGCACCGCGCGGCGCGCCCGCTCGCCAAGGCTGACAATCAGGCCCTCCCGCGCCTGCTCCTCATTTTCCGGAGTCGGCACCAGGCAGGCCGCAATCATCGCTTCGGTGGCACGCCGCACCGCCGGCAGATCATCGCTCCCCATCGATGGCAGACGACGCTCCAATGCCAACAGATAGTCGGCAAGCAGCTGACCGCGCGGCGTTTCGAGCATGGTGTTGCTGATCCGGTCGAGCTGACCGGCAAGCTGCGGAAACCGATCGCGCGGCATGAACAGCATCAGAGTTTCGATATCGCGCATCTCGCCGTGGCAAGCCTCGCCCAGCGAATAGAAGCCGAGCTGGCCGTTATTGCCGCGCGACAGCCGTTCTTGTGACGCGGCGCCATCGCTGATGGTCCAGTTGGTACCGGATTTCAGCAGGAACAGGTACCAATGATCGGCCAGCGTCGTCTTCACGCGCTTCGGCGTTCGCGCAAAACAGGCACCGGGATTGCGCTCCTGGCACAGCGCCAACGTGCCGAGATCCCAGATCGCGAGATCAACAACCCCGGTTGACGATTGGCCTGCAGCCGGCGTCAGCTCCGCAACGGGACGCAGGTGCTCGCGCCATGCTTCAAAACGGTCCTGCGGCGGCAAATGCGCAGTGGTGAACCGAAACGGCTGCAGCAGCGTCGATGACGGGGGAATGCTGTCCATCGAGTGTCCATCGAGTTAGTCCCGACGAGAACGCCATCGTGTCATCGCTGGTTGCCGCCCTTGCTGTTCCCATCAGAACATCACAAGCGGCATCTATAAATAATGACGCCGACGTTGTTGGACGACAAAGGCTATGCCCCACTCCCAGCACCGTCAAGCAGCGCTTGCTACTCAGATCACGCCACATAGCAGCGTTGATGATTAGCAGTGACACAACGGGCACAGATCGACACGCCGATACGCGCTCGCAGCTAAGATCACGCGCGCCACGAGGACAACGGCAGCTGACATTCGCGCATATGACGGCGGCCATTTGACCGCAAAGATCATGACGGCCACGATGATGACAGCCGCGGCGCCGCCGATCGCCCGTGACGATCGCAACTATCGCAGGATGTGACATGGACATGGACATGGACATGGACATGGACATGGACATGGACATGGACATGGCCATGGACACGGACATGGACATGAGCACGGACGCGGTGCTTGGCGCCCTCAGGGCATCGGTACTGGCGCGAGAATGAGATAAATGTTAACCACCTCTGCGTGTATCGACTTGCCGATGCACCAAAATGGTTATGGTCGGCGGCGCCGGCTGCTATCCAACGGCCAGCGCAGTGTCGCCGATCGGCGTCTTCGCTGCAAAACCCCGAGAGGCGATCCGATCTGGCTTCCTCTCGCAAAAACTTGGTCTGGCGACAGCGGCGCCGAGGCCAGCGTCCCTTGTTTCAAACCGCTGACGCCTAAGACGAGATCATGCCGAGCACGCCGAAGAAGAACCGCCACCAGCCGATGACACAAGAGGAGTTTAGCAGCGCCCTCGCTGCCTTGGGGCTCAATCAAGTCACCGCCACCCCGCATCTCGGCATTTCGCTGCGCACCATCAACAGCTATGCCAATGGCCGCGTGATCCCTGCCCCGGTCGCGGTGCTGCTGCGTACCGCGCTGGCTTTCAAAATTCAGCCGGAGCAGTGGGGCTAGCGCGGGCTAAACGGCGGTAAACAGCCGATTTCACGTCGCAAGGTGCACCCCGGAGTGCACCCCGGCGCTTTTTCGGATCGTGATTACGGCTAAGTGTTGGAGCGGGTGAAGGGAATCGAACCCTCGTATTCAGCTTGGAAGGCTGCTGCTCTACCATTGAGCTACACCCGCGTCGGGCGATGCCTAACACAGCGGCCGGGCCGGCTTCAACACCCGTTCCCCATTTTCCGGCCGCAAAGCGGCGGCTTGCCACAACCCTTCCCACATCGTGGCCCCGGCCCGTATCGGCTCCCGAGGCCTTAAAGCCGCTCGGCGGCGGGCTGGGGCTGGAACGTCAGCTTGGGCTTCGCCTTAGCCGCTCTCGCCAGCGTTGGCGGCGAGCCACCCTCCACGCGCGGAACATAACCCACGGCTTGCGGTTGAGTGCTGCACTCACGGCGGCGCCTTGATTGGGCGCGCGGCGCAGGGCGCCGCGTGTTGGCCGATTGCTGGCTCAAGGCACCGCCACCATCCAGAGTGGGAAAGGAACCGATAGATGAAGCGTGCTGTCACTATGCTGAGCTGCCTGCTGATCGCCACCCCGATGATCGCCACGCAGGTTTCCGCGCAGTCATTAGGCGAGAAGACCGGCATCAATTCGACCCTCGGCATCAGCCCCAGCGCCGCCGATTTCGCGCGGCAGGTCGCGCTGTCCGATCTGTTCGAGATCGCTTCCAGCAAGCTGGCGCAGACCAAGGGCAACGACGCGGAGAAGAAGTTCGCCGCGACCATGATCGAGGAACATTCCAAAAGCTCGGCGGAGCTGAAGCGACTGGTGAGCCGCGGCAACACCAATGTCGATTTGCCGGCGCAGCTCGACAGCGCTCATCAGCAGAAGCTCGACCGGCTCAGCCGGCTGAACGGCGCGGAGTTCTCGCAGGCCTACATCGCCGACCAGATCACGGCGCACAAGGACGCCGTGTCGCTGTTCGAGCGTTTTAGCAAAGGCGACGAGCAGTCCGAGCTGAAGCAATGGGCCAGCACCACGCTGCCGAAGCTGCAGCAGCATCTGCAGATGGCGCAGCAGCTGGAAAGCCAGCGCGGCAACGCGCCGACCGTCGGCTCGTCGACCAAGTAACGCGCGAGGATAAAGCGCGACAGACCGGCAAGGCAGCGCTTCGCTTCTGGTCACATCAGCAGCGAAGCGCGACGTCATGATAGCCGCCCTTGCCGTCAAAAACTCCAGAACAGCCGGGCCCACACCGCCCCGCTCATGGCAACCGCGGCGGTGAACGGCACCATCGCGGCCAGCCTGCGCGCAAGCCGCTGGCTGTAGCGGCCGATGATGCGCCAGCCGAGCCACAGCGACCACAGCAGCGCGCCGCCGAGCAGCGCCGCGCGCAGCGGCATCAGCCCGGCGATGTCCAAGCCGTTGTCGTGCAGCAGCCACACCGTCATGCGCGACAGCCCGAGTAACACCCCGCAGGCTGCCACCGGGATCATCGCCTGCACCAGATGATGAAAGCGCCGCGTCGACCAGTGCCCGATCGAGCGGGCCGCCAGCGCCAGGCACAGCGCGGCAAAGCCGCCGATCGCGGCGGCGATCACCACGATATAGCCGAGCAGCACCGCGCCATCGAGCAGCGTCATCACATCGCCGCGCTCGGGATGGTGGGTGAGCAGCCACCACGGCGCGCCCTGTAGCGGCCACAGCCAATCATGGCGCAGCAGAAAGCCGGCGATCTGCAGCTTGCCCCACAAATAGAGTTCGCTGTCGGGCCAGTGGAACGCGGCCGCGGCGATGCCGAGCAGGCCGAACAGGATCAGCACGGTTTCGACCGGCTTCGGCTCCGCGCCGGCGACCTCGACGATCTCGCGGTTCGGCGATCGCCGCGCCAGCGTGATCGCGTCGCGATAGGAGCTGCAACGGCCGCACATATGGCAGGCGCTGGCGCCCTTCATGGTGCGCATCGGCACCAGCGGCGCGCAGTTCACCACCGG
This sequence comes from Rhodopseudomonas palustris JSC-3b, assembly GCA_000504425.1. GTDB lineage: Bacteria > Pseudomonadota > Alphaproteobacteria > Rhizobiales > Xanthobacteraceae > Rhodopseudomonas > Rhodopseudomonas palustris_C. Next base: position 547,375 of record KI632513.1, on the reverse strand, counting down.
CGTTGCGCCGCGCGGCTTGTTCCAGCGATCCCAGGCGGCGTTATCGACCCGGAAATGCAGCGGCGCCAGCTTGGCCAGCACGCCGAACACGCCATTGACCGGACACAAAAAGCGGCACCACACCCGCTTGTTGCGGCCCCACAACAGGCCGGTGATGATCGCGCCGGAGGTCGAGGCGCCGAGGATCAGCAGCGCCGAACTTGGATAGTGATAGACGCTGATCATCTGGCCATAGATCGTGGTGACCGCGAACACCACGAACGGCCAGCCGCTCCAGCGCATCCACAGCGGGATGCCGCGGCCGCGACTACGGCTGCTCACCGCTTCGGTGATGGTGCCCTCCGGGCACAGCAGCCCGCACCAGGCGCGCCCGACCAGCACCATCGAGAGCAGCACCAGCGGCCACCACAGCCCCCACAGCACGAACTGCGCGAACAGCACGACATCGTTCCAGATCCGCGCGCCCGGCTCCGGCAACGGCGCCAGCGCCGGCACGATCAAGAGCAGCAGATAGAGCCCGACCACGCTCCATTGCACGGCGGCGATGGCGCGCTGATTGCGCATCAGCCAGTCGCCGATCTCATGCAGCCAGAGATCGACGCGCGGCGGCGGCGGCAATGCGGGGGTCGGTTCTCTCATGCGATGTGCCAGCGGCGCGGCGGGCGGCGCCAAAAAATCCGCGCGTCCCCTAGCACGCCCGGGCCGCCGATGCATCAGGGCGTTTTCAGAGCGGCGGCACGGGCAAGCCTGGAACTCAAGCCAGATCAACCACCTAGGATGGCGCGGGCGCCCGCGCCGGTCGCAACCGTGACCGCCGATCGGCGTTAACGGGCCATGGCGGACAGCACCCAATATTTCCGGGCTCATGCGGTGGCGGCGCTGCGCAAAGCGCGGTCGCTGCCGCTCGGCCGGCAACGCGCCAAGCAGCGCATGGTGGCGCGGGTCTGCCACCTGCTCGCCAAACAGGGCGCACCGCCGCCGCGCGGCAGCGCGCCGCCCGCTCCGGCGCGGTCTTAAGCCATCAGCGCCGGACGCGGATGCGCGCTGGCACCAGTTCCGGCAACAGCCCGGCATGACGCGCCCATTGCACCAGCAAGGCGCCGACTTCCTGCGGCCGTTCCTCATGGGCGAGATGACCGAGCCCCGGCATCCGCACCACCTGCGATCCCGGCACCAGCGCATTGACGCGCAGCGCGTCGTGCGGGGCGATGGTCTTGTCATTGCCGCCGGTCACCAGCAGCAATTGCGTCGACAGCCGCGGCAGTTCGCGTGCCAGCGGCCGCAGCCGCCAATTGGCCATCATGCGCAGCGCGGCTGCGACATGGCCCGGGCTGCAGGTCAGGCGCCGATAGAATTCGACGCCGGCCGGCTCCAGCGCCGAGCCGGTGTCGGCGATCATGCGTTCGACCACCCGCTCGCGGCCGGCGAATTGCGCGAACAACCGCGGCACCAGCGCGCTCGCCGCCAGCATGCGCGCCAGCGGCGTCATGATCCGCCCGGCCAGGCCGCCGATCGGCAGCATGGCGCCGTTCAGGCCAATCAAACCGCCTGGCACGATGCTGCGATCAAGGCACATGCGCGCCAGCACCGCCGCGCCAGCGGAATGGCCGGCGACCAGCACCGGCCGATGACCGAGCGTGCGCAGCAGCGCAGCTAAGTCATGGGCCATCGCGTCGAGCGACAGCCGCGGTGTCGGCGGCGTTTCGGTAAAACCGTGGCCGGGCAGATCGGGTGCCACCACGGTGAAATGCGAGGCCAGCAGCGGCGCCAGCCTCCGCCAGGAATGGGTGGCGGCGCCGGTGCCGTGCACCAGCAGCAGCACCGGCCCCTGCCCCATCTGCTGCACATGCCAGCGCAAGCCTGCGGCCTGCACAAAGCGGCTGCTATCACGGTTCGGCCAATCGCGGCCGTCGCGCTCCCAATCCGGCTTGGCATGACCGGAGATTGACCTAAGGGTGGTGTGAGGGACCGACGAGAGAGGAAGGTGGTCTTGGCTGCGCATCGTCGTTCTCCTGTCCGTTGGCGGCGATCCGGAAGGTGGAGAACTGATCGACGAGGTCTGCACACTCGGCATCGCACGGCTGTCCGTGGCTTGGCCGGCGCGATGCACGCATCGCTTCGGCGCCACACGGATCTGCAGCAAGCAACGAGCTGATTAGTTCGATGTTCCTGTTGAAAGGCCGCGCCTGCTGATCATGGCTGACCAATGAGCGAGCGATAGCAGAGTTGACAGCTTGACTGTCAGTAGTCGCTGACGATCACGCGCCAAGCGAGCACAAATGAGCCGCGCCGTTGACACGGCCGTTGTCAGCAGCGCGCGACAGCAGATACGTTGGGAACCATTGATCCAGCGGCGATTTCATCTCCTGTCCCGGATGACGGTGACGCCGTCGAAATATGGAGGCAAGCGATGAAGATGTCGCATTTGGCGCAGTTCTTGGTGATCATCCTCGGCGGCGCGGCACGCGAGTTCGGCGTCGCGATGCGGCGCGGCTTGCGCAGAACGCCGCCGCAAGCGCGATGAGCACCCCTCTCAGCTATCCAGGAAGCCCGCGATCGTCGGGTCAGCGCGTAGCTGCTCAAGCTGCTCGGCATCGGGCAGTTGTGGCCGGTCGCGCGCGGCATTGACCAGGCACAGAAAGCCGAGCGGCTCGCCGGCATTGGCGCGAAACTGATGCCAGCTGTACGATGGGATGAACACCAGATCGCCGACGCCGACATCGCTGACTTGGTCGCCGACCAGACACTGGCCACGGCCGCGATGGATCATCACGGCATGGACGTGATCGTGGCGCTCGAGCGTGGAATGACCGCCCGCGCCAACTTCAAAATAGCGCCATTCGCAGCCGAGTTTTGCATCGGCAAATAGCACCTGCCGCGTCACGTCGCGAAACGGCGCCTCGGCATCCTGCTTATAGGCCAGCAGTTCGACATCGTGCCAACGCCCCGGCCCCGCGGCGGGTCGCAGCGGCGGCAGCTGTGCGCTGGGCTTGCTGGTCGGATCGCTCATCGCTCAATCCTCGTTGTGCACCTGATGCGCCGCGCCATGCTCGGCAACGGCGGCGACGAATTGTGCCGCCGCCTCACCGAGCCGGTCACGTGCCGATAACAGGCTGCCGCCGATCAGCAGCATCACGTCTTCGCCATAGCAGGCCAAAAGCTCCGGCACCCGATCAACGCTCATGCCGCCCGCCGGCACAGGCAGACACGGCTGGAGCGGCGGCCAAGGCGCACGCGCCGCTTCCGCCAATTGCCGGCAGGTGGCGGCACTATAGCCGAACCGGCCACCGCTATGCGGAAACACCGTGGCGTCAGCGCCGAGCAGCCGGAACAGTTTGCCGAGCAGCAACGGCGGCGCGATTTTGGCGGCACCGGCCAGCGCCGGATGGGCAATCACCACCAGCCCTTCGGCTTCGCGCACCAGCGCATGAAAACTGGCGAGCCCGACGATCATCGGCGCCACCAGCACCGCCGCAGCGCCCGCGGCACGCGCCAGATCGAGCTGGCGGCGCAGATCATCGAGCGTGCCGGACAGATTGGGCGCATAAAGCGTATGGCCGCCGCGCGCGGCATTAGCCTCGGCGACCGCGCGGCTGACCGCGCTGACCCGCGCCGCAAACGGGCTGTAGGCCTGGTCGGCAATACCATGATCGTCCTTGATCAGATCGATGCCGCTGCGCGCCAGCGTGCCCGCCAGATCGGCCAACGCCGCTGGCGCCAGACCCTGCGGTTTTAGCGCCGAGGCGGTCAGCGCCCGGCCCTGCGCGCCGCAGCGCTGCCGCAGGCCGGCAATGCCGAGCCGCGGGCCGCCGAACGCCGCCAGATAGTCTTGCGGCCATTCGACATCGACCAGCGCGATATCATCCTGAAGCGAGCTGTTGCCGAACAGCATATTGATCAGCTGGCCCGGCTCGGGCGGCGCGGTCGCCGCCGCCAGCGCCACCCGCACCGCAAAGCGCCCAGGCGCAAGCTCGGTGATGTCATCGACCCGCGCCACGATCTCATCCAGGATCGCCGGATCGGTCACCGCCTCAAGCGGGCATTCGATGCTCTGCTCCAGCGCCAGCGCCTGCGCGCGCGCCGCAATCGCGGTGGCATCGCAGCTGAGATGATAAGTGGCGTAGAGACGTGACATCTGTGCTGGTTCCGGTTGCAGCCGCGCCGCACGCCAAGATGCGGCGCTCTGTCGATCAAGGCCAGCGCCGCCGGCGCGCGTCAAATGAAGTTTCCATGGCGGCAGCGCACGCGCCTGATTGTCAGGCCAATCGCCGCAACTGGCCCTTGCGCGAAACGGACTGCGCCAAACGGTATTCGGCCAGGCCGCGTTGCCGAAATCGTGCAACTGCGGCAAGCTACAGCCGCGTTGTGCGGGGGCGAAGGCGGTCGCACAACACCACGCGGCAGAATGACACGAGAGCAGCGATTTTGACCGCGATCGTGACTGCCGCGAGATCAGGCTGGGGACTGTGGAGCGCATGCGCGTGATGACTGTGACAAATGGGGGATTGGGCCGCGGTTTAGCGCCGCAGCACGTGGCAGCCAGCACCGCGCTGGCCGCGGCGCTGATGCTGCTGCCGGCGGTGACGCTGGCGCAGACACTGGAAGCCGCGCCAACGCCGGCGCCAAGCCAAAGCCCCGCGCCGGCGCCAACCCCGATGGCGCCTGCGGCGCCAACCACGGTGGAGCGCAACGCCAAGGGATTATCGGGCAAGGCGATCCGGGTCGGCGTCTATCTCAATGTGCAGCCTGATTGTTCGTCCGGGCCGCTGCCGTCGATCCGGCTGGTCAGCCCGCCTGGCAATGGCAGCGTCACCATCAAGCGCGGCAAGATCAACGCCACCAACTATAAGCAGTGCCTGGCGCTGGAAGTGCCGGGTTACGTGGCGTTCTACCAGTCGAAGGCCGATTTCACCGGCACCGACACGCTGACGCTGGAAGTCAAATTCCCGCAAGGCCGCACCGAATTGCAGCGCATCACCGTCAATGTCGGCATCGCTCCGGGTGGGCAGAAGATTTGAGCAAAAAGCAACACCGCATTAGCGACGGATTTCGTTGCTGTGCTTTCTGCCTTCGAGTTAGCAATACCGCCCCCTCAGCCAGCGCAACACCTCCACGTCGTTTCTGTCCGACTGCTGAAAATCAGGCCACATCCCGTTTCGGATGCGGCCTGATTTCATTAACGGCACCCTTTGACACTAACCAGTGCTAGCCGGTCAAGATATGTTGCTGCGCCGTATCGATCAGCACCTTGATCGGATCGGCACTATTGGTGTTAGCACCGGCCAACAGAAACACTTCCTGAGTTGTGCCAAACGTCCCGGTCCCTGTCGTATCGACACGCACGATGAGATCGTTGGCCTCGTCTTTCGACGAGCCTGCACTGACCTGGACGAACTTGCTGATATCCTTGTCAGGCGTCACCAAATTGCCAAGCAGCGCCGACAGGTCGAGCGTATCACCCTCGGTGAAGCTATAGTCAAGAATGACGTCGCGGTTGCCCGCCCCTAGAGCGTCAGTACTGAACTTGTCCGCCCCCTTGCCGCCGGCGAGATAGTCGAGCCCTGCACCGCCATTCAAGACGTCACTTCCGTCACCACCGAGCAGCAGATCGGCACCGTTGCCACCGTTCAAAGTGTTGGCAGCAGTATGGAATGCCACCAGCACGTCACTATTGTCGCCACCATTGAGCGTCTGGCCGGAGGCACCGCCTATGATCACGTCCTTACCATTGGTCCCGTTTCGCGTCGCATTTGCCGTCGTATTTGCAGCTGCAACGTTTCCTAAGCCAATCACGCTCGTCCAGGTATCGAGCTCATAATAGTTGTCGGCACCATTGAGATCGCGCGGCGCGGCAATGCCAAGCTGAGCGACCTCCCAATCCGTGGCAACCTTGGCATTCCAACTCGAGCTATCGAGATCGAGGCCCGAATTTGGCGTACCATCGAAGAAATTCTGGACCGCTGTAAACGAGCTGTTCAACACCTCATTCAATTGGTCGGCGGTGAATACCGTACGAATTGTGTCAATATCCGGCCGCCAAGACCATTGGGACAAATCGAAAGATTCACTCGTCCCCCCAGAATAGGTCGTCGCCGCCGAACCAACGTGGCTCACAGCCGAAACCACGGCGTCTTTACCACTCCCGAAATCGAGACTCGTCTCATGGATGTTGAATATTCCTTTGCTCATATAATCGATATCGCTGGAGCCAGCCTTGATCCGATCGACCGAGAACGTTGTCGTATCTGTCCCACCATTGCCATCATTGATGGAAACGGTAATTTCGTCCTCCTGCGACCCGTCCATCACATAGGTCAGACTGCCATTTGCAATGAATGCGTTGATGGCCGCTATCGTTCCCGTCAGTGTTATCGACGTCGGACTGCCGCTGACCGTAACGCCGCCGCCGCTAGCGGCACCAAACGAGCCATCCAAGTCCCCAGTCTTAAAGGTCACCGTAACCGGCCCCACCGTGTCGACGTCGGCGAACTTGATCATGTTCAACGGCGTCGCCGTAGTTGATTTGCTCAGATAGTCAAAGTCGTCCGGCGCCCAGATCACTGGCGCGTCATTCGCACCAGTGACGCTCACCGTGATGTTGGCCGCACTAGTCATCCCGCCGGAATCAGCAGCGGTGTAGCTGAACACATCCTGCACAGCCTCACCGCCCTTCAGCGCTTGCGTGGCTGCCAGCGTATTGTCGAGCTTGTAGGTTGTGATCCCGTTGGAATGAATGGTCAGCTCGCCATACAGCCCTTGCACGATGACGCTGCTACCGTTCGGGACATCCGTGGCGGCACCGCCCTGCGGCCTGACCTGCGTCACCCTGAGCGGGTCACCAGGATCGACATCATTGGTCAACACGTTGACCGCAGCAACGGTCGGCACCCCCGCCGTTGGACCTGCACCGAAGCCCAAATCGTCGTTGGTATGAGCGGCCTCAACAATCTTGACGATCGCATCGTCGTTCACGATCGGCGGGCTGTTGACATCACCGTCGTTCAAGATGGTGGCGACGCCTGTGTCGCTGCCATTCAGGGTGCCGGTGGCCGCGGTCGCCGTCAGATTGAAGGTTTCGTCCGGGTTTTCGAAGAGCGTATCATTGAGAATCTTGACCCTGACCTGCACTGATGTCTGACTTGGCGCAAAGTTGAACGGAGCCGAAGACCAATTGCTACCGTCCAGCGACCACTCAGTCGTGGTGCCGTAGTCGACACCCGCCGTAGCCGTGCCGCCGCCAACGGCGAAGGTCACCGGCACAGTGATCAACGTCGGGTGGCTGAGCGAGACATTGAACACGGCATAGTCGCCATTTTCAGCGACACTGACATCGCCAACTGCGATGGTCGGCGCCGATTTCAGGTCGATCACCAGCCTCCCCGCGGCAGTGTCGCCATCGCCGTCCACGACGACGAAGTCGAATTTGAGCTGGGCGTCTGTCGCCGCCGAATTAGCCGGCGAATAGTAGTCCCAATCGCCGGCATGATTGAGGCCGTTGTCAACAAAATTGAACACCAGCTTGCCGCCGCGCCCGTCGGCGATCGACACCGCCGGATTACTGCCGTCGTAGGTGTAAGTCGCACCATTATAGGCGATCGAGCGGACATAGCCGTCATCGGCACCAACCCCGCCGCTGCCGCCGTGCGTGCTGAAAACATTGCCGTTCGGATTACCCGGCAGCGAGCCCGTTAGCAGCACCTGCAACTCGGAAGCCGAGCTGATGATGACCGGATCGAGCCCGGGGTCCGTCGCGGTCCAGGAGATCGGCTCAAGATTGCTTGCGGTGACTCCAGAACCGACCCCGATGCCATAGGCCGTCGTCACCCCCTTGGCTCCCAGGAAGTACTCCCACTCCGACCGACTGATTTCTTTGTCTGAAGCAGGATTGTTATTGTTTGCCGTTTCCTCACCGATGCCATCGCCGAGACTGGCGTTGTAGTCTCCTCCGGGATTATTGAAGCCTGGATTTGACATCGACAAGGTCGGTTCGCCGTCAGATATGAAATAGACCAGCGTCTGGGTCGCATTTGACGGACCGGCGCCCCAGCTCGTCATGACCTTATTGAGTGCGGCATCGTAATTGGTGCCGCCATCTCCGGTCAGGACTTTGATATAGGCGGTCGCAGCATTCTTGTCGGTCCAGCCCGTGCCTGATGCGGTGCTAGCGAAATCGACAACCATCACTTGGTTGAAGGTCACATCCGAATTCGTCAGCAGGTTCACAGCCGCCTGCTTGGCAAGGTCCATCGGCGTGCCCGAGGTAGAGCCACTGCCCATGCTGCTAGACGTGTCGATCACCAGCACCACGTTGACCGACGGTTTGACGCCCGCAACCGCAAGCGCCGTCGAATCCGTCACAACTGGCGTATCGTCGATCACAGCAATCGACCCTTGCAGGTTCAGCGGCGCCTCGAACTCGTCATTCGCCACAACGACGTTGCCAAAGTCGATCTCGATGGTCTCTTCGGTCTGAGGTCCACCATTGGTCGGTTTCGGGTGATCGATATTGTCGTAGAGCGTGAAGGTGTAATTGCCTCCCGTGGTGAGATCGAGCGAGAACACCACGCGGTCGCCAGCGCCGTAGCCATTGTTGGCGCCACCATCGACATAGCCGATCACAGTGTCGGCATCGACATTGTGGTACCGAACATCGGCGCCGTGCGACTTCACAGCACCGCCACCGACTTGGGTGACGGTCGTGCGGTCAGCTACGTTGAACGCGTAAGTATAGCTGCCATCGCCGCCGGTGACGCCGAAACTCCCCGTCGCCGTGGCAAGCACGGCCGGCGTGTTGTCCGTATCGCGGTCTGTCGCGTCGTCCGTGTCCTCGTTGCCCGAGGCGGTGACCGGATAACGTCCAGCTTGCGAGGGCTGCAACTGCTCTTCCTCGACCACGCCGCTAAACGGCTCGGCCGAGAGCGGATTGCTGACGTTCTTAACCGTGATCTGATGTGTATCGGTATCGACGTCGCCGTCACCATCCGTGAGCGTGATCGAGATCGAAACGTTGCGATCGGCGGTGACCGATGTTGCAGGCTTGAACGTCCAAGTACCGATCCCGCCGGCGCCCGGCGCACTCAAAACAAGCAGGCCAACGCCAGTATCGATCGACTCGCCGTCGGCCAGCTGCGCGGCCGTTCGGCTGATAGCCGTCCCGCCATCGACCAAAATGCTCAACTGCCCCGACTGTGTACCATCAGCGCCCGCCAGGAACTGATAGGTCCCATCGACAGCAGCCCCACCTTCGTCAACCGACGCCTTGCCGCCAATGCCAACTTTCGGGCCGTCGTCGTTGACCGTAATATTCAGCGTATCGGTCGTCGACACGTCGCCTTCGTGGTCGGTCGCCCGCACCAAGAACGCCTCACCCGGCTTCTGGTCGGCCGCGCCGCGATCACCATCGGCATCGACCACCGTGTCGTCATGGGTCAGCAGGTTCTGCGTCAGCGTGTACGACCAGCTGTAATTCCCAGCGCCGTCCGACGTCACGATCAGCACGCCGTTAGCACCGTCCACCGTCAGCGGCGAGCCAGTGGTCGCCGAGGTCACATCGACCCAGTCGCCGTCGGCGTTCTTAACTTCAAGCGACCTCAGCGTGTCGTTACCCGTCGCGATCGTGAACGATCCCGTCGTCGTCTCCGAGGAACCGGCACTCGCCGAGCCGTTCGAAAGCCCGCTCTCGTCCACCGTGCCATCGGTCACGCTCACCGTCGGCACAGAGTCAGGCTTCAGCGTCAGCGACACCGTCGCCGTTGACTGGTCGCCATCACCGTCCTCAATCGTGTAGGTGAACCAATCCGTCGTGCTGCTGCTGCCGGCCGTCGACGACGGCGTATAGGTGAACAGGCGCGTCGTCCCGTCATACGTCACCACGCCTTGTGCGGGCTGCGTGAACGTCACCTTCGCTGCAGGGCTGTTGTCGGTATCGACGCCGTCCGCGCCAAACACGTCATTGCCAAACACCGCAATCGTGAACGCCTGGTTCTCGGCCGACTGGCTCTCACTGTCGTTCGCCGCAACCGGCATATCGTCATCCACAGCGACCGAGAACCGGCCGGTGACGGCGTCGCCATCGGAATCGGTTGCCGTGTAGTTGAACGACAGCAGCAGGTCGTTCTCGGCCTGGCCCGGCGCATGGTCGAGATGATCGAGCAGCACGAAGCGGAATGCGCCCGAGCCGTCGTCCGACAGCAAGACTTGGAACACCTCGCGGCCGCTTGCCGTCTTCGCAGTCAGGATCGAATTGTTGTTCGACAGCACGAACTGATTGACCACTTCGCCATGCGACGACAGCACCGCGACGCCGCCAACCGCGACCGAGGCATTGCTGAAGGTCAGGCTGCGGCCAAAATTGTCCTGCACAAAGCTGGTCTTATCGTTCGCGGTGTCGGGGTTATCGAGCGCGTCCGCACCCCACTTGATCTTCAGGCTTCCGGTCGCGGTCGCTTCATTGTGGTCGCCATCCGTGTCGTCGACATTGGCATCGCCGGGCTGCGAATCGCGCGCACCCGAAGCCAGCCCGTCCTCGTCAACGGTGGCGACCGCGGTCAGCTTGACGTTGTCGATATAGGCGCCAAGCGTGTTCTCCTCATTGGCGGGCCCCGCCGCGCGGAACGCCAGCACCGAGCTGGTGCTATTGGCGGTCACTGCCAGCGAGATCTGCTGCCAGTCGGTGCTAGTGTCAGGATCGATGCTGTAAACCACCTGGCCATTCCACAGCACTTCAAGCCCGCTGCTGCCTGCGCCGGCATCCGGACGGGCGGCATAGTAGAAGTTCAGTTCGTAATTCTGTCCGACAGCGGTGGTCACCGTCTGCTCGATGGTGGCATGGCTGTGAACAGGATCGGGGGCAGCGCCGCCAGGAACGCTGGAATTGCCGCTGCGGTCACCGTCGAGTTCGATCTTGACGTTGCCATCCTGCGGCGGGACGCCGCCGATATTGCCGACCTGCACTTCGAACGGGACGTTGGCAGCCCCATCATTCCAATCCGGGATCTCGTGGTAGATCTGCCATCGGCCGTTCGACACCTGGGCGTTTCCGAGCGCCTCAAAGCTGCCGTTCTTGATCAGACTGTCAGCGCCTTTTTCGATCACCGGAATGTCGTCGCGCACGTCGATCAGGAACGTGCCGGCAGACAGACTCGTGGCGTCGCCATCACGATCGGTGGCAATGACGTATTTCGACAGATCGAGCCGCGAGGACAGCGTGTTTTCGGTGTCGTCATCGGCGCCGCCATTCAGCGTCGGATGATCGATCTGGTCCTTGAGTGTGAACTCGTAGGAGCCGTTAGAGCCGACGGTGAGCGTGAACACCACGCGATCGCCAGCGTTGTAGCCGGTGCCGCCGGTCGTTTCGACATAGCCGTACAGCACACCGCCGCTGGTGGCGACCACGACCGGGCTGCCACCTGAGGTCAAGCCGGTCGCAACCGGCGTAGTGATATTGGCGAGCGAGATCGGGGTCGTGCCCTGGCCGTCGGCGCCGAAATCGAACAGCGCGGTCAGCGCGCCGGCCGCACCGGTCACACTCGCTGCCAGCGGCGGCGACGACACTTCGCCCGGACGGCCGGCGTCAACATTGGCGCCGCTCAAGCCGTCTTCATCGACGCTGGCCGTGAGCGTGGCGCTGACCTTGGCCTGCGGAACGTCGTCGCTGATGGTGATGGAGGCCGTCGCGGTGCGGCTGTCGCCGTCGTGATCCGACGCCACCAGCACGATATTGCCAATCGACACTGTGGTGCCGGCGTGCTGCAGCGCCCCGACCAAGGTGGCCGTCACCTCCGGTGAGACATTCTGGAACGCCGCGGCGTTCGTTCCCGCCGTCAGCGCCAGCACGACGCCGGTGCCGAGATTTTGGCTACCGTGGAACAGCGTGCCGACCAGTTGGTTGCCACTCATCGCCCAGCTGATCGAATAACCTGATTGCAGCCCGGACACGGTCGGCACATTGTCGCCGCTCGGCGTCGCAAAAGCGACCGAGATATCATCCGAACCGGCGGTGAACACGATGCCGGTGTCACGGTCGCTCTCGCCCGTTCCGGCGGCATTGTTGCCGGTGGTGTTGCCGGCAGCGAGATCGCTCGGGTCCTTGACCGTGTCGAGGTCCGCCTCGCTCAGCTGCAGCGCGATCGTGCCGCTGGCGCTGATATCATCGCCGTCAGTAATGGTGATGGTCTGGCTGTCGGAGGCCTGCGAGCCATCGACATCGGTCGCCTTGATGGTGAACGACACCGATTCAACCGGCGCGGTGTCGCTGTCGTAATTATAGCCGGCCTTCAGCGTCCAGGAGCCATCGGCCTTGACGGTCAGCAGACTGCCATCGACCGGGAACTGCACTTGGTTGCCGGCCGACGCCAGGCTGAGCGCCTGGGTGGTCGCTCCGACTGTCACCGCAACGCTGGTGACACCGTCGGCGCTGATCGGAATCGTCCAATGTCCGCTCGCCGTGTAGTTTTCCGGGACCGAGGTCGGACCAGTGATGTCCAAGGTCGGCACATCATCGGTGATGCTGACGATCAACGTCGCCGGAGCCGAGGCATAACCTTCCGGATCGACCGCCACCACCTTGAATTGCTGGTCGGCAGCGCCGGCCACGCCGTGGTCGACATTGTCTTCCAGGGTGTAGCGATAGCTGACCACGCCGGTGCCGGCATTGTAGCCGGTAATTTCCAGCTTGCCGGTGGCATCGTCGAACACGGTCACCGGCGTCGTGCCGGCGCCGGTCAATTGAGCCAGCGTCACAGTGGTGCTGGCGTTGGCCTCATTGGTGAACCGCAGTTCGCCGAGGCCGTCGCTCGAGACGATGGTGATGGTGCCGGTCTTGCTCTCGGTGGTGACGTCGTTGTCGGTCTGATTGCCGTCGGCCGCCTCGGCGCTGCCCGAGGTTTGGCCGCCGCGCGCCGGCAAGCCGGCTTCCTCGACGGTGACGTTCTGCACACTGACAACCGGCGCCTGATCGAGATGCACCGTCAAGCTGTGCACCGCCCGGTCGCCGTCGCCGTCGGTCGCGGTGATCTGGAAGTTGAGGTCCTGGTCGCCGGCAGGCTGCGGCATCTTCGTACCGGACAGGCCGGTGACCTGCATCGAAGGCGTCAACAAACCGGAAACGGTAGTATTGGTGGTAACTTCGACACGCGTGAATCCGGTAGCGCCGGGATCGATCGTCAGCGTGTTACCGCCGTTGCTTGGGTAGCTTCGGCTTCCTGTCCCGACCACATTGTTGTTCGCATCGTAAGCAACCCATTTGGCCACAACGGTCCCGTCCGAGAGCGGCCCATCCGCATCGACCTGCAGATTGAGCGTAACGGCATCCATCGCATTAGCGAAGGTCATTCCGAACTTTTCGTTGTTCGTGATGATATCGCTACCCCACCCGCCGCCAACACCGAAGCCGCCCAGCAAACCATAGTTGAACGGATTGATATTGGTGAACGTCACCTCGCCGATCGTATAGTTGCCACTATCGCCGTTGGGGAACTGGTTGCCGGCAACACTGATCACCTGACCCGCGGTCGCCGGCCACGGCTGATGCAGCGTGAAGGTGTAACCGTCACTGCCCTGGGTCGGATCGATGGTCAGCGTGTAGAGCTTGCTGTTGTCGCTCAGGCGGCCGATCACGGTGTGGCCATCGGTAGACAGACTCGTGGTGACACCAGGAATCGTAGGCACGCCGCTGATCTTCAGCGAACCATAGCCGTCGCTGCCATAGGACACCGCGATATCGCCGGTGACGGTCTGCGCGTCCGGCAGATTCATCGCCACGCCCTTGGTCTCGACCGCGGTGATCACCGCGCCGTCGTCCTCGAAGCGGATCTGGCTGCCGAGATCGGTGCTGGCCGAGGTGGTGTCGCCATCGGCGTCGGTCAGCGTCAGCTTGACCTGCACCGCGCCGCTGGCGATCGAGGCCGCCGAGGCCCCGCTCTCGTCGGCGTCGTTCGGATCGTTGTGTTCGATGGCGCGATACTGTGCGACCGTCACCTTGCCGGTCGATGAATCGATGCCCAAGGCAAACACCACAGCGCCATCGGTGGTCTTGCCGACGATGGTGCCATTGACCGCCGACAGCGTGATCGGCTGGTCGGTCACCGCATCGACCAAACCGGTCGCGGTGTTCTTGAGCACCAGCTCGAACAGCTTGCTGCCGCCCTCGTCGGCACCCATCTTGGAATTGTCGGTGAACGGCGTGCCGGTGTTGTAGCCGATCAAGGTGCCGTAACCGAACGGGTCGGTGTGACCGGCCTCGTCGCCGTTGTTGCCGCCATTGTCCGAGGCGCTGCCGGCGACGGTTTCGTCGAGCACCAAAGCAGTACCGGGTTTGAGTTCGGCGATCGGCGTATCGTCGATGACCTTGAAGGTCACCGTCCCGCCGCTGAGGCCGATGGTGTCGCCATCATAGTCGGAGAAGCGAACCGCCGCCGATAGGTCCAGCGTCGCGACGTTCTCGATATTCTGACCCGGGGTCACGCTGTGATCGATCTGATCGAGCAGCGTGAATGTGTAGTCACCACCAGACTTCACCTCGAAGGTGAAGATCTGCCGCTCGCCGGCATCGAATTGATTGTTGTGATTGCCGTCGACATAGGCGAGCAGCTTGTCGCTGCTGCTGCCGTCAAGCACCGTGTAGGAGACGGCCTCGCCCTTCGAGGTCAGGACCGGCAGGCCATTGGCCGGCGCCGCCAGCGAGAAGGCACCGCGTGGGCTTCCCCCTGAAACTTCGTCGGCACCGACGCGGACCAGCGAGCGCAAATTCCCAGTCGCAGTTTCCGTCGTCATATCGAAAACGGAAAACCCGAATAATTCAAAGTCTTCATCAGCGTCCGGTGTCTCACCTGACGAAACGTCTTCATTGCCGCCGGGGAGCTGCTCTTCCTCCACCACGCCGCTCACGGTCTTGCCGGTGACCTGCACCGGCGTATCATCGATCACATCGACAACGAAGCTGCCGTCAGCAAGGTGAACCCTGTCACCATCCGCGTCCGTGACGACGATAGTCTTCGATAGATCGAGCGAGAGAATGTCCTCAATCGACCCGCCAGCCGGATCGGCGTGATCGACTTGATCGAACTGAATGTAAACGAACTGATTGCTGGAGACTGTGTCGAGCGGATTGATATCGATCGGGCTGAGAACAACCGCAAAGACCAACCGATCTCCGAAGCCGAAGTTGGAATTGCTGCCATTTTCGACATAGCCAAGCAGCACATCGACGCCGGCGATCTGCTGCAGGTCATAGACGACAGACTGACCGCGTGAAGTGACCGCTTGGCCGCCGATTGCCTGAACCGACGTGCCCGCGATGGAAGCGTCGAACGAGAACTCGACGGTTTCGTCGGCACCAGGGTTGATCAGGGAAGCCAGCGAACCTGTGGTGATGGCCGATGTCGTGCCCAGTCCACTTTCGTCCTTGTCCGCGCCCGGATCAACGTCCTCATTGCCGTGCCCCATGTCGCCGAGAAAGCCGACGATGGTCGACAGGCCGGGAATGTCTGACAGGCCCGGAATGCTCGACAGAAGCGGCAGAGCGCTCTCTTCCTCGACCGTTACCGTGACCTTGGCACCGACGACCACCTCCGGCACGTCGTCGATGACGTTCAGAACGAAATGGCCGGTGCCGAGATCGATCTTATCGCCGTCGAAATCGGTGTAGGTGACGAATTTCGACAGGTCGAGCTGCAGCGTGCCTTGCTGATTGTCGCCATAGGTGTGATCGAGCTGATCGAACAGCCGCAGGTCATAGGCGCCGATTTCGGCGACCGACAGTGAGAACACCAGCCGGCCGTCGGCGAAGAAGCCCATCACCGTGCCGACGCCGTCCAGGCTCAGCGCCCGGATGTCGTCGATCTTGTCGCCCTTGGAGCTCCAGTTCAGGCTGCCGAGCAGCTGTTCGGCGCGCGCCTCCGACACCAGCCCAAAATGGCCGAACTCATCAGCGCCGCCATTGACGACGTTATTGCCGATGATCTCGTTGAGCAGACCCTGCTGCGAGGTGGTGCCGATCAGGATGTCGGTGTCTGCGTCGGGGCTGGTACCGTTCGAACCTTGCCAGATGATCAGGTTGGACAGGCTGGGAATCAGCTTCAGCAATTCGGGGATCGAGCCGAGCACGTCCGATCCGAGCAGCGGGATGTAAGTTTGCAGATCATCTTCGTCGAGGGTGACGCTGATGCTGCCGACCACCTGCGGAATGTCGTCGGTGACGCCGATCACGAACGTGCCGTTACCCATATCGACGGTGTCGCCGTCGAAATCGGTGTAGGTGACGAAGTGCGACAGATCGAGATCGATCCGGTCGGCCACAGCCTCCGGCGCCAGCGTGTTCGGATTGTCGCCGACCGGGTGATCGATCTGATCGAACAGCCGGAAGTTGTAGACACCAGTCTCGTTAAGATAGAGTCCGAGCACCAGCCGACCATCGGAGGCAAAGAAGCCCATCAGGTCGCCAAGGCCCTCAATGGTGATCATCCGGGCATCGTTGACCACATCGCCGTGCGACTTGAGCACGCCGCCGTTCGGGCCGATCGTGGCCAGCAGCGTCTCCGCGGCGCTCTCCGACACCAAGTGGAATTCGCCGCGCTCATCGGCGCCGCCCTTGATGTTATCGGCCAGCGTCCCCCACACCGGAACCGTGCCGAGCAGGCCGGTGATGCTGTCGTCGGTGTGGCCGTCATAGGGGCTGGTGCCGAGCGAGCCCTGCCAGAAATCGAACACCGCCGGATAGAGCGGGTTGAAATTGGCGAGGTCGTTTTCGTTAACGGTATGGTGCTCCTGCCCGATCACCACCGGGGCATCGTCGGTCACCGTCACCACGAAGGTGCCGTTGCCAAGATCAATGGTGTCGCCGTCGCGGTCGGTGTAAGTCACCAGCTTCGACAGGTCGAGATCAAGGCTATCGAGCTTGGTCGAACCGTCGAGATGATCGAGCTGGTCGAACAGCCGGAAGTTATAGGTGCCATTTTCGCTGACATAGAGGCCGAACACCAAACGGCCGTCGGACGCGAAGAAGCCCATGACGTCGCCGATGCCGTCGATATGCACCTGGCGGGCGTCATTGACGACGTCGCCATGCGACTTGAGCACGCCGCCGTTCGGACCGATCGTGCCCAGCAGCGCCTCCGCAGTGGTCTCCGACACCAGTTGGAAATGGCCGCGCTCGTCGGCGCCGCCCTTGATGTTGTCGGCCAGCGTGCCCCACACCGGAACGGTGCCGAACAGACCCGTGATGCTGCCGTCGCTCGCACCGTCATGCGGGCTGGTGCCGATCGACCCCTGCCAGAAATCAAACAGAACCGGATAGGCCGGGTTGAAATTGGCGAGATCGTTTTCGTTGGCGGTGCGGTGCTCCTGCCCGACCACTTCCGGCACGTCGTCAGTGACACGCACGACGAAGCTGCCGGCGTCGATCACCAAGCTGTCGCCGTCATAATCGGTGGCCCTGACGAAAGACGAGAAGTCGATGTCGCGGATATCGGCGAACGACGTTTCCACCGCCTGGGTGGCAGGATTGTCATGGCCGGCATGATCAAGCTGATCGAACAGCACGAAGCGGAAGCTGCCATTGCTCTCCAGCTTGAGCGCGAACACTAGGCGGTCGCCGGTGCCGGCGGTCAGCCAATCACCCACCAACTTGGCGCTATCGATTGCCTCGCCCTTGGACAGCAGCCCGAGCGCCGCCACCGCGGCACTGGCAGCGGCATTGGAGCCGAACGCAAAGGAGAAACCGCCGTCCGGCGCGGCACCGTCGGCGCCGAAGCTCACCAGGGTCGCCAGCGTTCCGGATACGGCGCTGGCCCCCTGCGGCGTGGTTGTGTCTCCCGGGCTGGTGCCAGTGGAGCCTTCGATCGGCGCGCCAAAGTCGTGGGCAATCGGCTGATAATTGTCGAGATCGTTCTCGAAGACCGACGCCGTGACTTTGGCGCTGGTCTGCGCCGGCACGTCGTCATCGATCGCGATCGTCACCTGGCCACTCACCGAATCGCCATCGAAATCGGTGACGGTGTAGGTCAGGTTCAGGTTGATATTGTCTTCAAAGGCGGGGCCCTGGATCGGACCATCATTGGTCTCGAACACGGTCGAATCGCCAAACGTCGGCTCGCTCGGCGGCGGCGGCGGCGTCGTGCCGTGATCGACCTGCTCCAGCAGCGTGAAAGTGAATTTGCCGGTCAGCTGATTGGTGATCGTGAGCTTGAACGCGGCGTTCGCGGACGGATCGCTCTGGTCCCAGGTGCCATACAGCGTCGAGCTGGCGGCATCCCAGACGTAGTACAGCGTCCGGCCCTGCGAAGTCACCGGACCGTTGCCGCCCAGCTCGAACTGCCCGGTCACGACCTGGCCGTTCATGCCCGCGAACGACACGATTTGCGGCGGCACTTCCGAGGCCGGATAGGCATCGGAGCCGAGCGAGAAATTCAACTGGCCATTAACCGTCGGCGAGCCGTCGCCAGGCGGGTTGTCATCGCCAGGCTGGGTGTCATGATTGCCGTGCTGCAGATCGTCTTCGTCGACAACCACCGTGGCGGACTGCAACGTCACCGGAATATCGTCGGAGACATTGAGCACGAACGCGTCGCCGCTCAGCACCAGCACGCTGCCGTTGGCATCGGAGACTTGAATGAGGCCGGTCAGATTGATGCCGAGCAGATTCTCCAGATTGCCCCCGATCTGGCCATTCAGCGTCGGATGGTCGATCTGATCGTTGAGCTCGAACGTGAAGCTGCCATCACTCTCGATGGTCAGCGTGAAGATCAGTCGATTATCTTCACTGCGACCTTCCACCGTGCTCGCGCTGGTGACGTCGAACCGCACCGCACTGCCGAGTGAGCGCAACACATTGCCGCTATCATCGAGCACAGCAGCGCCGTCAGCACCGGCGAACACCGCAAAGCCGAGCGGCGGGTTGCCGCCGCCCACCAGCGACGCCAACGAACCCTTGGCGATCAGATTGACGCGCGAGTAGTCCCCGGAGACGTCGGGATTGGGAACGCCCGGGTCGGATGAATCTTCATTGCCGCGCCCCGCGGTCGAACCCTCGGTGAGCTGCCTCAACTCTTCTTCTTCAACGAAGGCAAGCACCCGCGCTCCCGCGATTTGCAGCGGCAGATAGTCCGGCGTGCCATTTTCCCGCGGCTCAGAGCGCCAGGTCGGCAGCTCCTCAGGGCCAAGCAGCGCCAGCGGATTCGGTGTCGCCAGCGGATCGATGAACGCATTGCCGAAATTAGCACCCGCAGGGATCGCAGGCGCGCCCGGCGTTCCGGCGGCGGGCAGCACTGACTGATCCGTGGTGAGCGGGAATACCGAGGCGAACTCCTCACCGCTCAGAATGCGATCCGGCGACACGCCGAACGTCACATCATCGATCGGCCGATTGAGAGAGTCGAACACCGGGTCAACGGTGACGGTCGACTGATTATCAAACAGGATGATGAGCCGCTCGCCGATCCGGACGAAGGTCAACTTCTCGCTGGCGATGTCGCTCAGATCGAGCTTGGTCTTGCCATCCAGATGGATCGCGATCGATTGCCCGCTCTGTGGCTTCAGGATCTTCAAATTCTTCGGAGAAATGGATGCCTGCGGCGAACCGCTCAATTGAGCCATCAAAACAGGAGCATTCATCGGCCGGAACCTCCACACGCGGGCGCCGCTATGGCGACCCCAAATATGAAGGTTAAAATACTATTAAGAATGCGCGAGGGTCAAGAATCGAAGCAATTTTTGCGATAGTTTGATCCAATTTGGTTAAGTTCAACGAAGTGTATTCGTGTTAATATAGGTAAACAAAACTGGTTTTAATCTTTCCGTTCCACGAACATAGAAGCGCGCGACTAGTATTGAATCGGGATTTACTGTGCCATTGCGGCCGCTAACAGCGGCTTCAACTATGACATAGGGGGAGCTTCATCGTTGGCCATCTGGCCGGAAAGCGCCAGAAAACCGCAAAGTCGCCACGATTCAAAGCAAAACACCCCGAAACTATTGTTTCGGGGTGTCGTTTTATTTCTCGCGATTTTTTGTGTGTGCGGCGCGCTAGATCCGGTCCACCAGGCAGGCCATCGGCTGATACTTACTCAAATACAGCAAAGCGTGTTCGCGGATACCGTCGAGCCAAACGCCGCGGCCCGCATAACGGTAGCCATCACCCATGGGAATCAGCCGCATCGGCACGACATGATGCGGGCCAAGATGCAGGTGCGCCGTCACCGCTTGCCCAGGAAACAGCGAGGGCGGTGACTGCAGCACGTAGTTCTGGCCGTTTTCGCAGGAGATCTGGAAACTGGCGCCCGGCACGAGATCCTGCGCCCCCGCCTGCCCGGCTACCCCAGCGAGCATCGGCAGCGCCGTCAGCCCGCAGACGATCAGTCGCTTGATATTCACTGCAGTCCCCCAGTAATCGAACCTTGTTTCAATCAGATATTAAGAACTCAAAACCTGACCAAGCACAAGCGTTCGGACCGGCTGTACGGTGCTTTCCCAAGCCGCTGCGTCAAATCTGCAGCGGCAGCGCGGCAAGCGATCCGCCCGGCGCCTCGGCGAAGGTCGCCGACCGAACGTCATCCTCGCTTTCGTGATGCAGGCGCTTGGCATAGGGCGCGGCAAACAGGCTGACGCCACGCTGATCGAGCGCGAACAGCGGCATGAACGATTTCAGGTCCCGCCCTTCCATCAAGGTGGCGCGCCGGTTGTCGAGCACCAGCCAGCGGCCCTCGACCCGCACCGCCAGCACCGCATGATCCTGACGCACGGCCAGATCACGGACCAGCAGCACTTTGAGGTCGGTTTCAGCGAAGCCGACATCGCGCAGCATTGCGTATTTGGCGATCGCATAGTCCTCGCAGTCGCCCAGGCCGGTGCGCAGCGTCACCAGCGGCGCGCTCCACAGATCGGCAACGCCATGCTGCTGGTAATCATTGACGTAACGGACCGCCTGATTGACGGCGCGATTGACGATCTCGACACGCGCCAACTGATTGTCGTTGGCGGCGGCAGCGCGAACACCGGCCACGAATTTCCGTTCGCCTGGTGCGCAATGCTCTTCGTCGCGGCGGCAACGCTCGATGCTCGCGGCTTCGCCGGCCATCGCCGCCTGCACACCGCGCCACTTGCCCCACAAGATGCCCTCCGGCGCGCGGAACGTCATCAGGCCGAACGGTTCGTCGGAGCCCGGCGCCACTGCCGGCGAGGGCGGCGCGTCGCTGGCCACGCCGGCCCGCGCTGCGGGGCTGGTCGAGGCGATCTCGGTCGGCGATGCGGCGCTGCGGCGCAGACCGTCGTGCTTGGCAAGCACGTCGTTGATCGTGAAAAAACGGAGTTGTGGCGGCGTCACCGGCATGGCGTCGTCGCTTGCCGCGCTCTCAGAGGTCTTCTTGATATTCGCATTGGCCGACGCCGCTTGGCTCGGACCGGCAATCACCGAGAGGGCAAGCGCAAGCCCCATCGCACGCGGGAGAACCCGCGGCAGATCGTTCCGCAACATCTCTGACGCCCCGTTTTTGGCCGAGGCTGGCCGACGCACGCCTGCACGCCGATCCCAGTCCCGGTTTTTTTGTGGGGACGATGGATAAGGGCTGCGACGCTTCAACACCGTTAAACGGCGCGGCGTGTCCACGCTTGATTTGGAACGCAACTAATCGCGAACCAAAAGCGCCGCCGCAACTTAATTCAATTCATTTCGATCTGGCGTTGAGCGGGCTTATGATACTCCGGAGCCCGCTGAGAGCGTCAGTTCTGACGCATTTTCTTGACGCGAACCGGCATCCACGTCGCTCGAAAACGCTATAGCAGCAGGGTTCGCCGCAATTATCAGACAGATCGCTGCAAAATTTAATCAAATTGCAGCGCTGTCCTCACCTCCCCGGCGGGCGTTACTCAGCGTTCGCGCAGCGCTTCATCGCGCAGCGTGCGGGCGGGCTTCAGCAAGTAATCAAGTACGGACTTCTTGCCGGTGAGTACTTCCACGGTGGCGACCATGCCGGGAATGATCGGCAGCGGATGCTCTGCGGTGCCAAGATGATTCTTCTCGGTGCGCACCATCACGCGGTAGAAGGTTTCGCCGCGCTCGTTCTTGTCACCCTTGTCATCGGTGATGGTGTCGGCGCTGATGCGCTCGACATGGCCGTGCAACGAGCCATACACCGACGAGTCATAGGCCGACAGTTTCACCACCGCCTCGTGATTGGGACGAACGAAGGCGATGTCCTGCGGCCGAATCCGGCCTTCGACCAGCAGCGTGTCATCGAGCGGGGTGATTTCCATCACGCTGGCGCCCGGCGCGACCACCGCGCCGATCGTGGTGACATTGAGCTTGTTGACGACGCCGCGCGCCGGCGAACGCAGCTCGGTGCGGCGCACGCGATCCTGCGCCGACTTGATGTTCTCATCGAGCACGGCGAGATCGCCGCGCGATTTGGCGAGATCATCCTCAGCCTGCGCGCGAAATGCGGTGACGATGTTGAGCCGGCGGGCGCGCGCTTCCTGCACCGCAGACTCGGTCTTGACAATGGTCGCCTGCACTACCGCGAGCTGGCCGCGCATGTCGGTGGCCTGCCGATCGGCACGCAGCATCTCGATTTCCGGCACCACCTTCTGATCATAGAGTTTGCGCGTCAGCGCCAGTTCGCGATTAAGCAGCGCCAGGCTTTCGGTGTAGCGCTTCTCGGTGGCGCGCAGCTCATCGATCTCCTTGGTCTTCTGCATCTCCTGCTGCTGCACCACGTCGATGTCCTGGGCGAGCTTGCGCATATGCGCGTCAAACACCGCGCGCTCGCTCTGCACCGCACGCGGCGCGACCTTCAACAACTCCTCGGGGAATTCGACGGCGTTCTTGCCATCGGTCTCGGCAGCCAGCCGGATCACGCGCGCCGCCATCGCGCCGCGGCGCTCGCGGATTTCGCCGAATTGCGCGGCAAAATTGGTGTCCTCGATCCGCGCCAGCGGCTGATCCTTTTCGACAATCGCGCCTTCCATCACCAGAAGATCGGCAATGATGCCGCCTTCCAGCGACTGCACCACCTGGGTCTGCCGCGACGGCACCACCCGGCCATTGCCGCGCTTCACCTCGTCGAGCACAGCAAAATGCGCCCAGACCAGGAACACAAAGAACAGTCCCAAGGACGAGAACAGCAGCATGCGCGCCGTCTTGGGCGTGCGCAGCTCGACGGCGGCGCGGATGTCGTTGGAGAATGCGAAATCAGTCTGAGCCATGGCTGAACCTCATCACCGCCGCGTCGTGGCAGGCTGCGGGCGCAACTTGGTCAAGATCGCCTCGGTGGGGCCATCGGCGATCAGCTTGCCGGAGTCGAACACCAGGATGCGATCGACCAGCGACAGCAGCGACGGCCGATGGGTGGAGACGATGATGGTCATTTCGCCATGCGCCAGCGCTTTCAGCCGCTCCAAAAACTCGCCTTCGCTACGCACGTCGAAATGCGCGGTCGGCTCGTCCAGGAACAATACGCGCGGCTTGCGGATCAAAACGCGCGCCAGGCCAATCGCCTGCTTCTGGCCGCCGGACAGGCTGCGGCCACCCTCGGCGATCATCATCTCATAGCCCTGCGGATGACCGGCGATGAAGCTCTCGACCCCGGCGAGCCGCGCCGCTTCCAGCACTTCCTCATCGGAGGCGGCCGTGCGGCCGAGCGTGATGTTGTCGCGCAGCTTGCCGTAGAACAGATCGGTGTCCTGCAGCACGAAGCCGATGCCGGCGCGCAGATCGGCCGGGTCATATTGCCGGATATCGACGCCGTCGATCAGGATGGTACCTTCGTTCGGCGGGTAGAACGCGGTGGCCAAGCGCCCGAGCGTGGTCTTGCCCGAGCCGATCCGGCCGATGATGCCGACCTTCTCACCGGCCTTGATCTCGAACGAGACGTTGTCGAGCGCCTTGGTCTGGGTGCCGGGGTAGGAGAAGCTGACATTCTTGAACTGAATGCGGCCCTGCTTGATCTCGCGCGCCACATAGATCTTTTCCGGCGGCCGCTCGCGCTCGAGCCCCATCAGCCGGTCGATCGAACGCAGCGCCGAGGTGGTCTGGGTGGCGCGGGTCATCACGCCGGCGATGCCGGCGATCGGCCCCAGAATTCGCCCGGACAGCATGTTGGCGGCCACCAGCGCGCCGACCGACAATTTGCCGTCGAGAATGAGGAACACACCGGCGACCACCAGCAGCAGGCTGCACAGCTGGCTGGCGACGCTGGCGGCGGTCATCGCCAGCGAAGCCCAGAACTGCACGTCTTCGCCGGAGCGCGCGGTGGCGGCCACTGAGCGCTCCCACACGGTCTGCACCCGGCTCTCGCCGCCGACGGCGCGCACTGTTTCGATGCCGTTCAGCGATTCCACCAAAATGCCGTGGCGCGCGGCGGATTCCGCCTGCATGCGGCGCATGGCCCGGTCGAGCGGACGCTGGATCAAAAAGCCGATGCCAATCATCACCGGCAGCATCAACAGCGGGATCCAGGCGATCGGTCCGGCGATGATGAACAGCACCACGATGAACAGGATCGCGAACAGCATGTCGGTCGCGGACACAACGGTGCCCGAGGTGAAGAACTCGCGCACCGAGTCGAAGTCGCGCATCTGATTGGCGAGGATGCCAACCGAGGGCGGCCGCTTGTCCATCTTGAGCGCCATGATGTGCTCAAAGATGTTGGCGGCCAGCACCACGTCGATCTTCTTGCCGGTCATGTCGATGATGCGGCTGCGCACCACTTTGAGCAGGAAGTCGAACGCGATCGCCAGCGCCAGGCCGACGCCGAGCGCCACCAGCGACGGGATCGCGCCATTCGGAATCACCCGGTCATAAACGCTCATCGTGAACAGCGGCGCGGCCAGCGCCAGGATGTTGACGATGAACGCGGCGATTGCGACGTGGCCGTAATTGGCGCCGAACCGCGTCACCACCGACCAGAACCAATGGGTTTTGGGCAGGTCGCCGGCGGCGGCGGCGCGCGGATCGGCGACGGTGGCCGGCCGCACGAAATAGGCAAAGCCGACATAGCGCGCGGCAATCGCCTCGATGCGCTCGGTCGCGGGCGGATCGTTGCGCGACGGATCGACAATGCTGAGATGGCCGCCCGCCTCATCGATCGCGAGCAGGATGCGCGCGGTGCCGTCGTGGAACAGCAGCACGCAGGGCAGCACCAGCGCTGGAATTTCATGCAGCGGCCGCTCGACCAATTGCGCTTCCAGCCCGGCACGCTGCGCCGCCCGCTCATACAGGCCAACAGTGAGCATGCCGCCTTCCAGCGGCAGCCCGGACAGCAGTGCAGAGCGGCTCAGCGCCCGGCCGTGATGGGCGCCGAGATAGAGCAGACTGTCACTGAGGGAATCGATCTGAGGACCAGCCGCATTCGTGGTCGGCACCGGCTGCGCCTCGTCCAAGTCGAACTTCGAAGAACGGATGTTCAACGGCGCCTCGCAATCCAAGCGCTCTGCCGCACGCTGACAACAGAACCGCGGTTAAGCGAATGTTAAGCAGTCCGTTCGGTTTTATTTGAGTTTGTGTGGCAGCGCCCGCGTTTTCGGCGGCCAGAGCGAGGCAATCGCAATTTAACGTAAACAAAAAGGGCGGCACCTTGGTACCGCCCTTTTGATCTCAATTTTTCTGCCCGTCCTGTGGCTTTCCTGGGTAAGCCGTTGAACTGATGAACGAAGCCTGGGCGTTCTGCGGATCGTTGGAAGCCCAGCGGTCATCGAAGGTGACCACCCGCGGCAGCTTGGTCGGCTCAAACGGCGACTCGAAATGCCGCACCGGGGCCACCGCACTGAGCGGCTCGGGGCCCGGACCGGGCGGGCCGAAGCGCAGCGGCGGCGCCTTCAGGCCGACGAACCCGCTCGGGTGCACATCCACCAGCTGGATCTCCGGCGGATGGCCGGTCTTCAGATAGTCCAGCAACTGGCCCATGGTGGCGAGCAGCTGATAATCAGCGAACACCGCCACGCCGCGCGCCGACACCAGCGACACATTGGCGTTGAAGAACTGGTTCTGCGAGTTGAGCAGATCGATCAGCGTGCGCTGGCCGAGTTCATATTCCTTCTTATAGGCTTCGAAGGTGCGGCGGGCCGCTTCGACATCGCGCACCAAGGCCGCGACGCGATCAACGGTGATGGTGCGCGCCGCCCAAGCCTTGTCGAGCGATTCCAGCGCATCGCGCTGCAGCCGCGCGTGCTTTTGCTGCTCCTGGATCATGCGCTCGGCGGCTTCATTGCGCGCCCAGCTGCTCTGGCCGCCATTGAAGATGTCCCACGACATGACCAGCTTGCCGCTGACCTGATCGTACTGATCTTTATAGATCATCGATTCCTTGCCGCGCGTCGCCCGGCCTTCCAGGGCCAGGGTCGGCATGAACGCGCCGGTCGTGGCGTCGAAGGCGCGCTTGGCGGCCACCACGTCGGCGCCGGCCGCACGAATCGTCGGATTGAACTTGTAAGCGACGTCGAGCGCCTGATCCTTGCTCTTGGGCAGATCGCCGAGCCGGCCCGGGAAGCGCAGATTATAGGGCTCGATGCCGACCACCTTGCGGAACTTGGCGCGTGCCGTGTCCAGGCTGAGCCGGAACTCCGCGGCCACCGCTTCGGCCGCCGCCACGCGCTCTTCCGCCTGCTGGGTATCGCCCTCACCGGCGCGGCCACCCTCAAAGCGTGCGCGCACGTTCTTGCGCAGTTCGAGATGGACTTTGACGTTCTGATCCGCCAGCGCCACCAGCTTGGTGTAGCGCGTCACGTCGATATAGGCCTCGGCAGCGTCAAGGCCGATCAGCTCGGTGCGCTCCAGCACGCGGAAGGCCGCGGCATCGACCCGCGCCGCCTGCCGCCACACTTCGTTGATCGAGGCAAAGCCATCGAACAACAGCTGACGGATCACCACCGAGCCTTCCCGGCCGCGCAAGTACTCGCCGTTTCTATTGATGCCGGCGGGGACGTTGTAGTCCATCAGCTTTTCTGGACCAGCGCTGGCCTGCAGCCGCACCTGCGGCAGCAGCGTGCCCTGCACCTGGCGCAGCTCCGACTCCGTCGCGCGACGGTTCGCCGCAGCCTCACCAACCCCAGGATTGGTTTTCACCGCCTGGTTGATGGCGTCCAAAATGGTGAAAGGCTCCGCGGACCAAGCGGCGCTGGTAGTTAACAAAAAGAAAGCCGCAATCGTCAGAGATCGGGACATGTGTTTTGCCGCAACGGTTTAAGTACGCGCAAATTTCAACTTCATAACAGCTAACAAAGTCAGACTAGAGTTTCAACGAGTTCGCCGCATGTTTGGCGGAACGGAGTCAAGGTGTGACAAAAACGAGACTCCAGCATCAAGCCCTTGGATCAATTAACGATTAAAGAGCCAAAAGTACTCGCGTAAGGGCGCATTAACTAACATTTCCACTGGTCAAAAGACGTACACCCGTATCTCGGTAATACTCTGTCGCGCGATAGAATTTCCTAGATGAGCGACGATTCGGGCCCGCCGCCTTGCGCGGCCGATTACTTCTACAACTCGCCCCGCTTGCTTGGTCGAGCGCGCAGCGCGACATGCGCATGCCATCCCGCGCTGCAGCAGCCGCTGCGGCTACCTGCGAAAAAGCCCAGCACATAGATTTAGAAAAGGCGGCGCGGCAGCCTTTGATCTTAAGTTTTCCGTGCGTGACGGATCACAGCTGGAACGGAGACGTCACGCGGGCAACCTTTCCGCGGACGCAGTCCACCAGCGACTGGCGAAGCCAATGCGCGTTCGATGTGAACAAGACCGATTCGGAAAGATCAGATTGGTGGGGGAGGCAGGACTCGAACCTGCGAAGCCATGAGGCGGCTGATTTACAGTCAGCTCCCTTTGCCACTCGGGACACTCCCCCGCTCCAAATCCGCCGGCCTTCCTGGCAGAAGGCATTGGCAGTGGAAGCGAACCCATACTTGGGCGCCCGACCGGGCGCGGTTATGGGCGAAGCCGGCCCCCAAAGTCAACCGACGATCGGAAAATCTCACCAATAAACGCGGCCGTCCGTCGAATTGCCAAGCTGCGGGTGCCGTGAGACAAGCCGCGGATGACAGATTCTTCGCGAAAACATCGATTTGGACGCCCTGGCCGCACCAAGGAGCAGGCTGCGGCCGCGCGTCGCCCCGCTTGGCGCGACCGCGGCGACCGTGGCGAGCGCGGTGATGGCCCGGTGATCCTCTATGGCTGGCACACGGTCACCGCGGCGCTGGCCAATCCCAAGCGCAAGATTCGCCGCCTGCTGCTCACCGAGAATGCCGCGCGGCGGCTGACCGAAGAGAACATCCCGACCCGGGTGACGCCGGAGATGGTGCGGCCGAGCGCGATTGATCAGCTGCTCAGCCCCGACGCCGTGCATCAGGGGCTGTTCGTCGAGGCCGATCCGCTGCCCTCGCCCGACATCGCCACGCTGCCGCAGCAAGGCATCGTGCTGGTGCTGGATCAGGTCACCGACCCGCACAATGTCGGCGCCATTATGCGCTCGGCGGCGGCGTTCGCAGTCAAGGCGATCGTGATCACCGCGCGCCACAGCCCGGAAGCCACCGGCGTGCTGGCGAAATCCGCCTCCGGCGCGCTTGAGCTGGTGCCGGTGGTGACGGTGCAGAATCTGGCGCGCGCGCTCACCGCGCTCAACGAGCGTGGCTTCCTCACGGTCGGACTCGACAGTGCCGGCGACGCCGATCTTGCCACCATCGAGCTGCGCGAGCCGCTGGCGCTGGTGCTGGGCGCCGAGGGCAAGGGCTTGCGGCAATTGACGCGGGAGACCTGTAGTGCGCTGGCGCGACTCGATCTGCCCGGCGATATCAAGAGCTTGAACGTCTCCAACGCCGCGGCGCTGGCGCTCTATGTCGGCGCAAGCCGCCTTGGGCTGATGGGCCGGTAAGGCAACAGCTGCTCTAGCCTCGCGCAGACCTGCCCACGCTGGCCGCGGGCGGGACGCCCATAAAACAGCGCACCATCAAAGACGTCGATGGCCGGGACGCCCGGCCATGACGCGCTGAATGGGTGTCCGACCGCTGCTGCGGTCCGCTCCGCGCATTCCTTATCCCTTATGGCCCAAGCCTGACCTCGCCGCGCTGCCCCGCTGAGCAGATGCGCCACGACGGCGCATTCGCCCCCCCACCTCCCCCGCAATCAACGCGCGCATCGTCGCCTCCACCTCGCTCTGGTTGTATTTTGTAGTTGCATACACGCATAAGTTGCGTCACCTTTTGGGCATAGCCATGGAGGTGACGCGTTATGAGGAAAGTCTGCATCATCGGAGGGGGCCCCGCGGGCCTCGGTGCCGCCTACGCATTGCGCCGCGCTGGGATCGATTACCGGCTGTTCGAAGCTGGGCCGGCGCTGCTGGCGCGGCGCCATGACCGCGCCGACGAACTCGGCTACGGCATCGGCGGCGCCGGGCTGTTTTCCGACGGCAAGTTCAGCTATTTCCCTTCTGGAACAGGGCTCTACCAGCTCGGCAACGGTCTGCGGCTGCGCCAGTCCTATCGTGCCATCACCGAATTGCTGACCGAAATCGGCATCCCGGCGCCGAGCTTTCCGAGCGAACCGGCGGCACTGTCAGGCTCCGCCACCGGGTTCAGCCACAAATCCTATGGCTCGCAATATGGCTCGCTGCCGCAACGCCGCGAATTGGTGCGGCGGCTGTGCGGCGAGCATGACGACCGCATCCGATCGCTGTGCGAAGTGGTTGGCGCCGCAGCCACAACCCAGGGTTACAAGGTGCGGTACCGTGAGCTCGCCACCGGCGAGCTACGCACCGAGCTATTCACCGACCTGGTGCTGGCGACCGGACGGTTTGGCGGCACGGCGCTCGAGCAGTTGCTGGGCCCGCCGCGGATCGCGCTGCAGGAGCAGCGCTACGAGATCGGCATCCGGATCGAGCATCCAAACGGCCGCGGCTTCCTCGGCCAGCTTAAGGACAATGACGTCAAACTGATCCTCGATGGCGACGGCTTGCAGATCCGCACCTTCTGCACTTGCCGCGACGGCGAAGTCTGGCACATCCCCTACCCGGGCGGCTCGGCGCTGTCCGGGCGCTCCGATGGCCCGCGCTCCGGCTTCTCCAATTTCGGCCTGCTGCCGCGCTTTTCCGGCGAGCGCTGCGACCAGGGCCGCGCGATCTGGCGGCATTTCAAGGCGCATCTCGGCGATTCGCGCATGGCGTTCTGGCAGCCGCTGCCGGAATTTTTGGGCGGCGCGCCGGTCGGTGCCGCCAATGACGCGCCGCCGCAGCGTCCCTGGCAGCCGCGCGACCATTTTGTGCGCGGCCCGATCGATCAGTTGATCCATAGCGAGCTGCGCGCCGCGCTGCGCGGCGGCCTTCATGCGCTGCTGGCTCAATATCCCGATCTCGATTCGCCGGAAACCATCTGCCTGTTTCCGGCGATCGAGGGCGTCGGGCTGTTCCCGGCCACCGACGCAGATCTGAAAGTCGAGACCGAGAGCATTTGGTGCTGCGGCGACGTCGCCGGCCGGTTCCGCGGCCTGGTGCCGGCGCTGGTCAGCGGCGACTATGTCGGCCAGGCGATTGCCGCAAAATACGCCGGCAAAATCCCGGACGGCGCGCTGGTCGATTTCGCGGCGGCGCGGCGCGGCGCCGGCTCCGACCAGTTGCAACTATAGCGACGAGGCCGGCATGATCATCGCATTCGAGGGCATTGATGGTGCCGGCAAATCGCTAGCGAGCCGGCTGTTGTGCGAGCGGCTCGCCGCCCGCGGGCTGCGCGCGCAGCAGCTGACGCGCGACAGCGTCGTGTTCGGCGACCCCTTCACCGATCAGCGTCTAAAGCACCTGCGGACGCTGATCTGGCCGGCCGAGCCAGAGCCGGAGCACGATCCGCTCGACGCGCAGTTCTATCTGTTCCTGCTGGCGGCGTGGTTTTCCGCGCTGCGCCCCTATGCTGCCGATGTGCTGCCCAAGCGCTGCGACGTCGCGGTGATGGACCGCAGCTATTTTCGGGTGATGGCCAAGGCGCATTTGCGGATCGGGCTCGATCTGCCCTGGCTCCATGCGCTGTTCGCCGACGCGCTGCAGCCCGATCTGATCATCCTGCTCGACATCGATCCGGCGCTGGCCTGGCAGCGCCGCAGCGATTTTCGCGCCACCGAGATCGGCCGCTGGGACGGCTTTGCCGCCGATCCGGCACAGGCGTTTTGCGGCTATCAGGGCTCGGTGCGCAGCGTGCTGACCACGATCGCCGCGCAGCAGCGCTGGCCGGTGGTCATGCAGACCACAGCGCTGTCGCCGTCGCAGCTCGGCGATACGATCGAAGCGCTGGCGCTGGCGGCACTGGCGAAGTGATCAGCGGAAGCCATGATCCGCACCGCTGCGCTGATGGCGCGGCGCGCGCCCTGCCCTGCATGTGATCGACGATTGGGTGATGAAGCGAGGACGTAGCTCCGTCATCCGTGCGTATCTCTCCGCACAGCGCTGCGACTGTGTTTGCAGCGCCGAGCCGGATGGCACGCGGGAGTCCGGTGGCGATCACAGCCGCCAGAGCGTCGCTGAGTTAGCGACGCCTCACTCAGGCGAACTCAAAATCATTGACCAGCGGCCGCGACAGCAGTTTTGGCAGGATGTCGCCCCAATCATGCTCGGCCGGCGCTTTGCTTTGGCTTGGCTCGAGCAGCTCCAGCGCGCCGGCCGGCATCGGCGAGCCAAAGAGCCGCTGCGCCTGGCTGAGCACATAAAACAGCGCCGGCTCGATCTTGTACTTCTTCACCATCACCAGCAGCTCGGCCCAATCGATGCGATCGTGATGCACGCGCAAGATCGCATCGATATCGCCGAACATCTGCAGCTTGAGCGTGCCGTGCTGAAACGCCTCGTGATAGAGCCGCGCCGCGCTGAACCACAGCATCGCGGTCGGCGATTGCAGCTTGACCTGCTGGCCGAGCAGATTTTCCGAGCTGGCGCCGCGCCAGACATCGGCCAGCGCCATGCCCGGCGACAGGCTGACGTGAAAATCGATGAACACCGGCACCGTCAGCGTGCCGTCGCTATTGGAAAAACTCTTCAGCTGCCGCCGCCGCCACGCTTCCGGCAGCAACGTCGGCGCGATCGGCGCCGCGATGCGCACGGTGCGCGTCACCGAATGCAGCGCGTGCTTGCTGCGCAGCGATTGCGGCGTGATCGGCTTGAAGATCGGCGTGAACCGGCCGTTCTTGGGATCAAACACGCCATGCTTATAGCCGAGCCGATAGATTTCGCGCTGCACGCGCCAGGCGTCACGCGGCAAGATCATGATGTCGAGATCCTGCATCGCCCGCAGCAGCGGATCAGGATAGACCGAGGCGGCGATCGCCGCGCCCTTCATCACATAATGATCGATGCCGAGCCGCTGCAGCGCCGCCACCACCCGGCCGAGCTCGCGAAACTGTTCGCGCGAGCGCGCCTGCGACACAGTGGTCCAGTTGCGCAGATAGGCCTGCACTTCATCCGGCACCGCGTCTTCGAGCCCGAGCCGTTGCAGATGATAATGCAGCAGCGGCAGCGTCTGATAGGTCTCGGCGCGCCACAGCACGAACGACCAGTCCGGCCCGCTTTGCACCAGCGATGTCAGCGTGGCGTCGTCGGATTTGCCGAGCAACACCCGGCAGCTCAACAGCAGCAGCGATTCTTCCGGGGACAGCTGCACCATGGCACGCGCTCCGCATTACTTCCGCCGCTTGGCGCGTTTGACGATCCTGGGGCTGCGCCGCGGCACCGCCATATCGGGGATCGGCGCCTCGGCCAGCGAGCGATCAGCACGGCTGCTGCCGCCACCCAGCAGTTCGCGATAGGCGGCGAGCTGCGCTTCAAACTCGCTGTGGCTGCGATCAAAACCCTGGCCAAAAATCTCTTTGATGTCGGGCGGCTCGGCATCGGGCGGCGGCGCCGCCTCCATGGGCCGCGACGGGCGCAGCGGCCGCCGCGGCTGCAACTGCACGGCGCGCGAGCCAAGCTCCGCAAAAGGCAGCAAGGAGGACATCAGCCGGGGATTTTGGCCAACGGCATCGGCGCTGAAGCGCTGCAACAGCGATGATGCGAGAGCGCCGGTGACGGTGATGACCAGTTTGCCGTCATCATCCTCGACCGTGTAGCCGAACAATGTCGATCCAGCCATGAGCCCTCCTTGTCGCGCAGGGCCCGCCGCCGAGCGCGGCGCGCGGGCACAGGTGGGAAATAACCGCGGCGGCGCCTACCAGGCACGCAGCGCGCGATGGGTGGCGTAAGAGCGCTTCTGCAGCGCCTTGCCCTGCCGCCACAGCCGCACCTCGGTGCGCGACAGCGCCAACGCGCGGCGCCCGAGCTTCGACATCGCCGTGGCGTGGCTGCGATTGCCGATCGCCTTGGCGCGGCGCGCCAGCCGCAGCAGCAGCGCGCCGAGCTTGCGGTGTTTGCCGGCCGGGGTGGCGGCAAAGCCGGTGACGCGCTGCGAGCTACGCTTCCCGGTCCAGCGGGTCCGGGTTTTGCGGGCATATCGTCGATAAGTCGCCATTGACCTTCCTCCTTCTGGATAAACCTATGGTTGCAACACTCGCACAACGCGCGTTTTTGTTCAAGCGCAATCTAGGGTTGTATTGCAGAAATTCCGCCAGCACGGGCACGCGCGCCGGCGGTGCTGGACGGTCGGGCTGGGATGGGTCTTGGGTTGAGCTGCTGCTGGGGGCTGGGTGGCTTCGTGAGCTGGCACACGTCGCCGCCGCCCTAGTGTCGGCTCCCCTTGAGCACTCTCACCGCCACCGAGCCGCAGCGATGTTTGATCGATCAAGCGAGAGGAACGGGACGGCTATCGCTGCGTCCGCAACAACGCACTGGCAAGGCCAGCCAACGGCCGAGCGGCGGCGAACGGCAATCCGCACCTTGGCGGCTGTCCAGGCGCCTCGCGTGAGATGGCGAGCGTGACTGCATCAAACCGAGCTGCGGTTCTCCAATTCGGCCTTTTGGTTCGGCACACGCCCCGCCCGACCCTTTATCCCACGCATTGCCAACGAGAGACTGCGCCGAGCCGCGCGGCAAAAAGCCTGCAGGCACCGTGAACGCATAGACCGCCAGGGGGAGCCATCGACAGCCGAGAGTGCCGCATCCCGAGGCAGCCGCGCCCCTCGCTCTGCGGCCGCAGCGACGCCTCAGCGCGCCAATCACGGCAGCCCGGACCGCTCTGGGAACAACGGCGCTCCGATCGCCCCACCCAGAAGCCAGCGGATCAATACTGCAACGGCCACTGCCATTGCCGCCCCATTTGCCGGCCGCCCGCAGGCCAGAAAGCCAGCCGCAGCGGGCAAGATGCACATTCCTGGACGATCGACAGAACGATCCACATTCAGACGCGAGGAAGCTCTTGCAGAGCCGCGACGGGGCGGCTAGAAGTCCGCTCGTTCGGATCGCGAAGCGGCGCGCCGCCGCACCTGCGGTGCCCTGATCCGACCTTCCAGCCCTCGGCTTGCCAGGGCTCGGATGGGGAATGGTGTAATGGTAGCACAACAGACTCTGACTCTGTTTGTCTTGGTTCGAATCCAGGTTCCCCAGCCAGTCTCTCCTATTTCCGATATTTCAGCGTCTACCAGGAGTTTCGCGCCTCTCGCTTGCACGCGGAAATAGTACACATCGCTAGCAAACGCTCGGAGCTACGGTACGCTCGTCCGTCGCCGATCGAGTTCTTTTCCGCCGGACATCAAGCAGCCAAGTCTCTCAACAGCGCCAATAGCTTTTCAGCCCCTCAGGTGAGCCATCCCAAACCTCCTCCGCGAGGGATGGAAGTCCGGAGAGCTTGGCCGCTTATCGCCCCGGTTCACGACAGCCTGGTCAGGGTCAGCGGACGCGCCCCGGTGGTCTGGATTTCAGAAAGTGCGCGCGGCTGGATGGGGATTGCCTGCCTTGCCGGACAACGACCCAACCAGCCCGAACACGAGAGACGGCATTAAAGCCCTGATACGGATCATTCTTTGGAGATCGGGCGAGAGCCACCTTACCATTTGAAATTCATATCTTGCTGTATTACGATAATTTATTATCGAATAGTTGGAGACGAAACGATGTTTTCGCGGATCGCATCGGAAACCCGACTGGACGTCAGCCGCCTACATCGCCTGTCACGCAGAATGGAGTGGGTTACCTCGGTCGGCATCGTGTTGATCGTGGGTGGCATCGCATTGACCGCCGCGATCCCTTCGTGGTGCCGGAACTTGTTATTGGCGCGCCTCGGCGAAACTGGAGCGCGGCTACCGCTCGGCGCGTCAGATCAACTGATGGCGGGCTTGATCGTCGCACTGCCGGTCGGAGTGATGATTTGGGGCCTTGTGCACGTACGAGCGCTCTTTCGCGAATTCGCAGACGGCATGGTGTTCACGTCAAATGCCGCACATCACTTACAGCGCTTTGGCGTATCGGTGCTGGCCCAGGGAGTACTGGGTCCACTGAGCGCCACACTCCTGGCGCTTGCGCTGTCCTTCGGCAATCCGCCGGGTGAACGCTACTTGGTGCTGACCCTGTCCATCAATGATTACTTCGCGATCATCGTCGGTGGGGTGCTGGTAGCGGTCGCCGCCGCTCTGCGCGAGGCGGCACGCCTCGCCGACGAAAACGCGAGTTTTATTTGAATCATGCCGGTGATCGTCAACCTTGATGTGATGCTGGCGCGACGCAAGATGCGTTCGAAGCAGCTCGCAGAGCGCATCGGCATAACGGAGCAAAACGTCTCGCTTCTGAAGTCAGGGAAAGTTAAGGGCATCCGGTTCGACACACTCGCCCGGATTTGCGCGGTGCTCGACTGCCAGCCAGGCGATATTCTGGAATTCCGCGCGGCGCCGGACGATGAGCCATCGCCATGAATGCGCCCCGATTCTCAGTCTGGTCGGCCTTGGCGGTGACGCTTGCGTTGTTGGGGCCGCTCGTCATGGCGCTCTTTTCCAGCGGTCCGCGCGTCGCCGCAAGTATCTCGACCCAAATTGCCGCGATCACGCTGATCGGAGTGACGACAATCGTTGCCGCTGCTGTTGCCGTATTACTGGACGGATGTCGGTTGCGCGACCTTGGCTTTGCGACGGTCTCGTGGTGGTCGATCCCGCTCGGCTTGGTTCTTGCCACGTTCTTCATCGGCATCTTTGGCCCTGCCATGGTCAAGGCTTTGGCCTGGGCTGGACTCGGAGGATTTGACGCTGGCGTTGCCCGTATCGCAGTGCTGCCAACATGGCTTCTCGTGCTGACAATCCTGATCGTCGCACCGGCCGAGGAGTTTCTGTATCGGGCCTACGCGATTGAACGTCTTGGCCCCCTACTCGGCTCACGTCCAATGGCGGGGCTGGTCGCGGTGACGCTATTTTTCCTCGCGCACGTTCCTCTCTGGGGATGGGGAGCCGCCCTGACCACGGCGGCTTCCGGGGCGATTCTGACCGCCGTCTATTTGATGCGCGCGGATGTTGTCTCCTTGATGATTGCACATGTAGCTACCGATCTTTTCGGCCTTGTCATCGCTCCGCACCTCACCCGGTTGAACACCTGACACCCGCTCGCGGATTCGAGAGCCAGTTCTGCCCAACCATGCAGTCGCCCCGCGACATTCCATTGCCGCTCATCGGCCTTGATGCGACCGCAAGCCAAGCTCGTGCGCACGAGCCAAAAGACGCGAGCCCTCCGCCGCAAGCACTCCAGACATTCTGCAAGCCCATTTCGCACGAAGCGCTGCATTCACAGCTCCCGCTTCGCTCGCGGGATTACCGGCCACGTCAGTACCATTGTTTAATGGGGCTTCCGGTTTGCCAATCGGGAGCCACTTCGCTGCACGACGGAACGATGATGGCCTGCTGTTCCAGCTCTCGAGCTTGAGCGAACGTCGCCGTGGGCACCCCGCCTCCTCGGACTTGCTGAAAGGACGGCCATCCGTGGTCCGTGAGGGATCATGCATGGAAGCTCCGTCCACCGCGGCACTTTCATCCTTTCGCCCGAATTGGAGCCCTCATCTTGAAGACGTGCCGAGCGACGCGCCGATGATATGAGCTAACGTATCGACAGCACGTCGCCGCGACACCGCTCGACTCATGACTTCGCCGGAAAGCGCTTCCGCGGCACCAAGGATGCCAGTCAAAACGAGGTCTCGCCGCCCCTTTGACGGCACAAAAGGCGCGAATACAGAACTCGCAGCATCAACGAGGCCCGCGCGCCATGTGCGCAAGAAGTCCTGCGTGTCCTTGCCAACGCACAACGCATTGAAAATCGCCGCGATCTCCGGCCCCATTTCCAAGCAGGCATCTATATAGGAGGCGCTGAAAATAGCGGCCACATCTTGCAGGGTATCGCCCCTCGAATTGAGCGTTGCCTTGCAGGCCGCGAGCATACGCTCATCATAGTCCTGAATCAGGGCGATGAGCAGTCCCTCCCTGGTGCCGAAATGCTCGTAAGCGATTGGCTTTGTGACACCGGAACGCTCCGCAACCCGGGCGAGCGTGAGGGCGTCAACCCCTTCGTCACGAGCGATTCCAAGCGCCGCTTGCATGAGCTCGCTTCTGCGCTGCTCGCGCGTCAATCGTTTCGAACCCGCCACCGACCACCTTTCACCGCTTCATCTCGGTTGACAGGGTATATTACTAACAGTAACTTACCAATCGTAACTTATTAGACTGGACACAGACGAGCTGTCGCCCAGCGTCGCGCGAAACACCGTCATTGCGGCAAGGAGGTCGCCATGGGAAACGTGGTCATCCTGATAATCGGCGGTTATGGTGGCACCGGGAGATGTCTTTGCCGACGCCTTCTGCGCGAAACGGACGCGAGGATCATCGTCGGGGGACGAAACCTGACGAAAAGCGAGTGCTTGCGGGATCAACTGAACACGGAGTTCGACGGAGACCGCGCCTCAGCAAGGATCGTTGACGCAACAGACTACGCTTCGCTTCTGGCAGCGTTCAGGGGCATCACTCTGGTCATCGACGCATCCATCGCTGTAGCGCATGTATATAACGTGGCATCTGCCGCGATCGCGTCAAACATCGACTACCTCGACATTCACTTTGAGCAGAGAACGATTGATGCCTTGAACGCACTCGCCCCACAGATCAAGGCCATTGACCGTTGCTTCATCACACAGGCCGGATTTCATCCGGGTTTGCCCGCAGCCTTCATCAGGCATGCAGCTGCCGAGTTCGATCGCTACGACAGCGCAGTGATCGGCATGGCGATGAACCAGAAGATCGAGAACTTTGAATCCGTCTACGAAATTATCGATGTCTTGAACGACTATAAGGTGCACGTCTTCAAGGACGGCGCATGGCAGGCTGCAGGCTCCTCCGATGCCAAGACCATCGATTTCGGTCCGCGATTCGGCGTTCGCACATGCTACCCGCTGGAGATGGCGGAGATCCGCCCACTCCCAGCGGCGCTCGGCCTGTCCGAGACGGGGGTTTACGTAGCCGGATTCAATTGGTTCGTTGACCAGATTGTATTTCCGCTGGCCGTGATCCTTTTCAAAATTCGCAAGGGTCTCGGCCGAGATATGCTTGCCAAGCTACTTTTGTGGGGCATCGACACCTTCAATCAGGGTGGTCAAGGGGTGTCGTTCGTTCTGCTCGCGAGCGGAAGCAGGAATGGAGCGCCGCTCCGGATGCGTCTGTCGGCCGAGCATGATGACGCCTATGAATTTACGGCAATCCCCGTTGTGGCATGTGCTCTCCAGTATCTGGACGGCACCATTCGGACTCCCGGGCTCTGGATGATGGGGCAAGTGGTCCAGCCGGCGCGGCTGCTTTACGACATGGAGCGAATGGGGATCACGCTACAGCAATCAACAATCGCGCCATCCTGAATGCCGCCGATTCCCTGGTTGGCACGGCGCGGCCGCGATTGTTCTCGCCGACTACGGTGAAGGCCCGCAAATGCAAGCGACACCCTCGTCAACGTTACAGCTCGATCCGAAACTGGCAGACCAATATCGGGCGGTCCTCGACCTATGGCCCGTTCCGAGCCAACACCTGCATCTTGATACGCGCGAAGGCGAGACTTTCGTGGTTGCGTGCGGCGAGGTAAACGCTCCACCTCTCATTCTTCTCCATGGAGCACTGACAAATTCCGCAATCTGGATGTTCGATGCCGAGCTATGGTCGCGTGCATTTCACGTCTATGCCATCGACTTGATTGGGGAACCGGGATTCAGTTCGAACAATCATCCAGCGCTCAACGGCGACGCATGGGCAAACTGGCTTGATGACGTATTGGACGGATTGGGCGTCGAGAGCGCATCCCTTGTCGGAGTTTCATTCGGAGGCTGGGTGGCGCTCGACTATGCAATACGAAGGCCGAAGCGTGTAAGCCAGCTCATCCTACTCAGCCCCTCTGGAATTGGTCGGCAAAGGCCATTTCTTCTAAGCGCTCTACCCCTTCTGTTGCTTGGGAAGTGGGGCAAAGAAAGATTGCGAGCCATGGTGATGGGTCCTCCACCAAAGGTGGTGCCTGCAAAGGCGCGACCGCTGCTTGACCTCGTGGACACTATTCATGCTCAGGTAAGACCGCGATTTGCGAAGATGCCTCAATTTTCAGATACCGATCTGAACGGCGTCAAAGCGCCGATGCTTGTTGTTGTCGGCGGTAGTGATGCACTCCTCAATTCGAAGGAGACCCAACAAAGGCTCAACCGGCTGACACCGAATGCCAGCGTTCTCTATCTCGAACACGCATTCCACCATCTTCCAAGCCAACGCGAAACAATTCTCGGGTTCCTTGAACACGATCGCCGGTCGTAGACACGCAATGACTCGAAAGACGGGCTTGTTTGACCAGGTCGATATGTCGATCCGCGACGCATCGCTGGCGATCAACGAATTGTCCCCGCTGATGCGTGACCACTGGCGTCCGAATATCTCTTCCAGCTTGCACTTGAGTACGCAAAACTCGTACCGAGCAATATCACGCATTTCGCGGAGGCGCGATCACAGTCTGATACTATTCCTATGAAGGAACGACTGAGTGACCTTTCTGCCGTCGATGTGGAGGCGCTGCCATCCATTTTCAGACAACTTGGCCCGCGAGCTTGCCGAGAGAGACGTAGCCAAATTCTTCACTGACGACTTCATCTGACGGCCCCGAAGACGCCAGTTGCCTGCCGCGCACGCAATTGGATGGTGTTATCCGCAAGCTGCGCCACGAGCCTGTTCACATCTCAGCATTTCTGCTGCTGACAGCCCCGCCCCAGAGGTCGGGCAGTGCTGCCATTCAACGAAGCGGCAGCTGCCACGCTGAACTGATATCAACGGACGCATCGAATCACGACGCCATTGATGGCCTCACCAAACTAAGCAGCCTTTGCCTCTCTGTCGGCGATGAAGCTGAAGAGAATCTCCTTAGCGGCCAATTCGTCTTCGCGGCGGAGTGCGTCGGTGAGACGCTCCAATGCTTCCGTCACCCGGCTTTGCTGGATAACGCCAGCGTCCGCCGTCATGATTTTCGGATGCCGGGTTGGCTTGGCATTGGCGCGATCATAGAACAATTCTTCAAACAGCTTTTCGCCCGGGCGTGCGCCCGTCACCTGAATCGCGATGCCGCTATGCGGATTCTGCTCATTGCGCACCTTGAAGCCCGCAAGCCGGATCATGTTTTCCGCCAGATCGCCGATCCGGACCGGATCGCCCATGTCGAGCAGAAATATGTCGCCGCTGACCGATAGCGCGCTCGACTGCACGATCAGTTCCGCAGCTTCCGGAATCGACATGAAGTAGCGCGTCATGTCCGGATCGGTGACAGTGACGGGCCCCCCTTTGGCAATCTGCTCCTTGAACAGAGGAACCACCGAGCCGTTGGAACCGATCACATTGCCAAAACGGACGGCGCAGAAAATCTGTGCGCGCCCGAGCGCTTTGGCTTCGGTCGCTTTCTGCCGCACAATCAGCTCGGCCCAGCGCTTGGTCGCGCCCATCACATTGGTCGGCCGCACCGCCTTGTCCGACGAGATCAGCACCAACTTGCTGACATTCTGCTCAAACGCCACCTCCGCCACGGTGAGCGTACCAAGCACATTGTTGCGAATTCCCTCGAGCACATTGTCTTCGAGCAGCGGCACATGCTTGTGCGCCGCGGCGTGGTAAACCACCTCGACACCATGCCGAATGATCGCTCGCCGCACCGCAGCCTTGTCGGTGATCGAGCCGAGGAACGGCACAACATCGCAGCGCGTCGCCGACAATTCGCGGTGAATGCTGTACAACGCATACTCGTTGGCTTCGAACAGGATCAGCTTGGCCGGCTTCCACTTGGCGACCAGCCGGCTCAGTTCGGAACCGATCGAGCCGCCGGCGCCGGTCACCATCACCACGCGGTCGGCCAGCACCTCGCGGAGCAGCTCGGGATCAGGCGGCACGAACGAACGACCGAGCAATTCGTCGAGCTCGATCTCGCGGATCTGACTGACAATGTAGCGCCCTTCGACGATGTCGGCGATATCGGGCAGCATCCGCGCGGTGATGCCAAGACTGGTGACTTCTGAGATCACCTCATGCCGAATATCGGGCGAGATCGACGACATCGATAGCACGATCTCTTCGACGTCATATTGATCGATCAGCATTGTTAGTTTGGACGCCGGGAAAACGC
This sequence comes from Rhodopseudomonas palustris JSC-3b, assembly GCA_000504425.1. Classification (GTDB taxonomy): domain Bacteria; phylum Pseudomonadota; class Alphaproteobacteria; order Rhizobiales; family Xanthobacteraceae; genus Rhodopseudomonas; species Rhodopseudomonas palustris_C. The sequence goes on along the minus strand of KI632513.1, from coordinate 505,850 downwards.
GGTGCCCGGCCAAGTCACGGCCGTGGTGCTCGGGGTCCTTATCGACAAAGCCAATCACCTGACGGGTTCCGTCACCCTTCAACGCTTCGACCAGCCGCACCGCGGATGGCCCCGTGCCATAGATCAGCACCGGACGTTTTCCGCCTTGCATCCCTAACGTACCAGTCAACAACCGTTTCACTGCAAACCGGCTGCTGACGATCAAGAATGTCCCGATCACGAAGTAGAATAGCGGGATCGATCGCGGCACGATGCCCTGCCCGGCCATTTCCAGCAGGAACACCACAATCACCCACACCAACGTCGCCAGTACCATCGCCCTGGCGACGGTCCAGATCGCGGCACCGGGAAGATGGCGCACCACCGCCCGGTACAACCCCATCTTGATGAAGATTGGCACTGCGATCGCAGGCGCCAGCAGGCCGAGCACCATCCGCTTCAGCGTGAGATCGGGCGTCCACATCGCGTAACGCAGCGCGTAGCTTGCCCACAGCGCAAACAGCAGAGCGACGACGTCCGCACAAATGAGCAAGACTTCCTTCCAGCGTCGCGGGATCCGAGCGCTCAGCGAACGGAATGCTGCGCTCGCGCGCCCCAGGAAGGTCTCGCTCTGCTGTGCGGTCCTCGGCAATTCACTAAGTCCCCAAATCGTCACACCCGACAGCTTCAGAACGCCGTTCGGTGAGTCAGGTCAAACAGATTTGCGAGATTGTCCAACAGTGATCACACAGTCGATCCGTGATCACTCAATCCCCACAATAACCACGATGCCCCCTTCCGGCGAATGTGGCGGTGCGTATCGTGCTCCGGCGCTCAAGCCCGAGCGAATGCCTTGCACCTCATTTTATGCTTCGAGAACGCCGATCATTGATCACAAACGACCATGATCCCGGGTCACGGAATATGCCATCCTTTAAGCCAACAGCACAGCGCCCCGCAACCTTCCGTTGTGATGATCTCCCCTAAAACATTCGCATGGTTGTTTGCAATCGGAGACGAAACTGCGCCCTCCAGGAACCGATCGGTTATCGAGCGCGAGCGCGACGGAAATACGGCCGAATCGTCCACAGCGGCTGGCATGCAAAGAAAATCTGCGTCGCCAGGCCGCGTGAATTCGCCTGTCACGCCATAGCGGCCGCCAGGGTGACGGCATGCCGGCGACGCTCGCCGAAGTCGTCGGCGAACGAATCAAATCCTGTGCATTTGGTGTCCGGTCAAATCAGAGCGCAAATCATGCGCATTTCCGACCGATCAAGCGGCCGTAGCAACAGCGCCACGCCTCGATCACACCGCTCCTGCGCCCCGCTCAGCTCGCGCTGCTGATCAAGGCGAGCGACGGTGCGCGCGGCCTGCGCTCGCTCAGCCGCTGCAGGCGGCCGATCATGCCGTCGAGCGAATGATGCTGCGCCCACTGGTCGATCTGGTCGGCTGGCATCGGCTGCGCGAACAGGAACCCCTGATGGACATGGCAACCATGGGCCTCGAGCCACGCGCGCTGATCCGCAGTTTCGACGCCTTCGGCGACGATGGTGTAGCCAAGCCCCTCGGCCATGCTGACGATGGTTTTCACCAGCACCTCGCCCTTTGGCGAGCAGCCAATCCCTTCGATCAGCGAGCGATCGACCTTGAGCGTCGTGAATGGCAGCCGCGCCAATTGCGACAGATTTGAAAAGCCGGTGCCAAAATCATCGACCGCGATCTGAACACCGGCCTCGCGCAGGAAGATCAGATTCTGCTGTGCCGCCGGCAGATCCGACATCGCCATCGATTCGGTGATCTCGAACTCGATCAGATGCGGGTCAGCACCATAATCGGCGATGGTCGCCAAGGCATCGCGCACGAAATGCGGATCGTCGAACTGCGCCGCCGAGATGTTGATCGCGACCCGGCGCGGCTGGCCGGCGCGCTGCCATGCGGCGCATTGCTGCACGGCGCTGCGCAGCACATGGTCGCCGAGCGTCGCCATCAACCCAGCCTGTTCCGCGATCGGGATGAACACCGCCGGCGAGATCATGCCGCGCAGCCGATGCGGCCAGCGCGCCAGTGCCTCGACGCCGCACAGCCGTCCGGTCCTGATGTCCACCTGCGGCTGATAATGCAGCTCGATATCGCCATGCTCCAAAGCCTGACGCAATTCGCTCTCCAGCCGGCTGCGGTCGATCGCGCCATCGCTGAGCGCCGAGCAGAAAAACCGCCACGGCTTGCGCTCCGTCTTGGCGGCAACCATCGCCAGATCAGCGAAATACAGGATTTCGGATGGATCGCGGCTGTCGATCGGTACGCGCGCAATGCCAAGATGCGCGGACAGCGTGAACTCGGTGCCGGCGATGTCGAACGGCAGCGTCAGCGCCTGCAGCACGCCCTTGGCATGACGCTCGCAATGATCGACATCGACCACGCCCGGCAACAGCACCACGAATTGATCGGCGGCAAAGCGGGCCAATGTCAGGTCCGCCGGCGGGCGGCGCTCGAATTCGCCGAAACTCGACACACCCCATTCCAGCTGGCTGATCTCGCGCGCAAACCCGACGCGCGCCAGACGGCGGCCCACATCGCGCAGCAGTTGATCGCCGGCGCGATAGCCGAAGGCGTCATTGACCTTCTTAAAGCCCTGCAGATCGATGAACATCACACTGCCCGGCATATCGGCAGCCGCCAGGCACTCCAGCAGATGGGTCAGCACTGCACGATTAGGCAGCCCCGTGAGCGCATCGCTATGAGCGATCATGTTCTTGCGGCGCAGATTGGCGTTCAGTCGCCCCACCAGATGCCGGAAGGAATCGGCGAGCGTGCCAACTTCGCAGGAACATTCGACGTTGATCGGCGCATCGAGATTGCCCGCCGCGAGCGCCTCCGTGCTTTCTTGCAGCGCTTTGATGTTGCGCGCCATCTGGCGCGCCGCAAAATAAGTGACAGCAGCCTGGATCAAAACGATCAGCACAAATGCCAGCAGCGCCACGATCAGCGGCGTATGTTCCAGCACTTCTTCCTGCCAGATCAACGCTTGGCAAAGACCGCACACCACACCGAGTCCGATCGACAGCAAGCCGAAACGCGTCGGCGCACTGTTGATGCCTTTGCCCTTGATCACGCGGACCGAGGAATCGGAAGCGTATGAAACCTCGGCACCATTCATGCTCATGATCGACTACTCTCCGATGGGACGACATCAACGGCGACGTTGTCTGACGGCACGAAGCTAGCTCAGAGAAGTAAAGCGAGTTCAAAACCCGCAAAACCAGGCTGTGAATGCTGATTTGCTTGAAATTCACGAATTCGTTCGCGCAGCGAAACGGCGTCAACCTGCACTCGCAAGCACGCGCTTGCACCCGATGTCCTGCTTAGGGATGCTACGCAGCACGGTTCGCCTGTTGAACGACATGCATTGCTGTTTCATGCATGCTGTTTCAAGCATTGCTGCTTATTGACGCGCGGCGACGGCGCAACTGTCATCCGCGGCTCATGATCGCCTCGTGCGCAACCGCAGCGGCGTCATGGATACTGCGGCGGCGATGATCAGCGGAGCAATCAGCACACACTTGCGCGCGCTTGCCGCCGGCCCTCAAATCCGCGGCCCGCGCGACGCGCGTACAGCACGACCGAACGAGAGCAGGAACTCATCAAGCAGCGAACAAGCGCCACCTCAGGTTGAACCTAACCTCGCCATGAGGCGCCGCAGGTTGCGCGCATTCTGCCGCGCCGCAACTTATCGGCCTGTAGTATCCCGCAGTGCACAAGCCTACCCCGCGTTTTCCCCATGTTGATACCGCCAGCCCGAGTGCTTATTGATCTCGCTCATTGCGAGATGTTGCAGTGCACCTATCTCTGACGTTCCGAGAGTCAGAGAATCCGAGGGAGACCAAGTCCAAGAACGGGCTCGCGCGGGCTGTTCGTCAATGACGGGCGGTTTTCCGAGGATAAAGGACGAGCACGATGACGAAATGTACCCGATGCTGTCAGACCACGGCGACTCTGAACGTCGAAGACGTTGACGGCGTGTACGAGATTTACTCTTGGACCTGCTCCAGCTGCGGCGAGCGCGTCGATATGGCGGTGGCCAGCATCGATCCGCTGTTCGAGCTGCCGGATTACTGCCTGATGCTGGATGTCGAAACGGCAGCGACGCCGGAGCCGCATGTTGTCGCCGCGTTGCCGAAGGCGAGCCGTGCGGCACCGCGCCGCGAAGCCGCGCCAGCCTGAGAGCAGCAGCAACGCTGATCACACGCGCGGCAGGCCATGATTACTTCGCGTTGTCCTTTACTTCGCGTTGTCCTTGCTTGCCGGCGCTTCTTTGATGGCGGGCTTGGCCGCCTGCGCTGCTTTCAAATCATCCACGGTTTTCTGCAGCGCCGCGACATTGGCGTTGAGCGTCTCGATCTGGCGCTGCGTGGCGTCAAGTTTTAGCCGCTGATCCTGGCTGAGCTTGGTAATCGTCTTCATCAGAAAATCGACATTGCTCTGCAGACAGCTGGTGCGGCGCTCCATGGTCTTTTCGACCGTGCAGATCTCGATGCCCGGCACGTCCTGAGCGTGTACGGCAAACGACCCGAGCAGCACGCAGGCCGCTGTCAGCATCAGACGCATCATCACGGCATTCACCCCGTTATTGACCAGACAGCCGCAGCGAAGCCGTGCTTGCTGCAGCTGTCAACTCGCAACGCGGCGCGCCGGCCGCCAATTGCTGACCTCCTGTTTCCATGCCAGCGTTGCCGCCATGGAAGACATCGAAGAACTCTGCTTCGTCTATGTACTCGGCTGCGCCACGCCGACCCGCTACCTGACCTATGTCGGCTGGACGCTCGATCTCGATCGACGGCTGGCGCAGCACAATGATGGCAGCGGCGCGCGCTCGACCCGGGGCCGCAGCTGGGTGCTGCTGCATAGCGAGCGCTTCCTGTCGCGGCGCGAGGCGATGAGCCGGGAATGGCATCTCAAGCGCGACCGGCGTTTCCGCAAGCAATTGGCCGCCGCAGCACGAGCGGCAACAACCACCGACCCGCAGCAAGACTGACGCCCCATTGTCCCGCCTTGCGACGGTGCGCGGCCGTGCCGTTAAGGTTTGGAACGCGGCTGGAACGAACCGCGCCCGAATCAGCGCAAACGCGCGTGGCAGCCAGATGTCGTCGCCCCTTCCCGGCCGCGCCCCATCATCTGGTCGCCAAACGCCTGTTACGGCGCGACATCACGCCGTCATCGGCATCGGATAGGTTAACGGCAGTCCCCTGTTACGACATCGCTTGCCGATGCACTGCGCCCGGCACTGTCCCGCTCTGCAACGCCGTCTGCGCAGGCGCGTTAAGCTTTGGAACGCGATTGGAACGAACCACGTCCGAATCAGCCGAATCAGCAGCGCCACCGATGTGGGCCACTACATGCCGTGGGACCGTTTGCCCGCTGAACGCAACATCTGGTGATGACCAAAGCCCGATCGGTCGCACTGCGGGCGCGGAGTGCGTGCCAAAGGTTAATAGCGGCGCCACGCGCGCCGCGACGCCCCGCCCGGCGCAGCCGAGCCGCCCTTGTCCAGAAATGCGACGGCCACCGCGACACCATTAACCTTCGGAACGCGGCTGGAACAAAGCTCGTCCGAATCAGCCGAATCAGCCTGGCGAGCGGCGGCACCGCTAGATCTGGGATGATCGTCGGCCGCGCAGCCACAGCATCTCGTCCATTTCGACGGCTGAACGCTGGCGAGCAACGCTGCGCACGCTCGAAAAGGTTAATTTCGGCGCCGCTGCTGCTGGCCCGGATCGCCAGCGGCCGCTTCGACAGTTGGCGGGCCGGGACTGTCCAAGAATGCGACGGCGATCGCAGCGCCGTTAAGGTTCGGAACGCGCTTGGAACAAAGCGCGCCCGAATCAGCCGAATCGGACTCGCGGCCGATCGCAACGCCAGATGTAGGGCATTCCCGCCCCGCCGCTACGCAGATCTGGCGGCAGCGCGAGCCGCCTCGTTCCAATCAACGATGATGGCACTCGCCAAAGGTTAACGGCCGCAGGTGCGGCCGAGCGCGAGTAGCATCGTGGTTTCTACATGAGCAGTTAGCAGAGCCGCGAATGGGCCAGTCCAGATGCGCAAATGGCGATTGTCCAGAAATGTGACGACGGATGGCAGCGCCGTTAAGCAACAGAACGCGGCTTGAACAAAGCACGCCCGAATCAGCGAAATCGCTGATCACCAACGACATGTCGGCGCGCGCGGATGCGCAGCCCACGACATCTGGCAGCGTTGATCAGTCCGATCGTCACCAAAGACGGCTGATGAAAGGTGGAAACGTTAACGCGATCGGCGCGAGGGCGCATGCCACCGCACGCCGCGACCAGAGTCGCGACGTCGGCTTGGCGTCAAATCGGCGATGGCGCGAAGATCAGGTGCGGAAATAAGGCTCGACCGTGCCGGTCAGCTTGATGGTCATCGGATTGCCGAAGCGATCCTTGGCGGCGCCGGCGGCGACCCGAATCCAGCCCTCGCTGACGCAGTATTCCTGGACGTTGTTCTTCTCGACGCCCTTGAAGCGGATGCCGATGTCACGCGCCAGCGCTGCCGCGTTGTAATAGGGGCTGGCGGGATCGATCGAGAGACGATCCGGCGGCGTTTCGGTGATGTCGTTCACAGCAGAGCCTCAATGTCTTTTTTCAGGGAGTCCGGCGTGGTGGTCGGCGCATAGCGCTTCACCACACGGCCGGAGCGATCGACCAGGAATTTTGTAAAATTCCACTTGATGGCGGACCCGAGCAGCCCTGGCCTCTCGCTCTTGAGAAAGCGGTACAGCGGATGAGCGTCGTCGCCATTGACTTCGATCTTCTGAAACATCGGAAAGCTGACGCCGTAATTGCGCGAGCAGAACTGCGCGATCTGCGAGGCGTCACCCGGCTCCTGATGGCCGAACTGATTGCAGGGAAAGCCGAGCACGCTAAAGCCGCGCGCCGCAAAAGCCTGATGCAGTTCCTCGAGGCCGCGATATTGCGGCGTGAACCCGCAATTCGAGGCGGTGTTGACGATCAGCAGCACCTTGCCCTGAAACTGCTTGAGCGACGTTTCGGCGCCGGCCAGCGTGGCTGCAGAGAAATCATAGATCGAGGTCATGAGGCGTTATCCGGTCTTGCGCTGATTCAAGCAACCGGGTCGACCGGCGCGATCGCGCCGCCGCCCGCTTCGATCGCCTCGCCGGCGGCGAGGCATAGGTCTTCGCGATAACGACCGGCGACCAGCTGGACGCCGACCGGCACGCGCCCCACCCGCCCGGTCGCCACCGCCAACGCCGGCAGCCCCATGAACGGGATCGCCACTTGCGGCATCTGTGCCTGCCACACCCGGCGAAACGATGGCTCGTCGCGCAAGTCGAGCTGATCGGGAAACGGCAGCTCGGCCGACACCGGCAGCAGCAGCACCGCATAATCATCAAGGAATAGCTGCCATTGCCGGGTCAGCGTGGCGCGGCGCGTCAGGATTTTTGAGAACCGGGCAAGGTCGATGCCCTGCGCGATGTCGCGGTTGCCGCGCAGACACGCGAGCGCACCGGGATCGCCCTCGCGCTCGGCCGCGGCCAGCATCGCGTCATAACCATCAGCGAGCCACAGCTTGGTTTGCAGCTCGGCGGCTTCGGCAAGCGGCGGCGTGGCGTCGATCTCCTCGACCTGCCATCCGGCCTCGGTCAAGCGCTGCGCGGCGATCCGCAGCGCGCTTTCGATCGCGGGCGTGATCGCCAGCCCATCGGGACGCAGGCACAAAGCTGCGCGCTTCTCGCGCACTGGCCCCTCGAGCGGCGCCGGCACGTACCAGGGATCGCGCGCATCGGGCTGAGCCATCGCCTTCAGCGCCAGCCGCAGATCGGCGATGCTGCGCGCGAGCGGACCCGATACCGCGGTGATCTGCGCGCCGATCACACGATCCGGCAATGACGGATTGTAGGCCGGCACGCGGCCGATGGTCGGGCGCAGACCCTGCACGCCGCAGGCATAGGCCGGGTAGCGGATCGAGCCGGCAATATCGGTGCCATGCGCGATCGCGCCGATGCCGGCCGCCACTGCTGCCGCCGCGCCGCCGGACGAGCCGCCGGGCGTGATCGCGCGATCATGCGGATTGCTGGTGTGGCCGTGCAGCAGATTGCTGGTGAACCAGCGATAGGAAAACGCCGGCGCATTGCTGCGCCCGAGCAGCACCGCGCCCGCCTTGCGCAGATTATCGACCACCGGATTATTGGCTGTCGCGATCAGGTCGCGCTGCAGCGTCACGCCGTTGGTGGTGGCAAAGCCCTGCTGATCGACATTGATCTTGGTGGTCACCGGCACGCCGGCCAGCATGCCGACGTTTTCACCGCGCGCCAGCGCGGCATCGATGGCGTCGGCCTGCGCCCGCACCTCTTGCGGACGATAGGCCACCACCGCGTTGATCAGCGGATTGACCGTTTCCAGCCGGGCCAAGGCCTGGTCGGCGACTTCGCGCGCCGACAGCTCCCGGCAACGGATCAGGCGCGCCAGCTCAGTTGCCGACAACCGCCATGTTTGCTGCATGCGCCCTCCGTGCGTTGGCGGGTGCGATTATGCCAGCAAGATCGGCGCCGCCAAGCGTCCCTTGCCGCGGTGTGGCGCCGGTCATGGCGCCATCCGGTTCGTTAATGGGTGGTGGAGGAGCCGCGATGCATGTCGAGCAGCGCCTCGTCGAACGGGAATTCCAGCACCACTTCGCCACTCTCGTCGGTGACTTCCAGGCTGGCGCGCAGCAGCCCAAGCTGGCCACCCTCGGCTTTCAGGATCTGCCGGACCGTGGTGCGCGCCACCTCCCAAGCCTCGTCGGGATCACGCAAATCCTCACCGTCCGGGTCTTGGATCAACTCGCCGTCGATCCGGGTATTGAAGTAGTAGCGTGGCATGGCGGTCCTGGTTGGCAACGCTGGGAATACCTTCAATTGAGTGGCCGCGGCCCGATCCGCAACCCTCCTAGGCTGAACCGGCGCCGAAACTTCTCGCAACGAATTCGCATTTGCGATACCTATATGCGATGCAAGAGAGCGCCCATCAACCGCGCCACAGATCCGATGGCCTCGCGCCACGGTCGGTGCGGCATCTGCCGGTCGGCGACGGCCACGAACTTTATGTCGAAAGCGTCGGCCGGCCGGGTGGCCTGCCCGCGGTTTATCTCCATGGCGGCCCCGGCAGCGGCTGCCAGGCCGAACATCGCCGGCTGTTCGATCCGGTGCGTTTTCATGCGGTTTTGTTCGATCAACGCGGCGCCGGCCGCAGCCGGCCACGCGGCGCCTGCCAGGCCAATACGCTAAAGCACCTGATCGCCGATCTGGAGCTGATCCGCGCCGAATTCGGCTTTGAACGCTGGCTGGTGGTCGGCGGCTCATGGGGCTCGACCCTGGCGCTGGCCTATGCCGAAGCCCATCCGGCGCGCGTCACCGGGCTCGTGCTGCGCGCCACCTTTTTAGGCACACGCGAGGAGTTGCAGACCGCGTTCTGCAACACGCTGCCGCAATTCTATCCGGCGCTGAACCACGACTTCCTGACGCTGCTGAGCGCGGAGGAACGGCTGGCGCCGCTCGACGCCTATTGGCGGCGTATCCTCGATCCCGATCCCGCGATCCATGGCCCGGCGGCCTGGGCCTGGCACGATACCGAGCGCACGCTGTCGGAGCACATCCCGGCGCGCACCCGGCTCGACCTCAACGCGCTACCCTCATACCGCGATCGGCCACCGACGCCGCTGCTGGAAGCGCATTACTTCCAGAACGATTGTTTTCTGCGGCCCGGACAATTGCTGGCCGAAGCCGGCCGGCTCGCCGACATCCCTGGCGTGATCGTGCAGGGTCGCTACGACCTGTTGTGCCCGCCCGCCACGGCGCGAACCCTGACCCGGGCCTGGCGCGGCGCGGAACTGCGCGTGATCCATGCCGCCGGCCATTCCTTGTTCGACACCGGGGTGCGCGAGGCGGTGGTGCGGGCGATCGATGACCTGGCCTGCGGCGATCAGCTCGCCCACTGGCCGGACGACGCTGGCGAGCGCACCACTTACTGCTAATGCCGCGACGCGTTCAGGAACCATCAAACCTTTAACGCGTTGCGCTATCGTTCGTCTCACTGCCGACGCAATCGCAGTCCACCGCGCCTCTTTGAGGGCCCGACTTCGACAGGACTTTCTCCGCCGGAACGATCAATTGACAATGGCCGGTATCAGTCCAGAAAGAGCCGCAGCGCCCCTCGCCTCAGTGAACGATCAAGGTCATCATGAACCCCGTCAAGTCACTCGAACACCACGGCCAGGCAGTCTGGCTGGATTTCCTTGCCCGCGGCTTCGTCGCCAACGGCGATCTCAAGACGCTGATCGAAGCCGACGGCGTCAAGGGAGTGACCTCCAACCCGGCGATCTTTGAAAAGGCGATCGGCGGTTCGGACGAATATGACGGCGCGATCGGCGTGGCGCTGGCGCAGGGCGACCAGCCGGTGGCCGAATTGTATGAAGCGCTGGCGGTCGAAGACATCCAGCACGCCGCCGATGTGTTGCATCCGGTTTATGAAAAGTCCGGCGGCAATGATGGTTTTGTCAGCCTGGAAGTATCGCCCTATCTGGCGCGCGACTGCGAGGGCACCATTGCCGAGGCCGAACGGCTGTGGCGCCGGGTCGATCGCCGTAATCTGATGGTCAAGGTACCGGCGACCCCGGAAGGCATTCCCGCGATCCGGCATCTGATCTCCAAGGGCATCAGCATCAACGTCACGCTGCTGTTTTCGCAGGCGATGTATATCGCGGTGGCGGAAGCCTTCATCGACGGGCTGGAAGCCTATGCCAAATCCGGCGGCGATCCCGCGCAGGTGGCCAGCGTCGCCAGCTTCTTTGTCAGCCGGATCGACAGCGCGGTCGACAAACAGCTCGATGACAAGATCGCCAAGGCCAACGATCCCGCCGAACAGGCGAAGCTTGCCGCGCTCAAGGGCAAGATCGCGATCGCCAATGCCAAGCTCGCGTATCAGCACTACAAGCGGCTGTTCACCGGGTCCCGCTGGGATCAGCTCGCCGCGCGCGGCGCCAAGCCGCAGCGGCTGTTGTGGGCCTCGACCGGCACCAAGAACAAGGCCTATCGCGACACGCTCTATGTCGAAGAACTGATCGGGCCGAACACCGTCAACACCGTGCCGCCGGCGACGCTCGATGCATTCCGCGATCACGGCCAGCTGCGCGACAGCTTGGAGGACGGCGTCGATCAGGCCGAACAGGCGCTGGCGGCGCTACAGGCCGCCGGCATCTCGCTGGAAGCGATCGCCGATCATCTGTTGGCCGATGGTGTGCAGCAGTTCAGCGACGCCGCCGACAAGCTGCTCGGCGCGGTGGCGCAGAAGCGCGCCAAGGTGCTCGGCGCCCGCATCGGTGCGCAAACGCTAGCGCTCGATGCCAAGCTTGGCCAAGCGCTGGCCGAATGCAGCGAGCAATGGCGCGCGCAGGGCCTGGTACGCCGGCTGTGGGCGCGCGATGCCGCGGTCTGGACCGGCAGCGACGAAGCGAAATGGCTGGGCTGGCTGGATAGCGCCGCCGCCGCGAAAGCCAAACAGCGCGACTATCAGGAGCTGGCGTCCTGGGTGCAGCAGCGCGGCTTTACCGATGCGGTGGTGCTCGGCATGGGCGGCTCCAGCCTCGGCCCAGAAGTGCTGGCGCAGACCTTTGCGCCGCGCGCCGGCTTCCCGAAACTGCACGTGCTCGACTCCACCGATCCCGCCCAGGTGCGCGCGATCCGTAACGCGGTGACGCTGCCCACAACGCTGTTCATCGTGTCCAGCAAATCGGGCGGCACCACCGAGCCGAACGTGATGAAGGCCTATTTCTACGACGAGGTCAGCAAGGCGGTCGGGGCGGACAAGGCCGGCGATCACTTCCTGGCTGTCACCGACCCCGGCTCGTCGATGGAAAAGGTCGCGCAGCAGCAGCGCTTTGCCCGGATCGTGCACGGCGAGCCGACCATCGGCGGCCGCTATTCGGTGCTGTCGCCGTTCGGCTTGGTGCCGGCCGCGGTGGCCGGCATCGATGTCGGCCGGTTCCTGGACGCGGCGCTGACCATGGTGCGCGGCTGCGGCGGCGACGTGCCGCCGGCGCAAAACCCGGCGGTGCAGCTCGGGCTGGCGCTTGGCCTTGCCGGCCGCGCCGGCCGCGACAAGGTGACGATGCTGTGCTCGCCAGCGGTGGCTGATTTCGGCGCCTGGGCTGAGCAACTGATCGCGGAATCGACCGGCAAGGATGGCAAGGGCCTGATCCCGATCGACGGCGAGCCGCTCGGCGACATTGCGCGCTATGGCGATGACCGCTTCTTCATCGATCTGCGCACCGCGGGCGAACCCGACCGCAACGCCGATCAGCTGGAGGCGCTGCAACAGGCCGGCCATCCGGTGGCGCGCATCGTGCTGAATTCGGCCGAAGACATCGGCCAGGAATTCTTCCGCTTTGAACTGGCGACCGCGGTCGCCGGCGCGGTGCTCGGCATCAATCCGTTCGATCAGCCCGACGTCGAATCCACCAAGATCAAAACCCGCGAGCTGATCGCGGCGTTCGAACAGTCCGGCGCGCTGCCGGCGGAAGCCGCGGTGTTCAGCAGCGCGGAGCTGGATCTGTTCACCGATGCCGCCAATGCCGCCGCGCTGCGTGCCGCTGGCGCGCAGGATGATCTTGTGTCCTGGCTGAAGGCGCATCTCGGCCGCGCCGGCAGCGGCGATTATCTGGCGCTGCTCGCTTACATCGAGCGCAATGCCGCGCATATCGAGGCGCTGCAAAGCATGCGGCTCGTGCTGCGCGATGCGCTTAGCGTCGCCACTTGCGCCGAATTCGGCCCGCGCTTCCTGCACTCGACCGGCCAGGCCTACAAAGGCGGACCGGACAGCGGCGTGTTCCTGCAGATCACCCATGATGCCGCCGACCTCGCCGTGCCCGGCCAGGCGGCGAGCTTTGGCATCATCAAGGCGGCGCAGGCGCGCGGCGATTTCAACGTGCTGACCGAACGCGGCCGGCGCGCGCTGCGCGTCCATCTCAAGGGCGAGCTTGGCAGCGGCCTCGCCTCGCTCGGCAACGCACTGACCAAGGCTCTCAGCAAGGGATGAGGTTCTGATGCAACTCGGCATGATCGGCCTGGGCCGAATGGGCGGCAACATCGTGCGCCGCCTGCTCGGCTCTGGCCATCATGCCGTGGTGTATGACAAGGACCCGCAGGCGGTCGCCGTGCTGGTCAGCGACGGCGCGCAAGGCGCCGCCTCGCTCGAACGATTGGTCCAGCAGCTCACCCCGCCGCGTGCGGTCTGGGTGATGCTGCCGGCCGGCGCCATCACCGAAACCACCATCGAACGCCTCGGCGCGTTGCTGTCGCCCGATGACGTCGTCATCGATGGCGGCAACAGTTTTTGGCAGGACGACATCCGCCGCGCCGCCGCGCTCGCCGAACGTGGCATTGGCTATGTCGATGTCGGCACCTCCGGCGGCGTCTGGGGCCTGCAGCGCGGCTATTGCATGATGATCGGCGGCGCAAAACCGCTGGTCGACCGGCTCGATCCGATCTTCGCGGCGCTGGCGCCCGGCCGCGGCGAGATTGCCGCGACGCCGGACCGTGATGGCCGCGACCCGCGCGTCGAACAAGGTTATTTGCACGCCGGCCCGGTCGGCGCCGGGCACTTCGTCAAGATGGTGCACAACGGCATCGAATACGGCCTGATGCAGGCCTATGCCGAAGGCTTCGACATTCTGAAAAACGCCAATGCGCCGACGCTGCGCGAGGCGCATCGCTTCGATTTCGATCTTGCCGATATCGCCGAGGTGTGGCGGCGCGGCAGCGTGATCCCATCCTGGCTGCTCGATCTGATCGCGGCGGCCTTGGCGCGGAACGGTACACTTGATGGCTATTCCGGCTTTGTCGAGGATTCCGGTGAAGGCCGCTGGACCATCAATGCCGCGATCGACGAGGCGGTGCCGGCCGAGGTGCTGACCGCGGCGCTGTTCGCCCGGTTCCGCTCGCGCCGGGAACATACCTTCGCTGAAAAGATTCTCTCGGCGATGCGCGACGGCTTTGGCGGCCACAAGGAGCCGGCGCAGCATCCCGACCCGGCGCAGCAAGCCGGGCCGGCCAAACTGAAGCCCAAGGAGGACCCGGTGTGACCGTGAGCGCAGCCAGCACGTCGGCTCCCGATCGCTACGCGATGGTGATTTTCGGCGTCACTGGCGACCTCACCCACCGGCTGGTGATCCCCGCGCTGTACAATCTCGCCGAAGCCGGGCTGTTGCCCGAAACGTTTTGCGTGGTCGGCATCACCCGCAAGGAGATGGCGAGCGACGAGCTGCGCGCCAGCCTGATGGACGGGCTGAAACGCTTCGCCACCCGCCCGGTGCGCCAGGACGTCGCCGACAAGCTCCTGTACTGCGTCACCGCGATCAGCGCCGATCCCAGCGATCCGCCGTCATTCGACCGGCTGCGCGAACGGCTGGAAAAGCTGGAGGCGGCGCGCCACACCGGCGGCAATCGGCTGTTCTATCTTGCCACCCCGCCGGGTGCGTTCGCGCCGATCAGCAGCGAACTCGGCCGCGCGGGCCTGCTGCGCGAGGACCAAGGCGCGTGGCGCCGCCTGGTGGTGGAAAAGCCGTTCGGCACCGACCTCGCCTCCGCCAAGGCGCTGAACGCGCATCTGCTGGGTCTCGTGCCAGAGCACGAGCTGTACCGGATCGATCACTATCTCGGCAAAGAGACGGTGCAGAACATTTTGGTGATGCGCTTTGCCAACGGCATGTTCGAGCCGATCTGGAATCGCGATCACATCGATCATGTGCAGATCACCGTCGCCGAAACGCTCGGCGTCGGCCATCGCGGCAGCTTTTATGACGCCACCGGCGCGCTGCGCGACATGGTGCCGAACCATCTGTTCCAATTGCTGTCGCTGGTGGCGATGGAGCCGCCATCCCAGTTCAACGCCCATGCGGTGCGCACCGCCAAATCCGCGGTGCTGTCGGCGATCCAAATTCCGAGCGAGCATGACGCGCTCGCCAATTCGGTGCGCGGCCAATACAGCGCCGGCCAGATCGGCGACACCACGATCGAGGACTATCGCAAGTCGCGCAATGTCAGCCCAAACTCGACCACCGAGACCTATGCGGCGCTGAAGCTCAACATCGACAATTGGCGCTGGGCCGGCGTGCCGTTCTATCTGCGCACCGGCAAGGCGCTCGGCGCCAAGCGCACGGAAGTGGCGATCAAGTTCAAGCAGGCGCCGTTTGCGATGTTCCGCTGCACCCCGGTGCAGCAATTGTCGCAAAACTATCTGGTGATCGGCATCGAGCCCGCCGAAAGCATCTCGCTGCAGTTCAACTCCAAAATCCCGGGGCCGCAGATCGCGATCGACGGCGTCGAGATGACGTTCCGCTACAAGGATTATTTCAAGGTCGCGCCCTCCACCGGCTATGAGACGCTGATCCATGATTGCATGATCGGCGACAACATCCTGTTTCAGCGCGCCGACGCGATCGAAGCCGGCTGGGCCGCCGTGCAGCCATTTCTCGATGCCTGGCGCAAGGCCGGCGCCGACGGCCTGCAAATCTATCCTGCCGGCAGCAACGGCCCGGCAGAGGCCGACGCGCTGCTCGCGCGCGATGGCCGCTCCTGGCGCGAGCCGCTGGTGCGATGACCTGCCGTGCCCGCGAGATCATCGTTGCCGATGACAGCGAAGCACTGGCGCGGATCGCCGCGCAGCATCTGCTGCACCGGATCGCGCAGCAGCCCCAGCGCGCCGCGATCTGCCTGACGGGCGGCTCCGGCCCGAGCCGGCTGTACCAGCTGCTGGCCGGCGAATTCGCAGCCTCGATCCCCTGGCCGCGCGTGCATTGGTTCATCGGCGACGAACGGTTCGTGCCACCCGATGATCCGCTCAGCAACATGGGCGTAGCGCGCCGTACGTTTCTGGATGGCCGCGCGCCGCCGGGTCACATCCACCCGATGCCGACCGACGCGGTGACGCCGGACGCCGCCGCGCGCCGCTATCAGGATGAATTGCAAGCCTTCTACGGCGCCGCGCAGCTTGCGCCCGCGCGGCCGCTGTTCGATCTGACCTTGATGGGCATTGGCCCGGACGGTCACACCGCATCGCTGTTTCCGGACGCGCCAGCGCTGGCCGAAACCTCGCGCTGGGTGGTCGGCGTCGAACACGCCGCGGTGCAACCGCTGGTGCCGCGCGTCACGCTGACGTTGCCGGCGCTGGCCTCGAGCCGCGAACTGCTGTTTCTGGCCGGCGGCGCGGCCAAGCGCGAGATCATCACGCGGCTGCGCGCCGGCGCCGATCTGCCCGCGGCGCGCGCCCGTGCCGTTGATGGCGACACCGTGTGGCTGATCGATCGCGCCGCCGCAGGGACTGCACGCGATGCGTGACGCGCCACGCGTGCTGCTGGTGATGGGCGTGTCCGGATCGGGCAAAAGCACGATCGGCGCCGCGCTCGCCAAGCGGCTCGGCTGGCGCTTCATCGACGCCGACGACTATCACTCGCCCAGCAATCGCGCCAAGCTTGCTGCCGGCTTGCCGCTCAGCGACGACGATCGCCGGCCGTGGCTCGCAACGCTGGCGCGCGAGATCGACACGATCGCCGGCAAGCAGCGCCTCGTGGTGGCGTGCTCGGCGCTGCACCGCTCCTACCGGGCGATGCTGCGCCATGGCCGACAGGATTTTGCGCTGATCTATCTCGACGGCAGCGCTGACCTGATCGCAGCGCGGCTGCGAGCACGGCGTGATCATTTCATGTCGCCATCGCTGCTGGACAGCCAGTTCGCGGCGCTGCAGCCGCCCGCCCCTGATGAAGACGCGCTGATCGTGCCGATCGACCGCAGCGTCGCAGCGATCGTCGAGACCATCGTGACGCGCCTGCCCCAATTGCAAGGACGGCCTCCCGCATGACCGACATTGCCCTGATCATTTCCGACGTCGATGGCACGCTACTGACCGCCGACAAGCGGCTGACCGATGCCGCGCGCGCCGCAGTGACGAAGTTGCGGCAGGCGCAGATCGGCTTCACCGTGGTGTCGAGCCGGCCGCCGGCTGGGCTGCGCATGCTGATCGAACCGCTGGACCTCAAGCTGCCGCTCGGCGCCTTCAACGGCTCGACCATTGTCGATGACCAATTGCAGGCGCTGGAGCAGCAGTTCATCCCGGCCGCGGCGGTGCGCAGCAGCCTCGATGTGCTGCGCGAATTCGCGATCGATGCCTGGGTGTTCACCCATGATCGCTGGCTGATCCACAATGCCGCCGGCGCCTATGTTGAGCATGAGCAGCGCACGCTGCAATTCGCCCCGAGCGTGGTCGAACATTTCTCGCCGTATTTTGACGCCGCCTGCAAGATCGTCGGCGTCAGTGAGGATGCCGCGCTGCTGGAGCGCTGCGAAAGCGCGATGCAGGAAGCGCTCGGCGCGCAGGCGCAAGCGTCGCGCTCGCAGCGCTATTATCTCGACGTCACCCCGCCCGGCTGCGACAAAGGCACCTTTGTCGGCGCGATGGCCAAGCGGCTCGGCATCGCGCCAGAGGCGATCGCCACCATCGGCGACATGGTCAATGATCTGCCGATGTTGCGCGCGAGCGGTCTGCCGATCGCGATGGGCAATGCACCGGCCGAGGTGCACAAGGAAGCGCGCCACGTCACCGCGGGCAATGACCAGGACGGCTTTGCCGCGGCGATCGATTTCGTATTGGCGCAGCGCCACGCCGCGCGTGCCTAACGCGCCAAGCTACTTCACGCGCTGGATCGCCGGCTTGTCCTTGGCCTTCTGCACCGCGGTCAGATTCTGCGCGGTGTTGATCAGCGCGATATGGGTCAGCGCCTGCGGAAAATTGCCGGTCTGGCGACGCGCGTCCGGGTCGTATTCCTCAGCGAATAGACCGAGATCATTGGCAACGCCAACCACGCGATCGAACAGCGCTTTCGCCTTGTCGACCTCGCCCGACAGCAGAAAGGCGTCGGCCAACCACAGACTGCACGCCAGAAACGCGCCCTCCGCCGGCTGCGGCTCGCTGGTCTCGCGCGGATCGTGACGCAGCACGAAGCCATCGCGCATCAAGCCATTCTCGATCGCCGCGAGCGTGCCCTGTACCCGCGGGTCCGACACCGGCAAGAATCCGACCGCCGGCAGCAGCAGCACGCTGGCATCCAGCATCGGCGATCCATAGGACTCGGTGAACGCATTCTGCTTGGGGTCAAAGCCGCGCTCGCACACGTCGCGATGGATGGTGTCGCGCACCTGCTTCCAGCGCTCGACCGGCGCTTTCAGCTGAAAGCGCTCCGCGCTCTTGATGCCGCGATCGAACGCGACCCAGGTCATCACCTTGGATGAAACGTAATGCTTGCCCGGCCCGCGCCGCTCCCAGATGCCGCTGTCCGGCTGCCGCCAGATCGATTCAAGATGTTCCAGGATCGCCCGTTCCAGCGCCCAGGACTCGCCATCGAGCCGCAGATCGGCCATGCGCCATTGATGAAACACGTCGATCAGCTCGCCATAGACGTCGAGCTGCAACTGATCGTGCGCGGCATTGCCGATCCGCACCGGCTGCGCGCCTTCATAGCCGGGCAGCCAATCGGCCTCCCATTCGAGCAGCCGGCGCTCGCCCATGATGCCGTACATGATCTGCATATTAGCGGGCGAACCGGCCACCGCGCGCAGCAGCCAATGGTGCCAGGCCGAGGCTTCCTCGGTGTAGCCGGAATCCATCAGCGCCAGCAGCGTGAAGGTGGCATCGCGCAGCCAGCAGAACCGATAGTCCCAATTGCGCGAGCCGCCGAGCTTTTCCGGCAGCGAGGTAGTTGGCGCGGCGACGATGCCACCGCTCGGCGCATAGGTCAGCGCCTTCAGTGTGATCAGCGAGCGCATCACCAGCTCGCGATGCTCGCCGCGATAGCTGCAGCGCCCGGCCCATTCCAGCCAGAACGCTTCGGTGTCGTGCAGCGCGTGTTCGGGGTCGATCGGGTCCGGCACCGCTAGATGCGAACGCGCATAGCTGAGCGCGAACGGCACCGACTCGCCGGCCATCACTTCGAAATCGGCAACCGTGGTCAGCCCTTCGCCATGGGTGTCGACCGGCGTGCGCAGCACGGTCATATCCGGGCCGCAGATCGCCAGCAGCGCGCCGCCATCGGTGCGCTTCACCCAGGGCACATTGGCGCCGAAGCCGAAGCGGATGATCAGCTCCATGCGCATGCGCACCCGGCCGCGCTCGCCGCGCACGATCCGCACCAGATCGGACACCGCCCCGCGCGGCGGCATGAAATCGATCAGCGTCACCGCGCCGTCGTCGGTCTCAAAGCGCGTTTCCAGGATCAAGGTGTCGCCGCGATAGCGCCGCGTGCAACTCCGGATCGCGCCATGCGGTGCGAGTTGCCAGCGGCCATGCTCGCGGCCGCCGAGCAGCGCGGCAAAACAGGCTTCGGAATCGAACGCCGGCCAGCACAGCCAATCGACCGAGCCGTCGCGGCCGACCAAGGCCGCGGTCTCGCAATCGCCGATCAGTGCGTAGTCTTCGATCAATCCCGGCACGCGATCACCGCCCGAGTGTGCGCCCGGCGGTGGCGTCCTGCAGGGCCTGCCGATCGATCGCCGCCGCGATCGCGCTCAGCTCAACCGGCAGCCGGCGCCGCCAGTTCGGATGTTCATCAATCGTGCCCGGCACGTTGGGCTGATCGGCGACTTTCAGCAGATCCTCCAGCGAGATTGCCAACAGCCGCGAGCGGGTGCGCGCCATGAACCGCGTCACGGCGTAGAAATCATTGCTAGCAATCGCTTCGTTGCGCAGCACATTGTCGAGCATGCCGAGCGCATGCCAGCGCGCGTCATCGCTTTCGCCAGGATCGATGCCGACCGAGCGCTTGAAATGCAGATCGGCAAAACCGCGCCAACCGACGAAGGTGGCGAGATCGTGGGTGTTGAAAGTCACCAGCGCGTCGGCCGGATAGCGATCGACCGAGCGGAACGAGCCGTCGCCGTCGCGCTCAAAGATCATCACCCGATATGACCAGATGCCCCAGTCCGCGAGCCGCTCCCGAAAACCGTCCGGCACAGTGCCAAGGTCTTCGCCGATCACCACGCAGCGCTGCGCCTGGCTCTCCAGCGCCGTGACCGCCAGCAGCGCCTCGAACGGCATCGCCGCATAGGCGCCGTTGTCGGCACGATAGCCATGCGGCACCAGATAGAGCCGTTTCAGCCCGAGCACATGGTCGAGCCGGATCGCGCCGGCATAGCGCATCGAGGCCGCCAGCATGGCGCGATAGGGCTCGAACGCCCTCGCCTCCAGCCCCGCGGCGTTGAAGCCCGCCAGGCCCCAATCCTGGCCCGCGGTGTTGAGCGGATCGGGCGGCGCGCCGACGCCGAGTTTGCGCGAGATCGCGATCTGCTCGTTCCAGGCATCAAAGCCGTTGCTCTGCACACCGACCGCAACGTCGAGATAGAGGCCGACCGGCATGCCGCGGCGCTCGGCTTCAAGCTGGCAGTCCTGCAGCTGCTGATGCGCGCACCATTGCACATATTCGACAAACGCCACCGCATCGCGCTGTTCGCCGCTGGCAAGTGCTGCGCATTGCGCATCGTCCGGTTGCCGCCACGCCTCCGGCCACTCCCACCAGGGCGTGCCGAACTGATGGCGCAGCACCTCAAAACAAGCAAAGCGCGTCAGCAGCGTGCCGCGCTCGCGCCGAAACGCCGCGAACTGCTCGGCGCGCGCAGGATCGGCCCCCGTACGAAACGCCGTAAATGCCGCGTGCAAGCCGCGCCATTTCAGCTCGGCAACCTCGCGATAACGGATCATGTCGCTGGCGCGCAGCTCGCCGAGCAGCGGCTCGATCTCATCGAGCGTGGAACGCGGCAATTCCGGCAGTTTGGCGACGTCGATATAGAGCGCGTTCAGGAACAGGCGGCTGTTCGGCGAATACGGGCTGCAATCCTGCGGCCGATCATCAAACAGCGCATGCAGCGGATTGAGGCCGATGCCCGCCGCGCCAAGCTCGGCGGCGAGCGCGATCAGGTCTGCAAGGTCGCTGAAATCGCCCATACCCCAATTGCGCTGTGAGCGCACGCCATAGAGCTGCACCGACATCAGCCAGCCGCGCTCGAACGCGCCGCCATAGGCGCGCGCCGGCGCCACGATCAGCGGCTCCCGTTCGCGCGCACCGGATTCGTCCTGCAGATCGAGCTGATAGAGCCCCTGCTGCAAACCTGCCGGCACCACCCAGCTTCGCTCGTGACACATATCGGCGGCCAGCACGGCGCCTTGCTGATCATGTAGCTGCCAGCGCACCGGCAGATGCGCGGCATCTGTTAGTTCGGCGCGCAGCTCGCCGCCCCGCGCCACCAGCACCGTGCCAAGCAGCGGTTTTGGCTGCGGCTGCGGAATGGCATCGACGATCGCCGCCAGCGCTGCGAGAGCGGTGACGCGGTGCTGTCCTTGCCCGTCATAGAATTCCGATTGGATTCCGAGTTCGGCGGCTTTGGCGAAAGTGTCCATTCGTTCTGCTGTTTCGTCGCGCGACAAAGCGACGCTGGAGGGATTTGGCGTGATGCAGCAGGCGGAAGGCCGGTAACGCCGCAATCGCGGCTGAGTTCCGGGAACCAACTGCGGTGATCAAGAGTTTCTAGTGGTGTTGGGCGGGGGCCTCCAGTCAGGGGCGGAACATCTTGTGTGCTCCACATATTTGGCATCACCGTGAATAAAACAACCCAAACCATGATCAGCCCAGCATTGGGCGGGGCGTTTCATATCGAAGCCATCCAGCCACTGCTTGATGGCGGCCGTTTCCCGGTCAAACGCATCGTCGGCGAGCCGGTCGGGGTTGAGGCCGACATTTATCGCGACGGCCACGACATCATCGCCGCAGCGCTGCTGTGGCGGCGCGAAGTCGATCGCGATTGGCAGCGCGTGCCGATGCAGCACGACGTCAATGACCGCTGGCACGGCCAGTTCGTGCCCTGCCAGCTCGGCCGTCATCTCTATGCCATCGAGGCCTGGACCGATCAGTTTGCCACCTGGCGCCATGGTTTCGAGCTGAAGCTGAACGCCGGCCAGGACGTCTCCCTCGACGCGCTGGAAGGCGCCGAACTGCTGTCGCGCACCGCGGCCAGCGACCAAGTCGGTGCCGTGATCCAGCGCCAATGCCAGCTTTTTCTGGAATCCGGTGATTATCAGGCCCTGCTGGCGCCGGAACTGATGGCGGCGATGGCGCTCGCCCAGCCGCGCCCCGACCTGACCCGCTCGCCCGCGCTGCCGCTGATGGTGGACCGGCCGCGCGCCCGCGCCGGCGCCTGGTATGAAATGGTGCCGCGCAGCCAGGGCCGCACGCCCGGGCAGCATGGCACGTTCCGCGATTGCATCGCGCGGCTGCCCGATATCGCGGCGATGGGCTTCGACGTGCTCTATCTCACGCCGATCCACCCGATCGGCCGTACCAACCGCAAGGGCCGTAACAATGCGCTCGCCGCAGCGCCCGGCGATCCCGGCAGCTTTTATGCAATCGGTTCGGCCGAAGGCGGCCATGACGCGGTGCATCCGGAACTCGGCACCATCGAGGATTTCCGCGCTTTGGTCGCAGCTTGCCGGGCCGTCAACCTGGAGGTCGCACTCGACATCGCGGTGCAATGCTCGCCCGATCACCCCTGGCTGCGGCAACACCCAAACTGGTTCCGCCACCGGCCGGACGGCAGCATGCGTTTTGCCGAAAACCCACCCAAGAAATACGAAGACATCGTCAATCCGGATTTTGCCTGCGACGACGCCGGTTCGCTCTGGAATGCGCTGCGCGACGTGCTGCTGTTCTGGGTGTCAGAGGGCGTCAGCATTTTCCGCATCGACAATCCGCACACCAAACCATTCCGGTTCTGGGAATGGCTGATCCGCGAGGTGCAATTGCGCCACCCGGACGTGATCTTTCTCGCGGAAGCGTTTACCCGGCCGAAATTGATGAAGGGGCTGGCCAAGCTCGGCTTCACGCAGTCCTACACTTATTTCACCTGGCGGGTGCAGAAGTGGGAAATCGAACAATATCTGCGCGAATTGACCGGCGTGCCGGAACGGGACTTCTTCCGCCCGAACTTTTTCGTTAATACGCCAGACATCCTGCCCTTTCATCTGCAAAGCGGTGAGCCCTGGGTGTTCAAGGCCCGCTTGGCGCTGGCTGCGACGCTGTCAGCAAGCTACGGCATCTATAACGGTTTTGAGCTACTCGAACACCGGCCGATCCCCGGACGAGAAGAATATCTCGATTCCGAAAAATACGAGATCAAGGTGCGCGACTGGGATCAGCCCGGCCACCTGAAATCCTATATCCGCGATCTCAATCAGGCGCGGCGCCGCCATCCTGCGCTGCTGCAAACCAATGATCTTCGTTTTGTCGAGATCAACGACGAGCATGTGATCGGCTTCATCAAGCGTTCGCTCGACGGCCGCAACACGGTCGGGGTGGCGATCGCGCTGTCGGGCGAGGTCCATGACGTCTGGTTCCCGCTCGGCGACACGCTGGTCGATGTCGGCGGCGAATTGAAACCGCCGGTCGCGGTGGAAAATCTGATCACCGGCGAACGCCTGCCGGTGCAGTGGGGCGGCCTTCAGCTACGCATCGATCCGGCCCGTGACCCCGCTTTGCTGTTTCAATGTCTGGCTTGAGTGTGCAGTCCATGAACATGATGACTTCGATCGACACCGCGACGACGGCGGACGACAGCAACAATGACGCGCTGTGGTACAAGGACGCCATCATCTATCAGCTGCATGTCAAGGCGTTTGCCGACAGCAACAAGGACGGCATCGGCGATTTCGCCGGGCTGACCGAAAAGCTCGATTACCTGCAGGACCTCGGCGTCACCACGCTTTGGCTGCTGCCGTTCTACCCCTCGCCTGGCCGCGACGACGGCTACGACATTGCCGATTACGGTTCGATCAATCCCGATTTCGGCACGATGAAGGATTTTCGGCGCTTCATCACTGAAGCCAAGAAGCGCAAGCTGCGCGTCATCACCGAATTGGTGATCAATCACACTTCCGATCAGCACCCGTGGTTCAAGCGGGCGCGGCGCAGCGAGAAGAATTCCAGCGCGCGCAATTGGTATGTGTGGAGCGACACCGACCAAAAATATGCCGGCACGCGCATCATTTTCACCGATACCGAGAAGTCGAACTGGACCTGGGACCCGGAAGCCGGCCAGTTCTACTGGCATCGGTTCTTCTCGCACCAGCCCGACCTGAATTTCGACAATCCGCGCGTGGTGCGCGCGGTGGAGCAGGTGATGAAACGCTGGCTCGATGCCGGGGTCGATGGTTTCCGGCTCGATGCCATCCCCTATCTGTGCGAGCGCGACGGCACCAACAACGAGAATTTGCCGGAAACGCACGCCGTCATCAAAGCGCTGCGCCGCGCACTCGACGCCTATGCCAAGGACAAGGTGCTGCTCGCCGAAGCCAATCAATGGCCCGAGGACGTGCAGCATTATTTCGGCGACGGCGACGAATGCCACATGGCCTATCACTTCCCGCTGATGCCGCGGTTCTATATGGCGATCGCCCAGGAGGACCGTTTCCCGATCACCGACATTTTGCGCCAGACGCCCGACATTCCAAAGAACTGTCAGTGGGCGCTGTTCCTGCGCAACCATGACGAACTGACGCTGGAAATGGTCACCGATGTCGAGCGCGATTATCTGTGGTCGACCTATGCCCACGACCCGCGCGCCCGCATCAATCTCGGCATCCGCCGCCGGCTGGCGCCGCTGATGGACAATGACCGCCGCAAGATCGAGCTGATGAACTCGCTGCTGCTGTCGTTCCCGGGCACGCCGATCATCTATTACGGCGACGAGATCGGCATGGGCGACAACATCTATCTCGGCGACCGCAACGGCGTGCGCACGCCGATGCAATGGACCCCGGATCGCAATGGCGGCTTCTCGCGTGCCGATCCGGCACGGCTCTATGCGCCGATGATCATGGACCCGGTCTATGGCTATGAGGCGGTCAATGTCGAGGCACAGTCGCGCAGCCTGTCATCGCTGCTCAGCGCCACCAAGCGGCTGATCTCAGTACGCAAATCAACGCTGGCGTTTGGCCGCGGCACCATGACGTTCATCCGCCCGGCCAACCGCGCGGTGCTGGCCTATGTCCGTCAATACCAAGACGAAGTGATCCTGTGCGTCGCCAACCTGTCACGCTCGGCGCAGGCCACCGAACTCGACCTGTCACCGTGGAAAGAGCGCATTCCGCA
This sequence comes from Rhodopseudomonas palustris JSC-3b, assembly GCA_000504425.1. Lineage (GTDB taxonomy): Bacteria > Pseudomonadota > Alphaproteobacteria > Rhizobiales > Xanthobacteraceae > Rhodopseudomonas > Rhodopseudomonas palustris_C. The sequence goes on along the minus strand of KI632513.1, from coordinate 480,623 downwards.
GGAAATGCTCGGCCGCAGCCGTTTCCCGGCGATCGGCGAACTGCCTTACATGATCACGCTCGGCCCCTATGGCTTCTATTGGTTCCGGCTGTGCGAGCGCGTCGCCAACGAACATGTGGCGCCCCATAGCGTGGTGCCGGAATTCGAAACCCTGGTGGTGCCGTACGGCTCGTCCTGGATGACGCTGGCGCGCACCCGCGGCGTGTTCGAGCGCGACGTGCTGCCCGGCTTTTTGGCGCGCAGCCGCTGGTTCCCGGAGCGCAATCCGCGCGCGATCGTGCCGCGGCTGACCTCGGCGATTCCGGTGTGCATCGAGGGCGACAACCGGCCGTGGCTGATCTTCTTCGAAGCCACGGTGCGCGGCGTCACCGGGCGCTATGTGCTGCCGATGCAGATCGACTGGGTGCGGTTCGACCGCGAGCGCTACAATCCGCGGGCGTTTTCCGCGGTGCGGCAGGGCGCGCGCGAAGGCACGTTGCTCGACGTCGCCACCGAGACCGACTTCGTCAAGCAAGTGCTGCACTGTCTGCATGACGCGGTCACCGTCGAGCAGGACGGCACAAAGCTGCTGTACCGGCCAACTGCACGGTTCGCCGAACTGCCACCGAAATCACCAGGGCACATCCGCGCGGTCGAGACCGAACAGTCGAATTCCACGGCATTGGTGGACAGCGATTATGTCGTCAAAATCTACCGCCGGCTCGACAACGGCCTCAATCCGGAAATTGAGGTCGGCCGTTTCCTGACTGATGTCGCGGGCTTCGCCAACACCCCGGCTTTGCTCGGCAGCATCGAATATCACGACGGCAGTAGCGCCAGCGCGGTCGCGGTGGTCCATGCCTTTGTGCAGAACCAGGGCGATGGCTGGAGTGTGACCTCGGCCTATCTCGACCGCTATCTCGACGAGCAGCGGCTGCTGAACGGCACCGAAGCGCCGGAGGAAAGCGAGCAGCAGATGCTGTATCTGCGGCTGATGGCCCAGGCCGGCCGGCGGGTCGCCGAGCTGCACCGGGCGCTCGCCGGCCACCCGGAGGTCGCCGATTTCGCGCCGGAGCCGGTCAGCGCGGCGCAGGCAGACACCTGGATCGACGAGGTCGCCGCGGCTGCCGATCGGGTGATCGCCGAGCTGCTCCGCAAGCGAGAGCAGCTGCGCGAGCCGGAGCGGCTGCTGGTCGACCGGCTGCTGGCGCAGTGCGACCAGATCAAGCCACAGCTCGCGGCGCTGTTTCCGCGCGGAGAGGCCGGGCTCAGCATCCGCCATCACGGTGATTTCCATCTCGGCCAGATGCTGATCGTCAAGGATGACGTCTGCATCATCGATTTCGAGGGCGAACCACGGCGCAGCCTCGCCGAGCGGCGCCGCAAGGCACCGCCAGCCCGCGACGTCGCCGGGCTGCTGCGCTCGATCGATTATTCCACCACCGCGGCGCTGGAGCGCGCCCGGCAGAGCGCCCCTGAGGAGCATGGCCGGCTCGCCGCCGCGCTGGAGGCCTGGCGCGGCCGCGCCAGTGCCGCTTTTCTCAGCGCCTACCGCGAGACGATGGATGACAACGGGCTATGGCCGGCCGAGCGGCACGCAGCGGATGGGATTCTTGACTTCTTCCTGTTAGAGAAAGCGTTGTACGAGATCGAATATGAACTGGCGCATCGGCCGGACTGGCTGCGCGTCCCATTGGCCGGTGCCGTTCGGATTTTGGCGCCGCGCAACGAGGAGGTGACATGATTGCGAAGCTGCCCGATGAGGCCTACGCGATCGTGGAAGGTCGCCATGCTGACCCCTTCCACTATCTCGGTCCGCACCGGGACAACGACCAGACCGTGGTGCGCGCGTTTTTGCCCAATGCCGCCAGCGTCGATGCGGTGGACGAGCATGGCGACTGCGCCGCGCTCGAGCGGGTGCATGATGCCGGGCTGTTCATCGGCGCGCTGCCGAACGGTTCAAGCCGCTATCAGCTGCGCGCCCGGTTTGGTGATACCACCATCGATCTGGAAGACCCCTACCGATTTCCGCCGATCCTGACCGATTTCGATCTCTATCTGCTCGGCGAAGGCACCCATCTCAAACTGTATGACAAGCTCGGCGCCCATCCGATGACGCTGGACGGCGTCAATGGCGTCGGCTTTGTGGTGCTGGCGCCCAATGCCCGCCGCGTCAGCGTGGTCGGCGATTTCAATTTCTGGGACTCGCGGCGCCATCCGATGCGGGTGCGCGGCAACGGCTATTGGGAGCTGTTCGTGCCGCACGCCATCGCCGGCGACCGCTACAAATTCGAGATCGTCGGCCCGAATGGCGCGGTGCTGCCACAAAAATCCGACCCGCTGGCCTTTGCCGCCGAGCTGCGGCCGAGCACCGCCTCGATCGTGCTTGATCCCACACAGGTGCCGACGCCGCGGCCATCCGCCAAGGGCATCAACGCGCTGTCGGCGCCGATGTCGATCTATGAGGTCCATCTCGGCTCCTGGCGGCGCAAGGACGGCAATGGCTGGCTGAGCTATCGCGAGCTGGCCGACACCCTGCCCGCTTATGCGCGCGACATGGGCTTCACCCATCTGGAATTCCTGCCGGTCAGTGAGCATCCGTTCGATGGCTCCTGGGGTTATCAGCCGACCGGGCTGTTCGCGCCGACCAGCCGGTTCGGCAGCCCAGCCGATTTCGCAGCGCTGATCGATGCCTGCCACCGCGAAGGGCTCGGCGTGCTGCTCGACTGGGTGCCCGGCCATTTCCCGGATGACGCCCACGGCCTCGCCCATTTCGACGGCACCGCGCTCTATGAGCACGTCAACCCGCTGCAGGGCCGCCATCTCGACTGGGGCACGCTGATCTACAATTACGGCCGCACCGAAGTGGTGAACTTCCTGGTCGCCAACGCGCTGTTCTGGCTGGACCGCTATGCCATTGACGGGCTGCGCGTCGATGCGGTGGCCTCGATGCTGTATCTCGACTACAGCCGCCCGGAAGGCGGCTGGATTCCCAACAAATATGGCGGCCGCGAAAATCTGGAAGCGATCGCCTTCCTGCGCAATTTCAACCGCGAAGTGTTCGGCCGGTTCCCGCAAGCCACCACCGCCGCCGAGGAATCCACTGCCTGGCCGCAGGTGTCGCAGCCGATCGAACATGGCGGGCTCGGCTTCGGCTACAAGTGGAACATGGGCTGGATGCACGACACGCTGGATTACATCAGCAAGGACCCGATCTACCGCAAATATCATCACGGTCAGATCCTGTTCGGCCTGCACTACGCGTTTTCGGAAAACTTCATCCTGCCGCTGTCGCATGACGAGGTGGTGCACGGCAAACGCTCGATCCTCGGCCGCATGCCCGGCGATCCCTGGCAGCGCTTTGCCAATCTGCGCGCCTATTACGCCTTCATGTTCGCCCATCCCGGCAAGAAGCTGATGTTCATGGGCTGCGAATTCGGCCAGGAGCGCGAGTGGAATCACGATCAGTCGCTGGACTGGCACCTCTTGGAGCAGGACAGCCACCGCGGCATCCAATCGCTGGTGCGCGACCTGAACGGCCTGTACCGCACCCTACCGGCGCTGCACGAATGCGATTGCGACCCGTTCGGCTTTGAATGGATCATCACCGATGATGGCGACCGCAACGTGTTCGCCTGGATCAGAAAGGGCAATGATGCGCGCGACCGCTGCCTGGTGATCGCCAATTTCTCGCCGAACGTCTATCACGACTACAAGGTGCGAGTGCCGTTCCCCGGCGCCTGGCGCGAAGTGTTCAATTCCGACTCGGCGCATTATGGCGGCAGCAATGTCGGCAATGTCGGCGAGGTGGAAGCCACTGGCCTGGTGCCCGAACTGTGCGTGACCGTGCCGCCGCTTGCGGTCATCTATCTGGTGCCTGAACGGCCATGATGCGGTTGTCGGCCGGCTGCGCGGCGCGGCTCGGCGCAAGTTGGGATGGCCGCGGCACCAATTTCGCGCTGTTCTCGGCCAACGCCACCAAGGTCGAGCTGTGCCTGTTCGACGGCCAGGGCCGGCGCGAGCTGGACCGCATCACCCTGCCCGAACGCACCGAAGACGTCTGGCACGGCTATCTGCATGACGTGACGCCGGGCCAACTGTATGGCTATCGCGTGCACGGCCCCTATGAGCCCGAGCTCGGCCACCGCTTCAACGCCCACAAGCTGCTGCTCGATCCTTATGCCAAACGGCTCGCCGGCCGGCTGGTGTGGAGCGACGCCCATTTCGCCTATCGCGCCGGCAGCCCGCGCGAGGATCTGTCATTCGACCGCCGCGACAATGCCCGCGGCGTGCCGAAAGCGGTGGTGGTGGACGAAACCGCCACCGCCGGCCGCCAGGAACCGCGGCCGCAGATTCCCTGGGAAGACACCATCATCTACGAGGCGCATGTCAAAGGCCTCACCGAAATGCACCCCGACGTGCCGCCCAATCTGCGCGGCAGTTTCGGCGCGCTGGCGTCGCCGGCGATGATCGCGCATTTCAAGCGGCTCGGCGTCACCACCATCGAGCTGTTGCCGATCCATGGCCTGATCGATGACCGCCATCTGATCGAGCGCAAGCTGTCGAATTATTGGGGTTATAACACGCTGGCGTTCTTTGCCCCAGAGGAGCGCTATAGCCCGCACGACAACGCGCTCGATGCGTTCCGCACCACCGTGGCGCGGCTGCACGACGCCGGCATCGAGGTGCTGCTCGACGTGGTCTATAACCACACCGCCGAGGGCAATCATCTCGGCCCGACGCTGTCGTTCCGCGGCATCGACAACGCCTCATATTACTGGCTGCACCAAGAAAACCGCCGCTACTACGACGACTTCACCGGCTGCGGCAATTCGCTCAATGTCAGCCATCCGCGCGTGTTGCAGATGGTGATGGACAGTTTGCGCTATTGGGTCGAGACCTGCCATGTCGATGGCTTCCGCTTCGACCTCGCCACCACTTTGGCGCGCGGCCCCAGCGGCTATGATCGCAATGGCAGCTTCTTTGCCGCCGTGCGCCAGGACCCGGTGCTGGCCCATGTCAAACTGATCGCCGAGCCCTGGGACCTTGGCCTGGGCGGCTATCAGGTCGGCGGCTTTCCCTCACAATGGTCGGAGTGGAACGATCGCTACCGCAGCCTGCTGCGGCGCTATTGGGGCGGTGAAGGCAGCCTGATCGGCGAAATCTCGCGGCGCATGACCGGCTCGTCCGACCTCTATCATCGCGATGGCCGCAAGCCGCGCGCCAGCATCAACTACGTCACCGTGCATGACGGTTTCACGCTCGCCGACCTGTACAGCTACAATCACAAATACAATCTCGCCAATGGCGAGGACAATCGCGACGGCTCCAACAACAACGACAGTTGGAATTGCGGCCATGAGGGCCCGACCACCAATGCCGCCGTGCAGGCGCTGCGGCTGCAGCTGCGCAAGAACCAGCTCGCCTGCCTGATGCTGGCGCAGGGCGTGCCGCTGTTGCTGGCCGGCGACGAGGTCGGCAATTCACAGAACGGCAACAACAACGCCTATTGTCAGGACAACGAAGTCGGCTGGGTCGGCTGGGAAGGGCTTGGCACCCCGCATGACGATCTGATCGATTTCATCGCGCGGCTCACCGAGCTGCGCCGCCATTTTCCGCAGCTCCGTGCCACTCGCTGGCTCGACGGCCGGCGCAGCGACGGCTCCTATGGCGTGCTGTGGCTGACGCCGAACGCCGAGGAAATGAATGAGCACGACTGGGCCTATCCCGACGGCCGCTTTCTTGCTTACGTGCTGGGGCCGACCGATCCCGGCTTCGCCGCGCTGTTCATCGTGCTCAATGCCGCCGCGCAGCCGATCGGCTTCACGCTGCCAAAACTGCCGGAATATCAAGTGTGGCGGCAATTGCTCGACACCACCGACGAACGCGCCGTGATTGCACCGTTCGCCTCGGGCGCAAGCAGCACAGCGCCGCCGCGCTCGGTGCTGGTGTTCGCCGGCTCGGCCGCCTGAGACGAACCACGGCGCGCCGCGCGCGTGGAACCATTTTGGTCAGCACGACTTGCCTCAACGGGCCGCCACCGGCGGAAACGTCACCGCGAACCGTTGCCATGCCTCCCGCCATTCCGCTCGCGACCTATCGCCTGCAGCTCACCGCAGAATTTGGCTTCGACGCCGCTGCCGCGATCGTGCCCTATCTGAAGGTGCTCGGCATCACGCATCTCTATGCCTCGCCATTCATGAAGGCGCGCGCCGGATCGACCCATGGCTATGACATCATCGACCACACCGCGCTTAACCCGCAGCTTGGCGGCGAAGCGGCCTTCGAGCCCCTGACGGCGGCGCTCAAGCAGCACGATCTCGGCCTGATCCTCGATTTCGTGCCCAATCATGTCGGCGTGCATTTTGACGATAATCCCTGGTGGCTGGATGTGCTGGAATGGGGACCGGCCTCGCCCCATGCCGACTCGTTCGACATCGATTGGGATATCTTGCCGCACCGCTCGCGCGACGGCGTGTTGCTGCCGATCATCGGCAGTTCCTATGGCGAAGCGCTGGAGCGCGGCGAGATCGAGCTACGCTATGATGCCGACCATGCCAGCTTCTCCGTCTGGTACTATCAGCACCGGCTACCGATCGCGCCGGAGCGCTATCGCGACATTCTGCGCACCGTGGTCAAGACCACCCATGCTGAAGCCAGCGCCGCGGGCCGCGCCATCCTCGAACTCGTGGCGCGCTATGCCGGGCTGAAGCAGCCAGACCGCGCCAGCGCCCCAGCGTTCCGGCACAGCCTGCGCCAGATTCCCGGCGCCACTGATCTGATCGCGCGCGGGCTTGACGCTTACCGGGCTGGCGAAGGCCGCCCGGCGCAAACCCAGGCACTGCATCTTTTGTTGGAACGGCAGCATTATCAGCTCGGCCATTGGCGGCTGGCCGCCAGCGAGATCAACTACCGGCGCTTTTTCGACGTCAACACGCTGGCGGGCCTGCGCGTCGAGGACGCCTCAACCTTCGACGCGATCCATGGATTGGTGCAGCGGCTGGTGAGCGAGGGCAAGCTGCACGGGCTGCGGCTTGATCATATCGACGGCCTGCACGACCCGGCGCAGTATTTTGTGCGGCTGAAACGGCTGCTACGCGATGCGCGCGGCGGCGACACCTCGCCATTCTATGTGGTGATCGAGAAGATTCTCGGCGAGCACGAGACCTTGCCGCGCTTTGCCGGCGTGCATGGCACCACCGGCTATGAATGGCTCAATATCATCAGCCGCGTGCTGGTCGATGGCGCCGGCCTTGGCGCGCTTGATGAGGTGTGGCGCCAGATCAGCAACCGCGCCCCAGAATTTCAGCCAGTGCTACGCGAGGCCAAGCGCCGGGTGCTGCAAACCCTGCTGCTCAGCGAATTCACGGTGCTGGCGCGGCTGCTGGCGCGCATCGCCGGCGGCCATTATTCGACGCGCGACTTTGCCGCCAATAGCCTGCGCCAGGCACTGGAACTCTATGTGCTGCACTTTCCGGTGTATCGCACCTATCTCAATGCGGCGGGACCGACCGCGCCCGACCGTGCGCTGATCGCCGACACCATCGAGCGCGCGCGTGCCGACTGGTTCGGGCCCGATGAAGGCCTGTTCGATTTCCTGCGCGAGGTGCTGACGCTCGATCTGATCAAGCGCGGCACCACCACGCACAGCAAGCGACGGGTGCGGCGCTTTGCGCTGAAGCTGCAGCAATTCACCGGACCGACCATGGCGAAGTCGCTGGAGGACACCGCGTTCTATCGCTACCACCGGCTGCTGGCGCTCAATGAGGTCGGCGGCGATCCCTCGGCGGGCGCGCTGCCGATCGACGCCTTCCATGAGATGATGCGCAAGCGCGCCATCGATTGGCCGCATGGCATGACCGCCACGGCCACCCACGACACCAAGCGCGGCGAAGACACCCGGGCGCGGCTGCTGGCGCTGGCCGAACTGCCCGGCGAATGGACCGCGGCGGTGGCGCGCTGGAAGGTGCTCAACGCCCCGCATCTGACCATCGACAATACGACCCGCGCGCCGTCGGCGCCTTTTGAATACATGCTGTATCAGACTCTGCTCGGCGCCTGGCCGCTGCAAGCCGAGCCGGATTTCACCGAACGGATTCAGGCCTATGCGCAGAAGGCGGCGCGCGAAGCCAAGCAGCAGACCAGCTGGCTCAATCCTCATGCGGCCTATGAAGACGGTGTGCACGGCTTCATTGAGCGCATCCTCGATCCCGGCCGCTCCGGCGCTTTTATCGATCAGCTGCAAATTCTGGCGGAGCGCGTCGCGCTGCTCGGCGCGCTCAATTCGCTGGCGCAGCTGACGCTGAAGGCCACGCTGCCGGGCGTGCCGGATTTTTATCAGGGCACCGAATTGTGGGATCTGTCGCTGGTCGATCCTGACAATCGCCGCCCAGTGGATTTTGCCGCGCGCGCCGCGATGCTGGATGATCTGCACCAGCCCGACTGGGCCGCGCTCGCCGATACATGGCGCGATGGCCGCATCAAACTGGCCTGGACGCAAGAACTGCTGCGGCTGCGCGCGGCGCATCCAGCGCTGTTCTCTGAGGGCAGTTATCAGCCGCTGCGCGTTGAAGGGCCGCTCGCCGACCGCGTGATCGCCTTTGCGCGCCGCCATGACCGCGAGGCGGTGATTGTCGCGATCGCCTGCAAGCTGGCGCCGCTCACCGATCAGGGCCGGCGCTGGCCGCGCGCCGAAGATTTTGCCGGTGCGGTGCAGCTCGATGATTATCGGCTGGTCGATGACAAAAGCGATCGGCTGGCGCTGGCCGATTTGTTTGCGAACCTGCCGGTCGCGGTGCAGCGCGCGCGTTATCGCGGCAAGCTCGGGCCGTCGCGATTGCGGCGGACACGGAGCTGAGCAACGACCATCCAGACAAGCAGAGGCCGTCCGGGATCGAGCGAGGGCCGGACGGCCTTGGCGGTCTCGTGCCGAGCTGGTCGGTTCCCTACGCCGCTGGGATCGAGGCTCGCGCCACAAGGTTAATGAAACGTTACCGCGCCGCTACGCACGATTCTCAGGGCTTCTTCTCCAGCAGCAGCCGGCCGCGCTGCCGGATGGTGGCCTGCGTCACCTCGGCGAATTTCTGCAGCAGCCAGGGCAGCACCACTTCGACCCGAACGTGATCATCGGCGATTTCAAGCTGGCCGGCCGCGACCTGGCCAAGCGCTCGCGCCCGGAACATCATGCGGTCGCCTTCCCAGCTTTGTTCGTCGAGCTTGAGCACCGGCACGCTGGCGGTGACGCGCGCGAGCCCGGACTCGATCCGGCGCCGCGCTTCGTCGCGGCCGAGCCGGTGCGGAATCGAAACGATCAGCGGTGCTGACATCGGCGGATATCCCTGTGGTGTAAGCCCTCGGCACATGTAGGTCGGCCCGCGGCGCAGACCAGAGGCGTGCTGCGAGTTCATTGCCCGGAACATTCGTCACGGTCGTCCGTTGGCGCTGCATTCAGCGGGGCACAAACAAACCGCGGGTTGAGGAGAATGCCATGTCGATCGGAACCATCATCCTGATCATCCTGATTATCGCGCTGCTCGGCGGCTTCACCGGCGTCGGCGGCGGGCCGTTCTACGGCACCGGCTATTATGGCGGCGGCGGCCTGGGACTGGTGATCGTGATCCTGCTGGTGCTGGTGCTGCTCGGCAAACTCTAGCGTTTGCGGCGCCCCGCCCCGCTGGCCGTCAGGCGTTCGATCGCTGGCGCCAGCGGGGTGGCTGCCTCGAAGTAATCATTCCAAGCGCGGCTCTTGGATAGCAGCGCCGGCACGGTGCGCAGGGTAAACCGCTTCGGATCAAGCCCGGCTTTGACCTGCGCCCAACTGATCGGCATTGACACTGGCGCGCCGTCGCGGGCCCGCGGCGACAGCACCGCCACCGCGGTCGCCATCCGGTCATTGCGCAGATAATCGAGAAAAATCCGGCCGTGGCGCTTAGCCTTGGCCATGTTGATCAGATAGCGCTCGGGACTATCCGCCGCCATCTGCGCGCACAGCGTCTGCGCAAAAGTTTTGGCACGCGGCCAATCGGTGTTTTGGTCGGCCGCAAGCGGCACCACGACATGCAGGCCCTTGCCGCCGGTGGTCTTGCAGAACGCGGCAAGGCCGAGTGCGGTCAGCCGTTCGCGCAGCTCACGCGCCGCAACGATCACATCGTCGAACGATAGTTCCGGCGCAGGATCGAGATCAAACACCAATCGCCCGGGCTGATCCGGTTCATCGGGCGCGCAGTTCCAGGGATGCAGTTCGACGCCGCCAAGCTGTGCCACCGCGGCCAGCGCCTCGATCCGGTCGATCTGCAGATAGGGTTTTCGATCGCCCGATATTTTCACCAGCTTCAGCAGCTCGGAGCCACCCGCCATGCCATGGCGCTGAAAGAAGCGCTGCCCCGACAGGCCGTCCGGCGCGCGCACGATCGAGCACGGGCGTCCTTTGAGATGCGGCAGCATCCAATGGCCGACCGCCTCGAAATAGCGCGCCAGATCGCGCTTGGTCAGCGCGCCGTCGCCATCATCGGGCCACAGCTCCTTGTCGGGATTGGACAACGTCACGCCGAGCACGGTGGCATCATCGCGGCGGCGAACGGCGGCGGCGCGCCGCACTGTAGCCGGCTTCGCCTGCAGGCTTGGCGCAGCGGCGGTCTCATCCATGATTTCGGCCGCGGGCTTGTCGAGCCGCAAGCCCTTGAACGCCGCCTGGCGCAGCTGACCGGCGCCGGTGAAGCCAGCGAATTCGATTTCGGCGACCAGCTCCGGCCTCAGCCAATGCACTTCCTTGCCCGCGCGCGGCGCATTGCTGCCGCTAAACGGCCTGGTGTCCGACGCCGCACGCTCCAGCGCCGGCATCAGCCGCGCAACGGTGTCGCGGCCAAAGCCGGTGCCGACCGTGCCGAGATAAACGAGCTGCTCATTCCGATGCACCCCGACCAGCAGCGAGCGGAACTTGCCGTTGGTGCTGTTCCAGCCGCCGATCACCACCTCCTGCCCGGCCCGGCATTTCGCCTTGGTCCAGCTTGTGCTGCGCCCGGAGCGATACGGCGCATCGAGCTTCTTTGAGACGATGCCTTCCAGCTTCATCTCACAGGCCGATTGCAGCACTTCTTCGCCGCCGGCCTCGACATGATCGACATAGCGGATCAGCGCCCCCTTGCGCCGCCCGCGCGCGACCAGCAGTTGTTGCAGCCGCTGTTTGCGTTCCAGCAGCGGCCGCTGTCGCCAATCGGCGCCATCGGCATAGAGCAGATCGAACGCGTAGCAGATCAATTGATCGGTCTCGCCCTCGGACAGCGCCGCCTGCAACAGCGCAAAATCCGGTGCGCCATTGTCGTTGAGCGCGACAATCTCGCTATCAATCAGCACATCTGGCAACGCCGCGGCCGCGCGGGCGATCGCCGGGAACTTGTCGGTCCAATCAAGGCCGCTGCGCGTGAACAGCCGCGCTTGGCCCTCTTTCACATGGAGCTGCATGCGGTAGCCGTCGAGCTTGATCTCATGCGCCCAGCCCGTGCCGGACGGCGGCCGCGTCACCAGCGTGCAAAGCTGCGGCGCCACAAAGCCCGGCATCGGCGCAGCTTTGCTACGGCCACGCGGCGCGGCTGGTGCGCGCGCCGGACGACGCGCGCGTTCAGCCGATGGGGTGCGAGGCTTGGCGGTCGGCGACGCGGCGCTGCGCTTGCTGCTGTCCCACACCGCATCGGCTTTGGCGCGCGCCGCCATCCGCCGCATGAACGGTTTTGGACCGCGGCCCTCGCCCGCCGCGATCTCTTCCATGGTGCGTCCCGACGCCACCGAGCGGTCCTGCGCCAGCGCCGCCTCGCCGTCGCCCTCGCGCGCCTCGTCGTCGCGATGCTTGATCAGCAGCCAGTTGGTGCGGCCATTGCCATCGCGATCATGGCGCATCCGCACCAGCACCCAGCTGCCGCGCAGCTTCTCGCCGTGCAGCGTGAATTTCAGATCGCCCTTGGCGAGCCCCTGTTCCGGATCGTCACACTCCCAATAGCCGCGATCCCACAGCAGCACGGTGCCGCCGCCATATTGACCTTTGGGAATGGTGCCTTCGAAGTCGCCATAGTCGAGCGGATGGTCCTCAACCTCGACCGCGAGCCGCTTGTCCTGCGGATCGAGCGAGGGCCCGCGCGTCACCGCCCAGGATTTGAACACGCCGTCGAATTCGAGCCGCAGATCGTAATGCAGCCGACGCGCGGCGTGCTTTTGAATCACAAAGCGCAGGCGCTTGGCGCGCCGCACTGGCTGATCGCCGGAGGGCTCGGCGGTCTGCTGAAAATCACGCTTGCTGCGATACTGGGTAAGGCTGGCGCGACCCATCACGAGCATCCTGTGGCAAGCAGCCTGTGGCGAGCATCCTCCGATGCACGGGCCATGCTGCCACGCGCCGCCGGCAGGCCAAACCGCAAAATGCCGCTTAAGTTCCCGGAGCCTGCGCCGCTAGTCCTTGGCGCTCTTGCGCTTGCTGGCCGATTTGCCGCTCTTGCTGCGTTTGACGGTCTTCTTGCTGCTGCGCCGGCTGGCGGCGGCCTTGGTGGTCTTGGTCGTCTTGCTAGCCTTTGCGGTCTTGCTCGCCCGCTTGCTCGACTGTTCCTTCGGTACCTTGCTGCCGGCCGACCTGGCTTCCGACAGCCCGATCGCGATCGCCTGCTTGCGGCTTGTCACGGTCTTGCCGGACCGGCCGCTTTTCAGCGTGCCGGCCTTGCGCTTCTTCATCGCGCGTTCGACTTTGCTACTTGCCGCTTTGGAATATTTGCGCGCCATCACCGCTCTCCCGGTTGCCGGCGAACCAATCACCAATGGCAGCGATCGTTCCGAGCGGGCCGCCGATCAGCGCTATTCGGCGCGCTTCTCGATCACGAACACGATGCGCTCGTCGCTGCGCTCGCGGCGTTCGATGCGGTCGCCGGTCTCATTGATCAGCGTCGGGATGTCGATCACCGCCATCGGATCGGTGCAATGCACCTCGAGCCGCTCACCGCCGCGCAACGTCTGCAACGCCTTGCGGGTGCGCAGCACCGGCATCGGGCATTTCAGGCCGGTGAGATCGAGGATGGTGGTCATAGCCGGATCGTGCTCGAGATCGTACTTGGGATCGTACTTGGGAGGTGGCGATCGTCAGGCCAGCGCGTGGCGGCGCCGATCGCCAAGGCTGATGGACGCGAGATGTTCAGTGATCGTGACCATGGTGATGGCCACAGCCGCAGCCCTGTCCATGCCCGTCGCCGTGAGCATGACCATGATCGTGATGGTGGCCATGGTCGTGGCCGTGATCATGATCGCAGCCGCAACCGCAGCCCTGGCCCTTGTCATGATTGTCATGCTGATGCGCGGCGTGGTCGCCATGATCATGATTGCAGTGTTCATGCCCGCAATGCTGATGATCGTGATGACCGGCGGCAGGCTTGGCCGCGGGGGCGGCATAGACGCCGCCTTCCGGATCGAACGGCGCCTCGATGGCGAGCGTGCGCCCGCCGAGCGCCTTGGCCATCGCCTCGACCACCGGATCGCGGCGAATGCGCAGCCCCTTGCCGACGATCTGCATCGGCAACTGCCGATGACCGAGATGCCAGGCGATTCGCGCCACATGGGGCAGATCGTTGCCGCGAATCTCGGTCAGCGCCTCGGCCGCCGCCACCACTTCGATCAGCCGGCCGTCGTCCAGCACCAAAGCATCGCCGCCGCGCAGCGTCAGCTCCTGCTCAAGATCGAGCAGAAACGCCAGGCCCCGAGTGCCGGTCAACGCGGTGTGCCGGCTGCGCCGTGCATCAAAATCGAGCACGACCGTGTCGGCCGCCGGCTCTGTCCAATGATGTTGTCCAATAACTTTGCTGGCGCGGATCATGGCTGCTGCATTCAAGGTTGATGGCAAAGGCGGCACCGAACGCGGCGATCGCCGCGGCTGGCCCGCTCGCGGATTGCTGGTGAAATACGCTCGGCTGATGGTGCGCCATCATAGCCGCGCTTGGCCGCTGGTTCACGATGATTCTCGCGGCGCGAACGGCCTCTAGTCGAGAAGGCTACAGCACGGCCCGGCTGCGGGCGGCGGTTTTGCGAAACAGCGTTTCGAGCGCCGGGTTGACGCCTTGGCAGCCGGCCGCGACCTGTTCAGCCCAATCGAGATAGTCGATCAGCCGCTCGCGTTCCCAATCATCGGGCGGCGACACCAGCAGCGAGCGCAGATTGCTGATCTTGTCGGCGAGCTTGATCATGCGCGCCCGCGCGCTGAGATGCGGCGCATGCGCGATCTGCAGCCGCTTGCGCTCGGCCTTCGGCAACGTCTTGTCGTCGGACACCTCCACCACCAGCACGGCAACGTCATCGCCGAACAGCTCGGCAAGCTGTTCGCGGCTGACATCGGTGTCTTCGATGGTGTCGTGCAGCCAGCCTGCCGCAACCAGCGCCGCGTCCCTGCCCTCGGTCGCCGTCGCCAGCAAATGGGCCACTTCGGCGAGATGATTGAGATATGGCTCCCGGGTCGCGCCCTTGCGGCGCTGACCGGCATGGCAGCGGGCGGCAAAATCCGCGGCGCGGGATATCAGAACCAGATCTTGCATCGGTAGCCTCCTCCCTGTTGGTGGCGCGGGCGAGCGCCGCCGCTCGCGCCCCGCGGCTGTGGGCTGCAATCGCCGCTAAGCCGCTGAAGCAACGACAATCCTCGCCGCGCCGCCATATTCCGCAAGGGGGAACAACCATCAGCCCGCGGCGGGTGAATCAACCACCGAACAGTGGCCTCCGAACGACGTTGCCTTGTGAAAGATCACGCCATGGAACCGGGCCGCGATGCAATCACACCTTGAATCCGCCGCGTTGCTGTTCCATATGGGGCCCAGGACCCTGGATTCATCGGGTCGATGCAGGCCGCGTGTTCTGAGCCGCTCTCACGGTCTCTGGCCTGCCCTCTCAGCTAACCACAACCGGCGCCCCCAACACGCGGGTGTCTCTCATACGCTGAAGGTGCGCTCGGCAAAACTGCCGTGGGCGCATGTTCGCAATGGAAAGAAACACCTTTTGTCGTCCTTTCAAGAATTCGGCCTCGCTGATCCGATTGCTCGCGCGCTTGCCGAAGAGAACTATGTGACGCCGACGCCGATCCAGGCGCAAACCATTCCTCTTGCCCTCGCCGGCCGTGACGTGGTCGGCATTGCCCAAACTGGAACCGGCAAGACCGCGTCATTCGCGCTGCCGATCCTGAACCGGATGCTGGAAAGCCGCATCAAGCCGCTGCCGAAGACCTGCCGCGTGCTGGTGCTGAGCCCGACCCGCGAATTGTCGGGCCAGATCCTCGACAGCTTCAACGCCTATGGCCGCCACATGCGGCTGAGCACGGCGCTGGCGATCGGCGGCGTGCCGATGGGCCGCCAGGTGCGCAGCGTGATGCCGGGCGTGGAAGTGCTGGTCGCCACCCCGGGCCGGCTGCTCGACATGGTGCAGGGCAACGCCATCAAACTGACTCAGGTGGAATTCCTGGTGCTCGATGAAGCCGACCGCATGCTCGACATGGGCTTCATCCACGACATCCGCAAAATCGTCGCCAAGCTGCCGATCAAGCGGCAGACGCTGTTTTTCTCGGCCACCATGCCGAAGGACATCGCCGACCTCGCCGAGCAGATGCTGCGCGATCCCGCCCGGGTGGCGGTGACGCCGGTGTCCTCGACCGCCGAGCGCATCGAACAGCGCATCATCCAGGTCGATCATTCGGCCAAGCCGGCGCTGCTCGCCGAAATCCTCAAGCAGGAGACCATCAACCGCGCGTTGGTGTTCACCCGCACCAAGCACGGCGCCGACAAGGTGGTGAAGGGCCTGGCCCGCGCCGGCATTGAGGCCAACGCCATTCACGGCAACAAGTCGCAGAACCACCGCGAGCGCGTGCTGGCGGCGTTCCGCTCCGGCGAGGTGCGCACCCTGGTCGCCACCGACATCGCCGCGCGCGGCATCGACGTTGACGGCGTCAGCCATGTCGTCAATTTCGACCTGCCGAACGTGCCGGAGACGTATGTGCACCGGATCGGTCGCACCGCGCGCGCCGGCGCCGAAGGCATCGCGATCTCGCTGTGCGCCGGCGAGGAGATCGCCTATCTGCGCGACATCGAGAAGCTGATCCGCATCTCGCTGCCGCGCGAAGATCGCCGCACCCCAGGGCATCGCGATACCGCCCCGAAGCCGACTCAGCATCGCGGCGGTCGCTCAACCTCCCATGTCCACGCCGCGCGTACCGGCGAGCATGGAGCTGGTGCGGCTAACCCAGGGAAGGCCAACCGGCGGCGTCGCCGGCCGGCCAGCGGTTCGGTGGCTTTGCCTGGGGCTCGCCATGAGTCCGGCCGGCACGAGGCCCCGCGGCCTCAGTCCGCTGGCTCCAATGGCGGCAAGGATGGCGGCTTGCAGGGCGTCGCCTTCCTGCAGCGCGACAATCGCGCCCCCCATTCCAACCGCAATCCCAGACCGCAGCGCTAATCGAAACGATCCGGAGACGACCATGGCCAAAGAAGAACTGATCCAGTTCGAAGGACTGGTGACCGAAATCCTTCCAGATGCCCGCTATCGGGTGCAACTCGATGCCGGACATGAAATCGTTGCCTACACAGCGGGCAAGATGAAGAAAAATCGCATCAAGACGCTGGCCGGAGACCGGGTTACCATCGAGATGTCGCCCTACGACCTCGAAAAGGGCCGCCTCATTTTCCGGCACAAGGACGAGCGTCCCGCTGGCAGCACTCCGCCGCGCGGCGCCCCGCCCCGCGGCCAGTTCCGCCGCCGCTGAACGACGCCTGACGGCCTTGTGACGGTCCCATGACCAGCACCTCGCCGTCGCGGTTCTGCCAAATGTTGCAAGAGCTTGACCCCCCAAGAAATCCCGCACGTCAGGATTGTCTTGGGGGCCGCTTTCGCATAACATCTACTAATCGATTTTCGGCCGGACGACATTAGCAATCCACCGGTACAGCCGGTTTACGCTGACGACCCTTCCAAAATTCGATCTCACCAGTCTGCCCGCGGGCAGGCGCCAAACGTATCTATATTGAGAAGGGACAATCCCGTGAGCATGGGAACCGTGAAGTGGTTTAACGCGACCAAGGGCTATGGCTTCATTCAGCCGGACGACGGCGGCAACGACGTGTTCGTGCACATCAGCGCCGTCGAGCGCGCCGGTCTCGGCACGCTGCGTGAAGGCCAGAAGATCAGCTATGAGATCGTCGCGGATCGCCGCTCGGGCAAGTCGTCGGCTGACAACCTGCGCGCCGCTGGCTAACGCCGCGGCCTGCAGCTGAGGCTGCAGTACTACAACACACGAAAGGCCGCAGTTCTTGCGGCCTTTTTTATTTTCAGCTCGGCTTTATTGTCAGTTCGATTTGATTGTCAGTTCGATGATTGCGTCTTTGAGCAAAGTGACTGCCGGCTTGCATCAAGACGACGCGTCAGAGCGCTTGACGCGGGATCGGCTGCGCGACGCAGCACAATCCAATCAGCTCTGCTTCACCGTGGTCGGACACAGATCCGATTTCGAAACCGGATTGAGCAGCACACAGACCGACAAACGCGGGCGCGTAAACGTCTGATCCTTCATGGTGAAGCTGCCGAGCAGATAGCCCACGGTCGGCTTATACAAATACTCGATCTCGCTGAAGATCAGATACTGGTTGGCGATGACCTTGCCCGTGGAGTCCTTGGCGATCAGAGCCGACGGCACTTGAACGGCGTATCCGTTGGCATAAGGCGTATCACCCTTGCTCCATTGCACCCGTGCCGCACCATCGGCCGGATCAATATAGATTTCGGACACGCGCGCTTTCAGTTCCACGCTTGAATACGGCGTCAGGATGGTCTTCCCGATCGTGAAGACATTGGTGACATCGACGTCCTTCACCGACTCGTAGCGCGATATCAGATCAGAAACGGTCTGCGCCACCACCGAGACCTTGCGCTTCACTGCGACGGCGGTCGAAACCTCGAACATGCCGAAGAACATCAGCAGCATCAGCGGCAGGATCAGCGCGAATTCCACCGCACCAACGCCCCTGGTGTCGTGCCACAAATTACGCTTTGAACGGCTCGTTTGAAGTTTAAGCATCATGGCATCACTTCACTGCGCACGGAGGGCGACCGTGGATGTCAGCAGAAAATAGCCAGCCGTCTTTCCGCCTCCGATATTGGCGATGTTATAGCCAAGGCCGGTCACAAAAAGCGGCCATTGATAGAAAGAGCGGATGACGACCGTGTTCTGGCTGCCCGCGGGGGGCAGGTTGTAAGACAGGTTTTTGGCATTATAGGCTCCACCCTCGATCGGGCTCGCCATGGTGATCGGTGTCCCCGGCGGATAGGACTGCACGTCGATGTCGAGCTTGCCACAGTCGAGCAACGCCTGAACGCCATTGCAGATTGACTGCTTGAAATCTGCTGGTTTCGTGCCTTGCGATTGCGCCTGATCGGTCAAGAAAGCCCGCGACGCCTCCTGGGTAGCGGTCTCAAGCGCCTGACCTGCGAAGAATACCAGGGCGGTTTCGATGATCGCGAACAGCAGTCCAAAGAACAGCGGGGCAATCAGCGCAAACTCAACGGCAGCCGAAGCGCTACGGCTGCGCCGGAAGCGGCGCAGCATTGTACCGGAAGCGGAAGAAGCGGTGACGCTCGACATCGACAACCCTCGATGCGGATGACTGAAGCCGCACCTTAAGCTGAACTGATTGTCGAAACATTTCGGCAATTCTCAACACAATGCCGGCTTCTGGTAACGGATCGTTAACCGTATCGGCGCCGCCGATCAGCTACTCCGCTTTGCCGACCGTGGACGAGGCGCCAGTCGCCTTCTCGTTCAGCTTGTCCGCCTGGTCCATCACCGATTTGAAATAGCCCTCGCCGTCGCCGAGCGTGATGCGACGCTGACAGATCGGCGTGCAGCTATAGGATTCGCGATCAACGCCACGATAGACCGTGATCACCGGATCCATCGGCCCTTCGACCTGAATGACACGGTTGACCAGCACCTCACCGGCCCGATCCATCGCAATCACATTGGTGGCGCCATAACCCTTGCCGGTGACAACGACCACGCCGCCCGGCTGCAGACTGACGTCGGCAATCAGAGGATTGCCAACCACCAGTGTGGCGATCCGTGGCGGCATCTTCACCAGCTTGGCTTGATCGACGGCGACGGCGATGGTGTCCTCGCCGGTGCCCGCAAACGCAGCGGTCCCAGAAACCAAGGCGATCGCGAGCGACCCCGACCGCACCGCCCCGCTCAAATCGCGGCGCACCGACTTCTTCGACATACTCAACTCCGGGACATCAACAGGCCGGCCAAAGCGATACGCAGCGGGGCCGGCGCCCGACATGGCAAATCTGACGTTAATTGATGAATGAACTCCAAACGAAACGCGGGCGTCCTGATCTGGACGCTGCGCAACACTTGTACAAGCTACCGGACACAACCAGAAATATTCGTGGTCTGAGGGGCTTACGGGAAGCTCGGATTAATTTGAAGTTTACTCTATGAAAGAAGTGGGAGTTACCTCCGAGTTTCTGCGATCGAATTAACTGCAACGCAATTCCCCCGCGACTAGGGTTGGCCATGGTCACGGTGCTGAGAACGCCGGTCCGACCAGAGAAGTTCACAGCCTCGTGGATACATGGAGTTATCTCATGAAGAACATCGTTGCGCGTTTCCTCAAGGATGAATCGGGTGCCACCGCGATCGAGTACGGCCTGATCGCCACCGGCATTGCGCTCGTGATCATCACTGCGGTCACTACGGTCGGCGGCAACCTGAAGGACCGCTTCCAGGACGTCGCCAACGCCCTCGTGAAGCCCTAAGAACTAACTTTTTCGACCGCGAAGGCCTCGGACATCCCGGGGCCTTCGTCGTTTCTGGCACTGCGGGCGTTAGCTGATCCCTTGCCTCGAGTTAGTCATGCGTAGCCGCCATACTATTCCTTTCACCGCCCTCCCGTCGCGAAGCGATGGTCGTTATCATCTCGAAGTGGGCGTGCTGATCTGCGCCGCGATGGCATTGGCGATCGTCGCTGTGCTTGGCCGCATCGTCGTGATGTGGTGACACCACCGCGCATTTTCCGATTGTTCACGTCTGCGGCTTAACCTTGCCGCTGATGTTACCATCAGATCCGGTGTGCCCTATGATCCTCGACTTGCTGCGGATGTTTCTGTTTCCAGCGTTGATGGCGTTTGCGGCGGTCAGCGATCTATTGACGATGACGATTTCCAATCGCGTCTCGCTGCTGCTGATCATCGGGTTCTTCACACTCGCCGCCTGGAGCGGCATGGACTGGCAACAATTGCTGATGCACAGCGCCGCCGGCGCCACCGTGCTCGCCTTTGCCTTCACCTTCTTCGCGATGGGCTGGATCGGCGGCGGCGACGCCAAAGTAGCTTCGGCCGCGGCGCTGTGGTTCGGCTTCGACCATCTGCTCGAATATCTGCTGTTCGCGTCGCTGTTCGGCGGGGCGTTGACCTTGACCGTGATTCAGCTGAGGCAATGGCCGTTGCCGTCCGCCCTCACCGGCCAGGCTTGGCTGCTGCGACTGCACGCCAAAGAGAGCGGCATCCCCTATGGCATCGCCTTGGCGCTCGGCGCGCTGCTGGTCTATCCCGACACCCAATGGATCCGGGCGGTCGACCTCGGTCATTTCGCGATCCGCTGATCGCGGCCCTAGGCGATTTAGATACCCCTCATTAACCATGCTTTGACGAATAACTGGTCAACTCCGGGTTAGGGCGGCGCAAGCCGTCAGCCGTAATCTGGAAAGTTGAGCCCAATGAATACCGCACGCATTGTGGTCCTGACGATTGCCGTCGGCGCCGGTGGCATTGCCGCCTATCTTGCGAGCGGCTCCGATCAAAAGCCCGCTCCGAGCATTCCTGTCGCTGCGCCGCCGGTGCAGACCATCGATGTGCTGGTGGCGAAATCCGACATTCCGCTCGGGCAGACGGTCGGTCCCAATGACGTGCAGTGGCAGGTGTGGCCGGCCGGCACGGTCAGCAGCCAGTTCATCCGGCGCAATGAACGCCCCGATGCCGCCACGCAGATCGTCGGCTCGATCGCGCGCTCGCCGTTCATCGCCGGCGAGCCGATCCGCGAATTGAAGCTGGTCAAGGCCGACGGCTCCGGATTCATGGCGGCGATTCTGCCGTCCGGCATGCGCGCCATCTCCACCGAAATTTCGCCCGAAACCGGCGCCGGTGGCTTCATCCTGCCCAATGACCGCGTCGACGTGATTCTGACCAAGCGCGACCGGAACGCGGACGCCCGCAAATCGGCCGACCCGATGAATGCCGAGATCATTCTCAGCAATGTGCGCGTGCTCGCCATCGATCAGACCATTGAGGACAAGAACGGCCAGAAGGTCGTGGTCGGCAAGACCGCGACGCTGGAGCTGAAGCCGGAGCAATCGGAAACGCTGGCGCGCGCCCGGCAGAGCGGCACGCTGTCGCTCGCGCTGCGCAGCCTGGCCGATGCCACGGCCGCCACCGAAGCCGTGAATGAAGACCACCGCCGGCGCGACAGCATCAATGTGGTTCGGTTTGGCGTCTCGACGCCGACCACGACCAATCAGTGAGCAGAGGACAGGCCATGACCTGCAGCACGCCCTGCAGCCCCATCAACCGGACGAGGCGAGGTCTGGGGCGCCGCGCCCTGGCGCTGTCCGCTGCCGTGCTGCTGTCGCTTCAGCCCGCGCTGACGCCGACGCTCGCCGCCGATCCTCGCTATGCGATGCCATCCGACGGCCAGATGAATGCCCGGGTGCTATCGCTCGGCGTCTCGAAATCGGTGGTGATCGACCTGCCGCGTGACATCAAGGACGTGCTGGTGGCCGACCCGTTGATCGCCAACGCCGTGGTCCGTTCCGCGCAGCGCGCCTACATCATCGGCGTCAAGGTCGGTCAGACCAACATCGTGTTCTTCGACAGCGCCGGCCAGCAGATCGCCGCCTATGACATCGCGGTGACGCGCGACCTCAACGGCATCCGCTCCGCCATCAAGCAGACGCTGCCGAATTCCGACATCCGGGTCGAGGGCGTTGGCGTCAAGGGCGTGCTGCTCAGCGGCTCGGTGGCAAGCCCGATCGAGGCGCAGCAGGCCGGCGACATCGCCACGCGGCTGGCCGAAGGCGCCGATAATGTCGTCAACAGCATTGTCGTGCGCGGCCGTGACCAGGTGATGCTGAAGGTGACCGTTGCCGAAGTGCAGCGCGATCTGATCAAGCAGCTCGGCATCGACCTGAGCGGCAGCCTGAACTACGGCACTGCGGTGGTGAACTTCAACAACACCACGCCCTTCACCGCCTATGGCAAGCAGCTCGTCACCGGCAACGCGATCACGGCGGCGTTCGGCTCCGCGCCCAGCGTCAGCGCCACCATCAAGGCCATGGAAAGCGCCGGCGTGGTGCGCACCTTGGCCGAACCGAATCTGACCGCGATTTCCGGCGAGTCGGCCACCTTCGTCGCCGGCGGCGAATTCCCGGTGCCGTCCGGTTACAATTACGATCCGATCAGCCGGGTCGGCACCACCCAGCTGACTTTCAAGAAGTTCGGTATTTCGCTGAACTTCACCCCGGTGGTGATGTCGGAAGGCCGCATCAGCCTGCGGGTGATGACCGAAGTGTCAGAACTGTCGGACGACAACGCCATCACGCTGGCGCAGTTCACCGGCCCCGGCCTCACCGTGCCGTCGATCAAGACCCGCCGCGCCGAAACCACGCTGGAAATTCCCTCCGGCGGCTCGATGGCGATGGCCGGCCTGATCCATGAGCAGACCAAGCAGGCCATCAACGGCCTGCCCGGCATGGCGCAGATTCCGGTGCTCGGCACGCTGTTCCGCAGCCGCGACTACATGAATCGTCAAAGCGAGCTGATGGTGCTGGTGACGCCCTATGTGGTCCGTGCCGTTGCGCAAAAAGATCTGTCGCGCCCTGACGATGGCTTCACCGATGCGTCCGACCCGCAGACCGACCTGCTCGGCAGCATCAACCGCATCTATGGCGTGCCGGGCAAGCCGGCCCCGGCGCGGAATTATCGCGGCGCCTACGGCTTCATTACCGACTGAGGCGGACAAGGACTGACACCATGACCTTCGCTCGATCCGCCGATCATTGGCGCCGCACCAGCCAAGCCGCCGCCCTGCTCGGGCTCGGCCTGATGCTGTCGGCCTGCAATCACACTGGCGAACTCGACGCCACCGGCACCGTGCCGGTCGACTATCGCCAGCGTCATCCGATTGCGATTCAGGAAGCCGACCAGACCGTTCATGTTTTCGTGGGCAATGGCCGCGGCGGCCTGACCGGACCGCAGCGCGCCGACATCGCCGCACTCGGACAAAGCTGGCTGCGCGAAGGCACCGGCCGAATCACGATCGATACGCCGGTGCAAACGCCGAATGCGCGCGCCGCGGCCGATTCCTTGCGCGAAATCCGCTCGCTGCTGGCCGCCACCGGCGTGCCGGCCCATGCGGTGGTGGTGCGCGACTATCGGCCGAGCGATCCCCGGCTGTTCGCCGCCATCCGTGTCAATTATCCGCGGATCACGGCGTCGGTCGGTCCGTGCGGACTGTGGCCCGACGACCTCGGCCCGTCGATCAACAACCCCGGCTATTTCGAGAACCGGCCGTCCTACAATCACGGCTGCGCCACTCAGCGCAATCTCGCCGCGGTGGTCGAAAACCCCGCCGATCTGGTGCAGCCGCGCCCGGAAACCCCGGCCTATACCGCGCGGCGCACCGCGTCATTCGACAAGTATCGTAAGGGCAACTCCACGGCGACGGTCTACAGCGAATCCGACAGCGCCAAAATCAGCAACACCGGCAAATGATCAGTTACGCACGCCAGACAACCGACGACGAGCAGCCTGCGCCGACCCCGGCAGCGGTCGAGGAGCATATCGCGCCCGCTCCCCGCGTATCGGTGCAAGCTTTTTGCGAGACGGTCGAGACGGCCTCGGCGGTGCAAGCCGCCGGAGAGGATCGCCGGCTCGCCAAGGCTCACCTGAAAATTCAGATGGGCGGCATCACGGCCGCGATCGAAGCCTATCGCACCGCGCCGACTCCGAACGTGATCATTCTGGAGACCGACGCGCGCAGCGACATTCTCGCCGGGCTCGATCAGCTCGCCACGGTCTGCGACGCCGGCACGCGGGTGATCGTGATCGGCAAGATCAACGACGTCACGCTGTATCGTGAACTGGTGCGCCGCGGTGTCAGCGATTACATCATCGCCCCGGTCGTTCCGATCAATGTGGTCGCCTCGGTGTGCGGCCTGTTCTCCGCGCCGGAAGCCCGTGCGGTCGGGCGGGTGGTGGCTGTGGTCGGTGCCAAAGGCGGCGTCGGCGCTTCCACTGTGGCCCATAACGTCGCCTGGGCGATCGCCCGCGAGCTGGCGCTCGATACGGTGGTCGCCGATCTCGACCTGGCATTCGGCACCGCCGGCCTCGATTTCAATCAGGACCCGGCACAGGGCATCGCTGATGCGGTGTTTTCGCCCGATCGCGTCGATACGGCGTTTGTCGAACGGTTGCTGTCAAAATGCACCGACCATCTCAGCTTGCTCGCGGCGCCCGCGACGCTCGAACGGGTCTATGATTTCGGTACCGAAGCGTTCGACTCGATTTTCGATACGCTGCGCACCACCATGCCCTGCATCGTGCTCGACGTTCCGCATCAATGGTCGGGATGGGCCAAGCGCGCGCTGGTGTCCGCCGACGATATCCTGATCGTCGCCGTTCCGGACCTTGCCAACCTGCGCAATACCAAGAACCTCTATGACCTGTTGAAGGGCGCTCGTCCCAACGACCGCCCCCCACAATACTGTCTCAATCAGGTCGGGGTGCCGAAGCGGCCGGAAATCAGCGCAGCGGAATTTGCCAAGGCGATCGAGAGCGATCCGATCGTCTCGATCCCGTTCGACGCGCAATTGTTCGGGACTGCAGCCAACAACGGCCAGATGATCGCCGAAATCTCTGCGAACCACCGCACCACCGAGATGTTTCTGCAGATCGCGCAGCGGCTGACCGGCCGTGCCGAAACCAAGAAGCCTCGTTCGTCGTTCCTGTCGCCCTTGATCGAAAAACTGCTCGCAAAATAGTCGAGGTGGAGCCAAAGCGTGTTTGGTAAGCGTTCCGCGCCAGAAACAGACCAACGAGTGGGCAAAGCGCCTCCTTCACCGAAGGAGACGATGCCCGCCGCGGCTGCGCGGCTGCCAGACCCCACGCCCGCCTCGGTAAGCTCGCCGCCGCTGTCGCCGGCGCGCTCCGCGCCCCCTCCCACGATCGAAAGCAAACGATCGGACAATTATTATCAGGTCAAAGCGACGATCTTCGGCGCGTTGATCGAAGCGATCGACCTGACCCAGCTGTCCAAGCTGGATGGCGAGTCGGCGCGCGAAGAAATCCGCGACATCGTCAACGAGATCATCGCGATCAAGAACATCGTGATGTCGATCGCCGAGCAGGAGGAACTGCTCGACGACATCTGCAACGACGTGCTCGGTTACGGCCCGCTGGAGCCGCTGCTGTCGCGCGACGACATCTCCGACATCATGGTCAACGGTGCCGACACCGTTTACATCGAAGTCAGCGGCCGCATTCAGCGCACCGGCATCCGCTTTCGTGACAATCAGCAGCTGCTCAACATCTGCCAGCGCATCGTCAGCCAAGTCGGCCGCCGCATCGATGAATCCTCACCGATCTGCGACGCGCGTCTGGCCGACGGCTCCCGTGTCAACGCAATCGTTCCGCCGCTGGCGATCGACGGCCCGGCTCTCACGATCCGCAAATTCAAGAAAGACAAGCTCACCCTCGAGCAATTGGTGAAGTTTGGCGCCATCTCGCCGGAAGGCGCAGAAATCCTGCAGATCATCGGCCGGGTGCGCTGCAACGTGCTGATCTCCGGCGGTACCGGCTCGGGTAAAACCACGCTGCTGAACTGCCTGACCAATTATATCGACGACGACGAGCGCATCATCACCTGCGAAGACGCCGCGGAACTGCAGTTGCAGCAGCCGCATGTGGTGCGCCTGGAAACCCGGCCGCCCAATATCGAAGGCGAAGGCCAGGTGACGATGCGCGAATTGGTGCGCAACTGTCTGCGTATGCGCCCGGAACGGATCATCGTCGGCGAAGTCCGCGGACCAGAAGCGTTCGACCTGCTGCAGGCCATGAACACCGGCCATGACGGCTCGATGGGCACGCTGCACGCCAACAATCCGCGCGAAGCCTTGTCGCGCTGCGAGTCCATGATCACCATGGGCGGGTTCGCCCTGCCCTCGCGCACGATCCGCGAAATGATCTGCGCCTCGATCGACGTCATCATTCAGGCTGCCCGCCTGCGCGATGGTTCACGCCGCATCACGCACATCACCGAGGTGATGGGCATGGAAGGCGAGACCATCATCACCCAGGATCTGTTCGTGTACGACCTGCTCGGAGAGGATCAGAACGGCAACATCCTCGGCCGGCACCGCTCGACCGGCATCGGCCGCCCGCGCTTCTGGGACCGTGCGCGCTATTATGGCGAGGATCGTCGACTGGCTGCCGCGCTGGACGCTGCCGAAGTCACTGAATAAGGGAGCGGCGCCATGCAAATGCAAACGCTCGCTATCGCCTTCATGGCCACCGTCGCCGTCGGTGGTGTGGCGTGGGTGTTTCTGTATCCGCTGCTGTCCGGCGAAAAGAAGGCCGAGCAACGCCGCGCCGCGATGGCCCGCACCGAGCCCGTGGTCCGCCAGGTTGATCGCGTGCAACGCTCGCGCCGCAGCCAGGTCGAAAACTCGCTCAAAGAACTCGAGGCGCGTAACAAGAAGGAAAAGCAGCTCTCGGTCGACGTCCGGCTCAGCCAGGCGGGCCTGAGCTGGTCGCCGAAGCAGTTTTATGTCGGCGCCGCGCTGTTTGGTGTCTTCACCTTCATGATGGTCTTTCTGTTTGGCGGCGGTCTGGTCGCTGCGATCGGCCTCGGCTTCGCGGCCGGCTTCGGTTTGCCGCGCTGGCTGCTGAACTATCTCAAGAAGCGCCGCGAAAATGCGTTCCTGAAAGCGCTGCCCGATGCGGTCGACGTCATCGTGCGCGGTATCAAGGCCGGATTGCCGCTCTACGACTCGATGAGAGTCGTGGCGGAAGACGCGCCGGAACCGCTGCGCTCGGAGTTTTTGGCGATCCTCGATACTCAGGCCATCGGCATTCCGCTCGGCGAAGCCTGCGGCCGCCTGTATGAGAGAATGCCGCTGCCGGAGGCCAATTTCTTCGGCATCGTGGTTGCGATCCAGCAGAAGTCGGGCGGCAACCTCTCCGAAGCGCTTGGCAACCTGTCCAAGGTGCTGCGCGACCGCAAGAAGATGAAAGAGAAGATTCAGGCGATGTCGATGGAAGCCAAGGCCTCGGCCGGCATCATCGGTTCGCTGCCGCCGATCGTGATGATCTTGGTCTATCTGACCACGCCGGGCTACATCTCGTTGCTGTGGACCCATCCGATGGGCGTGTTCATGCTGGTCTGCAGCGCGATCTGGATGATGATCGGCGTTCTCGTCATGAAGAAGATGATCAACTTCGATTTCTGAAGGCAGACCACGATGCTCGATCTCCTGCTGATGAAATTAGGCGACACTCGCTTCATGGTGATGATGCTGGCTGGCATCGCGGCATCGGCAACGGTCTATACGCTGATCACCCCGCTATTTGCCGATCAGAACATGGCCAAGCGCCTCAAGGTGGTCGCCAGCGAGCGCGAGCGCATCCGCCAGCGCGAGCGCGACCGGATCGCGGCGACCGAACGGGTGGCTTTGCGCCAAGCCCCCAAGCAGATGGTCGCGAAGGTCGTACAGGACTTCAACCTCGGCAAATGGGTGGCGCAGGAAGAAGCGCGCGACAAGCTGGTGATGGCGGGCTATCGCGGCCACGCCCCTTACATCACGTTCCTGTTCTTCCGCATGGTCACGCCAGTGGTGTTTCTGCTCGCCGCAGCGCTGTACGTGTTCCTGATCGCGCATCTTGAGTCGCTGACGCTCAAGATCGGGATTTGCGTTGGCGCCGCCTATCTCGGCATGCAGGCGCCGATGCTGTTTTTGTCGAACGCGATTGCCAAGCGGCAGCTGTCGATCAAACGCGCCTTCCCCGATGCGCTCGATCTGCTGCTGATCTGCGTTGAATCCGGCATGTCGATCGAAGCGGCGTTCCGCAAGGTCAGCATGGAAATCGCCACCCAGTCGGTCCCGCTCGCGGAAGAATTCACGCTGACCACGGCGGAGCTGGCCTATCTGCAGGACCGCAAGGTCGCTTACGAGAATCTCGCCAAGCGCACCGGCCTCGACGGCGTGAAATCAGTCTGTCTGGCGCTGCAGCAGTCGGAGCGCTACGGCACGCCGCTCGGTCAGAGCCTGCGGGTCATGGCCCAGGAAAATCGCGATATGCGCATGAACGAGGCCGAGAAGAAGGCCGCCGCGCTGCCGCCGAAACTGACGGTGCCGATGATCCTGTTCTTCCTGCCGGTGCTGTTCATCGTGATTCTCGGCCCTGCCGGCATCCGGCTTGCCGCGACGATGCACTGAGCAACAGCCTACCCCGAAGCAAGGCAACAGCCTGCACTAAAGCAAGCTTGTCATGGATGAGGGCATGAAGCGGCCTCGACCGCTTCGGCTGCGGCGGAGGCACAGTCGCTGGGGTCAGGAGCGTGCGGCGTCCTGATCGAAGCGCGGACCGCCTTTGCGATCGAGCATCTGCTTCAGATAGGCGACATTGGCCGCGGCTTCCTCGGGCGGCAGCCCGGTGCGCGCGATGCTCTCGGCTTCGGCAAAGCGTCCCTGCAGCCCGACCGCCAGCGCCAGATTGTTGCGGACCCGCGCGTCGGCGCTCGGATTGGCATAGGCGCGGCGCAGCACCTGTTCGGCCTGCGGCAATTGCTTGGACAGCACGTAGGACAGCCCGAGATTGGACAGCACCGACGGCTCATCGGGCGCGATCTTGAGCGCCGCGTCGTAATAGCGGCGCGCTTCGTCGTGGCGGCCAAGATTATCCATGCAGGTGCCCTGCACCGACAATAGCCGCCAATCGGGATTGTCCGGGCTATGCGCCGAAGACAGCACGTCGAAGCCGCGCTGGAAACTGCCATTGTCGGCGAGCGCGCGGCCATAGGCAGCGAGCAGCGCCTTGTTGCCGGGATTGGCGATCGAAGCCTGCTCGAGCACCGCCACCGCCTGCGCGCGCTGGCCGCTGCTGCGCAGCGCCTGGCCATATTGCAGCGCTGCATCGGCATTTTTGGGATTGGCGCGATAGCGCTCGCCAGAAACTTCCACGGCGCGGCGCGGATCAACCTCGGCCTGGCTGCCGCGATTGCCGATCGAGCCGGTGGTTTCGGACATCGCAGTGGTCTTGCAGCCGCCGAGCGTCGCCGCCACGCTCGTCATCAGCATCGCGGAAAACAGGAACCTGGCAGGTCTGGACTGCAGACGCATCACACCTTACTCACCGTGACCGCGGGTTGGATCGAGCCGATAGTTCTGCAATAGTCCGTTAACCCTAACGTTGCGTTAACCGCGGGATCGGGCCGCAAGCCGCCCGCCGCGACAGAGTGAACCAGCCATGATTGCTCCCTTTGACGCCGCGCCTGATCACGACGCGACCCCGATCGCCTTCGTCACCAAATCGAGCTGGCCGGCGGTGCGCGATGCGCTGCCCGAGCAGGCCCAGCAATTCGCCGCCGCCAATAATTATCAGGGCAAGCCCGGCGAGTTTCTGACCCTGCCCGCGGCGGGTGGCAGTATCGGCCAGGTGCTGTTCGGGCTCGATGAGCCCGGTGCCAAGGCTGCCGATCCGTTTCGGGCCGGGCAATTGCCAAAACTGCTGCCGCCCGGCAACTATCGCTTCGCCAACGCGCCGCACGATCTGCGGCTGGCGACGCTGGCGTTCGCGTTCGGCAGCTACAAATTTGGCCGCTACCGTAAAGGCAAGGACGAGCCGCCCGCGGTGCGGCTGGTGCCGCCGATCGGGCTCGACCAGGCCGAGATCGATCGCATTGTCGCCGCGACCACGCTGGCGCGCGATCTGATCAACACCCCCGCCAATGACATGGGCCCGGAGCAATTGCAGCAGGCCGCCGAAGAGTTGGCGGCGCGTTATGGCGCCGAGTGCCGCTGCGTGATCGGCGACGAGCTTCAGCAGGGTTTTCCGCTGATCCATGCGGTCGGCATGGCCTCGGTGCGCGCGCCGCGGCTGATCGAGCTTTCCTGGGGCGATCCCGATGATCCCAAGGTGACGCTGGTCGGCAAGGGCGTGTGCTTCGACAGCGGCGGGCTCGATCTCAAACCGTCGAGCGCGATGCTGATCATGAAGAAGGACATGGGCGGCGCGGCCAATGTCTTGGCGCTGGCGCAGATGATCATGGACGCCAAGCTCAAGCTGCGGCTGCGCGTGCTGATCCCCGCGGTCGAGAATGCGGTTGGCGGCGGCGCGATGCGGCCGCTCGACGTGTTCCGCTCGCGCAAAGGTGTCAGTGTCGAAATCGGCAACACCGATGCCGAGGGCCGGCTGGTGCTGGCCGATGCGCTCGCTTACGCCGACGAGGACAAGCCGGAGCTGCTGATCGACCTCGGCACGCTGACCGGCGCGGCACGCGTGGCGCTCGGCCCCGATCTGCCGCCGTTCTACACCTCGGACGATACGCTGGCGCATGAGCTGTCGCGCTGCGCAGCGGCCGAGAACGATCCGTTGTGGCGCATGCCGCTGTGGGCGCCATATGATAGCTGGCTCGACTCCAAGGTTGCCGATCTCAACAACGCGCCCTCGGGCGGCTTTGCCGGATCGATCACCTGCGCGCTGTTTCTGCAGCGCTTTGTCGAAGCCGCACAGCACTGGCTCCATGTCGATATCTATGGCTGGACCCCGAAGCCCAAGCCCGGCCGCCCGGAAGGTGGCGAGTGCCAGGCAGCGCGCGCGCTCTACAAGCTGCTGAGCGAACGCTATGGCTGATCGTCGCCTGACCCCGGCCCGCCCTGATCTTGCCGCCCTGCATCTGAAAGGACAGGTCGAAGCGGCGCGCTTCGTCGCTGGCGAGCGCTACGAAATCATCGCGGCGATCGCGCCGCTGCGGCGCGCGCCCTCATCCGATGCCGCGCTCGAAACCGAGGCGCTGCGCGGCGAATCCGTGACGATCTATGAGCGCAGCGGCGCCTGGGCCTGGGGCCAGCTCGACAGCGATGGCTATGTCGGCTACCTACCGTGCGAGGCGCTCGGCGCGCTCGGCGCGGCGCCGACCCACAAAGTCGCAGCGCTACGCAGCTTTGCGTTCCCCGGACCGTCGATCAAGCTGCCGCCGATAATGACCTTGCCGCTCGGCGCCAAGCTCGCGATCGATCATCAGGATGGCAATCTGGCGATCACCACCGACGGCTTGTATGTGCCGCATCAGCATCTGATCGCCATCGATCAGATCGAACCCGACTTTGTCGCGGTTGCCGAACAATTCGTCGGCACGCCCTATCTGTGGGGCGGCAAGAGCAGCCTCGGCATCGACTGTTCGGGTCTGGTGCAAGTGTCGCTGGCGGCATGTGGCATCAGCAGCCCGCGCGACAGCGATTTGCAGCAGGAGGCGCTTGGCCGCGCGCTATCGGACGCCGAAACTCACGAGTTGCAGCGCGGCGATCTGATCTTCTGGAGCGGTCATGTCGCGATCGTGCGCGACGGCAGCAGCATCGTGCACGCCAATGCTCATCATATGGCGACCGCGATCGAGCCGACCACGGCGGCGCTGGCGCGGATCGCGGCGGCGGGCAGCCGCCTGATCAGCATCCGGCGGCTATAGCAGCTCGCTGAGCCGCGCTCGATTGAGCGCCAGCCACTGCAGCGCGCACACCACCATGGCATTGGCGATCCGGCCGGAGCCGAGCGCGCCGATGGCATCGTCGATCGACACCACGAACGGCCTGATGTCCTCGGTCTCCTCGGCCATGCCGCAGCGTTCCGGCACGGCAGAGGCATCCACCGACGCCAGGAAGAACGTCACATATTCGTCGGTGATGCCGGGCGTCGACAACACGCTGAACAATTCGGCGAGCCGTTGCGGCGCAACCCCGATTTCCTCGACGCATTCGCGCGCAGCCGCGGCTGAAGCGGCTTCACCATCCTCGACGCGGCCGGCGACGATCTCCACCATCTCGCCGCGCCCGGTGACAAGATGCGCCGGCAGACGGAACTGACGCAGCAGCACCAGCTGCTGGCGCTCAAGATCGACCGGCAGCACCACCGCCACCCGGCTGGCGCGCAACAGATCGCGCTGCTGCTGCAGCGGCGGCTCGCCGTCGCGCGCGATCGCGATCTGGTAACGCTCATAGACCATGAAGCCGCGGCCAATCGGCGACGGCGGCGACACCGTCACCAGCGCTGCCCGGTCCTCGATGGTCTCGCCCGATTTGTCGTGCATTGGCCGTCCTATTGCGCGACGGCGTCGTTCGCCGTGCTTTCGTTGCAAAATGCCGCGGCAAACAGCGCCCGCGTGTAGTCCGATTGCGGATTGGCGAACAGCTCGGCCGCAGGCCCCTCCTCCACCACCCTGCCGTGGCGCATCACGATCAGATGGCTGGCGAGCGAGGCCACTACGCGCAGATCATGCGAGATGAACAGATAGGTCAGCTCACGCTTGCGCTGCAATTCGCGCAACAGATCGACCATCTGCGACTGAAACAGCATGTCGAGCGCGCTGGTCGGCTCATCGAGCACCACAAAGCTCGGCTCCAGCACCATGGCGCGCGCGATGCTGATGCGCTGGCGCTGGCCGCCGGAAAATTCGTGCGGATAGCGAAAGCGCGTCGCCGGATCGAGCCCGACATCGGTGAGCGCCTTGACCACGCGCGCATCGCGCTGCTCCTGGCTCAGCCCGCGCTGATGCACGCTCAACCCCTCGGCGATGATGTCACCGACCGACATGCGCGGGCTGAGCGCGCCGAACGGGTCCTGAAATACGATCTGCATATCGCGGCGGAACGGCCGCATCTCGCCGAATTTCAGGCCCTGGATATTGCGGCTCAGGAACACGATCGGCCCGTCTGACGAGATCAGCCGCAACAGCGCCAGACCAAGCGTGGTCTTGCCGGAGCCGGATTCGCCGACCACACCGAGCGTCTCGCCCTTGCGGATTTCGAGTTTGACGCCATCGACCGCCTTGATATGGCCGACGGTGCGGCGCAGCAGGCCGCGTTTGATCGGAAACCAGACTTTCAAGTCATCGGTGGCAATCACCACCGGCGCTTCGGGCCGCGGCGGCGCCGGATCGGGCTTCGGTTCAGCCGCCAGCAGCGCCTTGGTGTAGGGGTGCTTGGCGGCGGTGAACACCTCTTCGACCGGCCCCTGCTCGACGATCTGGCCATTGTGCATCACGCACACCCGATCGGCGATGCGGCGCACGATGCCAAGATCGTGGGTGATGAACAACAGGCTCATGCCGAATTTGGCGCGCACATCGGCGAGCAGAGCCAGAATCTGCGCCTGCACCGTGACGTCGAGCGCGGTAGTCGGCTCGTCGGCGATCAACAGATCGGGCTGGTTGGCGAGCGCCATCGCGATCATCACCCGCTGGCGCTGGCCACCGGACAATTGATGCGGATAGCTGCCGAGCCGGGTCTCGGGATCGGGAATGCCGACCTGGGTCAACAGTTCCAGCACGCGCGCCCGCGCCTTGGCGCCGCGCAGCTCACCATGCAGCTGCAAGATCTCGCAGATCTGCGACTCGATGGTGTGCAGCGGATTGAGCGAGGTCATCGGCTCCTGGAAAATGATCGAAATGTCCTGGCCACGAATGCCGCGGATTTCATTTTCCGAGATGGTCAGCAGGTCGCGATCCTTGAACAGGATGCGACCGGAGGGATGCGAGGCGTTCGGATAAGGCAACAGCCGCATGATCGACAGCGCGCTGACCGATTTGCCCGAGCCGGATTCACCGACCAGCGCGACGCACTCGCCGCGCTTGATGTCGAACGAGATGCGATCGACCGCGGTCGAGGAGCTGTTGCCGTGACGAAACGCCACCGACAATTCGTGCACCGTGAGCAGTGGTTTGCTGCTGGCATCCATCGGCGTTTACCTAAAACTCTTGCGCGGATCGAAGGCGTCGCGCACCGCCTCGCCGATGAAGATCAGCAAGGACAGCATGATCGCCACCGCAAAGAACCCGGTGAAGCCGAGCCATGGCGCCTGCACATTGGCCTTGCCCTGCGACAGCAGCTCGCCGAGCGACGGCGAACCGGGCGGCAGGCCGAAGCCGAGGAAGTCGAGCGCGGTCAGCGTCATCACCGAGGATGACACGATGAACGGCAAAAAGGTCATGGTGGCGACCATCGCGTTCGGCAGCAAATGCCGCACCATGATCATGCGGTTCGAGACGCCGAGCGCACGCGCCGCGGTGATGTATTCGAAATTGCGGCCGCGCAGAAACTCGGCGCGCACCAGCCCGACCAGCGACACCCAAGAAAACAGCAGCAGAATGCCGAGCAGCACGAAGAAGCCCGGCACCAGCACCGACGACAGGATCAGCAGCAGATACAGCGAGGGGATCGCGCTCCAGATTTCGATGAAGCGTTGGAACAACAGATCGATCCAGCCGCCGAAATAGCCCTGAATGCCGCCGGCGGCGATGCCGATCATCGATGAGGCGATGGTCAGGCTGAGGCCGAACAGCACCGAGATGCGGAAGCCGTAGATCAGCCGGGCCAGCACGTCGCGGCCCTGATCATCGGTGCCGAGCCAGTTGTATTCCAGTTCGCGGCAGCCGCTCAGCCCCTTCTTCTCGACCACTGTCTTGCACTCGGCCTCGGTCAGCATCCAGGTGGGCTTGGACGGCGCCGGCGTCGGCAGGTCGAGATTATGGGTGTCGTAGGAATAGCGGATCAGCGGCCAGACCATGGTGCCGCCCTTGTCCGCGATCAGCTTTTGCAGAAACGGGTCGCGATAGTCGGCCGCGGTTTCGAAGTCGCCGCCAAAAGTGGTCTCGGAATAGGTGATGAACGCCGGGAAATACAGCTTGCCGTCCATCTTGATCAGGAACGGCCGGTCATTGGCGATCAGCTCGGCAAACAGCGACACCACAAACAGCACAATGAAAATCCAGAACGACCAATAGCCGCGCCGGTTGCGCTTAAAATTCTGCCAGCGCCGCCGGTTGAGCGGCGACATGATGAACTGGCGACGCGCCGGCGGCACCGCCTCGCCGAGCGGCGCGGTGGTGGTGGCTTCGATCGGTTCGCGGGTGGCGATGGTCATCACACCTCCCGCGCTTCGAAATCGATCCTGGGATCGATCCACATATAGGCCAGATCGGACAAGAGATTGACCACAAGGCCCACCAGCGAAAAGATGAACAAGGTGCCGAACACCACCGGATAATCGCGATTGAGCACGCTTTCAAAGCCAAGCAGGCCAAGGCCGTCGAGCGAGAAGATGGTTTCGATCAGCAGCGATCCGGAGAAGAACGCGTGGATGAAGGCGCCGGGAAAGCCGGCGATCACGATCAGCATCGCGTTGCGGAACACGTGATTGTACAGCACCTGGCGCTGGCTGCAGCCCTTGGCACGGGCGGTCATGACATATTGCTTGCGGATCTCATCCAAAAACGAGTTCTTGGTGAGCAGCGTCATGGTCGCAAACGCGCCGAGCGCCATCGACACCAGCGGCAAAGCGATGTGCCAGAAATAGTCGATGATCTTCCAATACCAAGGAAAATCGCTCCAGCCGTCCGAGGTCAGTCCGCGTAGCGGGAACCAGCTGAAGAACGAGCCACCGGCAAACAGGATGATCAATAGGATCGCGAACAGGAATCCTGGGATCGCGAAGCCGACGATGATCACCGCCGAGGTCCAGGTGTCGAACCGCGAGCCGTCCTGCACCGCCTTGCGAATGCCGAGCGGGATCGAGATCAGATAGGTGAGCAGCGTCATCCAGATGCCGAGCGACATCGACACCGGCAGCTTCTCCTTGATCAGCTGTACCACACTGACATCGCGGAAATAGCTTTTGCCGAAATCGAAGCGCGCGAAATTCCAGACCATCAGCATGAAGCGTTCATGCGCCGGCTTGTCGAAGCCGAATTGCCGCTCCAGGCTTTTCACGAATTCCGGATCGAGCCCCTGCGCGCCGCGATATTTGGAATTCACGGCGTCGGCCGAGGTGCCGACCTGGGTGCGCGCACCGAAATCGCCACCCGGCGAGCCGGACACCCGCGAGGTGGCGCCGGTGTCGGAGCCGGACAGCTGGGCAATCACCCGCTCGACCGGACCGCCAGGCGCGAACTGCACCACCACGAATGAAATGAACAGAATGCCGAGCAGCGTCGGCAGCATCAGCAGGATACGTCGAGCGATATAGGCTGCCATGGGTTACTTCGCTGGGGCCGGGCTGGACGACGGCGCAGTGGACCACCACAATTCCGGGACCCCCACCCCGCCATAGCGCGGCAGCTTGTCCGGATGGCCGAACACATCCCAATAGGCCACGCGGTGCGAGGGCGCATACCATTGCGGCACCCAATAGCGGCCGGACCGGATCACCCGGTCGAGCGCACGCGCCGCCACCACCAGCTTGGTTCGGGTGTCGGCGGCGATCAATTGGTCGGTGAGCGCGTCGATCACCGGATCGGCGATGCCGGCGAGATTGTTCGAGCCCTTGGTCGAGGCCGATTGCGAGGAGAAGAACGAGCGCAGCGCATCGCCCGGCACGGTCGAGAAGCTGAAGCGCTCGATGGTGACGTCGAAGTCAAAATCATCGCGCCGCGCGCGGTGTTGCACCGGATCAACAAGGCGCGCCGTCGCCTCGATGCCGAGTGTCGCCAGATTCTTGATGAACGGCATGTGGTGCGCCTGGAATGCCGGCTCATCGAACAGGAATTCGATGCGGAACGGCTCGCCTTGCGCGGTCAGCCGCTTGCCGTCCTTCATCACGCAGCCGGCCTGCTGCAACAACTGGCTGGCGCGGCGCAGCATGGCCCGGTCCTGGCCGGAGCCGTCGGACACCGGCGGCACATAGGGTTGGCCGAACACTTCGTCCGGCACCTTGCCGCGGAACGGCTCGAGCAGCGCCAGTTCTTCCGGCGAGGGCAGCCCGGTCGCCATCAGATCGGAATTCTGGAACGGCGACACGGTGCGCTTATAGGCGCCATACATGATCGAGCTGTTGGTCCATTCGAAGTCGAAGGCATTGCCGATCGCTTCGCGCACCCGCGGGTCTTTGAACTTGTCGCGCCTGGTGTTGAGGAACCAACCCTGTGCCCCGGACGGCGTCTCGTCGGGCAGCAATTCGCGCTTGACGCGGCCGTCCTTGATCGCCGGGAAATCGTAGCGCGTGTTCCAGATGCGCGCGGTGAATTCCTCGCGGTACAGATAGCTGCGCCCGGTAAAGCCCTCAAAGGCGACGTCACGGTCGCGATAATAGTCGTAGCGCACCGTGTCGAAATTATACGCGCCGCGATTGACCGGCAGATTGGCGGCCCACCAATCCTTGACGCGCTCCAGCTCGATATAGCGTCCGACCTCGAAACGGCCGACCCGATACGGACCGCTGCCGAGCGGCGGCTCCAGCGTCGACTCGTTGAACGGGTGTTTGGCGTAATAGGTCGCGGAGAAGATCGGCAGCCCGGCCACGAACAGCGGCACGTCGCGCGCGCGGTTCGGCGCAAAGGTCACCAGCACGGTGGCATCGTCGAGCGCTTCCGCCTTCACCATGTCGCGGATCTGCTGGGTGATGATCGGGTGACCCTGGGCTTTCAGCGTATTGAGCGAGAACGCCACGTCGCGCGCCGTCAGCGAGCTGCCGTCGTGGAAGCGCGCTTCCTTGCGCAGGGTGAAGCGATAGTTCAGGCCATCGGGAGAAATCCGCACCGATTTCGCCACCAGGCCATACATGGCATCGGGCTCATCGCCGGCGCGCGCCATCAGCGAGTCGAAAGTCAGCCCCATGCCCTGCGCGCCGTCGCCCTTCAGCACGTAAGCGTTCAGCGAGTTGAAGGTCAGGAACGACTGATTGAAGGCGCGGGTCGAAGGCACCGTCGAAAACACCCCGCCTTTCGGCGCGGCGACATTGACATAGTCGAAATGCGGAAAGTTCGGCGGATATTTCAGGTCACCGAATGCCGAGATGCCATGGGCCTCGACCTCCCCTTCCGAAAAGGCCGGAAGCGGCAACTGCGTCGCCGCGACCGCGCCGATGCCGAGCCCCAGCAAATGCCGGCGATTGAGCAGCGCCATACTTGTACCTCTCAAGAACGTCGGCCAATGCGGGCTGCCTTGTCGGCGTCATACCACCAGAGCGATGGCAGTCCTGAACGCCCATATTTCGGCAGCGGCTCGGCGTGACTGAATCGATCCCAGCGCGCGTAGCGCGAAAAGCCGTAAGTGAATTGCGGCACCAGATAGAAATTCCACAAGAGCACGCGGTCGAGCGCGCGCGTCGCCGCCACCAGCGTGGCGCGGTCTTTGGCGAAGATCACCTTGTCGATCAAGGCGTCGATCGCCGGATTCTGGATGCCCATGGTGTTGCGCGAGCCCTGCACCATGGCCGAGCCAGAGCCCCAATAGTCGCGCTGCTCATTGCCCGGCGACAGCGACTGCGGCCACAGATCGGTGATCATGTCGAAATCAAACGCGCGAACCCGGTTCTGATATTGGGCATCGTCCACGGTGCGGATCGAGATGGTGACGCCGAGCCGTTCCAGCGACGGCTTGTAGAACAGCGCGATCCGCTCCGATGACGGGTCCTGCACCAAAATCTCGACCATCACCGGCTTGCCGCTGGCATCGACCAGGCGGCGGTCGCGCACCTCATAGCCTGCTTCTTTCAGCAGCCGCGTCGCCTCGCGCAGATTGCTGCGCACCGCTTCGGGATTGCCGCCTACCGGGTTGCTATAGGGCTCGGTAAATACTTCGGGCGGAATCTGGCTGCGCACCGTATCGAGGATCGCGAGCTCCTCGCCCTGCGGCAATCCGGTCGCGGCGAGCTCGGTGCCCTCGAAATAGGAGTTGATGCGCTTGTACTGGCCGTAGAACAGCTGCTTGTTCATCTCCTCGAAGTCGAACGCGTAGTTGAAGGCGCGCCGCAGCCGCGGGTCCTTGAACGTGTCGCGCCTCAGATTGAAGACGAACGCCTGCATGCGGCCGGAATCGTTGATCGGAAACTCTTCCTTGATCACCCGCTGCTCGGTCACCGCGGGAAAATCATAGGCCGTCGCCCATTGCTTGGCGGAGTTTTCGGCGATCCAGTCGGCCTGATCCGCCTTGAACGCCTCCAGCGCCACCAGATTGTCGCGGAAAAATTCAAAGCGCAGCTCATCGAGATTGTGCTGGCCGATCCGCACCGGCAGTTCCGCGCCCCAATAGTCCGGCACGCGCTCCAGCGTCACCGAGCGGCCGGCGACAAAGTCCTTAATGCGGTATGGCCCCGAGCCGAGCGGCTTTTCCAGCGTGGTCGCCGAGATGTCGCGCGGCTGGCCCTGTTCATTGCTGCCTTCCCACCAATGTTTCGGCAGCACCAGCAACTGGCCGATGATCGCCGGCAATTCGCGGTTGCCCGGCATGTCGAAGGTGAATTTCACCTCGCGCGCGCCGACCTTCTCCGCCTTCATGACATGGCGGTAATAGGACGAGTAATGCGGGCTGTATTGCTTGAGCACATTTAGCGAGAAGATCACGTCTTCCGGGGTCACCGGCTTGCCGTCGTGCCAGCGCGCATTGGCACGCAGCCCGTAGCTGGCCCAGGAATGATCGTCAGCATGGGAGACCGCCTCGGCTAAGAGGCCGTATTCGGCACTGACCTCGTCGAGCGAGCCGACCATCAGCGTTTCGTAGATATAGCTGACCGCCGGCGCGACGTTCCCTTTGACGCCCGCCACCACCAGATTGAAGCTGTCGAAGGTGCCAAGCGAGATCTGCCGCGCCACCCCGCCCTTCGGCGCGTTGGGGTTGACGTAATCAAAGCGCTTAAAGCCGGGAGGGTATTTTAGGTCGCCGAACAACGACAGGCCGTGCCGCCAAACATGCCCCGAGGCCCCCGCCTGCGCTGAACTCGCCAGCAGTGCATTGACGCCGCCAAGGCCCAAAGCCGGTGCAGCGGCTGCGAGCGCCGCGCCCTGAAGGAGATGTCGTCGCGTGACGGCCAATGGTGAATCCTCTGATTGCCGTTGCTTCCGGCCTGGACGGAGACTCAATGCGGGGAATCCGCCGTTTATGTGCAGCACGTCCACAAATCTAGTCGGTGCGTCCGCCCAGGGCAAACCGCTTTCAAATTCCGCGCAGGCCGATGCGCTGAGCTAGCAGGCGATATGGCAGCGACGCGCCAGCCAGCGGCAGGTCGAGATCGAATTGTAGCTTGAGCGCGCCGCGATCGGCGCGGCATCAAGGCAGTTCCCTCTGATCACAGCGCGCGCGCCGAGACAACACAAGCCGCATGAAGCCGCAGGCCGTGATTCGGCCCGCGCCCCGAGCCAGAGCGGCGCGCCTGCGCCTAGTTCGAGGCGGTCGGCGGCGGGCCTGGCTGCGGCGCGGCCTGATCAGACAGGCTGCGCAGATAGGCGATCAAATCGGCGCGCTCGCCGTCCTTGGGGATGCCGGCAAACGACATCGCTGTGCCGGGCACGGTGCCCTTGGGGCTGGCGAGGAAGGCGTTCAACTCTTCAATGCCCCAGGAACCACCCGCCGCCTTCATCGCCGCCGAATAATTGAAGCCGGGCACGGCGGCGCGCGCCCGATCGACCACGCCGAACAGATTCGGCCCGGTGCGATTGGGGCCGCCCTTTTCAAACGTATGGCAGGTCACGCATTTTTTGGCGGCGGTGGCGCCCTTGTCGATCGAGGCGGTCTGCAGCAGCTTGTCAATCGGCTCTGACGGCGCAGACGTGCCCTGCGACGCGCCGGTCGGCTCCGCCGGCTTGGCGGCGACCACCGTGCTGTCCGGCGCCGGTTCGGCGTGGAAGATGGCTTTGGCGGTCATGTTGGAGACCAGCAACACCAAGCAGGTGCCGAGCACCGCACCCACGATCTTGTTCAGCTCGAACGAATCCATGGCGGGCGTGTCCTTGGTGGGCCCTTGATGCGCGCAAAGACATCGCAGGTCGCTATCGGGCTGGCGGCAACTCCTTCAGCGCATCTTGCGGCCTCTGCTGCCGGCTCACGGCTGGCTGCGGCAAACGTCTCGCTTCTTGCTTTTTGGATGCATTCGCATATTGCGCATGCAACCAGATATCGATTTGCCGGGGCAGAGGCAACCCGTATAAGGACACTGCCTTTCCCATCGCCGCCAAAACCCGAGCGGTCTCAACAACACACGGGGCGGCTACGGGTTCCACGGCACATCTCATCTCCGACACCATGTCCTCATCCTCGACCCTGATCCTGATCCCGGCGCGCATGGCCGCGACCCGCCTGCCCGGCAAGCCGCTGCTCGATATCGCCGGGCTGCCGATGGTGGTGCAGGTGCTGCGCCGCGCCGAAGCGGCCGGCATTGGGCGGGTGGCGGTCGCCACCGACACCGACGAAATCGCCGCGGTGGTCAAAGCCCATGGCGGCCAGGTGGTGATGACCCGCGCCGATCATCCCTCCGGCTCCGACCGCATCGCCGAAGCGCTGGGCACGCTCGACCCGGACGGCAAGGTCGAGATCGTGATCAATCTGCAGGGCGACGTGCCGACCATCCAGCCGGACAGCATCCGCGCCGTGCTGGCGCCGCTCGCTGATCCGCAAGTCGAGATCGCCACCCTCGCTGCCGAGATTCATAGCGATGAAGAGGCCACCAACCCCAACGTCGTCAAGGTGATCGGCTCGCCGCTGGCGCCGCGCCGGCTGCGGGCACTGTATTTCACGCGCGCCACCGCCCCCTGGGGCGAGGGGCCGCGCTATCACCATATCGGCCTCTATGCCTATCGCCGCGCCGCGCTGCAGCGCTTCATCGCCTTGCCGCCATCGCCGCTGGAGCAGCGCGAGCGGCTTGAACAATTGCGGGCGATCGAAGCCGGCATGCGCATCGATGTCGGCCTGGTCGATGAGGTGCCGCGCGGCGTCGATACCCCGGCGGACCTCGAAACCGCACGCCGCTTTTTCTCGTCCCAACACTGACCTCGCCAAATCGGCACGGCCGCAACGACTGGTACAGGTGCTATGACCAAGCCCATGAAAATCGCATTCCAGGGTGAACCGGGAGCCAACTCGCATCTGGCGATCGCGGAGGCTTTTCCGGATGTCGAGGCGCTGCCCTGCCCCACCTTTGAAGACGCGCTGTCGGCGATCAGCTCGGGCGAAGTCGATCTCGGCATGATCCCGATCGAGAATTCGGTGGCCGGCCGCGTCGCCGACATTCATCACCTGCTGCCGACCTCGGGCCTGCACATCGTCGGCGAATGGTTTTTGCCGATCCATCATCAATTGATGGCGCTGCCCGGCGCCAAACTCAGCGATATCAAGACCGTCGAAAGCCATGTGCACGCGCTCGGCCAGTGCCGCCGCATCATCCGCAAGCACGGTTTTCGGCCGATCGTCGCCGCCGACACCGCCGGCTCGGCCCGGGTCGTGTCGGAGCGCGGCGACAAGAGCTGCGCCGCGATCGCCTCGCCGCTGGCCGCCAAAATCTATGGTCTCGATATTCTGATCGAGAACATCGAGGACGAGACCCACAACACCACAAGATTCGTGATGCTGTCGCGCACGCCGCGCTGGGCGCCGCAGGGCTCGGGACAGCTGATCACCAGCTTTGTGTTCCGGGTGCGCAACCTGCCGGCCGCGCTGTACAAGGCGCTCGGCGGCTTTGCCACCAACGGCGTCAACATGACCAAGCTGGAAAGCTACATGGTCGATGGCAGCTTCTTCGCCACGCAGTTTTATGCGGACGTGGAAGGCCACCCCGAAGACCGCGGGCTGGCGTTCGCGCTCGACGAGCTGAAATTCTTCTCGCGCGAGTTCCGGATCGTCGGCGTCTATCCCGCCCATCCGTTCCGCGCCACCATCGGCGACGACCAGACCGCCTGACCTGACATATCGCGCGGCTAACGCAGCCGCCGTCATCTGCCGGACCGTCCGCGGCCCGGCAGTCCGCATTGCGGCTTGATCAATCGCGCGCCCCCCGGCGCCAGCGCCCACTTACCTTATTGCCCTTATTGCCCACCCGATCAGACCCGTCCCGGCCACCCGCGAGCGACCGCGGCGGCGCCCCTCATTGGGCAGTTTCGACTGATCTGAATCCACCCGACACGCTTCCCACCTGCACTCCCAGCCCAATTGCAGCCCGAAAACCCGGTCATCAAACTTGATTTCTCTATAAAATCGCGGCAACGCCCGAAAACGCGCTTCGCCCACTCCCGCGATCCATTATCGCATCTATCGACGCAAAACCTAGCATAGTGGGCAAATTCCCAACCCGTAAATGTCCGGGGTGGGCTATTTCGGTAATCAACCGTTTCGTACAATGCGCCACGCTTGCCCGGCAGGGACTGAGCGTGTGTGAGATTCGCCTAACCGGGCGCCTTTGGAGCTGACTTGAGATGAGCGACGTGTTGCCCGCCATTCCCACCCGGCCTTCGATCTCGTTCGAATTCTTTCCGCCGAAGACTGAGGAGATGGAGCGCTCGCTGTGGGAGGCCATCAACCGGCTGGCGCCGCTGCACCCGGATTTCGTGTCGGTGACCTATGGCGCCGGCGGCTCGACCCGCGAGCGCACCCACGCCACCATCGCCCGCATTCTCAAAGAAACCGATTTGACGCCGGCCGCGCATCTGACCTGCGTCAACGCCAGCCGGGCCGATATCGACGAGGTGGTGCGGCGCTATCATGAGATCGGCGTGCGCCATATCGTGGCGCTGCGCGGCGACCCGACCACCGGGATCGGCACGCCCTATGTCGCCCATCCCGATGGCTACCAGACCTCGGCCGAGCTGGTCGCCAGCATCAAGCGCACCTATCCCGAAATCGAAGTGACGGTGTCGGCCTATCCGGAAAAACATCCGGAGAGCCGCGATTTCGACGCCGACATCGATACGCTGCAAGCCAAGATCGACGCCGGCGCGACCCGCGCCATCACCCAGGTGTTCTTCGATAACGAATTGTATTTCCGTTATCTCGACCGGGTGCACGCCCGCGGCATCACCATTCCGATCGTGCCCGGCATCATGCCGATGCACAATTTCAAGCAGGCCTATGGCTTCGTGACCCGCGCCGGCACCACGGTGCCGGCCTGGTTCGCCGAACAATTCGAAGGGCTCGACGACGATCCGGAGACCCGCAGACTGGTCGCCGCCACCATCGCCGCTGGCCAGGTGCACAAGCTCGCCAAGCACGGCGTCGATGCCT
The DNA here is from genome assembly GCA_000504425.1 of Rhodopseudomonas palustris JSC-3b. Classification (GTDB taxonomy): domain Bacteria; phylum Pseudomonadota; class Alphaproteobacteria; order Rhizobiales; family Xanthobacteraceae; genus Rhodopseudomonas; species Rhodopseudomonas palustris_C. Next base: position 436,356 of record KI632513.1, on the reverse strand, counting down.
TCCACTTCTACACCATGAACCGCGCGGACCTGGTGTTCGCGATCAGCCATCTGCTCGGCATCCGTCCGACGGGCGCGAAGAAAGCTGCCTAATATGACCTCTCCTGATTCCGCCAAGCGCGCCGCCCTGACCGCCCTCGCCCGCGAGCGTATTTTGGTGCTGGACGGTGCGATGGGCACCATGATCCAGCGCCTCAATTTCGATGAGGCCGCGTTCCGCGGCGCACGCTTCAAGGATTTTCACCGCGACCTGCGCGGCAACAACGACCTGCTGATCCTGACCCAGCCGCAGGCGATCGAAACCATTCACGCCCAATATCTGCGTGCCGGCGCCGACATCGTTGCCACCAACACCTTCTCCTCGACCTCGATCGCGCAGGCCGATTACGATCTGTCCGAGCTCGCTTATGAGCTCAATCGCGAGGGCGCGCGACTGGCGCGCAGCGCTGCCGACACCGTGCAAGCCGAAGACGGCAAGCCGCGCTTTGTCGCCGGCTCAATCGGTCCCACCAACCGCACCGCCTCGATCTCGCCGGACGTCGCCAATCCCGGCTACCGCGCCGTGACCTTCGATGATCTGCGCATCGCCTATAGCGAGCAGATCAACGGCCTGCTCGATGGCGGCGCCGACATCCTGCTGGTCGAAACCATTTTTGACACGCTGAACGCCAAGGCCGCGCTGTATGCGATCGCCGAGATTTGCGAGCAACGCGGCATCGACGTGCCGGTGATGATCTCCGGCACCATCACCGACAAATCCGGGCGCCTGTTGTCCGGCCAGATGCCGGAAGCGTTTTGGAATTCGGTGCGCCATGCCAAGCCGACCAGCATCGGCTTCAACTGCGCGCTCGGCGCCGAGGACATGCGCGCCCATATCGCCGATCTCAGCCGAGTCGCCGATACCTTGGTGTGCGCCTATCCCAATGCCGGCCTGCCCAATGAATTCGGCCAGTATGACGAGACGCCCGAGCACATGGCCGGCATTGTCGGGCAGTTTGCCCGCGACGGCCTGGTCAACATCGTCGGCGGCTGCTGCGGCACCACCCCGGATCATATCGCCGCAATCGCCAAGGCGGTGGCGCCGCACAAGCCGCGCGCCGTGCCGACCATTGAGCCGCGGCTGCGGCTGTCCGGTCTCGAACCGTTCGAGCTGACCGCTGACATTCCGTTCGTCAATGTCGGCGAACGCACCAATGTCACCGGCTCGGCGCGCTTCCGCCGCCTGATTTCCGAAGGCGACTATGCCACCGCGCTGCAAGTGGCGCGCGACCAGGTGGTGAGCGGCGCGCAGATCATCGACGTCAATATGGACGAAGGCCTGCTCGATTCCGAAGCGGCGATGATCAACTTCCTCAATCTGGTCGCGGCTGAACCGGACATCGCCAAGGTGCCGGTGATGGTCGACAGCTCAAAGTTCAACGTGATCGAAGCCGGCCTGAAATGCCTGCAGGGCAAGCCGGTGGTGAACTCGATCTCGCTCAAGGAAGGCGAAGACAAATTCATCCACGAAGCCAAGATCGCGCGCCGCCACGGCGCCGCGGTGGTGGTGATGGCATTTGACGAAAAGGGCCAGGCCGACACTTACGCGCGCAAGACCGAAATCTGTCAGCGCGCCTATCGCATCCTGGTCGATCAGGTCGGTTTCCCGCCGGAAGACATCATCTTCGATCCCAACGTGTTCGCGATCGCGACCGGCATCGAGGAACACAACAATTACGGCGTCGATTTCATCGAAGCGACCCGCTGGATTCGCAAGAATCTGCCGCACGCCCATGTGTCGGGCGGCGTCTCCAATCTGTCGTTCTCGTTCCGCGGCAATGAGCCGGTGCGCGAGGCGATGCACTCGGTGTTCCTGTATCACGCCATCCGCGCCGGCATGGACATGGGCATCGTCAATGCCGGTCAGATGATCGTCTATGACGACATCGATCCCGAGCTGCGCCAGGTGTGCGAAGACGTGGTGCTGAACCGCGATCCCGGCGCCGCCGAGCGGCTGCTGGCGCTCGCCGAAAAATATCGCGGCCAAGGCAAGCAGGTGAAGGAAGCCGATCTCGCCTGGCGCGAATGGCCAGTGGAGCAGCGGCTGTCGCACGCGCTGGTGCACGGCATCACCGAATTCATCGAGCAGGACACCGAGGAAGCCCGGCAAAAGGCCGAGCGGCCGCTGCATGTCATCGAAGGCCCGCTGATGGCCGGCATGAATGTGGTCGGCGACCTGTTCGGCGAGGGCAAGATGTTCTTGCCGCAGGTGGTGAAATCGGCGCGCGTGATGAAGCAGGCGGTCGCCTATCTGATGCCGTTCATGGAAGCGGAAAAGGCCGCCAGCGCCACCACGGAACGCACCTCGGCCGGCAAGATGGTGATCGCCACCGTGAAGGGCGACGTGCACGACATCGGCAAGAACATCGTCACCATCGTGCTCCAGTGCAACAATTTCGAGGTGGTCGATCTCGGCGTGATGGTGCCGGCGGCAACCATCATCGAAGCCGCCAAGCGCGAGAATGCTGACATCGTCGGCCTGTCCGGCCTGATCACGCCCTCGCTTGACGAGATGAGCTTCCTCGCCTCGGAAATGCAGCGCAATGGCTTGAAGGCACCGCTGCTGATCGGCGGTGCCACCACCAGCCGGGTGCATACCGCGGTCAAGATCGCGCCGAACTATCCGGATGGTTCGGTGGTGCATGTCAATGACGCGAGCCGCGCGGTCGGCGTCGCCGCCTCGCTGCTGTCGCCTGAGAAGCAGCAGGCTTACGCGGCCGAGATCCGCGCCGATTACGCCAAGATCGCCGCGGCCCATGCCCGCGCCCAGGCCGACAAGAAGCGGCTGTCGCTGGCAAGCGCGCGCGCCAACGCCTTCAAGATCGATTGGGCCGCTGCCAAGCCGGTCAAGCCGTCGTTCCTCGGCACCAAGGTGTTTGACGATTACGCGCTGGCTGAGCTTTGCGATTACATCGACTGGACGCCGTTCTTCCGCGCCTGGGATCTGCATGGCCGTTTCCCGGCGATCCTTAATGACGAGGTGGTCGGCGAAGCCGCGCGCACGCTCTATGCCGACGCGCAGGCGATGCTGAAGCAGATCGTTGCGGAGAAATGGTTCACCGCCAAGGCGGTGATCGGGTTCTGGCCGGCGCAGGCGCAGGGCGACGACATCGTGCTCTATAGCGACGACAGCCGCTCGACCCCGGTCGCAACGCTGTACACGCTGCGCCAGCAGCTCGAAAAGCGCGAGGGCCGCGCCAATGCCGCGCTCGCCGATTTCGTGGCGCCGCAGGGCTGCGGCGTGCCCGATTATCTCGGCGCGTTCGTGGTCACCGCTGGCATCGGCGAACACGAACTGGCGGAGAAGTACAAGAACGCCAATGACGATTATTCGTCGATCATGATCAAGGCGCTGTCCGACCGATTGGCCGAAGCCTTCGCCGAGCGCATGCATCAGCGGGTGCGCACCGAATTCTGGGGCACCTCGCCCGATGAAAAGCTGTCCGCGGACGATCTGATTGCCGAAAGCTATCGCGGCATCCGTCCGGCGCCGGGCTATCCGGCGCAGCCCGACCACACCGAAAAGGCGACGCTGTTCCGGCTGCTCGATGCGGAACGCAAGGTCGGCGTGGCACTGACCGAGAGTTTTGCGATGTGGCCGACCGCTTCAGTGTCCGGTCTCTATTTCGGCCATCCGGACAGCTATTATTTCGGTGTCGCCAAGATCGAGCGCGATCAGGTCGAGGATTACGCCGAGCGCAAGGGCTGGACCGTGGCCGAGGCTGAGCGCTGGCTGTCGCCGGTGCTCAACTATCAGCCGGCGCGCGGCGAGCCGGCCGAGGCGATCGCCGAGGATGAGGCGCCGAACCTCGCCAGCCATCCGCAAGGCTGCAGCTGCGTGCTGCATATGCGGCTGCGCATGAATGCGGTCGGGGCGTAAGCCCCTTCGCCCGTCATTGCGAGGAGCGCAGCGACGGAGCGATCCAATTGCATGGCATCGCCCCTGATCTGGATTGCTTCGCTTCGCTTGCAATGACAATTGAGAAGCCACCCAGCCTCTCCACGTCATTGCGAGGCGCATCGCGCCGAAGCAATCCAGTTGAACGGCACGGCCCATGACGTGGATTGCTTCGCTTCGCTCGCAATGACGATGGGGCGGGCTGCATGCCCTGTAAGGGTTGCTTTTGCGCACTCGCACCTCCCCGTCATTGCGAGGAGCGCAGCGACGAAGCAATCCAGCCGAACGGCACGGCCCATGACGTGGATTGCTTCGCTTCGCTCGCAATGACGGGGTGATGGCTCGTCTCGTCGCAATGAACGGGTGATGGTTCGCCGTGACCCGCCCCCACCCCTACGTCCGCGAAAGCGCCTAGCCCTCGTCGCTGGCCAAGAGCCCGCGCACGGCGGCGGCCCAGCCCTGTAGCTTGCGTTCGCGGCTGGCGGCGCTCATTGCCGGGCGGAAGCGGTGCTGAAGCCGCCAATTGTCCGCGAATTTGTGCGGCTCCGGAAACAGCCCGGCGGCATAGCCGGCGAGATAGGCCGCGCCGAGCGCGGTGGTTTCCTGGATCACCGGCCGATCAACCGGCGCATTGAGCAGATCAGCGAGCCGCTGCATGGTCCAATCCGACGCTGTCATGCCGCCATCGACGCGCAGCACGATCGAGGCGGCATCGGCGTCGGGCCAATCGGCGCGCATCGCCGCCCACAGATCATAGGTCTGGTAGCAGACGCTTTCGAGCGCGGCATGGGCCAGCTCGGCCGGGCTGGTGTTGCGGGTCAGCCCGAACAACGCGCCGCGCACCCGCGGATTCCAATAGGGTGCGCCCAGGCCGACAAAAGCCGGCACCAGATAGACGCTCTGCATCGGATCCGCGCGGTCGGCGAGCGCGCCGGTCTCGCTGGCATGCTCGATGATACCAAGGCCGTCGCGCAGCCATTGCACCGCGCTGCCGGCGACAAAGATCGAGCCTTCGAGCGCATAGGTGCGGCGGCCATCAAGCTGATAGGCGATGGTGGTGAGCAGCTTGTTGCGCGAGGCCACCGGCGTCGCCCCGGTGTTGAGCAGCGCAAAGCAGCCGGTGCCATAGGTCGATTTCATCATGCCCGGCGCAAAACAGGCCTGGCCGATGGTGGCGGCCTGCTGATCGCCGGCAATGCCGCGGATCGCGATCGCGCCATCAAACAGATCAGGCACGGTGCTGCCATAATCGGCGGCGGAATCCTTGACCTCCGGCAGCATCGAGCGCGGCACCCGCAGCAGCGCCAGCAAGTCGTCGTCCCATTGCCCGCTATGGATGTTGAACAGCAGCGTGCGCGAGGCATTGGTGGCGTCGGTGGCGTGCACCTGGCCGCCGGTCAGCCGCCACAGCAGATAGCAATCGACGGTGCCGAACAACAAATCGCCGCGCTCGGCGCGTTGCCGCGCCCCTGGCACCTGATCGAGCAGCCAGGCGATCTTGGTGCCGGAAAAATACGGATCGATGATCAGCCCGGTCTTGTGCGTCACCATCGGCTCGTGGCCGCCGGCTTTCAGCGCGGCGCAGGCGTCGGCGGTGCGGCGGTCCTGCCAGACAATGGCGCGGTGGATCGCGCGCCCGGTGACGCGGTCCCAGACCACGGTGGTCTCGCGCTGATTGGTGATGCCGATCGCCGCGATCTCGGCGGCTCGCAGTCCCGCCTGAGCCATCGCCGCGCGGCAGGTCGCCAGCGTCGATTGCCAGATGTCTTCGGGCTCATGCTCGACCCAGCCCGAGGCCGGAAAATGCTGCGGGAATTCCTGCTGCGCCAGCGCGGCGATGGAAATGTCATCGCGAAACAGGATGGCACGTGACGACGTGGTGCCCTGATCGATAGCCAGCACAAACGACATGGCGTCTCCGGACGGTTGCTGCTTTGCGTTGCCGCAACACCATCCGATTGCGCAGCCGTGGTCAAGTTAGCCGCGCGAGGCCGGCGATCCTGCCCACAAGGCGCAGAGAGCTGCGTCGCCGAGTCGCTTCAATGATGCGCTCGGCGACGCCGCGTTTCGGATCACCGCGTCAGATCACGCCACCGGCTTCGCCGACGCGCGCCAAGTGATAATCGGCATCACCAAAGGTGCGGTCGATCATGGTCAGCCGCTTAAAATAATGGCCGATCTTGGCTTCCATGGTGACGCCGATGCCGCCATGCAGCTGGATCGACTGTTCGCCGATGAATTTCAGCGAGCGGCCGACCTGCACCTTGGCGGCGGCGATCGCGTTGGCGCGCTCCTTGGCGTCCTCGAAATCGGAAGCCATGATGGCGAACATCGCCATCGAGCGTGCTTGCTCCAGCGCCACGAACATGTCGGCGGCGCGATGCTGCAGCACCTGGAACGAGGCGATCGGCACACCGAACTGAGTGCGGGTCTTGAGATATTCCACGGTGGTCTTGAGCGACTCTTCCATGGCACCGACCGCTTCGGCGCACAGAGCGGCGCGCGCTTCGTCCACCACCCGTTCGATCAACGGCAGGCCCTGCGCCGGATCGCCGATCGCGGCATCGGCAGCGACCACGACACCATTGAAGGAAATATCGGCGGCGCGCAGCCCGTCCTGGGTCGGATAGGCCTTGCGGCTGACGCCGTTGGCGTCGGCCGGCACCAGGAACACGCCGATGCCGTCGCGGTCGCGCTGGCCGCCCTTGGTGCGGGCGGTGACGATCAGCACGTCGGCGCTATCACCATTCAACACCACGGTCTTGTCGCCGTCGATCACCCAGCCATCGCCCTGCGGCTTGGCCGTGGTGGTGACGTCGCCAAGATCATAGCGCGAGCTCTTTTCAAGCTGCGCGAACGCAAACAGTTTGGAGCCGTCGATCAGCCCCGGCAGATAAGCGGCCTTCTGCTCGGCGGAACCGGCGCGGCGCAAAAAGCCACCGGCCAAGATCACGGTCGGCAGATAGGGCTCGAGCACCAGAGCGCGGCCGAGCGCTTCCATGACGATCATGGTTTCCACCGACCCGGCACCGAAACCGCCATCGGCTTCCGAAAACGGCAGACCAAGCAGGCCCTGCTCGGCAAACTTGCCCCAGATCGCGCGGCTAAAACCGTCCGGCTCGGCGCCGTATTTTTTGCGGCTCTCGAAATCATAGGCGCTCTTCAGCAGCCCTTCGACGCTGTCCTTGAGAAGCCGCTGCTCCTCGGAGAGATCAAAATCCATGTGATGCTTCCTTGAAAACCTGAATGACCAGCGTCATTGCGAGGAGCGAAGCGACGAAGCAATCCAGCGGCTTGATGGCTCTGGCTGTGGATTGCTTCGCTGCGCTCGCAATGACGGACCGAATGCTTGCGCGTTACAGCCCCAGCACCGCCTTGCAGATGATGTTGCGCTGAATCTCGTTGGAGCCGCCGTAGATCGACACCTTGCGATTGTTGAAGTAGCTGGGCGCCACTTGCGCGGTCCAATCCATCGCCTCGTTGGAGCCGTCCTCGCCATGAATGTCATAGGGCGCCGCATAGGGGCCGATCACATCCATCAGCAGCTCGGTGGTGGCCTGCTGGATTTCCGAGCCCTTGATCTTCAGCACCGAAGATGCCGGATTGGGCTTGCCCTTGCCGTGCTTGCCTTCATCGGCGACGACGCGCAGCTGCGTCATTTCCAGCGCCTTGAGTTCGATTTCGACCGCGGTCAGCTTGTCGCGGAACCGCGGATTGTCGAGCACCGGGCGGCCATCGGCCTGCACCTGCCCCGCCATCTGCTTGATGCGCTTGATGCGCTCCTTGGACATGCCGACCCGGGCGATGCCGGTGCGCTCATTGCCGAGCAGGAATTTGGCGTAGTCCCAGCCCTTGTTCTCTTCGCCGACCAGATTCTCGACCGGCACTTCGACGTCATCGAAGAACACTTCGTTGACCTCGTGGCCGCCTTCGATGGTGATGATCGGCCGCACCGAAATGCCCTTCGACTTCATGTCGATCAGCAGGAACGAAATGCCGGACTGCTTCTTGGCGGTGGGATCGGTGCGCACCAGACAGAAGATCCAGTCGGCATATTGCGCCAGCGTGGTCCAGGTCTTCTGGCCGTTGACGATGTATTTGTCGCCGCGCCGTTCCGCCTTGGTCTTCAGCGAGGCGAGATCGGAGCCGGCGCCCGGCTCGGAAAAGCCCTGGCACCACCAATCATCGACATTGGCGATGCGCGGCAGAAAGCGCTGCTTCTGCGCTTCGTTACCGAACGTGTAGATCACCGGGCCGACCATCGACACGCCGAATGCCAGCGGCTGCGGCGCCGGCGCGAGCTGCAGTTCCTCATTGAAGATGTAGTCCTGCACTGAGGTCCAGCCGGTGCCACCATATTGCACCGGCCAATGCGGAACGCCCCAGCCCTTCTTGTTGAGGATGCGATACCATTCCACCATTTCATCCTTGGTGGGGTGACGGCCCTCGATCATCTTCTGCCGCATCGCGGCCGGCACGGCTTCCTTGAAAAAGGCGCGGACCTCGTCGCGGAATGCCAGTTCTTCCTTGCTGAAACTCAGATCCATCGGATCCTCCCTAGACCTCTCGAATCAAATTGTAGCGCACTGATCGGGCAGCGCACTCTCCCCGCCAGCGGGGAGAGCGCGAGCCGCGCCCGCTTAGTGCACGATTTCGAACAGCCCGGCCGAGCCCATGCCGCCGCCGACACACATCGTTACCACCGCGTATTTCGCCTTGCGGCGGCGTCCTTCGATCAGCGCATGGCCGGTGAGCCGTGCGCCCGACATGCCGTAAGGATGGCCGACCGCGATCGCGCCGCCATCGACGTTGATCTTGTCCGGATCGATGCCGAGCTTGTCGCGGCAATACAGCACCTGCACCGCGAAGGCTTCGTTCAGCTCCCACAGGTCGATGTCATCGACAGTGAGGCCATGGCGCTTCAAGAGCCGCGGCACCGCGAACACCGGGCCGATGCCCATCTCGTCCGGCTCGCAGCCGGCCGACACGAAGCCGCGGAAAATGCCGAGCGGGGTCAGGCCGCGCTTGGCTGCTTCCTTGTCGCTCATCACCACGGTCGCCGAAGCGCCGTCCGACAACTGGCTGGCATTGCCGGCGGTGATGAAATAGCCCTCGCCGCGCACTGCCTTCAAAGCGGCCAGCCCCTCGGCGCTGGTATCGGGCCGCGGGCCTTCGTCCTGGCTCAGCGTCACTTCCTTGAACGACACCGCGCCGGTCGCCTTGTCGACCACCGCCATCTTGGTGGTGATCGGCGCCAGTTCGTCGTTGAAGCGGCCGGCCTGCTGCGCCGCGGCGGTGCGGCGCTGGCTTTCCAGCGCATAGGCGTCCTGCGCGTCGCGCGAGATGTTGTAGCGCTTGGCCACCACCTCGGCGGTATCGATCATCGCCATATAGACGTCGCCCTTGATCGCCTCGAGCGCCGGATCGACCGCGTGGAACATGTTCATCTTGTCGTTCTGCACCAGGCTGATCGACTCGCCGCCGCCGCCGACCGCGATCTCAACGCCGTCGAACAACACCGAGCGCGCCGCGAGCGCGATCGCCTGCAGGCCGGATGCGCATTGCCGGTCAATGGTGGTGCCAGCGGTGGTCACCGGCAGCCCGGCGCGCAGCAGCGCCTTGCGCGCGATGTTGCCGCCGGTCGCACCCTGCTGCAGCGCGCAGCCCATCACCACATCCTCGACCTCGCGCGGATCGAGCTTGGCGCGCGCCACCGCGTGTTCAATGGCATGGCCGAGCAGCGTCGCCCCCTCGGTGGCATTGAGCGCACCGCGATAGGCTTTGCCAATCGGGGTGCGTGCGGTGGAGACGATAACGGCGTCGGTCATAAGCGGGCTCCTGTTGGGCGGATTGTTAGTTCTGTAGCGTGGTCGGTAGCTTGGTCTGTACTTTGGATCGTTGGCCGCGCGAGGCCCGCGCGAACCATGGCGTTGTGAGCACAGCGGCAGCGATCACCCGCCCCGCTCGGAGGCAGGCAGGCAGGCAATCGCCGCACCATCAGCCGCCCTTCGCCAGCGAGGCGAAGGTCTTGCCTTCATCGGCGAGCCGCTTCAGCAGCGGGGCCGGTTCGAGCGACGGATCATTGGTCTGTTTGGCGTAGTGCGACAGCCGCTCCGCGATCGGCTTGAGGCCGACGAGGTCGGCATAGAACATCGGGCCGCCGCGATAGACCGGCCAGCCATAGCCATAGATCCACACGATATCGATATCGCTCGGCCGCGCCGCGATCTTCTCTTCCAGGATGCGCGCGCCCTCATTGATCATCGGATAGACCATGCGCTCGAGGATTTCCTGATCGCTGATCTCGCGCCGCTTGAGGCCGAGCTTAGCCAGCGTGTCGTTGATCAGGGTCTCGACCTCGGGATCGGGTAGCGGCGCGCGCGAGCCGGCCTCATAAGCGTAGTAGCCCCTGCCGGTCTTCTGGCCGAACCGGCCGGCTTCACACAGCGCGTCGGCGATCTCCGATTTGATGCCGCGGTCCTGGCGCGAGCGCCAGCCGATATCGAGCCCGGCGAGATCGCCCATCGCGAACGGTCCCATCGGCATGCCGAATTTGGTGACCACCGCATCGACCTGCTGCGGCAGCGCGCCTTCAAACAATAGCTTTTCAGCCTGATTGCTGCGCGCCGCCAGCATGCGGTTGCCGACAAAGCCGTCGCACACCCCGACCACCACCGGCACCTTGGCGATCTTCTTGGCGATCGTGACCGCGGTCAGCAGCGCATCGGGCGCGGTCTGCACGCCGCGCACGATCTCGCACAGCTTCATGACATTGGCCGGCGAGAAGAAGTGCATGCCGAGCACGTCTTGCGGACGCTTGGTGACCGCCGCGATCGCATCAATATTGAGATAGGAGGTGTTGGACGCCAGCACCGCGCCGGGCTTGGCGTGAGTGTCGAGCGCGGTGAATACCTCTTTCTTCACCGCCATGGTTTCGAACACCGCCTCGATGATCAGATCGGCATCCTTGACGTGTTCGAGCCCGACCACGCCGGTGATCAGCGCCATGCGCTTGGCCGGCGCATCGGGCGGCAGACCGCCGCGCGCCGCGCTGGCCTCATAATTCTTCTGCATGATGCCGAGGCCACGCTGCAGCGGCTGCTCGCCGGTTTCGATCAGCGTCACCGGAATGCCGGCATTGGCAAACGACATCGCGATGCCGCCGCCCATGGTGCCAGCGCCGATCACCGCGACCTTGGCGACCGGACGCGGCTTGGTGCCCTCGGGCACGCCCGCGACCTTGGCGGCTTCACGCTCGGCAAAGAACGCGTAGCGCTGCGCCTTGGATTGATCGCCAACCACCAGTTTGAGAAAGCCGTCGCGCTCGCGCTTCATGCCCTCATCAAACGGCAGATCGATCGCGGCGCCGATGGCATCGGCGCAGGCGAACGGCGCCTCAAAGCCCCGCGCCTTCTTGGTCATCGCGGCAACGGCATTGGTGAAGATCGACCGATCGGCGCGCGCCGCGGCGAGCTTGCTATGATCATCGCGCAGCCGGCGCAGCGGCCGCTGCTCGGCCAGCACTTTGCGCGCAAACGCTTCGCCGCCAGCAACGGTGTCTTCGACCACCTCGTCGATCAGACCATGGCGCTGCGCGTCCGCGGCGCTGATCGGCGTGCCGCTGAGGATCATTTGTACCGCCAGCTCGGGGCCGACCGCACGCGGCAGCCGCTGCGTGCCGCCCGCGCCGGGCAACAGCCCGAGCTTTACCTCCGGCAGGCCGAGCTTGGCGCTCTTGACCGCAACGCGGAAGTGACAGCCGAGCGCCGTCTCCAAACCACCGCCGAGCGCGGTGCCGTGGATCGCGGCAACGATCGGCTTGGGCGAGGCGTCGAGCGCATCGATCACTTCATGCAGGCTGGGCGGCTGCGGCGGCTTACCAAATTCGGTGATATCGGCACCGGCGATGAACGTGCGGCCAGCGCAGGTCAGCACGATCGCCTGCACGCTCGGATCGGCGATCGCCGCATTGACCTGTTCGAGGATGCCGCGACGAACTGCCGCGCTCAGCGCATTGACCGGAGGATTGTCGACCGTGATGATGGCGATGCCATCCCGATGCTCCGCCTTCACAATCTCGCTCACCCGAGGCCTCCATGACTTGCGCTGTTTTTATTAGTTCCGCTGTGCGGAATTTAATTCCGCATCTTGACAGCGAGGGTTATTTTGAACAGCGTTCCTTGTCAACGAAATCCAATATGGCACGGGAATGAAACGCCCAGCTAAGAAAGTTGCGACTGATCGCAGCTTTGTGGTCGCACTGGCTCGCGGCCTCGATGTGTTGCGCGCGTTCCGTCCCAATGACGGCCTGCTCGGCAATCAGGAGATTGCCGCGCGCACCGGCTTGCCGAAGCCGACCATTTCCCGGCTCACTTATACGCTGTGTAAACTCGGCTACCTGACGCAGGTGCCGCGCTTTGAAAAATACCAGCTGGCGCCGGCGGCGATGGCGATCGGCTACGCCGCGCTCGCCAATCTTGGTGTGCGTCATCTGTCGGAACCATTCCGCGACGAACTGATGCGGCAGACCGGCGGCGCAGTCGCGATCGGCGGCCGCGATCGTTTCACCATGATCTATTTTGGGCAGAGCCGGTCCAGCATGACCGTTGGCGTACAGCTCGATGTCGGCTCGCGCGTGCCGATCGCGACCACCGCAATGGGGCGCGCTTACATCTGGGCGCTGCCCGATGACGAACGCGCGGCGTTGCTGCGGGAGCTGCGCGAGCATTATGGTAGCCGCTGGTCCAAGCTGAAGGATGGCATCGAGCGCGCCGGCGAGATGGTTGCCAAGCACGGCTTTGCGATCTCGGTCGGCGAATGGCAGCACGACGTCCACGCCGCGGGCGTGGCGCTGCGGCTGAACGACGGCACCGGCCCTTATGCGTTCAACTGCGGCGCGCCAGCGTTCCGGTTCAGCGAAGAGTTGCTGATCAACGACATTGGACCGCGTCTTTTGGCGATGGTAAGGAACATCGAAGCCGCGCTCGGCGCGACTGCTGTGCCGCTCGATACAAGAACGATAACTAACAAAAAATCGAAAACAGGAGGAAAACTTGCCCGCGAGGTGGAGGAGATCTGATCGTTATCGAAGGAGATCGAGCTCGCGCAGCGCTGATGTGATGCGGAGCCGCTAATGCAGCAAACAGATGTGGCGCGGGCGAAGGCCCCGCTGCTTGCCGTGCGCGACGTCAGCGTCGTGTTCGGAGGAATCGTCGCGCTCAACGGCGTGTCGTTCGACATGCACCGTGGGCAGATCCTCGGTTTGATCGGGCCGAACGGCGCCGGCAAGACCACACTGTTCAATTGCCTGTCGCGGCTCTATCAGCCGAGCAAGGGCGATATCCTGATGGAGGGCGACAGCATCCTGGCGCGCCCGGCGCATCGCATCGCCGAGATCGGCATCGGCCGCACCTTTCAGAACGTCGCGCTGTTTCCCAATCTCAGCGTGCTCGACAATGTCCGGGTCGGCACGCATTCGCGCACCCGCTCCAATTTCATCACCGACTCGATCCGGCCGCCCTGGGTCGGCCGCGCCGAGGCCGCCACCACCAAGCGCGTCGATGACATCCTCGGCTATCTCGATCTGCGCGAGGTGGCGCATGTCCCGGTCGCCGGCCTGCCGTTTGGCACGCAAAAGCGCGTCGAGCTGGCGCGCGCGCTCGCGGCCGAACCCAAAATCCTGCTGCTCGATGAGCCGGCCGGCGGCCTCAACCATGAGGAGGTCTATGGTCTTGGCGACCTGATCCGCAAAATCCGCGACGACCGCGGCATCACCGTGCTGCTGGTCGAGCATCACATGGGGCTGGTGATGTCGATTGCCGATCACGTGGTCGCGCTCAATTTCGGCCGCAAACTCGCAGAAGGCACGCCGGCGCAGGTGCAGTCCGACCCCGACGTCATCAAAGCCTATCTGGGGAGCAAGGACGCATGAGCGCATTGCTGACCGTAACGGATCTGCGCGCCTATTACGGCCAGGTGCAGGCGCTGCACGGCCTGCAATTCGAGATGAAGGAAGGCAGCATGACGACGCTGCTCGGCGCCAATGGCGCCGGCAAGACGACGACACTGCGCGCGATCTGCGCCATGGTGCGTTCCACCGGCTCGATCCAGTTTGCAGGCACGCCGCTGCTCGGCCGCTCGACCGAGGCGATCGTCAAACTCGGCATCGCCCATGTGCCGCAGGGCCGCGGCACCTTCACCTCGATGACGGTGGAAGAGAATCTGCAGCTCGGCGCCATCACCCGCAAGGACAAGGAGATCGCATCCGACATCGAGCGGATGTATGCGCATTTCCCGGTGCTGAAACAGCGCCACACCCAGCAGGCCGGCACGCTGTCCGGCGGCGAACAGCAGATGCTGGCGGTGGCGCGCGCGCTGATGCTGCGGCCGCGGCTGATGCTGCTCGATGAGCCGTCATTCGGGCTGGCGCCGCTGGTGGTGCGCGATCTGTTTCGCATTCTCGGCAAGATCAATCGTGAGGACAAGGTGTCGATCCTGGTGGTCGAGCAGAACGCGCAGCTCGCGCTCGAACTCGCCGACCATGCCTATGTGATCGAGACCGGCCGCATCGTGATGTCCGGCACCGCGACGGACATCGCCAGCAACGAAGACATCCGCAAGTCCTATCTGGGCTATTGAGGAACCGGCCATGGAGCTGTTTACCAACCAGGTTTTGGCCGGCATCGCCACCGGCGCCATCTATGCCTGCATGGCGCTGGCGGTCGTCATGATCTATCAGGCGATCGACCAGCTGAACTTCGCCCAGGGCGAAATGGCGATGTTCTCGACTTTCCTCGCCTGGCAGATGATCCAGTGGGGCGTGCCGTTCTGGGGCGCGTTCGCGCTGACCTTGGTGATCTCGTTCGCCGGCGGCGTGATGATCGAGCGGCTGCTGTTCAAGCCGCTCGCCAACGCCCCGATCCTCACTCATGTCGCCGGCTTCATCGCGCTGTTTGCGATCCTCAACTCGGTCGCTGGCCTGACCTGGGACTTCACCATCAAGCAATTCCCATCGCCGTTCGGCTCGGCGCCATTCCTCGGCAGCCAATTGATCTCGACCCATCAGGCCGGAATGATCGCGGTGACGCTGGTGTTGTTGCTGGCGCTGTATTTCTTCTTCCAGTTCACACGCATCGGCCTTGCGATGCGCGCCGCAGCGGCGCAGCCGGAATCGGCACGACTGGTCGGCATCAACACCTCCTGGATGGTGGCACTCGGCTGGGGCATGGCGAGCGCGATCGGCGCGATCGCCGGCATGATGATCGCGCCGGTCGTGTTTCTGGAACCGAACATGATGGGCGGTGTGCTGATCTACGGCTTCGCCGCGGCCGTGCTCGGCGGGCTGAGCAGCCCGTTCGGCGCGGTGATCGGCGGCTTTCTGGTCGGCATCTTCGAAAACCTGGCCGGTACCTACATCCCCGGCGTCGGCAACGAGCTGAAACTGCCGATCGCGCTGGCGCTGATCATCACGGTGCTGGTGGTGAAACCCAATGGCCTGTTTGGCCGCTCTGTCGTGAAGCGAGTCTAAGCCATGAGCGCATTGCAGGACAGCGTCACCCGCGCCCCGGCCGTCGCCGCGGTCCCCAAGGGCAATATCGCGCTCGGCTACCTCACCTCCACCATGGTGGTGATCCTGCTGTTCGCGGTGCCGCTCTTTGCCAAAAACTTCGTGATCTTCCAGATGACGATCTGGCTGATCTACGCCATCGCGATTCTGGCGCTCAACATCCTCACCGGCGGTTCGGGACAGTTCTCGCTCGGCCAAAGCGCGTTTTACGCGCTCGGTGCCTATACGTCAGCGATCCTGATGGAGCATTTCGGCGTCAATTACGTGCTGACGCTGCCGGTTGCCGGTGCACTGTGCTTTGCGTTCGGCTTCTTGTTCGGGCTGCCGGCGCTGCGACTATCCGGCATTTATCTGGCGCTCGCCACCTTCGCGCTCGCCACCGCCATGCCGCAAATCCTGAAACTCGGCGTATTCGAGCATTGGACCGGCGGCGTGCAGGGCTTGGTGGTCACCAAGCCGGATGCGCCGTTCGGACTGCCGATCTCTCAGGACGTCTGGCTGTATTACTTCACGCTGGTGATCTCGATCGTGATCTATGTGTTCGCGGTCAACCTGCTGAAATCGCGCACCGGCCGGGCGATGATGGCGATCCGCGACAATGAGATCGCCGCCTCGGCGATGGGCGTCAACGTCTCGCTGTACAAGACGTTGGCGTTCGGCATCTCGGCCGGCACCACCGGCGTCGCCGGCGGTCTTGGCGCGATCGCGGTGCAGTTCGTGGCGCCGGATGGCTACACCATCCAGCTCGCGATCGCGCTGTTTCTCGGCATGGTGGTCGGCGGCGTTGGCTGGCTGCCGGGCTCGCTGGTCGGCTCGGCCTTCATCGTATTCGTGCCGAACCTCGCCGAGGAGGTGTCCAAGGGCCTGTCCGGCGCGGTGTTCGGCGCGATCCTGATCGTGGTGATCTTTTTGGTGCCACATGGCTCGCGCCAAGTGGCCTACAAAATTCAAGACATCGTTCGAAAAATAAGAAAATAGCCAAAGCAGCCTCGCGAGCCGCCCCCTGCGCCAACCCCGCAGGGGGTTTTTTCTTGTCCGGGTGTTAGCGGCTTGCGGCCTGCGCGCAGCAGACCGACGATGGTGTCATGCCGAACGGCGCGCTGTTGGCGTATGCAGAACTGAGCGCCGGCCGGCCCCGGCCGCCTTGATGCCGCATGAGATCGCCGATGCCCCGCTGTTTGCTACGCCTGCCCTTCGCCGCGCTGCTGGCCGCCACTATCGCCCTTGGCGGCGTCTCGCCGAGCGCGGCGCAAAAAGCCTATGATCCCGGCGCCAGCGACACGACCATCAAGATCGGCAATCTGATGCCCTATAGCGGCCCGGCGTCGGCCTATGCGATCGTCGGCCGGATCGAGCAGGCCTATTTCCGCATGGTCAACGACCAGGGCGGCATCAATGGCCGGCGCATCGAATTCATCTCCTATGACGACGCCTATAGCCCGGCCAAGGCGGTCGAGCAGACCCGCCGGCTGGTGGAGCGCGACGAGGTGCTGCTGGTGTTCAGCGCGATGGGCACGCCGTCGAACGCTGCCATTCAAAAATATCTCGACGCCAAGAAGGTGCCGCAGCTATTCGCCGCCACCGGCGCGACGCGCTTTGGCGATCCGGCAAACTTCCCCTGGACCATGGGTTGGCAGCCGCCCTATCAGACCGAAGGGCGGGTCTATGCCAAATACATTATGGCCACCAAGCCTGATGCCAAGATCGCCGTGCTCTATCAGAACGACGATCTCGGCAAAGACCTGCTCAAGGGCCTGCGCGACGGGCTCGGCGCCAAGGCGGCGATGATCGTCGCCGAGGACAGTTATGAGATCGGCGAGCCGACCATCGACAGCCATGTGCTGCGGCTCAAGGCATCGGGCGCCGACGTGTTCATCAGCATCACCACCCCGAAATTCGCGGCGCAGGCGATCCGCACCGCGGCCCGGATCGAATGGCGTCCGCTCTATGTTCAGACGCTGGTGTCGGCCTCGATCGGCGCGGTGATCAGCGTCGCCGGGTTTGACAATGCGCAGGGTCTGGTGTCGGCCGCCTACAACAAGGACGCCGCCGATCCGCAATGGCGCGACGATCCCGGCATGCAGCGATTCCACGCCTTCCTTGATGCCTACGCGCCGGACGTCAACCGCACTGACAATTCGGCGGTCTATGGCTATGGCGCCGCGCAGTGCCTGGTTGAAGTGCTGCGCCGCGCTGGCGACAATCTGACGCGCGCCAACATCATGAAGCAGGCGGCGGCGCTGCAAGGCTATGCACCCGACACGCTGCTGCCCGGTATCACGGTCGATACCAGCGCCAGCGATTTTCATCCGATTGAGCGGCTGCGCATGATGCGTTTTAGCGGTGACCGCTGGGAGCTGTTCGGCGAGGTGATCGGCGGCGAACTCGACAAGTAGTTCGGCTCACGCCGCTCATCGCAGTGCAGCAGGCGCGTGCATTGCAGCACGGCGCAGGACACCGCGGCGCTATGCTGATCGGTCAGCCTTACTGACAGGTCGCGCCCTTCATCACATTCCATCGAGCCACCGGCAGCAGGCGCCTGCCCGCGCCGCTGCGCCTTGAAGATCAGCGGCGATCAGTATTCAATGCGCGGAGAAGCAACGCGCCCCATAGTGAATGCTTCCAAGAGTAACAACTCGACACGGCAAACAATAGGGAGAATGGAAATGTCCATGGTCCGCAAGGTGGCCAGCATCTCGGCTGCCCTCCTGCTCTGCGCTGCCACCAGTACTGCCGCCCTGGCCCAGAAGAAATACGGTCCCGGCGTTTCCGATACCGAAATCAAGATCGGCAACATCATGCCCTATTCGGGCCCGGCCTCCGCCTATGGCGTGATCGGCCGCACCGAAGCGGCCTATTTCAAGAAGATCAACGATGCCGGCGGCATCAACGGCCGCAAGATCAACTTCATCAGCTATGACGACGCCTATTCGCCGCCCAAGGCGGTCGAGCAGGCGCGCAAGCTGGTGGAAAGCGACGAGGTGCTGTTCATCTTCAATCCGCTCGGCACGCCGTCCAATTCGGCGATCCATAAATACATGAACGCCAAGAAAGTGCCGCAGCTATTCGTGGCCACCGGCGCGACCAAGTGGAACGACCCCAAGAATTTTCCTTGGACCATGGGCTGGCAGCCGAACTACCAGAGCGAGACTCAGATCTACGCCAAATATCTGCTGAAGGAGAAACCGGACGCCAAGATCGGCGTGCTGTTCCAGAACGACGATTACGGCAAGGACTATCTCAAGGGCCTGAAGGATGGGCTCGGCGCCAAGGCGTCATCGATGATCGTGATGGAAGAGAGCTACGAGACCTCCGAGCCGACCATCGACAATCACATCGTCAAGCTGAAAGCCAGCGGCGCTGACGTGTTCGTCAACATCACCACGCCGAAATTCGCCGCGCAGGCCATCAAGAAGGCCGGGGAGATCGGCTGGACGCCGACCCAGTTCCTGAACAACGTCTCGGCCTCGGTCGGTAGCGTGATCAAGCCGGCCGGTTATGAGAACGCGCAGAACATCATCTCGGCGGCCTATGTGAAGGACGTCACCGATCCGCAATGGCACGACGATGCCGGCATGAGGGAATTTCTGGCCTTCATGGAGCGCGATTTCCCGGAAGGTAACAAGCTCGACGGCAGTACCGTGGTCGGTTACGGCGTCGCGCAAACGCTGGTCCAGGTGCTCAAGCAGTGCGGCGACGACCTGACCCGCGAGAACGTGATGAAGCAGGCGGCCAATCTGAAAAGCTTCCGCACCGAAGTGCTGCTGCCCGGCATCACCATCAACACTTCGCCCACCGATTTCGCGCCGATCAGCCAACTGCAGCTGATGCGCTTCAAGGGCGAAAAGTGGGAGCTGTTCGGCGACATCATCAGCGCCGATGTCGATGGCTAACCAGCCTGATCGAGGCTGACGCTCGACACCTCCGCAGCGCTTGCTGCGGAGGTTTTCTTTCGGCCACTGGCCCAGCTTGTCGATCGCGGCGCGGCCTGTCACAAGCTGGTGCGATGACCGACCCCCGTTCCCTGCTGCGCGCGATTTTCGATGCCGCGGTCGCCGCCGCCCATCCGGACCGCGTGCTGGCCGCGCAGCTGCCGCCACAACCGGCCGGCCGCATCATCTGTCTTGCCGCCGGCAAAGGCGCCGCCGCCTTGGCCGCCGCCGCCGAGCGGCACTATCTCGACACGCTCGGCCTAGCCCCGGCGCGGCTGTCCGGGCTCGCCACCACCCGCCATGGCTATGGCTTGCCGACCCGCTCAATCGAGGTGCTGGAAGCAGGCCATCCGGTGCCGGATCAAGCAAGCCTGGACGCCGCCGAGCGCAGCCTGGCGCTGGCGGCGAGCGCCGGCGCCGATGATCTGTTGCTGGTGCTGCTATCGGGCGGCGGCTCGGCCAATTGGATCGCGCCACCCCCAGGCGTCAGCCTGGCGCAGAAGCAGGCGGTGACACGGGCGCTGCTGCGCAGCGGCGCGCCGATCGACGCCATCAATTGCGTGCGCAAGCATCTGTCGCGCATCAAGGGCGGCCGGCTGGCGCGTGCCGGCGCCGCGGCCACCATCGTGACATTGGCGATCTCCGACGTGCCGCATGACGACCCCGCGGTGATCGCCTCCGGGCCGACTGTGCCCGACCCGACCACGCTCGCCGATGCCCGCGCAATCGTGGCGCGTTATCAATTGCCGGTCGATGATGCGGTGGCGCGCGCGCTCGCTGATCCTCGCAATGAAAGCTGCAAGCAAGGCGATGCCGCCTTTGCCCGCGCCCATTATCGGCTGCTGGCACGGCCGCGCGATGCGCTCGATGCCGCGATCGCGGTGGCCCGCGAAGCTGGCTACGCGATCGCCGATCTCGGCGCCGATCTTGAAGGCGAGGCGCGCGAGGTCGCAGCCTCCCATGCGACGCTGGCGCGCGATGCCGTCCAGGCCGGGCGCAAGCTCGCAATCCTGTCGGGCGGCGAACTGACCGTCACGGTGCGCGGCCAGGGTCGCGGCGGCCCGAACCAGGAATATGCGCTGGCGCTGGCCGGCCTGCTCGCCGATCTGCCGGGCATCGCGGTACTGGCGGCCGATACCGATGGCGCTGATGGCGGCGGCGGCAATGCCGACGATCCGGCCGGCGCGCTGCTCGATCACCGCACCTTTGCGGCGATGCACGCGCAGCAGCTCGATCCGGCCAGTTATCTCGCTGGCAACGACGCCACCGGGTTCTTTGCCAGGACCGGCGATCTGCTGGTCACCGGGCCGACCCGCACCAATGTCAACGACATCCGCGTGATCCTGGTCGATCCGATCGCCGCCGATCAGCGCGGCTGACCAAAGTCAATGGCAGCCGCCCGCCGAGCTGCTTCAAGGATGCCTCGAGGAATGATGATGACCGGCGCTCTCGACAAAACCGCGCTGCTGGCGCGGCTACAGCAGCAATGCGACGCGCTTGGGCTCAGCCGCGGCCAAGACGGCGCGCATGGCGTCAGCGGCACGATCGAGACCATCACCAGCAAATGGTGGCTCGGCGGCCGCACCGTCAGCTATCGGATGTCGTGTGCGCTGACCGACGACCGCACCGTCCATTATCGCGACGCCATCATCGAACAGAGCTGGGGCCTGCCGCCGCCGACGCTGTCGGTGGAAACCAGCAGCATCCGTGGCCGCAAGCTGAGCGGCCAGCGCCGCGACCTGTCGCCGGGCGGCGGCGGCACGATCAACTATGGCGAGATCCGCGACGCCTTTGAAGCAACCGTCAACGCCGCCGGCTGGCAGTTCCGCTACGAAGGCGGCCGCATGCCGTAACATTCATTCGGCTCTGATGGACAGCTAGCTGTGTGAAAAGCAGAACCGAGCCTCTCGTGATCCCTCCCCCCTTGCGGGGAGGGTCGGCCGAGCGCAGCGGAGGCCGGGGTGGGGTTTTAACGCCTCACTTGGCGCCGATCACCCGCATCGGCCGGCCCTGGCTGATGAAGGCAAAATGCCGGTTGGCAAGCGAGCCCATCATCAGTGCTTCGACCACCGGCTCGGCGATCTCGCCGGTCGCGGCCCAATCGACCACGAAATTGGCGCCGGTGCCGCCGCGGGAATCGGAGGCCGGCACGAACACTTCGACCGTCGAGAACGGTTTGAGCGCCACCGGCGCCTTCAGATAATTTTCGACCAGCGCGCCCGCGGTGTCGAAATAGGCGATGCGCCGCACCACCAACAGCCGGGTTTCGGACGCGTTGTGCACACTCAACGTCACCGAGAAATCGGCGCGCAGCCGGCCTTCGCTCATCGATACGCTGGAATAGGCCGGCACATAATAGGCGCCAGAGACCGTGATCGGCTCGGCCGGCAGCGGCGCCAGCGACTCCCGAAACGCCTCTTCGATCGGCACTTTCGCGGACTGTGCCAAAGCTGGCAGGGGGGCCAGCGCGCACAACCCCAGGCCGAGCCCCGCACTGATCGCCAGAATTAGTGCTTTCGCCGACATCGCCGCCCCCTTACTGTGGCCGCTCCGCAAAATTGCCCGCCCGCCCATGCACGAACTCATCCGCGACATTACGCTCTGCATCCTGTTTGCCTGGATGCTCGGACTGCTCTCGCACACGCTGCGACAGCCGTTGATCCTTGCCTACCTTATCGCTGGCTTTGTGATCGGTCCATTCGGCTTCAAATGGGTGCACGCCGAACAGTCGATCCAGGTCATTTCCGAACTCGGCCTGATCTTCATGCTGTTCATGATCGGGCTGGAGATCGACCTGAAGAAGATCGTGCGTGCCGGCCCGGTGATCCTGTTCGGCGCCGCCGGGCAGTTGATCGGCTGTTGCGTGCTCGGGCTTGGACTGTTCGCGCTGCTCGGCCTGCCGCTTGGCGGTGGCGGCTTTGACGCGGTCTATCTATGCGTCGCCTGCGCGCTGTCCTCGACGGTGATCATCGTCAAGGTCTTGTACGAAAAGCGCGAGCTCGACACCCTGCCCGGCCGGATCACGCTCGGCATTTTGGTGCTGCAGGACGTGTTCGCCATTCTGTTCCTGGCGGTGCAGCCCAGCCTCGACAATCTGCAGCCCGGCGTGGTGCTGCTGTCGATCGCGCGGGTCGGCGTGCTGGTCGCGACCGCGATGCTGCTCAGCCGCTATCTGCTGCCCTGGCTGTTTCACCGCATCGCGCGCATGCCGGAACTGGTGCTGCTCGGCGCGCTGGCCTGGTGTTTCCTGATCGGCGAAATCGCCGAGCGGCTGCATCTGTCGCGCGAAATGGGTTCGCTGGTGGCGGGCGTGGCGCTCTCGACCTTCCCTTACGCGCTCGACGTCACCGCCAAGGTGACCACGCTGCGCGACTTCTTCATCACGCTGTTCTTTGTCGGCCTCGGCATGACCATTCCGATCCCGACCTGGTCGGTGATCGGCCTGGCGCTGCTGATCGCGGTGTTCACGGTGGCGAGCCGGTTGGTGACCACCTTCGTGCCGCTTTATCTGATGCGCCAGGGGTTACGGGCCAGCCTGCTGCCGGCGATCAACCTCGCGCAGATCAGCGAGTTCTCGCTGGTGGTGATCCAGACCGGCATCATCGCCGGTCACATCCGCGGCGAAACCGCGAGCGCGTTGTCGTTCGCATTTGTGCTGCTGGCGGTGCTGTCCACTTTCGCGATGGTGCGCAGCGACGCCATCACCCGCCGCGCCATCCCGGTGCTGAAGCGGCTCGGGCTGCGCGATCTCGATCAGCAAGCAGGCGGCGCCGGACCAGATGCCGACAGCGCCGCGCATGGCACTTCGCGCCGCATCCTGATCCTCGGCTTCTACCGCGCGGCCAGCGCGCTGCTGGCCGAGATCGAACGGCGCAACAACTCGCTGCTCGAACAGATCACCGTGATCGACTTCAATCCGGAAGTTTTCAAGAAACTGGCCGATTGCGGCGTGCACGTGATCTATGGCGACATCAGCAATGTTGACACGTTGCTGCATGCCGGCGCCGGCAAGGCCGAGATCATCATCCTGAGCGTGCCCGACGCGCTGCTCAAGGGAGCCACCAACGCCAAGCTGGTGCGCCATGTCCGTTCGCTCAATCCGACCGCCACCGTGGTCGCCACCGCCGATGTGATGGCCGACATCGCCGAGCTCTATCAGGCCGGCGCCAATTACGTCACCGTGCCGCGGCTGACCGACGCCGATGAGCTGTTCAAGGTGATCGAGGCCACCGACAACAACCTGCTGGCCGACAAGCGCGCCGAACTCGACACGCTGCTCGCTCAGCGCCGCGAAGTGTTGCCGTAGCAAGTGTTACCCTAACAAGTCACAGCGCAGCGGCCCGTTACAACGGGCCGCACGGCGCTTCGACTTGCTGCGCCCGTTGCGCGGCGGCGGCCGGCACGGCGGCATCATCGTCGAGCGCGAACTCCGGCGTGTCGCGGCCGCAGCCGAGCCGCTGCTCGATCCAGCGCCACAGGCCGCGGATTTCGTCGGCCGATTTGCCGGTCGGTGCAAACTCGCTGACCGCCAGGCCGGCCGCCATTGCATCCTGATGATCATTGCGCAGCACGATGAACGGCCGCGCGATCAGCCCGTCGGCTTCCACCGCGGCCTGCTCGCCGAGGGTGTCGGCCGCATGGGCGATGCGCTGGCCGCGATGCGGCGCCTGGTTCAGCACATAGGCAAATGGCCGCGCGCGCGAGCGGATCTCACCGAGCGTTGCCGCGCTGGCCTCGACATCGGCAATGCATGGCCGCGTCGGGATCAGGCACAGATCAGCGCGCTGCAACACCGCGGCGGTCATGGCGTTATCGCCGCCCGCGGTATCGACCAGGGTCACCGTGACGCCGGCGCGCTCCAGAAGCTGCAGCCGCTGCTCAAAGGCGACGATGTCGTGAATGGCATCGACCATCGGATGAGTTTTGGGCCGGCGCCGCAGCCAGCGCGAGAGCGTGCCCTGCGGATCGGTTTCGATCAGCCGCACCGCATGGCCGGCCTGCATGGCTGCCAGCGCCAACCCGACCGCCAGCGTGCTCTTGCCGCTGCCGCCCTTCCGCGTGGTCAGAACAATGGTATGCATGATGTGGTCCCCCCTCAATGGTTCCGGTTACGTGTCCGCAACGCCACGCCATTCCGACCTGTTCTGGGTTCACATCCTGAGCGGGAGGGACTCGCGATGCCCCGCACGGCCCTCCCGCCCGACTCACAGCCCCCGAGTATCATGCGCGCACCATTGGTACATGGCTACTCAGGGTGATTACTCGGCAAATTCCGCCATGTGCAGCATCGCAGGCGAGCTGTTCGACAGCATTGGCCGCCTGCACCGCAGTGCTGCTGATGCCGGCCGCCGCAAGTGATCAGCTCAGCGCGATCACTTCTTGGGGCGGCGGATCGGCATAGAGCCGCGCAACCAAGTGGCCGCGCTGCTCACGCACCGCACGCTGGTTGACCGATCCTTTGTCGGTGAGTTCGCCTCGGTCGATCGACAGCGGCTCGGCCAGCAGAATGGCGCGGCTGATCCGGTTCGAGGAGCCGGTGGCCTTTTGGCCGAAACTGGCGAAACGCTGCCGGAATGCGGCGCGCACCTGTAGATCGGCGGCGCAGGCGGCGAGATCGTCGGCCGGCAGCAGCGGATTGATGCGCCGGCAACCGTCGGGATCGAGCAGCACCAAGGCTGCGACCTCGTCACGATCAAGACCAGCGATCACCACATCGCGCACCAGCGGCGCGCAGGCGGCGATCAATCGCGCCCGCAGCGGACCGACGCTAACCCAGGTGCCCGATGCCAGCTTAAAATCCTCCGACAGCCGGCCGTCGAAATCAAAGCCGGCCGACAGATCGTCCGGATCGGCGGGTTTGAGCGCATCGCCGAGCTGGTAGTAGCCCTCCTCGTCAAACGCGCGCGCGGTCAGCTCCGGCTGCCGCCAATAGCCGGGCGTGACGTTGGGGCCGCGCACCCGCACCTCCAGCTTGCCGTTGCACGGCACCAGCTTGGCTTCATTGCCGGCGGCCGGCAGCCCGACATGGCCGGAGCGGCTGCTCTGCGGCGTCACCGCCATGAAGAACGGCGCGGTTTCGGTTGAGCCAAACCCGGTCAGCATCGGCACGCGCGCGCCGGTCTGCTCCACCGCGACCTGATCGAGCCCTTCCCAGACATGAGCCGCCAGGCTGGCGCCGGCAAAGAACATCGCCTGTAGCCGGCTGAAAAACGTGCGGCGCAGGCCGGCGTCCTGGCGCAGCACCGGCAGCAGCGCTTCAAAGCCCTTCGGCACATTGAAGTACAAGGTCGGCGCGATCTCGCGCAGATTGGCGATGGTGTCGCCGATGCCGGCCGGGGTCGGCTTGCCATGATCGAGATACATCGAGCCGCCATTGAACAGCGTCAGGCCGATATTGTGATTGCTGCCAAAGGTGTGGCTCCATGGCAGCCAATCGACGATCACCGGCGGCTGCTCGCCGAGAAAAGTCATCGCCTGCCGCAGCATCATCTGATTGGCGCATAGCATGCGCTGGGTATTGATCACCGCTTTGGGATTGCCGGTCGAGCCGGAGGTCAGCAGAAAGCGCGCGATGTGATCGGGCATGATCGCGGCATGGCGCGCCTCAAGATCAGCCTTCGGCGATGCCGCCAGCAGCTGATCGAAGGGCGTGAGCTTGCGGCCGGGAAGCGCACCGCGCGAGGCGACGATTTCGACATCGGCCGGCACGCGCGCCTGCAGCGCCGCCGCAAACGGCGCGGCATCCTCGACAAACACCAGGCCCGGCGTCAGCAGCGAAATCACCTCGCCGAGCTTGGCAAAATCGGTCGAGAGCAGCGAATATTGCGGCGACACTGGAACATGCGGGATGCCGGCATAGAGCGCGCCGAATGCGAGCTGAGCATGATCGAGCGAATTGCCGGACAGCATCATCACCGGCCGCTCCGCCGACAGCGGCCGGGTCAGCAGCGCCGAAGCGATGCGCCGCGCGGCGTGCAGCATCTGCGCGTAGCTGAGGGTGTGCCATCCGCGGCCATTGCGGTCCCGCTCTGCCATGAACACCCGATCGGGCGCTTGCGCGGCCCAGTGCAGCAGGCAATCGGTGATCCTTGTCGGGTAGTCCGCCAGCGTCGCGGTCGGGCGCACATAGAGCGTGCCGTCGCGGCGCCGCTCGATCGCCACATGCAGCGGCGCAAAGGACAGCTCGCGCAGCGGCGCCGGTGCGGCCGCACTCGCGGCAAGCGGCCGGATCATCGCTGATCCGTCGCGATCGCCGCAGCGATGCTATCGGTATCGCAAATATCGGCGCGCCGCCCAGCCGCCCTGGCGGCCACGGAGATGGTGTCGATCATGGGCCCGTCCCACAGTCCCAAGCACTAAGCTGAGACTACCGAGAACGGGTATACTGTCAATGCAGCAACCCTGCCGGGTATTTTGGCGAGGCGGATCAACGCCGTTTCACCGCCGGCGACTTGGCGCTACAAGGCCGCGATGACCCTTGCCACGCCCCACCTTGACGATTCCGCTCTGTGCCAAAGCTGCGGCGCCTGCTGCAGCTATTCCAGCAATTGGCCGCGCTTCAGCACCGAGGATGACGAGGCGCTTGAGGCGATCCCGGCGCGTTATGTCAACGAGCGGCAATCAGGGATGCGCTGCGACGGCGAACGCTGTTCGGCGCTGACCGGCACTGTCGGCCAGCACACGGCCTGCGCGATCTATCAGCTGCGGCCGGACGTGTGCCGCAGCTGCCTGCCGGGCGATCCCGAATGCGCGATGGCGCGGCGCCGTTTCAAGCTGCCGGCGCTGCCTGACTAACCACCACGCTGGTGCGGACCGGGGGCTCGTCTTCGAGGTCAAGATCGAGATCGAGCGGCGGCAGCACGCTGAGCGGCTTGGTCGATAGCGTGATCGGCTTGCGGTGATTGGCATAGACCGGCACGCCGCGCGGCGAAGCACCGTTGCGGGCCAGCGCGTACAGCGTGCTACCGGCACGGCCGCCGAGCTGGATCAGATCGCGCTCGTTGCAGCTGGCGGCGATCGCCAGCGCCAGTGAATGCAGGTGGCTTCGTCGATAACAGAACAGCGCCAACATCGCCCGGACATCGGACGAGACGCTTTCGACGAGTTGCGGCAGTCCGCTCTCGCTTGCGCGGTAGAGTTCACCGAGCAGTTCTTCGCGGACCGGGCAGAAATCGTTCTCGAACGCTTCGCGGCTGGACCACATGGCTCTCTCCCTGATCGATAGGATGCCGAACAATTCGTTAACGAGACCTTAACCACGCCCTGCCCGCCCCTTGCCGCGCTGCGCAGCGTGGCAATGATGCCGCACCGGGGCGGCTGGTTGAGCAGGCGGGGCCTATCAGCACCTCGTCATGCGATGGCGAATCGTTAGCAGCGCAAAGCTGCGCGAGACGTTAATTTTGGGGCTAGTAGTAGCACCTAAAGTTCGCCCAGCGAACTATCGTGGCAAGCGTCGGCCCGAGCTTAATCACCTGCTCGCTGCGCTGGCATTTCGAGCGCGATGCATAGTGGCCGCAGTCAGAAAACGCCGCAGACCATCGGAGGAGTGCTGGCAGCCCGCGCTAATGCAGCAGCTTGAACTGGGCGATATACACCGCGGCGCCCGCGCCATAGCCGATCAGCGCCAGCAGGCTGATGCGCCGCATGTACCAGAAGAAATCGATGCGCTCGATGCCCATCGCGGCCACGCCGGCCGCCGAGCCGATGATCAGAATCGAGCCGCCGGTACCGGCGCAATAGGCGATGAAGTGCCACAGAAAACTGTCGGCCGGATATTGCGCGAGGCTGTACATGCCCATCGACGCCGCCACCAGCGGCACGTTGTCGACCACCGCGCTGAGCAGGCCGAGCAGCAGCACGATGATGTCCTGGCGGCCGACGACCTGATCAAGCCACTTCGCAAGCGCGCCGAGCAGTCCGGCATGTTCGAGCGTGGCGACCGCGAGCAGGATGCCGAGGAAGAACATCACCGCGCTGAGGTCGATCCGGGTCAGCGCGTGGACCAGCGTCAGTCGCTGTTTGGCGTCCGGGTCCTTGTGGCGATGCACGATCTCGCTGGTCACCCACAAAACGCCAAGACCGAACAGGATGCCCATGAACGGCGGCAGGCCGGTGAGCGCCTTGAACGCCGGCACCAGCGTCAGAATGCCGATGCCGAGCGAGAACACCAGCTTGCGCTCGAACGCGGCCGCGGGCGACGAGCTCACCGGCTCGGCATCGACGCTGAGCCGGAAGGTCTGGCCGCGCAACTGCCGGGTCATCAGCGCGAGCGGCACCAGCAGATTGACGAAGGACGCCAGAAACAGCCCCTGCAGAATCGCCAGCGAGGTGATCTGCCCGCCGATCCACAGCATGGTGGTGGTGACGTCGCCGATCGGCGACCAGGCGCCGCCGGCATTGGCCGCGATCACGATGATGGCGGCGAATATCAGTCGATCCTTGCGATCATCCAGCAGCTTGCGCACCAGTGACAGCATCACGATGGTGGTGGTGAGATTGTCGAGCACCGCACTCAGGAAGAACGTCACCAGCCCGACCTGCCATAGCAGCACGGTCAACCTGTTGGTGCGGATCTGCGAGGTGATGATCTCAAAACCGTCATGCGCGTCGATCACCTCGACGATGATCATCGCGCCCATCAGGAAGAAGATGATCTGCGCCGCAGCCGCGACCGACTGGTCGAGCTCGTGGATCACCGCGCTGTGGTCGTGGCCGGACAGTGCGTACACGGTCCACAGCAGCCCTGCCCCAAACAATGCGCTCGCACTCTTGTTGATGCCCAGCGGATGCTCGAACGCAATCGCGAGGTAGGCAGCAACAAAAATAGCGATGGTCGCAATCTGCATAGGGAGGCCTCGATCAGCTCGTTACCCGCGTCGTGGCCGGGAACAAGGGAACACACCAACCACTTATCACGTGATTTGGTGGACGAACCACCCTCCTTGCTTCAAATTGCCGAAGGGAGCCCTCCAGACTGACTGATGCCCACACACCGATGCTGAGAAAAACACTGATCGGCCGCCGCATTTACGCAATGCGCGACTTCCTGCGCAGCGAAACATCAAGCGGGTTCATTCTGCTGTTCTCCGGAGCGCTGGCGCTCGTCGTGGCCAATTCGCCATTGGCCGCGACCTATCGGGGAATATTGGAAACTACAATCGCTGGCCTCAGTGTGCTGCACTGGATCAACGATGGGTTGATGGCGCTGTTCTTCGTCATGGTTGGGCTGGAGATCAAGCGCGAGCTGCTGGTCGGGCATCTGCAGTCCAAGTCGGCCCGTATTCTGCCCAGCATCGCCGCGCTCGGCGGCATGGCGCTGCCGGCGCTGATCTACGTGGCGATGAACTGGAACGAGCCGGTCGGCCTGCATGGCTGGGCGATCCCGGCCGCGACCGACATCGCGTTTTCGCTCGGCGTCTTGTCGCTGTTCGGCTCGCGGGTGCCGGTGTCGCTCAAGGTGTTTTTGACCGCGCTGGCGATCATCGACGATCTTGGCGCGATCATCATTATCGCGCTGTTCTACACCTCAAAACTGTCGCTGCTGATGCTCGGGCTCGCCGCCGTGGTGCTGGCGCTGCTCGCCGCGCTCAATCTCGCCGGTGTGCGCCGGCTGTGGCCCTATCTGTTGCTCGGCGTCGCCCTGTGGTTCTTCACATTGAAATCAGGCGTACATGCAACCGTCGCGGGTGTCCTGCTGGCGCTGATGATTCCGCTGCACAGCAAAGCCGACCAACTGGACGACAGCGTCTCGCCGCTGCAGCGACTGCAACAGTCGCTGCACCCCTGGTCGGCTTATCTGGTGCTGCCGGTGTTCGGCTTCGCCAATTCCGGCATCTCGCTGACCGGCGTGTCGTGGCAGAGCTTCTTTGCGCCGGTGCCGCTCGGCATTGCCGCCGGTTTGTTTCTCGGCAAGCAGGCCGGCGTGTTCGGCGGCGCCTGGCTCGCGATCAAGCTCGGCCTGGCGCGGCGGCCGGCGCGCACCAGCTGGCTGCAGCTCTATGGCGTGGCGCTGGTGTGCGGCATCGGCTTCACCATGAGCCTGTTCATCGGGCTGTTGGCATTCAAGGGCCGGCCGGACCTTGAAGATGCTATGAAGCTCGGCGTGCTCGCCGGATCGATGCTGTCGATCATGGCCGGCGCGGCGGTGTTTGCATTCAGCGGCCGGCCGCCGTCAGGCGTACGCAGCGAGGTAGATCGCCAGCGCGAAGCCGGTCAGGTGGTGCAACCCCTGGTCGGTGCCGATCAGCCACCAGAACGCGGCGTGCTCGTAGCGCACGTCGAAGGTGGCGACGCAAAATCCCTTGGTGCGGTCGATCGCTAGATGGATCGCGAAATCGATCAAGCCAAGGAACCAGAACCGCGGCGCGGTCGCCAGCAATAGCCCGGTGGTCAGCACCAGATGAACCGAGGTGTGGGCGAGCAGCGGCAGCGCCCAGCCGGTCTTGCGGTCCTTGCCGAGGGCCATCCAGGAATTTTGCAGCAGGAAGTCGGCGGCGACGTGCTTGATGGTCAGCAGCACCATCCACCAAACCAACGCGCCGACGGCGACCGACGACGACATGGCTGGAAACGACAACAGCTCTGGAAACGACAACGGCAGCCCCTGTGATGCCGCGACAAGGCCCGTCATCCCGGCAGCGCCGCGATGATGAGCGCCGCACGCGGCGCTTGGCCGGCGCGCTCCGGCGCCGGCGCCGCCGGCTGCCAGAATCGACCGGAAGATCGAAACCAAACAAGATTATCACAGCCGCGCCGCAGGGCGCAGGCAAACGCAGGTTGCAGTAATCCAGACGTAAAGGGCGCGGTCATCCGGCCGCCGGCGCGGCCTGCTCGCGGATCTGCGCAATCACGCGGCGCAGCGCGGGCTGCTGCGGGTCGTCGCTGACCGCGGCGCGCGCGGTCTCGATCGCCCCGGCGAGATCGGGCAGCATCAGCGCGCCGTCAAACACCGGCTTGGCGAGGCCGTCGATGATCAGGTGCCAGGCAGCCAGGCGCGCCCGATAGGCCGCGCCGCAGCCTTGCAGCAGCTCGGCGCTCGCGACCACCGCGCCGGCCGCCTGCGGCTGTTTGCTCAGGCAGCGGTCGATCATATGCAGCCAGCGCTCGGTCAAAGCGCGCTCGCGGGCATAGCGCGGCGACAACAGCCGCCAGCGCCGCAGCGCCGCCTGCGCGCGCAGCCGCTGCCGGCCGAGCCGGTTGGTGGCGCGAAACCGCAACGTGACCGGCCGGTGCTGCCAGCCGACCCAGTGCAGCGCCTCCAGCACCTGCTCGGAGATCATCGCCGGGCATACCGCCAGCAGCTCATCGAGATCGAGGCAGTGGCGCTCGTCAGCGCGCGCGCCGTCGCCATGGGCCGCGAGCGCGGCCTGCGACAACGCGATCGGGTCGAGGTAGCTCATGCGCTGCGCCAGCAGCCGGGCGATCTCGGCAAACAGCGGCTCACTGACCGTTTTGCGGCCGGCAAAACGCCGCAGCCGGTCGAGATAAAGCTGCGCATAGCCCGGGCCCTGATAGCTGATCAGCTGGTGCACACCGGCGCTGACCACCGGCAGCACCGATGGCGGCAGCGTGCTGGGCAAAGCCGGCGGCGTGCGGTGCTGCTCGCCGCTAAGCTCGGTCAAAGTGGCGCGCATCGCCTCGATGAAGCCGGCCACGGCAACCCTCCTTCAGGACGCGGCGCGCGCCGGCGGCGGCGGGCTGGTGCCCTGCTCGGCCAGCCGCTGCTCCAGCCGCTCGATGTTCTGGAACAGCCGGGCGCTGGCGAGCCGCAGGAAGTAGAAGCCGAACTCGGGATTTTGCACATACAGCTCCTCGACCTTGCGGTAGCTGCAGCTCAGCACCATGCCGGCTTCGATACATTCCAGGGTCTGGGTACGCTCATTGGCCGGCGACAGCATGCCGAGTTCGCCGACCAGCATGCCGGTCGGAATTTCGATGCCGGACTCGACAAGCCGATAGCGGCCGCTGACGATGTAGTACAGATGCTCGGCCTTTTCGTTCTTGTAGAACAGCACCTCGCCGCTGGCGCATTGCCGCTCGGTCATGAACGGCTTCAGCCAGTCCATCGACAAGTCGCCATTCACCGACTTCTTCACCTCGCGCACCAATTGCAGCATCTGATGGAGGCGATAGGCATTGAGCGGCAGCAGGATCGCGTGCAGCACCAGCGTCGGATAGGTGTGGCTGATCACTGACGTGACGATCAGAATGATGTTGGTGATGATCCCGAACACCCGCAGCGGAATCATGGTCCGCATGGTGGTGGTGGCGATCACGAAGATCGAGGCAAACAGGCTACCGGCTTGGTGAAACTGGGCGACATCCATGGGGCAACCATCGATCGAGTGAACCGGCCGGCCGCGGCGCTGTGCGGCCGGATCGCCGCACTATAGCCAATCTCTGCCCGACTTGCCCGCGACGACGCAGAGCTGCACGCGCTGCATGGCGCGCGCGTTGACGGCACTGGCCAATGGAGGCATGTGCTTGGCAAACGATCCGGAGGAATGACGTTTTGACGACAGCAGACAGCGACAGCGCCCCCATTCTCAGCCAACAGGGCGCCTGCGCCATTTTGCGACTCAACCGGCCGCGCCATCTCAACCGGCTGCTGCCGGCCGACCTCGACACCCTGCAGCGCCAGTTCGACCAGATCGAGAGCGATCCCTCGATCCGGGTGCTGGTGTTGACCGGCACCGGCCGGGCGTTCTCGGCTGGCTTCGATATCGGCGAAGTCGCCGAACGAGCCGCCGACCCCGATCAGCAGGACGCCGGCTCGGCGTTCGAGCGGGTCGCCAACCGGCTGGAGGAACTCTCCAAGCCGACCATCTGCCGGCTCAATGGCGGGGTCTATGGCGGCTCGACCGATCTGGCGCTGGCCTGCGATTTCCGGATCGGCGCAACCGGCTGCGAGATGTTCATGCCGGCGGCGCGGCTCGGGCTGCATTATTACAAGAGCGGCATCCGCCGCTATGTGTCGCGGCTCGGCGTCGATAACGCCAAGCGGCTGTTCCTGACCGCGCAAAAGATCGACGCCAACGAGATGCTGCGCATCGGCTATCTGACCGCGCTGGTGCCACTCGACCGGCTCGACGCCGAGGTCGAGGCGCTGGCCGCGATCCTGGCCGGCAACGCCCCGCAGGCGATGGCCGGCATGAAGCGCGCCATCAACGAGTTCGCCCATGGCCAGCTCGACGAAGCCGCCACCGATCAGCGCGCCCGCGACAGCATGACCGGGCCGGAAATCCGGGAAGGCATCGCCGCCTTCGCCGCCAAGCGCGCGCCGCGGTTCTAAGGCCCCTGCCCGCGCCGCTGCTCGATCAGATCAGGCGGCGCGGACCATGCCGGAAAACTTGCCGACCTCGATCTTGAGGTGCTTGCTTTCGGACAGCAGCGAGCTCGACAGCTCATGCACATGGGCCGAGGCGTGGTCGGTTTCGGCCGCGCCCTGGCTGACCTGCTCGATGCTGGCCGACACCCGCAAAGCGCCCTCAGCGGCGTGCTGAACGCTGCGCGCGATCTCCGCGGTAGCTTCGCCCTGTTGCTCGACCGCGACCGCAATCGACTCGGAAATATCGCAGATTTCGCTGATAGTGCCGCCGATGGTCTGAATTGCGCTCACCGACTGCGCGGTCGCGCTCTGCATCTGGGCGATCTGATCGCTGATCTCTTCGGTGGCCTTGGCGGTCTGGGCCGCGAGCGCCTTGACCTCGGAGGCGACCACCGCAAAGCCGCGGCCGGCCTCTCCAGCGCGCGCCGCTTCGATGGTGGCGTTCAGCGCCAAAAGATTGGTCTGCGCCGCGACCGCATTGATCAGCTTGACCACCTCGCCGATCCGGTCGGCAGCCTGCGACAACACGCCGATGCGCTCATTGGTCTCTTTGGCCTGCCGCACCGCAGCTTGCGAAATCTCCTGAGACTGCTGGGCCTGACGGCCGATCTGATGCACCGACGAGGCGATCTGCTTGCAGGCCGCGGCCGCCGACTGCGCGCTCGACGAGGCGTCCTGCGACGCCGAAGCGACGGTCTGCGCCAGCCGGTCGGTGGTCTCGGCCGCGCCATTGAGCCGGCCGGCAGCCTGCTCCAGCTCGGAGGACGCGGAGGTCACCGCTTCGACAATCCGGCCGATTGCGGTGTCGAACTCATCGGCAATGCGCTGCACGGTGGCTTTGCGCTCGGCCTCCACCTGCGCTTTCTGGCTGCGCTCGCTTTCCAGTGAATCGACGTTGAGAGCATTGTCGCGGAACACCTGCAGCGCGCGCGCCATCGCGCCAACCTCGTCGTGCCGCTCGACGCCCGGCACGCTGATGGTGCGGTCGCCCTGCGCGAGGCGCGACATCACCTCGGTCATGCCGACGATCGGCCGGATCACGCCGCGGATCACGCCGGCCAGCCCGGCCAGGAACACCAGCAGCACCAGCCCGGAAATGCCCCACACCAGCCAGGTCAGGATCGTCGCCCGGCCGGAGGTCGCAGCTTCGATCGAATTATTCAAATCGGTCGCCCGCTTGACGATGTCGTCGATAATCTCGCGATGGGCGGAATAGGCGCGGTTCAGCTGCAGATAGGCCGCGGTTTTGGCGGCCTCATCGCCGCGTTCGATCGCCGGCAACAGCTGCTGCTCAAGCACATTCCAGAACTTGACGACCTCACGATCGGAATCGACCACCAATAGGCTTTTCAGCGGTTCTTCCAACGACGACTTTTGCCAGAACTCGTGGCGCTCATCGTAATCGGCCTTCAGCTTCATGATCCGGCTGCGGTGCTTCGCCAGCAGCGTCGGCTCGCGCAGTGCCATCAGCGCTTCGAGATGCGCCTCGATGACATACTCCGGCGGCGGCAGAATATCGGCGATCAGGTCGCTCTCCAGCTTGAGCTGGCCATAGAGCGGGCCGCCGATCTTGAGCTGCGACAGGCCAAACACGCTGGAACTGATCACCGCCAGCAGTCCGGCGAAGACCACCAGGCCAAAGGCTAGAATGACCCGTGTCAGCGTCAACCGCATCGCATCCTCGATCCTTGATCGGATGCCTGGTAATTAGTTCAGCGGCACTAATATTCCGTGAAGCGAGCAAACCTGGTAATGGTCCGGGGTCGCTCAGCCATTGGCTGCGCAGCATTAGTGCCGCGCGACTTCAAGAACATGCTACCAGACCGCCTGAGCGCGATCAGTCGCCGACAAAGGTCGCGACCTCGTCGATCGCGGCGCGGCTGGTGCGATAGCTGTTGATCTTGTGATCATGGTCCGCATAGCCGAACGAGATGCCGCATACCACGCGGCGATGTTCGCCGAGGCTAAAATGCTCGCGGATCACTGCCGAGTGAAACGCCAGCGCTGCCTGCGGCACGGTGGCGACGCCGAGCGCCTGCGCCGCCAACAGGAAATTATTGACATAGCCGCCGCAATCGACCGCACCATAGACGCCAAGCGCTTCGTCGGTGGTGATGATCGCGACATGCGGCGCGCCGAAGAATTTGAAATTCTCCAGCGCCTGTTGTGCGTAAGCGATCTTGTCGCCGCGCGCGATGCCGAGCGTGTTGTAAAGCTGAAAGCCGCTTTCGCGCCGCCGCTCCAGATAGACGCCGCGATATTCGCGCGGAAAGGCGAAGTCACCGCTCGCGGGCGCCCCTGAAGCGGCGACCGGATAGAGCGCATCGCGCAGCCGCTCCGTCGCTTCGCCCGAAGTGATCACCACCTGCCAGGGCTGGCTGTTGCACCAGGACGGCGTGCGCTGCGCCGCGCGCAAGATGCGCTCGATGATCGCACGCGGCACCGGCTCCGGCTTGTAGGCGCGGCAGGAGAACCGCTGTGCCAGCAGCTCCTCAAGCACCTCGATCGATGATGGGGCGGCGGCGCTGGCGGCGGATGCGTCGGTGGTCATCAAAGCCTCGATTCAACTGCGGGCACGCCAACCTGTCCGTCAAAAGAGCAAGCGCATGTTCGACACGGCCCAAGACATCCCACCTTGTCCGACAACGACTGCGTGAGCAAGCGCGACGCGCGTTTCGTCAGCGTCCTCGGGTCGGGATCTGATTGAACGGCACATCCTTGTCGACGCGAATGT
Organism: Rhodopseudomonas palustris JSC-3b; assembly: GCA_000504425.1. Classification (GTDB taxonomy): domain Bacteria; phylum Pseudomonadota; class Alphaproteobacteria; order Rhizobiales; family Xanthobacteraceae; genus Rhodopseudomonas; species Rhodopseudomonas palustris_C. The sequence goes on along the minus strand of KI632513.1, from coordinate 399,862 downwards.
CACCGGGCAGACCGAGTACCCGTTCGGCGATGATGTTGCGCAAAATTTCATCAGTGCCGCCGGCAATGCGCATCGCGGGCGACGACAGCAGCATGGCCTGAAAGCGGCCGCCGGCACCGGCCTCCGCGGGATCGCTCAGCACACCGGCCGCGCCATCCAGCTCCATCGCGAACGCGGCGATCTCTTGCAGCATGCTGCCAGCGACCAGCTTGCCGATCGAATTCTCCGGGCCCGGCCGCTGGCCTTTCGACAGCGCCGACACCGCGCGATACGAGGTGTATTTTAGGCCGCTGTCTTTCACCGCCCAATGCGCCAGCTTGGAGCGGACCGCGCGATCATCGAGCGCCGGACCATCAGCGGTGATCAGCTCGCTGCAATAGTCGAACAATTCTGGGAAGCCGGTGGCGAGCCGCGCGCCGATCGACAGCCGCTCATTCATCAGCGTGGTCAGTGACACGTTCCAGCCATCGCCGACCGCACCTAGCCGCTGGCTGTCCGGAATCCTCACATTGGTGAAAAACACCTCGTTGAATTCCTGCATGCCATTGGCCTGCTTGATCGGCTTGACCTCGACGCCTTGGCTTTTCATGTCGAGGATGAACATGGTCAGCCCCTTGTGCTTGGGCACAGTGGGGTCGGTGCGCGTGATCAGAATGCCGAAGTCGGAATAATGCGCGCCAGACGTCCAGATCTTTTGGCCGTTGACGATCCAGTGATCGCCATCTCGTTCGGCGCGGGTGCGCAGACCCGCGACATCGGAACCACCGGCCGGTTCGGAAAACAGCTGACACCAGATCTGTTCACCCGACGCCAGCTTGGGCAGATAGTTGCGCTTATGGTCTTCGCTGCCATAGGCCATCACGGTTGGCCCGCACATGCCCTCACCGATCTGAAACGGCTGGGTGAGCTTGCCAAAAACGCCTCCTCCTGCTGCCAGATCACCTTTTCAATCGGCGAGGCACCGCGGCCGCCATAGGCCTTTGGCCAGGTCAGGCAGGCCCAACCGCCCTCGGCCTTGGTCTTCTGCCACGCTTTGCCGACCTCGACGATATCGGCATTGCTGAGCCGGATGCGACCGAGCGAGGCTTTTGACAATTCCTGCTCGAATTGCTTCGGCGCATGGGCGGCGACGAAGGCGCGCGCCTGCGCGCGAAACGCGGCTTCCTGCGGCGTGTCGTCAAAATTCATGGCCGTTGCTCCCGGTGCGTTCAGTGTGTTTTCAGCCGAACTACTCACGCCGCATTCTTGCGACGCATGCGCTCGATCAGCCGATCCTCCCAATAGGGCGGGCCGCCGAGCAGCAGCGCCAGCGCGTTGGCGCGCCGATAATAGAGATGACAGTCGAACTCCCAGGTGAACCCCATGCCGCCATGCACCTGGATGTTGTTCTTGGCGCAGTGCTGAAACGCCTCGGTCGCGCTGATGCGCGCCGCGGCTGCGGCTTCCGGCAATTCGGCGGCATCGGTGCTGAGCGCCCAGGCGCCGTAGTAGCCGTTGGAGCGCGCCAAGGTCGCGGCGACATACATGTCGGCGAGCATATGCTTGATGGCCTGGAATGATCCGATTGGGCGGCCGAACGCAATGCGATCGAGCGCATAGTCGCGGCCCATTTCCAGCGCGCGATCGGCGCCGCCGATCTGCTCGAACGCGATCAGCACTGCGGCCCGATCGAGCAGCTGCGTCACGAGGCTCCAGCCCTCGCCCGGCGCGCCGAGCGGTTCGACCTTGGCGCCCTCAAAGCGGAGCTCGGCCTGGCCGCGCGATGGGTCAATGCTCTGCAGCGCCTTGATCGTCACGCCATCGCCCGACAGATCGACCAGGAACAGGCCAATGTCCTGCTCACGGCCGCTATGGCCACTGCGCGCCACCACGATCGCGAAATCGGCAATGGCGCCATCCGGCACCGGCCTCTTCACGCCAGACAGCACGCCATCCTGCACCATGGCGCGGATCGCTTGCGGTGACGGCTGGCCGCGGCCCTCGAACAGCGCCAGCGTGCCGATCGCCTCGCCCGCGGCGATCAGTGGCAGCCATTTCTGTTGCTGCGCCTCGCTGCCGGCGAGCTTGAGCGCTTCGGCGGCGAGATAGACGGTCGATGAGAATGGCAGCGGCGCCAGCACGCGCCCGACCTCCTCGGCCAGCACGCATAGTTCGAGCTGCCCGGCGCCGGCGCCGCCAAACACTTCCGGGATCGCGACGCCGAGAAAGCCCATCTCGGCAAATCCCTTCCACAGCTCGCGATCATATAGCGCGCGCCCTTCCAGCACCTCGCGCACCGCACGCGGCGGGCAGCGCTCGGCGAGAAAGCGCCGAGCCTGATCGCGCAATTGCTGCTGCTCGTCCGAGAAATCGAAATTCATGGCAGCGCCTCAGGATTAGTTATTGTTTCAACGGACTGTCATTTCGTGGCGTGCGCGGCGGCGGCCGCGTGCGAACCCGGACTCTCACAGTTGGGATGTGCGCCTCGTCGCACATCGAGATTCCGGGTTCGCGCCAACAGGCGCGCCCCGGAATGACGTTGTGTGTGTGGCGAGCATGGCGATAGCGCCAATGGCGGCAGGCTCCTCTCCCCGCTCTTGCGGGGAGAGGTTAGACAAAGTGCGCCGTATCAAAGCCGCAACGATTGCTGTCACTGCAGCACCATCACATCCGGATCGGGGTGATCGGCATAGAGCCGTTCGACCAGAGCCGCGCGGCGCTCCAGCCCGGCACGCTGATTGATGTAGCCCTTGTCGGTCAGCTCATTGCCGTCGATCGATGGCGGCTCGACCATCAGCATCACGCGCGCAATGCGCATCGAGCTCGCGCCCTCCACCTCGGCATTATGAGCCTGCAGCCCCTGGCGCAGCTTGGCGAGCACCGCCGGATGTTTGACGACATCCTCAAAACTGGCATTGGGGTTGCCGACGATCTGCCGGCAGGCTTGCAGATTGGGCCAGGCCAGCAGCGCCACATAAGGCCGGTCCTGGCCGGCGACCAGCGCATCCTGAATCACCGGCGAGGCCGCGGCGATCACATCGGTGCGCAGCGAGCCGACATGGACGAAGGTGCCGGTCATCAGCTTGAAATCCTCGGCGACCCGGCCGGCAAACACGATGCCCTGCTGCGGGTCCTGCGGATCGAGCAGCACGCCGGCATCGCCGATCTTGTAAAACCCCTCCTCGTCAAATGCCGCTGCAGTGAGATCGGGGCGCTGATAGTAACCGGGCATGACGTGAATGCCGCGCAGCCGCAATTCGTATTTGTCGCCGATCGGCACCATCTTCAATTCGACGCCGGGGAACGGCAGCCCGATCAGGCCGACGCGCTCCGTGTCCCAATAGGTGCCGGTCGAGGTCGGCGCGGTCTCGGTCGAGCCCCAGCCGGTGTAGAACACGATACGCTCGCCGGTGGCACGCACCGCCAGCGCCTGCATGCGCTCATAGAGATCGTCGGGCAACCGCGCGCCGCCATAGGCCATCATGCCAAGGTCCTTGAAGAAGGTGCGGCACAGCGCGTCGTCCTTCTCCATCGCGGCGGCGAGCGCGGCATAGCCGGCCGGCACATTGGCGTAATAGGTCGGCGAGATTTCCCGCAAATTACGCAAGGTCTCGTCGAACATGCCCGGCAGCGGCCGGCCGTCGTCGATATAGAGCGTGCCGCCCTCAGCGAGCGCCGGATTGAACAGCGCGTTGCCGCCCATGGTGTGATTCCAGGGCATCCAGTCGAGCAGCACCGGCGGCGGCTCCGAAGGATCGCGCGGCCGCACCTGGGTCATCATGGTGACGTTGGCGCACATCATGCGCTGGGTGTTGATCACCGCTTTCGGCATGCCGGTCGAGCCGGAGGTGAACAGCAATTTGCCGACCGTCTCCGGCGTGATCGCGGCGATCGACTGCGCGACCTCGTCGGTCACCGGCGTTGCCGCCAATTCTGCGAACGACAGGCTGTCGATGCCCTGCGGCGGGTTCGCGACATGCACCACCTTGACGCCGGTGAGATCGAGCGCCTGCAAGGCGCGGCCGAACAATGCGCCGTCCTGCACCAGCACCAGCGCCGGCCTCACCAGCTCGAACAGATATTTCAGCTTCTGATGATCATGGCTCATCAGCGAATAGGCCGGCGACATCGGCGCCGCCGGAATCCGGGCCTGCATCGCTGCCATGGTCATCAGCGCGTGCTCGATGGAATTGCCGGACAGGATCGCCACCGGACGGTCCGCTTCGAGTTTCAGATTGAGCAGCGCCTGAGTGAGCGCGTCGACGGTGTGCTTGGCTTCGGCGTAGGACACTTTGCGCCATTGCCGCTCCGGGCCGCTGCGCTGCGCCAGCCAAATCCGCTGCGGCGCCTGCTCCGCCCAGCGCGCCAACAGCGCCGGAATGTGCCGCTCATAGGGCCCGAGCGGCTGGTTCGATTTCAGCACCAGGCTGCCATCGGCGCGGCGATCAACCGCGATATCGCGCGGCAGCCAGTTGATTTTGCGAAATGGCGGTTGGTCGAGAACTCGGGCCGCGCTCGATGTCATGGTCGTCTCTCCCTCAAAATGATGGTCTCTTGCTGGACCGTGTTGTTCAGTGCCGAGTGTCGCCTCGCCGGCCGGCTTGGCAACCGCGCTGTCATTCAAATTCCCGCCACCACCGCCTTGGTTCCTGAACGCAGCAACGCGCCGCCGCAGGCGCCGCGGCGCCCGGTGGTCGGCGGTTCAATGATGGCGGATGGTGGGATCAAAAGTGCCCGGCGATGGGCGCGAGGCAGCGGGGCAAGGCGTCGGCAATGCGCTCGGCCGGGGCGACATGGCTGCCCCCGGGACACGCGCTCATGGTGTTGGTTCGGCCCGAACGCCGCCACGCCTTTCCTCCCGTGTCGTTTCCTTTGGCAGCGCCGCCTTGTGGCGGTCTTGCTTGCCGCTGGCGCCAATGGCGTCAGGTCGAAATCGGTGCGGCGCTGGCGCCGAGCGGCAGGCTGACGCCGCCCGGCGCTGGCCGGTCGCCGCTCTCCGCAGAGAGAGCGGCAGGCTCGGCCGCTATTAGCGCGGCGCCATCCGGATCGCGCCGTCGAGTCGAATGGTCTCGCCGTTCAGCATCGGATTTTCCACGATCTGCACCGCGAGCGAGGCGTATTCCGACGGATCGCCGAGCCGCGCCGGATGCGGCACCTGCGCGCCGAGGCTCTTGCGCGCTTCTTCCGGCAGGCCCATCAGCAGCGGCGTCAGGAACAGGCCGGGCGCAATCGTCATCACGCGGATGTTCATCGAGGCGAGATCGCGCGCCACCGGCAGCGTCATGCCGACAATGCCGCCCTTGGACGCCGAATAGGCCGCCTGCCCGATCTGGCCGTCATAGGCCGCGACGCTGGCGGTGTTGATGAACACGCCGCGCTCCTCGCCAATGGTCGGCGCGCTCTGCATGCGCTCGGCAACCAGACGGATGCAGTTGAAGGTGCCGATCAGATTGACCTTGACCACATGGGCGAACAGATCGAGCGAATGCGCGCCGTTCTTGCTGACCGTCTTCACCGCGCTGCCGATGCCGGCGCAGTTGACCAGCACCCGCACCACGCCATGCGCGGCCTCGGCCTTATCGATCGCTTCCTTGACCGAGGCCTCATTGGACACGTCGCCGACGCAGGCCACGCCGCCGATCTCGGCCGCGACCTTCTCGGCATTGTCCTTGTTCATGTCGAACACCGCGACCTTGGCGCCCTTGGCGGCCATCGCCCGCGCCGTGGCGGCACCCAGGCCCGAACCTCCGCCGGTGATGAGCACGGAGACGTCTTGCAACTGCATCGTGAACTACCTTTCTTGAGCATGCCGGGGCTCAGAGGCCCCGTGTTGACGGCCTTCGAGGCTGGACGTCAGGTGTCCCCCCGTTGATCTCGCCTCGAAACCTTGATGGTGTTTGTGGCTTGCAGCCAGCGACCTGTGGCCTGGTCCTTGGGCGTTTCCCGAGTCTTGTTGATTCTTGTGTACTTGAAGGTCTTGGAGTCGTGGGCCGCAGTCCCGGTCCAGGCGGGCCTGCTGCAAAAACGGTGCGTCGTATTCGCTGCTGCGCTCGACAAACTCCTTGGGCGTTTCCGTTAGCTCGTCTTGGTTGTCGTTATTGTCGTTAGCCGAACTTGCAGAACTGGGACGGCCGCTTGCGCGGCCGTGCCCTTGGGCGTTTCCTGATTCCTCACCCACTCTGACGGCGGGCTATGCGAGGACTTTTCGTTGCGGCTCGTCTTGGCAGACGATACCGGGCGTCGATGACATCGACAGTTTTGGACCTTGGGCGTTTCCCCGTTTTTTCTTGCGCCGGCGAGTTCATCGCCTTGTTCGTTGGTGTCGTCTTGGGTGGCAGCCTTGTTGTTGTCGTTGGCTTTCCGGTCCAATCCGAAAATTCGTTTCCTTGGGCGTTTCCGTAACTGATCTTGCGACTGTTGCAGTCCGTTTCCTTGGGCGTTTCCTGCGTCTTGTTTCTCGAAGTCTGCGCTTCTTGAAAGAGTATCCTTGGGCGTTTCCGTATTGTGATCTCTGCTGACGGCTCCTTATCTGAAGCCTTTCAAACTGGTCCTTGGGCGTTTCCTGTTATCGTTCGTGGTCTTTAGGCCGGTGCTGTCGAAGGTGCTGACGACGTCAATATGCCGTGGAGAATGAGGTTCTCCATGTGCTGAATGTAGTCGCGACAGACCTGATCGGTGACCGGGCCGATGCCGATGGCACGCCCCATGGTGTGGCGACCGAAAAACAGATGATCACAAGCGCCGATCAGGCTGGTGTAGAACAGCACCGGATCGACCGGACGGAATTCGCCTGTGGCCACGCCTTCCGCCAGCAGGCGGCGGTGAAAATCGAGCAGCGGGCCGACAAAGAACTTTGACACTTCGTTGGCTGCCTCATTGCCGTTTTCATGCAGCAAATAATGGATCAGCCGGTTCATGTAGGGGAACTGGTAATAGGTCCGGATGATGCCGGCGATGTGCAGCCGCATCTTCTGAGTGGCGGACATCGGCTGCGCCATCAGGATATCGAGCGTGACCATCTCGGCGGCGGCGTCACGCTCCAGCAGCGCCAGCAGCAGGCCATCCTTGTTGCCGAAGTGATACTTCACCAGGGCGGCGTTGACGCCCGCCTTATGCGCGATGTCGCTCAGCGAGACATCGATCGAATTGCGCTCAATCATCAGCTCCCCGGCCGCGACCAACAACTTGTCGGCGGTCGAGTTCTTGCCAGCGGCGTGCCGATGCGAGGCGATGGTATTCAGGTGCAACATCCCGATTCCAGGCAGGTTCAGCCTGACTTGCAGATACTACGAGGTTGACGGCGATTTCAAGAGTTAATTGACCGATTGACTAAACTCTCAACCGCCCGTTTAATCCCGGCCGTTTTTCAGCCCAACAACAACAAGGGAGATACCCCCATGGCCGAGGCCTATATCGTCGCCGCTGCTCGCACCGCCGGCGGCCGCAAAGGAGGCCGCCTCGCCGGATGGCACCCGGCGGACCTTGCCGCCACCGTGCTCGACGCGCTGGTGGACCGCTCCGGCGCCGCCCCCGATCAGATCGAAGACGTGATCATGGGCTGCGTGATGCAGATCGGCGAACAGTCCAACAACATCGCGCGCAATGCAGTGCTGGCCTCGAAACTGCCGGAGAGCGTGCCGGCCACCTCGATCGACCGGCAGTGCGGTTCCTCTCAGCAGGCGCTGCATTTCGCGGCCCAGGCGGTGATGTCGGGAACCATGGACATCGTGATCGCGGCCGGCGTCGAATCGATGACCCGGGTGCCGATGGGGCTGAGCTCAGTGCTGCCGGAGAAGAACGGCTTTGGCATCTCCAAGAGCCCGGGCATGGAGCAGCGCTATCCCAACATCATCTTCAGCCAGTTCACCGGCGCCGAGATGATGGCCGAGAAGTATGGGCTGTCGAAGGACGAGCTCGACCAATACGCCTATCAGAGCCATCAGCGCGCGATTGCGGCCACCGAAGCGGGCCGCTTCAAGGATGAGATCGTGCCGGTGCAGATCACCCGCGCCGACGGCACCACCGACATTCACCAGATCGACGAAGGCATTCGCTTCGACGTCAGCCTCGACGGCATTCGCAACGTCAAGCTGATCGCCGAAAACGGCAAGCTGACCGCGGCCTCAGCCAGCCAGATCTGCGACGGCGCTTCGGGCGTGATGGTGGTCAATGAAAAGGGGCTGAAGCAGCTCGGCATCGCGCCGCTGGCGCGCATCCATCATCTCACCATGGTCGGCGGCGACCCGGTGATCATGCTGGAAGCGCCGCTGCCCGCCACCGCGCATGCGCTGAAAAAGGCCGGCATGAAGATCGACGACATCGACCTGTTCGAGGTCAATGAAGCGTTCGCCTCGGTGCCGGCCGCCTGGCTGAAAACCACCGGCGCCGATCCGGCGCGGCTCAACGTCAATGGCGGCGCGATCGCGCTCGGCCATCCGCTTGGCGGCTCCGGCACCAAGCTGATGACCACGCTGGTGCACGCGCTCAAGCAGCAGAACAAGCGCTACGGCCTGCAGACCATGTGCGAAGGCGGCGGCATGGCCAACGTCACCATCATCGAGCGGCTGTAATCACTCCAGCGATGCGCCGCCCGCGCGGCGCCTCGCCCTCACCGCGAGCCCAATAAAAAGGGCGGCAGTTTCAGCTGCCGCCCTTCTGCGTTCTGTTGGCGCGTTCTGAGAGAGCCGATCAGGCCTTCTCGAACAGCTGGTCGACGTAGTCCCAGTTCACCAGATTCTCGACGAAGGCCTTCAGATAGTCCGGCCGACGGTTGCGATAATCGATGTAGTAGGAATGCTCCCAGACGTCGACGCCGAGGATCGGCGTGGCGCCGTGCACCAGCGGGTTCTCGCCATTGCCGGTCTTGGAGATTTCCAGCTTGCCGTTCTTGACCGACAGCCAGGCCCAGCCCGAACCGAACTGGCCAACGCCAGCGGCAATGAAGTCAGCCTTGAACTTCTCGAAGCCGCCGAGGTCCTCGTCGATCTTCTTGGCCAGACGGCCCGGCAGCTTGTCGCCGCCACCATTGGGCTTCATCCAGTTCCAGAAGTGCATGTGGTTGTAGTGCTGGCCGGCGTTGTTGAACAACGGCACGTTCTTGCCGAACGAGTTCTTGACGATCTCTTCGAGCGACTGGCCTTCGAATTCAGTGCCCTTCAGCAGGTTGTTGCCATTGGTGACATAGGCCTGGTGATGCTTGTCGTGATGATATTCCAGCGTCTCCCGCGACATGTAGGGAGCGAGGGCGTCGTAATCATAGGGCAGTTCGGAAAGCGTGAAGCTCATAATGACAGTCCGTCGTTGGAGAATGACGTGTTCAATGGCTTTAGAGCATCAAAGTTTCGATTGCAATTAAAGATCGCTCGCAACACCACATCCAGCGAACACCCCGGTTCTTCCATACCGCTGCGCCCCTTCCCCAACTGACGACGGCCTGATGTTACCGCAGAACTGCGACGAATCGGCCGCGACCTGCTGCGTTGCACGAATCGATCAGTTTGCTATCCAAGCGCCTCAACTCGAAATCCGGTGCAGCGCTGGGGGCGTTGACAATGGCGGAGCGGCCGCGCGGCTCCGTGCTGGAGGTTATGATGCTTCGTTTTGGTTTCGCCGCTGCTTTGCTGGTGACGCTCGCTGGCGGCTCAGCCGTGGCGCAAACGGCTGATACCCCGATCGGCACCTGGCTGACCCAGGCTGGCGACGCCAAGATCAAGATTGCCAAATGCGGCACCGCGCTGTGCGGCAAGATCGTCTGGTTGCGCAACGAGATCGATCCGCAGACCGGCCGGCCGGCGATCGACGACAAGAACCCGATCCCGGCGCTGGTCGGACGGCCGGTGAAGGGCATCACCATCTTTAACGACATGCGGCCGAGCGCGCCCGGCAAATGGTCGGGGCAGATTTACAATGCCGACGACGGCAAGACCTATATCAGCAGCCTGCTGATGGCCGGCCCCGGCACTCTGCGGGTCGAAGGCTGCGTCGGCGCGATTTGCGGCGGCGAAACCTGGAGCTTTGCCGGCAAGTGATCGGCTGAACCAGCGGGGCGTTGCGGGTCTGATTTGATCCGCGGCGCGCCTTCGATCACGGGCCCCCGCTTCTCGATGCGCCCCGCGCTTGGCGATCGACACCAGGCGATCGAGATTTGGCGTTCAGCCCTTCAATAAACGACGCGGCCGCGCCCCAAAATGGCAGCGCGGCCTGCAAGATCGTGATTTCTTAAAACAGAGCGGCAGCCATGCGCCGCGGATCGACGCTGGGTGCCCGGCCGCAGCACACTTGCGCCGCAAATGCGGGGCCCTCGGTCCGGCTTGATCAGAGCCGCATCAAGCTCAGTCGCCGTTGCTGCACAAACCGAGCATGGCGGTGACGGTGCCGCGGACGCAGCGCGTCATGGTGATGTCGGCGTACAGCCCATAGGCAAAAACTGCGAGCGCCAACAATATGATCGCGCCGAGCGACTTCATCCGCGCGTTCCCTTACAGCATTGCAGCGAAGCGGCGGCCGGGTTGCGTCCAGCGACACGTCGGACCGCTCCATTGGAGCTTCGGTTCTGATATGATCAGAACCGAACAACTCAGGCCGCCTGCTCACTGCGGCAATCTGTAGAGCAGCCATGCTGCTCTTCAAGCCGATCGGCGACCGGCTTGGTCACGAATCAGAGCGCGGCGGCAGACCAGACTCGCACGGCATAAGCGTCACACTGCTCGGCTACGCCGCCGAGCGTGCCATTGCCGTTGCGATCGATGCGCCCGCGCACCGCGCCATCATGACCGCGCCAACCCCGCGGCGCAGGCCGCGAGGGACAGGCGCGGCAGACGGATTACACCGCGTCCTTGGCAGCCTTGACCGGGCGGGCGCGAACGATCTTGCGCGCCGGCTTGGCCTTGAACACCATCGGTTCGCCGGTGAACGGGTTGGTGCCCTTGCGCGCCTTGGTGGCGGGCTTCTTGATGACCACGAACTTGGCGAAGCCCGGAACCAGGAACAGACCGTTCTTCTTCAGCTCCTTGTAGCCAATCTCGGCCATCGTCTCGAGCACGCCCTTGACGTCGCGCTTGGTCAGTTCGGTCTCGGTGGCGATCTTCTCGATGAGCTGCGATTTCGTCAGCTGCGTTGCCATTGTAGCTCCTTGAATTTTTGATTCGTGCCGCTGAACAATATTGGGAAAAATCGCAGGACGCGACGGAAACCAGTGTTTTCAAGCGATTCTTGGCGGCATCAGCGCGCGAATGCCTGATTCTATAGGGTTTGGCGACAGGCAAGCGCGCTGATCGCACGAAATTCCGCATTTTTCTGCGGTTAACGGCCCCCGCCTGGCGCGGCGAGCCTCGCAATTGTCCCAGATCAGAACGGCACGGATGTGCGGCCCCGCAACGTCCAGATCTGCACATTGCTGCCGATGCCGCCCAGCTCCGCGCCGAATGCCACCGCGGCGCCATTGCCGAATCTGGCGGCCAGCCCCGAGGTGAAGCGCGCCGACCAGCCTTCCAGCAGCGGCACCGACGCCAGCGTCGCGCCCGGCAGCGTTAAGCTCTCGGCGCTGTCGCCCGTGAAATAGTAATCGCCGAACGCGCCGACATAGGGCGCGAGCGTGATGCCGTCATCGAGCTGCCAGGGATAGGTCATGCGCAGCCCGCCCGAGGCGCGGCCGTTGAAGAAATCACGCGCCGTCTGCGCGGTGCCCAACGTGTCGATATAGGCGTTTTGGCGCTCCCATAGCGCGTACACCTTGGCCGACGGTTCGATCGCCAGGCCATACAGCGTCGATGAGCCGATCAACCCGCCCGACAGCAGCCAGCGATGACCGTTGAACTGGCCGAGCGCGGCGCCCGACGAGCTGTCATAGCCGAGCCCGGTATAGGCCACCGCCGTATCGAGCCGCAGATTTTGGGCAAACCGCCAGCCGAGATAGGAGCCAATGGTCCAGCCATCGCCCTTCAGCCGGCTGCTGAGCGTGTCGGATTTGTAGTCGAAGGTTTCGTAGCCGCCGACCATGCCAACCAGAAAGGTCGGCGACAGCTTGCGCGTCACGCCCGCCATGAAATTGAGCTGATGACCGTACAGCGGCGCCGCGGTGTTGCTGCCGCTCCACTGGCCGATGCCGCTGCCCTTGATATCAGCCCAGGCCAGCCAGTCCTTCTGTTCGATCAGCCGCGCCGCAGGCGGCGCCTTCTGCGCCTTGACGATGTCAATGGCCGCAAAGGCATCATTGATGCGCGACGACGCCCCGCCGCTGCGCTCGCTGGGCCTTGAGCGCCCCACCCCAAGCGAGTGCCAGCGCTCACTGACCGGCGCTTCCGCGCTCGTATCCGGCTGCTGTTCGGGGTCGGCGGCAAAGTTGAAACGCAGGCCGCCGCTGCTCGGCATCAACAGCGTGCCGCGCTCGCTAAAACCCTCATTGATCGCAAGATCAATGGCATTGGTGATGGTGGCGCCGGACACCTGCGCCACCGCGCGGCTGCCGACGATCTGCATGGCGCGCAGCCGCACGCTATCGGTCGGGATGTTCACGGCCTGCACCAGCACCGCCGAGGTGCTGCTCGAGAACGAGCCATTGCCGGCATAGACCGCGGTGATGCTGTGACTGCCACGCGGCAGCGCGGCGGTGGTGAAGCTGGCGACGCCGCTCACCAATGTCGCGCTGCCGAGCACCTGCCCGCCCTCGGTGAAGGTCACCGTGCCGGTCGGCGTCGGGCCGCCGGCGCTGACCGTGGCGGTGAACGTCACCGCCTGGCCGACTTCGCTCGGATTAAGCGAGGAAGTCAGCGTGGTGCTGGTGGTGGAGAACACATAGGTGAACAGCCCGGTGCCGGTGCCGGAGCCGCCCGGCGTGGTCACCACCACATCGACCGCGCCGGCGGCATGGGCGGGCGTAGTCGCCGCGATGGTGGTGGCATTGGTCACGCTAAAACTGGTGGCCGCGGTGCCGCCAAAGGTGACGGCAGTCGCCCCGGAAAAGCCGCTGCCGGTGATGGTCACCGAGGTGCCGCCGCCGCCCGGCCCGGAATTCGGCGATACACTGCTTACGGTCGGGCCAACCACATAGCTGTAGAGATTGCTGCCGGTGCCGCTGCCGCCCGGCGTGGTCACCGCGATATCAACCGTGCCCGCGGCATGGGCCGGGGTGGTCGCGGTGATGGTGCTGGCATTGACCACGGTGATGCCGGTGGCGGCGCTGCCGCCAAAGGTCACCGCGGTGGCGCCCGTAAAATTGCTGCCGGTGATGGTCACCGAGCTGCCGCCCGCGGTCGAGCCCGAATTCGGCGACACCGACGACACCACCGGCCCCGCGGCATAGCGGAACAAATTGCTGCCGGTGCCGCTGCCGCCCGGTGCGATCACCACCACATCCACGACGCCTGCGGCATGCGCGGGCGTGGTCGCGGTGATGGTGGTGGCATTGACCACGGTGATGCCGGTGGCAGCGCTGCCGCCAAAGGTCACCGCGCTCGCGCCGGTGAAACCGCTGCCGGTGATGGTCACCGACGTGCCGCCCGCGAGCGGCCCGGCATCCGGCGAGACAGCGGTGACGGTTGGTGCCGCCGAATAGGTGTAGAGGTTGCTGCCAGTGCCGGTGCCCGCGGCGGTGGTCACTGCCACGCTCACCGTGCCGGCGGCGTGGGCCGGCGTGGTCGCGGTGATCTGGGTCGCGGAATCGACGGTGAAGCTCGCCGCCGCGCTGCCGCCAAACGTCACCGCGGTGGCGCCCGTAAAGTTGTTGCCGGTGATGGTGACCGAGGCGCCGCCGGCCAGCGGCCCGGCACTCGGCGACACCGAACTAACCACCGGCATCACCACATAGCTGTAGAGATTGCTGCCGGTGCCGACGCCGCCGGCCGCGGTGACGACCACATCGACCGTGCCCGCGGCGTGAGCCGGGGTGGTCGCGGTGATGGTGGTGGCATTGACGACGCTGACGCCAGTCGCTGCGAAACCGCCGATGGTCACAGCCGACACCCCGATGAAATCGCTGCCGGTGATGGTGACCGAGGTGCCGCCCGCGGTGCTGCCGCTGCTGGGCGAGATCGCGCTGACCGCAGGCGCCGCCGCATAGGTGTAGAGGTTGACGCCGGTGCCGGTGCCGCCCGGCGTGGTCACCACGACATCGACCTGCCCCGCGGCATGAGCCGGCGTGGTCGCGGTGATAGTGGTGGCATTGACCACCGTGATGCCGGTCGCCGCGCTACCGCCAAAGGTCACCGCGCTGGCGCCGGTGAAATTGCTGCCGGTGATCGTCACCGAGGTGCCGCCCGCGGTCGGCCCAGCGCTCGGCGACACGGAACTGACGGTCGGCGTGGAAGCGTAGCTGTAGAGATTGCTGCCGGTGCCGGTGCCGCCCACCGTGGTCACCGCGACATTGACCGAGCCCGCGGCATGGGCTGGCGTGGTCGCCGTGATCTGGGTCGCGGAATCGACCGTGTAGCTCGCTGCCGCCGTGCTGCCAAAGGTCACCGCGGTGGCGCCAGTGAAATTGGTGCCGGTAATGGTCACCGAGGTGCCGCCTGCGATCGGCCCGGCACTGGGCGACACTGCACTCACGGTCGGCGCGGCCACGTATTCGTAGATATTGCTGCCGGTTCCGCTGCCGCCCGCTGTGGTCACCACCACATTGACGGCGCCGGCGGCGTGGGCCGGCGTGGTCGCGGTGATCTGGGTTGCAGAATCGACCGTGTAGCTCGCTGCCGCGCTGCCGCCGAACGTCACCGCGCTGGCGCCGGTGAAATTGGTGCCGGTAATGGTCACCGAGGTGCCGCCCGCCGTCGGCCCGGCAACAGGCGATATGCTGGTCACGGTCGGCGCCGGCACGTAGCTATAAGCGTTGCTGGCGGTGCCGGTGCCGCCCGGCGTGGTCACCACCACATCGACCAACCCCGCGGCATGAGCCGGCGTGGTCGCAGTGATGGTGGTGGCATTGACCACGGTGATGCCGGTCGCCGCACTGCCGCCAAAGGTCACGGCACTGGCGCCGGTCAGATTGGTGCCGGTGATAGTCACCGAGGTGCCGCCCGCGGTCGGCCCGGCCGTCGGCGACACCGAACTAACGGTCGGCGCGGCGGCATAGGTGTAGAGATTGCTGCCGGTGCCGCTGCCTGCGGGCGTGGTCACCACAATATCGACCGTGCCGACGGCATGGGCCGGTGTGGTCGCGGTGATGGTGGTGGCATTGACCACGGTAATGCCGGTGGCGGCGCTGCCGCCAAAGGTCACCGCCGTGGCGCCAGTGAAATTGCTGCCGGTAATGGTCACCGAGGTGCCGCCGGCAATCGGCCCGGCATTGGGCGATACGGAACTGACCGCCGGCGTGACGACATAGTCGTACAGATTGCTGCCGGTGCCGCTGCCACCCGCCGTGGTCACCACCACATTGACCAGACCCGCCGCATGGGCTGGCGTGGTCGCGGTGATCTGGGTCGCGGAATCGACCGTGTAGCTCGCCGCCGCGCTGCCGCCGAACGTCACCGCGCTGGCGCCGGTGAAGTTGGTGCCGGTGATGGTCACCGAGGTGCCGCCCGCGGTCGAGCCTGCGCTCGGCGACACGGAACTGACCGTCGGCGCAGCGGCATAAGTGTAGAGATTGCTGCCGGTGCCGGTGCCGCCCGGGGTGGTGACCGCGACATCGACCACGCCCGCCACATGGGCCGGGGTGGTTGCGGTGATAGTGGTGGCGTTGACCACGGTGACGCCTGTGGCGGCGCTGCCGCCAAAAGTCACCGCGGTCGCGCCGGTGAAATTCGTGCCGGTGATGGTCACCGACGTGCCGCCCGCGGTCGGCCCGGCCGTCGGCGACACGGAACTGACTGACGGCGCCGCAGCATAGGTGAACAGATTGGTGCCAGTGCCGGACCCGTCCGGCGTGGTCACCACGACACTCACGGTGCCTGCGCTATGGGCTGGCGTGGTGGCGGTGATCTGCGTCGCCGAATCGACCGTGAAGCTTGCCGCGGCGGTGCCACCAAACGTCACCGCCGTCGCCCCGGTAAAACCGCTACCAGTGATGGTCACCGAGGTGCCACCCGAGGTCGGGCCGGCGCTCGGTGACACCGAGCTGATCGTCGGGCCGCTCAGCGGGATGTTGTTGATGGTGATCGGATAGGCTGTGTCAGTGATGCCGTAGAGTAGATTGGGCGGGGCTGTGGCGAGCGGACAGGTGCCTGTCACAGGACAGCTAGTTGCGGCGTAGTACGTGGTAACGGAGGTCGAGGTCGAGGAACCCAGTCCAGTGAGCTTGAACTGGTAGCGCACATAGGTCGTACCGAGATCGTCAGTCTCCGGCGTGATCAGAAAGGTCGCACCATTGCCGCCCGTCATCGTCGCCGTGGTGATGGCCGAGGTGGTGCCGCCGGTTCCCATTGGCGGCGCGTCTTGCGAATTGAAGCCGTTGACGGGGTACAGACCGCCCCGCAGATTCTCACCGCAGCTCGACACGTCGAGCGTCACGGTGTCGTTGAGAACTTTCCCCGTAAAATCCACCGTTTGATTACAAGCGGCGGACACCACGATCACCGTGGCGAGATAGGCAATAACGCTCAGCGCCACCAGTCGCACAGCGCGCATCGCCATCGAAAAGCACACAGCTATCCCGCCCAGCCGACACAGCGCGGCCGAGTACTTCCCCTGCCCGTCCTGCATATTTGCCTGTCCGCTGTCGCGGCACTGCCAGCGTCCAACGCCGCCGCAGTCACCTGTTCGCTTAGCAGACAATCACTCCCGGACTGATTGCAAGAGGAACTCTACGCAATCAAAACTGAATCCGGATTCTTCTACCTGTTGTTGCGGCGAGGCCACATTGCATCCTGGTAGTCGTACCAGGCGCGCACGTTAAAGTATTTTTATGAGCCATGATTAGCGTCATACGCGATATTTTCGCCTGATTAGCGACCGACTCCTCCCTTTCAACTCAAGGACGTCGCCATGCCTTCAGAGCCCTATCTCGGACAAATCATGATGACCGCGCTCAACTTTGCCCCGCGAGGCTGGGCGCTCTGTAATGGAGCACTTCTCACGATTGCGCAGAACCAGGCTTTGTATTCGCTGCTGGGCACCACCTATGGCGGCGACGGCCGGAGCAATTTTGCGCTGCCCAATCTGTGCGGCCGGGCGGTGCTCGGCAGCGACATCAACGGCAGTTACCGATTGGGACAGGCCGCTGGCGACGAGGCGGTCAGGCTGCAAACCAATCAGTTGCCCGTTCACGATCACGGCCTTCAGGCGACTATCACCGCGGGTGGAACGCGCGTCACGACTCCGGCGAACCGGTTGTTCGGCACCAACACCGCGCCGGTGCTGTCGATTTTCGGCCCGCCAACGTCGCCGATCAACTTGCCTTCCGACACCAATATCGCGCCCGGCGGCGGCGGTCAGACGCACAACAACATGCAACCGTTTCTGGTGCTCAACTACGTGATCGCAGTGAGCGGGGTCTATCCACCACGGCCCAACTAAGCGGGTCGCCAGCGCTGATCAGCGCTTTCCTCTCCTGCTGTGTGCAACAAGGATTTCCAGCATCATGTCCGATTGTTTCATAGGCGAAATCCGCCTGTTTGGCTTTCCGCGCGTCCCGAATGGCTGGGCTGTCTGCGACGGCTCCACCCTCGC
This sequence comes from Rhodopseudomonas palustris JSC-3b, assembly GCA_000504425.1. GTDB lineage: Bacteria > Pseudomonadota > Alphaproteobacteria > Rhizobiales > Xanthobacteraceae > Rhodopseudomonas > Rhodopseudomonas palustris_C. The sequence goes on along the minus strand of KI632513.1, from coordinate 382,285 downwards.
GATCAGAGGCAATGAAGCGCTCTATTCGCTGATCGGCATCAGCTTTGGCGGGGATGGCATCAACAATTTCAAGCTGCCGGACCTGCGCGGCCGGGTGCCGATTGCGCAAGGCACGGGTCCGGGTCTCAGCGCACGGACGCTCGCCCAACAAGGCGGCGAGGAAGCCCACACATTGACCGAAGCGGAATTGCCAGCGCACAGCCATCCGCTGATGGCGAGCACGGCGCCTGCCACCACCGCGATCCCGGACAACACCGTCCGGCTCGCCACCGCCAGTTCGGCCACCGCAAAACTCTTTGCGCCGCAGGCCAGTATCACTAGCTACATGGTGATGGCCCCGTCCGTGCTGCCGTCCGGTGGATCGCAGCCGCACCCCAACATGATGCCGAGCCAGGCCGGCAATTACTGCATTGCCCTCACAGGAATTTATCCGGACCGGCCGTGACGCCACCAGCCCGCAAGTGCGGCCGGCCGCGCCACGACGGCGCCGCGGGTCACGCTGACTCTTTTGATTATGCCCTGAACTGATTGATCACAAAGGCGCGCAGCTGCGCCGACAGTTTGCGAGGAACCATGTCCGATCCTTTCATTGGTGAAATTCAGGCTTTTCCGATCATCTACATCCCAGACGGCTGGCTGCCCTGCGATGGCCGCACCCTGGCTGTGCAACTCTATCAGCCGCTGTTCACATTGATCGGCAAGATCTATGGCGGCGACGGCGTCAGCACCTTCAAGCTGCCGAATCTGATCGGCCGGGTGGTGATGGGCCAGGGTCAGGGACCGGGGCTGACCCCTCGTGCATTAGCATCCCAGGTTGGCACGCCAACCGTGACGCTTTCGACCATGCAGATGGCGTCGCATAGCCACAATGTTCAGATCGGCAACAAGAACGCCGCCAATGCCACGCCCGGCCCGAGCGCGACCTCCACCGTCGTGATCGATCCGGGTTTCAGCGGTTTCTTGCCGCCGCCGGCCAACACGGAATTCGCGCCATCGATCGGCCCAACCGGCAACAATGCCGCTCATGCCAACATGCAGCCGACCTTGGCGCTGGTCTATTGCATCGCCTATCAGGGCGAATACCCATTTTTCGACTGATCGTCCGAAGGCTCTGGTTCATGACACCGGCCGCTGACTACAGCATCATGGCCGCGTTGATCGCTGCTGATCGGTCGCTGAGCTGGCGGCCGGTCAGCAGCCACGACCAGGCGTTTTGCCGCGATCTGTTTGCCGACGATCGCAGCGCGATATTCGCACCGCTCGGCCTGCCTCAACCGGTAATGCGCGCGCTGCTCGATCAGCAATGGGCGGCGCAGTGCACCGGCTTTGCCAAAACCTATCCGGATGCCGAACAGCTATTGATCTGCCAAGGCGACAACGCCATCGGTCGGATGATCGTCGCCGCGCGCCAGCGTGGCGACGGGCCGCCTGCTTGGGTGCTGGTCGATATTCTGATCGCCCCGGCCGCCCGCAATGCCGGCATCGGCAGCGCGGTGCTGCGCAGCCTGGAACGTGCCGCGCTTGCGCAAGGCGCCAGCCAGATCGAGCTATCAGTGCTGGCCAGCAATGCCGGCGCGCGCCGGCTCTATCAGCGGCTCGGCTATCTTGAAGGCGATGGCGATGCGCATCTGCCGCTGGTCAAGCCGCTGACCGCGGCACCGGCTTCAGCCAGCGCCGCCGCCAATCGCGCAAGCCCGGCCTGATCAGCGGGCAGCCCGAACCGCAGCAGTTCCGCCGACCAGTCGAAACAGCGGCACCAGATCCGCTGCCGCGCCAGCGCGGCGTGCAGCTCCAAAGCTTGCGGACAGCGCACCAGGCGATACAGCGAGGTGCCACCGACGGGCTCAAGGCCCGCGTCGATCAGCACCTGATCGAGCGCAGCAGCCTCAACGCGCAGCCGCGCCCTGGTCTGCTCCGCCCATGTTTGATCAAGCAGCGCCGCGGCGCCGATCACCAGCGCCGGCCCCGAACAGCTCCACGGACCGAGCGCCAGAGCGAGCCGGTCCGCAATCGCCGCGGGCGCCAATGCGAAGCCAAGCCGCATGCCGGCAAGGCCGTAGAACTTGCCGAACGAGCGCAGGATCACCACCGGCCAGTGTTGGGCCAACGAGGCGGCGCTGATCACCGGATCGACATCCGCAAATGCTTCATCGATCACCAGCCAGCCGCCGCGCGCCGCCAGTTTCTGCGCTGCCGCAGCCAGCGCGTCATGGCTCGCGATCCGACCATCGGGATTGTTGGGATTGACGATCAGCACATGACGGACGTCATCGGGCAGCTGATCCAGCGAGGCGATGGTGACCACCTCGCGGCCGGCGTTGCGCCAGGCCTGCTGATGTTCGGCATAGGTAGGGCCGACGATCGCAATCGCTCCGGCCGGCGCCAGATGAGGCAGCCATTGGATCAGCGCCTGCGTGCCGGGCGCAGCGACCAGCGCCACCTGCTCGGGCACGGCATAGGCCGCGCGTGCCGCTTCCTGCAGTGCCAATTCATCGCTGTGCGACGGCAGCCGCTGCCACAGCCCATCATCGAAATTTGCGATGGACCAAGGCCGCGGATTGATGCCAGTAGACAGATCGAGCCATTGCTCGCGCGTGCCGCCATGGCGCGCAACGGCTTCTGCGAGATCCCCGCCATGTTTCATCGTCATCTCCAAAACCTGCTGCACGGAGTTGCCGCTTGCTGATTGCAGACCATGCGTTGTTGATCGTGCTGATCGCGCTCGCCGCCGATGCGCTGATCGGCGATCCGGATTGGCTGTGGCGCCGGCTGCCGCATCCGGTGGTGCTGATCGGCGCGCAGATCGACTGGCTCGACCGTCATCTCAATCGTGACGCCTGGCCGGCGCCGCGGCGCAAGGCAGCCGGCATCGTGGCGCTCGGCGCGCTGATCATAACCGCGGGCGCGATCGGCGCGGTGCTGCAATGGCTGCTGCAGGGAAGCCTGATCGGCACGCTGCTGCTCGGCGTCTTGGCCTCGGTGCTGATTGCGCAGCGCAGCCTCTATCAGCACGTCGCCAAGGTGCGCGACGCCTTCGCCAGCGGCGGGCTTGAGGGCGCGCGCAGCGCGGTGACCATGATTGTCGGCCGCGATCCGGCGCAGCTCGATCAAGCGGGCGTGTCCCGCGCCGCGATCGAATCCAGCGCCGAGAATTTTTCCGACGGCATCGTCGCGCCGGTGTTCTGGCTGGCGCTGCTCGGCCTGCCGGGGCTGTTGATCTATAAGGCGGTCAACACCGCCGACTCGATGATCGGCCATCGCAATGAGCGCTTTGAATCGTTCGGCTGGGCCGCGGCGCGTTTCGATGATCTCCTCAACCTCGCCCCTGCCCGGCTGTCCGGCGTGCTGTTGGCGCTGGCCGCGCCGCTCGCTGGCGGCAGCGTGACGCGCGCCTTGCAGGTGATGCGCCGCGACGCGCCAAAACATCGTTCGCCCAATGCCGGCTGGCCGGAAAGCGCGATGGCCGGCGCGCTCGATCTGGCGCTGGCCGGGCCGCGCGTCTATGGCGGCCACCGCGTCGAGGACCCGTTCCTCAATGCCGAGGCGCGGCGCGAGGCGACGCCCGACGATATCGGCCGCGCGCTGAAAGTGATGCTCGGGGGCTGCGGGCTGCAAGCGATCCTCTATGCCGCGGCCTGGCCGCTGCTGTGACGGCTGCGCGCGATCTGCAAGAGCCGGGCGATATCGACATGCTGTTCGAGATGATCGGCGAGCGCATCGAGCGCGGCATCAACCCGCGCTTCATAGGCCAGTGACGAGGCGATGCCGAATGACGCCAGGAACGCGCGGCGGAACGCATCGCTGCTGAACAGGCCGTGCACGTAGCAGCCCTGCACCCGGCCATCGGCCGAGATCGCACCGTCGAACCGGCCGTGCAGATCGAGCAGCGGTCGCGCGCAATCCGGCCCATCGCTGCGGCCGATGTGAATCTCATAACCTTCTATCGGCAAGCCGCTGCCGACATGGCTGCCGCGCACCTGCACGGTCGATTTGTCGCCGGTCATCACGGTGTCGATCGCAAGCAGACCCAAGCCCGGGGCGGTGCCGGCCGGCCCGTCGATGCCATCGGGATCGGCGATGGTGCGGCCGAGCAGCTGATAACCGCCGCAGATGCCGAGCAAATGACCGCCGCGGCGATGATGGGCGCGGATATCAACGTCCCAGCCTTGCGCACGCAGAAAGGCGAGATCGGCGATGGTCGATTTGCTACCCGGCAAAATCACCAGATCAGCCTCTGCCGGGATCACCTCCCCGGGCCGCACGAACAACAGCCGCACGCCGGGCTCCTGCGCCAGCGGATCGAGATCATCGAAATTGGCGATGCGTGACAACAGCGGCACCGCGATCGGTTTGGTGGCCGCCGACGGCGCGGCGCATTCGAGATCAACCGCGTCTTCGGCCGGCAGCGCCGCCACATCCGGCAGCCACGGCACCACGCCAAGCGACGGCCAGCCGGTCAGTTCGGTGATCGCGTTCAGCCCGTCTTTGAACAGCGCGGCATCGCCGCGGAATTTGTTGATCAGAAAACCGTGCACCCGGGCGCGCTCCTGCTCGGATAGCACCAAATGGGTGCCGGCAAGGCTAGCGATCACGCCGCCGCGATCGATATCACCGGCGATCACCACCGGCACATCGGCGGCTTCGGCAAAGCCCATATTGGCGATGTCGCCCGGACGCAGATTGATCTCGGCCGGGCTGCCGGCGCCTTCGACCAGCACGACATCGGCATCAGCCGCCAGCCGCGCAAAACTATCGAGTACGAACGGCAGCAGCGCCGGCTTCTTGCCGAGGAAATTGTCCGCGCCGAGCATGCCATGGCGCTGCCCCTGCACGATCAGTTGCGCGCCGACATCACTCTGCGGTTTCAGCAGCACCGGGTTCATATGCACGCTGGGCGGCAGCCGCGCCGCGCGCGCCTGAGTGGCCTGGGCGCGGCCGATCTCGCCGCCATCGACCGCGACCGCGGCATTGTTGGACATGTTTTGCGGCTTGAACGGCGCGACTTTCAAGCCGCGCCGCACCAAGGCGCGCGCCAGCCCCGCCACCAATGTCGATTTGCCGGCGTTGGAACAAGTGCCCTGGATCATCAAGGCCGGCGTGATGCGCGTCATCGACAATCCTCGCGGCGTGCCATCGCGGCGGCGGAGACAGCGCTGATCACGCGCCCGCTCCGGTCCGTCCCTTCAGCCACAGCGGCAGCCCGGCGGCGACGAACGCGACATGCGGCACCGCAGCGGCGACCATCTGATTGAGCCGGCCCTGCGCATCGCGAAACGCGCGGCCGAGCGGCGTCTCCGGCACGAGGCCCATGCCGACCTCGTTGGATACCAGCACGATCGGATGACGCGCGGTGCGCAAATGATCAGCCAGCGCTGCGGACTGCGCATCGACATCGCCGCCGCTCAGCATGACATTGGTCAGCCACAGCGTCAGGCAATCGACGAGAATGGCGCTGCCGGGCTGCGCCTCGCGCTTAAGCGCCTCGACCAGCGCCAGCGGCTCCTCGACCGTATGCCAGTTAGGACCGCGGCTGTGGCGGTGATGCGCGATGCGCTCGGCCATCTCATCATCGCTGATGGTGGCGGTCGCGACATAGACGCGGCGCAGCGCGCTATCCACGATCAGTCGTTCGGCAAAGCTCGATTTGCCAGAGCGCGCGCCGCCCAGCACCAGCACCGGCGCGCTCAGATTGCAGCTGCTTGATTGCGGCATCGTGGTCGAATGTTCGCGGTCCATCATCGGCTCAACACCGGCCGCAACGGGCCGAAACAGCTTGCGAGCTTTGTTGGATCGCGTGCGATGGTGTGTACCATCAGCTTCGCTTCCGCCCGGTGCACCCCGCCCCGACGCCTTCAAAGCACTGCTGCGATGGCAGGTCTCCTGGCTCGCGGGTCGCCGCCGTTTCGCCGCCTTCCCAGGACCATTTTCGTGGTTTCGGCCCCAGTGGCTTCGGCGATGGCTCGTCGCTTACAGTTGCGGGGGCAGCGCCGGCCTAAACGATGTCGCACCGGCTTCCCTTTTCACCTTCCCGAGGGAAGGACCATCGCGGCGGACGCTAGCCGCGCCGGCGCGCCCGGTCAACCGCGCCCGGCCGTTGACAGCGTCGGCGCATCGCGCCTAACAAAGCCATTCGATGGTCCTTCCTTCTTGGAAGGTGAAAAGGGAATGTGGACGGCCAAGCGCTGACGCGCCGCGCTGATCAAGCCACAGCTGCCCCCGCAACTGTAAGTGGGTAGCCGACCGCCAATAGACCACTGGATTCGGCAATTGCCGGTCCGGGAAGGTGGCGCAAGGCAACGACCCATAAGCCAGGAGACCTGCCATCAACGCATCATCCATGCTTCGGGCGGGGTGCCCTGAAGCGATGTCGGCCAAGCTGACGTGAGGTCAGCCAATGCCGAGGCGATCTTCGATCGGATCGTCGGATCACAGCACCCGTGTGCGCGCAAGCGCCGATGGAGCACGGCTGCAGATGACCAGTCTCACGACAGACAACGTCACGACACAGAACGCGACGCCGCCGATCTTTGATCATCGCTTTCACGCCCAATTAGCGGAACTGATTGCCTGGCGCCGCGACGTGCGCCGGTTCCGTCCCGATCCGGTGCCCGATGAGCTGATCGATCATTTGCTCGATCTTGCGCAATTATCGCCCTCGGTCGGCAACAGCCAGCCCTGGCGCTTTGTCAGCGTTGACAGCCCGGCGCTGCGCGGCAGCATCCATGACAATTTCGCGCGCTGCAATCAAAAGGCCGAAGGCTTGTATGACGGCGACCGCGCCAAGCTCTATGCGCAACTCAAGCTGGAAGGCATCGCGATCGCGCCGCGGCAATTTGCAGTGTTCTGCGATCGCAGTACCCGCCAGGGTGCTGGCGTCGGCTGCCAGACCATGCCCGAAACGCTCGATTATTCCGTGGTGGTGATGATCGAGACGTTTTGGCTGGCGGCGCGCGCCCACGGGCTCGGGGTCGGCTGGGTGTCGATCCTTGATCCGGTCGAGGCCAAGAATGATCTCGACGTGCCCGAGCCCTGGAAGTTCATCGCCTATCTGTGCGTCGGCTGGCCGGAGGAAGAACACGTCGATCCGGAACTGGAGCGCTGCGGCTGGCAGCCGCGCACGCTCGCGGGCCGCGTGGTGATCCAGCGCTAGGCGTGTGGCACCACGCGCTCAGCGCGGCCGGCGCAGCAAGTAGCTATCCATGATCCAGCCATTGCTATGCCGCGCGGCTTCGCGCGTGGTGACGATCTTATCGGCCACCTCGCCGAGCTTGCCGGCGATCAATAGCTGCTCCTTGGTGCCAAGATAAGCGCCCCAGAAAATCTCCACCTCGGGATCGATCCGCGTGAACGCCTGCTCGCCATCCAGCATCACCACCACGCTCTCGCCGCCCAGCGGCTGCTGCGCGCTGAGTTTGCGGCCGGTGGTGATATGAACCGGCTCGCCGATCGCGTTGAGCGCGATGCGGTGCTGCGCAGCCAGCGCCTGCACCGCGGTGATGCCGGGGATGATCTCGTAGTCGAACGCGATCTCGCCCTTGCGATGCAGCGCTTCGATGATGCGCAAGGTGGAATCATAGAGCGAGGGATCGCCCCAGATCAGGAATGCGCCGCACTGCCCGTCCTGCAATTCGTCGCGCAGCAGCCGGGCGTAGATCGCTTCGATCTCGCCATGCCAACTGGCGACATTGGCCTTGTAGTCGGAAAACTCCTTGGCGCGGGTCGGGTAGTCGAACGGCAACAGCCGATAGTCGTCGCGTTCGATGAAGCGCTCGCAGATCTCGGTGCGCAAATGGCGCAGCGCCTGCTTGTCCTGCCCCTTGTCCTGGATGAAGAACACATCGGCCCGGTTCAGCGCCTTGATCGCCTGCAGCGTCAGAAAGTCCGGATCACCGGCGCCGATGCCGATCAGCAACAGCGTGCGTCGCGCGCCGCTCATGACACCGCCGCCAGCACGTCATCGAGATCGGCGATCTCGGTGAGGATGCCGCAAGCCGCGCGCACCAGCGGCACCGCGAGCACCGCGCCGGTGCCCTCGCCGAGCCGCAGCTTCAGTTCCAGATAGGGTTCGGCATGCATCGCCTGCAGCATCAAGGTGTGGCCACGCTCCGCCGAGCGATGCGAGAACACGCAGTAATCGCGCGCCGCCGGGGCGAGCCGCACCGCGAGCAACGCTGCGGCACTGGCGATGAAGCCATCGATCACCACCGGGCGGCGGCAGGCGGCCGCGCCGAGCACCGCGCCGGCCATCATCGCAATTTCGATGCCGCCGAATTCGGCCAGCACATCGAGCGGCCGCGTGGCATTGCTGCGCCGCGAGGCGCGCTCGGTGGCGGACAATTTGCGCGCCACGCCCTCGGCATCGAGCCCGCTGCCGGGGCCGACGCAATCAGAAAGCGGCGCCGGCACCAGCCGGTGCATCAACAGCGCGGCGGACGCGGTGTTGCCAATGCCCATTTCGCCGATCGCGATCACATCAACGCCCTGCTCGATTGCTTCGCGGACGATCTCGGCGCCGCGGCGCAGCGCAGTCAGCGCCTCGTGCTGCGTCATCGCCGCTTCCTGCGCGGAATTGCGGGTGCCGCGCCTAATCTTGGCGTCGAGCAGATCCGGATGCGGCGGCATGTCGGCATCGACGCCGCCATCGATCACCCGCATCGCGACGCCGGCCGCGCGCGCCAGCACATTGGCGCCGGCATGGCCGTCGAGATAGGCGCCGACCATGGCGCGGGTGACATGGGCCGGATAGCGCGACACGCCCTCGGCGGCGAGGCCGTGATCGGCGGCGAACACGAACAGCGTGGCGTTGTCGGTGCGCGGCGGCTCGGGATGCCAGATCAGGCCGAGCTGCACCGCCAGATCCTCAAGCCGGCCGAGCGAGCCGAGCGGCTTGCACTTGCCGTCGATTCGGGCGCGCAGCTCCGGCTCGTGCGAGCGATCGAGCGGCGCGATCGGGAGATCGGCAAAAACGCCGGAGCTGAGCTCCGGATAGTTGGAACCTGTCATGACATCTCCTCCGTTCGATCCACCGTCGAACGCATTGGCAGCGTCTGTGGCCGGTCTCCTGGCTCGCGGACGAGGTCAACAATCGCCTTCCCAGGCGCGACAGCGGCGCCCAGTGGCCCGTTGATTGCGGACGATCCGCCTACAGTTGGGGGGTCAGCCGCGGCTAGGCGATCGCTCGCCGTCCCGCATTCCCGTTTCACCTCCGAGCGGAGGCACCGCAGACCGGGGCACGCAAACCACAATGACCGGCAGCACGCAAGCGCATTGCCGCCAAGGCCCGGCCAAAGGCCGGTGGCGGGAACGGCAGCATGATCGCGCGCCAGGATTGCGACGTGCTGGTGATCGGCGGCGGCTGCGCGGCGCTGTGCGCCGCCATTGCCGCGCGCCAGCGTGGCGCCGACGTGCTGATGATCGATCACGCCCCATTCACGTGGCGCGGCGGCAATACACGCCATGCGCGCAATTTCCGGATCGCGCATGATGAAGCGGATGATTACGTGCCCGGCCGCTATCCGGCGGCCGCCTTTGCCGCCGATCTCGCCCGCGTGGCCCCGGACGGCGACGCTGCGCTGGCAGCGCTACTCGCGCAGCACTCGCTGACGCTGACGAACTGGCTGAGGGCGCAGAGCGTGCGGCTGCAACGCCGCGGCCGCGGCGTGATGCCATGGTCGCAGCGCACCGCGTTTTTCGCGGGCGGCGGCAAGGCGGCAATGGATACGCTTTATGCCACCGCGCGCCGGCTCGGCATCCCGATCCTGCACGACACCGAAGCCTGCGGCATCGAATGTGCCGGCGATCGCGTCACTGCGGTCGAGGTCGCCCATCAAGGAGCAATGGTGAAGCTGCGCGCCGCGTCGGTGATCGCCTGCTGCGGCGGCCATCAAGCCAATCGCGACTGGCTGCGCGAAGGCTTTGGCGCGGCCGCTGACGCGATCGCGGTACGCGGCATGGGCTATGCGCAGGGCCGGCTGCTGCGCGCGCTGATCAACGCCGGCGCGGTTACGGTCGGCGATCCCGGCCGCGGCCATATCGTCGCCGTCGATGCCAGAGGTCCCGCGGTCGATGGCGGCATCGTCACAAGGCTGGAATGCATTCCCTATGGCATTGTGGTCGACTGCGACGCGCAGCGCTTCGCCGACGAAGGCGGCGACACCGCGCGCACTCACTACGCGCGCTGGGGCGAGCGGCTGCTGGCGGCGCCCGGGCAGCACGCCACCTTAATTCTTGATCGCAGCGCGCTGGCACGCGCGGCATCAACCGCATTTGCGCCGCTGCGCGCGCCGACCATCGAAGCGCTGGCCGAACTGATCGATCTCGATGGCGCAGCGCTGCGCAAGACCGTGGATCGTTACAACGCCGCGATCGTGCCCGCTGATCCCAACGCGCCGGAATCCTGGCGCGCGATGGCGTTGTTGCCTCCCAAATCGGCGCAAGCACTGCCGATCAGCACGCCACCATTCGCCGCGTTTCCGCTGCAGCCGGGCATCACTTTCACCCATTATGGCGTTGCCGTTGATGGCTCGCTGCGGGTGCGGCGCGACAACGCCCCGCCCTTCGCCAATCTGTTTGCCGCCGGCATGATCATGGCGGCCAATGTGCTGCCGCGCGGCTATCTCGCCGGACTCGGCGTCACCATCAGCGCGGTGTTTGGCCGCCTTGCCGGAGAGGAAGCCGCGCGTCATGCAGGCCGATGATGCGACCGAAGAAGCCGAACGCGCGCTGCGGCTGTGCTCGGCTTGCATGTTTTGCGACGATTATTGCGCGGTGTTTCCGGCCATTGCCGGCAAGCACGATTATTCGCTCGCTGACGTCAGCTATCTCGCCAATCTCTGCCACAATTGCCGCGGCTGCTATCACGCCTGCCAATACGCGCCGCCGCACGCTTTTGCGGTGAATCTGCCGCAAGCTTTGGCGCGGGTGCGCAGCCGCTCCTATGCCGGCTTTGCGCGGCCACGTTGGCTCGGCCGCGCCTTTGCGCACAACGCCACCATCGTGGCGCTGGTGTCGGCGCTGTGCGTGCTCGCGGTGTTGCTGGTTGCCGATCCTGCAACACTGCTCAGCGCCAGTTCCGGCGAAGGCGCGTTCTACCGCGTGGTGCCGCGCGAGATCATGGTCGGCGGCGCGCTGGCGGCGCTGGCGCTGTCACTGACCACGCTCGCGCTCGGCGTCGCCGCGTTCTGGCGCGCCATTGCGCCGGATGGCAGCCGCGCCGCGCTGCTGCGCGCTTTGCCGCGCGCGCTCGCCGACGCCGTGACGCTGCGCTATCTCGGCGGCGGCGATGGCGGCTGCGGCGACCGTATCGAAGCGCCGTCGCGGCTGCGGCGGCTCTATCATCATCTGATGGTCGGCGGCCTCGCGCTCAGCTTCGCGGCCACCGCGGTCGGGGCCTATTATCACCGCTGGCTCGGCTGGGAGGCGCCCTACCCGCTGCTTAGCCTGCCGGTCGGGCTCGGCGCCGTCGGCGGCGTGCTGATGTTGCTCGGCGCAAGCGGCCTTATCATGCAGAAAATCCGCGCCAACTGTACGCCAAGCGCAACAGAGACGCTGCCGGGCGACTACGCGCTGCTGGTGCTGATCATCGGCAATGCCGCGAGCGGGCTGGCGCTGCTGGCGTGGCGCAGCACCGCGGCGATGGGCCTGTTGCTGACGTTGCATCTCGGGCTGGTGCTGGCGCTGTTCCTGCTACTGCCGGTCTCAAAGCTGGTGCACGCGCCGTTTCGATTCGCGGCGCTGTGGCGCGCAGCCGTGGAGCGCGATCAGTGCGGCTCGCGCCATCGGCAGGATTGACAGCATCATCGATCTGGCACACACATCCGCCGCCGATGGTTTCCCCAAAAGGGATGAAAAGGGAATCCGGAACGCTGCCGCAAGGCGCGAAGCCGGAGCTGCCCCCGCAACTGTGAGCGGCGAGCCTTCACCAACAAGCCACTGGACCTCGCGTCCGGGAAGGCGGTGACGGCGGCGACCCGCGAGCCAGGAGACCTGCCATCGCCTGTCTTAGACGCCATTCCCGGCGGGGTGATCGGGAGTGAATGTGTCGGCCGATCGGAGTACAGGTCCGTCGCCGCTTGGTTTTGGAACGACGCACGCCGCCGTTCCCAGCGACGGACTGTAGCCAATGCAAACCACGGCATGGCAACTGCCCCCGGTCGACGAATCGTCTCTGGCGAGCGCCGATCTGATCCTGCTCAGCGCTGATGACGAAGCGCGCGCACGCTTTGCTGCGGCCGCCGCGCTGCGCCGCTCGCCGCAGCTCTATCCTTGCGACCTGCAACAGCTGCACGATCCTGATGCGCTGCTAAGCGCCATCAAAACAGCGCGCGGCGTGCTGATTCATCTGCCCGCCCGCCATGATTATCGCGATCAGTTGCTGAGCTTCGCCGCGCGGCTGGCTGAACGCAACGTGGCGCTCGCGGTGCTCTGCGACGATGACGAATCCGATCCCGCGCTCGGCACCCTCTGCAATTTGCCACCCTCGACGCTGCGCCGGCTGCGGCAACTGCTTGGCGATCAGCGGAGCTCTGCCGCCAGTGCGCTGATCAATCAATTCGCGCTCGCCTGCGGCTTGTCGCTGCTGCCGGAGGCGCCGCGATGAGCGAGCTTTACGAAAAGGACGGCGCGGCGATCTATCAGCGCTCATTTGCCATCATCCGCAGCGAAGCCAATCTGGCGCGCTTTGCGCCCGGCGAGGAACAGGTCGCGGTGCGTCTGATCCACGCCTGCGGCATGGTCGATGTAGCCGACGACATCGTGTTCAGCCCCGGCTTTGCTGACGCCGCCCGCGCGGCGCTGCGCGCCGGCGCGCCGATCCTGTGCGACGCGCAGATGGTGGCTTACGGCGTGACGCGCGCCCGGCTGCCCGCGCATAACGAAGTCATCTGCACGCTGTCCGATCCGATCGTGCCGCAACTGGCGCTGCGGGTCGGCAACACCCGCTCGGCCGCGGCGATCGAATTGTGGCGCGAGCATCTCGATGGTGCGGTGGTGGCGATCGGCAACGCGCCGACCGCGTTGTTTCACCTGCTCGACATGCTGCGCGATGACGATGTGCCGCGGCCCGCGGCGATCATCGGCGTGCCGGTCGGCTTTGTCGGCGCAATTGAATCCAAGGAAGCGCTGATCGCGGCAGCGCCGGTGCCGTGCATGGTGGTGCGCGGTCGGCGCGGCGGCAGCGCCATGGCGGCGGCAGCGATCAACGCTTTGGCGAGTGAGCGCGAATGACCAAGCCCGGCACCATCTATGGCGTCGGGCTCGGCCCCGGCGATCCGGAACTGATCAGCCTGAAAGCAGCGCGGCTGATCAAAAGCGCAACGTATATCGCTTACTTCCGCAAGGCCGGCCGCCCGGGCCAGGCGCGGCAATTGGCCGATAGTCTGCTGCCGGCGCAGGCGATCGAACTGCCGATGGACTATCCGGTAACCACCGAGATCGCGCTCGATGACGGCGCCTATGCCGCAATGCTGCGGGTGTTTTACGAGCAATGCGTCGAACGGCTGTTGCAGCACGCTTTACGCGGCGATGACGTGGTGGTGCTGTGCGAAGGCGACCCGTTCCTATACGGCTCGTTCATGCATCTGCATCGCCGCTTGATCGGCCGTGTTGCAGTGGAAGTGGTGCCGGGCATCACCGGCATGAGCGGCTGCTGGACCGCGAGCGGCACGCCGATCACCTATGGCGACGACGTGCTGCATGTGGTGCCGGCGACACTCGATGAAGCGCAGCTCTGCCAGGCGATGCAGGGAGCCGACGCGCTGGTGGTGATGAAGCTCGGCCGCAATCTGCCAAAAGTGCGGCGCGCGTTGCAGACGGTCGGGCTCGCCGATCGCGCAGTCTATGTCGAGCATGGCACCATGGCGCAGCAGCAGGTGATCAAGCTGACTGATAAGCGCGACGACGACGCGCCGTATTTTTCCATGATCCTGGTGCACGGCCAAGGACGGCGGCCATGAGCGGTTCGGTCATCATCGCCGGGCTTGGCCCCGGTGCTTCGCAGTGGATCACGCCGGAAGTCGCGGCCGCGCTCGATCAGGCCACCGATCTGATAGGCTACGCGCCCTATGTGGCGCGGGTGCCGCTGCGCGAGGGCGTTGAGCGCCACGGCTCCGACAATCGCGTTGAAATCGACCGCGCCCAGCACGCGCTGCGGCTGGCGACCGAAGGCCGCCGCGTGGTGGTGGTGTCGTCGGGCGATCCCGGCGTGTTCGCGATGGCGGCGGCGGTGTTCGAGGCGGTCGATCACGGCGATCCGGCCTGGCGCGAGCTTGATATCAAGGTGCTACCCGGCATCAGCGCGATGTTCGCGGCGGCGGCGCGGGTCGGCGCGCCGCTCGGCCATGATTTCTGCGCCATCAATCTGTCGGACAATCTCAAGCCGTGGCCGCTGGTCGAGCAGCGGCTGCATCTCGCCGCGCAGGCCGGCTTTGTGATCGCGCTGTACAATCCGCTGTCGAAGGCGCGGCCCTGGCAGCTTGGCCGGGCGCTGGAGCTGTTGCGCGGCGAGCTGCCCGGCAGCGTGCCGGTGATCTTTGCCAGCGCGGTCGGCGATGCGCGCGAAGCAATCGACATCGTCAGCCTCAGCGACGCCGATCCGCAGCGCGCCGATATGCGCACGCTGCTGCTGATCGGCTCGGTGCACAGCCGGCTGATCGAACGCGCAGGCGGCGCGCCGCCGTTTGTCTATACGCCGCGTTCCATCGGAGCGACCGCTTGATCGAGCCAGTCCAACACCTCGATGACGCTGGTGACCGTCGGCCGCGGCGGGGGCGCCGGCCGGCGCACCATCACCACCGGCAGGCCGAGATCGCGCGCGGCTTCGATCTTGGACACCGTGGCCTCGCCGCCGGCATTTTTGGCGACCACCAGTTCGGCGCCGAACTGGCGCAGCATCGCGCCGTCATTGGCGCGGGTGAACGGACCACGCCCGACCACGATTTCGACCTGGGGCAGCGGCAGCGGCGCGCGCGGCTGATCGACCAGCCGCACCAGATAGCTGTGCTGCGGCGCGGCGGCGCACAATTCCAGCTGCTGGCGGCCGATGCCGAGAAACACCCGGCGCGGCGCGGCGCCGAGCGCGGCCACCGCCTGCTCCATCGTATCGACCTCGATCCAGTGATCGCCGCGCTGCTTCTGCCACGGCGCCCGGTCGAGCGCGAGCAGCGGCACGCCGGCAGAGGCGCACGCCTCGACCGCATGGGCGCTCATCTGCACCGCAAACGGATGGGTGGCATCGACCACGCGGTCGATGCGCTCGCTGCGCAGATAGTCGATCAGGCCCTGCACCCCGCCAAAGCCACCGATCCGACACGGAATTGGCGGTTTGATCGGATTTTCGGTGCGCCCGGCAAAGGACAGAACGGCATCGATTCGCGGATCGCGCGCCAACGCCCCAACCAGGCGATTGGCATCAGCGGAGCCGCCGAGGATCAGAAGCCGCAACGGTGCGGAAATTCGTGGTGCAGAAGACATTTCACTCATCACCGGCATGCGATGACATGATGGAGCCGTGGCTGTCCATTGTCGGATTGGGGGAGGACGGCATTGACGGGCTGTCCGCCGCCGCGCGCGAAGCGATCGAGCAAGCCGATCTGCTCGCCGGCGGCGCCCGGCATCTGAAACTCGCTGCCGGATTTGGCAAGCCGGTCCTGCCCTGGGAGGTGCCATTCGAGGCATCGATCCCCAAGCTGTTGTCCGCGCGCGGCCGCCGAGTCACCGTGCTGGCCTCGGGCGATCCGTTCTGGTTCGGCGTCGGCAGCACGCTGGCGGCCCGGCTGCCGCTGCGTGAAATGCTTGTATGGCCGGCGCCTTCCACTTTTGGTTGGGCCGCGGCCCGGCTCGGCTGGCCGCTGGAGCAAGTCACCACGCTCGGCCTGCACGCCAGGCCGATCACGATGCTGCGCCCGCATCTTCGCCCCAAGGCCAGGCTGATCGTGCTGCTGCGCGACGGCGCCGCCGCGGCTCAGATCGCGGCCTATCTCGATGGGCTCGGGTTTGGCGGCTCACGGCTGATCGTGCTGGAAGCGCTCGGCGGCCCGCGCGAGCGAATCCGCGACACCCGCGCTTATGACTTCGCGCTCAGTGACATCGCGGCGCCGGTGGCGCTGGCGATCGAAGCGCAGCCGGATGCGCAGGCGGTGCTGATGCCGCGCACCAGTGGCCTGCCCGATGAGCTGTTCCAACACGACGGCCAATTGACCAAGCGCGAAATCCGCGCGGTGACGCTGTCGTCGCTGGCGCCGCGCGGCAATGAATTGTTGTGGGACATCGGCGCCGGCTCCGGCGCGATCGGCATCGAATGGCTGCTCGCCGATGCGGGCAATCGCGCGATTGGCATCGAGGCCCGCGCCGACCGGCTGCAAGTGGCGCGTGACAATGCGGCGGCGCTCGGCGTGCCGCATCTCGATATCCGTCATGGCCGTGCGCCGCAGGCACTGGTTGGCCTGCCCGCGCCCGATGCGGTGTTCATCGGCGGCGGCGGCACTGAACCGGGCTTATTCGATGCGGTGTGGCAGGCACTGCGCCCCGGCGGCCGGCTGGTCGCCAACGCGGTGACGCTGGAAACCGAAGCGCTGCTGATCGCATTGCACAGACGCCATGGCGGATCGCTGCTGCGGCTCGGCGTGGAGCGCGCCGACCAGGTCGGCGCTTTCAGCGCCTGGCGTGCGGCGATGCCGATCGTGCAATGGAGCGTGCACAAATGATCCGGCTGATCATCGGAGTTGGCTTTCAAGATCACGCCAGCGCAGCCTCGATCACCGACGCAATTGCGATCGCGCGGCAAACCCTGCCCGAGCATGAGGTCACGGCAATTGCTGTGCCGGCCGACAAAGCCCGCCATCCGGCGTTGCTCGGCGCCGCGGGCGAACTCGGCTGGCCGGTGATGACGATCGATCCGGCCTCGCTACGCGCGATCGATACCCAGGTCATCACCCGCTCGGCCGTCAGCCTCGCCCAGCGCGGCGTCGGCAGCGTGTGCGAGGCCGCAGCGCTGGCAGGCGCCGGCCGCGGCGCGCAGCTCGTTATCTGCCGCGTCATTTCCGCCGATCGTCGCGCCACCGCGGCCGCAGCCCGTTGCCAGGAGTTTTGGCCATGACCGTCCATTTCATCGGCGCAGGTCCCGGCGCCCCCGATCTGATCACCGTGCGCGGCCAGAATCTGGTGCAGCGCTGTCCGGTGTGCCTCTATGCCGGCTCGCTGGTGCCGCGCGAGATCGTCGCGCTGTGCCCGCAAGGCGCGCGCGTGATCGACACCGCGCCGCTCGATCTCGACGCCATCACCGCAGAATTCGTCGCCGCGCATCAAGCCGGCCATGACGTGGCACGGCTGCATTCCGGCGACCTGTCGGTGTGGAGCGCGATGGGCGAACAGATCCGCCGTCTCGAAGCCCATGGCATCGACTACACGGTGACGCCGGGCGTGCCGTCCTTCGCCGCCGCGGCGGCCGCATTGAAGCGCGAGCTGACGCTGCCGGAAGTGGCGCAGACCCTGGTGCTGACCCGCACGCCGGGCCGCGCTTCCTCAATGCCGCCGCGCGAGACGCTGGCCGCCTATGCCGCCACCGGCGCGACGTTAGCAATCCATCTGTCGATCCATGCCATCGATGAAGTCGCCGCCGCGCTGCAACCCTATTACGGCACCGACGGCGCGGTCGCGGTGGTGGTGCGCGCGAGCTGGCCGGAGCAGCGCATTTTGCAGGGCACGCTGTCCACCATTGCCGCGATGGTCCGTGATGAGGCGATCGAACGCACCGCGCTGATCCTGGTCGGGCCATCGCTGGCGGCGCAGGATTTTCGCGACAGCGCGCTTTACGACGTCAGCTACGACCGCCGCTTCCGGCGCTCGGCGGAGGATGGCCGTGTCCACGAATAGTCCGGCGCCGGTTCCGCGCGGCCTGATCATCGCCGCCGCCGGCAGCAGCAGCGGCAAGACCACGGTGACGCTCGGACTACTGGCGGCGCTGCGCCGCCGCGGCTGCGCAGTGCAGCCCTACAAATGCGGCCCCGACTATATCGACCCGGCATTCCACACGGTCGCGGCCGGTCGGCCGTCATTCAATCTCGACTCCTGGGCGCTGCCGCAGGCCGATCTCGCGGCGCAGCTATGCCATGGCCTCGATGCCGATCTCTGTATCGCCGAGGGCGTGATGGGGCTGTTTGACGGCGTCGCCAAGGTCGGCGCCTGCGGCCATGGCACCACCGCCGATATCGCCGCCGCGACCGGATGGCCGGTGGTGCTGGTGATCGACGTCAAGGGCATGGCGCAGTCCGCCGCCGCGATCGCGCTCGGCTGCGCGCGCTATCGCGACGATGTCACGGTGGCGGGCGTGATCCTCAACAAGGTGGCCGGCAGCCGGCACGCCGCTCTGGCCAATGACGGATTTGCGCGCATCGGCATTCCGGTGATCGGCGCGTTGCAGCGCGATCCAGCGCTGACCATTCCCGAGCGCCATCTCGGCCTGTTGCAGGCCGAAGAAGACCCCGACCTGACGCAGCGGCTCGATGCATTGGCCAACGCGATCGCGCGTGATGTCGATCTCGATGAGTTGCAGGCTGTGGCGCTGCCGGCGCAGCTTTCGGCGGTGCCGTCCGCGCGGCCGATGCCACCGCCGGGGCAACGCATTGCGCTGGCGCGCGACGCCGCGTTCTCGTTCGTCTATCCGCATCTGCTCGCCGGCTGGCGCGACGCCGGCGCCGAAATCGTGCCGTTCTCGCCGCTCGCCGATCAGGCGCCCGATCCAAGCTGCGACGTCGCCTGGCTGCCGGGCGGCTATCCGGAGCTGCATGCCGGCCGGCTCGCCGCAGCCACGCGCTTTCTTGGTGGGCTGCGCCGTTTTGCCGACGACAAGCCGGTGCATGGCGAGTGCGGCGGCTACATGACGCTCGGCACCGGGCTGATCGATGCCGCCGGCCACCGCCATGCCATGGCCGGGTTGCTCGGGCTGGAAACTGATTTTGCGCAGCGCCGGCTGCATCTTGGCTATCGCACCGCGCGCCTGCATGCGCCGATCCCCGGCTTTGGCGCCGGCGCGCAGCTGCGCGGCCATGAATTCCACTATGCGCGGGTGATGGCGCAGCCCGACGACGCCCTCGCCGAGATCCGCGACGCCAATGGCGAGCTGACCGCCGAGACCGGCAGCCGGCGCGGCCACGTCACCGGCAGTTTCTTTCACCTGATTGCTGCGGATGGGAGCGTTGCATGAACGCGGCCAATGACAATGGTGGCTACGGCTCGATCGTGCTGATCGGTGCCGGCCCCGGGGACACCGACTTGTTGACATTGCGCGCGGTGTCACGGCTGCGCGAGGCCGACGTGGTGCTCTATGACGATCTTGCCGGCGATGCGATCCTGCTGTTTGCCAATCCGCTGGCCGACCTGATCGCGGTCGGCAAGCGCGCCGGCCACCCCTCGCCCAAGCAATCGGAACTGAACCGGCTGATGATCGGCTTTGCCAAACAGGGCAAGCGCGTGGTGCGGCTCAAGGCCGGCGACCCGGCGATCTTCGCCCGCGCCGATGAAGAACTGGTGGCGGCGCGCGCCGCTGGCATTGCCGTCGAGATCGTGCCCGGCATCACCACGCCGACCGCGGCGGCCGCCTATCTCGGCGCCTCGCTCACCAAGCGCGGCGTGGCGCGGCGGCTGCAAATGGTCACCGGTCATGACATCGACGGCCAATTGCCAGGCGACCTTGATCTCAACGCGCTCGCCGACCCCGGCGCCACCACTTGCGTGTTCATGGGCAAAGCGACCTTTCCGGCGCTGGCCGAACAGCTGCTGGCGCGCGGCCTGCCCGCCGAAACGCCCACCGTGGTGGTGGAAAGCCTCGGCACCACGACGCCGCGCAAATATGCCGGAACGCTGCAAACCATCGCCAAGGCGCTGGCTTTGGTGCGCCCGAGCGGGCCGTGCCTGATCCTCTATGGCGCGGCGTTGCAGGACGTGGTCGCCGACGAGCCGCTACTCAGCCATTGACCGCGACTACGCGCCAACTATCAGCGACGCGGTCGATGCGCGTCAGCGACAGCGTGTCAATCACAAAACGCAGCGCCGGCTCCGGCGCGAGATCGAGCGCGATCGCCAGCGCGGCGCGGATCGTCCCGGAATGCACCACCAGCACCACATCGCCGGCCGGCAACTCGGCCAGCGCCGCACGCACCCGCGCGATCTGATCGACAAAACTCTCGCCGCCCGGCGGCCGGTTATCCGCCGCCGCTCGCCAGAACGCGCGATAGGCCTCGCCGGTTTCGCGGGCGATGTCGTCGTGGCGCCGCCCGGTCCAATCGCCAAAACATTGTTCGCGCAGCCGCGGCTCGGGGCGCGGCATAAGGCCAAGCGCCTCGGCGGTCTCGATGGTGCGGCGGCTGGAACTGGCGATGCACGGCGCGCCTTGCGGCAGCCGGGCGCGTAGCGCGGCAAAGGCGGCGTGATTGGAGACATCGGCCGGCGCGTCAGAGCCGTGCATCACGCCTTTCGGGCCATCGACCGGCGCGTGCCGGATCAGCCACAGCCGGGTCAGATCAGCCATCGCCCTGCCCTCACGCCAGCCGTGCCGCGATCAGCACCAGGATCGCGATTTCGGCGGCCTGCTCGGCGGCACCGAACACATCGCCGGTGACGCCGCCGATCTGCCGCCACGCCAAGAATGCCACCGCGGCCACCGCGATCGCGGCGACGATCAACACCAGCAGCGCGGTGCCGAGCGGCAGCAGCAGCAGCGCCAGAATGGCGCCGATCACCACGGCGATGATGGCATTGGCCTCGCTCGGGCGGCCGGCATTCTTGCCGAGCCCATCGGCGCGCGCGAACGGCATTTTGGCAGCGAGCGCCGGGATCGCGGCGCGGCCGACGCCATGCGCCACCATCAGGCCCGGGATCGCCAGCGCCGGCGGCAGCGCGGCCAGCGCCGCGAGCTTGGTGGCAAAGCCGACCACCAGCACCACCGCGCCATAGGTGCCAAGCCGGCTGTCGCGCATGATGGTCAGCTTGGAGTCGCGGTCGCGGCCGCCGCCAAACCCGTCACCGACATCGGCGAGGCCATCCTCATGCAGCGCCCCGGTCAAAGCGGCGCTGGCGCCGAGCGCCAAGGCCGCCGCCGCCAGCACCGGCACATGGAGCGCCAGCAGCGCGGCATAGACCAGCCCGACCGCCAGCCCGATCAGCGCCCCGATCAGCGGAAAAGCGCGCTGCGAGCGCGTCAGCCCGGACGGCACCGCGCCCTCCGGATGCGGCATCGGCACCCGGGTCAGCAGCGAAGCGGCGATGCGCAGATCGTCGAACCAGTCGCGCAGATGGCTGGCAAGGCTGGGCGAAGCGTCGGCGGGCGAAGTCATCGGAAATTCCTGAGTTTCTTGAAAGGAGCGGTATACAGGGCCCGTCCGATTCCGGCGAAAAAATGTATACCGTCGTGAGCTTTTGCCTGTGGGCGGAGCGCGCGCCACGGCGCCGGCCGCGTGGGCAACAACCGCAAAGGGGCTTTGGTGATGACCGACGGCAGCGTGCAATTCTGGGATCGGATGGCGGAGCGCTATGCTGCGCGCCCGATCAAGGACACGGCAGCCTATGAGGCGATGCTGGCCGATGCTGCCGCCAGGCTGTCGCCGACCGACCGGGTGCTGGAGATCGGCGCTGGCACCGGCGGCGCCGCGATCAAGCTCGGCGCTGGCGTTGCGGAATGGCGCGCCACCGACGCCTCGGCCGAGATGGTGCGGATCGCGCGCGCCAAACAGGCGCCGCCCACCGTAAGCTTCGTGGTCGCCGATGCCGACCAGGCGTTTGCCGGCGCGCCCTATGATGCGATCTGCGCGTTCCTGATCCTGCATCTGGTCGCGGACATGGACGCGACGCTGGCGGCCATCCACCGCCACCTCAAGCCCGGCGGGCTATTGATCAGCAAGACCTATTGCGTGGGCGACATGAACTTCGCACTGCGGCACCTGTTGATCCCGGTGCTGCGCGTGGTCGGATTTGTGCCGCCGCTCAAAATGATCACCTCGCAGCAGCTGCACACCAGAATCGCCAAGGCCGGCTTCTCGATCGAAGCCTCGCGCACCTTCGGCAGCAATCAGCACGCCCATTACATCGTCGCACGGCGGCTTTAGGCGAGTGGGGGCGCGGGCCGCGGGAATGGGCCCCGGCCGCTTCAGCGCGCCTTCTTCTCCTGCGCTTCGACATATTCGCGCAGCGCTTGATTGATGCTGCGCTGGTAGCCGCGGCCATCCTGGGTTTGCCGTTTGAACCAGGCAATCACATCCGCGTCCAAGCGCAGCGTGAGTTGCTGTTTGACTGGCCGGTAGTACGGGTTGCGGCGGGCGTTGGTCCAGAAACGCTCAGGCGTCGGCGGGATGTCGCTGTAATCGATCTGATCGTCCGGCATTGCTTGCAGCGCCTTGAGCTCGGCTCGCTGCGCGTCCGTCAGGGCCGGAGGATCGGCGGGATCGAACTCACGTTTCACGAGCTTGTTCATATCGGCTCCGTTCGGACCTGTCCGCGCGACGGGCGGAGATGATGCGCACAATCTCTTCGCCTCCCTCCTCACGATCGACATGGGCGACCAGCAACAGCGTGACACCGTTTACCAGACCGATCGTCTGCCAACGATATTCGTGGCCTTCGATCCGATCCTGATCCGTCAGGGCATGGGGATCGGCGAACACCAAGGTCGCCGTCTCGAAGCTGACATGATGCTTCTGCCGGTTGCGCGCGGCCTTCGCCGCATCCCATTCAAACCGCAAGTTGCACCTGAATTGTAATTGAGAAATGTAACTACAAATCCGGACTACAGCAAGGGACCGCCGTGTGACGGAACCGCCACTCTCCACTTAGTTGCATCTTTGCGAATGCGCAACCAAATGACCGAACCGGAGAATCGCACTGTTCCAGCGACCGCAAACAGCGGGGCATTGACTGGCAACTGTCGGGCTAAGAGCAAACACGAAAAAGCCCGCCAGAGGCGGGCTAATTCGTTGATATCGCTATCAAATCTTGGTTGCGGGAGTAGGATTTGAACCTACGACCTTCAGGTTATGAGCCTGACGAGCTACCGGGCTGCTCCATCCCGCGATAAACCGGTGCAATCCTCACAACACCTCAAAAACGAGTTTGGCACGCCAAACTGGCGCGACATTCCCATCCGGAGGCTTCCAGGGAGGACATCCGCGCCCGGGGGCTGCGGTGCGAGGGGTGTGTAGCAATGCTGAGCCGGTTTGGGAAGCCCCGTCGGCGGAATTTTTCAAGAATTATGACCCCGTCCCGCGGCCAGCGCCGGTTTTCATTGCCCGACGATGCAACTCCTGCGAACATTGCCCAAAAGCCGGCAATGATCGGCAGGGAAACGCAGCGAGGACGCAAGGCAGCGAGGGCTCCTATGGACCAGTCCGTGCACAGTTTTGGGCGCAGGGCGCTCGACGATTCGTTCCATCGCATGGTCGAGCTGTCGCGGCAGCAGCCCCCGCCCCCGCTCGCCACCCGGCTCGACCGGCTGGCGCGGCTGCGCGCGCTGATCAGCGACAATGAACAGCGCTTAGCCGCGGCGATCTCGGCCGATTTCGGCCATCGCTGCGCGATCGAGACCATGATCGCCGAAACGCTGTTTCTGCTCGGCGAGCTCAAGCACACCAGCAAGCATCTGAAAAATTGGATGGCGCCCAAATCGGTGCCGACCCAGCTGCAATTCTGGCCGGCGAGCAACCGGCTGCTGCCGCAGCCGCTCGGCGTGGTCGGCATCATCGCGCCCTGGAATTATCCGCTGCAGCTGACGCTGGCGCCGGCGATCGGCGCGATCGCTGCCGGCAATCTGGTGATGATCAAGCCCAGCGAATTATCGCCGCGCTTTGCCGCGCTGCTGCAGGAAACCGTGGCGGCGAGCTTCGAGCCAACCGAGCTCTTGGTGACCGGGATCGAGGACGACATCGCCCCCGCCTTCGCGGCGCTGCCATTCGATCATCTGGTGTTCACCGGCTCGACCCGGGTCGGGCGGATCGTCGCCGAAGCCGCCGGGCGCAATCTCACCCCGGTGACGCTGGAGCTTGGCGGCAAATCGCCGGCGATCATCGATCGCTCCGCCGATCTCGAACTAGCGGCGCAGCGCATCGCCTATGCCAAGCTCATGAATGCCGGCCAGACCTGCATCGCCCCCGATTATGCGCTGGTGCCGCGCGACAAGGTCCAGGATTTTGCCGCCAGCGTGCAGCAGCACATGATCGCGATGTTCGGCGACAATCCAAGCAACCCGGATTACACCGCGATCATCGCCGACAAGCATTATCTGCGGCTCGAAGGGCTGTTGGCCGACGCCAAGGCGCAAGGCGCCTCCGTGCTGCAATCGGCGACGCCGGATAACGCCGCCTGGCGCTCGGTGCGCAAATTCCCGCCCACGGTGCTGACCGGCGTCACCCCTGACATGAAGATCATGCAGGAGGAGATTTTTGGGCCGCTGCTGCCGGTGCTTGGCTATGACGATCCAAGCGAGCCGATCAGCTTCATCAATGGCCGTGACCGGCCGCTGGCGCTGTATTGGTTCGGCAGCGACGATGCCGCGCGCGACGAGGTGCTGGCGCGCACCGTGTCGGGCGGCGTCACCATCAATGATTGCCTGGTGCATTTTGCGCAGATCAACCAGCCGATGGGCGGGGTCGGCGCGTCGGGCATCGGCGCCTATCACGGCCAATGGGGCTTTGACACGTTCAGCCACTTGAAGCCGGTGTTCTATCGCTCGCCCTATAACCGGCTTGCCGATCTCTATCCGCCCTATGGCGCTAAGATCGCGCGGCTCGCCAAGCTGCTGCGCCTGCTGTCCTGATCGGGCGAGCGCCAATGCTGCCGACGGCGCAGACGCGCCGCGGCCAATAACAACACCAATATAACAATTGAAAAAACACGTCCTCAGGGGAGGAAACATGAGCGATACGTTCGACTTCATCGTGGTCGGCGGCGGCTCGGCAGGCTGCGCGGTGGCCGGCCGTTTATCCGAAGACCCCGCCACCTCGGTCGCGCTGCTCGAGGCTGGCGGCCGCGGCGATAGCTGGCTGGTCAAGACACCCTACGCGGTGTCGCTGATGGTGCCGACCAAGCTCAATAATTGGCATTTCGAGTCGGTGCCGCAGCGCGGCCTGAACGGCCGCATCAGCTACCAGCCGCGTGGCAAGACGCTTGGCGGCTCATCGGCGATCAACGCC
This sequence comes from Rhodopseudomonas palustris JSC-3b, assembly GCA_000504425.1. Taxonomy (GTDB): domain Bacteria; phylum Pseudomonadota; class Alphaproteobacteria; order Rhizobiales; family Xanthobacteraceae; genus Rhodopseudomonas; species Rhodopseudomonas palustris_C. Next base: position 357,116 of record KI632513.1, on the reverse strand, counting down.
ATGATCTATATCCGCGGCCACAAATGGGACTATGACCATTGGGCGTCGCTCGGCAACACCGGCTGGTCCTATGCCGACGTGCTGCCCTATTTCAAACGCTCCGAAAACAACGCGGTGTTCAATGGCGAGTATCACGGCCAGAGCGGGCCGCTGCACGTCAGCAATGTCAGCACCGACAATCCATCGCACGACATCTATCTGCAGGCGGCGCGCGAAGCCCAGTTCCGGATCCGCGAGGATTTTAACGGCGAGGAGCAGGAAGGGCTCGGCCTCTATCAAGTGACCCAGCATAATGGCGAGCGCTGGAGCGCGGCGCGCGCCTACATCCATTCGGTGATGGACAAGCGCAGCAATCTGCGGGTCGAGACCAAGGCATTCGCCACACGCATTCTGTTCCAGGGAAAGCGCGCGATCGGCGTCGAATTCCGCCAGGGCGATCAGCTGCGCAAACTATTCGCGCGGCGTGAGGTGATCCTGTCGGCCGGTGCGTTCCAAAGCCCGCAACTGTTGATGCTGTCGGGCATCGGCGAAGCTACCATGCTCGCCGCCCATGGCCTGCCGGTGGTGCAGCACGTGCCGGGCGTCGGCCAGAATCTGCAGGACCATCCCGATTTCATCTTCGCCTATCAGAGCGACAAGCCGTGGTTCACGGGCTTCTCGCTGCCGGCGCTGATGCGCGTGCTGCTGTCGATCGGCGCCTATCGGCGCGAGGGGCGCGGCCAGCTCACCACCAATTTCGCCGAATGCGGCGGTTTTCTCAAAACAAGGCCCGATCTCGACATTCCTGACATCCAGCTGCATTTCGGCACGGCGATGGTCGAGGATCACGGCCGCAAACGGCGGCTCGCCACTGGCTTCTCCTGCCATGTCTGTTTGTTGCGGCCCAAGAGCCGGGGCAGCGTTGCGCTGCGTAGCGCAGATCCAAGCGCCGCGCCGCTGATCGACCCCAATCTGCTCGGCGAGACCGATGATCTGGAAGCGATGGTGGCGGCGTTCAAGACCACGCGAAGGCTGATGGAGACCCCGGCGCTACGCGCGCTGCAGCAGAAGGACCTGTTCACCGCCGATGTGAACACCGACGACGACATCCGCGCGATCCTGCGCGCCCGGGTCGATCACGTCTATCACCCGGTCGGCACCTGCAAGATGGGCGTCAATGACGAGATGGCAGTGGTCGATCCCAAGCTCAAAGTCTATGGCATCAGCGGGCTGCGCGTGGTCGATGCCTCGGTGATGCCGACGCTGATCGGCGGCAACACCAACGCGCCGGCGATCATGATCGGCGAAAAGGCCGCCGACATGATCCGCAATGAGCTGCGTATGAATTGAGGTCTCGGCAGAGATGGGACGCGCGTTGCGGATCAAGCGGTGCGCGCCCAGTTTTCGCTATGTCAGCGTAAAACCGCCGTCGACCGTGATCACGCTGCCGGTCATGTAGCGCGAGGCGTTTGAGGCGAGCAGCAGAATCGCGCCGTCTAGATCGGTCTCGCTGCCGACCCGGCGCTGCGGGATGCGCTTGGCCAGTTTTTCGCCGGCCGGCGTCGCCCATAGATCGTGGTTGATCTCGGTGTCGATATAGCCCGGCGCCAGCGCGTTGACGCGGATGTTGTGCGCGGCAAATTCCAAGGCCAACGCTTTGGTGGCCTGGATCATCGCGGCCTTGGAAATCGCGTAGGATGACAGCCCCTTCATCACGCCGAGCCCAAGCACCGAGGCGATGTTGATGATATTGCCGCCCTGCCCGCGCTGCGCCATGCGGCGCGCCATTTCGGTGGCGGCGAAATAGCCGCCCTTGAGATTGACATCCAGCACCGCATCCCAATCAGCCGCGCTATGCTCAAGCGCCAGCTTTTCGACCGCAATGCCGGCATTGTTGATCAGCACCGTGATCGCGCCGAGCTTGGCCTCGGCGGCATCGATGGCCGGGGCGATCGACGCCAGATCGCTGACATCCATTGCGACCGCGGCGGCGCGGCCGCCAGCGGCGATGATCTCGGCCTCAAGCTGTTGCAGCTTACCGATCTGGCGGGCCGCCACGACCACTGCCGCGCCGTGCGACGCCAACACCCGGGCAAATTGCTTGCCGAGCCCCTGCGACGCCCCGGTGATCAGGACGGTTTCTTTACGGACGTCGAATATCCCGGACATGGGCGCCTCCCGATGATCATTGCCGCACTGATAGCGCGCCTGATCGGCGAAGCAAACGACACGACAGCCGGGTAGATCAAGCCCGGCGAATTTCGACCGGACCAGCGGAGCAAGATGCCGATGAACAGCTTTGATGCCGTGGTCTATGCGGCGCTGGCACTCGGCGTTGCGTTCGGGTTCAAAGCGGGGCTGCTACGCAGCGCCGCCACCATTGTCGGCTATCTGATCGCGATGCCAGTGGCGTTGTGGATCACGTCCTTTGTCGCGCCGCGGCTCGACCATGGCGCCGGCCTGCCGCCGCTGCAAAACTCGCTGCTGTTCATCGTGACGTTCGTGCTGTGCGGCATGGCGCTCGGCGGCCTGCTGCGGCTGGCGATCGATGATCTCACCGGCCAAAAGATTGGAGTCGCCGACCGGATCGGCGGCGCCGCGCTCGGCGCGGTGCGGATCGTCTTGGTGGCGATCACCATGGTGCTGGTGTTCGACACGCTGTTGCCGCCGCAGGTGACGCCGTCATTCCTGGCAGGCTCGCAGCTGCGTCCGCTGTTGTCCCAGGCCGGACAGCTCGGCTTCAAAAAGCTGCCGCCGGAAGCCACGAGCTATATCGAGCAGCTCAAGCGCACGCAGCGTATCTGAGCTTCTGCCGCGTACCCCGCGCCGCTTGCCGCGCGTGCCTAGGCACAGCGCCGCCGCGTGATGTAGCCTGACAGTTTGTCCGTCAATGTCAGGAGGAAACCGTGGATCTGGGTATTAAAGGCCGGCGCGCTTTGGTGTGCGCTTCCAGCAAGGGGTTGGGCCATGCCTGCGCCGCGGCACTGGCTGCGGAAGGCGTCCACGTCACCATGACAGCGCGCGGCGCCGAGGCGCTGGCCAAGGCCGCTGCGGAACTGCGGCGGCTTTATCCCGAGGTCGAGATCATCGAAGTTGTCGGCGACATCACCACGCCGGAAGGCCGCGCCGCCGCGCTCGCCGCCTGCCCTACGCCAGACATTCTGATCAACAATGCCGGCGGACCGCCGCCCGGCGATTTCCGCAATTGGGGCCGCGACGATTGGATCAAGGCGCTCGATGCCAACATGCTGACGCCGATCGAGCTGATCAAAGCCACCGTCGATGGCATGGTGGAACGGCACTTTGGCCGGATCGTCAACATCACCTCGGCCGCGGTGAAAGCGCCGATCGACGTGCTCGGCCTGTCTAATGGTGCCCGCACCGGGCTGACCGGCTTCGTCGCCGGGCTGGCGCGCAAAACCGTGCGCCACAACGTCACCATCAACGCGCTGCTGCCGGGCCCGTTCGACACCGACCGGCTGCGCAGCGTCGCCGCCGCGCAGGCCAAGGCCGCGGGCGTTCCGGTGCAGCAGATCCTGCGTACCCGTATGGTGGAAAATCCGGCTGGCCGGTTCGGCGATCCGGCCGAGTTCGGCCAGGCCTGCGCGTTTCTGTGCGGCGCCAAGGCTGGCTACATCACCGGCCAGAACCTGCTGCTCGATGGCGGCGCCTTTCCTGGCACGCTGTAGCCACAGAGCTGGCGTCACAAAAAAAGGCGCTCACGGCAAGCCGTGAGCGCCTAAAACCGAGCTAGATGGGGGCGCTCAGCTCTTGGAGATTTCAGGTTCGAGAATTCTGGTCAATCGCGCCTCGCCCGACTATCAGCCGTTTGAAAGTCGCACGTCAGGTCTTAGGCATCGCCGACATCACGATCCGAACCAGATCGGTAGCGTTCTTGGCACCGAGCTTCTTCATGATGTTGGCGCGATGATACTCAATGGTACGCGGGCTGATACCGAGCTGCCGGCCGGCTTCCTTGTTGGTGTTGCCCGCCGAAAACAGCTCCAGCACCTCGCGCTCGCGCATGGTGAGCGGCTCGCGTCCCGGAAAATTCAAGGTCGGCACTTTGAGCGCGGAACCCGCAGCGCGGCGCCGCGAAAACGCTTCGATCGCCTCCTCGACCCGGGTGACGATCTCCGAGCCGCGGAACGGTTTTTCGATGAAATCGAGCGCGCCATTCTTGATGGCGTTCACCGCCATCGCAATGTCGCCTTTGCCTGAGATCATGAAGATCGGCGCCGGATATTGTTCGGCGTGCAACTCTTCGAGAATGTCGAGACCGGAGCGGCCGGGAATGTGGACGTCGAGCAGAATGCAAGCCGGACAGCGGGTGCGTGCCACTGCCAGCAACGCATCACCATCAGCAAAACAGATCGATTGATACCCTGCGGCGGACAACACGATCGACAGCGTTTCCCGCACCGCCGGGTCGTCATCGACGACAAAAATCTCGCGCGCTGATGTATTGGCATCCATGATTTCTACTCCGAGGGCACATTAGCCGAGTCGGGCAAACAGGAAAGCCTCGTAATCATACGGGTCACAGTCTTAACCTAAAGATAGCATGAAATCGGGACAACTACTTGCCGTCGTTTGACATCATCAGGCAATTTACTTGTTCCATTTTGAACAGGTAAACCGGGGTCAACGCCGCGGCACTGATCGGAACTGTACGATTGCTTAGCCAAGATCAAGCAAGATCAGCCGCTGATCAGCCAGGCAACCACCCGATCCAACCTTGGAGCCAGCGACCCGACTATTGAGGCTGACCGCGGACTTGCTTCGACCCGAACAATAAGCGGAACCGATCGCGCCCTGCATCTGATTGGGCAGAGCAAACAGCAACGGCAGCGGCCGGTGTCGGTGCCATATCTGAGTGTTGAGATAGCGGAATGAATGAATCTTCTTCCAGACCTTCCACACTGAAATCGCTGTTCACGCGGCTGCTGGGCACCCCGGCTGACGATGAGGCGAGCGCCGCGGCCACACCGCTCAGCGCCGAGCGCGCGCCGCCGATGGCCGCCGCTCCGCCGCAGACCCTGGCCGTGCCGCGCGCCACCTATGATGCGATGGCCGAGGAGATCGGGGCCGAGGCCGTCGAGGAAATCGCCAAGGTGTTCGTCAGGGACACCGAGACCCGATTGAAAATGTTTGAAAGCACCGCGCTCGACAGCGCCCGCGACGTCATTCAGCGCGAGGCGCATTCGCTGAAAAGCGCTGCCGGCACATTTGGCCTGAACGAGCTGGCTGCTGCGGCACGCGAACTGGAAACCGCCGCGCACGAACTCGATGCCGCCGGCTATCGGGCGCTGACCGGGCGGCTGCGCGCGCTGTTCGACGGAGCCCGCACCGCGCGCTCGGCCGATGAACGGCTGATGCAGCTGTCGAGCGAGTGACACGACGGCGGCCCAATGCGCCCTGCATGACGGATGTCATGGCATGATCCGGCCGGACGGCCGGTTGGCCGGTGGCGGCAAAGCGGCCCTCTGAAGTCAGAGCTTCGGCTCTA
>KI632513.1:346103-351618 GCA_000504425.1 Rhodopseudomonas palustris JSC-3b | reverse complement strand
TCACTGAAGGCCATGCTGCAAGGCTGGAAGCTCCGACAAGATGTGTGAATCTCGTAGGGACGCGCCCGGCCATCAACGTTTTTGATCTTGCTGTGATTTTAAGACGTGGGTACCCGCGACATGGTACCGGCCGCTAGATCGTCTGATTGTAAGCGCCGACCTCGGGATGGCGGCGCAGCACCTCGTTGATGGCCGCGAACATCTCGTGCATGCGCTGCTCCGATACCGGGCTTTCTACCACCACCACCAGTTCCGGCTTGTTGGACGAGGCGCGCACCAAACCCCAGCTGCCATCATCGCAGGTCACCCGCACGCCATTGACCGTGACCAGGTCGCGGATCGGCTGGCCGGCCACCAGCCGCCCCTCACGCTGCGCGGCCTGAAATTCCCGGACCACGGCATCGACCACGCCATATTTCGCTTCGTCGGCGCAGTGCGGCGACATGGTCGGCGACGACCAGGTTTTCGGCAGCGCGTTTTTCAGGTCCGACATGCGCTGGCCATGGGCGCGATCGAGCATGTCGCAAATCGCGATCGCCGATACCAAACCGTCGTCATAGCCGCGGCCATAGGGCGCGTTGAAGAAGAAGTGCCCGGACTTCTCAAAGCCGGCGAGCGCCCGCAGTTCATGGGTGCGGCGCTTCATGTAGGAATGGCCGGTCTTCCAATATTCGGTCGTGGCGCCCTGCGCCTGCAGCACCGGATCGGTGGCAAACAGCCCGGTTGATTTCACATCGACCACAAAGCGCGCCTGCGGATGCAGCGCCGACATATCGCGCGCCAGCATCACGCCGATCTTGTCGGCAAAAATTTCTTCGCCGGTGTCATCGACCACACCGCAGCGATCGCCGTCGCCATCAAAGCCGAATGCCAGGTCAGCCTGATGCGCCAGCACGGCATCGCGCATCGCATGCAGCATCTTCAGGTCTTCGGGGTTGGGATTGTAGTTCGGAAAGGAGTGATCGAGCTTGGTATCGAGCGGGATCACCTCGCAGCCGATCGCCTCCAGCACCTGCGGCGCGAACGCGCCCGCGGTGCCGTTGCCGCACGCCGCCACCACCCGCAGCCGGCGCTTCAGCTCTGGCCGATCGGTGAGATCGGCGATGTAGCGCGCCGGGAAATTCTCGTGGAACCGATAGCCGCCGCCCGGCTTGGCCACGAAGGATGCGCTCAGCACGATCTCCTTGAGCCGCGCCATTTCCTGCGGGCCGAAGGTCAGCGGCCGGTTGGCGCCCATCTTCACGCCGGTCCAGCCATTGTCGTTATGCGAGGCGGTCACCATCGCCACGCACGGCACGTCGAGCTCGAACTGCGCGAAATACGCCATCGGCGTCATGCACAGCCCGATATCGTGCACCGTGCAGCCCGATGCCATCAGCCCGGAGATCAGCGCATATTTGATCGAGGCCGAATAGCTGCGGAAATCATGGCCGGTGACGATCTGTGGCTTTTGGCCGAGTTCGGCAATCAAGGTGCCGAGCCCCATGCCGAGCGCCTGCACACCCATCAGATTGAGCTCGGAGCCGAACAGCCAGCGCGCGTCATATTCGCGAAACCCGGTCGGCTTCACCAGCGGCTCGGATTCATAGGCGTAAGTGTTCTGGGCAAGCGCGGCTTTCGGCGTTGGCAACATGGCGTCCTCGGCACAATGACAGGCGGTCAGCCATAAAGGATCGGGGCGGACGGGGAAAGCGCAGCCGCTGCGAGCCATTGGCAGCGCAAGCATGACGCTTGACCGCGGCCGCGACATCGCCGATGCGTCCGGGCCGACACTGCTCAGGATCACACGCTTGCAGACCGACCTTCAGGACGAATTGCGCTGGGCCAAGGACTGGCTGGTGGGCGCTGCCCTGCCCTTCTGGGCAGAGGCCGGTTTCGACCGCAACGCCGGGCTGTTTGCCGAACGGCTGGACTTTGCCGGCCGCCGCCAGGACGTACCGCTGCGCCTGATGGTGCAGTGCCGGCAGATCTATGTGTTTGCCCATGCCGCATTGCTCGGCTGGTTCGACGGCCGCGCCTATGTCGAACGGGGCCTGCGCGCCTTGCTCGATCATTTCGCGCTGCCGGACGATCCGGCGCGGTTCGCATTCTCGATCGATGGCCGCGGCACGGTCGCCGACCAGACCGCCGATACCTATGGCTATGCCTTCCTGCTGTTCGCGCTGGCCTGGGCGCGGCGCTTGGTCGGCGATCAGGTCGATCCGGCGCGGGTCGCCGCCATTGTCGATTTCCTGCAAACGCGGCTGCGTCATGACAGCGGGCTCGGCTTCATCGACAGCCTGCCACGCAAGCGCGCCACGCTGCGCCAAAACCCGCAGATGCATCTCTTGGAAGCCTGCCTTGAGGTCAGCGACGTGTTTGCGCTGCCGCAGGCGCGCGCGATCTGCGACGACACCGTGGCGCTGTTTGGCAGCCGGCTGTTCTCGGCCGATGACCTCGCGCTACCGGAGCTTCATGACGACCGCTGGCAGATCGCCGATCCGGCGCAGGCGGTGTTCGAGCCCGGCCATCATTTTGAATGGATCTGGCTGTTGGAGCGCTACCGCGCCGTCACCGGGCAGATCGCACCGACCCCGCCTGAGCTCTTGGCGCAGCGCGCCTTGCGCGAAGGCATCGACCGCGATGGCGCGGTGATCGAAACGGTGCGGATTGCCGATGGCAGCCGCACGACGAGCCGGCGCTGCTGGGCGAGTTGCGAAGGTCTGAAAGCAGCGGCTGCCGATTATAAAGCGGGCCGCGACCCTGGCGCCGCGGCCCGCCGCGCCGCAGGATTCCTGCGGGCGCTCCGTATGATCTTTCTGGCGGGTCCGTTCCCGGGCGGCTGGATCGACCGCACCGATGCGGACAACACCCCGCTGGTGGACTATGTGCCCGCCAGCACGCTCTATCATCTGACGCTGGCGATCGCGGAAGCGCATCGCGCATTCGGCGATCGCGCATAGCACGCGATCGCCGTCACGCTCAGGCGGTCGCCAATGCCAGCTGATTGGAGATCGACGGCACGATCGACGGCGAGCGCTCCAGATTCTGTAGATAGATGCCGCGCCGCGTGGTGTGCGGCTTAAAAGTATCGGTCAGGCCGACCACGGTCTCGGCGGCGCCGAGCGCGAGATAGCCATCGCTCTCCAGCAGCTTCGAGATCCGATTGAAGATCGAGATCTTGGTGTCCTGATCGAAATAGATCAGCACGTTGCGGCAGAACACGATGTCGAACTTGCCGAGATGCGAGAAGTCCTGCAGCAGATTGAGCTGCCGGAATTGGACCATGGCGCGGATATCCGGGTTGAGCTGCCAGATTTCGCCGCTCTGCCGGAAATACTTGACCAGGAGCTGTATCGGCAAGCCGCGCTGCACCTCGAACTGGCTGAACAGCCCGGAGCGCGATTTTTCCAGCACGGCGCGCGACAGATCGGTGGCGATGATCTCGGTGCGCCAGCCCGCGAGCTGCTCGCCCATCTCCTTGAGCACCATCGCGATCGAATAGGGCTCCTGCCCGGTCGAACACGCCGCGCACCAGATGCGCAGCGATTTGCGGCTGGCGCGTGCCTGCAGCAATTTGGGGATCAGCTCCTCGCGCAGATGATCGAATGGCAGCTTGTCGCGGAAGAAGAACGTCTCGTTGGTGGTCATCGCCTCGACCACGTCGGAGGCGAGCGGCTCAGTGCCGGAACGCACCTTCTGCACCAGCTCGGGAATGCCCGGCAGATTGAGACGACGCGCCAGCGGCAGCAGTCGGCTTTCGATCAGGTAGCGCTTCTCGGCGGACAGATCGAGCCCGGAGCGGTCCTTCAGGAACTTGCGCAGAAAATCGAAATCAGCAGGGGTCATGAACGCTCTCCGGCAAACACCCGGGCCACCTTGCTGGCGATCTGGTTGAGCGGCAGCACCGCGGCGCAGATGCCGGCATTGGCGGCGGCGCCCGGCATGCCCCAGACCACGCTGGAAGCTTCGTCCTGAGCGATCACGCTGCCGCCGGCGGCGACGATTTCCTTGCCGCCGCGCATGCCGTCGGAGCCCATCCCGGTGAGGATCACCGCGAGCACGGCGGACTGCCAGACATCGATCGCCGAGATGAACAAGGGATCGACTGCCGGCTTACAGAAATTGACGGCGGGGCCGTCATCGAGCGCGATGTCCATGCCGGCGCCGTTCTTGACGACGCGCATGTGACGGCCTCCGGGCGCAAGATAGATGCGGCCGGCCCTGACCGGCTCGCCATCGACCGCCTCGCGCGCCGGGCGGTTGCTGGCACGCGCCAGATGTTCGGCCAAAATGGTGGTGAAGGTCGGCGGCATATGCTGGGTGATCAGCACCGGCACGCGGTCGATCACCGGGCCAAGGTCAGATACCAGCGTCATCAGCGCCTGCGGGCCGCCGGTCGAAGAACCGATCACCAGCACGCGCGGCACGGTGAGGCCGAACGCCCGTTTGACGATCGGCGCCCCCGCAGTCGCGGGGTGCAACGGCACCGGGGCCCGTGTCACCGCGGGCGCCGCAACCGGAGCTGCGCCGGGCTGCGCCTTGCGACGCACGCGCGCGCCGAGCGTGCGCACCTTTTGCAGCAGATCGTGCCGGAACACTTCGGCTGCCGAGGTCTCGCGGGTGCTTTCCGGCTTGGGGATGTAGTCGGCAGCACCGAGCGACAAAGCTTTGAAACTGATCTCGGCATTACGGCGCGTCAGCGTCGAGGCCATGATCACCACGAGGTTGCGCTGCTTGGCGAGCAGTTGTGGCAGCGCCGAGATGCCGTCGAGTTCGGGCATCTCGATATCGAGGAGCGCGACGTCGGGTTTGACGCGCTCCAATTGATTGACGGCATCGAGCCCGGTGCGCAGCGATGCGGCGACCACCATGTCCGGCTCGGCTTCGATCCAGCGGGAAATCAGACCGCGGATCACCACCGAGTCGTCCACGATCATTACTCGCAACGGCTCGTAGCGCGTCGTTTCCGGAGTTGCAGCACTTGCCAACGCGACACTCATTTCACACCGACTCGATACACAGGGACAGGACTCCGGATGCCGGAGCCAAGCGGCTCAGGCGATCAGATCAAGCCGACTTCATGGAATTTCGCCGTGACGATATCCTTGTCGAACGGCTTCATGATGTATTCGTCGGCACCGGCATGCAGCGCACGCGCGATGTGAGCGACGTCGTTCTCGGTGGTGCAGAACACCACCTTGGGCGCGTCGCCGCCCGGCATCCGGCGCAGATTGCGCAGGAACTCATAGCCGTCCATCACCGGCATGTTCCAGTCGAGCAGCACAGCTTCGGGCAGGCCGCGCTTGCAGACTTCGAGCGCCTGCTCGCCGTCCTCCGCCTCGACGATCTGGAAATCCATGCCTTCCAGGATACGCCGGGCTACTTTTCGGATGACGCTCGAGTCATCGACGACCAAACATGTCTTCATTTCAGCCTCTGTTCTCTGTCGCCCGAATGGGCAGTCCATTCACCAGCTAAAAACACCAACGCCACGGCTTACGCCGCGGCGCGTTCAGGTCCGATTTCAAGCACC
>KI632513.1:137129-346093 GCA_000504425.1 Rhodopseudomonas palustris JSC-3b | reverse complement strand
AATACCAACGGCAATTGATACCAACCACTCCGCACGTCATGGCCGGGCTTCGTCCCGGCCATCCACGTCTTTGATCTTGCGACGATTTTAAGACGTGGATACAAGCGACAAGCGCGGGCATGACGTGTCAATGGTAGGAGCCGCTGGTATAAGCCATCAACACCGATGAAGCGCTAAACCTGCTTGCGCTTCAAGCCTGCTTGCGCTTCAGGCTTGCTTAAGCTTGGGCATTTGCAGCAGACCATCGCGCAGCCGCCGCTCCCAGCTGGCACTCCACTGCTTGAACTCGCTGCGTGGCAGCGCCTTCGAGATCGCATAGCCCTGGCCGATATGGCAGCCGATCGCTTCCAGCGCCCATAGCGTTTCGAGATCTTCGATGCCTTCCGCAACGGCCTTCATGTTGTAGGCCCGCGCAATCGCCACCGCCGAAGTCACCACTTTCCAAAGGTCCTGATCAACCAGGCAGTCTTTGATGAAGGTGCGATCGATCTTCAATTCGCAGAACGGCATCTGCGCCAGCACCGACATCGACGAATAGCCGGTGCCGAAATCATCCATCGAAATGCCAAAGCCCTTGATGCGCAGCCGCAGCAGGGTATCCATCGCCTTGGCGACATCGCTCATCGCCGTGGTCTCGGTGATTTCGATCATCATCGAACGGCCGGAGACGCTGTTCTCCACCAGGATCGACTCGACATCCTCAGGGATGGTCGGATCGGCGAGCAGCGTCGCCGAAAAATTCACCGCTGCCGAAAAGTCCGGCACGGTCGGCAACAGATCCTGGATCAGCGCGATGGCTTCGCGCAGCATCAGCAGCGTCACCGGCTTGATCAAGCCGGCCTGCTCGACCAGCGGAATGAAGCGATCGGGCGAGACCATGCCGAATTTCGGGCTGTCCCAGCGCGCCAGCGCTTCACAGCCGACCAGCCTGCCGGTCGATAGCAAAATCTTCGGCTGGAACATGGCGAAGATCTCGCCATTGGCAAATCCAGCGCGCAGATCGTCGGTGGTGATGACGTCGGGCTTGCGCTTGGGCGCGCCGCGAGCACCGCGGCAATCGCAGGGAAGCACCATCAAGGCCTGACGCAATGCCGACAGCTCGATTGGCTTTGGGATCGACACGGCGTCGCACGCGCCCGCGGCGTGCGCCAGCCGGACTGCAGCATTGAGGATGCGCTGTTCACATCCGGAGATCACGATCACGCGGGGGATTTGCGGCAAGCTCGTTATCAGGCGGATCAGTTCGATGCCGTCGCGCTCGCCGAGCGCCAGATCGATGGTGACATGGCTGAAACGATGGGTGGTCAGCGCCGCGGCGGCGCTTTCATAGCTCGCAGCAAACACTGCCGTATAACCGATGCGGTTACAGACCTCCCTGATCAGCTGTCCTTGAACCGGATCATCGTCAACGATGAGAACTGATTGTTTCGGCTGAGCCATCATGGAGTCCGGCATCACAGCGCTCCCAGCAGTGGGACGACCCCGGCATCATGGCCGCAGCGCGCATCCATTTTCGACAGGGTCAGGTTAGGCGTGGCGCGTGAACGAAGGGTAATGCCGATCGTCGAGATATCGTTCTATCTCGCAAAATTCGCTGAAAAGCCGTCAGGCTTCGACTTGTTCTTCCCGGCGCGGCTTGGTTTTGCCCTTACTTTTCAGAAAACGCACGTCAATTTCCGAGCCATTGACCCTGATCAGTTCGCAACGCCGATAGGCAAGCCCGGTCGAGGACAGCAGCAGGAAAAACTCCTTGAGGTTCAAGCCTTCGATTGAGCCCTCAAGCTCCAGTTCGGCATCGACCGCCGACACCGCTTTCAAAATGCAGTTACGGCGCCAGGTGCCGTCGATCCCCATGATCCAGACATTGTAGCCACGACCGAACGTGACTCGTTCCGGATTGGCATTTTCGGTCGCCATGGCAACCTCCTGCTATCGCCCTGCGATCGCGCTCGCCTTGAACGTGGGAGCAAGCAGCGACGAAGCGGCTGTAGGTGTGCGGGCGGCGCCGACATTGGGCAGATAGACGCCGCGCCGCTGCGGACAAACCCGATAGGCATCGGTCAAGCCGACCACTGTTTCGGCCGCACCGAGGAACAGATAGCCATCGGGCTCATTCGCTTTCATCAGCCGGTTGAAGATATCGGTCTTGGTGGCCTGATCAAAGTAGATCAGCACATTGCGGCAGAAGATCACGTCGAATTTGCCGAGCGGCGCAAAATCCTGCAGCAGGTTGAACTGGCGGTACTGCACCATCGACCTGGTGTCGGGATTGAGCTGCCACATAGTCCCGACCTGCTTAAAATGCTTGACCAGCATCTGGATCGGCAGGCCGCGCTGCACCTCGAACTGGGTGTAGAGCCCGGACTTGGACTTTTCCAACACTTCCGGCGACAGATCGGTGGCGATGATCTCGACGCGCCAGCCGGCCAATTCGCCCGCCATGTCCTTGAGGATCATCGCCAGCGAATAGGGCTCCTGCCCGGTGGACGACGCCGCGCACCAGATGCGCAGCGATTTGCGGTTGGCGCGCGCCTTGATCAGTTCCGGAATGACGCTGTTCTTGAAGTGATCGAACGGGGTCTTGTCGCGGAAGAAGAAGGTCTCATTGGTGGTCATCGCCTCGACCACATCACGGATGGTCGTTTCCGACCCCGCCTTCATCTTCTGCACGAGTTCCGGAATGCCGGCGAGATTCATTTTGCGCGCCAGCGGCAACAGCCGGCTTTCGAGCAGGTACTTCTTGTCTGACGACAGCATCAGACCGGAACGTTCCTTCAGGATCTTCTGAAGATAGTCGTAATCAAGCGGCGTCATGATGCTTTCCCTGGTCCGATCCGGTTCCGGCGAGCTGGACGATTAGGCGGCTTGGGCTGTCGAAGGCAGTTCAAGCACTTTATCGACGTCGAGGACGACCATGAGCTGGCCGTTGAGTCTGTGGACGCCGGAGGCCATGGTGGCCATGCGCGGGTCGAGATTGACGGGGTTGGTCTCGCGGCTGTCGTCGGGCAGTTTCAGCACTTCGCCGATCTGATCGATGAGCAGGCCGTAAGACTCGCCGCGCATTTCGACGCCCATCGCCATCGGCGGCTTGTCGTCGTCGGCCTTGGGCAGGCCCAGGCGGGTGCGCATGTCGATCGCGGTGACGATCCGGCCGCGCAGATTGAGCACGCCGGCGACATCAGGCGGCGCCAGCGGCACCATGGTCAGCCGGTCCGGCATGAACACATCCTGCACCCGCGCGATCGGCAGCCCGAACAGCTGCCCGCCGATCATCGCGGTCACATATTCGGTGATGGCGCCGTCGCTGGTGGCGGTGGTCTTGCTGGCCACGGTGGAGATCGCGTTGCTCATGGCTTACGCCGCCTCGTGCATGTGGTGGGAGGTCTGTTCCTTCAGCGCGGCAATCAGGCCGGGCCGATCGAACTTGGCGACATAATCGTGGAAGCCGGCCTGGCGGCCGCGCTCGATCGCCGCCGGATTGACCAGCGACGACAGCCCGATGATCGGGGTCGCCGCCAGCTTCTGGTCGGCGCGGATCGTCTCGGCGAACTCAAAGCCGTTCATGTCCGGCATCTCGATGTCGGTCAGGATCGCGTCGAACTCCTGGCCGGCGCGCAGCAGGCCAAGGCCTTCCTGCGCGGTGCTGGCGAGCCGCACCTTGTAGCCCGCGGCCTTCAAGACCGGGCCGAGCATGTTGCGGAAGAACGCCGAGTCATCGACCAGCAGCACCGACTGCGCCCCGAGCGCCGCCTTCATTTCCTTGCGCTTGAACCAGTCGGCAAACGCCATCGGCAGGAAGTGGCCGACATCGATCACTTCGGTGGCCGCGCCCTTGATCACCGCCGAGCCCAAAATGCCCTCGCGGCTCGAGCCGACTTCGATATGCAGATGCTCCTCGACGATGTCGACGATCTCGTCGACCACGAGGCCCATCGCGCGCTCCTCGTCGGCGAACACCAAAATCGGCTGGGTGCCGCTGCTCGACACGCTGACCCCTTCCATGGTCACCAGCGGCATCAGCTGATCGCGGTACTGCACCATATGGCGGCCGTTCGACAGTTCGATCTTGTCGGCGTCGATCTCTTCAAGCCGGGTCACCAGCGACAGCGGCACCGCCTTGGGCTGCGCCGAGCCAGCGCGGAACACGAGCAGCGAGGTGCGCTGTTCGGTGCCGGACGCACGCGCCGCCGCGGCCTCGTCGGCGATGTCGTGCTGCGAAGACACCGAGGTGCCAAGCGCCTGCGCGATGCCATTGGGATCGACGATCATGATCACCGCGCCGTCACCCAAAATGGTGTTGCCCGAGAACATGTTGATGTGACGCAGCTTGGTCGACATCGGCTTGACCACGATTTCTTCGGTGTGGAACACGCCGTCGACCACGATGCCGAAGGTCTGGTTGCCGACCTGGGTCACCACGATGAAGCCGTTCTCCGGCTCGGCCTCGGTGCCGCCGTCGATCTTGAGCAGGCTGCGCAGATGCATCAGCGGTAGCAGCTTGTTGCGCAGCCGGAGCACCGGGGTGTCCTTGATGCGCTCGATGCGGTGCTCGGAATTGGCATGGGCCCGCACCAGCTCGACCACCGCCAATTGCGGGATCGCAAAGCGGTTGCCGGCGGCTTCCACGATCAGCGCCGACACGATCGCCAGCGTCAGCGGGATCTTGATGGTGATGCTGGTGCCCTCGCCGGCCACCGACTTGATGTCGATGGTGCCGCCGATCTGATCGATATTGGTGCGCACCACATCCATGCCGACGCCGCGCCCCGACACCGAGGTGACGGCAGCGGCGGTGGAGAAGCCCGGCGCGAAGATGAATTTGTGGATCTGGTTCTCCGACATCCGCTCGACGTCGGCTTCGGTGACGAGACCATTGGCGACCGCCTTGGCCTTGATGCGCTCGGTATCGAGACCGCGGCCATTGTCGGCGATGCAGATCACGATATGGCCGCCTTCGTGATAGGCGGACAGACGAATGGTGCCCTGCTCGGGCTTGCCGGCGCGCACCCGGTCCGCGGTGGTCTCAAGACCATGATCGGCGGAGTTGCGCACCATATGGGTCAGCGGGTCCTTGATCAGATCAAGCACCTGGCGGTCGAGCTCGGTGTCGGCGCCGTGCATCTCCAGTTCGATGTGCTTGCCAAGTTCGGCGGCGAGGTCACGCACGATGCGCGGCAGCTTTTGCCAGGCATTGCCGATCGGCTGCATGCGGGTCTTCATCACCCCGTCCTGCAGCTCGGCGGTGACGGTCGACAGCCGCTGCAGCGGCACCTTGAACTCATTGTCCTCGTGACGGCGGCTGATCTCCAAAAGCTGGTTGCGGGTCAGCACCAGCTCCGAGACCATGGTCATCAGATGTTCGAGCGTATCGACGTTGACGCGGATCGACTGGTTGGCGATCTTGTCGCCTTCCGCGGCCGGCTCGTTGTCGCTGGCCGCCTTCTTCGGCTTGGCCGCGGCCTTGCCTTCGGCCTTGTCCTTCTTGGCGGGCTTGGCCGCCTCGTCCTTGACGATCTCAAGGCGCACCGGCGCGCTGTCGGGCGCCAGAGCCGGCGCCGCCACTTCCATTTCGGTCTCGCGGAACGCGCGCTCCAATTCGTCGAGCGACACTTCGCCCGGACGCAGCGCCCGCTCCAGCACCTGCGGCACCAAGGTGCCCTCAGTGGACGGCGCCGCCGCTTCCGCCACCGGCGCGGCCTCGGCCACGATCTCGGCGGGCATCTCGTCCATCATCTCGGGCGCAACGTCCGGCGCCTCGGCGACATCAGGCACCGCCGCGGCCACCTCAGCCGCCGCACCGCCGCCTTCCGACAACAATTCCAATTGGCCGATCAGGTCGTCATCGACCCCGGGCGGCTCGGCCTCGGTGGCTTCAAGCTGGCCCAAAATCTCCTTGAGACGGTCGATCGTGCTCAGGATCAGCGTCACCGCCTCGCCGGTCACCGGCATGCCGTCGCGGAATTTGCCCATCAAGGTCTCGGCGGCATGCGCCAAAGCTTCCAGCCGCGGCAGACCCAAAAACCCGCACGTGCCCTTGATCGTGTGAACAAGACGGAAAATGTTGTCCAGAATCTTCGCGTTGTTCGGATCTTGCTCAAACCGAACCAACTGATTGTCGACAGTGTCCAGACTCTCGTTGGTCTCAGTGAGAAATTCGCGCAACAAGTCGTCCATCGCGATACGCCTCCGTCACTCTTCGAGCTTTGCTCGCTCTATTCACACCAGCGGTGTTCCTCGCCGGCTTACGCTGCAGTCTGGCGCCTCATCGGACGGCGTCACGGTCCTGTTCAAAATGCAGCATGGGCTACCAACACCTTACATTTCGTGTACTCATCGAACGCACGTTCTGCTCTGCAGCAGTAGCGACGCGCCTCTACGCAGCGGTTAATTTTCTCGCCGGTACAAATACGAGTGATTTGCAGGGCGCTACGCGAACGTCAGACATCGCGCACATTGCGTAAAAATCGAACGACTTCTTGTTGCAGGCGAGAGCTGTCGCGCGCCAAGGATTGCGCCGCTGACAACACCTGCGTCGAAGCCGATCCGGTCTCGGTGGTGCCACGCTGCACATCAACGATGTTGGACGACACTTCGCTGGTACCCATCGCGGCCTGCTGCACATTGCGCGCGATTTCCTGGGTCGCTGCGCCCTGCTCCTCGACAGCGGCAGCAATGGTGGACGCGATCTCCGACATGCGGCCGATGGTGTCGCCGATCTCCTTGATCGCCGCCACCGAGTCGCGCGTCGCGCCCTGAATGCCGCTGATCTGTTGGCTGATCTCGCCGGTGGCCTTGGCGGTCTGTTCGGCGAGCGCCTTCACTTCACTCGCGACCACCGCAAAACCGCGACCCGCTTCACCAGCGCGCGCCGCTTCGATGGTGGCATTGAGCGCGAGCAGATTGGTCTGGCCGGCAATGGTGTTGATCAGCTCGACCACATCGCCGATCCGCGACGCCGCTTCGGCGAGTTCGCCGACACGATCATTGGTGCGGCGCGCCTGATCGACCGCAACGGTGGCGATCGATGAGGATTCCTGCACCTGGCGGCTGATCTCGTTGACCGAGGACGACATCTCCTCGGCCGACGACGCCACCGACTGCACATTGGCCGAGGCCTGTTCCGACGCTGCTGCCACCGATGCGCTCAGCTCCTGCGAGCGCTCGGCGGTCTTGGTCAGGGTCGAAGCCGACGCTTCGAGCTGCGTTGCCGCCGAGGACACCGTTTCGATGATCTCGCCGACCGCGGACTCGAAATTGTTGGCGAGCTGATGCATCTCCAGCTTGCGCTCATGCGCGGCCAGCGCCGCGGCGTCACGCTGCGACTCCCGGTCGAAGCCGAGCTTGTTCTGCATCGCCTGGATGTTGCGCAGCGCCACGCCGACTTCGTCGTCGCGCTCGACCAGCACGCGGCTGTTGAACTGGCCCTGCGCGATCGCCTGCATGGTGGCGTTGAGCCGGCCAACCGGGCGCACGATGGCGCGGATCGCAAACAGCCCCATCACGGCACCGAGCATCAAGCCAATCACCAGCAGCGCCAGCGACACGCCCAGCACCAGATGGTAATCGTGCTGGCTCGCTTCATATTGGCCGTGGGCTTCCTTGATCTGCAGCTCGACCAGCGCATCGACGTCGGCCTTGGCGGCGTCGTACAGGTCGCGCGCCTTGCCGGTCAGCAGCACCCCGAGTTCCTCAAACCGGCCGCTGGCGATCATCGCCATGCCCGGCTGGATCGCCTGCTCGAAATAGGCGCGGTTGTGCTGCGCGAACAACTCGCCGAGCCGCTTCTCTTCCGGCGTGCGCTCCTTCGCCGAATAATCGGCAAAAGTCTTGTCGATCAGCTTGGAGTTGTCGGCCACGCGCCGCGAGATGTCGCTGAGCGGCAAGCCGACTTTGGCGCGAATGAAGATGCCGCGGATCGCCATGGCGCTGTCGAGCATGCGATCATTGATGGTGTAGAGCTGCGACAGCGGCACCGCGCGCTGCTCAAACATCGATTGCAGCCGGATATTGGTATCGCGCGTCGACCACAGCCCGGCAGCGCCGATCAGCACCATCAACGCGGCCTGCACCGTCACCAGCGTGGTCAGTCGCGCCTTCAACGTGCGCGAGAACAGCACGAACGCATCACGCCAGCTGCGGCGGCGCACGATGCCGGCAACCACACGGTAGTTCTGCGCCTTCTTTTCGCGGAACAGCCGATACACTTCCTCGGCTTCGCGGCGCTGATCGGCCGGCAGCTTGGTGCGCACCGACATGAAGCCGGTGACCTCGCCGTTCTCCCAGATCGGCGTCACGCTCGCCAGTACCCAATAGAAGTCGCCATTCTTGCGGCGGTTCTTGACCGCGCCGGCCCATGGCTTGCCTGCTTTCACCGTGGCCCACAGATCCGCGAACGCTTCGACCGGCATGTCCGGATGCCGCACGATATTATGCGGCTGGCCGATCAGCTCCTCATGCGTAAACCCCGACGCTTCCAGGAACTGCTGATTGAAATAGGTGATCCGTCCCTTGGTATCGGTCTTGGAAACGATCAGCGTGTCATCTCCGAGCGGATACTCAGTCGCGGTGACGGGCTGGTTGTTACGCATTGAAAGTGCTCCACGGGTGCAATCGATGACACGGAGACGAATGACGGGTCGGGCAACGCCGCGGCGTTCGCCAATCATTGGTCGCGATAAAAATCAGGGACGGCGTGACAGGGCGGGCGCGACGACTCGGCGCCAATTCCTGGCCATGATGATCGACGCCCAACCGCTCCGCGCAGACCGTGAAGCAATCGGTACTCAAGCGTCGAACTCCGGGTGAGCTGGCCCGTTCTCGCCGATCGTCGCGCAGCGACGACGCCAAGCACAGGCGCAATCAGGAGAGGAGATAGTCATCGGCGCGAGCTTCGGCGAACCAACCGCGGGTCGGCAGGCTGCCTGCTCGCTGAATGACGATACGATTGAATTTCTATCGTCTTCGTAAACCTACGATGCAGCATCTTCTCATCGCGGGCCGACAATAGGATGACGCGAACTGGCGTTCGGCGCGGACGATCAGCCGGCGCACTCAACGATCGCCACCCTGATACTCAAATTGACACCGGGAGCGCGCCTATCGCACCATCGCGGCTCGCCGAATAACGAGCGGCTGTTAAGGTCTCATCAACCATAACAGAAGGTCGCAGCGTGGCGCTCAGCGCTCGCCGCCGAAACGACCGAGCAGGCCATCAGCCGCCGCCGTGGACTGTCCGCCTGACGACCCGCGTTTCGGTGCAGACCGACGGCCAAGCTTGCTCAGAGCACATCGCTCGACAAGATGCTGGGCAGCCGCCATGCGCGGCGACCGCCCTGTTTGTTGACAGCGTTCAGCTTACGCCGCGCGCACGGTGGCGAGAAACTTGCTGACTTCGTCCTGCAGGCGATTGCTGTCGCGCGACAGCGTCTGCGCCGCAGCCAGCACCTGGCTCGACGCCGAGCCGGTCGCGGTGGCGCCGCGCTCGACTTCCGCGACATTGGCCGAGACGTCGTGGGTGCCATTGGCGGCAAGCTGCACGTTGCGCGAAATTTCCTGGGTGGCGGCGCCCTGCTGCTCCACTGCCGCGGCAATGGTCGAGGAGATTTCCGACATTTGCGCGATCGTGGTGCCGATCTTCTGGATTGCCGCGACCGAGTCATGCGTCGCGGTCTGAATGCCCGCGATCTGCTGGCTGATCTCGCCGGTGGCCTTGGCGGTCTGCTCGGCGAGCGCCTTCACCTCGCTGGCGACCACGGCAAAGCCGCGGCCGGCATCGCCGGCCCGTGCCGCCTCAATGGTGGCATTGAGCGCGAGCAGGTTGGTCTGATCGGCAATGGTGTTGATCAGCTCGACCACCTCGCCGATCCGCGAGGCCGCGGTCGCCAGATCGCCGACGCTGGCATTGGTGGCGCGCGCCTGCTCGACCGCCTCACCGGCGATGCGCGACGATTTTTGCACCTGATGGCTGATTTCGCTGACCGAGGTCGAGATCTGCTCGGTGGCGGCCGCCACCGAATGGACATTGGTGGACGCCTCCTCGGACGCAACGGCAACGCCGCGCGCCAAGTTCTGGGCCTGCAACGCGGTCGAGGTCAAAGTGGTGGCCGACGCCTCCAGCTCGGACGACGCTGCCGACACCGTCGCAATGATCTGGCCGACCGCGCTTTCAAATTGATCGGCGAGCTGGATCATGTCCTGGCGGCGCAGCTCCGCCTGGCGCTGGTCCTCCGCGGCCCTGGCTTCGAGTTCCTCGCGCGCCTTCTGCTCGGCCTTGGCTTTGAACGTCTCGACCGCGCTGGCGATTTCGCCGACTTCATCCTTGCGGCCAAGACCCGGCAACACCACGCCGAAATTGCCGTTCGCCAATTCCAGCATCGCCTTGTTCATCGCCTTGAGCGGCCGCGACACCGAACGGCCGATCAGGAAGCCGAGCAAGCCGACCGCGACGATGATCACGCCGATGCCGATCTCCATCTGCAGCTTGGTGGCGACCCGCGCCCCCTGCTCGGCCCGTTGCGCCTGCGCCCGATCCTGCGCGGTGACGCGCTCGACCTCGGCCATGATCGGCTCGATCTTGGCAAAGCTGGCCGACATCGCCTTTTGCTCGGCCGCGACCAACTGCTCGGTGTCCATCCAGGCTAAGAACGCGCTTTGATAGGTATCGATCTTGGCCCGTAAATCGGCCCTGACCTGGGCCGGCAGGTCGGTCTGATCGATCTTGAAGCGCAGCTCCGCGGCGCGCTGCTTCAGCTCGTCTCCGTATTTTGCCGCGCCGCGCAGCATGAAATCCTTCTCATGGCGCCGCATCATCAGCATGGTCACCGCCAGCGACGGCTGATCGAGCGTCTTGAGCGCGCCTTCGACCTCATGCACGGATTTGCGCAGGCTGCCTTCCAGCCCGGCGTTTTCATTGAGGCCAAGCTTGACGCGAGCCGCCACCAGCGCCGCGAAATGCGCGCTATAGTCCGCGGTGCCGGCCTGCACCGCCTGCAGCTGCGCGCGCAGATCGGCCCGACCGGAGGCCGCTACACGGCGCTCCATGTCCTCCAGATCGACAACAAGCTGCTGACTGAGCTTGTTATGATCACCAACATACTTTTCGTCCTTGCGCAGCAGAAAGTCCTTCTCCGCGCGCCGCATCTGCAACATCGTGATGTGAATGCGATCCTGCAGCTCGCTGATCGCCCGGGCGCGATCATCCTGCTCGCGATAGCTGCTCTGGGAGGCGTCTCCCATCCAAAACAGCGTGCCGAGCAGCAGAACACCGCTGATGCCGAGCACACTGATTGAGTTGATCTTATGGGATAGACGCAAGCTGAACATCGAGGACCATCATCTAATACTTGCGCGACTGGCATATGACGTGCCTGACGCACAGGCAGCCACGTTGAAATACCAGGTCACGACATCGGACACGGTTGAGAAGCGAAGGGGAAGATTTGACCGCAAGCCGTCCCGGGCTCTCAATTGAAAGCGTCGCACAGGACCCTTAACTATTGGTCACAATCGAACAGTTTTACAACTATTGAAAATATTATGCTGCGCGATGACAGTGATATGACCGCCATACGCCAATAAGTGTACGAGGCGTGAAACGCCGGCGTACTGACCGTAGGGTCGAGCGAACGGACATGCCGGCTAACGCGACCACAATCGGTCAGCACATCAGGTAAGAGCCATGGCGCCCGGCTGCGCCGTCAGCACCAAAAGCAGTTTTTACCGATCAAAGCGCGGGCCGCACACTTCGCCCCAGGAGTGCACGATCGGCAGTCCTGCCATCGTGCTGCGCAGATTGGCCAGCGAGATGCGCAGCGCAGCCAGATCGATCGGCTTCGGAAAACTCTGCAGCAAATCCATGCCCAGCGAGCGCGCGTATTGCCGTGCGGCGCGGCGTCGCTCCGAACTCATGCCGCTGATCACGATCACCGGCCCCTGATAATTGGCCTCGGCCATCGCTTTCATGATGTCCTGGCCGTCGCCATCATCCAGCATCAGATCGAGCGTGACGCAGGCATAGGAGCGGCCGCGCAGCATCTCGATGCCCTCGGCACAGCTGGCGGCTTCGGTCACTTCATAGCCGGCCTTTACGGCGGCACCCGAGATCAAGCCGCGCTGCACCGCGTCGTCGTCTACCACCAGCAGGCTCAACAAGCCGAAAGTGGTATCGCCCAAGGCAGGTGCCGCTTTCTGATTGAACTTGTGTTGAGCACTCATGGCACTGCCCTTCGACGTCGCATTCACTGGTGAACCTTGGTGTATCGATTGGCTCGAAACCTGCGGTTAACACAAGGCGATCCGGGGCTGGGCGCACGCCCAGATCGCCCAATTAGTTTACATGGGGTTACGAGCGATGCGACGATCGTTGCTATTGGCGCCGCCGTGCTGCCCGTTACTGAGCATGGTACGACATTGCGTCGTGCGCGGCCTGGCACGTTGCCATCGCCACAGGCTCGCCTGCTCTATTTGGATGATCGTGCCGCAGCAGCAGCCTGGCATTCGTTCCCGCTGAGCAAAGTCTAGAATCGATCTAAGCTTGTTTCATGCGCCGTCATGGCGGCGTTGCCGCCATCCCGCCATCGGCCGGCGTCGCGGCCGATCGCCGGGCGCGACTACGCAAATTGCGACTTCATGGCAATAGTGCGCATCCACGCCAGCCAGACGTGATCAGCTCGGGCGGAATAAGGGCGGCTTTCCCATCATGGCCGGACTGCTCATGAAATGGGCGGACCAGCAGCGCGACCGTCAAGCAAACTTGACAGCTGTTTGAATCAGCAAGCTCGGCTGCGCTCAGCGGCTCGCCGACGTCGCATCGGCTTGATTCTGATCAATGTCATCGCGTCGCTTGCGCAGATGATGCGCCGCATTCCGATCCGTTCCGTCTAGAGGCATCCCATGACCGACTCCGAGTTGCGTCTGCACATCCTCGATGAGTTCGAGTTCGATCCCCGATTCAACAGTGACCATCTCAAGGTCAATGTTCAGAACAAGGCCGTCACGCTGACCGGCCATGTCAGCAGCTATGCTGAGAAGATTGCCGCGATCGCGGCGGTGCGCCGCGTCAAGGGCGTGCGCGCGCTGTCGGAGTCGATCGAAGTGCGTTATCGCTTCGACCGCACCGCTGACGATCAGATCGCGCAGCGCGCCACCGACATTCTCGATTGGAACGTGCTGGTGCCGGCCAACGCCATCGAGGTCCACGTTAAGGATGGCTGGATCACGCTGACCGGCACTGTCGATTGGCACTATGAGCGCAGCGCCGCCGAGGACGACGTGCGCAAGCTGGCCGGCGTGCAAGGCGTCACCAATCTGATCGAAATCAACAATCCGCAGGTCGACACGTCCAGCATCCGCGCCCACATCGAGTCGGCCCTGAAGCGCCATGCCGAGATCGGCAGCAAGCCGATCCGCGTCACCGTGCAGAACGGCAATACCGTGGTGCTGGAAGGCAGCGTCGAAACCTGGGACGAGCGCCTCGCCGTGCAGAACGCCGCCTGGTCGACGCCGGGCGTCGCCTCGGTCGATGACCGTCTGATGATCAGCTGACATCAATTTGGCACGCTGCAATCTGGCGCGCCGCAATTTGGCACGCTGCGGCCGCGCCCCGGCCGGGCAGCAAGCTTCCGGGCAATTACGCTACGCCGTGGCCTCGGCCTCCGGGTCGGGCTCCGGCGTGCGCAGCCCGGACCGGGATGGCGCGCGCTTGCGCACCACGGTGACGGTGCAGGGCGCCTCGGCCGTAACCTTGGCCGACACGCTGCCGAGCAGCTTGCGCAGCGGCGAAGTGCGCCGCGCCCCGATCAGGATGTGATTGACGTGGCTTGCTTCGACGAAGTCGAGAATGGACGCAGCGGGATCGATCGCCTCGAGCACATGCACCGTCAGCCGGTCGTCAGAAAGCTTCAGCGGCTCCGCCCAGTGGCGCAGCTGCACCAAGCGGTCGACATGCTTGTTCTGGCCGTGCTCATCGAGCGTCTTGTCTAGCGTGATGCGGCCAAGTTTGAGCACGTTGACGCAGGCCAGCCGCGCCGACGGCAGCGTCGCCAGAATGCGCTCGGTGGTGACGCGCAACTCGTCGTTGAGTGCGGCGGAATCTTCGGCGAGATCGATCGCCACCATCAGAATTGGCGCCGACGACAATTCGGCGGCCAGCGAGGCGCTGGCGCGGCGTTGTCGCAGCTCCGGATTGAAGCGGCGGCGCAGCGCCGTGGTGAACGGATCGCGTTTCAGCTTCTCCGACCGGGTGGTGAGCTTGACCTGATCGGGATGGGTCAGATCGAACACCAGCTGCGCCGCGGTCGGATGGCGCCAGGCCGGCTCGATCTCCAGGCAGCGCATCACCACTTCCTGCAACCACGGCGGATAATCCGGGCGGAGCTGGCGCGGCGGCGGCGGGTCGCGCCACAGCCGGCGGCGCATGCCATACATGGTCTCGGTCTCGCCGAACGGCCGCTCGCCGGTGGTGAAGAAGTAGAGCAGCACACCGAGCGCGAACAGATCGCTGCGCGGGTCGTCGCGCACCCCGAGCAGCCGCTCCGGCGCCATATAGGGCGCGGTGCCGAATGGCAGCCGGAATTCCTCCTGCATCAGATCGGGCAGCAGGTCGCTGCACGCCAAGCCATAATCGAGCAGCACGGCCTCGCCGCTCGGCCGGAACATGATGTTGCTCGGCTTGACGTCGTGGTGAATGACGTGCTGGCGATGCAGATCGGCGAGCGCGGTGCCGATCTTGGCCGCGATTTGCACGGCGTCGTCATAGGGCAACGGCAGCTCCGGCAGCCGCGACAGCAGCGCCTTGCCGGCGATCCGCTCCATCACGATGTAGGGCAGCACGTCAAAGCCGCCGGCCGCGACATAGGCCGGGACATGCGGGCCCGACAGCCGCGGCATGATCATCTGCTCCATCTCGAAGCTGACGATCGCGGCCGGGTCCTCGCCTTCGCCGATCCGCGGCAGTTTCATCACCATCTGGGTCGGCGAATCGGGACGGCGCACGATGAACAGCGTCGCCATGCCGCCCTGATGGATCGGTTCTTCGATCACAAAGCCGTCAATGGTGGCGCCCGGCTCCAGCGTGACGGAGATCATGGTCAGCGCCCTACCGACAGCCGCTCCGCCAGCGAGATCGGCAGCCCGTTGTTGCGGATCCGGGCCGCCGCTGCGGCGATATCATAAGGTGTGCGGCAATAGCGCACCTCGCGGGTCTCGGTGTCGAACAGCGCATAGGCCGCCGCCGGGATGCCATCGCGCGGCTGGCCGACCGAGCCGACCACCACCAGCCATTGCCGGCCCGGCAGCAATTGCACCGGCACGCCGCTGGTCGGCACGAATGAGGTCATCTTGCCGGTGACCGACAGCGAATACAGCGCCGGGCGATGGATGTGGCCGCAGAACGTCACATGGGCAAAGGTGGCCTGCATGCTGCGCGAGGCCACGCTGGAATCGGTGACATAGATCCAGTTCTCTGGCCTGGTCGCCTCGCCATGGACATAGAGCCGGCTGTGCTGCTCCTCTTTCATCGGCAGGTTGGCGAGAAACTGGCGCTGCGCGACGCCGAGTTCGCCGCGGGTCCATTCCATCGCGGCTTGCGCTTCGAGATTGAGCTGCACCTTGGTGTTGCCGACCGCGCAATCGTGATTGCCCATCACCGCCACCGCGCCGGCGCCGACCAGCTCCATCACGGTGTTCACCACCCAGTCGGGATCGCCGCCATAACCGACATAATCGCCGAGCAGCACATATTGCTGGGCGCCTTGCGCACGAGCATCGGCAAGGCAGGCCTCGAAGGCTTGCCGATTGGCATGAATATCGGCGAACAGCGCAATCAGCACCGAACTTCCTCCCCCATCCTGGCGCCGGCTGGGCCGGCCTCTTTATTGTCGCGTGCCTGGCGGCGCCCCCTGCCCCGCCGCGGCCGCCAAGTCCGGCACGGCACGCATTCATGGCACGCATTCGTGAGCGCCCACTGCGACATGCCGCGACGACATGCCCTGACGATATAGCCCTCACGACCTAGTCGTCACGCCCTGACCGTCACGACATGTGGCGCAGCGGCACGCCCGTCATGTCAGGACAAGCCAGACCGCGATCAGACCTTCGCCAACGCCTCGTTAACACATCGGCAACCAGTTCCGGCAACGACCATCACCGACACTGAGCGCCCAACGCGCAGCGCATATCATTCCTTGATCTGGCGCAAGTGGAAAAGCCCATCCCCATGACAGCATTCTTTCCAAGTATGGGTAGGAGGCGTCCATGACCTCGTCCGGCAAGCATTCACGAGCCACTCGTCTTCCGAACGACGTGGCCGATGTTGTCCGGGAATGGGAAGAGATCACGGCGAGTCCGCAAGAGCTTGCCGCCTTCGGCCGGGCCATGGCCAACATGGTCAAAGACCTCGGGCTGTCGCCCAACGAGTTGCGCGCGCTCGCAACCAAGGGCAGCAATTCCAAAGAACTGCCCAGCCTGCTTGAAGCGCTCAAGATCAGCATCCGCGCGCTCGCAGAGAAAGAGCCGATGGTGCTCAACGATCTGCGCCGGGCTTGCGCGATGTGTGAACACAAGCAAGAGTGCGACAACGACATTGCCGCTGGCACGCTGGTGCCGAGCTATCAGCGCTACTGCCTGAATGTCGACACCCTCAACTCGCTGCAGAGCGAATCCAAATTCAACCTCGATTGCTGATATGCAGAGCACCCGAATGATTCTGCAACGCGCGGGCGACGGTGCGTGGATGCATCGCGACCAATGGCGGATTGTGTTTCATGGCAGGGCGTGCAGTCGCTGTCGCGCGCGACGATCACGTCCGCACCACTGCGTCGCTTGAAGGTTTGAGCACGGAGACGGAACAGCATTCGCGACCCGCAGAACCGGCTGGGAATACCCCTGCACCAGTCGTTTGATCTGCGTCAATATTCACCTACAGGCGATATGTCATTTTGACTTGACAATGACGGGAGAGAGTCAGTGCGCATCATTCTCATTCATCCGAATTACCATTCAGGCGGCGCCGAAATCGCGGGTAACTGGCCGCCGGCTTGGGCGGCGTATATCGCCGGCGCGCTGAAATCGAACGGCTTCACCGACGTTCAGTTCATCGATGCAATGACGGATGACATCTCCGACGAGAATCTCGCGGAGTATCTGGCTGCGCAGAAGCCCGACATGGTCGGCGTCACCTCGATCACCCCGTCGATCTATAAGGCCGAGCGCACGCTGCAGATTGCCAAGCAGGTCAATCCGAATTGCGTTGCCGTGCTCGGTGGCGTGCACGCCACCTTCATGTATCAGCAGGTGCTGACCGAAGCGCCGTGGGTCGACGCGATCGTGCGCGGCGAAGGCGAAGAGATCGTGGTGTCGCTGGCTCGCACCATCGAAGAAGGCCGCTGGCCGCGCGACCGCGCCGAAGTCCAGGGCATTGCCTATATCGAGCAGACCGCTGAAGGCGCCAAGATCATCGCCACGCCGGCCGCTCCGACCGTCAAGGATCTCGATGCGATCAGCCCGGACTGGGGCATTCTTGACTGGAACAAGTATCGCTACATCCCGATGAACACCCGCGTCGCGATTCCGAACATGGCGCGCGGCTGCCCGTTCACCTGCTCGTTCTGCTCGCAGTGGAAGTTCTGGCGCGACTATCGCGTCCGCGATCCGAAGAAGGTGGTGGACGAGATTCAGGAGCTGGTCGAGAAGTACCAGGTCGGCTTCTTCATTCTCGCGGACGAAGAGCCCACCATCAATCGCAAGAAGTTCATCCAGTTCTGCGAAGAGTTGATTGCGCGCGGCCTGAACAAGAAGGTGCAGTGGGGCATCAACACCCGCGTCACCGACATTCTGCGCGACGAGAAGCTGCTGAAGTTCTACAACGAGGCGGGCCTGATGCACGTCTCGCTCGGCACCGAAGCCGCCGCTCAGCTCAAGCTCGACCTGTTCAACAAGGAAACCAAGATCGCCGACAACAAGAAGGCGATCCGGTTGCTGCGTGAAGCCGGTATCGTCACCGAGGCGCAGTTCATCGTCGGTCTCGACAGCGAGACCCCGGAGACCTTGGAAGAAACCTACCGCATGGCCAAGGACTGGGCGCCCGACCTCGCCAACTGGTCGATGTACACGCCCTGGCCGTTCACGCCGCTGTTCAAGGAACTCAGCGACAAGGTCGAGGTGTTCGACTTCGACAAGTACAACTTCGTCACGCCGATCATCAAGCCGGCGGCGATGGAGCGCGGCGAACTGCTCGACCGGGTGATGAACAATTATCGCCGGTTCTACATGTCGAAGGCGTTCTTCTCCTATCCGTGGTCGGGCACCGGCCGGCGTCGGCGCTATCTGCTCGGCTGCTTGAAGGCGTTCCTGAAGGCTGGTTTCGAGCGCAAGTTCTACGATCTCGGCCGCGTCGGCTATTGGGGTCCGCAGTCCAAGAAGAAGGTGGACTTCAAGTTCGACACCACGCGTTCGCGTGCAGTCGGTACCACCGCCGATTGGGAGGCCAACGCCGACCGTTCGCGCAAGGCTCAGCCCACGATCGTCTCCGCTTGCGGCGGCGGCACCGAGCAGATGACCGAGGACGCGGAATGCGCGGCGCTGCAGGCCAAGGTCCTGGACAAGGCCGACGGCGCGAACTCGGTCAGCCGCCACTGATCCGGCGGCTGTGACTGAGCTCTCTCACGAGGCGAAGATCGGTCCGAACGCGGTCATTCAGCTTATCCAGGCGCTGACCGCGGCCGGGCTCCACGATCAAGCCAAGACCATCTTCACGACGGCAGGCGCCAGCGATTGGCTGGCGCAGCCGCCGGCTGAAATGGTCGATGAACGACGGGTGGCTGCGATCCACCAGACGGTGCGGCAGTTGCTGCCGCCCGAACAGGCGGTAGCCATTCTGACCGACGCCGGGTTGCGGACCGGGGATTACATCCTCGCCAACCGCATTCCGAAATTTGCGCAGGTGATCCTCAAGCTGCTGCCGGCGCCGCTGGCGGCGCGGATGCTGGTCAAGGCCATCTCGGCCCATTCCTGGACATTTGCCGGCTCGGGCCGCTTCTCCGGCCAGGTCGGCCGCCAAGTGATCTTCGAAATTGCCGGCAACCCAATCGTGGCCGGCGAACGTGCCGACAGCCTGGTGTGCGTCTGGCACGCCGCGGTGTTTCAGCGGCTGTTCCAGGTGCTGGTGTCGCCGAAGTCGCACGCTGTTGAAGTGGCGTGCGCGGCCCATGGCGATCCCTGCTGCCGCTTCGTGGTAGATTGGCGCGCGGTTCAGCCCTGTTGCGCGGGCGCTGCACCGACCGCTACTGAGGGTTGCTGCGGCTGCGGCTGCGGCGACAAAGCCGGACCACCGCGCGAAAGCGCCCATTCTGCAGTTTCGTCTCGCTGATCGCGAGGGATTAATCGAAGGCCGAACCATGACCTCAGCATTGGAAAAATACGCCACGAGCTCGGTCCCGCGCTACACCAGCTACCCGACCGCCCCGCATTTCGTCTCGGAATTCCCGGAATCGGTCTATCGCGGCTGGCTGGCGCAGCTTGATCAGGACGAGCCGATCTCGCTCTATCTGCACGTGCCGTTCTGCAAGCAGATGTGCTGGTACTGCGGCTGCAACATGAAGCTCGCCGCGCGCTATGAGCCGGTGGCGACCTATTTCAAGCACCTGCTCGACGAGGTCGAGCTGCTCGCCGACGCCATGCCGGCGCGCATGCCGGTGGCTCACCTGCATTTCGGCGGCGGCACCCCGACCGTGCTCGATCCGGACGATCTCGCCACGCTGATGGCGGTGATCGCCGACCGCTTCCGGCTGGTTGAGAATGCTGAGCTGGCGATCGAAAGCGATCCGCGCACCCTGACCGACGCCATGGTCGAAAAGATCGGCGCGATCGGCTTCACCCGCGCCAGCTTCGGCGTGCAGGAATTCGACCCGAAGGTGCAGAAGGCGATCAACCGCATCCAGCCGCCGGACATGGTCGAGAACGCCATGGATCGGTTCCGCTCGGTCGGCGTCAACAAGCTGAATTTCGACCTGATTTACGGCCTGCCCTACCAGACCGCGGAAGACCTGCGCCGCACCGTCGAGCAGTGCATCGAGATGAAGCCGGATCGCGTCGCGCTGTTCGGCTACGCCCACGTGCCGTGGGTGGCCAGCAACCAGAAGATGATCCCGACCGAAGCCCTGCCGACCCCGGTGCAGCGCGCCGAGCAGGCCCGTGCGGCCGCTGACGCGCTGGTCAAGGGCGGTTATGTGCGAATCGGCATCGACCATTTCGCGCTGCCGGGCGACACGCTGGCCGAAGCCGCCAAGAACGGCGCTTTGCACCGGAACTTCCAGGGCTACACCCCGGACGCCTCGCCGACCCTGATCGGCATCGGTGCCACCTCGATCGGCCGCACCCCGAGCGGCTATGTGCAGAACATCAGCGAAACCGGCGCCTATATGCGCGCGGTCGCGGCCGGCAAGCTGCCGGTGGCGCGCGGCCACGCCTTCAAGGACCAGGACGAGCTGCGCGCCCATGTGATCGAGCGCATCATGTGCGACGGCAAGGTCGATCTGACCGCCGCTGGCCAGCAGTTCGGCGTCGCCGACGATTGGTATGCCAATGAGCGCGAGGCGATCGAGCAGCTGCAGACCGACGGCGTCATCACCTATGGCAATGGCCAGCTCGCGCTGACCGCGGCCGGCCAGCCGCTGGCGCGCGTGGTGGCAGCGGTGTTCGACACCTATCTGCGCAACTCGTCGGTTCGCCACTCGATCGCGGTCTAACTCGCCGCGTTCGCCTAACGTTCAAACGGCGCAGCTTCGGCTGCGTCGTCACGTTTTTTTGTTCTGGGCTGCCCCTGTGGTGGCCCTTTTTGATTCACCTCAAGCTGTTATTTTTGCAGTTGCGAGATAGTTCTCCCGGTAGCATTTGCCGCCAACCTAGTGTGATCAGCAGGGGGTATCATCTGCAGGGCTTCGTTAAGGCAAACAGTGCAGGCTTTCGCGACGTGGACAAGGCCATTGAGGTTCGACATGACCACTCAGATCAAAGTCACCGACAAGATGATCGCCAAGGCAATGGCTGCATATCGCGCCAGCGGCGGCGCTGACGATGCCTGCATTCGCGCGGCGCTCGAAGCTGCACTAGCCCAGGAGCACTTCTCGGTGGGTGATCAGGTGACCTGCGTCCACGGCTGCGTCACCGGGGTGATCCTGTCGATCGTGGGCGACGAAGCGCTGATCTCCTGGTCCTGCCGCGGCAAGTCCACTGCCAAGCTCTCGACGCTGGAACACGCCGACGAAGACGCCGAGGCGATTCCGGTCTCGACCAACTGACAGTTGGTCGGCCTGGTTATACCTCTTTCGTGGCCAAAAGCGGTGGACCTCGCCGAAACAGGGGTGACAACGATCGAATATTGCGCACACTCCGGGGAAGATCAGCCTGGGACTCCCCGTTGAACCAGTCCTGCGTACCATTGTCGCTGTTAGTGGTTATCGCGCTTGCGACGGTGGCGCTGCCTAGCCATGCGCAGGCACAGTGGTGGTCGTCACGCGAACCAGTCGATTACGAGGACTGCGCCGCGCGCGCCGAAAAGACCACCGAAGCCAAGCAACGTGAAGCGCTGATCGCCGGCTGTGAGGCGAAATTCGCCGGAAGACGCAAGCCCGGCGGTGGCTACACCTATTACGATTTCATGCAGGACAAGCACTTCGATATCGCCGGGCCGAACCCGACGGCAGAGGAGCAGCGCGAGATCGACCGCCACTACACCGAGTTTCTTGATCAGCACCGGCGCAGCCTGATCGCCGCGGCCTTCGCGCGCCGGCAGCGCGAACTAACCGAGGCCAAGGCCAGCGCCGATGCGGCCAAGGGGCCACACACCACCGGCCAGACCCGCGCCGCCAAACCGGCGCAAGCGCCCCGCCCTGCCACGGCTCAGCAACAGGCCGCCAAACAACCGACCAAGCAGACGGACAAACAACCGGACAAGCAACCGACCAAACCTGTGCCGAGCGCGCCGCGCACCGTGGTCGCCCATCTGCCGGCCCCGTCCGCCGCCAGCCCGCACGCCAGCGCCGCAGCGCCGCCGCGGCCCGCCGCGGCCGTGCCTGTCGCCAAGCAGCAGCGGCCCAAACCGCCCGCCCGCCCCAAGCCAAACACCTGCAAGGAGCCGTCACTGTCGTGCAACTGGTCGCGCTTCACCGACGGCGTTTCCGACCTGACGCGCGGCCTGTTCCGGCCCGCCAAAAAAAATCAGGCAGAGGCTAGCGGTCCGCGCGGCTGATCACCGCCATCAGCTCAGCGATCTTCTGGCGCTGATCATCCTTGTCGCCACTGGTGATGGCGTGCTCGACGCAATGCCCGACGTGATCCTTGAGGATCTCCTCCTCAAGCCGGCGCAGCGCCGCGCGCACCGCCGCGATCTGCGTGACGATGTCGATGCAGTAGCGATCCTCATCGACCATCTTTGACAGCCCACGGACCTGTCCTTCGATCCGGCTCAGCCGCTTCTGGCACGACGCCTTGATATCTTTTCGCATCTCGTCTATATACCCCTACCGGGTATGGGTTACAAGCCCACAGCGCCGATCGCCGCCAAGGAGGCCGTCATGACTGCATCCGACCATTCCCATACATCGCACTCAGGCGGTTGTTGCGGCAACAAGGACGACCACACCGCGGCGGGCAATAACGCCGCTGCCAAACCGGAACTGGTGCAGCTGACCGAGCTGCCACCGCGCAGCAGCACCACGGCGGCCAGCGCGATCGACCCGGTATGCGGCATGAGCGTCAAGATCGCCGGCAGTGCGCATCGCTTCGACTATCAAGGCATCACCTATCATTTCTGCTGCGCTGGCTGCCGCAGCGCGTTCAGCGCCGATCCGGCGCGTTATCTGCAACCCTCCGCCCCCACTTCCGGCTCATGCTGCGGCGGCGCAGCGGCCAAGCCGGCAGCGACCAAGCCAGCAGCGGCTGCGGCGCCCATGGCGGCACAGGCCGCGCCACGCGCCTGCTGCGGCGGCCATGGCGCAGCAGACCACCATCATGATCATCATCACGCATCGGCGGCGCCCGCAGCCGGCGAGGTGATCGATCCGGTGTGCGGCATGCGCGTCGATCCCGCCACCACGCCGCATCATTTTGAGTATCGCGGGCAAAGCTATCATTTCTGCGCGGCGAGCTGCCGCGGCAAATTCGCCGCCGATCCGGAAAGCTATCTCGATCCCACCAAGCGCAAGCCCGCGCCCGAAGTGCCCGAAGGCACGATCTTCACCTGCCCGATGGACCCGGAAATCCGCCAGATCGGCCCTGGCACCTGCCCGATCTGCGGCATGGCGCTCGAGCCCGAGCTGGTGACGCTCGACGATGCCCCCAATCCCGAACTGCTCGACATGTCGCGGCGGTTCTGGATCGGACTGGCGCTGACGCTGCCGGTGGTGGTGCTGGAAATGGGCGGCCATCTCGCCGGCGCGCATAACTGGGTCGATCCGTGGCTGTCGAACTGGCTGCAATTCGCGCTCGCCACCCCGGTGGTGCTGTGGGCCGGCTGGCCGTTCTTCGTGCGCGGTGTGCAGTCGGTACGAACCCGCCACCTCAACATGTTCACGCTGATCGCGATCGGCACCGCGGTGGCGTTCGGCTACAGCGTGGTCGGCACGCTGGCGCCGCAATTGTTCCCGGCCGAGTTCCGCGGCCATGGCGGCGTGGTGCCGGTGTATTTCGAGGCCGCGGCGGTGATCACCGTGCTGGTGCTGCTCGGCCAGGTGCTGGAACTACGCGCCCGCGAGGCCACCTCCGGCGCCATCAAGGCGCTGCTCGGGCTGGCGCCGCGCACCGCGCGCCGCATCGATGACAGCGGCGCCGATCACGAAGTGCCGATCGATGCGTTGCAGGCCGGCGACCGGATTCGCGTGCGCCCCGGCGAGAAGGTGCCGGTCGATGGCGTCATTCTGGAAGGCCGCGCCACGCTCGATGAAGCGCTGGTCACCGGCGAGTCGCTGCCGGTGTCGCGCGAGGTTGGCGACAAGGTGATCGCCGGCACGCTGAACCAGTCCGGCGGCTTTGTGATGCGCGCCGAGCAGGTCGGCCGCGACACCATGCTGTCGCGCATCGTGCAGATGGTGGCGCAGGCGCAGCGCTCGCGCGCGCCGATCCAGCGCATCGCCGATCAGGTCGCCGGCTGGTTCGTGCCGACCGTGATCGCGGTGGCGCTGATCGCATTCGCCGCCTGGGCCAGTTTTGGGCCGGAGCCACGCTTCACCTTTGCGCTGATCGCCGCGGTCAGCGTGCTGATCATCGCCTGCCCGTGCGCAGTCGGGCTCGCCACCCCGATGTCGATCATGGTTGGCGTCGGCCGCGGCGCGCAGGCTGGCGTGCTGGTGCGTAACGCCGAAGCGCTGGAGCGCATGGAGAAGATCGACACGCTGGTGGTCGACAAGACCGGCACCCTGACCGCGGGCAAGCCTGATGTGGTGGCGATCGTGCCGGCCGATGGATTCGATGAAGCGCAGCTGCTGCGCCTTGCCGCCAGCGTCGAGCGCGCCAGCGAACATCCTTTGGCCGATGCCATCGTGCGGGCCGCGCAGCAGCGCGCGCTGGCGCTCAGCGAGGTCGCCAAGTTCGAGGCACCGACCGGCAAGGGCGCCAGCGGCGAGGTCGATGGACGGCGCGTGCTGATCGGCAGCACCGCGTTCCTAACCGCCGCCGGCATCGATCTGACCGCGCTGGCAAGCCGCGCCGAAACGCTGCGCCAGGACGGCGCCACGGTGATCGCGATCGCCGTGGATGGCCGGCTGGCCGGTCTGTTTGCGATCGCCGATCCGGTCAAATCCTCGACGCCCGCGGCGCTGCAAGCGATCGCCGCCGCCGGCATCAAGGTGATCATGCTGACCGGCGACAACCGCACCACGGCGCAGGCGGTGGCGCGCAAGCTCGGCATTGCCGAGGTCGAGGCCGAGGTGCTGCCCGACCAGAAAAGCGCGGTGGTGGAAAAGCTGCGGCAGAGCGGTCGGATCGTCGCGATGGCCGGTGACGGCGTGAACGACGCCCCCGCACTGGCCGCGGCCGATGTCGGCATCGCGATGGGCACCGGCACCGACGTCGCGATGGAAAGCGCCGGCGTGACGCTGGTGAAGGGCGATCTGCGCGGCATCGTGCGGGCGCGCAAACTGTCGCAGGCCACCATGCGCAACATCCGGCAAAACCTGTTCTTCGCCTTCATCTACAACGGCGCCGGCATCCCGATCGCGGCCGGCATCCTCTATCCGAGCCTGGGCTTGCTGCTGTCGCCGATCATCGCCGCGGCCGCGATGTCGCTGTCCTCGGTGAGCGTGATCGGCAATGCGTTGCGACTGCGCGCCGTGCGGTTGTGAGTAGCAATGGCAGCTTGCGCAGCCGTGGCCGTTGATGCCGCGGCTGCGGTTTGATTCATCGCAAGGATCAGCCCCCACCCTGCAATATGTTGCAAGTGCTCAGTGACGGCCTTGCCTAGTGCCGTGTCATTGGCGTAGCAGCATGGCCGGAATTGTTTTGGCTGCGAACAGGGGTTCCTCAATGTCCCGTATGATCGAAATGCTGCAGGAAGAGCACCGCAATATCGCGAAGCTGCTCAACGTGCTCGAGCAAGAGCTCAAAGTGTTCGATCGCCGCGAGCGGCCCGACTACGAAATCTTCCAGGCGATCATCGAATATTTCGAAGATTTCCCCGACAAGTGTCACCACCCCAAAGAGGACGTGGTGTTTCAGATCCTCAAGCAGCGCAGCCCTGAAGTGGCTGGCGCGGTCGGCGACATCGAAGCCGATCACCGTTTGGAGGCCGAGCGGCTGCGGCGCTTCTCGCAGATGGTCGAGGACATCCTCGCCGATCAGGAGATTCCGCGCGCCTCATTCCACATCGCCGCCGAAGATTTCATCGATCATCAGCGCCGCCACATGATCAAGGAAGAGAACACGCTGTTTCCGGCCGCGCTCGACGTGCTCACCCCTGAGGACTGGGCGCAGATCGACGCCCGCATCGATGAGCGCAAGGACCCGATGTTTGACGGCGCCGTCCAGGAGCGGTTCCGCACGCTGCACGACACCATTCTGCGCTGGGAAAAGCAGACCGAAGAACAGCGCGGCAAGGTCGGCTCAGCCCCCTGAGCGGCCTTCCCGCGTCTCCCCTGCGATCCATGACGCCCGGCCGCAAGCTGGGCGTTGTCGTTTCAGGCGTTACGCGCCGTCATATTCCGCCCAGCAATCGGGCGTCTCGAACACCCGCACCTGCGCCAATTGCGGCAGCGCCGGCTTGGTCCGCTGCCAGATCCAGATCGCGATGTTTTCCGCGGTCGGGTTTTCCAGCCCTTCGATGTCGTTGAGGCAATAATGATCGAGCTGCGCCAGCAGCCCGCCAAATGCCGCCTCGATCTCAAAGAAATCCACCACGAAACCCGTGGTCGCATCGACATCGCCCTGCAACTGCAGCTCCACCCGATAGGAGTGGCCGTGCATGCGGTGGCAGCGATGGGTCGGTGGCACGTTCGGCAGCCGATGCGCGGCTTCGAACCTGAAAGCTTGTGTGATCTTCATGGTCGTCCGGGAGATGGGCGCCCTCAGGAACGGGCGCCGCGGCGGCGCGGACCCTAGCGGAGCCGGTGCGGTATTTGAAGTCCGAACCGACCGCCATGGCTGCATAGCCGCTGCCGCGCCCTGCCGCTTTCGTGCCCCACTCGCCAAATCAGGGTTAAAAACCCACTCGCCTTCAGCGTGCAAACATTCATGGTTTCACAACCACGCTGTGGTTTCTACCAGGATGGTCAGATTCCCTTAATCGCTGATCGGCCACCTTTCCCGCGCCTACGGGAGCATTGCCTGCAGATGTCGCGAGCCAGCAACTGGTTGACCGCCTTGGGCGGAGGGAGCGAACAATGCTAAGCATTCCTACGGTTTGGCTGCTGTTCGTGGTTAATTTCTCAGCCCTCGGCCTGGTGTGGGCCTATGTGCTGCGCGGCCATCCCACCTTCCTGCCCGCCCGGTATTGGGGCGCCGCAACCGGCTGTGCGGCGCTCGGCGCCGCCGTTGCGCTGCTCCGCGGCGTGGTCGACTCGTCGATGCCGCTGGTGCTCGGCAGCACGCTGATGGTGCTCGCCAACTGCCTGGGCATGATGGGCATTTTCCGCTTCTTCCGCCAGCCGAGCGGCTGGCTGGTGACCGCTGTGGTGACGGGCGTGAGCGCGGTGGTGATCGCCATCTTCACCTATGTCGTCGAGAACATGGCGCTGCGGATCGTGTTCTACTCCATTGGTCATGCCATCCCGATCGCACTGACGCTGCGCTACCTGCTGTCGCGTTCCGATCGGCGCACCCAGCCGGGCATCTGGCTGACCGCGCTGGTCTCGGCGCTGATCCTGGCCGTGCTGGCGATCCGCTCCGTGGCGGCACTGCTGGGCATCGGCGGCGAGCTGCAGCCGCTGCATTTCAACGTGGTCCAGGCCTGTCTGGTGGTGCTGCTGGCGTTCCTGTCGATGCTGTGGGGCATCAGCTTCCTGCTGCTGTCGTTCGACCGGCATCGCCATGAGATGGCCAGCCTGGCGATGGTGGACGAACTGACCGGCGTCGCCAATCGCCGCCAGGCATTGCAGCGCCTGAACGAATTGTGCACCGAAGCGCAGCTGTCCGGCATGCCGTTCACCGTGCTGGCGATCGACCTCGATGGCTTCAAGGGCGTCAATGACCGCTACGGTCACGGCGCTGGCGATGATTGCCTGCGCGCCTTCGCCCGCGCCGCGCAGGAGCGGCTGCGCTCCGACTATCTGCTGGCGCGGGTCGGCGGCGACGAGTTCACCATTTTGATGCCGCGCAGCACTAAACGCGATGGCGCGCTGATCGCGCGCAGCGTGGTCGAAGCCTGTCAGGTGCCGCGCGGCCAGCCGTTTGACGCGATTTCAGCATCGATCGGCGTCGCGCAATGGACCTGCGAGATCGGCAGCGATCCCGATCGGTTGATCGCCGCCGCCGACCAGGCCCTGTACGCCGCCAAGAAGAACGGCAAGAACCGCTACGCGATCTACGAGCCCACGCCATCATCCTTTACGGCGACCACCACGCCGACCTTGGTGCCGTCACCCGAAATCACCGGCCCCGGCGACAGCGATCTGCGCCTGACGGACGCCGCGTCCTTTCGCCCCGCGCCGTTCGTGCCCTAGCGACGACCACCCCAAAGCGTGACATGCCGCATAGCGGCGGTGATACGTTGTCCGGCGCAGTGGATGCCGGCTCACGTCACGAAAACGCGTCAGCACCTCAATCAAGAGCTGCGGTTGTCATTCCATCAGAACCGAAAAAGCTCTAGCATTCCACCGGCAGGCGGCGCTCACGCCAAGTCAGAGCCTATGTCTGCTGAAAGGACATGATCATGAGCCACTTCCATGCGGTGATCTGGATCGATCACAAGGAAGCCCGGGTGTTTCACTTCAACCCGAGCGAAGTCGACAAATTCGTGGTGCATTCCGATCATGCCGACCGTCATATCCATCACAAGCGCACGATCGGCAGCGGCCACGATCCCGAGGACCAGCATTTTCTGCAAGCGGCGATGGAAGCGATCGCCGATGCCGGCGCGGTGCTGATCGTCGGCCCGGCCAATACCAAACACGTGCTCGAAAAATACATCGAGAAGCACAATCCGGCGCTGAAGCAGAAGATCGCGGCGGTGGAAAGCGTCGATCATCCCTCCGATGGTCAGATCGTGGCCCACGCCCGCAAATATTTTAAGGCCGAGGACCGGCAGACGCCGCAAATGCGCTGACGCGCACGCTGTCAGCAGGGCATGGCGAGAGCGGCGCGGCGCACTGCGCCGTCAAGCCACCTTGCCATCCACCACTTCGATGATGCGGTCGCAGCGCTCCGCGAGCCCAGGATTATGCGTCACCATCAAAAAGGTGGTGCCGCGCTCGCGGTTGATCTCGCGCATCAAGGCGAACACCGCTTCCGCCGAATGAGTGTCGAGATTGCCGGTCGGCTCGTCGGCCAGCACCAGATTGGGATTCATCGCCAGCGCGCGCGCGATCGCGACGCGCTGCTGCTGACCGCCCGACATGTTGCTGGCGCTGTTATTGGCCCAGCGGCTGAGGCCGACCCGATCGATCAGCGCCGCGGCGCGCGCCTGCATCTCGTCATCCGGGTGGCCGCGATCGACCAGCATCGGCATCATCACATTCTCGAGCGCCGTGAACGCCGAGATCAGATAGTGATACTGGAACACAAAGCCGATGGTCTGGCCGCGCAGTTTGGTCAGCGCCGCGTCGCCGAGCGCCCCGGTGTCGTGGCCGTCGATCACCAGCTTTCCCGCGGTCGGCCGGTCGAGCAGGCCGATAATGTTGAGCAGCGTTGATTTGCCCGAGCCCGACGGCCCCATCAGCGCCAGGAAATCACCCGACTGGATCGACAAATCGATGCCATGCAGCACTTCGGTCTCGACCGGCGTGCCGACATTGTAGGATTTGCGGATTCCTTCCAGGCGCAGAACTTCAGCCACGGATCGCCACCACCGGATCAAGCCGTGCCGCACGCAGCGCCGGCGCGATCGCCGCGGCGATGCCGGTTGCGGTGGCAAGCACAGACGCCATTACGAATAGCCGCGTTTCGAGGATCAGCGGAAACAGCTCGCTGCCATCGACCTGGCGCGCATAGCGATGCCACATGATCAGCGCCAAGGCGCCGAGCGCCGAGCCGATCAACGCGCCGACAAAGGCCAACAGCCCGCCCTGGATCAGGAACATGCGCAGAATCTGCTCGCGCCGCGTGCCCATGGCGCGCAAAATGCCGATGTCCTTGGAGCGCTGGATCACCGACACGATCAGCACCGCGGCGATGCCGAACGCCACCGACAGGCCGACGAACAGCCGGATCAAGGTGTTGGAATTCTGCTGGGCCTGCACCGCGGTGAAGAACTGCGCATTGGTGCTGATCCAGCTCTCGGCCTTCACCGGCAGCATCGCCTGGATTTCCTTAGCGATCACGTCGGCGTTGTAGATGTCGTTCACGGTGAGATCGATCGAGGTGACGCCGCCGATCAGGCCGAGCATGCTTTGGGCATTGCGTAGCCGCACGAAGGTGGTGCGCTGGTTGGCGCCCTTGTTGCCGAGATCGAAGATGCCATTGATGGTCAGGATGCGGCTGCCGGCGATCGGCGTGTTGACGATGATCTTGTCGCCAAGCACCGCGCCGAGATCGCGCGCCAGCTCGGTGCCGATCAGAATGCCTTCGGTGGTGATCTGGGAATCGCCAGCGACCATGTAGTCCGGCACCTTGACGATCTTGAAATAGATGTCGGGCTCAATGCCATTGAGGGTGATGGCGCGGCTGGCGTCGCCGCGCAGCGCCAGCGCCGAGCCTGACGCGGTGGCGGCGGCATTGATGACATCGGGTCGCGTCTGCATTTCGGCGCGGATCTTCGGCCATTGATTGATCGAGATCAGCCGCTGGGTCGGTCGCTGCACGGTGGCGGCCTCGAACGTGCCAGCCTCGTCGCGCAGCGGCCGCGCCACCTGATCGGGCGGCACCAATTGGATATGCGGCTGCGAGGTCAGAACGCGCTTGATGAAATTGGCCTGCAGGCCGCTCAGCATCGCCGACATGAACACGATCACGCCGACGCCGATCGCAATGCCGCCGACGATCACCAGCGTCTGCAACGCTCCGTCGAGCAGGAAGCGGACCGCGGCGATCCACTCGAACGGCAGCCAGCGTTTCATGGCGCGACCGCGCGGATCCGCTGCCCTGACTTGACGCCGGTGTTGAGCGGGATCACGAGATCACCGGGCTGCAATCCTTCGGTCACCTCGAAATAGCCGACGCCGCGCAGCCCGAGCTTGACCTTCTGCACCACGGCGCGGCCATTCACGGCCTTGAGCACGAACGGCGCGGTCATGGCGTCGTGCACCGCACGCGCCGGCACGATCACCACGTCGTCACGCTGCGCGGTGGCGATATCGACCGACACCGTCATGTCCTGGCGCAGATATTTCGGCGGATCGATCACCGATAGCTTGACCTCGACCGAGGCGCGATTGATGTCCACCGACGGGTTGATGTAGTTCAGCACCGCGTTGAAACGCTGATCGGGATAAGCATCGGCAGAGGCTACCGCCTTCTGGCCGAGCGCAAGCTGGCCGAGATTCTTCTCATCGATCTGCACCACGATCTGGCTTTCGCCCGACGGCGCCAGCACCAGCAGCGTCTTGCCGGGCTGCACCACGCTGCCGCGCTCGACATTGCGCGTGATCAGCACGCCCTCGCGCGGCGCGACAATGGTGGCGTAGCCGAGCCGCGCCTGCGCGGTCGACAGAGTGGCCAGCGCCTGCGCGAGCTGAGTCTCCGCCATCACATAGTCGCTGCCCTCGGGGCTGGAGGTGAACACTTGCAGCTCCGCGGTGCGCACCTGGGTGCGCGCGACATCGAGATTCTTGGTGGCTTCATCGAGCGTGGCGCGGGTGCCAAAGCCGCCAGCGGCGAGTTTTGACGCGCGCTCATAGGCCGCTTCGGCGTTGAGCAGATTGGCGCGCGCCTGCTTCAAGGATTGTTCGGCGGCCGGCTTCACCAACTCTCGCAACTGACGCACCCGTGCCTCGGCCTGCGCCACCGCGCCCTGGCTCTGCACGACATTGGCGGCAAGTTCGTTGGCCTCGATCGCGATCAATTGCTGGCCTTCGCGAACCTGCTCGCCTTCCTTGACCAGCACATCCTTGACGGTGCCGGTGATCTGGCTGCCGATCTCAACCCGGAACGGGGTTTCGATGTGGCCGCTCGCCACCACGCTCTGCACCAGATCGCCGCGCACCACCCGCGCCGCCACCACTTCGGGACCGAACAGCACGCGCAACAGGCCAAGCACCGCGGCGCCCAGCGCCAGCACGATCAGCACAACCGCCCATTTGTGCTGCCACAGCGCAATCAACGCGCGTGCCGCAACACCACGGCGCGGCGCGGCTGGCGGCTGCGGCCTGATCGACGGTTCGGTTTGCATATCCATGAAAACGACGCCCGATTACCATCATGCCGCTTAGACTGTAAACCACAGCGCGCCTTTGCGAAGGATCAATTGATTGATCGCACAGCAGCTTTGTGAAATTTCGGTAATGCTCTTGATCGGCCGGCAACGCTGCGCGCA
Source organism: Rhodopseudomonas palustris JSC-3b (assembly GCA_000504425.1). Taxonomy (GTDB): domain Bacteria; phylum Pseudomonadota; class Alphaproteobacteria; order Rhizobiales; family Xanthobacteraceae; genus Rhodopseudomonas; species Rhodopseudomonas palustris_C. Next base: position 313,986 of record KI632513.1, on the reverse strand, counting down.
TCGTGGTGAAATGTGCGTCGCACGACGTCAGTGACGCGACGTTGGCGGCGAAAGAATGCAATGTGAGGGGCTGCAATGCTGACGGTGCTGCTGACGCTGATCCTGCTCGGTGCGATCGGTCTGGCCACCGGCTTTGTCGCCTCGAAATGGCTCAGCCGCACGCTTGACACGCGCCAGCCGCCCCACGGCCGCTTTGTCACCGTGGACGGCGTGCGCTTGCATGTACACGATCTGCCCGCCCAGCAGCCCTCACCCACCGCCCCGACCGTGCTGCTGCTGCACGGCGCCAATCTCTGCCTTGATGACCTGCAGATGTCGCTGGGCGCGCCGCTGGCGCAGCGGCTGCGGGTGATCATCCCCGATCGGCCCGGCCAGGGGTTTAGCGAGCCCGGCCCCGGGCCGCTGGCGTCCGCGGCCTATCAGGTCAAGCTGCTGCAAGGGCTGATCAGCGCGCTCGGCGTCACCGGCCCGCTGATTGTGGTCGGCCATTCGTTTGGCGGACTGATCGCGCTGCGCTACGCGCTCGATGATCCGAACCGCGTCGCGGGCCTGGTGCTGATCAATCCGACCAGCCATCCGCGGCCGGAGGGACTGCCCTGGTTCCAGCGCGTCGCGGGCGTGCTGGTCGGCCCGCTGATGGTGCATACGCTGCTATTGCCGATGTCGCTGGCGATGCTCGATCGGCTGGTGACGCGCATGTTCCGCCCCGAAGCGCCGCCGCCGGACTACGCCGCACGCAGCCGGCTCACGCTCGGGCTGACGCCGGCGCGGTTCAGCGCCAGCCTGCAGGAATATGCGGCGCTGCGCGATCAGCTGATCGCAACCGTGCCGAGCTACCCCAGCATCACCGCGCCGACGCTAATCTTCGCCGGCGAAGCCGATCCGGTGGTGCCGCCCAACGTGCACGCCGAAGCGCTGGCGCGGGCGCTGCCACAGGCGCAATTGCGGCCCTTGCCAGGCGCCGGCCACATGGCGCACCATGCCCATGCCGGCGCCATCGTGCGCGGCATCGAGCAATTGGCGCTACAGCCGGTCGACGCGCAGAAATAGCGCCCAGATCAGCGATAGCAGCGCCGGGATGCCGAGCCACGACGGCTGCTGACATAGCAGGTCGCCATAGCGGCAGATGTCATGGGACCATGGCAGTTCGCCATGGCCCGCGCTGAAGAATACGGCCGCCGCAGCGGCGAGTAGAAACGCCACAACAAACACAGCACCCTCCATCAGTTATGTCGGGAGGGTGACGCCTATTACTAAAATGAAACTGAATCCGATTGTCGAAACTCCGGGGCATTCGCGCTTTTCCGTCAAGGTCGCGGCAGCTTTTGGCGCCGTGCCCCACACGTAAGGCCCTGGGCGCGGCCCCTGCTCCGCTGAGCAAGGGCGTTTCGTCCGGGCACGCACGAAACGACACCATAGCTCGACACCGTAACTCGACACCGCACCCCCAACCTGGAGAACGCCATGACCGCTCGCACTGCTATCGGCTGCACCGTACTCCTGCTGCTGACCACCGCCGTTCCCGCGCTCGCCAGCGAAGAGGCCCGGGTGGTCGCCCTGATGAACGCCCGCAACCCGTTCGCTCATAATTTTGGGCCGGGCCCCTGGCCGGGCACGGTGGTGACCTATGATGGCCCGACCTCCGCTCTGTGCAAACAAGGCGCAGCCGCCTATCGCGGCCAGGACGGCAAGCGCCATCCCTGCAACTGAGCTGCCGCGGAACTGGCCGGGCCGACGCTGACCGCGACCGCGTGACGCAACTTGTGTCGCGGGGTTACGGCGTTATCTCGATGCCATGCTGAACCCAGACAGCTTCGCCTATCATCGCCACTCGCGCGCTTATTCCGGCGCCGATCGCACGCGCGCGAAAAATTCGCGCGCTGACGGCCCGATCATCGATCAGGACGGCCGCGAGCTGCCGCCCGAATTGCTGCGGCAGGCCCGGTTCAAGGACGCCGCGTTCGACGCCGGCGAGACGCGGTTCCAGGATGGGCCGTTCCAAGGCGCCTCGTTCCAGACGTTCGGCGATGCGGCGTTCGGCAGCGCGCCACTCAGCCGTGAACAACGGCTGGCGCGACTCGATGCGCTGGCGCGGCTGCTGGATAGCGCGTTTGTGATCCCGGGAACCAATGTCCGTTACGGTCTCGACGGCCTGATCGGCCTAGTGCCGGTGATCGGCGATGTGATCACCACCGCGATCTCGCTGTGGATCGTGCGCGAAGCGCGCGAGCTTGGCGCGCCCTGGCACGTCACCGCGCGCATGGTCGGCAATGTCGCACTCGATGGCACCATCGGCCTGGTGCCGGTGCTCGGCGATGCGTTCGACGTGGTGTTCCGCGCCAACGTGCGCAATCTGCGGCTGCTGCGGCGCTGGATCGACCGGCAGCGCTGATTGGACTGCGGTTGCTGCGTCGGCGGCGCTGCTGATCGGAGGCCGGAGACGAGAGAGCTGCGGTTCGCAGCGGTTGAGCACACCATCTCCCCGTCATTGCGAGCGCAGCGAAGCAATCCAGAACTGAGCACGCCGTATAGCTTCACCTGGATTGCTTCGTCGCTGCGCTCCTCGCAATGACGTGGCAAAGGCAGGAGTAGTGGCAATTGGCGTTGCGACGGGGAATCCGCTTAGAAGCGCTGCCAATCCCACCTCGTCATTCCGGTCCAGCTCGTCATGCCATCAAGGCGCGCCCTCTCCTCCTCGTCATTGCGAGCGCAGCGAAGCAATCCAGCGCCGCGCGCTGAGTGTGGATTGCTTCGTCGCTGCGCTCCTCGCAATGACGTGGCAAAGGCATGAGCGGTGGCAAATGGCGGTGCGAGGGGAAACCACTTAGGACCGCGACCAATCCTCCGCGTCATGCCGGCCCAGCTCATCATGCCAGGCAAGGCACGACCTCTCCACCCCGTCATTGCGAGCGAAGCGAAGCAATCCAGCGCCGCGCGCTGAGTGTGGATTGCTTCGTCGCTGCGCTCCTCGCAATGACGTGGCTAGGGCACGAACAGACGCAACTGGCGTTGCGACGGAGGGACCGCTTAGGAGCGCTGCCAATCCTCCGCTCATGCCGACCCAGCTCTACATGCCGGGCAGGGCGCGACCTCTCCACCCCGTCATTGCGAGCGCAGCGAAGCAATCCAGAACTGAGCACGCTGGATAGCTTCACCTGGATTGCTTCGTCGCTGCGCTCCTCGCAATGACGTGGCAAAGGCATGAGCAGTGGCAATTGGCGTTGCGACGGAGGGACCGCTTAGGAGCGCCGGACCAATCCCACCTCGTCATTCCGGCCCAGCTCGTCATGCCATCAAGGCGCGCCCTCTCCTCCTCGTCATTGCGAGCGCAGCGAAGCAATCCAGCGCCGCGCGCTGAGTGTGGATTGCTTCGTCGCTGCGCTCCTCGCAATGACGTGGCAAAGGCATGAGCGGTGGCAAATGGCGTTGCGCGCGGGGAACCGCTTAGGAGCGCCGGACCAATCCCACCTCGTCATTCCGGCCCAGCTCGTCATGCCATCAAGGCGCGCCCTCTCCTCCTCGTCATTGCGAGCGCAGCGAAGCAATCCAGCGCCGCGCGCTGAGTGTGGATTGCTTCGTCGCTGCGCTCCTCGCAATGACGTGGCAAAGGCATGAGCGGTGGCAAATGGCGGTGCGAGGGGAAACCACTTAGGACCGCGACCAATCCTCCGCGTCATGCCGGCCCAGCTCATCATGCCAGGCAAGGCACGACCTCTCCACCCCGTCATTGCGAGCGAAGCGAAGCAATCCAGCGCCGCGCGCTGAGTGTGGATTGCTTCGTCGCTGCGCTCCTCGCAATGACGTGGCAAAGGCATGAGCGGTGGCAAATGGCGTTGCGCGCGGGGAACCGCTTAGGAGCGCCGGATCAATCCCCCCTCGTCATTCCGGCCCAGCTCGTCATGCCATCAAGGCGCACCCTCTCCTCCTCGTCATTGCGAGCGAAGCGAAGCAATCCAGCGCCGCGCGCTGAGTGTGGATTGCTTCGTCGCTGCGCTCCTCGCAATGACGGCGAGAAGCTGGCCCACGAAGTCAAATGCTTCCCCGTGAAGCTCCGCGCACCGCGTCACTCCGCAACCGAATTACTTTTTGTGCAGCTTCAGCGCCGCGGAATTGATGCAGTAGCGCAGTCCGGTCGGGCCTGGCCCGTCGTCGAACACATGGCCGAGATGGCCGCTGCAGCGCGAGCACAGCACTTCGGTGCGGATCATGCCGTGGCTGAGGTCGCGCTGTTCGTCGATCCGGCCGCCATCGACCGGCGCGGTGAAGCTCGGCCAGCCGCAGCCGGAATTGAACTTGGTATCGGACTCGAACAACGGCTGCCCGCAGCCGGCACAGACATACGTGCCGCGCGCGGTTTCGTGCTCATACTCGCCGGAATAAGGCCGCTCGGTGGCCTTCTCGCGCAAGATCGCAAATTGCAGCGGCGTCAGTTCCTTGCGCCACTCGCTGTCGGTCTTCACGACTTTGCCAGTCGCTTCCGAGGCGTCGGACATGTTTCCTCCGTGACTGTTGCTCAGCCCTGTCTCGCGCATCGTCGGGTCACCCGATCATCGGCTCATTAGTGCGCCATCTGATCGCGGCTCACCAAGGTCGGCTTGTCGAGATAGTTTTCAGCAAACAGCTCCTTCAGGTTGGCGATCTTCGGCAGATCATTGAAGACAATATAGGGCTGCCGCGGGTGCAATGTCAGGTAGTTTTGGTGATAGTCCTCGGCGACAAAAAAGCCGGGCAGTGACGCCACCGTGGTGACGATCGGCTTGTCATACGCTTTTGCGGCGGTGAGCTGCGCGATATAGGCCTTGGCGACGGCCTGCTGCGTTTCGCTGGTGGTGAAGATCGCCGATCGATATTGCGGGCCGACATCGGGCCCCTGGCGGTCGATTTCGGTCGGATCGTGCACCACCGAGAAGAAGATTTGCAGCAGCCGGCCATAGCTGATGCGCTGCGGATCATAGGTGACCTTGACCGCTTCGGCATGGCCGCTGGTTCCGGTGGTGACCGCGGTGTAGTTGGCGGTACTCGCGCTGCCGCCGGCATAACCGGACACAGCCGAGACTACGCCCGCGGTGTGCTGGAACACGCCTTGCACGCCCCAGAAGCAGCCGCCGGCCAGCACCGCGGTCTGCAATCCGGCGGGGGCCGGCGGATCAAGGGCCGGCGCCGGCAGCACCACCGCCTGCTCGGCGGCGCGCAACGCGGGCATCGGCCACAGCCAAAGCGCCAACGCCGCGGCGGCGGCACCACAGGCCAATCGGAACAGAGCTTGGGTCATGGCTGATCTCCGCTGCGGTCGCCCCTGGCCGCGACGCCCGTGCTGGCGAGCGGTGCCTTGGTGCGGACCAATGGATGCGGCTCATGGCCGCTGGTGCAGCCAGATACGCAGCGGCGCCGCGATTGTTGCAGCACCCCGATCACAGCGCCGTGGCGGCGGACGCTTGCCGGTCGATTCGCGTTCACCAGCGCTGCGTGCAGCATGACAAGCTGCAACTGCACGGCACTCGCACCGTTCCCACCCAGCGAGATACCGGCCACCCACCCCTAACCTTCGACCAAAGCAGCAGAATTAGGGTTACTGAAACAGCACCATGGAACTTGCTGCGACAAAGAGTCATAGATGTTCCCGGCCCGGTGGCGGAAGATTAACGCAGGAGCGGTGCAACGCTCCTTTTCCTGGTTCAAGTCCAGGCCGGGCCTCCAAGCTGCCTTGCAGCTCCCCGTCTTGCCGCCGTCTGCGGCGCCGCAACGCTCATTTGCGGTTGATGCGCTGCTAAGGCCCTTCCCCGGCTGCGCAATCTGGTCTAAAGACAGGCCCGGCGCGCAAGGTGAGCCTGGCGCCTGACAGTCAAGGGACGCGCCGCTGCGCGCCCTTTTTTTGTGCCCGGATTTCCGCCCGCCGCACCAGCGAGACCGTATGCCCAAACGTACTGACATTTCGACGATTCTCATCATCGGCGCCGGCCCGATCGTGATCGGACAGGCCTGCGAATTCGACTATTCCGGCACCCAAGCGGTGAAGACGCTGAAAGCCGAGGGCTACCGGATCGTCCTGGTCAATTCCAATCCGGCGACCATCATGACCGACCCGGAATTGGCGGACGCGACCTATATCGAGCCGATCACCCCGGAGATCGTCGCCAAGATCATCGAGAAGGAACGCTATGTCGTTCCCGGTGGCTTTGCGCTGCTGCCGACCATGGGCGGCCAGACCGCACTGAACTGCGCGCTGAGCTTGCGCAAGCTCGGCACGCTGGAAAAATTCGACGTCGAGATGATCGGCGCCACCGCCGACGCGATCGACAAGGCGGAAGACCGCGAGCGGTTCCGCAAGGCGATGACCAAGATCGGCCTGGAGACGCCGAACTCGCGTCAGGTCAAGAATCTGCCCGACGCGCTGCGCGCGCTCGATGAGATCGGCTTCCCGGCCCTGATCCGGCCGTCCTTCACCATGGGCGGCACCGGCGGCGGCATTGCCTACACCAAGCCCGAGTTCATCGAGATCGTCGAGCGCGGCATCGACGCCTCGCCGACCAACGAGGTGCTGATCGAAGAGTCGATCCTCGGCTGGAAGGAGTACGAGATGGAGGTCGTGCGCGATAAGCACGACAACTGCATCATCGTCTGCTCGATCGAAAACCTCGATCCGATGGGCGTGCACACCGGCGACTCGATCACCGTGGCGCCGGCGCTGACGCTGACCGACAAGGAATACCAGATCATGCGCGACGCCTCGCTGGCGGTGCTGCGCGAGATCGGCGTCGAGACCGGCGGCTCCAACGTGCAGTTCGCGGTCAATCCTGCGGACGGCCGCATGGTCGTGATCGAGATGAATCCGCGCGTGTCGCGCTCCTCGGCACTGGCCTCCAAGGCCACCGGCTTCCCGATCGCCAAGGTCGCGGCCAAGCTCGCGGTCGGCTACACGCTCGATGAGATCGCCAACGACATCACCGGCGGCGCGACCCCGGCGTCGTTCGAGCCGACCATCGACTATGTCGTCACCAAGATTCCTCGGTTTGCGTTCGAGAAATTCCCCGGCGCTTCGACCAATCTGACCACCGCGATGAAGTCGGTCGGCGAAGTGATGGCGATCGGCCGCACCTTCCAGGAAAGCCTGCAGAAGGCGCTGCGCGGTCTCGAAACCGGCCTGACCGGCCTCGACGAGATCGAGATCGAGGGCCTGGGCCGCGGCGACGACAAGAACGCGATCCGCGCCGCGCTCGGCACGCCGACGCCGAACCGGCTGTTGCAGGTGGCGCAGGCGATGCGTCTTGGCTGGTCGGATGAAGAGATCTTCACCTCCTGCAAGATCGATCCCTGGTTCCTGGCGCAGATGCGCGGCATCATCGACATGGAGAACAAGGTCAAGGCCGACGGTCTGCCGACCCACGCCTTCGGCCTGCGTTCGCTCAAGATGATGGGCTTCTCCGACGCCCGCCTCGCGGTGCTGGCCAACACCACGGAAGCCGAGGTGCGCAAGCTGCGGCAATCGTTCGGCGTGCGCCCGGTCTATAAGCGCATCGACACCTGCGCGGCGGAGTTCGCCTCGCCGACCGCCTATATGTACTCGACCTATGAAGCGCCGTTCGCCGGCGCGCTGGCCGACGAAAGCGCGCCTTCCGACAAGAAGAAGGTGATCATCCTCGGCGGCGGCCCGAACCGGATCGGCCAGGGCATCGAGTTCGACTATTGCTGCTGTCACGCCTGCTTCGCGCTGCACGACGCCGGCTATGAATCGATCATGGTGAACTGCAATCCGGAAACGGTGTCGACCGACTACGACACCGCTGACCGGCTGTATTTCGAGCCGCTCACCGCCGAAGACGTGCTGGAAATCATCGATACCGAACGCAAGAACGGCACGCTGCATGGCGTGATCGTGCAGTTCGGCGGCCAGACCCCGCTCAAGCTGGCGCGCGCGCTGGAAGACGCGGAAGTGCCGATCCTCGGCACCTCGCCCGACGCGATCGACCTCGCCGAGGACCGCGACCGCTTCAAGCGCATTCTCGACAAGCTCAAGCTCAAGCAGCCCAAGAACGGCATCGCCTACTCGGTCGAGCAGGCGCGGCTGGTGGCAGCCGAACTCGGCCTGCCGCTGGTGGTGCGCCCGTCCTACGTGCTGGGCGGCCGCGCCATGCAGATCATCCGCGAGGAAGCGCAGCTCGGCGACTATCTGCTCGGTACGCTGCCGGAGCTGGTGCCCGCCGACGTCAAGGCGCGCTATCCGAACGACAAGACCGGGCAGATCAACACCGTGCTCGGCACCAACCCGCTGCTGTTCGACCGCTATCTGTCGGACGCCATCGAGGTTGACGTCGATTGCCTGAGCGACGGCAAGGACACGTTCGTCGTCGGCATCATGGAGCACATCGAGGAAGCCGGCATCCATTCCGGCGACTCGGCCTGCTCGCTGCCGCCGCATTCGCTCGACGCCGCGATGATCGCCGAGCTGGAACGGCAGACCCGCGAATTGGCGCTCGGCCTCGACGTGGTCGGGCTGATGAACGTGCAATACGCCATCAAGGATGGCGAGATCTATGTGCTCGAGGTCAATCCGCGCGCCTCGCGCACCGTGCCGTTCGTCGCCAAGGTGATCGGCACCCCGGTCGCCAAGATCGCCGCCCGGCTGATGGCCGGCGAAAAGCTCGCCGATTTCGGCCTGAAGCGCCACGCGCTGCAGCATGTCGGCGTCAAGGAATCGGTGTTCCCGTTCGCCCGCTTCCCCGGCGTCGATACGGTGCTGGGCCCGGAGATGCGCTCCACCGGCGAAGTGATGGGTCTCGACCGCAGCTTCGAAGTGGCCTTCGCCAAGAGCCAGCTCGGCGGCGGCACCCGCGTGCCGCGCAAGGGCACGGTGTTCGTCTCGGTGCGCGAGACCGACAAGCACCGCATCCTGGAAGCGGTGCGGCTGCTCCATGAAGCCGGCTTCAAGGTGATGGCGACGTCGGGCACGCAGCGGTTCCTCACCGACAACGGCGTGCCGACCGAGAAGGTCAACAAGGTGCTGGAGGGCCGTCCGCATATCGTGGACGCCATTACCAATGGCGACATCCAGCTGGTGTTCAACACCACGGAAGGCCCGCAGGCGCTCGCCGACAGCCGTTCGCTGCGTCGCGCTGCCCTCTTGCACAAAGTTCCGTATTACACCACTCTCTCAGGCGCTGTTGCCGCAGCACAGGGAATCCGAGCCTATCTTGAGGGTGACCTTGAGGTCCGCACCCTGCAGAGCTATTTTTCCGAGGCTTGAGCAGATTCCGGGACACCTTAACGGTGGGGCCCGGCGAGAACATTGGTCGCCGCGCGAACGGCCGACGACCAGGAACTCGTAATGCGCGGAGATGTTTCTGCTTCAGCCGCGATCGGCGGCACAGGCGACTCTAACTGACTTGATAACCGTTTCGTGTGGGCCACATCACGTGACCACGTGACGACCACGTTGAAGGACGAAGATCGATATGGAAAAGGTACCGATGACCGCGAGCGGATACGCCGCACTTCAGCAGGAGTTGAAGCAGCGTCAATCCGTGGATCGTCCGCGCATCATCGAGCATATCGCCGAGGCGCGGTCTCATGGCGACCTGTCCGAAAACGCCGAATACCACGCGGCCAAGGAAGAGCAGTCGCACAACGAGGGTCGGATCGCCGAGCTTGAGGACAAGCTGGCGCGCGCTGACGTGATCGACATTTCCAAGCTGTCCGGCGACACCATCAAGTTCGGCGCCACCGTGACGCTGATCGATGAAGACACCGAGAAGAAGGCGGTCTGGCAGATCGTCGGCGAACCGGAAGCCGACGCCAAGAAGGGCCGGATCTCGATCACCTCGCCGCTGGCGCGCGCCCTGATCGGCAAGAAGACCGGCGCTTCGGTGGAAGTGATGGCGCCGGGCGGTGCCAAGGCCTACGAGATCACCAAGGTCGAGTGGATCTGAGCGGCGACGCCTCCACCACCACGACACAATGCAAAAAGGCCGCAGCGATTGCGGCCTTTTTCATTTTGCGGGCACTCTGGCTGCGGCCGCTTTCTCGGGCGTTCTGATTGAAGATGTTCCGCCTGTTCTGCCTGCGAACGCCGCGTGCAGATTGCGCGGCATTGGGGCGGCCGCTCAGTCCTCGCCCTTCAATTCCAACGGCACCGCGGCATCATATTTGGAATTGCGCAGCACCAGCGAGGTGCGGACGTTGCGGACATGCGGCGCCGCGGTGAGATGGGCCACGAAGTGCTGAAAGGTCGCCATATCCGGCGCCACGCATTTCAGAATGAAATCGACTTCGCCGGAGAGCATCCAGCATTCCCGGACCAGCGGCTCGTTGCGGACGAATTCCTCAAAGCCGCGCAGATCGGCCTCGGCCTGACTGGAGAGATGCACCGAGGCAAACACCGTGACGTCGAAACCGAGCCGTCCGGGATCAAGCAGGCCGCGATAGCCTTGGATGTAACCTTCTTCTTCCAGGGTCCGCACCCGTCGCAGACAGGGCGGCGGCGAAATTCCGACTCGTTTGGCCAACTCGACATTGGTGATCCGGCCGTCGGCCTGAATTTCACTGAGAATCTTCAGGTCAATATCATCAAGATTCTTGGTCACGCGCGCGCTGTCCCGTCGCAGCCCATCGAAAGCAAATCGGACCCTTGTAGCGCAGTTGTGGCGCGTGCGTAATTTTATTTCGCAAACCGTGCACAGGAACCAAAGTTAGGGGAAAATTTGCCGGGATGGATTGCAAATCTTGCATAGCTTACCAGATGACCTACATTTCGGGCTGAACGCGATGCTTGCACCTCAGCCGCATCCACCGTTCCTGCAGGAAGCGATCATCGACCTATGGCTAATCCGGTTCAGACGAAAGTCGTCATCATCGGATCAGGACCGGCTGGCTATACCGCGGCGATCTATGCTGCGCGCGCCATGCTCGAACCGATCCTCATCCAGGGCATGCAGCCTGGCGGGCAACTGACCATCACCACCGAGGTCGAGAACTATCCCGGCTTTGCCGAGCCGATCCAGGGCCCCTGGCTGATGGAACAGATGGAGAAGCAGGCTCTCCATGTCGGCGCCAAGATCGTCACCGATCTTGTCACTGATCTTGATGTCAGCCGGCGGCCGTTCCGCCTGACCTGCGACAGCGGCGAGGTCTATCTCGCCGACACCGTGATTCTCGCCACCGGCGCCCAGGCGCGCTGGCTCGGCCTGCCCTCGGAAGAAACGTTCAAGGGCTTTGGCGTGTCGGCCTGCGCGACCTGTGACGGCTTCTTCTATCGCGGCAAGGAAGTCGTGGTGGTCGGCGGCGGCAACAGCGCGGTCGAAGAAGCGCTGTTTCTGACCAATTTTGCCACTCAAGTGACGGTGGTGCATCGCCGCGATCATTTCCGCGCCGAACGCATCCTGCAGGACCGGCTGTTCAAGCATCCCAAGATCAAGGTGATCTGGAACCATGCGGTCGATGAGATCGGCGGCACCGCTAACCCGAACAAGGTCACGCACCTTAAAATCCGCGACGTCAACAGCGGCGCGGTGACGGAGTTGCCGGCCGACGGCGTGTTCATCGCGATCGGTCATGCGCCAGCGACCGAATTGGTGAAGGGCAAGGTCAAGCTCAAGCCATCCGGCTATGTCGAAGTGGCGCCCAACTCCACTGCGACCTCGGTGCCCGGCCTGTTTGCCGCCGGTGACGTCGCCGACGAAACCTATCGGCAGGCTGTCACCGCCGCCGGCATGGGCTGTATGGCCGCACTCGAAGTCGAACGTTTCCTGGCCGCGCAAAGTTCCGAACGAGTCGCGGCGGAATGACGATGGCCAGATCTCGCGACGGATTTTCCGATATGGACTGGGACAAGCTGAAGGTTTTCCATGCGGCGGCGGAAGCCGGCAGCTTCACCCATGCTGGTGAACAGCTCGGACTGTCGCAATCGGCGGTGTCGCGCCAGGTGAGCGCGCTGGAACAGGAGCTGTCAGTCTCGCTGTTTCATCGCCATGCCCGCGGCCTGATCCTGACGGAACAGGGCGACCTCTTATTCCGCACCGCGCATGACGTGTTCATGCAGCTGCAGGCGGCGCGCGCCAAGCTGACCGACAGCCGCGAACGGCCGAGTGGCGACCTCAAGGTCACCACCACGCCGGGGCTTGGCATTCATTGGCTGGTGCCGCGGCTTGGCGAATTCACCACGCTCTATCCGGAAATCCGCATCTCGCTGATCGTCACCGACGAAGAACTCGACCTGTCGATGCGCGAAGCGGACGTCGCGATCCGCACCCGCAAGCCGACCCAGCCGGACCTGATCCAGCGCAAGCTGTTCTCGATCGGCTTCCATGCCTATTGCTCGCCGGAATACATCAAGCATTTCGGCACGCCGCGTACGCTCGAGGAACTTGATCATCATCGCCTGATCGTGCTCGGCGACACCCATGTGCCGCCGCATCTGCAGAACCGCAATTGGCTGATCGATGCCGGCCGCAACGGCGCCGGACCGCGCGAGCCCTATTTCAAGGTCAACAACATCCTTGGCGTGATCCGCGCCTGCCAGCAGGGGCTCGGCATCGCCGCGCTGCCCGATTATCTGGTCGAAGAGAACAACAAGCTGGTGCAGCTGTTCGGCGAATCCGACTCGATCCAGCTCGACACCTACTTCGTCTATCCGGAGGAGCTGAAGTCGGTGGCGCGCGTCCAAGTGTTCCGCGACTTCGTGGTCAGCAAAGCGCAGCGCTGGCCGTCCTGAGGCGGCACGCGCCCGCGATCAGCAGCGCGGCACGACCGCCTGGCGGATCAGTCGCTGCGGCGACTGATTGAGCGCATGACTGACATGCAGTGCGCGTGGGTTGCCGCTGGCCGGCTGTGCCGTCCATACTAAGCTAATACCGGCTCCGCGCTGCGCATTGTCCCCCTCCTCCAGCAGCGCGGCGGATCAGGTCCTTCTTGGAAGGTGATTTGTGTCGGCCTGCAAGGCCTGCCTTGACCGGGTTCATTTGAACCCGGTTTTTCTTTGCGTGCGTCATGGCGCGCAGCGATCAGCAGGGGGCAGATTTCAGCGACTTGGCTGATGACCCATGATCGGATGATGATCGCTCAAGCGAGATAGCCCGTAGCCAAACGCGGCGCGCGTCGTGCGCCACGGTTCAACACCGCACTCATACCTCAGCCAGCAGCCTGACTTCCCAGCGGAGACAGCGTTCGGCTGCGCGCGTTATCAGCAGGCGATCAGGCCGCCTGCTTGTGCATGGTGCCGTTGCTGGTGGCAGCGCCGCGGATCGCCTTGATCGAACGCTCGATCGCGGCGAGCAGCCGGCTGATCTCCGACGCGGCCCGGCCCTCCGATGAATATTCCTTGGCGCCTTCGCCATGGCCGAGCGCCAATACCAGGTCGGCGCGGTTGGTGATCTGCCCGGTCCAGACCGGCGCCCGGAATTTGCTGAGCTCCTCGCGCGCCAGGGCCACGATCCGGCTTTCGACATCGTCGCGGCGCGCCGGCGCACCGTTGATCACCACCGCATAGGGTTTGCGCGCAGTGCGGCAGCACTGAATGGTCTCCTGCACCGAGTTGACGTCGAACACGCCAGGACGTGCCGGAATGATCACCATGGTGGCGGCGCGGATCGCGTCTTCCACCACCGGGGAGGTGTTGGGCGGGGTATCGATGAACACCCACTGATAGCCATCGCGCTTCGCGGCCGCGATCAGATCGTTGACCGAGCGCGTTGCGGTCTTGAGCGGCGGCTCGTTGCCATCGCGCAGCTTGTGCCACAACGCCAGCGACCCTTGAGGGTCGGCATCGATCAGCAGACAGGGACGGTTCGGCTTGTGCGCCTGGGTGGCCAGATGGGCAGCCAAGGTGCTTTTCCCAGACCCACCTTTACGCGAAGCAAAGACGATGACGTTCATCACACGGCCTCCCAAAGCTACTTGCAGAGCTACTTGGCCAGCTACTTGAGCAGGAGGTTGAATCACGCGCTTGATTCGCGAAAGACAAATCTGTCACCAGAGCCCAGTGCCACCGATCATTTGATCGACAGTTCTGGCTTTTGAGTCACATCATGAATGCGCTGCACAGATCAGCGACGGGCTGATTCAACGATTGGCCGATTCAGCGATGGGCCGATTCAGCGACGGCCGATCATGTGTGATGGACCGATCATGTGTTCGGCGATGTTGCCAGCGCGCCATTCTGCGTTCAGCCCAAGCCAGACAGCGGATCACTGGGCGGCGCAGCCATGCGACATCCTGCGCAATCAGGATCATGCCGAGCGGCAGCATCCACAGCCCGAGCACCGGCAAGAAACTGAACACACCGCCGACAATCAGTGCGATCGCGAGCGGAATGCGCAGCAGCCGTGATGAAGGACGGCGCAGCCAGCCAACCAAACGAGCCGCCCGCGGTGACAATCGGTATTGCAGCTGTGCCAGATGGCGATCAAGGTCAGCCTTGCTCGGATGCGCCACGTGTGTCCTCCCGACATCATTGTATCGGGAGGCAAAGCCGCACGGCCGTGGTTGTTCCTGAGCGTGCGGTGATCCGGCGCGGCACGTTTGTGTGCAGGAACCGCAACCGCAGGCGGTTCAGTGCCACGCATGATACCAGGAGCCCTTATACCAGGACCTTCGACACCAGCCCTCTGGCCGAGTTGGTCCCAGCATTCAGGTCTTTATGCCTGCAACACATTTGTGACGTGGCTGGCCACGTCACGCGCGGGCATGAAGTGTCAATTGAGGCCGGTTGATGTGGCGCTTGTCGATCCCGTGGTGCGCGACTTCGACTGCGAGTTCGATTGTGACTTCGATTGTGACTTGGCCTGCTGCTTGGCTTGCGATTTCGTTTCCGATTTCGCTTGGCGCGGCGGCTTGTTGGCAAAGGCGGCGCGCGGCGCCGGCTGGAAATACACCGCACAGCCCTGCGACAGCTGCGCCTTGTTGCGGATCATGCAGGCGGTGATCTGGTCAACATCGGGAACGAAATTGCCGCACAGCCGCATCGCATCGTCGGTGCAGGCCTGCTGCTGCTCGGGTGTGTAGGCCGCCGCGCGATCAGAGCCGACCGCCAACAAGACCACCGCCGTCATCAGACCGAACTTCGCGGCATTCGCTCGCCATCCCATGGCCGTCCCCCAAAATGCGCTTGCGCGCGTTGCTGATTGCGTCCACCCCATACGGCCTTGCCGGCCGGCCTTTGCATCTGTGCCCGGCACGCAAGCGATGCATGCCGGCAATCATATTACGGCGAGCGCCGCAGGCCCTTGCTCCACCGCCCTCGGCGGTGGCCGCCAGAACAGGCCCCTGGACAAGTTCGTGCCTCCGCAGCCGTCCACTGCAGATGCCAGCAGGTTGCGCCGAACCCGGCGGCGGCGCAAGCCGACACTGAACGCATTCCACCGCCCGCTGCCCGCCGCTGAGCGGCCGGCCCGCGCGGTCAGATCATGCAGGCACGTCGCTGCACGCTTCGAGCGGCGCTTCGTCGGCGTCGGGGTCGCCCGGGGCGGTCGCCCAGGCCAGTTCGACCAGCGTCACGATCCGGCGCCCGGCGCCATCAAGCTGGCACACGATCAGGCCCTGCTCCTCGATATAGGTCAGCAGCCGCCGCGCCCGCCGCAATGAGCGCGAGCCATAGGCGCGGGCCAGCGCGGCGTCGCTCGGGCACGGCCAGCCTTCCTTGGCGGCGCGGGCGATCATCAGAAACACGCCCTGCATTTCCTCGGGCAGGATCGAGGCGCGCAGCATCACATCCTGCCATTCGTCACTATTGGCAACGTCGGCGGCGCCCAGCCCGGCGCGGGCGCGGGTCAGCATGCGCCGGAATTCGCTGAGGTCGGGCACGGCGGCGGCCAGCCCCTCGATCCGGCATCGCACCCCAAATTCTTGATACAGCACGCCGATCGCCTGAAAACCGGCGTCGGGCTGCTCCAGCACCGCCGTCAGAATGCGATCGACCCGTTCGCGCCGTTCGGCGATCTGCTCGTCGCTGAGCGGCGGCTGTTCGGGCGCCTCAACCGGCGCCTCCAGCGCCGCCGCCGATTTGGCCGCCATCAGCTGGCCGAGCAGGTCTGGCGCCACGGTGCGGCGCGGCGCGCGAACCGGCTCGGGCGGCGGCGCCGCCAGCACGACGGCGCGGGCGTCCTCCAAGCTGGCTTCCGGCAGCGGCATCAGCCGCGGCGTGGCATTGCGCGGCTTGGTCTCGGTCGGGCCGATCCGCAGCGCAAGCGGGCGGCGCGACAGCGCCGGCCCGAGCGCGATGAACTGGCCGCGCTCCAGATCGCGGAACGCATCGGCCTGTCGGCGTTCCATGCCGAGCAGATCGGCGGCGCGCGCCATGTCGATGTCGAGAAAGGTGCGGCCCATCAGAAAATTGGAGGCTTCGGCGGCGACGTTTTTGGCAAGCTTGGCGAGCCGCTGCGTGGCCACGATGCCGGCCAGGCCGCGCTTGCGGCCGCGGCACATCAGATTGGTCATGGCGCTCAGCGACAGCTTGCGCGCTTCGTCCGACACTTCGCCGGCGACGGCCGGCGCGAACAATTGCGCTTCATCGACCACCACCAGCATCGGGTACCAATGGTCGCGGGCGACGTCGAACAGCCCGCCCAGAAAGGCGGCGGCGCGCCGCATCTGGTTCTCGGCGTCCAGCCCTTCGAGATTGAGCACCGTCGACACCCGATGGATGCGGGCGCGCTCGCCGGCGACCTGCAGGCCGCGCTCGGTATGGTCCTCGGCGTCGATCACCAGATGGCCGAACCGCTCGGCAAGCGTGACGAAGTCGCCTTCCGGATCGATGATGGCCTGCTGCACCCAGGGGGCGCTCTGTTCCAGCAGCCGGCGCAGCAGATGGGATTTGCCGGAGCCTGAATTGCCTTGCACCAGAAGCCGGGTTGCCAGCAGTTCCTCAAGATCCAGCGTCGCCGCAGCGCCTGCTGTCGTCAGTCCCATCTCGATGGCAACGGTCATCTGCTCTCAAAATCTCCTTGCGGGATGCGGGCTTATCAACCCGGCCGCAGCGCGTCGAGCACCCGCGGCGCACGTTGCTGTGTGCGGCGTGGCGGTGCGGTGATGTTGCTGTGCACGAGTGCTGCGTGGCGGCCGCGAGCCCTGTTGGCAGCAAGGGCTGTTCGCGCCGGCGTGCTGCATCAAGCGCCGAGTCGGCCCAAAACCGCAACGCATGTCGGCGCATCGCTGACGCGAGCGGCGGGCATCATGTTGGCGGGTGATTGGTGATCGGTGGGTGCGGAATGAGGGTGGTACAGTTGGGTGGGTTCGAACCACCGACCTCCTGTTCCACAGACAGGCGCTCCACCAAATCAGGCACTATCAGAAGCACTCAGCAAAAGAACAAAATCGTATTTTTTCAGATACTTATTTTAGTTCCGCGCCTCTTAACGCCTCATTGCACATCACCACCAGTCAACATATAGGTGGGACTTGAAGTGGGACTTTGAGAAGGTGCAAGATAATGAGAAAGCCGCTGTCGGCGGTTGCGATTACCGGCGCGAAGCCGAAGCCGAAGCGCTATGCCATCACAGACGTGGGGCATCCTGGACTGAGGTTGCTAGTTTATCCGAGCGGCGAGAAGTCGTTCGCATTCCGCTACAAACGGCCCGACACTGGCCGGGACGTGACCTTGACACTCGGCCCCGCCGCCGGACCGGGCGCGATTACCCTGAGCCAAGCGCGCGATTTGGCAAGCGACGCGCGCCGAAAACGTGCCACCGGCGACGATCCAGCTGCGACGCGTCGGGCTGAGCGCGTAGCAAAAATGGCGCAGATCGAAGCCGAAGAAAAAGAGGCGCGCCGCCGAGACAATGTGGTTGCACTAGTCCTAGATCGCTACTACCGCGATAAAGTGAATGGCATGAAATCCGCCGGGGAATTGAAGCGCCTCTTGTCTAAGGAGCTCGGTGTTTGGTCGAAACGGCGCGTTGACGACATTTCGCGCGCAGACGCGATCAGGCTGATCGACGCCATAAAGGATCGAGGAACACCGGTGCTGGCGAATCGGACCCGCGCCGCAGCCCGGACGTTTTTCGGATGGTGCATCGATAAAGCGCTTATTGAAGAGAACCCGTTTGAGCGCACGAAGCCGGTTGCTACGGAAACGCCGCGCGACCGGACCCTCTCTGATCCGGAACTCCGGGTTTTACTGCTTGCAATTGACCGGATGGATTGGCCGTGGCGGCCGTTCTTCCGGCTTCTGCTCATCCTCGGGCAGCGCCGAGATGAAGTTGCCGGGATGAACTGGGAGGAGCTCGACCTAGCCAGTACTAACCCTGTGTGGGTGCTGCCTGCGACGCGATCGAAAAACGGCAGGGAACACGCCATCCCCCTCCCCCCGCAAGCTGTAGCCATCCTGTCCAGCATCGATCGCGTTCATGTGCTCGACTCAAAGACTGGAAAGCTTTTCGAGTCCCCCTTCGTTTTCACGACCACAGGCAAAACGCCAATCTCAGGTTTTTCCACCGCGAAGGAGCGGTTGGACGCAAATATGCGCAAAATTGCCTGCGAAGAAGCGGAGAAGTTGGGCATCCGACCGCTAGTTATCGCACCGTGGCGCCTCCACGATTTCCGCCGCTCAATAGCATCAGGAATGGCTGAACTTGGGGTCAGCGTGTCTGTTGCAGAAAAGGTGATGAACCATGTGTCAGGCACGTTCGCCGGCATTGTTGGTGTCTACCAGCGGCATGATTTCTTTGCGGAGAAGCGCCACGCCCTGAACTTGTGGGCAGACCACCTTTCGGGCTTAACCGCCCCAAGGCAATCGAATGTCCTTCAGTTCAAGACTGAGGCGTGAAAGTGAGCAAACTCCCTTCAGCACAAGAAATCGCACGCGGTGAAATCGCAGTTATGGTGGAAATCTTCGAGCGCGAAGGCGATGCTTCGGCGGCGTGGCGCGCATTCTCACTTGCGCGGAAGTACGGATGTGAGCTTCCCGAATCCATCAATTCCGAAATCGATCGCTTTGCAGAGGCAGTTGGGGCTATTGCCGAACGAGCGCACCAGGGCGACCATAAAGCGACGATCGACAACGAGACGGTCGGGAAAATTTGGAAAAATCACAAGAACCGAGATTCCGGTGGTGCGGCCTTTAGGGCGCGGCGGGACTATGACATCGCGATTGCGGTGGAACGGCTGAGACGCGCCGGCTCTTCGGCGTCTCACGCCGTTACCATCATCTGCAAACGGCATGGCGTCAGCAAAACCACCGTGCAAGATGCCATGAAGCTGCACGCCGATATTCGCTACATGGGGACCGACGAACTGGACGCCCTGTAGGCGATCCAAGCGACGGACAGCGACGGATGGTTTCCGGCGAAGTGGGGGGACTAAAATGGGCTGATGCCCTCCGCCATCCACGCTAGTTTTGATGCGTCACCAAGCATCAAGGAGCTGTTACCGTGGCGCGTTACGCAAAGGCAAACACCCTTCTCACGTATCTCGACATCAGCCGATCCACATTGGACCGTAGGGTTCTCAACGACCCGACCTTTCCCCGGCCGATCTACGTCGGACGCATGCGCCGGTTCGATTTGGATGAAATCGATGCATGGTTGGCGTCGCAACCGACGACCTCTCCAGCCGCCAACGACAACACGCGGAAGGCCGACTATGCCGCCGCTTGAGATTGCCACCGAAGCCGATCACGCCGCAGCCCTCGCTGTCGCTCTTGAGAGTGCCGACGAAACGACGCTCGACCCGACCGACTGTCGGTTGGCCGCCAAAACCCTTCGCCATTACGCGGCGCTTCTGGACAGCGTAACGCCCTGATCCAGCGCCGCCACGGCGCTGCCCCCCCCGGAAGCCCCGAGGCCAAGCTAGCACAGAGACGTCAGAGAAGGCACGGGCAATCCTGCGGCGGGATGGAAGATGTGCGGCAGTTCCCTGTCGCACAGGCCAATTTCAACGACCGTTGGGCCATCCTTCGACTAGCCGCCGAAGGGTTCGGCATCTCTGATCCCGCCGTTGCTAGCCTCTCCGGTCTGTTCGCTGTGAGGCCGGTTTGGCTGCGCATGCGGAGGCGGCGGCGTAGGTAGCGAGGTAACGGGAGATTCAAATGACCTGTTTGAAGGTCTCTGTATCTCTCAATCTGCCTCAACGACAACCGAGCGCAACCGACGAGCCTTAAATGCACATACTTGAGGACGAACTGCTCGACGAGGACTTCATTGCCGCCGTCACGCGGCGGAGCAAAAGCACGTTGGCCGATTGGCGACGTAAGGGCGCCGGACCCGCGTTTGTACGGATTGGGCGAACGCCCCGCTATCCCCGCGAAGATTTCAGCCGGTGGCTACAAGCCAACCGAGTGGACCCGACCGCGAGAGCGTGACCAAAAAAGGAAAGACCCGGCAGGGCGCGCCTGTCGGGCCGAAGTCTGATGAAGGAAGATTGCTAGATGAAGAGTACCACTCGCCGCCCGCGCCGACAGCGCTATTCCGCCATCCCTTATATCGCCGGCACGCCGATCAACGCCGACACTCTCCTTGCGGCTGCGAGGCAACACGACCGATACCTGCGCACCGTGCCCCCGCGCGACTATCAGATGCGGGTTTTCGAGAACGGAAGCGTCTGGCTTCGGAACATCCACAGTCCGAACGTGCAGCGGTGGCTTTCATTGCAGGAAATCCAGCAATGGGCCGCGCTCAACTTTGGCCGGGGGCCGCAACGCCGCAAGCATCGCCCGCTGTGGCGTGAGGTGCTTGGGATGTGGATTTAGGCCGTGCAAGCCTTCTTCGAGCAACTGCTTGCGAACGGCTTCAGCCCGCTACCGATTTCCCGCCACCTATATCCAACCGACCGACCTGGTTTTGGCAAAGCCCCCGGCGTTTATGGCGGCGTCGATCCCGAGACGGGCGCCGTTCGCTGGTTCCTGCTGAAAGAGTGGCAGCACTATTGCGCTGCGCCTGCGTCAATTCACAAAGCCCACGCTTGGGGGCGGATGATCAACGCGCACGGTGGCGGCATTGGCGTGGCGTGCGGGTATCGCAATCTGATCGCCATCGACGTTGACCATGAGGCATTGATTGAGCCGATCCGTAAGGTACTGCCGACCTTCATGGTCGCCCGGCGCGGGAAGAAGGGCTTCGCCGCCTACTACCGGGGTGCCGAGGTGTGGCCTACGAAGGCATACGACGACGCCGATGGGCGGAGATTGCTCGATTTCCTCGCAGGCGGCTCGCAGACAGTGCTACCGCCCACGGTCCATAAAGACACCGGCCTGCCTTACGAGTGGATCACTGAGCGGACGCTGCTCGACACGTCGATTGATCAGCTACCGACACTCACGCAAGCCGACAAGGACGCGATTGAAGCTGTTCTGAAGACGTTCGGTTGGCAGGACAAGCCTAAGCACCAACCGTCGCCAGTGCCTGCACCTGCGCGTTCTAGCTGGCGTTCGGACGTAGCTGACCAATTTGCATTCATCGACGAAGTGAACGCGGCTGCGCTCGCCAATCTTCCGGCGTGGGTTGAAGGGCTCAACCTGCCCAAGGGGCATTGGCAAGGGCAAGCATTTCGCGGCGTCGCGTGGTGGCGCAACTCTGGCTCGGGGCGCGACACCGCCGCGCGCGCCGCGAACCTTTCAATCTCGCCGAGCGGCATCAAGGATTTCGGCGCAAACGAAGGCTATACACCCACCAAGGTTGTGAAATACGCGCTTCGCCTATCCTGGCCGGAAGCATCCGATTGGCTTTGCAGCCGACTCGGTATCGCTCCGCCTGCGCCGATCAGCCTGCGCAACGGCTCGAAGGATGCGCGCAAGCCGCTGCCGGAGGCACGCGGCGCGGTCCGATCGGTCATCGCAGATTTCTTTGATGCCGTTCCGGCCGCGATTGCCGCCCGGCGCTGCTACGACAATGAACGCACCCTCGCACGTATGGGTGAAGGGCGCTTTCCGTTGTGGGTGCCGGCAATGCCTATTTGTGTGCTGAAGGTCGAAACCGGTGTCGGTAAATCGCACGAGTTGGCGGAAATAGTTTCTGTGCTTGAGCGCCCCGCCGCGATTTTCGTACCAAGCCATGATTTGGCTGAACAAACCGCTGCGGGTTTGCGCGCTCGGAGCGTGAGCATTGAAGTCTACCGTGGCTTTGAGCAGCGCGACCCGCTGTCGCCGGACCAAAAGATGTGTCGCAACGGCCCTGCCTACGAAGCCGCGCGGGCGTTGGG
Organism: Rhodopseudomonas palustris JSC-3b; assembly: GCA_000504425.1. Taxonomy (GTDB): domain Bacteria; phylum Pseudomonadota; class Alphaproteobacteria; order Rhizobiales; family Xanthobacteraceae; genus Rhodopseudomonas; species Rhodopseudomonas palustris_C. The sequence continues at coordinate 291,870 of KI632513.1, read as the reverse complement.
CGTCAGCATCCGTTCGACCATTTGCGAGCGCCGTATTGAAGGCATTTTGCGTCGCTGCCCTCTTGCGGATGAATGTGGTGCGGAACGACAGCGCAAACTACGCCCCCGGCATTGGGTCCTCCCGGCAGCGATGTTGACGCTCCCCCGGCCGGATTTCATTCCCGAGTTTGACGCGCTGGTGATCGATGAGTCCTTCATCGGAAATTGCGTCGCCAAAACGATCAAGATTCCACTCGCCGATTTGGTCGGCCCGGTTGATGGCTCATGCTATTCCGTTGCGGAACGCGCGGCGCTGCAACGCGGTCGGCAGCATTTGCTTGAAGCTTGCCTTGAAAGCGAGCGGCAAGGCGGGTGGTTGTTGCGCGCCGAGCTGAATCACCGCGCTTTGGATGGCGACCACGCCGGTTATCTCGCCTTGCTTGAGCGCCGCAGGATTGACGATAGCGATCTGACACCGGGAATGACGCCGGCAGCCTTGCGAAACGCGGCCAAAAAGCGCGGTGCGGCGAACAAACTCGCGGGGATGCTGGCCGACCTGTGGAACGAAATCGAGCTATTCCGCCTGGAGGATCACGACTCCTCGGGCCGCATCAGGATCGACGGTTCGGAGATCATCTTGACCCGTCTTACGCCTGTGCATCGTGACTGGCACATTCCGACGCTGGCGCTTGACGCGACCCCGCCACCCGATACGCGCCTGATCGATATGGCGTTCGGAGCGCCGGACGGCACCGCGCAGATCGCGGCTGATGTGTTGGCACAGTGGCCTAAACACATTGCCGTGCGGCAGTACCTGGGAGCGCCAGTCTCAAAGAATAAACTGGGACTGCGTCCCGGTCAGAAGCTCGCAAAGCAAAATGTTCGCGACATCGTCCGGCACGTTCAGATGCGGGCGGCTGAGGCCGCCCCCGATCGGATCGGGCTGATTGGGGAGAAGCCGCTTTTGGACGTCATCCGGGACGATCTGCCGGCGAACGTCAGCCCCCTGCATTTCGGCAAACTCGCCGGACTGAACAACATGCAGGACGTGGCCGGCCTGATCGTGGTCGGCCGCAATATGCCATGGCACAGCACCATGGAGTACGATGCCGGTGTATGGCTCGGGCGTCCCGTGGCACCGACCGGCTTTGAAAAGGTCCGCGCGAAGATCGGCGAACGCAACGTTTCGGTTGATCGCCACCGTGATCCCACCGTTGACGCGCTCCGATGGCTGATCACTGAGGGCGGGTTGTTGCAAGCGGTCGGCCGGCTGCGCCCGCACCGCCGGGCCGCCCCGTGTTGGCTTGAGATCATCAACGACGTGGCTCTCGATTTGCCCGGCCTCGTCGCGGCCGATTGGAAAGCACCGGGTGCGTTGGCCGTCATGATGGCTGCTGGGCTGGTATTGGAGAACAGCCGGCACGTGGGGTTGGTCTTCGGTTTGAAGAAGCATCAAGCGGAACAAGCGGCCACGTCTGGGGCTTCCAGTTGTCCCGATTTCTCTAAGAGGGTTCTCCATAGAGAAATCTGGACATCTGCACCGAATACCGCTCACACAAACCTGACCGATAATCGATCAAGGCCAAAAACATGCCGCATCCGATACCGGAAGGCTGGTGCGCGAAATCGGATCAACAATGGCGTGCTGCTGCCCCATGTAATGACCGGCGGACCGGCGGCGGTTCGGGAGCTGTTGGAAACCAAGCTCGGGACCAAGCTTGCGGTGCTCGAAATCGAGCGCGCCCGGGCGATGGATACCGCTTACGGCCGATCAATCTTTGCGAACGCCGCGCGACTGATCGAAGAGGTCGCCAGCGAGAAAGACGACGCAGCCGCGACCGTTGAGCGCGCCGTGGATTGAGCTACGATCGCCGCCGGAGGGGGCGCACCATGGATCAGCAAGAGCAGATTGCGCGGATCGAGCGCGCTCAGGAAGAGACCCGCAGGTTCGTTGCCGAACAGAGCGCGCGGGCGCCGAAAGCACTCAATGTTTGGCCGTTTGCAGTCGGTGGCATGGTTGCGGCGCTACTCTGTTCGGAGCTGGCATGATGTTCATGAAGTCGTCGCGGCTTGATTGAAACGCGGCGCGCGCTTCTTCGACAACGTTTCGCAAGAACGACGGCCTTGCAGGGAAAAAGGTGCTTCCGCACCGCTCCCCCATGCGGGTGACGCGCGACCCCGACCCTAGGCTAGATGCAGGCCTCAAAAGCTTGGTTGTTGTTGCCGAACTTGCGAGATAGTTCGTTGCATGCTGGCGTGATTGGTCACGCAGAGGGAAACAATCACCAATGGGGGAGCCGAATGGGCTCCAAGCGAGTAGCCCCTATCGGCACCCTACGGGCATCAGCAACCAAGGATGCCTGCGATGATTTCTTCGAACCGCACTGAAACCTACGAACGCACCTTCGGCCCCCTCCATCTGTGGCAACCGAAGAAGCGCCACAGACGACTCCGCGCGGTTACGATCCCTGAGAGCGCGCCTTCGCTTGTGAAGCTTGTCTTCGGAGAAATGGCCCGCCAGGGCCGCAGGTACGATGACATCGAGACTGCATCCGGGGTGCGCCGAGCCAGTATTAAGGCGTGGCGACGCAAGAACAAGCCGGGTCTCGAATCTTTGGAAGCCGTGTTGAACGTGCTCGGCTTCGACTTAATCCCGGTGCCGGCCTTTGCCGTGCTTCCGACCGAAATTGCTCCGGACCTCGCTACGCTTTCCAGCAAGCTCGAAACGACCATGCCTGAAGCGTGGGCGGCCATCGTCAGCTTCGCCGCGTCCCAGCAGCTCGCACGCGAAGCCGCTGCGCAGAAGCTCGCCGCGATCGATGCAGCCCAGGCGCTGCACTGAGGGCTACCGAAACAGTCTCGCCGGAAAGTGCCAGATCCTCCAATCTTCACCAGTCAGCCGGCTTCGACCCCCGTCTGACTGGTTGAATACCGCAACGAAGGCTCCCGGTTTCGGCCGGGAGCAGCTCCGCAGACTGGACGAGGTGACCTTGCCCCTCGGGCTTAATCCAGTTTGAAGTTCGTTCTGGCCCTAACGAGGACCAGAGCATGAAGCGCAGCCGCTTTACGGAAGAGTAGATCATCGGGATTTTGAAGGAGCACGAGGCTGGCGTTCCGGTCGCCGATCTGTGCCGCAAGCACGGCGTCAGCGACGCCAGCATTTATAAATGGAAGGCCAAATTCGGCGGAATGGACGTGTCGGAGGCCAAGCGGCTGAAGGCGCTGGAGGACGAGAACACGCGGCTCAAGCGGCTGCTGGCGGACGCCATGCTGGACAATGCAGCCTTGAAGGATCTTCTGGGAAAGAAGTGGTGACGCCCGCGGCCAAGCGGAAAGCTGTCGCGCATCTCGTTGGCATTCACGGGATGAGCGAACGGCGGGCGTGTAAAGCCATCGGCTTCTGCCGCATGACAGTCAGATATCAGACGAGCCGGAGCGATGATGCCGGGCTGCGCCAACGTATGAGGGAGATCGCCCATGAACGCCGGCGCTTTGGCTATCGGCGCCTCCAGGTCCTGCTCAAGCGTGAGGGCTACCTCGTCAATCACAAGAAGCTGTTCCGGCTGTACCGTGAGGAGAAACTCACAGTACGCCGCAGGGGTGGCCGCAAACGGGCCCTCGGCACACGAGCACCTATGACAGTGCCGGTGCTCCCGAATGAGCGCTGGTCGCTCGACTTCGTGTCGGATCAGATGACCGATGGTCGACGCTTCCGCATTTTGACTGTGGTCGACGACTGCACCCGCGAGTGCCTGGCGCTGGTGGTCGACACCTCGCTCTCGGGCGCCCGGGTCGCACGAGAACTGGACCGGCTGGTCGCCGAGCGCGGCAAGCCCAAGATGGTGGTGAGCGACAATGGCAGCGAGTTCACCAGCAATGCCATCCTGACATGGGCCGATCAGAGCCGTGTCGCCTAGCACTACATTGCGCCGGGAAACCCCATGCAAAACGCCTTCATCGAGAGCTTCAATGGCCGGCTGCGGGATGTATTGCTGAACGAAACACTGTTCACCTCGCTCCCCCAGGCCCGCGTCGCGCTCCGGTGCTGGCGAGCCGACTACAATGATGCACGACCGCACTCACAGGTCGGGTGGCAGACGCCATCCGAGTTCGCCGCCACCTGCAATCCGCGTCGGGATCTGGCGCTGCGCTATGTCGAAGGCTCCGCGCCAGCGCCCGCCACTGCCCACATGGACACATCCAGCCGCCCGAACGAACTCAGACCTGGATAAAACTTGAGGGCAAGGTCACGGCTAGTAAAGCTTACCGAGCAACAAGAGATCTCGCCCTACAAGTGGGACCATCCGGGTGACGAGCGTTGATTTTTATACATTCATTTGGTCACGACCTCAACTTGGTGACCTCGTGCTCGAAGCGGAGCCAGCGCTCACCGCTCGTGTAAACAACGCCTCCGCACTTATGGCTGCTCTACACGCCGCACAGAGACAAGAACTCTAAGCGAGCTCCCAATCGATTTTCTCTTCGATTCCCTATACGATCTTGACAAATGACGCTTCTGGCAAAGCTGCCTTCCTAACTTCCGACACATCAATTGGTCTTTTCGCTCCATCCAGCGGAAAGACATCAAGTCCCACCTCCCCGGATTTCAACACACGCGAGATTACGTTGCAGTATCCAACTTCGCCGGCAGCAGCATTGCAACAAATTCGAGATGCATTCACCACTGAGCTCCCGATTGCTCTTATTCCCTTCCATGAAACGAGCCACACCGCCTTTCCAGCAAAAAGGCCAATGGCACACCCAAGACCCCGGAGGGAAAAGCTCAAATTGTCTTGATACGCATCGCAGATTTGAGTTGTTTTTAGCGACATCATCTTGGCAGCCTCGAGAACCTTCAAAACAGTCTCACTCGACTGATTATCACTCTGAGGCACGCAGAAGTGTCCAACGACGCCATCGCCAGTCTCCTTGTCGAAGTAGCCGCCATGACTAGTAATGATCCTTTGCGCCGCTTCAACCACCTCATCAATAAACATTGCAAACTTCGGCGGATCTACCGTCAAGAGCATCGCGGATGTCGAATTTCGAACATCCATCACTAAGGAAACGGTATCAATCTCCAGAGGATGGCAGGCTCCCTGTCTGACTTCGACACATTTTTGCCATGGCCAAATGAATGGCACGGCTGGCTCATCGATGGGATCGAACGCTGAAGGGCCGAAATACTCCTCAAACAAGCGGTCCCCATCAACATCTGCGCGCAACACGTCGACCGGAATATTTCTGAAAAATAACTGAGCAGCCCGGCATATCTGCCGACTTTGTTCACTACATCGCAAAAGGAAAGACCGCCGATCTATCGCATCTTCCTCAGAGATTTCCTTATCTTCAAACATATAGAAGAACAGCAGCCCTCGGCCGGCGAAGATCTCCGCCACACACGATCTGGAGGTGGAACGAGCACCAACATACTTCAATGGTGTACTTTCCCCCGACTCAAAGCGCTCGGCGAGCATTACGCTACTAAAGCTGCGAAACGCTTCCTTGAAGCGACGCTCATAGTAACCGAAGCGCCCCTCGGATGCCGGACCCGAGCTAGATCTTTGCCTCCGGTCTCCCCAGAAGAATATCAATCGCCGATCAACGCAAGAGATACACCATGCAGCGCGAATATTTACGTGAGCGCTGTCAAGAAAGAGGTTGTCAAGTTCAGCGCTTTGAAACTCTGCTGGACGCCGCACACTACCTAATCTCTCAAAACAAAACCATCCATCCCCTAGATCCATGCAAACTCCTCGCGAAGCCTAATGAATAGAACTTCGATCAGCCTCTTATGCTCCATCTTCTGCATCCCGCTGAGCTCACAATCAGGGGGCACGTTTTCCGGATATGCCGAGAAATACATCCACCGGTCTTTTTGGAAGGGCTGACTACGAAATACTTTCATGACCGATGGAAGAATGCTGACAAATCTCCCCTTGGTGTCATTCCGCATGATGTCGACAACAACAACATCACTTGGCGTCGCAATACGGGCAAGTGACTCCGGATCAATGACAAACAGATACTCGAACAGCTGAACGTTCCGTGCACCGGCGATAGTAACAACCGTTCGCGACGGAACAATTTCATCTGGACTCTCCTCCTCAAGAAGATCCAGTTCCACAGCGTCAGCGGGTGAAAGAGCCTGAAATATGCGATCATGCAGCTGATGGGCTAACGAGCGCGCCTTCGGCCACTCATCTTCTAGATGTACAATTCTCACTGGCGCGACGCCTCCCCTTTTCCCTTCACATCCAACTCGAAGAAGAATGTTGTAGCTGCGATCAGAGGTTTCTTCGAAATCACCTCTGACTCAAAATCGAGAACGGCTGCCCGATCATGCGCTTCAAGAATACGTCTACTTACTGCTAATCCTAACCCCGTACCAGGACGCCGCGTCGCAAGGTATTGACGAAACGAGCGCACCCATGGATCAAATATCCTCTCACGTTCCTCCGCATCAATCGGCACGCCGAAATTGCTAACCTCAAAACGCCACCGATTACCCTTCACAAAACTCAACTCCACCGTCAACCGACGATCTTGAAATGAATACTTCACCGCATTGTCAATTAGATTGAAAATCACAATCTTCAAAAATTCTCTATCGGCAGATATCCACCTGTTCTTCATTTCTGGACTAATGATTACCTCGACGCGCAGTGCGCGCCGTCGAATTTCGCCCCGATTGATAGCAAGCGTCTCACTGACCAGCTCACTCGGATCAACGTCAGACCATCTAATTGAAGATTCGGAAAAGCCATCCAACAGATATCTAGGCGCGTCTGCCAACGCATACGCCTCATTCAGCCACAATAATGCATCGTCAAAGCTTGTTATCATTGTCGGCGTACCGAACAGCTTCATCATCTTTGTCGGCATGCGTGAATACAATCGAACCCTCTGTGAGATAAGCTCAACATTAGCTATCGCAGCGGACAGAGAGCCTCGAATAACGTGACGAACCTGCGCCTGCGTCCCTAAGCTATATGCGCGGAAGTCCACAACTTGGCATGCACTGCGAAGATGCTCCAGAACCGCATCCAACAACCTCATATGAACATGCTGGACAACAGCATATTCAAAGGCGACAACGATCTTTTGCTCACTATGATACTCTGTAGCTGCCTTGAAAACCCTGCAACGAAGTTTACTTCTATCCAATCTTGTTGTGGCCAGGCACGACCCATACCCACGGTCGGTAATCTCAGATGCGTAAACTGTACCATCAGTGATCAAAAAGTCTTCCGGCTCGAATTGAGCACCCTCGGAGGAAGGAAATTCAGGGAAAACTCCGATACTCTTCAGACCAGGAATAATTGGTCGCGCGAGCTCATAAATCCACTTTAAATCAAGCCCCCGCAGGCCCCGCTGCTCAAGCTCATTGGACAACTCTAGATAAGTAGTTGACGCATCTATGTACGGCAGATGATTCGATAGAAGCGCCGCGAGACTCTTTGCAACGTTTAGGTCAGTTCGACTGTAGTCATTGCCCAAGTATGACGAGTCGAGCTTCCCAATGGCTACAATTAGATACTGAGTGAACTTAGTACTAAGTCCGTCGTACACATTAACAGCATCGGTCAAACAAGGCACAATCATCCAAGGATCACCCTTGAATATCTTTGAAAGTTGCCCAGGAACCCTCTTCCCGAATGTGTGACTTCGTAAGATATTATGCTCTTCTACCAAATCGCAAGCTACAGACACCGGTATAGGAACAGGCCACTTTCGATTACGCTTCTCGGACGAGTAATCGATGCATACGTAACTATTCCCTTTTAGTTCGTATAGCGCAAGCGACTGCGAACGACAGTACAGCCGCGTAAGCTCGCAAATCCTCGCTGTAGAAGGATCTGTAGAAAGTAATTCGACCATCGAATTGAGCGAATGCGCAATTCGCTCCTCTCTGGAACGCGCTATTTCAGAAAAGAACTGACGCCTAGCTACCTCCAATTGCATTAGAATGAGCTGAGACAGCTCAGCAGACTTAGGAAGAAATGCGATCGCAAGCCCCGGGGCGTCTCCGTGAAGCACCTTCGCCTTGGACTCCAACAAGGTAATCTTTCCATTGGCGGGAAGGACATAAATTCTGCCACCTTCGTACTCATCACCTTGTTCTTTTAGAAACTTGAGATACGAGCGCCGCGATAACTTGATCGCACTATTTCTATCATCGACTATTTTGAGCTTTACGCGACTGCGCAGAGTCGCGGTGCTAATTCCGATGGGAGCGGCGTAAGCCAAAGTGAGGAATGAACCTAATTCGTCACATTCATCCTGTAGATAAGCGAGCATCAGAACTGGAGGGTCACTAATTCCGCAAATTTGATCGAGATAGCCCTGTCTGCTAGCCGCCCCTTCGATTTTTGAATCATAGACCGCGGCGCTAGGAAGCGCCTCAAGCCACCTTTCGAGGACAGCTACATCATCATCCAATTCCATGTCACTACCCTCTCAACCAAATGGCGACAACTGGAAGCCACGAGGCAAGCCAACCAACTAGAAGAATGTTCATTGACCACCGCAATGCGGAGAATTTCCTTGATGCAATCGCGGCAACGATAAAAGCCTGCTCAGCCAACATTTCAGCTCTGTTTCGTTCTTGGAATGAAAATTCAATAGCCAATGCTTCCAGCCATTCCTTGCTAGACTCGAAGGTCGCGACATCCATGAAGTAGTATGGGTTTTTTGATTTACTTACCGGAACTGCAGCGCGGGCCTTACGTGGCGGAGTTAAGCGAGGAATGATAGCGAGGATTGATATGGTCATGCAGACGATGACTACAATCGTCATTGCGCTCCGATTGCCGCCCTTGGCTAGATCGATGATTAGAGATGAGCTGGGCTGCTGGTTCTGGATTCCAAGAAGCCCCAAACAAAGACCCACAAAGAATACTAGCTTCGTCTCAGCAAATCGATTCGCTGAGGCAATCTCTCTCCAAACGTTTAGCAGCTCGGACATTTGAACAACTCTCAATCTCTGTGATGAATAGCCGAATATCGAGGCAACGATCTTGGTTGAATGATCAAACTCGCTCTTATTGCGAGCGAAGCGCAACTCTTATTGAATTTTCATCTCTTTCTGACACTGCGGCTACCAAAGCTGAGACGGGGCAAGACTGCAATTCGTCCAGAGTTACGTGTTCAGAGTTCGCCTTTCACGCCTCGGGAAGGCATTAGTTCCTGATAGCTAATCTTGGCAATTGTCGCCAGTAGTGAGAGCACCCTAACTACAGACTTCAGGCGGTATGCGCTCGATAGATTGACTACGTGTATCTGCCTACCTCTCGCTGGGCGACTTCGTACCGACATCGAAACCGGTCGGCTGCGAGGTGCGCTGGTGCTATCGGGTCGGAGCAAGAACGACTTTTCTGCACGGAAGGCGATGTGTGACCTGGTGCGAAGAGCAGGGTTTGGCAGACGATCGACGATTCCTAGAAATAGCCACATCGGCCAAAATTGGCGCGCGCTGTTGAGGCAGGAACGCAGGTTGCCTAAGCATGGACCACCAGCTCAAATGCCGGCGTCGCAGCCTATAACGCGCGCAGTCGGACCTTCAGACGTCTTATGCGGAAACCCGCGGTTCGGGCCTATTCGAAACCTGAGCGTCGCCGGAAGTCTCCAATCGCCACTTGGCGTAGCGGGTGCTTTCCGCCGCTCCCAGATAATCGGCAAACCGTGCAGTTTGACTTGAGAGGATCGCCGCGGCTGCCGCGGCCGGCCACTTGGTGTGCCTCGTAATGCTGGCCAAGATACTCGCGCCTTTTTTAGATAATGAAGGCAAGCCTCTGCATGCAAAACGGGCTTGGCGAGCACAGGGACTTAAGCGGCGAAGCTATGAGGCGGCAGAACGACAGACGCGCTCTAATCAAACGATCTACAACTGCACCTGGAGCGGCGCTGGCCGATCCTTCGCCTCCGTCACCGCGGAGGCAGCGCCCAAAAACAAACAATCAAAAAAGTGGGACCTGGGGCGGGACTTGAAACGCTCAAAACTGCGAAAATGCAGTGATCGATACTTAAGTCATTGATTTTGTGGTACAGTTGGGTGGGTTCGAACCACCGACCTCCTGTTCCACAGACAGGCGCTCTAACCAGCTGAGCTACAACTGCATCCGTGTGCGGCCGTCGGCCGCGAACGCGCGGAAACTAGGTGCAACGCGTCGTTTTGGCAAGGCCGAACCGGCGGCTGCGACGAACGTCTACCCCAAAAAATAAGCCCGGGCAAATCCCGGGCTCATTGGCAGCGATCAACCCGGCGGTTTTAGGCCGCGGGCGTGGTGAACATCTTGGAAGCGCCGGCCTTGAGCGGCTCAACAGTGTCGTTCGCGACCTTCTGGGTCAGCTCCACCAGTTCCTTGGTCTGGGAGGCCACGCTTTCCACCTGCTTGCGGGTGTGGGTGCTCCACAGGTCGAAGGCTTCCGGCAGCGTCTTGGCGCCGACCAGGCTCTGCGCCAGTTCGAAAGAGGCCTCGGTGTTCGACTTCACGATGTCGAACAGCTTGGCGGAGTAGTCGCCAGCGCCCTTGCTGACCGACGAGAACGCCGCCTCGATGGCATCGTTCTGGGTTTCGGCGGCGTTCTTCAGCCGGCTATAGCTTTCACGCGCCTGCGACATCCCCTGCTCGGCAAAGGCCCGCATCTGTTCGGGCATCTGAAAGCGCAATACGGAAGCAGAGAAGGGATCGGTCGAATCGGCCATGCACACGCGTCCTTCTGAAAAAGGTTGAATCAATCGGCTCAAACACAGGTGACCGAATGACGCCCTGCCGCTTGGCTTCGTGCACGTCAGGCGGTCTGCGGGTTGCTGTCAGCAACCTCGGCAATATACCTACCGGCTCTCGTTGTGCATTGCAACATAAATCATTCCGCGGCGCGGGATCGCGGCGTAACCACCTCGTTCCCATGAAGAATCGGCGGTGGCCGGAACCACCGCCGATCCCTAAAGCGGATCGTCAGGCGCCGCGGACCGCTAGTCCTTCGGCCGCGTCGAATCCATCGCCGCTCGGCTGACGATCTGGCCCAGCTCGCTGGCCTGTTCGGCGAGCGCCTTCATCTGCCCCTGCACATATTCGGTGTGCAGCCGCATCACCTCTGGCAAATCCTTGGCGTGCAGCAATTGCTGGGCATAATCGAGCGATACGGTCACGTTGCGTTCCGCATAGGCCACCGCCTTGGCGGCGACGTCCTTGGCGCCTTCGCGCACGGAGGCTCCACGCCCCTCGATCGCGGTTGCGGTCTGCTGGGCGCTGGCGAGCATCTGCTCAAACGCCTTGCGGGCCTGATCGAAGCCGGCTTCCGCCATGCTGCGCATCTCTTTGGGGATTTCGAAGCGATCCCGCCCATTCTGTTCCATCACTACCACTCCTGTTGAAATGTCGGGCGTTTTTGCCCGTTTCCCCCACCGATCCTCGTCACTTGTAGAATTGGCTGAATTCGCCCGTGTGACGTAGGCCGTAGTTAAGCCATCGTGGACCATTGGCAGTTTTTTGCAATCCCAGCGCGCAGCCGGCGCCAAGGTTCTGCCGGATCTGGCCGTTAACGTTATCTCCGCTTTGGCACCTGGGCAGCCGCCACGGTCATGGACCTGATGGCGACCGGAGGCGATACTAACCAATTGTTAAGGCTATTTGCCTTGGCGAGAAGCCGACCGGGCCGTCAGGCCCGCGTCCCTGCAAGAGTGCCGATGACGAATACCAACGACCAGTTGCGAGGCGTGGATGATCCGCGTCTTGCCGTTCACGCCACCAGCGCCCACGCGGCCTGGCTGTGGACGCTGGATGGCGCCCGCATCCTGTGGGCCAATCCGGTTGGCGCGCGCGTGTTCGGTGCCAGCAACGGCGCAGCGCTCACCGCCCAGCCGCTGCACCCCGCCGATGGCCGGCGCCGCCAGGTGGCCAAACTGGCCCCGCGCCTGACCACCCATGCCGCCCCGCGCCTGGAGCGGCTGCGCGGCTTTGGCGCCGCGCTCGGCACGCTCACCACCTGCGCCTGCAGCCGCCTGGAATTTAGCGATGGCAGCGCCGCGCTGCTGATCGTGACCGCCGAGCCGGTGCCGCGGCCGATGCCGCTGGTGGCACGGCTGCAATGCCTGGTCGAAGGCATCGACACCCCGATCGCCAGCTTTGCCCCGGACGGGCTGTTCATCGGCGCCAGCGCCGCGGCGCAGACCCTGACCGGATTCCGCGATCTCAGCAGCGGCACCATGGACGCGGCACGCCAACAGGCGCTGGCCGAGGGCCGCGCCGAATTGCCGATCGGCATCGGCCATATGGTGTTGCAGCGAATCGGCTCGGGCGCCGAGGTCGCGCTGGTGGCGCTGCTCGCCCCCGGCCGCGCCGAACCGCCGCGCGCCGCCGCGCCCCGGCCAGCGGATTCGCAGCCAACCTATACGCAGGCCGCCGACACCCCGGCTGCCGATGTGCAGGCACGCCCCGCGCCGGTGATGGCCACGCCGGCCGAACCTCAGTCAGAGCCCGCCCCCGAGCCAGAGCCCGCCCCTGAGCCTGCGCCCAGCCCTGCCGAACTCGCAGGCCCCGAAATCGCCGTGGCGGCAACGGCCGCCGAGCCGCAGGCCACGGCCGAGCCGGCGCCGCCCGAGGTCGCATCCCCGCCGCCGGCGATCGCCGCCGAGCCGGACACCGCATCCCCGGCCGCTGCCGCGGCCGATGCCGCCACACACCCAGAACCGGCGCCGAGCGTGCCCGCCGAGGATCTGCCGGCCGGCCCCGCTGAAGTCGCCTGGTACGACGAACCGCTGACACAGCCGCGCCGCCATCCGCTGCGCTTCACCTGGCAGCTCGACGCCGAGCAGCGCTTTTCGATCGGATCGGATGAGTTCAGCCGGCTGATCGGTCCGCGTAGCGCGGCCGGGCTTGGCCGGCCGTGGCGCGAGATCGCCGAACTGTTCCAGCTCGACCCTGACGGCGCGTTCGCCGACGCCATTGCCAGCCGCCGCACCTGGAGCGGCGTCACGCTGCACTGGCCGGTCGATGGCGCGCACCAACGGCTGGCGGTGGAACTATCCGGGCTGCCGGCGCAGGATAGCGATGGCCGCTATCTCGGCTATCGCGGCTTCGGCGTGTGCCGCGACCTGGAAGCGCTCGACCAGCTGGCGGCGCTGCGGCTCGGCGATGAGCAGGCTGCCGTCCCGATGGCGCAGCCGCTGCCCGCCGATCGCATACTGGCTGCCAATCACGCGCTGGCCGCCATGGCGCCGAGCGCCACCTCCTTCGAGAGCGCTGCGCCGCTTGCCGCGGCACCGCTCGTTCCCCCCACTGTCCCGGACATGCCCTTGGATACTCCGCATAACGTGCTGCCGTTCCGGCCGGCCAATGACGACCGCGCGCTGGTGCTGACCCCGGTTGAGAACAACGCCTTCGACGAGCTGGCCCGGCAATTGTCGGCGCGGCTGCAAAGCGACGGCGCCGAAGGCGAACTGGCGGAGCACGCGCTGCCGGCCGAAGCGAGCGAGGCGCCGGTCGCCCCCGCCGAACAGCCGCCAGCGGCCACCGACGCACATCAGGAATTTCCGCTGATCGATCTGTTGCCGGTCGGCGTGCTGCTGTATCGGCTCGACCGGCTGATCCACGCCAATCCGGCGTTTTTGACGCAAATGGGTTTTGCCAGCTTCGCCGCGCTGCAGGCCGCCGGCGGCGTCGATGCGCTGCTGGTCGAGACCGACAATGGCGACAATCATTCGATCGATGTCGGCTCGGCGATCACCATCACCTCGGCCCCCGCTGCCGCGCGTCATGATGCGCCGGCGATGGCGCGGCTGCACGCTATCACCTGGGACGGCGAGCCGGCTTTGGCACTGGTGCTGTCCGGTGCCGCGCCCACCGCCAACGCGCCCTCGCCCTCAATCGTCGCCAGCGCGCCCTCGGCCGCCGGCCATGCCAGCGCCGAAGAACTCGGCGCGATTCTCGACGGCGCCGCCGATGCCATTGTGATGTTCGATGCCGAGGGCCGCATCACCGCCTGCAATCGCGCCACCGAGACGCTGTTCGGCTATCGCGGCGATGAGCTTCTGACCATGACGATCGCCGAACTGATCGCGCCGGCCAGCCGCGACGAGCTGCAACGCTACCTCGCCGCGGTGAAACAGCGGACGGTGAGCGAGCAGGACCTTGGCCGCGAAGTGCTGGGCCGCTGCAAGAGCGGCGCGACCATCACGCTGGCAGTGCGGATCGGCCGCACCAGCACCGATGGCGACAACTATTTTGTGATGCTGCACGATCTATCGCAGCAAAAGCAGAGCGAAGCAGAATTGAAGCAGGCGCGCCGCCAGGCCGACCACGCCGCCGGTGCCAAGACCGATGCGCTGGCGCGGCTGAGCCATGAGATCCGGATTCCGCTCAACGCCATGCTCGGCTTTGCCGAGGTGATGATCGAAGAACGGTTCGGCCCGCTCGGCAATGAGCGCTATGCCGAATATATGAAGGACATCCGCGCCTCCGGCGAGCGGGTGATCGCGATCGTCGACGATCTGTTGGAATTGGCGCGCATTGAATCCGGCCAGATCGATCTGACCTTTGCCCAGTTGCAGCTCAACGAAGTCGTCGAGCAGTGCGTAGCCGCGCTGCAGCCGCAGGCCAACCGCGCGCGCATCATCATGCGTAGTTCGTTGGCGCAGCAACTCCCGGCAATCAGCGCCGATGCGCCGGCGCTGCGCCAGATCGTGGAGAGCCTGATTACCACCTCGATCCAGCTCGCCAATACCGGCGGCCAGGTGATCATTTCCACCGCGCTGTCCGATGCCGGCGAGGTGATGCTGCGGGTGCGCGACACCGGCGATACGCTCAATGAGGACGAGCTGGCGGCAGCCATGCAGCCGTTCCGTTCGGCGGCGCCGAGCGATGCCGCGTCCGAAGCCTCGGCGGTCAGCCTGTCGCTGACCCGCGCGCTGGTCGAGGCCAATCGCGGCCGTTTCCAGATCAAAACCGCGCCGCATTCCGGTACGTTGATCGAAGTGGTGTTCGCCCCGGCGAGCAAAGCATGAGCTGAGCGCGCGATCGCTCGCTGACCAAGGATCTGTGATGGCTGCGGTGGACAGCTCGATGATCGCCGATCTGCCGCTGTTCAGCGGGCTAGAGGCCGCTGATTTGCAGGCGATTATGCGTGACGCGCGCTCGCATCGTTTTGCGAAAAACACCGCGATCTTTCAGCAGGGCGAAGACGCGCATTCATTCTTCCTGCTGCTGCACGGCCATGTCAGGGCCAGCAAGATCACGCCGAGCGGCGAGCAGGTGGTGGTGCGCTATGTGGCGCCGGGCGAAACCTTCGGGGTCGCGACCGCGATCGGGCTGCAGCGCTATCCCGCGACGGCGACTGCGGTCGATGACAGCGTGGTGCTGTCCTGGCCAGCCGCGTCATGGCCGAAGCTGGTCGAGCGCTACCCGGTACTGGCCGCCAACACGCTGCGCGCGGTCGGCACCCGGCTGCAGGAGAGCCATACCAGGGTGATCGAAATCTCGACCCAGCCGGTCGAGCAGCGCGTCGCCCATGCCTTGCTGCGGCTCGCCAAACAATCCGGTCGTCAGCTCGAACAAGGCGTCGAGATCGCCTTCCCGATCGGCCGGCAGGATATCGCGCAGATGACCGGCACCACGCTGCACACCGTCAGCCGGCTGCTGAGCGGCTGGGAACAGCGCGGCTTGATCGCCAGCAGCCGGCAACGCATCACCTTGCGCGATCTGCACGGCCTGATGAAGCTCGCCGAAGATCCCGCATCGAAGGGCGAGGTCTCCAAGCCCGACCCAGCAAAGCCCGACGCTTAATATCGCCGCTGGCACCAAGCGCGGTGCGGAGCCGCCCTCGCCTCACCACTCCCCACCTTGCGCGCTGGCGTTGCTGTGATCGCCAAGTTGCAGTGACCTCAAATCCGTTGGCAGACAAATCAGTCGTCCGGACTGCGACTTGGAATCGCTCTAATCGCGACACCCGGTCGCTACTCCTCAATGACACCACGCGCTAGTGAGTGGCATTCTTGATTGCCAGGAGCCACCGCATGCCCCGCTTCCGAGCCATCGCACTCGCTGCCCTTGCCTTGGTGTTGCCGACCGCCGGCAGCCGCGCCGCCGACCAGGTGAATGTCTACACCTATCGCGAAACCAAGCTCGTGCAGCCGCTGTTCGATGCCTTCACCCGCGAGACCGGGATCGCGGTCAATGTGATCTCGGCCAGTTCAGGGCTCGAACAGCGCATCAAGGCCGAGGGCGCCAACAGCCCCGCCGACGTGTTGCTGACCGTCGATATCGGCCGGATCGACGACGCCGTGCTGGCCGGCATCACCCAGCCGATCAAATCGGCGGTGATCGATGAGATCGTGCCGCCGCAATATCGCGATCCGAACGGCCATTGGGCCGGCATTTCGATGCGGGCGCGCGTGATCTATGCCGCCAAGGACCGGGTCAAGCAGGACACGATTTCCTACGAAGAACTGGCCGATCCGAAATGGAAGGGCAAGATCTGCATCCGCTCCGGTCAGCACATCTACAACAACGCGCTGTTTGCGGCCTATCTCGCCAAATACGGCGAACAGAAAACCGAGCAATGGCTGCGCGGACTGAAAGCCAATCTCGCGCAAAAGCCCTCGGGTGGTGATCGCGAAACGGCACGCGACGTCGCAGCCGGCAAGTGCGACCTCGGCATCGGCAACACCTACTATTGGGCGCTGATGATGAACGCCGATCCCGACAAGAAGCCATGGGCGGAGGCGACCAAGGTGCTGCTGCCGACCTTTGTGGGCGGCGGCACCCACGTCAATCTATCCGGCGTGCTGCTCACCAAGCACGCGCCGAACCACGCTAACGCGGTCAAGCTGATCGAATGGCTGGTCAGCGACAGCGCGCAGCAGATCTATGCCGACAGCAATTACGAATATCCGATCCGTCCCGGCGTGCCGCTCAATGCCACCGTCGCCAGCTACGGCAAGCTGATCGCCGATCCGATGCCGATCGCCAAGATCGCCGCGCAGCGCAAGGCGGCATCGATACTGGTCGACAAGGTCGGCTTCGATAATTGATCACCGCCCGGCACAAAGCGGCGATCGGACCAGCCCGGCCATGACCGCGGTCGTGCAACCGACACTGACGGCGTCGTTGCACGACCGACCGGCCTTCCAGGAGCAGCGGGTGCGGCAGCTATCCAAAGATGAGGCCTGGTCGCGCCGCATCATGGTGCGCGACACCATGGTGCCGATCACCACTGCGGGGCGCGCTGCGCCGCGCGCCGATCTCGTGGCACTGATCCTGGCACTGCTCACCGCGCTGCTGGTGGCCGCGCCGGTGCTGAGCCTGCTGCTGATTGCCTGGCAACCGGCCGGCGATGTCTGGCCGGTGCTGCTGGCCTATGTGCTGCAACCGGCGATCACCGACACCGCATTGCTGGTGCTCGGCGTCGGCTCGCTAACCTTGCTGATCGGCGCCGGCACCGCCTTTCTGATGACCTCGTTCGATTTCCCTGGCCGGCGCGTGCTGTTGTGGCTGCTGCCGCTGCCATTGGCGGTGCCGACCTATCTGGTCGCCTATGTCTATGTTGATCTGTTCGAGCCGCTCGGGCTGATCCATCGCGTGCTCACGCTGGCATTGCCGAGCGCGGACGCGCTGGCGCTGCTACCTGCGCTGCGCTCGCTGCCGGGCGCGGTGCTGCTGCTCGGCCTCGTGCTCTATCCTTACGTTTATCTCGCGGCGCAAGCGCTGTGGCAGGCGCAGAGCGCGGACGCCAGCGAAGCGGCGCGCGTACTCGGTGCCAGCCGCGGCACGATCTTTTGGCGGATCACACTGCCGATGGCGCGGCCGGCGCTGGCGGTCGGCGCCGCGCTGGTGGCGCTGGAAACGCTGAACGATATCGGCGCCAGCGAATATCTCGGCGTGCGCACCCTCACCGTCGCGGTATTCACCACCTGGCTGAACCGCGGCAGCCTGGCGGGCGCCGCGCAATTGGCGCTGGTGCTGCTGTGCTTGGTCGCGCTGTTGATCGCGATCGAGCGCATTGCCCGACGCAAAGCGAGCGTCGAACTGCCATCCGAAGCGACGCGGCTCAAGCCGCGCACCGCGCTATCGGCGCGGCGCGGTTGGGCGGCGCTCACGATCTGCCTGCTGCCGCCACTGCTCGGCTTCATCGTGCCGGTGCTTTATCTGCTCGGCACCGCGCTGCGCCGCGCCGTGCTGAGCGGCATCGAGCCATCGCTATGGCGCGACGCGCTGCACACCGTCACGCTGGCGGTGATCGCCACGGGGCTGGCATTGCTGCTGGCGCTGATCGTGATGCTGGCGCAGCGCTGGCGCGCCGACCGAACCAGCGCGATCGCGACCTCCGTGGCGCAGCTTGGTTACGCGCTGCCCGGCACCGTGCTGGCGCTCGGGCTGCTGACGCCGCTCTTAGCGTTCGACAACGCCATTGCCGCGATCGCGGCGTCGATGGGCAACGCGGCACCGGGCTTGCTGCTGATCGGCTCCGGTGGCGCGCTGGTGCTGGCCTATGTGATCCGGTTCCTGGCGGTGCCGACCGGCCTGTTGCGCGCCGGCTTTGAGCAGATCCCGCGCGACTATGACGACAGCGTGCGCGCGGTCGGTGCCGGCCGGCTGACCGCGCTGTGGCGTATCGACCTGCCGCTGCTCAAGCCGGCGCTGCTCGGCGCCGCGATCGTGGTGTTCGTCGATTGCTTGAAGGAACTGCCGGCGACGCTGCTGCTGCGGCCGCTCAATGTCGAGACGCTGGCGACCTCGATCTATCAATATGCCAGCCGCGGCTCATTCGAAGACGGCGCCATGGCCGCGCTGATCATCGTCGCGGCGAGCGTGCCGCCGGTGATCTGGCTGACGCGCTTTTCCGAGCGCAGAAGCTGACACTCATTGTCAGGCGCTGTGTCAAACCCAGGCCCAATTTCCAGGCCAATTCACAGGCCGCATGCTGGCGCTGCGCCGCCGGGAACAAGCGCAACTGCGACCATCGGCTGCACGCGCTGGTCGATCCGGCCCGCAGCCCCTATAATTTCGACCTCTGATGAGGACTGTCTGATGCCGAACTTCGCTGCCACCACCGGATCTGCGCTCGCTTTGGCGCTGCTGTGCCTGAGCGCGCAACCGGCGCCAGCGCAGGTCGCGCCGATCAGCTATTGGATTCCGGGCGGGATGTTCGGCTTTGGGAGCGCGACCAGCGAGACCGCGCCGACCTATGGCGACTTCCCTGGCTTCGATGCAGCGGCCGGCGAACAGCGCAGCGGCTTTTCGTTCCGCAGCTATGAGTTTCAGGTCAATTCGTTCGCGGGTGGCTATGGCTGGAACGGCATTGGCGGCTACGGCAATTTCAGCGCGCTGACCCGCGAGGGCGCCCAGCTCAATTACGATTTCAAGGGCGTCGGCAATCTGCCGATGGCGTTCATCGCCGGCGTCGATACGCTGAAATACAAGCCCGACGTGTTCAATTCGCTGACCGGGTCAGGCACCGAGTCGACCGCGGCTTACGGCTTCCATGCCGGCGTCGAGGTGCGGCCGACGTCCAATCTCAGCCTGTCGGTGTCTGCCGGATATGTGCAGCCCAATGGCCGCGTCGATAGCGACATCCGCTCATCACTGCTGCCCGGCGAGTCGCCGATGTTTGCCGGCGGCCGGCGCTAGATTCGGGCTTTTCAACGCTGAGCTAAGCCCCCCACCCGACCGGCCTGCGGCCGGTCACCCTCCCCACCGCTACGCGGGGGGAGGGATGGTGCCCGCGGCAAGGATGATTTCCAGACCGAACTCACCGGCTGAACCAAACTCACCGGTTGAACCAAACTCAGCGGCTCAAGTTCACAGACAACCCACACTCACAGCACCCCGCGATGAGTGAGTGGCGCAGATGCGTCGCCCTCTTCTCCCTCCCCCTTGTGGGGAGGGTGGACGGCCCGATGTCCATCGGGCCGGCCGGGTGGGGTTTTGGAGGCGACGTTCGCGTCTACGAGTACGCGCTACAGCGCGACTTTGAACGATGCTTCGGTCTTGTCCTTGACCTCATCGAGCGTGACGCCATCGGCCAGCTCGATCAGCGTCATGCCGCCATCGCTGTGCTTGTCGATGGTGAACACCGCAAGATCGGTGATCACCATATCGACCACGCGCTCGCCGGTGAGCGGCAGCGTGCAGGTCTTCAGCAGTTTTGGGCCGTCCTTGGCGGAATGCTCCATCACCACCACGACGCGCTTGACGCCGGCGACGAGATCCATCGCGCCGCCCATGCCCTTCACCATCTTGCCCGGGATCATCCAGTTGGCGAGATCGCCATTCTGCGCGACCTGCATGGCGCCCAGGATCGACAGATCGATGTGGCCGCCGCGCACCATCGCGAACGAGTCGGCGCTGGAGAAGTAACTGGTTGACGGCAGCTCAGTGACGGTCTGCTTGCCGGCGTTGATCAGGTCCGGATCTTCCTCGCCCTCATAGGGGAACGGACCCATGCCGAGCATGCCGTTCTCGCTCTGCAGCACCACATCGACGCCATCGGGAATGAAATTGGAAACCAGAGTCGGAATGCCGATGCCGAGATTGACATAAAAGCCGTCACGCAGCTCCTTGGCGGCGCGCGCCGCCATCTGATCGCGAGTCCAGGCCATTACACTTCCTCCCCGGCGGCCGCAGCGGCGTTGCGCTTGCGGGTGGTCCGCTGCTCAATGTGTTTCTTGGATGCGCCAACCTCGACGATACGCTGCACGAAGATGCCGGGCGTATGCACGTGATCGGGATCGATTTCGCCGGCCGGCACCAGATGCTCGACCTCGGCGATGGTGATCTTCGCAGCGGTCGCCATCATCGGGTTAAAATTGCGCGCGGTCTTGCGGTACACGAGATTGCCGGCGGTATCGCCCTTCCAGGCGTGCACGATCGCGAGGTCACCAAACAGCCCGCGCTCCATGATGTACTTCTCGCCGTCGAACTCCCGCACCTCTTTGCCTTCGGCAATCAGCGTGCCGACGCCGGTCTTGGTGAAGAACGCCGGGATGCCAGCGCCGCCGGCGCGAATCCGTTCGGCCAGCGTGCCTTGCGGTGCGAATTCCAGCTCCAGTTCGCCCGCGAGGAATTGCTGCGCGAACAGCTTGTTCTCGCCGACATAGGACGAGATCATTTTTCTGATCTGCCGGGTCTCGAGCAACCGGCTCAATCCGATACCGTCAACGCCGGCATTGTTGGAAACGAACGTCAGATCTTTGACGCCAGCATCACGGATCGCGTCGGACAGATGTTCGGGAATGCCGCATAGGCCGAAGCCGCCCGACATGATCATCATGCCGTCTCTGAGAAGTCCGTCGAGGGCGGATTTGGCGTCCGGATAGACCTTGTTCATGATGCTGAGTACCTGATGCAGGTGAGGCGCAGATGAAGCCCGTATGACGACACTCGCATGATCGAAGCGATCCGGCTGGTGGCGTCACAACTGGAAGGGCGACGTTTCCTCGTGATGAATTTTGGACCCCGCCGCGCACGCGATGCCGTACGCAGATGGGCCACGACTATCTAGGCAAATTGTTCGGACCCCGTCAATGACGGCAGCGCTGTGCGCCACAGGGCGCGGCCTTGAAAGCGTCAAGAAAAAACAGCAAGTTGCCGGGCGGAATGGGCCTGTGGCCCGCCCGCTTCAACATCGTCTGGATGTCTGTCTGGTAAGGGGCCAAAGAATGAAACGCTGGGGTATTGCGATCGCGGCATTGTTGGTTATTGCCGTGCTCGGCCTCATTGCTGTGCCGCTGATGCTCGACCGCAACAGCCTGCGCTCGGCTATCGAAGCGCAGATCCGTTCTGCGACCGGGCTTGATCTCGTGGTCAATGGCAATGTCGAGGTATCGGTATTTCCCGGTAGTTACGTTGCGTTCAACGATATCGGCCTGCGGTCAAGCGACGCGCCTGATGCGCTGATGCTGAAGGCACAGCGGCTGACCACCAATTTGCAGTTCGTGCCGCTGCTGCTGCAGCGCTTCAAGATCGCCGACGTGGTGCTGACCCGTCCGCAGATCGAAGTGGTGCGCACCGCCGATGGCGGCAGCAATTGGAACAGTTTCCTTGCCGGGCTGCCGCGCGTGCTGAAACCCGGCGCCGAAGACAAGGTCTCGTTCTCGGAAGTTCGGCTGGAAGACGGCGAACTGAACTATCAAGACGAAACCGGGCGGGTTTCGGCCGGAACAATCAGCAAGATCAATCTGTCGCTGGCCTGGCCGGCGATTTCGCGCACCTTCGCCGCCACCGGCGCCTTTGAATGGCGCGGCGAGCGCATCGAAGGCAATGTCAGTTTCAACGACTTTTTCGCGCTGCTGTCCGGCGAGCGCAGCGGCTTGCGGCTGCGGCTGGCTGGCGACCCGATCAAGCTGGTGTTCGACGGCACCGTGGTCAACCGTTCCAACCTGATGATGGAAGGCATCGTCACCGCCGACAGCAGCTCGCTGCGCGATGCGCTGCGCTGGGCCGGCATGGAACCGCCCGGCCGCGGCGGCCTTGGCGTGTTCGCGCTCAAAGCGCGCGCCAATATCGTCGGACCGTCGGTGTCGCTCACCAATGTCAATATCGAGCTCGACAAGAACGTCGCCGAAGGCGTGATCACCTTCAACGGCACCGGACGGCAGACGCTGCAAGCCACCCTCGCCGCTGGCAAGGTCGATCTCACCCCCTATCTGTCGGCACTGCGGCTGCTGGCGAACGGCGCGCGTGACTGGAACCGGCAATTGTTCGATCTCGGCGGCAGCCTGCCGGTCGATATCGACATGCGGCTGTCGGCCGCCAAAGTGACGATCGGCGGTTCTGCGCTCGGCCGCACCGCGCTCGGCGTCAATCTGCGCTCGGGCGCGCTCGCGATCAGCATCGGCGAAGCGCAGGTCTATGGCGGCATCGCCACCGGCTCGTTTGTGGTGGCCCGGGCGGATGAGGACGCCGACGTCAAGGCGCAGCTGCAATTCGCCGACGTCAACCTGCAGGCCTGCGCCAGCGACCTGTTCGGCGTGCGCCGCATCACCGGCCGCGGCAATCTCAGCTTCGCGCTTGAGGCGAAAGGCTCGAGCCCGTTCGGCTTGGCGCAGTCGCTGAACGGCACCGCGACCTTGGTCGGCCATGAGGGCGCGATCACCGGCTTCAATGTCGAGCAATTGCTGAAGCGGCTCGAGCGCCGGCCGCTGTCGGGCGGCGGCAATTTCCGCTCCGGTCAGACCCCGTTCGATACGCTTGCGATGAAGCTGCGCTTCAGCGAGGGCGTCGCCACCGCGGAAGACATCCGCATCGAAGGGCCGACCGCGCGGATCACCATGACCGGCACGGCGTCGGTGCCGGCGCGCGAATTCGATCTGCGCGGCGTTGCCGGCCTGATCACCTCCGCGCGCGGCGGTGATGGCTTTGACCTGCCATTCGTGGTGCAAGGCCCGTGGGACGATCCGCTGGTGTTCCCTGATCCGGAAAGCCTGATCCGGCGCTCGCCGGCCTCGGCGCCGCTGCTCGACTCGGTCAAGGACCGCAAGACCCGCGACGCGGTGCGCTCGGTGCTGGAACGGTTCACCGGCTCCAAGGCCGAGCCGGCCAACGAAAGCGCCAGCCCGGACGGCGAAGCCCCCGCCGCCCCCGAGGCCAAAACCAATTGATCCAGCCCAACTAAAGCCAGCCCTGCGGCTGCTGCTGGATATGATGCTTGTGATGCCCGCGCTGTCGCGGGCATCACCATTTTGGACGCGGTGTTGGGATCAGAAACGCCGATGGCCGGGACGAGCCCGGCCATCATGCAGATCAAGCGCGATTGGTTCAGAACGCTGCTTCAGGCGCGCGCGGCATTGTCACCGCGGGCGCTGGAGATCTTGCTGGCCAGCGAGGCTGACACGATCAACAGCGTGATCAGGCCGATGAACAGCGTGCAGATCGCATTCACTTCCGGCTTCACGCCAAGGCGGATCTCTGAATAGATCCGGATCGGCAGCGTCGCCGAGCCCGGGCCGGTGGTGAAGCTGGCGATCACCAGATCGTCCAGCGACAGCGTGAAGGCCAGCATCCAGCCGGCCGCAATCGAGGGCGCAATCAGCGGCAGCGAGGCCGACAGAAACGCCCGCACCGGGCTGCAGCCGAGGTCCATCGCCGCTTCTTCAAGGCTGCGATCGAGCGAATTGAGCCGCGACTGCACCACCACGGTGACGAAGCACATGGTCAGCGTGGTATGCGCGACCGTGACGGTCCAAAACCCGCGCTCGACATTGATCGCCACGAACAGCAGCAGCAGCGACAACCCGGTGATCACCTCCGGCATCACCAGCGGCGCATAGAGCATGCCGGAAAACAGCGTGCGGCCCTTGAAGCGCGCGCCACGCGACAGCGCGATCGCCGCCAGCGTGCCGAGCACGGTGGCCGCGGTGGCCGAGGCCGCCGCGACGCGCAGGCTCATCCAGGACGCCGCCAGCATCGCCTGATCGTTGAAGAACTCGACATACCAGCGCAGCGACCAGCCGCCCCACACCGTCACCAGGCGCGAAGCGTTGAACGAATAGATCACCAGAATGACGATCGGCAGATAAAGAAAGCCGAGGCCGAGCGCCAACGCAGTGACGTTGAAGCGCGACAGGCCCGGCTGAGCGCGCCCAGCCATCACTGCTTCCCTTCCAATTGCCGGCGCTGGATGTGCTCATAAACGAGCAGCGGCACCAGCAGAATGCCGAGCAGCATCACCGCGATCGCGGCCGCGAGCGGCCAATCCTTGTTGGCGAAGAACTCCAGCCACAGCGTCTGGCCGATCATCATGTCGCCGGAACCGGCCAAAAGGTCCGGGATCACGAATTCACCGACGATCGGAATGAAGCACAGCAGCACGCCGGCGCCGACGCCCGGCAGCGACAACGGGAACGTCACCAGCCAGAACGATTTCGCCGGCGAGGCGCCAAGGTCCTGCGCCGCTTCCAGCAGGCTCGGCTGCAATTTAGCGAGGCTCGCATAGAGCGGCAGGATCATGAACGGCAGATAGGAATAGATGATGCCGATATACATCGCGCTATCGGTCGACAGCCACACCAGCGGCGCCGAGATCACATGCAGCGCCATCAGCACCTGATTGAGCAGGCCGTCATGCTGCAGGATGTTGATCCAGGCATAGACGCGGATCAGGAAAGAGGTCCAGAACGGGATGATCACCAGCACCATCGCGATCGGCTGCCAGCGCTCCGGCAGGCGCGCGATCGCATAGGCGACCGGATAGCCGAGCAGCAGCAGCAGCGTGGTGGACGTCGCCGCGACCAACAGGCTGCGCAGATAGGAATTGGCGTACAGCTCGTCGGAGAAGATCAGCCGGAAATTGTCGAGCGACAGCGTCGCCGCGGCCGCCTTGAGCGCTTCCCAGCCTGCGGTGAGATCGAAGGTCGGCAGATAAGGCGGCTGCGCCAGCGCCGATTGCGACAGCGCGATCTTCGCGACGAACGCAAACGGCAGCAGGAAGAACAGCACCATCCACAGATAGGGCGCGATCGCCGCGCGCCGCGCCGGACGGGTAAAGAGCTGGCGCGTGCTCATGGGTCGAGCACCACGCAGTCGTCGGGCTCAAACCACACCACCACACGCTCGCCGGGACGGAAATCATCGACATCGACGCGCGCGGTATTGGTCACCGACACCCGCAGCGTGGCACCGGCGTCGAGCGCAATGCCATAGCTGCTGATGTCACCGAGATAGCCGAGATTGCTGACCGTGCCTTCCAGGCGGTTGATCGCGCCGGCCTGGATGGCCGCTTCGGCTGGTCCCTGGCGCGACAGCTTCATTTTCTCGGGGCGGATCGCCACGCACACCGCCTCGCCGGCCAGCGATTGCCGCGGCGCCGCCGCAACAATCGCGCCGGTGTTGTGGCAGGCAATCACCAGCCGCTGATCCTCGCGGCGTTCAATGCGGCCTTCAAAGATGTTGACGTCGCCGACGAACTCCGCGACCCAGCGCGAGGCCGGCTGTTCGTAGAGCTGACGCGGCGTCGCCACCTGCACCAGCCGGCCATGATTCATCACGCCGATCCGGTCGGCCATGGTCATGGCCTCGTCCTGATCGTGCGTGACGATGATGAATGAGGTGCCGAGCCGGCGCTGCAGATCCATCAGCTCGCGCTGGGTGGAATCGCGCAGTTTCTTGTCGAGCGCGCCGAGTGGCTCGTCGAGCAGCAACAGCCGCGGCCGCAGCGCCAGCGCCCGCGCCAGCGCAACGCGCTGCTGCTGACCGCCGGACAGTTGATTGGGCTTGCGCCGCTCCAGTCCCTCGAGCCGGCCGAGCGCGATCATTTCCGCAACGCGGGTCGCGATCTCGTCGCGCGCCATGCCGGCGCGCTTCAAGCCAAAGGCGATGTTGTCGGACACGTTCAGATGCGGAAACAGCGCGTAGCTCTGGAACATCATGTTCACCGGCCGCCGATGCGGCAGCACGCCGGCGATGTCGGTGCCATCCAGCAGGATGCGTCCACAATCCGGGGTTTCGAAGCCCGCGAGCATGCGCAGCAAGGTGGTTTTGCCGCAGCCGCTCGGCCCAAGTAGAGCGAAGAATTCTCCTGCTTTGACCTCCAGAGACAGGCCATCAACAGCGACAAAGCCGCCGAAACGCTTTTCGACGCCGTCGATGTGCAGGAGCGTTGATCCAGGCAATGTCGCCTGTGCTTCGGTGATTACATGCAATTCAGATCACGGTACCGTTGGACGAACTGTTGACGCAAGGTTAACCTCATCGGCCGCGGCGACTCAACTAGCCGGGTCAATCAGGCCACAGGAATGTGGACGGGAGAGGTGCGCGCGATTGCCGCCCCGCCGCTGGCCGTGGCGCATAGCGCAGCAGGGTCTGGCGCAACAGGGGTGTTGGCGCCGCAGGGTTTCAGCGCAGCATTCGGCGGCGCAGGAACTTGTGCCGCGAGACTAGCGCCCGGCGCCATCAACACGCCGGAGCAGCTTGGCGCAGGTCAGCCCAACGCCGCCCCTCCCGCGCCGATCAAGAAACCGCCGATCAGCCCATCGTCACAGCGGCCGTCTTCAAACAGCCATCCGTTCGTCAGCGAGCATGGTGTCGTCGTCGAGGCCCGGCAATCCAACCAGATCGGCGTAGTGCTCGATCGGGTGCGGCTTGCCGATGTAGTACCCCTGCACCGCATCGCAGCCTTCCTGCACCAGGAAATGCAGCTGCTGCTGGGTTTCGACGCCCTCGGCGACGATCGATACGCCAAGACCGTGGCCGAGCCCGATCACCGCGCGAACGATCGCAGCCGATTGCGGATTGTGGCCGAGGTTCATCACAAAGGCGCGGTCGATCTTGATCTTGTCGAACGGGAACGCCTGCAGATAGGTCAACGACGAATAGCCGCTGCCAAAATCATCCATCGAGATGCGGACGCCGAGCGCGGTCAGACGCCGCAGCAAGGACAGTCCGCGATCGAAATCTTCGATCAGCACTCCCTCGGTGACCTCAAGTTCGAGCCGGCGCGGATTGAGGCCGGTTTCGAGCAGGATGGTGTGCACCACGCTGACCAAATCGCTGTTCAGGAACTGGGCCGGCGACAGGTTGACCGCGACCTGCAGCGGCTTGGTCCAGCTCGCCGCCTGGCGGCAGGCCTCGCGCAAAATCCACTCACCGAGTTCGACGATCAGCCCGCTTTCCTCGGCCAGCGGAATGAAATCGCTGGGCGGCACGAAGCCGCGGCTCGGATGGCGCCAGCGCGCCAGGGCCTCGAACCCGACCACCTCGCTGTTGCCGGTCGCGCCGTTGCCGCGCGCCTGCGGCTGGTAGAACAGCGTGATCTCGCCGTTCTTGATCGCTTTGGACAGGTCCTGATGCAGCACCCGGCGGTCGCGGATCTGGCGGTCCATCTCCGGCTCGTACACCGAGACCGAACCGCGCATCCGTGCTTTGGCGCGGAACAGCGCTGAACCGGCATTGGCGAGCAGCGAGGCGGCATCATCGCCATTGCTCGGGAACACCGATATGCCGGTGGTGATGCCGATCCGCATCGCCTTGCCATCGATCAGGAAGCCATTGGCCAGCACCTTGGCGATGTTATCGGCCATCGCCAGCCCGGCGCTCGGCTGCGGTCCATCGATGATCAGACCGAACTCGTCGCCGCTGATGCGCGACACCACGCCGCCGCGGCAGGTCGAGCGCAGCTTGCTGGCAACCTCGATCAGCAGCTTGTCGCCGACCGCATTGCCGAACACATCGTTGATTTCCTTCAGACCATCGAGATCGACCGCCAGCACCGCGAATTGCTCCTTGGTGTCGCGGCACGCCTCGATCATCTGCGCCAGCGATTGCAGGAATGCGGCGCGGTTCGGCAGATCGGTGAGGCCATCATGATAGGCCATATGCGCCATCCGGGTCTCGGTCTGGCGCCGGTCGGTGACGTCCTCATGGGTCTTGATCAGATATTTCGGCTCGCCCTGCTCATCGAGCACGGTCTGGCGGCGGGTGACGAACAGCCGCAGGCCGTCCTTGGTGCTGATCGGCTGCTCCTCGGTGAGCAAGTGGCGGCGCCTGATCGCCATCCCGTCACGCTCGCCGATCAGCTTGCTTTCCTTGGGGTCGAAGATTTCGGCGACCGACAGGCCGAGCGCATCTTCGCGGCGCCGGTTGAGGATCGCCTCCGAACTGCGATTGGCGAGCAGATAACGGCCATCGGCCGCGCTCTGCACGGTCAGGCAAATCGGAATGTTGTCGATGACGAGCTCAAGGAATTTCTTGGCGCTCTCCAGCTCGCGCTCCAGCGAATGCCGCTCGGTGATGTCGTCGAACAGCACAATCAAAAATTCCGGCTCGCCCTTGTCGTTGCAGGCCACCACCCGATCCGATGAGATGATGCGGGTGCCGCCGACATCGACCGTCATTTCCGCCTTGAGTGGCGCATGCCGGTCGGCGATCGCGGCACGATCGGCCTCCATCACGGTTTGCGCGGTCGATCGCTTGAACAGCTCATCGGCGCGCTTGCCGATGATCCGTTCGCGCGGCAGCCTGGAAAAACGCTCGAACGCGCGATTGGCGAGAATATAGCGGCCGTCCTCGACCGATTTGGCGACCACGCACACCGGAATGTTGTCGATCACCGATTCCAGGAATTGCTTGGTGGTGGCGAGCTGCTTGGACAGCTGACGCTGCTCGGTGCAGTCGTCGTGGGTGGAAATCGATCCGCCATTGGGCAGCCTGGAATATTTGATCAGCACCGACCGGCCGTTCGGCAGGTGCGACAAATGTTCGTCGCTGCCTTCGGTGCGACGATAAAACTGCTCGGTCTCTTCATCGAGCGTGCCTTGCTGCCGGCGCAGCGCCAGGAGATCCTCGGCGGTCATGCCAATGCGCAGATCGTTGCGGTTCAGCTCATAGATCTCAAGGTAGCGATCGTTGCAGAAGACCACCCGGCCTTCCGCGTCCATGATGACCATGCCTTGATTGAGGCGATTGAGCGCGGCCCTGACCAGCAGGCTGCGCCGGCGGTTGGCGCGCTTGATGCCGCGCATGGCCGACATCGTCCAGATCGTGACCGCACCCAGAAACGACAGAATGACGATGCCACCAATGAACAGCTCCCACACAGGAAGCGACGAACCCGGCGCAACCACAGCGATTGAGCTTTCAGCCTCACCTGCCCACGCAGATGCGCTTGTCACCGATGCAGCAAGGCATCCAATCGTCCCTGATCTTATCCAGGCCGATTTGACACCTGCGCCCCTATTCCAGCCAGCCATGCACCACCCAGCGATTTACGGCAAAACCATGGGCGGAACGGGTGTGAATCGAGTAAACGCCGTGCCTCACAACCTATCGATTTGACCAAGTTTTGTTCAATTGCCCCACTAAGGTTAATACTTCTCTCCGGCCGGCAATCGGCTACGCTGCATACGTTTTTCAACGAGGCGCATACTGATGGACCAAGTCGATTGCATCGTGGTTGGTGCCGGTGTTGTCGGCCTTGCCATTGCACGCCAGCTGGCGCTTGCCGGCCGCGAAGTGGTGGTGCTGGAAGCGGCCGACGCCATCGGTACGGTGACCTCCTCGCGTAACAGCGAGGTGATTCACGCCGGCATTTATTATCGGGCCGACAGCCTGATGGCGCAGCTATGCGTGCGCGGCCGCCGGCAGCTTTATGACTATTGCCGCGACCACGGCATCCCTCATCGCCGAACCGGCAAGCTGATCGTTGCCACCTCGCCCGCCGAAGCCGAGAAGTTGCAGGCGATCCGCGCCCATGCCGAGGCTAATGGGGTCGAGGAGCTGCAACAGCTCAGCGGCGCAGCGGCCTGCGCGCTCGAGCCGGCCTTGCACTGTGTTGCCGCGTTGCTGTCGCCCGTGACCGGCATCATCGACAGTCACGCGCTGATGCTGGCGCTGCGCGGCGAGGCCGAAGACCACGGCGCGGCCTTCGCCTTTCTCGCGCCGTTTGAGCGCGCGCGCGTCGTTGCCGAGGGTTTTGAGGTCGATGTCGGCGGCGAGGCGCCGATGACGCTGCGCTGCCGGCTGCTGGTCAATGCCGCTGGCTTGAGCGCGCCGGCCGTCGCGCGGGCGATTGCCGCGATGCCTGCGGACAAAATCCCAACCGCCTACTATGCCAAGGGCAATTACTTCAGTTGCAGCGTGCGCGCGCCGTTTTCTCGGCTGATCTATCCGGTGCCGGAGCCGGGCGGGCTCGGCGTGCATCTGACGCTCGACCTTGCCGGTCAGGCGCGGTTCGGGCCCGATGTCGAATGGGTCGATGCGATCGACTACCAGGTCGATCCGTCGCGTGCCGAACGCTTCTACCCGGCGATCCGCCGCTATTGGCCCGAGCTGCCGGACGGCGCGCTGGTGCCGGCCTATTCCGGCATCCGCCCAAAAATCGTGCCGAAAGCGATAGCGGTGCAGGATTTCACAATCCAGAGTCGCGCCGAGCACGGCATCGATGGCCTGATCAATCTGTTCGGCATCGAATCACCGGGCCTGACCTCCTGCCTGGCGATTGCCGATCTGGTCGGCGAACTGGCCCGCTCGCCAACCATGGCGTGAGCCATCGCCTTCCCTTCCGGCACGCGCGACGATGAACGGAGCATCGCCGCGCGAGTCGGCGAGCACGAGTCGGCCAGCCACCAATGATTGTGTTCGGCCGGCGTTCAACGGCCGCAGGCGCGCAGCGGCCATCATCGCGTTTTCAAGCAAAGTGGACGCCAAGAGAACGCGCGTCAGCACTCAGAGTTGACGCTGGGGTTGAGCGCGCCGATGGGCTCCCGCAGCGAGTGATAACTGCAAGCCGGCCGCCGCGATAACGCGCGGTGATCGATGCGGCTTGGTCACCTCTGGCAACGAGCAAGCCTCTAAGAGCACGTCTCGACGTGCACCCGCGCAACGCCCGTGCCGCAACGCACCTATCGAAGGCTGCGAAGCCTCAGCTTTGAGAGTCTCAGCTTGGAAAGTCTCGGCCAAGGGGATGCGACCGATGGTCTCGCCCAGTGTCGCGGCCAGATTGCGGGACCGTCCGGCTTGTCATCGAGCGTGGTCGCGCATCGTCCTCAGGACAGGTCCAAACAATGGCTGCAGGAACGACTTCTGCAGGAACGACTTCTGCAGGAACGATGTCTGCGGGAACAACGACGTCTGCGGGAACAATGGCTGCAGGGAATGTGCGGGGGATGGCGGGGATGAAGCGGGGCGCCGCACCGGCTGTGATGGCAGCAACACCGTGAGCGGTGAAGCGGCAGATGGTGAGCCGGCGTCCGGCGCCCCGTTGAGTTACTAGTGTACGGTGTCGTCGACGTTTTGACGGAGCCGTTCGATCTGGTCCTTCACCAGGAGCTTGCGGCGCTTCAATTCAACGATACGCAGATCGTCGGTGGAAAGGTGCACAAGAGCTTCGTGCAGTTCGTTTTCGAGAAGCTTATGTTTGC
This sequence comes from Rhodopseudomonas palustris JSC-3b, assembly GCA_000504425.1. Lineage (GTDB taxonomy): Bacteria > Pseudomonadota > Alphaproteobacteria > Rhizobiales > Xanthobacteraceae > Rhodopseudomonas > Rhodopseudomonas palustris_C. Next base: position 260,039 of record KI632513.1, on the reverse strand, counting down.
GCTCCAGTTCAACGAGATGCGCCTGAATTGCCATATCCAACCTCCTCGGTGTGCGATTGAACTTCAGACTGTAGGTAGTAGTGAGTGTACATCACTCAATGCGTCTGTCGATCGAAATCCCGAAAACGTCATGCGTCTTAAGGAGCATCGGCAACGAACCGTGAATGGCCTAGCGTCGCAGGGATTTGCGGCAATGCGCATGTTGTGGTGCAACCGCGCCGGGTTTTGGCCTGCTTTCACGCGCACTGACGATCTTTTGCGAGTGCTGCTTGCGAGACCGCCGCCAGGGAGCGATAATTCGCCGCACGTCTCGAATGTCCTCGATCGCAATGCAGCGATCCAAAATCAACGGCCTCATGAACGACCAAGATCAGGGCGAACTGATCGCCGAGCTCACCAAGCTGCAGCAGGAACATCGCGACCTCGATGCAGCAATCGATGCATTGCATCATTCGCCGGCGCCAGACCTGCTCCGATTACAGCGGCTGAAGAAGCGCAAGCTGGTGCTGCGCGATCGCATCGCGTTCATCGAAGATCAGATCACCCCCGACATTATCGCGTAGCGATCACCGCGCCTGCTTCCGCCGCCAGGCGGCGCCGAACTTGCTTGCGCGCATACATGGCCCGATCGGCCGCAGCCATCGCCTCGCGCGCATCGGATTGCGGACCGAGCATGGCGACGCCCGTCGAAATACCGGCTTGCGCAAGCTCGCCGCCAAAATGGAAGCGCAGCATGTCCACGGCGTTTTCCAGATTGACCGCCTTGGCTTCCGCGTCCGCGGCGCTGAGATTCCACAGCAGCAGCACGAATTCGTCGCCGCCCAGCCGGGCCAGCACGTCAGAGGCGCGCACCTGGCGCAGCATCTCGGCGACCACCGCCTTCAACACCTCATCCCCGGCGGCATGGCCGAACCGATCATTGATCGGCTTTAACCGATCGACATCGATCATGATCAGCGCGCCGCTGGCGCCATAACGCTTGATATAGGCGACCGCGCGATCAAGCTCGCGCTCAAAACCGCGCCTATTGAGAATGCCTAGCAAGAAATCGGTATCTGCGCAGGCCCGCAACTCGTCCACCGTGGCGAGCGCGGCGGCAAGCTGCGCTTTCAGGCGCCGGATCTGCTGTTTGGCCGCCTTGAGCTGCAAAGCGGCGTCTGCCGGTTCCCGCTGTTCTGGCTTGCTCGACTGCCGCGGCCTGCCCGGTTTCCCTGCCCCGGCTGCGTCACTCGGCGCCGCGACGGCTTCGGAGCGGCGCTTTATAGCTTTCGTCGCTTTGGAGGGAATGGTCATGCAATCAAGGCTTGCCGCTCTTCATGAATAAAGGATAGTCCATTCTGGTCGCTTTGCCAGTTTATGAGGTGGTTCGCTCCCCTCCTGGCTATCTTCATGGAAATTCGGAAGAACTGATGGAATGACCGTTCCTGTTGCGATCATCATGGGAAGCCAGTCGGACTGGGATACCATGCGGCACGCCGCCGACACCCTGACGGCCCTCGGCGTTGCGCATCATGCAAAGATCGTTTCCGCCCATCGCACCCCGGAGCGGCTTTACCAGTTCGCCAAAGGCGCCAAGGCGGCAGGCTATCAGGTGGTGATCGCCGGGGCCGGCGGCGCCGCCCATCTGCCCGGCATGACCGCCTCGCTGACGGAACTGCCGGTGTTTGGCGTTCCCGTCGAATCGAAAACCATGTCGGGGCTCGATTCGCTGTATTCGATCGTGCAGATGCCGGCGGGCATCCCGGTCGGCACGTTGGCGATCGGCAAGGCCGGCGCCGTCAATGCGGCGCTGATGGCCGCAAGCGTGCTGGCGCTGCAGGACGAGGCGCTGGCCACCCGGCTGGCGGCTTGGCGCAAGCGGCAGACCGATGCCGTCGCCGAGCACCCGGAGGGTGCCGCGTGAGCGATGCTGAGCGGGTGATGCTGAAGCCGGGCGATACCATCGGCATCCTCGGCGGTGGTCAGCTTGGCCGCATGCTGGCGCTGGCCGCGGCAAGGCTCGGCCTGAAATGTCAGGTGTTTTCGCCCGATCCGGATTCGCCGGCGTTCGACGTGGTGCAATACGCCACCTGCGCCGAATATGCCGATGTCGAGGCGCTGGAGCGCTTTGCCACCGACGTCGATGTCATCACCTACGAATTCGAGAACATCCCCTCCTCGGTCGCCACCATCCTGGAAGCCCGGCGCCCGGTGCGCCCGAACTGCCGGATTCTGGAAACCACCCAGGACCGGCTGATCGAGAAGGATTTTGTCACCAGCCTTGGCATTCCGACCGCGCCCTATCGGGCGGTGTCGTCGGCGGCCGAGCTGCACGACGCGGTCGCCGATCTCGGCCGGCCCGCGGTGCTGAAAACCCGCCGATTCGGCTATGACGGCAAGGGCCAGGCGATGATCCGGCCCGGCGACGATCTTGGCGCGATCTGGGACAATCTCGACACCCGCGCGGCGATTCTCGAGGGATTCGTGCCGTTCGAGCGCGAAATCTCGGTGATCGCGACCCGCGGCGCCGATGGCCAGGTGGTGTCGTTCGACGTCACCGAAAACGACCACCGCAACCACATCCTAAAAGTGTCGCGCGCCCCGGCCGCGATTGCCGACGATGTGGCGGCGCGCGCCCGCGCCATCGCCGAAACCATCGCCAATGCGCTGGGCTATGTCGGCACGATGGCGGTCGAGATGTTCGTGGCGCCCAGCGACGACGGGCTGCAGGTGCTGGTCAACGAAATCGCGCCCCGGGTGCATAATTCCGGCCATTGGACGCTGGATGGCGCCTCGGTGTCGCAGTTTGAACAGCATATCCGCGCCATTGCCGGCTGGCCGCTGGCCCCCGCGGTTCGCCACGGCACGGTGACCATGACCAATCTGATCGGCGACGAGGTCCACGACTTCCCGCGCTGGCTGACGGTTCCCGGTGCCACCGTTCACCTCTATGGCAAGCGCGAGGCACGCCCCGGACGCAAGATGGGCCATGTCACCGTGGTCACCGGAGGCCCCACACCGCCCCAAAGCTGACGTCGGAACCGGCCGGATGCAGCGGTTTTCCCTGCATCCGACGAAAGATCGCCCCGGCAAGGTGGACTTTCACGTTTCGATCTGGTACATGGCGGCCCTCAAGGTAGAGGGCGTGGCCTCCTGTCAGCCCTTCGCTTTTTCAGAAATTCAATCCGATCAATGAAGAGGATGCCGCGTGCAGGTTCTCGTCCGCGATAACAATGTCGATCAGGCTCTCAAGGCGCTGAAGAAGAAGATGCAGCGTGAGGGCATTTTCCGCGAGATGAAGCTCCGCGGTCATTACGAGAAGCCCTCTGAGAAGAAGGCCCGCGAAAAGGCGGAAGCCGTGCGTCGCGCCCGTAAGCTGGCCCGCAAGAAGCTGCAGCGCGAAGGCCTGCTGCCGATGAAGCCGAAGCCGGCTTTCGGCGCTGATCGCCGCGGTGCCGCTGGCGCCCGTCCGGCTGCTCGCTAAGTCGCGATCGTCGCACTGCCAATGCGTTCATTGCGGGCCCTGGTGGCCCGCTTTGTCGTTGGCTGTTGTGATGTTCGATAAGCGCGATCGTTCGGCACGATTCGTTGCCTGATCTCTATTGAGCGTCCGGTCCGCGAGGATCGGGCGTTGTCGTTTGTGGATACCCCTTTGGCGCAGGGTGAACTGCCCGAATCGCGGCCGTGCTGATCCCCGCCCCCACTGATCTTGCGGTGCTGATACCAACGGCCATTGAGCCTGCAGTCGCGTGATGGCGGTGCGCGCCCCGGCGCCGCCAATGCCTTGGATGTTGAGCGACCTTCAAAACGTCAATGCCCGCGACAGGCGCGGGCATGGCGAATTTCCGAGATACGTTGCTATCAACTGAGATGCGGCTCTGATTCCATCAGAGCCGATCTGCAGAGCCGCGCCGTGTTTGTCGCGTCAGCGCGGAATCACCGCATGAATCACTGACTGCGCTGCCGACAACACGTCGTCGCCGACCGAGCGACCGGCGTCGGCATCGCTGCGCCGGCCACCAGGAATCTCCGCGGGCGGCGTCAGCCGGCTCGCTTCCTCGCGATGCGACGGCGCCGCAATCGCCTCAGGCGGGGTCGGCACCGATGAGGTGATCGCAGGCCCGGCCGGGGGCGGCACTGGCGCCATCGGGGCGATCGGCGCGGCCATCGTGGCTGGCGGCGGCGCCGGCACCACCGCAGGCGCCGGGGCGACAGGCGCAGCCACCGCCACCGTTGCGGACGGCGGCGGCGCCACCAGGCGCTGCTCAGCTCGCGGCAGCTCCTGCCGCGGCACTTCCAGCGGATGCGGCTCAGAACCGCGCGTCACTTCATTGGAGCTGCGCAGCCGCTCGATCGCCGCGCGGGCGAGATCGGCCGCATCGCGACGTTCTTCCTTGCTGACAGGTTCGACCGCCGGCGCAGCCACGCTGCTGGCCACCGGCGCGGCCGCCTTGGCCGGCACGCCCTTGTCGGCCCGCTCGGTCTTATCCGCCTTGTCAGTCTTGTCGGCCTTATCAGCCTTGTCCGCGGTGGCCTTGTCGCGCGTCGTGCTCTGCGATGCGCGCGCCGCCGGCTTGTCTGACTTCTCGGCCTTGCCCTTGCCGGCTTCACCATCGACCGGGGCCATCACAGCCCGGGTCTCGCCGCTGGCATTCTTCGACGACGGCTCATCGGCCTTCTTAGCCTCCGGCGCGCTGGCGCTGCTCGCCGCCGCGGGAGGCGTCTCGGGCCTATTGGCAAGGACGTAATGGTTAACGATGTAGGCACCGATCACCGTCGCCAACACCGACGGCAAGATGGTGTTGAAAATATTACCAATGTATTTGAGCATTACCCGTCTCTCCCAGCCATCCCCGACGATGCTGGAGCTTTTCGTTCAATTAACGCGGCAAGTGAGACAGATCGATGGCAATGTGGCGCGAAGTTTGCCGCGCGATGGTATTTCTTATTTACGGCATTAACTGATGCTTAACCTGCTTCGGATGGCAGGCGAGTCGCGCGGTTCAGGGGACGAACACCAGGAACACGAACAGCGCGAACACCACCAGATGCACCAGCCCGAACATGATGTTGGTGCGGCCATTGCCGAAGGTCAGCATGCTGATGAAGAACGTCAGCACCAGCAGCACCATCTCCTGGGTTTCCAGTCCCAGCGTCAGCTGCTTGTCGAGCACGAGGCTCACCAAAGCGACGGCCGGAATCGTCAAGCCGATGGTCGCCAGCGCTGAGCCGAGCGCCAGATTGATACTGCGCTGCAATTGATTGCGGCGCGCCGCGGCGATCGCGGCCACGCTCTCCGGCAGCAGGATCAACACCGCTACCACCAGGCCCGCAAAGGCGATCGGCGCGCCGATCATGGCGCTGGTGGTCTCGACCAGATGCGCGAATTTTTCCGCCAGCATCACCACGGCGAACAACGACACCAGCAGCAAGCCAAAACTGAGCGGCACGCTTTCGTGTTGCGGCGCAGCCTGGTGCTTGGCCGTTTCCGGCGCCGTGGTCACGAAATAATCGCGATGGCGCACGGTCTGCGTGTACAGGAACAGCCCGTACAGCACCACCGTCGACAGGCTGACAAAGGCGAGCTGCGCCCTGGAATAGACCGGACCGGGATCGGTGAAGGTGTAATTGGGCAGCACCAGCGTGATGGTCGCGAGTACGATGATGACGCTCAGATAAAGGCTGGCGCCGGTCACCCGGAATTGCTGCTCGCGAAAGCGCAGACCGCCGATCAGCACACAGGCGCCGACCAGGCCGTTGCAGACGATCATCGTCACCGCGAACACCGTGTCGCGCGCCAAAGTCGGCACCACTTTCTCGCCGAGCATCATCGAGCTGATCAGCGACACCTCGATCACCGTGACCGACAGCGTCAGCAGCAGCGTGCCGTACGGCTCGCCGATGCGATGCGCCAGCACCTCGGCGTGATGAACCGCGGCGAACACCGTGCCGAACAGCACCACCAGCAGCGCCAAGGCGAAAGTCAGGCCTGATGCCGTCAGCGTGAATTCGAGATGAAACAGCGTGATCGCGCCGACCAGGGTCACCGCCAGCGCCGGAAACAGCCAAGACGACAGCGGCAGCCCGTGCGGTGACGGCATCGCCTCAGCGACCACATGGGCAACGACAGCCTCGTCACGGGGTTTGGTGGCATCCGGCGCGCCAGAGCGGGGCAAAATCGTCTCTCCGCAAAAACAGAAGCTGAAAACAAAAGAGCGCAGCAAGCCTGACCGGCATGCTGCGCTCTTGTGATCTACCCCGGCACCGCCTGCAAGCGGTGCCGGGTCGGGTCGTGGTCAAATCTGACGAAAGATCGGCAGATCGGGTTAGTGCATACCCTTGACGATGTTCTCGGTCATCTTCTTGGCGTCGCCGAGCAGCATCATGGTGTTGTCGCGATAGAACAACGGGTTGTCGATGCCGGCGTAGCCGGAAGCCAACGAACGCTTGATGAACATCACGGTGCCGGCCTTCCACACCTGCAGCACAGGCATGCCATAGATCGGCGAGGACGGATCCTCTTCCGCGGCCGGGTTGGTGACGTCGTTGGCGCCGATCACGAAGGCCACGTCGGCCTGCGCGAATTCCGAGTTGATGTCCTCGAGTTCGAACACCTCGTCATACGGCACGTTGGCTTCGGCGAGCAGCACGTTCATGTGGCCCGGCATACGGCCGGCGACCGGATGAATCGCGTACTTGACCTCAACGCCTTCGGCCTTGAGCGCGTCGGCCATTTCACGCAGCGCGTGCTGGGCCTGCGCCACCGCCATGCCGTAGCCCGGAACGATGATGACCTTCTGCGCGTTCTTCATGATGAAGGCCGCGTCGTCGGCCGAGCCGAGCTTGACCGGGCGCTGTTCACCGCCGGAGGAGGAAGCCGCCGCGGTTTCACCGCCGAAGCCGCCGAGGATCACCGAGATGAACGAACGGTTCATGCCCTTACACATGATGTAGGACAGGATCGCACCCGAGGAGCCCACCAGCGCGCCGGTGATGATCAGCGCGGAGTTGCCGAGCGTGAAGCCGATGCCGGCCGCGGCCCAACCCGAGTAGGAGTTGAGCATCGAGATCACCACCGGCATGTCGGCGCCGCCGATCGGGATGATGATCAGGATACCGAGCAGCAGCGCGACGCCGGTGATCACCCAGAAGGCGTATTCGTTGCCGGTCGCGACCAGCACGCCGATCGCAGCGAACATGATGAGGCCGAGCGCGATGTTCACCACATGCCGAGCGGGCAGGATGATGGGCGCGCCGCTCATACGGCCGCTGAGCTTGAGGAACGCGATCACCGAGCCGGTGAAGGTCAGCGCGCCGATCGCGACGCCGAGCGACATTTCCACGAGGCTCGCGCCATGGATGTCACCCTTCACGCCGATGTCGAACGCGGCCGGAGCGTAGAACGCACCAGCGGCGACCAGCACCGCGGCCATACCGACCAGCGAGTGGAAGGCGGCAACCAGTTCGGGCATCGAGGTCATCGGCACGCGCTTGGCGATCACCGCGCCGATGCCACCGCCGATGGCGATGCCGCCGAGCACGAGACCCCAGCCGAGCAGATCAGCCGGCGGATGACCGGCCAGCGTGGTGGCAACCGCAATCGCCATACCAGTCATACCCATCAGGTTGCCCTGACGGCTGGTGGCCGGAGACGACAGACCGCGCAGCGACAGAATGAACAGGACGCCGGCGATCAGATACAGAAGTGCGGAAAGATTGGCGTTCATCGAAAGCCCCTACTCACTTCTGCTTCTTCTTGTACATCGCCAGCATGCGCTGGGTGACAAGGAATCCGCCGAAGATATTTACGCAAGCAAAGATCAGAGCGACGAAGCCGAAGCCACGCGCCCACAACGGGCCGGTGTCATCACCAGCAAGAGACACGCCGACAGCGAGCAGCGCACCGACCACGATCACCGAGGAGATCGCGTTGGTGACCGACATCAGCGGCGTATGCAGCGCGGGGGTCACCGACCACACCACGAAATAGCCGACGAAAACGGCGAGGACGAAAATCGACAGCCGAAACACAAACGGATCGACCGCCTGAACCACATGCTCCATAGCAACTCTCCTTAAGCGGTCTTCGGCTGGAAGTTCGGATGAACGACGGCGCCGTCACGGGTCAGAGCAGTGGCCTTGACCAGCTCGTCTTCCCAGTTCACCGCCAGCGCCTTCTCCTTGTTGACCATCGTCTCGAAGAAGCTCAGCAGATTGCGGGCATACAGACCCGAGGCCGACGCGGCGATGCGGCCGGCGACGTTGGTGTAGCCCACGATCTTGACGCCATCGATCTCGACGACTTCACCGGCCTTGGCGCCTTCGACGTTGCCGCCGCGCTCGACCGCGAGGTCGACCAGCACCGAACCCGGCTTCATCGACTTCACCATTTCAGCGGTGACGAGGCGCGGCGCGGGCCGGCCCGGAATCAACGCGGTGGTGATGACGATGTCCTGCTTCTTGATGTGCTCGGCGGTGAGCGCCGCCTGCTTGGCCTGGTATTCCTTGGACATTTCCTTGGCGTAGCCGCCAGCGGTCTGGGCGTTCTTGAACTCCTCGTCCTCGACGGCGAGGAACTTGGCGCCCAAGCTTTCCACCTGCTCCTTGGTGGCCGGACGCACGTCGGTCGCGGTCACGATCGCGCCGAGACGGCGCGCGGTGGCGATCGCCTGCAGACCGGCAACGCCGACGCCCATGATGAACACCTTGGCAGCGGGCACGGTGCCGGCCGCGGTCATCATCATCGGCATGGCGCGGCCGAACGCTTCGGCAGCGTCGATCACGGCACGATAGCCGGCGAGGTTGGCCTGGCTGGACAGCACGTCCATCACCTGGGCGCGGGTGATGCGCGGCATCAGCTCCATCGCGAAGGCGACGATACCGGCGTCGGCCATCGACTTCAGCGCCGCGTCATTGCCATAGGGGTCCATGATCGCCAGCACCAGCGCACCACGCTTGTACTTGGCGAGCTCGGAAGCCTCCGGACGCTTCACCTTGAAAATGACATCGGCATCCTTCAGCGCATCAGCGCTGACCGTGGCACCAACGGCGGTGAAATCACTGTCCAGGATCCCGGACTTGATACCAGCACCGGGTTCGACCGCGATCTCGGCCCCCAGCGCCTTCAGTTTTTTCACCGTGTCCGGCGTCGCCGCAACGCGCGGTTCAGCTGGATCTAGTTCTTTCGCAACAGCAATCTTCATAGAGCCTCCGGCGGCGCACAGCCCGCGCGTGAGCGAGCAAGCCAACGAGAGCGCCGCGTGAACGGCGCGCTCCGCTACGAATCAAGTCAGGAAAATTGCCAGCAGAGCCAGAATGGTGGCGACCGCCGCGCTGCCGTACTTCACCAGCTTGGTGAACGTCTCGTAGGTCTGCTCATGGGCCACATAATCGTTCCCGCCAGCAGTCGAGTAGGCAACTTCGCGGTTCTTTGCCATTCGTCTCTCCGGACAATGTTCGAGAAGTGGGGCTTCGATTAGCGCAATCTTATTGCGAGGGCAACCGCACTGCAGCAATTATGCCTTGCCATTTTCGGCGTATTCCAAAAGTAGGCCGCAGTTGTCCCAGCGCGCGAAATCTGAACTCAACGCGCAAACATGACAAGCTGTTCGGAGGCGATTGCAATAGTCGAAGCGCTGTTGCGACGTAGTCTTGGCAGCCTGTTGCAGAGGGGCGTTCAGGCCGGCCAATTGTCCCTAATCCAGCGCGTCAGCGACGCCTCGCTGACCTCGCCGGCAGCGAGCGCAAGGATGATGGCGGCCGCTTCCGCTTCGGGCGCGATGAAGTCGATATCGTTGACACCGAGAAAAGTATGGAGCGCCAGCAGCGATATGCGCTTGTTGCCGTCGACAAATGGATGATTGCTTGCGATGCCATAAGCATAGGCGGCCGCCAATTCCGGCAGCTCGGCGCCCTCGCAGCTCCATTTGTTGCGCAACCGATCAAGCTCGGAACCGAGCATGGCCGCGTCGCGCAGACCGGCCGCGCCCCCGTGAATCGCCAGTTGCTCGCCGTGGATGGCGACGATCATCTGACGGGTCAGCCAAAACGGCTCTCTGACACTCACTTGGCCAGCGCGGCCAGCGCGTTGTGGTAACGCTTCATCCCCTGCCGAGCGACCTTCATCGCCTTCTCGAACTCCGGATCGTGGGGCGTGAGCAATAATCCGCCATCGGGCTGCTCGACCGGGAACAGCTTGTCGCCCTCCTTCAAGTTGAAGCGCGCCAGCAGTTCCTTCGGCAGGATCACCCCAACCGAGTTTCCGATCTTCTTGATTTCAAGCGTCATGAGCGAACACTCCCTCTAACGCCGCACATCAGCACGCGACGGTTCGCCCCCGTTTCGCCCGGGCCGTTGTACATTCTGTATAACATTGTTGTACAGAATGTACAACGTGGATGCCACCCTACCCCATCGCCTCCAGCTCATCGATCAGCCCGGCGATCACCGACAACCCGCCGTCCCAGAATTTCGGGTCGCGAGCGTCGAGCCCGAACGGGGCCAGCAGCTCCGAGTAATGCTTGGTGCCGCCAGCGGCCAGCATCGCCAGATAACGCTCGGCGAAGCCTTCCTGGGCGTTTTCGTAAACGGCGTAGAGCGAGTTCACCAGGCAGTCGCCGAACGCATAGGCATAGACGTAGAACGGCGAATGGATGAAGTGCGGGATATACATCCAGAACGTCTCGTAGCCCGGCTTGATCTCGATCGCCGGCCCGAGGCTCTCGCCCTGCACCGACAACCAGATCTGCCCGATCCGCTCCGCGGTCAGTTCGCCTTGGCGGCGCTCGCTGTGGATCGCGCGTTCAAAACTGTAGAACGCGATCTGCCGCACCACCGTGTTGATCATGTCCTCGACCTTGCCGGCGAGCAGCGCCTGGCGCTGCTTGGCGCTCTTGGTCTGCGCCAATAGCCGCTTGAAGGTCAGCATTTCGCCGAACACGCTCGCGGTCTCGGCCAACGTCAGCGGGGTCGGCGCCATCAGCGCGCCGTTGCGCGCCGCCAGCACCTGATGCACGCCATGGCCAAGCTCGTGAGCGAGCGTCATCACGTCGCGCGGCTTGCCCTGATAATTCATCAGCACATAGGGATGCGCCGAGGGCGTGGTCGGATGCGAGAACGCGCCGGGCGCCTTGCCCGGCCGCACCGGCGCATCGATCCAGCGATCGGTGAAGAAGCGCTTGGCGATGCTGGCCATCTCCGGCGAAAACGCATCATAGGCTTGCAGCACCATGTCCTGCGCATCGCTCCAGGCGATCGCGCCCTTGGCGGCGAATGGCAGCGGCGCGTTGCGATCCCAATGCGGCAGCTTGCTCTTGCCGAACCAGCGAGCTTTCAGCGCGTAGTAGCGATGCGACAGCCGCGGATAGGCGGCGCGTACCGAAGCCACCAGCGCATCGACCACCTCGCGCTCGACCCGATTGGACAGATGGCGGGAGTCGGCGATGTCTTCAAAGCCGCGCCAGCGGTCGGAAATCTCCTTGTCCTTGGCCAGCGTATTTGTGATCAGCGCAAAGGTGCGCTCATTGGCCTTGAAGGTTTTGGCCAGCGCCTGCCCCGCCGCCTTGCGCTTGGCAGGTTCGCGGTCCTGCAACAGATTGAGCGTCGGCTCGATCGCCAGCTCCTTGCCGCCGACCTTGAAACGCAGCCCGGCGATGGTCTGATCGAACAGCCGGTTGAAGGCCGAATAGCCGGTCTGCGACTTTTCATGGAATAGCTGCTCGACCCGGTCTTCGAGCTGATAGGGTTTGTCCTTGCGGCTGTCCTCGATCCAGGGCCGGTAATGGCCAAGCTCCGGGGTCTGCATCGCGCGCTCGATCACCGCGTCATCGATGCGGTTCAGCTCGAGCGTGAAGAACAACAGATGCAACGAGGCCGCGGTCAACCGTTCGGACACGTCGCCATAGAATTTGGTAATCGCCGGATCGACGCTGTCGCCGGCATGCGCCAGCCCGGCAAAGGACGCGAGCCGCCCAGCGAGATCATCGATCGCCTCATAGCGGCGTACCGCGGCCGCCAGCCACGCACCGCCGCCGTCCTTGGCGGTTTCCTCGGCGAGCTTGCCCTTAAAATCCTGCTCGAAGGCGATGCAGTCGGCTTCGATCTGCGCCAGGTCGCGCGCGATCTCCGGCGCATCGATCGACTGATAGAGATCGGCGAGATTCCACTCCGGCAATTTTGCCGCGGTTTTGGCCGCGCTCTTGCCCGGCCCGTTCGCCTTGCTCTTGGTCACGGCTTTGGCTTTCGCCTTGGTGACTGCCTTGCGCGCCGGCGATGCGGACGCCTTCTTGGCGGTGACTTTGCGGGATGATTTGGCGGATTTCGCGCTTGCGGTTTTGGTCATGGCCTCATTCGGCTATCGCTGCACAGATTGCGTAAACGCTACAATCCGAAGCGGTCGAAGGGAAGTCACTCCGGCGCGAAGCCGCCCCGGGGCCGCGCGCGCTGTCAAACAATTGACACATGCGGGAGATGGCCAAGGATGCGGCGATACGGGACTTGACAGCTTTTCGGTGAGGTTTAATTCAGGAACACCACGTTCAGGACCGGGCCCCTCTGGCAGTTCAAGTGAGCTGTGATGTCGGACTGGACGTCGCATGGAGAGGCCCGATGACCGACCTTCTGACGCCCGAAGCATTTGCGGCTCTGATGAGCACGGAAGCTCTATCCGCCTTCCTCCAGGTTGTGATGATCGACCTGGTTCTGGCCGGTGACAACGCCATCGTGATCGGCCTTGCTGCGGCAGGCCTGCCCAAGGAGCAACGCGGCCGCGCGATCCTGATCGGTATCATCGCCGCCACCGTGCTGCGTATCGCCTTTGCCAGCGTCACCGTGCAGTTGTTGCAGATCATCGGCCTGTTGCTGGCCGGCGGCGTGCTGCTGCTCTGGGTGTGTTGGAAGATGTGGCGCGAGCTGCGCACGCCGCACCAAGAGATCCAAGACGCCGAGAACCTGCTCGACGACGACGAATCCAACGATCCGCCGGAGTCGACGCCGCCGCGCAAGACGCTGGGTCAGGCGGTCTGGCAGATCACCATTGCCGACATCTCGATGTCGCTCGACAACGTGCTCGCCGTCGCCGGCGCGGCGCGCGAACATCCCATCATTCTGATCTTCGGTCTCGCGCTGTCGATCGCCCTGATGGGCGTTGCTGCGAGCTTCATCGCGCGCTTGCTGCAGAAGCATCGCTGGATCGCCTATGTGGGCTTTGTGATCATCCTCTATGTCGCGCTCGACATGTGCTACCGCGGCGCGCTCGAGGTCTGGCCTCATCTCAGCGGCTATATGCCGTTTTCATGAAGCGTTAACGCTTCCGCGGCCATGGTGGCCCAAATCGGGACAATGCCCGTTTTGGAGTACCCATGGTCGAGAGAATTCTGATCGCCGATGACGATCCTGTGCAACGCCGCCTCGTTGAGAACATGGTGCAGCGTTGCGGCTACGAAGCCGTCACGGTCGACAGCGGCGATGCTGCCATTGCACGGCTGACGGCCGGCGACGAACCGGCGATTGATGTGGTGGTGCTCGATCTGGTGATGCCTGGCCTCGACGGCATGGGCGTGCTCAGCGCCATGCGCGAAATGGGGCTGTCGATCCCGGTGATCGTGCAGACCGCTCATGGCGGCATCGACAATGTGGTGTCGGCGATGCGCGCCGGCGCCCAGGATTTCGTGGTCAAGCCGGTCGGCGTCGAGCGACTGCAAGTGTCGCTGCGCAATGCGCTCAACGCCAGCGCGCTCAAGGGCGAATTGCAGCGCATCCGCCACAGCCGCGAAGGCCGGCTGACCTTCGCCGATCTGGTGACGCGCAGCGAGGCGATGGCGAGGGTGCTGCAGATCGCCAAGCGCGCGGCCACTTCCAGCATTCCCGTTCAGATCGAAGGCGAATCCGGCGTCGGCAAAGAGCTGATCGCGCGCGCCATTCACGGTTCGAGCGATCGCAGCAGCAAGCCGTTCGTGGCGGTGAACTGCGGCGCGATCCCCGACAATCTGGTGGAATCGATCCTGTTCGGCCACGAGAAAGGCGCGTTCACCGGCGCCACCGAGCGCCACACCGGCAAATTCATCGAAGCCTCCGGCGGCACGCTGTTTCTCGACGAAATCAGCGAGCTGCCGCTCAATGCCCAGGTCAAGCTGCTGCGCGCGGTGCAGGAAGGCACGGTTGAAGCGGTCGGCGGCCGCAAGCCGGTCAAAGTCGATGTCCGCATCATCTCCGCCAGCAATCGCGGGCTGCTCGACCGCGTCAAAGCCGGGCAATTCCGCGAAGACCTGTTTTATCGGCTGCATGTGCTGCCGCTGACCGTGCCGCCGCTGCGCACGCGGCGCGAAGACATCCCGCATCTGGTGCGGCATTTCCTGGCGCGGTTCTGTGCCGAGGAAAACCGCGTCATCACCGGGGTCAGCGCCGAGGCGATGGCGCGTCTGGTGCAGTTCGATTGGCCGGGCAATGTCCGCCAGCTTGAAAACGCCGTATACCGCGCGGTGGTGATGAGCGATGCGCAGCAGCTCGACGTCGCCGACTTCCCGCTGACCGCCGCCCAGAACAGCCGGCTGGAGTTGCCCAGCGAACCGCTGTTGATCGAGCCCGGCGTCTCCACCATCGCGCCGAGCATCGTCGAAGCCGATATTCCGATTGCGCCGCTGCCGGCGCTGGGCAGCCTGCCGCTGTTGACGGCCGAGGGCGAGGTCCGGCCGCTGGCCGAACTGGAAGGCGACATCATCCGCTTCGCGATTGCGCATTATCGCGGCCAGATGTCGGAAGTGGCGCGGCGGTTGAAGATCGGCCGCTCTACACTGTATCGCAAGCTCGACGACCTGCTCCCCGACACCGATCGGCAGTCGCACCCGTAATCGGTGCAGCGGGTTCCGCGGGGCTTGCCCCCTGCCCTGAGGAACCCTTGAACCGTTGCCGCACGGTGACAGACAAATCGCGGCATGAATGGCAAAAGCGGCCGAGGCGTCCTGTGCATTACAGACCCTCGCGGTCAGTTTGTCGTGAGCAGCCCCTGTCGTCTGCTGGGCTGCATGTTAATGATAACGAGTCGAGACTCGATCGAATCGGGCGCTGTCGCGGCGGCTCATCGCCGTGACAAAGGTCAGACGTGACGTTGAAAGACGGACGTCATGACGGCCGCTCCCGGCGACAGTCCATCAAGGGGTGCGAAATGCGAGATACCTCTCACGGCCGCCGCGGTTTCGACCGCGTTCTGATCGCGGTTGCGGCGAGCTTTGTGGCGCTCTCGGCAACTTCAGCCCTCGGCCAGTCGGCTGCGACGCGCACGGCAGAGGACCTTGCCATCGACGCCGCCGTGCCGGTGCCCGAGCCGGTTGATCTGCCCCCGCCTTCGATTGCCGATCTGAAGACCGAGACCGCGCCCGCACCGGCTGTGGCCGCCGCGCCGGCCACGCCCCCGGCTCCCGAAACCACCGCTGCGGCCCCTGCCGCCGTGAAGGACGATTCCAAGCAGCCCAGCGCCGAAGCCGCCAAAGACACGAGCAAGGAAGCGGTCAAGGAGTCGGCCAAGGAATCAGGCGAGAAGCCGGCGCATGTGGCGATCACCATCCCCGCAGCCGATCAGCCGGTCGCCGAACAACTGCGCGATCTGCTTGCTGGCAAGGCCGCCAAGCTGCTTGACCGCAAGGCCGAGCGTGCCGCGGTCGAGAAGTTTTATGCCGCGCGCGATTACGCGCCGCTGTGGACCAGCGCGGGCGCCGCGACCCCGCTCGCCAAGAGCGTGACCGCCCGACTGAAGGATGCCGCCGCCGAAGGTCTGTCGCCCACCGATTATCCGGTGCCGGATTTCGCCGCGGCCACCACCCCTGCTGCGCTCGCGGAAGCCGAGCTGAAGCTGACCGCGTCGATGCTGGATTATGCCCGTCATGCCCAGAGCGGGCGGATGCATTTCTCGCAGGTCAGCGCCGACATCCTCTATCCGGAGCATCCGATCGATCCGGCGCAGGTGCTCGCGAACGTCACCACCGCCAGCGATCCGTCGGCCGCGCTGGCGAGCTACAATCCGCCGCTCAAGCTGTACCGCGACCTCAAGGCCAAGCTCGCCGAACTGCGCGGCGAAAGCAGCGGCAGCGCCATCACCATCGCCGATGGGCCGGCGCTGAAATATGTGCCGGAGCGCAAGAAGAAGCCGGCGGTGGAGATGGATGATCCGCGCGTGCCGCAACTGCGCGCCCGGCTCGGCATCACCGAAAACGCCGACAGCACCCGCTATGACGCCAAGGTGGCGGCCGCGGTCCGCAAATTCCAGGACAGCGTCGATCTGCCCGAAACCGGCGTGCTCGACGAGCGCACCGTCAAGGCGCTGAACAGCCCGAAGCGCGACCGCCAGATCGACATCGTGCTGGTCAATATGGAGCGGCTGCGCTGGCTGCCGCGCCAGCTCGGCGTGCCATCGCTCGGCAATGCTTATGTGATCCTCAACATTCCTGACTTCACCTTGAAGGTGATGCAGAACGACGCCCAGGTCTGGACCACGCGCGTCGTCACCGGCAAGCCCGGCAAGCACGCCACCCCGATGCTGACCGAGACGATGAAGTACATCACGGTCAACCCGACCTGGAATGTGCCGCCGTCGATCATCTACAATGAGTATCTGCCGGCGCTGCAACAGGACCCGACCGTGCTGCAACGGATGGGGCTGCGGCTGGAGCGCAATCGCGACGGCTCGATCCACATTTCGCAGCCGCCCGGTGAAGGCAACGCGCTCGGCCGGATTCGCTTCAACTTCCCGAACAAGTTTTTGGTGTATCAGCACGACACGCCGGACAAGCATCTGTTCGCGCGCGAGGAGCGTGCGTTCAGCCATGGCTGTATGCGCGTGCAAAATCCCGATCAGTACGCCGCGACGCTGCTCAACATCACCATGCCGAATGAGCGCTACACCGCCGAGCGCATTCGCGGCATGTATGGCCGCAGCGAGATCGATCTGAAATTCCCGACGCCGATCCCGGTCAACATCACCTACCAGACCGCCTTCGTTGATGACGCCGGCAAGCTGCAATTCCGCAAGGACATCTATGGCCGCGACGCGGTGATGATCTCGCTGATGCGCGATAGCCGCGGTAAGGATTTGGAAAGCATTGTCGCCCACGCCCAGCCGAGCTACTCGCGGCCGCGCGCCGACATCCCGCAAGGGGTGGCGTTCAACGACAATGGCCCGGCTGCCGGGGCGAGCGGCTTCTCGTTTTTTGAACGACTTTTTGGCCTGCCGCCACATCCTGGCCCCACTCAGCGCCCACCACGCAACGTGTTCGCGCGCTAGCAGGGCTTTGGGACAGCTTTGCTGTTAACCAAAATTTGGCAGTTAAATCAGTGGCTCAGCTTGGTCTGAGCCGCTGTTATTAACCATTGTCCATCGTGATTTAATCAATGGGCTATATTTCGCCATGTTCGGCGCGCTATTTTCCACAGCCGCCGGGAGCGTGGGGCGTAAATCTCAATTAACCCTCCCGGTTTAAGACTACGTTCATCCTGTTTGACCGCGACGGGGTATTGGGCGGACAGGATTTCCGGAATGGGTCTCATTGGGGTGGGTGATACGTGCTCGCTGGTTTCGCACGCCGTCTCAGGTTGCTGTCGTCAACGCGCGCCGGACTAACGGCGGGTTTGGCATCGGCACTGCTGTTAGCTGGCGCCGGCTCGGTTCGCGATGCGACCGCCGTCGGCGATACCCGCACCCTCTCCTTCCATCACACCCATTCGGGTGAAGACCTCACCGTCACCTTCAAGCGCAGTGGCCGCTACGATGAAGCCGCGCTGAAGCAGATCAATTACTTCCTGCGCGATTGGCGAAGCCAAGATCATACCACCATGGATCGTCGCCTGTTCGACATCCTCTGGGAGGTCTATCGCGACGTCGACGGCAAGCAGCCGATCCAGATCATTTCCGCCTATCGCTCGCCCGCCACCAACGCCATGCTGCGCCGCCGCTCCTCGGGTGTGGCGCGTTTCAGCCAGCATATGCTCGGCCATGCGATGGACTTCTTCATTCCGGGCGTGCCGCTGGAGCAGATCCGCGCCGCCGGTTTGCGGCTGCAGCGCGGCGGCGTCGGCTTCTATCCGACCTCGGGTTCGCCATTCGTCCATCTCGACACCGGCCGGATCCGGCATTGGCCGCGGATGAGCTATGATCAGCTGGCGCGCATCTTCCCCGATGGCCGCACCGTGCATCTGCCGGCCGATGGTACGCCGCTGAAGGGTTATCAGCTGGCGCTCGCCGATATCGAAAAGCGCAGCGCTTCGGACGCCAGCGGCAGCAAGTCGGGCTTCCTGACCTCGCTGTTCAATTCCAAATCGGGAGAGGACGACGAGGAAGGCGCCGCGGCGCCGACGCCAACCAAAACCGCAGCCGCCGCAGCGGCGCCGGTGTTGGCCAGCAAGCAGCCCGACGTCAAACTCGCCGACGTGAAGCCCGGCGAATTGAAGATCGTCGATACCATTCCGATGCCGCGCGAGAAGCCGGCAGGTGCCATTCAGGTGGCCAGCGCCGATCAGGCGGTGCCCGTGCCGATGGCGCGCCCCGCCAAGCCCGCGGCCGCCGCCAAACCCGCCGCCAGCACCGAGACCCGGCCGCAAACTCCGGCCGATATCATCAATGCCCGCGGCTTCTGGGATGACATGCCGAAAGCGCAGCAGGCTACGGCGGCGCAGATTGCCGCCCTCAAGGCCCGCGAGCCGGCTGGCGACGCCGCCGCCCCCGCTTCCGCTTCCGCCTCCAACGCCGCGATGCAGGCGATGGCGTTTGCGCCGCCGCCCTCGCCGATCGAGCGCGCGCCGATCGTTGCCGCCAGCGCCCCGATCCCGCGCCCGGTACGCGCCGCCACCGTGCAGCGCCATGCTGCGCCTTCCGCCGGCAGCGTGACCACCGTCGCCAAGAATCAGCCGGGCCGCGCCAATGGCGATCTGGTGACGACCTCGTCGCGACTCGCCGCCGCCAGCCGCGATGATGATATCTGGCTGCGCGCCATGATCCTGGCGCCGAGCGCCGCGAGCATGACCTCGACTGTGTTCGGCGACACCGACATGACGATTTTGCGCTCGTATTTCAGCAAGCCAACCGCCACCGTGGCGATGGCGTTTTCCGAAGACCCGCATGCCGGCCTGGCCTGCGATCAGTTCTCCGGCGAGGCGGTGGTCTCGGTGCCGACCACCCCGTTCGTGACCGCGGCGCTGCGCTGAGCGCAGCCCGCTATCTTTCCGTCAGACTGCGCTACGCTTCATCCGGGCTATTCAGCTCCGACCATTGCTGACCGTCGCGCGGCGCCTTCAGCTATCCGCCGATCAACCAAACCAGCCGATCAGCCAAGCCGCCACGCCGAGCAGCGGAACCAAGGCCACCGCCAGCAGCAGCAAGGGCGCGGGCTCGTTACCGGTGCGGTTACGTCGATTGTCATGACTCGCCATCGGTCCATAAGAAGCGCTGGCGTCATTCGTTCCGCCGCATAGCGTGCGAGCGCACGCCCCTCCGATAGGAACGGCCACCACCTTGCGTCGTTGGTCGGTCTCACATCATCGGAGAACGCTATGCGCATTTTAAACGTCGTCACTCTGCTGCTGGTGATTGTTGGCGGCCTGAACTGGGGCCTGGTCGGCCTGTTCGACTTCGACCTGGTATCAGCCATTCTCGGCAACGGTGCCGCCGAAACGGCGACGTCATCGGTCGCCTCGCGCATCATCTATGTGCTGGTCGCGGCCTCAGCGATCTATCAGATCGTGCCGCTGTCGCGTCAGCTGTCGGCAGAGTCGGCTGGTTACCGAACCGGCACTTATTGACGCCGTCAGAGGTGCCCAAGATGGTCGCCCCGGATAGCACCATGCGCTTTCGCCGGATCACCGGCAGCGATGCCGGCGGCGCCATCTACTTTCTGCAGTGGCACACCAGTTTCCGTACAGCCATGAGGTGGTGCACGCCGATCCGGAGGCGTGTGCGCGCGCACCGAGCAGATTCTAACATATGTTCATGGAACCTAAGAAGCGGAGCGGCGTTGTCGATCATTAGCGGTAATGTCCAGACGAGCGCGGAAGCCGACGTGCCGGCCGCCTCTCTCATACGGATGTTTGGCCAAGCCAAGCGACACCAGGTCGCGTCCGTGAGAGAGGCATCTCAATGGCCCAAACCTTCTTGCGGAAGCTCCGCCACGGCGCGCATTTAACCCAAGAGAACGAGAACGTCCTGATCGCGCTTACCCGGCCCGTGCGCTCGCTGGCCGCGCGCGAAGACGTCTCGATCGAAGGCGAGCCGCGCGGACACTTGACCTTGATCGTGGAAGGCTGGGCCTGCCACTACACCACGCTGGAAAACGGCAAACGGCAGATCGTATCGCTGTATCTGCCCGGCGACCTGTGCGAGCCGTTCGGGATACTTCCCCGCTTCATGACCAACGCGATCGCGGCGATCACCCCGGTGACGATCGCACAGCTGCGGCACGACACCATGCGCCGCACGGCGCAGGCCTCCCCCCGCATTGAGGAGGCGTTGTGGTGGGATTTGTTGACGTCGTTCGCCATCGAACGCGAGCATCTCATCAGCCTGGGCCGGCGCACCGCGACCGAGCGGCTTGGCCATCTGTTTTGCGAGCTGCATTTGCGACTGGAGAATATCGGTCTGGTCGACGATGAGCTGTCCTACGACATGCCGGTGACCCAGGCCGATCTCGGCGATCTGCTCGGCCTGTCCCTGGTCCATGTCAACCGATCGCTGCAGGAATTGCGTGCCACACGGCTGATGTCACTGCGCGGCCGCCGCTTGACGATTCACAATTTGCGCGGCCTGCGAGAATTGTCGTTGTTCGATGAGAGCTATCTCCAGCGGGTGACGTCGCCGTCACGTCATCAGCCGCACGCTGAGATCGGCGAACCCGCTTAGCGGATCAGCGGCAGGACACCCCAGTCTAGCCGGCGACCACCTGGTTGCGCGCGTGATAGCTTTGGCCGCGTGACGAGCCTGTTGTATCTATCGGCGATCGGCTCCGCGTCATCCACGCAACCTCCCCTCGGTCATTATCATAAGTAAATGCCCGCGAATGGCAGGCCCATTAGCCTGGTATCGACCGGTATGGAGGCATCCGCATGGCACGCCGGAATCGAACCAAACAACAATTAACGCTCGAACAGCGGCTGTCTGCTTTTTCAGAGCAGTGTCGGCAGCAGGCCAAGCAAACCACCGACGAAACGCTACGCAATAATCTGGAACAGCGTGTCCGGTCGACGGAAGCCGCACTCGGGCTGATCGCTTGGCTGGGGTCACGCGACGAGCGACGTTGACGCGCGTCGCACGCGGTTTGCGGTGGCACGCCATGGCGCCGAGTGAGCGCACCGACGCTGCACGCATTGCGGCCGCGACAAGCGACGACGTCAGTCCTCGGCCGTGCCGGGCTCTGACATCTTGCGATGCTGGCTCGCCAGCACGCCGGAGGGGACAACGTGGGCCGCCGCGGCGCAATTCATTTTCGTTCGGGGATGTTCGGCCGAAGCACCGGCCAACGGGAAAAGGGGGACGGCTCTCGCTGACCGTCCTGGTGCCTGAGCGCATCGTGAGGCTCTGGCACTTGTCGGGGCCATGTGGCGCGCCGCTTACGTCGCCACTGGCCCCCGCAAGCCTTGAAGGCGTTGCGGTTCTGATTGTTCAGAACCGCATCAGACTCAGAGCATGCCGAGCGCCTGCAGATAGGTCTCGAGGATGGTCTCGTGTTCAGCGCGTTCGTCGGCATCCTGCTTGCGCATGCGCACGATGGTACGCAGCACCTTGACGTCGAAGCCGTTGCCCTTGGCCTCGGCATAGACGTCGCGGATGTCGTCGGAGATCGCCTTCTTTTCCTCTTCCAGCCGCTCGATGCGCTCAATGATGGCCCGCAGCTGATCCTTCGCGAATCGGGTCGCGGGTTCTTCCTGGACGGCAGCAGAGGTGGCCATCATGTACTCCTGACGTGAACGATTGGATGAGAAATATGAATCAAGGGTCGCTCGGGCCGCGCCCCAGGACGCGGAGCGACACTCAAGAGGGCGAGGCTTGACGTCAAGCATCAAGGCGCTCGTCCACAGCGACCCACAGGCCGCCAGCGCGCATGGCTAACGGTTTGTGCGGCGGCGCGCAAGGCGGTCGCGCTCGGGACAGCGCAACAAAAAAGGTGGCGAGTCGCCGCCCGCGAGTCGCCCGGCACCGCTACGACTCTAGGGTGTGGGCGGCTTGCTGGCCTTGGCAAATTGCGCAAGCTGCTCGGGCGTCGCCTGTGCCTGATAGCGCTCCTTCCAGACCTCGTAGGGCATGCCGTACACCGCCTCGCGGCTGTCATCGCGCGACAGCTCGACGCCCTTGGCATCGGCGGCATCCTTGAGCCAATTCCCCAGACAGTTGCGGCAGAAGCCGGCGAGATTCATCAAATCGATATTGGCGACATCGCTGCGCTCGCGCAGATGGCCAATCAGCCGGCGAAATGCCGCAGCTTCGAGTTCAGTCCAGGTCTTTTGGTCGATCGCCATCGCTGTGGTCCTGTCGATTTGCTGCATTTCGTAAAGGAATCGCCCCGAAATCGGGGCCGTCACAGATTTTGCCACATCCGCGCGTTAGACAACGCCGGCACCTGCACCTCGATCGCTTTCGCGGCGCGGCCGCCACCACCGTTGACAGCGGGCGGCGGAGCGCGCCAAATCGATTGCAGTTGCTGTAGCTTGACCGAATGACCGCAGACGATTCACACCGCTCCATGATCTCGCTCCGACGTTGCTCCCGCCTGATCCCGGCGGCCGCCGCGTTTTTGGCGTCGCTTGCTGCCGTGCCGGCCGCTGCCGATTTCCGTCTTTGCAACAACACCTCCAGCCGGGTCGGCATTGCGCTTGGCTACAAGGATGCCGATGGCTGGACCACCGAAGGGTGGTGGAATGTGTCGTCGCGCAGCTGTGAAACGCTGCTGCGCGGTACGCTTGTCGCACGTTACTACTATATCTATGCCCTGGACTATGATCGCGGTGGCGAATGGTCGGGGCAGGCCTTCATGTGTTCGCGCGACAAGGAATTCACCATCAAAGGGACCGAAAACTGCCTGGCGCGTGGCTTTGACCGGACCGGCTTCTTCGAAGTCGACACCGGCGATCAGCGCGCCTGGACCGTGCAACTGACTGAGAGTTCCGAACAGAATCCGCAACGGGTGCCGGGCATGCCTGGCGCGCCGGGTGGCGGCCTGCCCGGATTGCCTAATTCACAGGGTGGAACGCCTCCGGGCGCGTCTGGTCTCTCGCCAGGCGGCACGCCCGGAAGCAAGCCATGAGACGTCTTCGCCGCATCAAAATTCTCGCCACGCTGGGCCCCGCCTCGTCCGACAGCGCCACCATCCGCAAGCTGTTCGAGGCTGGCGCCGACGTATTCCGGATCAATATGAGCCACACCTCGCATGACAAGATGCGAGAGCTGGTTCAGACCATCCGCAACGTCGAAAGCAGCTACGGCCGGCCGATCGGCATTCTGGTCGATTTGCAGGGCCCGAAATTGCGGGTCGGCACGTTTGGCAATGGCCCGATCCAGCTCAAGAACGGCGCTACCTTCGTGCTCGATTCCCTCAAGGAACCGGGCGACGAAAACCGCGTGCACCTGCCGCATCCGGAAATTCTGGCCGCCTTGAAGGTCGGCGACGCGCTGCTGCTCGATGACGGCAAGGTGCGGCTGATCGCCGAGGAATGCTCGCATGACCGCGCCGTGACGCGCGTGGTGATCGGCGGCCGGATGTCGGACCGCAAGGGCGTCAGCCTGCCCGATACCGACCTGCCGATGTCGGCGATGACCAACAAGGATCGCGCCGACCTTGAGGCGGCGTGCGAGACCGGCATCGACTGGGTGGCGCTGTCGTTCGTGCAGCGCGTCGAGGACGTGATCGAAGCCAAGCGCATGATCCGCGGCCGCGCCGCGGTGATGGCCAAGATCGAAAAACCGCAGGCGATCGACCGGCTGCAGGACATCATCGACGCCTCCGATGCCTTGATGGTGGCGCGCGGCGACCTCGGCGTCGAACTGCCGCTGGAGCGTGTGCCGAGCCTGCAAAAGCAGATGACCCGGCTGGCGCGCCGCGCCGGCAAGCCGGTGGTGATCGCCACCCAGATGCTGGAATCGATGATCTCGAGCCCGGTGCCGACCCGCGCCGAAGTGTCGGACGTTGCCACCGCGGTCTATGAGGGCGCCGACGCCATCATGCTGTCCGCGGAATCGGCGGCCGGCAAATTCGCGGTCGAAGCGGTGTCGACCATGAACCGGATCGGCGAAGAGGTCGAGCGCGACCCGACCTATCGCACCGTGATCGCGGCGCAGCGCCCCGAGCCCGAAGCCACCGCCGGCGACGCGATCGCCGGTGCCGCGCGGCACATTGCCGAAACGCTCGATTTGTCGGCGATCATCTGCTGGACCAGCTCCGGCTCGACCGCGCTGCGGGTGGCGCGTGAACGCGCCCGGGTGCCGGTGGTAGCGATCTCGCCCAACATCCTGACCGGCCGAAAATTGTCGGTGGTGTGGGGCGTGCATTGCGTGGTCGCCGAGGATGCGCAGGACCAGGACGACATGATCGACCGCGCCGGTTCGATCGCGTTCCGTGATGGTTTTGCCAAATCCGGGCAGCGGGTGATCGTGGTCGCGGGCGTGCCGCTCGGCACGCCGGGCGCCACCAATATGGTGCGGATCGCCTATGTCGGTCCGACCGAAGAGGCCCCCAAAACCAAGAAAAAAGCGGCTGAGCCGAGCTGAGCCGGGATACCAGCCTGAGCGGCGCCCATGCGCCCCGCTCAGGTGCCGCGCCGCCCGATCTCGCCGCGCTCAGATGTCGCGGCCTTCGACCTTCTCGGTCAGCTTCTTGACCAGCTCAGGCACCCGGTCGAGATGCGGATTGACCGCCAGCGCCTTGCGATAGGCCGACAACGCCCGTTTGTCGTCGCCAAGTTCCTGCATGATCATGCCAAGCCCGGCGAGCGCCCCAAAATGCCGCGGCTCGCGCGTCAACACCTGCTCGATGTCGCGCAGCGCCCGGTCATAGTCGTTTTGCACGTAGTACAGCGTCGCGCGCCGATTCCAGCCCTCGATATAGTCGGGCTTCAGCTTCACCACCGCGTCGAGCAGTTTTAGCGCCAGCTCGGGCTGGCCATTGGCGATCGCCACTTTTGAGCGCGCCATCAGCAGCGCCGCGGTATCGCTCGAGGTCTGGCTCCACAGCGCCCAGATCCGGGCTTCGACATGCTTGGCGCTGGCTTCATCAGGCGCCGCTTGCAGGGCGCCCAACAGAAAATCGAGCCCGCGCTCGCGATCGGCGCTGGCTTTGGGCGGCTTGGAATGTGGCAGATTGGAATTGGGTAGATCGGAGGGCGGCTCAGGCGGACGCGGCAACGCGCGTGGCTGAGCCAGATCAGGCGTCAGACCATCACGCGGCGACTGTGCCAAGCCGGGCGTTGCCGCCATCACGGCAGCAACCAGCCACGCAGCTTGAACGCGTCGAACGAGCTGAGCACGCAATGCCATCACGCAACTGTAGCGGCACGCAACGACACCGCAAGCAATGCGGTGTCACAGCGCTGTGATGGCTTTTGCGATAAGGGTTGGAAGGCGCAATGCGCGTTCCGAACCGGCGATCAACCCTGGCGCGCCTTGTAGCGGCGCTGCACCTTGTTGATCACGTACACCCGGCCCTTACGACGGACCAGACGGTTGTTGCGGTTGCGGGTGCGCAGCGACTTCAGCGAGTTACGGACCTTCATGGGTCAATCCTAGACGTTTGAAAGGCCGTGAGTACAGGCCGAAAGGGCAAACAACAGAACGTCATCCCGGGAGAGCGGAGCCGCCCAAGACAGGATGGTTTTTAGCCAGCCGATGCCGGGCTGTCAATCAGCTCGCACAGGCCGGCGTGGCCGGAGCACCGATTTTACAGCGTTTTTCACTGCAATCGGTCTCTCGGCCTGTGCCTTTAATCCTGTTGCGGCACGTTGGCGGCGCGCACCACCGCGCCCCAACGCGCAATTTCCGACTCGACGAACTTGCCGAACGATTCGCCGGTCAACTTGCCGACCTGAACGCCCTGGGCGCCGAACTTCTCGGCGAGCTCGGGCGAGGCCAGCACCTCCGTCATGGCCGCGGTCAGTTGCTGATAGGCTGCGTTGCCATTGGCCTGCGGCATATAGAGGCCGAACCAACCCAGAGCCTCAAAGCCTTTGACCCCGGCTTCATCGAGGGTCGGCACATCCGGCAAGGTCGGCGCGCGCTCGCGGCTGGTGACCGCCAACACCCGGAGCAACCCGCCCTGCGCCGCCGGGATCACCGTGGGCAACGAATCGAACAGGATCGGGATGTGGCCGCCGATCAGATCGTTCATCGCCGGCGCGGCGCCCTTGTAGGGGATGTGGACCATGTCGATGCCGGCCATCTGCTTGAACATCTCGCCGGCCAGATGATTGGCGCCGCCGATGCCGGTCGAGCCGAATGACAGCTTGCCCGGCTGCTGCTTGGCGATCTCGATCAGTTCGGCCACCGACTTGGCCGGAAAATCCTTGGTCACCACCAGCGCATTGGGCGCGGTCGCCACCTGCGCGATCGGCGAAAACGCCTTCACGGTGTCATAGGGCAATTTGCGATACAAGCTGGGATTGATGACATGATGCGTCGCGGTCAGCAGCAGCACGCTGCCATCGGCCGGCGCCTTCGCCACGAAGTCGGAGCCGATGGTCCCAGAGGCCCCGGCGCGGTTTTCGACAACGGTCTGCACGCCGAGCTTATCGCCAAGATGTTTCGCGATATGCCGCGCCAGGATGTCGGTGGTGCCACCGGCCGGGAACGGCACGATGATCTTGATCGGGTCCGGCATCCGTTGCGCTTGCGCGGGAGCCAGTGCGGCGACGACTGCCAGAACCGCTCCCACGAGTAGCGCCGAAAACGTTTTCATTCATTTCTCCCAAGGAGCTGAGTGCACTTCACGCCGACGGCGGAAACTCGACCATCGCCTCGCCGCGGGCGACCTGTTCGCCGTCCTGATTGCAAACGGTCACATCAATCATAACCCATCGCGATGCAGCCGTCGTGTGCTTCGCGGTCACGATCCCTGCAGGTTCAATGGTATCACCCAGCCGCACCGGCTTCAGCCAGCGCGTTTCCAGCCGGCGATGGATCGCCGCCAGCGGACAGCACCAGTCGGTGATCATCCGTGTGATCAGTCCGAAATTGGTCATGCCGTGCATGATCACGCCGCCGAACTGCGTCTTGCCAAAATGGCCCTGCATATAATCGTCGTCGAGATGCAGCGGATTGTAGTCGAGCGACGCCTCACAAAACAGCCGGATCGAGTCGCGCGTCACCGTGAACGACGGCCCCGGAATGGTGTCGCCGACACTCACTTGTTCGAATGCCGTCATGTCCCCTCACGACCTCGCATTTCTACGAGGCTAGGAATTAAGCCAACAGTCATCACCTAGGACGGATGGTGTGACCGCGACCGGAGCAAATCACCTCGCCGTGCTGGTTGAAGAATACATTATCGTGGACAACGAAAAGCCGCTCACGCCGAATGAACTTATCAAGCGCGCGCGCCTGCAGGGTGATCGTATCACCGGGTCGCGCCGGAATGTTGTAGCTCCAGCTTTGGCCGGCGTTGATGGTGCCCGGCGAGCGCATCCAGTCATCGGCCGGCGTGCAGGCAAACATCAGCAGAATGTGGATCGACGGCGGTGCGATCAGTCCGCGATACGCCGAACTATTCGCATAGGCCTCGTCCAGATAAAGCGGGTTGGTCTCGCCGACCGCGCGACAATACAGCTCGATTGCCTCCCGGGTGAGCAGGTAAGGCACCGTCGGCCGCGGCTCGCCCGGTATAATCTCATCCCACATCTTCCGGACATTCGCGTCCTTCCAGAAGTCAGTCTCGTAGGATTCAGCCAAGTGCGCCGCTCCTCTCTCATTGGCTGCTTTCTCGGTTCGCAGCGCGCCTATTCTGGTCGTTTTTCAAAAACTATGCGACTATACACCGCAATTGACAAGATTCTCTCCCGAGGAGCTTCGTGATGGCCAAGGAAAGCGACAGTTTTGTTCGAGCGATCGCGCGCGGCTTCTCCGTGGTCGAAGCTCTTGGACGCCCCCCCGGCAGACATACTTTGTCCGAAGCGGCGCTGGCTGCGGGATTAAACCGGGCAACCACGCGGCGCATGCTGGCCACGCTGGTCGCCTTGAACTACTGCGAGGTCGAGGGCCGTTACTTCAGTCTGCGGCCACGGGCGCTCGGTCTTGGCCTGTCCTACCTGAACGCACTGCCCTATTGGGGGTATGCGCAAAGCGCGCTGGAAGACCTGCGCAACGACATTGGCGAATCCTGCGCGCTGGCGGTGCTCGACGAGACCGAGATCGTCTATGCGCTGCGGCTGCCGGCACGGCGCATCCTGTCGGCCAATCTTGGGATCGGCAGCCGGCTGCCAGCCCATGTAGTCTCGCTCGGCCGCGTGCTGCTGGCGGCGCTGCCGCCGGAAAAGCTCAACTACTTCCTGGAAAACGCCACGCTGCAGAAATTGACGCCGCGCACCTTGGTCGAGCCGGACAAGCTCATCGCCGAATTGCAGCGGGTGCGCGACCAGGGCTACGCCTGGGTCGATGGCGAACTCGATCCGGCGATCTGCGGCATCGCCGTGCCGGTGCGCGACCAGCGCGGCGCCGTGGTGGCCGCGATCAGCATCAACACCATCTCCGGCTCGATCGATGAGGAAGGGGCCAAGCAGCGTTTTCTGACCGCGCTGCGCCGCACCGCGCAGAACATTCAGAGCCAGACCATCGCCGCCGCCTGAGCTGATAGCGGCAACGCAATCGTCCAAGCTCGACCGGAGTCGCGGCTCGCGGTGCCGGTTGAGCTGGCGTGCCTGAGCTTGATGGTCTGAGCTGATTCCTGACCTTGATTACCTGACGATCGCCGCTAAAAGAGCGGCATGAGCCTCGACACCGTCCGCGCGTTCTTCGCGCAACATGCCCCTGACATCACCGTTGAAGAGTCCGAGCAGAGCGCGGCGACCGTGCCGCTCGCGGCGGCGGCCTTTGGCGTCACGCCGAGCGAGATTGCCAAAACGCTGTCGCTGAAAGTGGGTGAGCGGGTGTTTCTGGTGGTCGCCAGCGGCACCGTGCGGCTCGACAACAAAAAGGCCAAGGCGCAGTTCGGCGGCAAGGTGAAGATGCTGAACGCCGAGGAAGTGGTGGCGATCACCGGCCACCAGGTCGGCGGCGTCTGCCCGTTTGGTCTGACGACGCCGCTGCCGGTCTATTGCGACTTGTCGCTCAAAGCGTTCGCCGAAGTGCTGCCCGCCGCCGGCTCGACCCACAGCGCGGTGCGGATTGCGCCGCAGCGGATGGCCGAGCTGACCGGCGCCGAATGGGTCGATGTCTGCAGCGACCATAGCTGACCCGGCAACAGAGCGGGACCCGAAGGTCCCGCGCCGTCAGCCAGTTTGCGGATGATCACCAGCGGTGTCCGCCATGGTGATGATGGCGCCAATGGCGATGGTGGTGGTGATGATGGCCCCAGTGCCGGTGGTGGTGATGCCCCCAATGACGCGGCGGGCCATAATGGCGCGGGCCGTAGTAGTAGCGCGGCGCGTAATAGTTCGGCCGCCACCAACACCGTCCCCAGGCGTCGCACACATAGCGCACCTGATCGACGCCAGCGGCCTGATTGACGGTCGCGGCCGCAGCAGGAAGACCATTCGGCATTGCGGCCGAGGCCGTCGCCGATGACAGCGCCACGCCGCCCAGTGCGGCGACCGCGATCAGTGCAAATTTCAGGTTCATCGGATCGTTCTCCTCCATGTCGAACCGCACGCAAGCTAGGCCGGCGCGCATGAACGATCGCTGACGAATTGGTTCATCAAAATGAAGATTTGGTAAGGTCAGCCGCCGCCAATGGGCTGCGCGAACATTTGCCGCGGCGCGCCGTCAGGCCGCGGTCCAGCCGCCATCCATCGACAGATTGGCGCCGGTGATCTGGCTCGCCGCATCGCTGCACAGGAACAGTGCCAGTGATGCCACCTGATCGACCGTGACGAACTGCTTGGTCGGCTGGGCATGAAGCAGCACGTCGTTGATGACCTGCTCCTTGCTGAGATTGCGCGCCTTCATGGTGTCGGGAATCTGCCGCTCCACCAAGGGCGTCCAGACATAGCCCGGCGAGATGCAATTGCAGGTGACGCCGAAGGTGGCGAGTTCCAGCGCCACGCTCTTGGTCAGGCCGGCGATGCCGTGCTTGGCGGCGACATAGGCGGACTTGAACGGCGAGGCCACCAGCGAATGCGCCGAGGCGGTGTTGATGATACGGCCCCAGCCGCGTTTCTTCATGCCCGGCACCACGGCGCGGATGCCATGGAACGCCGACGACAGGTTGATGGCGATGATCGCGTCCCACTTCTCGATCGGGAAATCCTCGACCGGAGAGACGAACTGAATGCCGGCATTGTTGATCAGGATATCGACCGCGCCAAAAGTGCGCTCGCCGAGCGCCACCATCTCGGCGATTTCCGCAGCCTTCAGCATGTCGGCCGGCGAATAGACCACCGTGACGCCGAAATCGCGTTCGAGCCCGGCGCGTTCGCGCTCGATATCGTCGGGATCGCCCATGCCGTTGATCACGAGATTGGCGCCGGCACCAGCGAGCGCCCGCGCATAGGCCAGGCCGATGCCGCTGGTCGAGCCGGTCACCACAGCGGTCTTGCCTGTCAACGTCGCCATTCGTAGCTCCCGTGATGCCATCGTTTCAAAGATGATCGTTCTGACCTGCTATTCCCGACCGAGCCGCTAACGGAACGCCTCGGCGGTGAGATCCCAGGTCACCATCGTATCGTCGCGCTGCGCCGGCCGCAGCCATTCACCATGTCGCATCGACAGATGCACATCCTGCTCGCCGGCCTTCCAATGCTCCAGCATGTTGGCGCGCGAGAAATCGTAATCCTTGGATGAGGCTTCGTAGTCGCGCTTACGGTAGATCAGATTGACCACCGTGATGGCATTGTCGCGCGCCGCCTGCCGCAGCTCGGCATAGGCGGGATCGCTTTTCAGGTCCTCGGGCAGCCGCGCGAGCAGATCGCCGAGCGCCTTGCGGGCATTGTGCAGCTGCTTGGCCTTGTCGGTGTTGAGCCTTGTGCGGCTGGAATGACGAATGTCCTTCTCGCGCTCGGCAGCTTCGAGCAGCGTTTCCGGCAAGCGGCCGTGCGAGCTGAACAGATCGACCTGGAAGATCAGCAGGTCTTTTTCAGTCTCTTCGTCGAGCACATAATCGAGCGGCGTGCTGCACGCGACGCCGCCATCCCAATAATAATCGTCGCCGATCTTCACCGCTGGGAAGCCCGGCGGCAGCGCGGCCGCGGCCATGATGTGTTCGGGGCCGAGCGGCTGCTTGGTGTTGTCGAAATAGCAGAAATTGCCGGAGGCGATGTTCACGGCGCCGACCGACAGCCGCAGGGTGTCGGCATTGCCGTTGATGCGCCCGAAATCGACCAGCCGCTCCAGCGTCTGGCGCAACGGCTCGGTGTCGAAATAGCTCAGGCCATCCGGCGTGCCGGAGGGAAACAGCTGCGCCGGCGGAAAGCGCGGCGTGAAGAAACCGGGCACGCCGAGCGTCGCGATCAGCGCGGCACTGGTCTCGCTGAACAGCGGCATATTGGTCTGCATCAATGGCTGCCACGGCGAGGGCTGGGCCGCCATGTCCCAAAACTCGCGCAGCCGCTGCACGCGCTGGTCGGGCGGATTGCCGGCAATGATCGCGGCGGTGATCGCGCCGATCGAAATGCCCGCAATCCATTGCGGAGCAAAGTCATGCTCGTCCAGCGCCTGATAGGCCCCGGCCTGATAGGCGCCGAGCGCGCCACCGCCCTGCAGCAACAGGACCCGCCGTGCCTTGGCGGGGTTGGCGGACTTTCGGGATGCTTCATCCATGCCGTTTCGCGCCGCTCCTCGAAACCAACTCTGGCAAATTGGCCGTTGTCGGCGGCGACGTCAATCGCCCCGACAGCCAGCCGCTCAGCCCTCGGTGGACGCCAGGATCAGCGTCCAAAACACCTTGTATTTGGTGCCGGGAGCATAGCTCGCGGCGATGCCAAGCTTGTTGACGCCGCTTTTCAGCATGTTGGCGCGGTGCGGCGGCGAGTCGCGCCAGCCCGAAAACGCTTCGGCCAGCGTGTGATAGCCCGCAGACACGTTCTCAACGGCGAGCGTGGCCGGATAGCCGCCGGCATTCAGGCGCTTGGCCAGCGGTCCCTTGACGTCGTGGTCGAGCTTGTTGCTGCGCGCCATCGCCATCGACTGGTCCTCGGCCAGCTTGACCAGCGCCGGATCGACCGACACCGGCCCCAGGCCGTTGTTCTGGCGGTACTGCGAGATCATGACCGCGGCCGCCTGCGGATCAAGCTTGGCGCCGCCATTGGCCATGCTGAGATACATGGCCGGCTGCTCGACCGGCGGCGGCGCGACATCGGCCGCACATCCCGCCAACAGCAAAAGGCCGCATGCGGCCAGTCCTACCCGGATCATCTGGAATTCCCCCAATCAGGACCGCGGTTGTTGCACGCCAACCATGGCTGAAAGGTGAACGCGGGTTAACTCCAGCGTCGATTCAGGCGGTCTCGGCAAAGATCCGGTAGCGCCGCGGCTGCAGCCCGACCAAGTCGCCGGGCTTGAGCTCGCGGTCGCGCGGCGCGTCGATCTCGATCAAAGTGCCCTCGCCGCCGGCATTGAGCAGCACGTCGGCGCGCTGCGTCGGCCCGAACGAGCGGACGTGTTTCACCGCCCCTTCCAGCGCCCCGCTCCCGGCCGGCCCGATCGCCAGATCATGGCGGCGGATGAACAGTTTTGACGGCCCCGGCCGCGCGTCGCTGGAATCGAGCGCGAGTTCGCGGTCGCCGAGCCGCACCCGGCCCTCGCGCACCTCGACCGGCAGCACGATCGATTCCCCAATGAAGCTATGCACAAAGGCGCTGGCCGGGCGCTCATAGACGTCGCCGGGGGTGCCGATCTGCTCGATGCGGCCCTTGTCCATCACCACCACGCGGTTGGCGACTTCCAGCGCCTCCTCCTGGTCGTGGGTGACGAACAGCGAGGTGACGTGGATTTCCTCATGCAGCGTGCGCAGCCATTTGCGCAGCTCCTTGCGCACCTTGGCGTCGAGCGCGCCGAACGGCTCGTCGAGCAGCAGAATGCGCGGCTCGATCGCCAGCGCCCTCGCGAGCGCGATGCGCTGGCGCTGCCCGCCAGACAGCTGGTTCGGATAACGATCGGCCAGCCAATCGAGCTGCACCAGATCGAGCAGTTCCTTGACCCGCGCTCGGATCTGATCTTCGCTCTTGCGCACCCGGCGCGGCTGCACGCGTAAGCCGAACGCCACGTTCTCGAACACGCTCATGTGCCGGAACAGCGCGTAATGCTGGAACACGAAGCCGACATGGCGCTCGCCGGCGCCGCGCGACAGCGCGTCCTCGCCATCAAACGCCACCGAGCCGGAATCCGGCCAATCGAGCCCGGCGATGATGCGCAGCAGCGTGGTCTTGCCGGAGCCTGACGGGCCGAGCAGCGCCACCAATTCGCCGGTGTCGACCCGGAGATCGACATTGTCGAGCGCGGTGAAACTGCCAAAACGCTTTATGATGTTTCGGACCTCAATCGTCACTGGGGGGCCGTCCTTCCTTGATCTGACTTTCCAGGATCGTCTTCACCACCAACGTCACCAGCGCCAGGAAGGCGAGCAGCGAGGCAATCGCGAACGCTGCCACCATCTGGTATTCGTTGTAGAGGATTTCAACGAGCAGCGGCATGGTGTTGGTCTCGCCGCGGATATGGCCGGACACCACCGACACCGCGCCGAACTCGCCCATTGCGCGCGCATTGCAGAGCAACACGCCGTATAGCAGCCCCCATTTGATATTGGGCAGCGTCACCCGCCAAAAAGTCTGCCAGCCGCTGGCGCCGAGCGAGATCGCCGCTTCTTCTTCCTGCGCGCCCTGCTCCTGCATCAGCGGGATCAATTCGCGCGCCACGAAGGGGAAAGTGACGAAGGTGGTGGCGAGCACGATCGCCGGCACCGCAAACAGAATCTGGATGCCATGGGACGCCAGCCACGGCCCGAAAAAGCCCTGCGCGCCAAACAGCAGCACAAACACCAGACCCGAGATTACCGGACTGACCGAAAACGGCAGATCGATCAGCGTCACCAAAAAGGTTTTGCCGCGGAATTCGAACTTGGCGATCGCCCAGGCGGCGATCACGCCGAACACCAGATTAAGGCCGACCGAAATCGCCGCGGTGAGCAGCGTCAGCCGGATCGCGGCCAGCGCCTCAGGATCGCTGAGCGTTTGCAGATAATAGCCGATGCCTTTGGCAAACGCCTCCGAAAACACCAGCATCAGCGGCAACACCACGAACACAGTCAAAAACGTCACCGCAAAGCCGATGATCAGCCAGCGCACCAGCCACGGCTCGCTGCGCACATCGCGCCTAGACTTCGCCGTTTGCCGCGCGGCCACTTCAAAGCGGGGGATCGGGGTGGTGGTCACGACAGTCATGGCCTCACCCTGCGGTCAGCGCCCGGGCCTGCGCCCAGTTCTGCAGCCGGTTCAACAGGAAGATGATCAGGAACGACACGATCAGCATGATCACCGCAATCGCGGTGGCGTCAGCGTAGCGGAACTCGGACAGCCGGATCACGATCAGCAGCGGCGCGATCTCCGACACATTGGGCAGATTGCCGGCAATGAAGATCACCGAGCCGTATTCACCAACCGCCCGCGCGAAGGCCAGCGCAAAGCCGGTGAGGATGGCCGGCGTCAGACTTGGGATAATGACCCGCGTCAAAGTCTGCCAGCGGCTGGCGCCAAGGCAGGCTGCCGCCTCTTCGAGCTCGGCGTCGAGATCGATCAGCACCGGCTGCACCGTGCGCACCACAAAGGGAATGCCGATGAAGATCATCGCCAGGAAGATGCCGAGCGGCGTGAACGCCACCTTGATGCCGAGTTCAGCGAGCGGCGCGCCGAGCCAGCCTTTTTGCGCAAACAGCGAGGTCAAGGCGATGCCGGCGACCGCAGTCGGCAAGGCAAACGGAATATCGACAATGGCATCGAAGATGCGTCGGCCCGGGAAGCGATAGCGCACCAACGCCCAGACGATGATCAAGCCGGCGAACAGATTGACCACCGCCGCGGCCAGCGACAGCCCGAACGAAATCTTGAGCGCGTGCAACGTGCGGCGGCTGGTGATGATGTCAATGAACTGATCGAGGCTCAGTTCGGCGGTTTTGACGAACAGCCCTGCGAGCGGGATCAGAATCATCAGCGACAGCCACATCAGGGTCAGGCCCATGGTCAGGCCGAACCCTGGCAGTGCGCTTCGTGGTGCTGCGGCGCTCACTTGCTGTCCTTGGCGCTTGGTCGATGTTGCTGATCATCCCGCACGCTGATCCTCACCTCTCCCCGCTGGCGGGGAGAGATCGGCCTTCGAGCGTAACGCAAATTCCGGGTGAAGGGGCGCTTCAAAAAACCGCAACGCCGCGATGGGGGGCGACGCCCCCTCACGCCGCCCTTCTCCCCGCAAGCGGGGCGAGGGCGCGCGCTGCCATCGTTGCGAACCATACCCTCTCCCATCCCAGCGTCGGATCGTGTTGCTGCTTGTGCTCGAAGCTGCACCGATCAGTTCTTGTAGATCTTGTCGAACACGCCGCCTTCGGTGAAGTGTTCGGTTTGTGCCTTGGTCCAGCCGCCGAACACATCGTCGATGGTGAACAGATCGACCTTCGCGAACGACGAATCATACTTCTTGGCAATTTCGGCATCCCGAGGGCGGTAGAAATTGCGCGCCGCGATTTCCTGGCCTTCCTTGGAGTACCAGTACTTCAGATAGGCCTCGGCGACCGCGCGGGTGCCCTTCTTGTCGGCGACCACATCAACCACGGTTACCGGCGGCTCGGCGAGAATCGAGATCGACGGCGCCACGATCTCGAACTTGTCCTTGCCGAATTCCTTGACGGCGAGGAACGCCTCGTTCTCCCAGGCCAGCAGCACATCACCCACGCCGCGCTCGACAAACGTCATGGTGGAGCCGCGAGCGCCGGTATCCAGCACCGGGACGTTCTTGTAGATATTGGCGACGAAGTCGCGCGCCTTGTCCTCCGAGCCATATTTCTTCAGCGCATAGCCCCAAGCGGCCAGATAGTTCCAGCGGGCACCGCCAGAGGTCTTGGGATTCGGCGTAATCACACCGATGCCCGGCTTGACGAGATCATCCCAATCCTTGATCGCCTTGGGGTTACCCTTGCGGACCAGGAACACGATGGTCGAGGTGTAGGGCGATGAATTCTGCGGCAGGCGCGCCTGCCAGTTCTTGACGATCAGATCCCTCTTGGCGATCGCGTCGATGTCATAGGCCAGCGCCAGCGTGACGACATCGGCCTGCAGCCCGTCGATCACGGCACGCGCCTGCGAGCCCGAGCCGCCATGCGACTGCTTGATCTCGACGCTCTTGCCGGTGTCCTTCTGATAGGCTGCGCTGAACGCCTTGTTGTATTCGCTATAGAGCTCGCGGGTCGGATCATAGGACACGTTGAGCAACGACACATCAGCAGCCCAGGCCGAGCCTGCAAGCAGCCCTGCAACGATTACTGCAGCAGCACGAGCGAACATTCCAATCTCCATTTGCTTCCACGTCATCTTCGCGATCGAAGCTGCAAACTCAGGGAGTTTCGCTATCAAGTCAACGAAACCAGTTTCTGTTGTTGGCAGTATCGCAGCGCCGTTCTGCTACGAAGTCCGCATGGTGTGGATGCCGCATTCCGACTTGGTACGGCCGCGCCAACGTCCAGCGCGCGCGTCTTCATCAGGGCCCGCGCGGCTGGTGCACGGCATGCAGCCGACCGACAGGAATCCCGCGGCGAGCAGCGGATGCGGCGGCAGCTTGTCGTCGGCATAGATCGCGTCGATCGC
Source organism: Rhodopseudomonas palustris JSC-3b (assembly GCA_000504425.1). Lineage (GTDB taxonomy): Bacteria > Pseudomonadota > Alphaproteobacteria > Rhizobiales > Xanthobacteraceae > Rhodopseudomonas > Rhodopseudomonas palustris_C. The sequence goes on along the minus strand of KI632513.1, from coordinate 223,112 downwards.
CTCGCGCGACACATTGGCGAACGGATTGAATTTCAGCCGCGTGCCATCGGGTTCCACCACCGCGATCTCGGCGCGCGCACCGCCCTGAAAGCGCTTGCGGCCGTTGATCCAGGCGGCAAATGGCGTCAGCGCGCGCACCAGCGGTTCCACCTTGCGCAGCCGGCAGCAGGCATCGGGATCGGTGAACCACAACTCGCCCTCGGGGTCATCGGCGCTGAGCGCCGCCTGGTCCGGCTTGATCGAGCGCACATCGGTAAGGCCGAGCGCCTTGATCAGCGTGTCGCGATAGGCGAGCGTTTCGGCAAACAGCATCCCGGTGTCGAGAAAGATCACCGGGATCGCCGGATCGACCTTGGCCATCACTTGCAGCAGTGCCGCCGATTCGGTGCCAAACGACGACACCAGCGCCAGCCGCTCGCGGCCGATGCGCTCCAGCGCCGCCGCGATCACCTCCCCCGGCGATGCCGTTTGCAGCGCGGCATTGAGTTCCGCCGCTTCGCTCTCCACGCTGCCGACATGATCGGTCATGGCTGGCCGCCTTGTGCTGGGCCACGCAGTTGCCGGCGACGCTGCAAGGCGCCAACCGCCTGATCGGCCGCCGGCTGATAGAACACCGAATAGCGGCTGGCGGCCGCGGCAAATGCCTCGGCATCACTGTCCTTCTTGACGTCGAAACTGTCAAAGCCGTTGCGCAGCAGAAACACGAACTGGTCGCGCAGCACTTGGCCGGAGGCGCGCAGTTCGCCGCGAAAGCCGTAGCGCTCGCGCAGCAGGCGGGCCTGGCTGTGGGCGCGGCCATCGCGGAACGTCGGGAACAGCAGCACCACCGTCGCCAGTTGGTCGAGATGAGGCACAAGTTCCGCGATATTGCGATCATTTGGCCAGATCACGCCGATCGGCCCGTCATGACCGCGCAGGCTGTCCGCGCTTGCAAGGAACCGGGCCGCGGATAGCAGCAGCGCGCCATCCGCCGGCAGCTCGGCATCATCGGCGATAGAGCGATAGCGATCGCTGACGATCTGGCCGTTACTGACGAGTGGCATAGACGCGCTCCTTGAACGGTTCGACGCCGAGCCGCGACACGGTATCGACAAACAATTCCTGCGGCCCGGCCCGCAGTTCCCGATAGGCTTCGACCAGATCTTCGATCACATCGGCCACCTGATCAAACGGCACCGCCGGGCCGAGCAGCTCGCCGAGCTGCGCCTTTTGATCGGCGCGGCCGCCAATGGTGATCTGATAGTATTCCTCGCCATTCTTCTCGACGCCGAGAATGCCGATATGGCCGACATGGTGATGGCCGCAGGCATTGATGCAGCCGGAGATATTGAGATGCAGCTGGCCGAGCGCCTGCGCCGCTGCGCTGGAAAACCGCCGCGTCAGCTGCTGCGCGATCGGGATCGAGCGGGCATTGGCCAGCGAGCAATAATCCAGCCCCGGGCAGGCAATGATGTCGGTGATCAGATTGACATTGGGGGTGGCGACGCCGATCGCCTCCAGCGCGTGCCACAGCTCTGGCAGATCGCGCTGCGCGACATGGGGCAGCACCAGATTCTGCTCATGCGCCACGCGGATTTCGCTAAATGAGTAGCGCTCGGCAAGATCGGCGATCGCGGCCATCTGTTCGGCGGTGGCATCGCCGGGAGGCGCGCCAACCGGCTTCAGCGACAGCGTGACGATCGCATAGCCGGGCTGCTTGTGCGGCGCGACCGAATTGGCGAGCCAGGTCGCGAACGCCGGCTCGCTCGCCGACGCCTGCGCCAGCAGCTCTTTGGCATCAGGCAGCGGCGGGTAGTCCGGATAGATGAAGCGCGAGCGGATGTCGGCAATCGTCTCGTCATCGAGCGTCAGCGGCCCACCGGCGAGCTGGCGCCATTCGTTCTCGACCTCGGCGGCGAATTTGTCGATGCCGAGTTCATGCACCAGGATCTTGATGCGCGCTTTGTAGATGTTATCGCGGCGGCCATATTGGTTATAGACCCGCAAAATCGCCTCGACATAGCTCAGCAGATCGCGGCCGGCGACGAACGGCTTGATGGTCTTGGCGATGAACGGCGAGCGGCCAAGCCCGCCGCCGACCAGCACCTCAAACCCGGTTTCGCCCTGCTCGTTGCGGCGTAGCCTCAATCCAATGTCGTGAATCTTGATCGCGGCGCGATCGTGCTCGGACGCGGTGATCGCGATCTTGAATTTGCGCGGCAGGAACGAGAATTCCGGATGCAGCGTGGTGTGCTGGCGCAGGATTTCCGCCCAGAGCCGCGGGTCTTCGACCTCGCCGGGCGCCACCCCGCCCCATTGATCGGCGGTGACATTGCGGGTGCAATTGCCGGAGGTCTGCATCGCGTGCAGACCGACTTCCGCCAGCTCCGCCAGCGCGTCGGGCAGATCGGCAAGCTTGATCCAGTTGAACTGGATGTTCTGGCGCGTGGTGAAGTGGCCATAGCCGCGATCATAACGCTGCGCGACCTCGGCGAGCTTGCGCAGCTGCGGTGCCGACAGCGTGCCATAGGGGATGGCGACGCGGAACATGTAAGCGTGCAATTGCAGATAGACGCCGTTCATCAGCCGCAGCGGCTTGAACTCCTCCTCGGTCAGTTCGCCGGACAAGCGGCGCTGCACCTGATCGCGGAATTCTGCGACCCGTTCGGCGACCAGCGTGCGGTCAATCTCGTCATAAACATACATCGGGACAACCTTAGCGAACCGAGGGGAGCGTTATGCTGACGCCGTCGCGGCGGATCTGTTCACGCAGATTGCCGGGCAGCACCGTGCCATCAGCGGCAATCAGCACCGGAGCGATATAGGCGCCGACCGCGCCGACATCGTCGGCCGCGGCTTCGGCAAGCAGCGCGCGCGCGGTCGGCGCATCGCGCACGATCGCGGCCTCGGCGAGGTCAGTGGCCCAGCGCTGATCGGCGCTGCGATACACCACCACGCCATCGATCGTGCGATTGGCGGTCACCACCGACGGGCCGGTGATCTTGATCTTCTGTTGCAGAGGAGAGGTCATTCAGCAGCCGCCAACCAGTGAGAAGGAGTCGATGCAGTGGGTGCTTGTTGCCGCCAGGGCGCCGAGCGGGCGACCACGGCGCCGATGATCAGCAGCGCCGGGCCCTCGCCGATCTGCGCCACCAATTCCGGCAATTGCTCGAGCGTGCCGACCGCGGCCTGCGCATCGGCACGGGCGACGCGCGCGAACACGCCGGCTGGCGTATCGGGCGCCCGGCCGGCGCGCAGCAGACCGTCGCGAATGCGCGTAGCCGCCGCCATGCCCATATAGATCACCACGGTGGTGTGCGGATCGATGAGCGCGCTCCAATCGATCGCCTCGGTGTCGGCGGCCTGATGCGCGGTCAAGACGCTGATATGGCGCGCCTCGTGGCGATAGGTCAGCGGCAGATCGAATTCGCTGGCGGCGGCAAATGCCGCGGAGATGCCGGGAATGACCTGATAGGCAATGCCCGCGGCGCGCAGCGCCTCGATCTCCTCGCCGCCGCGGCCGAATATATAGGGGTCGCCGCCCTTGAGCCGCACGCAATTCTGGCCGGCGCGCGCCGCCTCGATCATCTTGTCATGGATCGCCTGCTGGCCGATGCCAGGCTTGCCGATGCGGCGGCCGACCGGGACGCGCGCCGCATCGCGGCGGGCGCGGTCGAGAATGTCTGGCGACACCAGCTCGTCGTAAAAGATCACGTCGGCATCCTGCAGCGCGCGCAGCGCCTTCAGGGTCAGCAGCTCCGGATCGCCCGGCCCGGCGCCGACCAGCGTCACCTGCCCGGCACCTTTGGCCGCGGCAAACGCTGAAGGATTATTGATCGCCGCCAAGGCGCGCTCGGCGTCATCGCTGCGGCCGGCGAGTAGCGCCGCGCCGATCGGGCCATCGACCACCCGCTCCCAGAACCGGCGGCGCAGCGCAAACTCGGGAATCCGCGCCGCGATGCTCTTGCGCCAGCGGCCGATGAACGCCGACAGCTCGCCGATCCGCGCCGGCAACAGCGCCTCGATCTGCTCGCGCAGCCGCCGCGCCAGCACCGGCGAGGCGCCGCCAGTGCCGATCGCCACCACCACATCGCCGCGATCGACGATCGCCGGCATGATGAAGCTGGAATCGGTGAGGTCATCCATCACATTGACCGGCAGGCCGCGTGCCTGCGCCCGCGCCGCCACCTCGGCGCCGATCGCGCCCGCACCGGCACAGAACACCGCGATCACGCCGTCGAGCGGCAGTGTCAGCGGATCACCTTCGAGATAATCGATCCGACCATCGCCAAGCCCGACGCCGCCCAGGTCGTGGTCGCCATCGGTCGCATACCAGCGAACCTTTGCCCCGGCCGCCAGCAGCAGCCGCAGCTTGGCACGCACCGGCTCGCCTCCGCCGACCACCAAAATCCATCCCGCCCGCAGATCGAGAAACACCGGCAGAAATCTCATGCACGCTCCTTGTCGCAGCCCCGCGGGATTGACTGGAATTATTTTCTATATAAGTGTCTTTTCGAGATCGTAAAGAGAAAGTTGTTCTTTCTATTTGCGGATGCAGATATGAAATTTCATGCCTCCAAAGACAGGGCGCCAGAGATGGATCTTCTCAAGACCAGTTCGCCGCAGCTTGAATCGCCGCGCGACCCCACCCCTGCCGGGCTTCCACACGGCATCGTTGCAGTCCCAAGTATGGACCACCTCGACGCCCTGGAGGCGCAAAGCATTTATATTTTGCGCGAGGCATTCGCCCGGCTGAAGAAGCTGGCGCTGCTGTGGTCGCTCGGCAAAGATTCCAATGTGATGATCTGGCTGGCGCGCAAAGCGTTCTTCGGCCGCGTGCCGTTTCCGGCGATGCATGTCGACACCGGCAAAAAATTTCCGGAAATGTACGCCTTCCGCGAACAATACGCCCAAGAATGGGGACTCGATCTGCTGGTCGAGCACTGCCCCGGCATCGAAACCGTCGATCCGACCCTGCCGCCGGCGGCGCGCTCCGCCGCCCGCAAGACCGAGGGCCTGAAGCTGGCGCTCGCCAAGCACGGTTTTGACGGCCTGATCGCCGGCATCCGCCGCGATGAGGAAGCGACCCGCGCCAAGGAGCGGGTGTTTTCGCCGCGCGGCAGCGAGGGCGAATGGGACGTTCGCGATCAGCCGCCGGAATTCTGGGATCAGTTCAACGCCGCGCCGCCGCCCGGCGCGCATCTGCGCATTCACCCGATCCTGCATTGGACCGAAGCCGATATCTGGGCCTACACCCAGCGCGAAAACATCCCGATCATCCCGCTCTATCTGGCGAAGGACGGCAAGCGCTATCGCTCGCTCGGCGATGCCGACATCACCCATCCGGTGGCGTCGAACGCCGTCACCATCACCGAAATCCTGATCGAACTCGAGGAGACCAAGGTGCCAGAGCGCGCCGGCCGCGCCCTCGACCATGAAACCGAGGACGCTTTTGAGCGTCTGCGCGTCGCCGGCTATCTGTGAGCATGTCCATGAACATCAATGTCCTTGAGCCCTCGCCGTCGCTCGCCACCCCGAACGGCACCACCCGCCCGCAAGTCCGTATCGTCATTGTCGGCCATGTCGATCATGGCAAATCGACGCTGGTCGGCCGGCTTTTGCACGAAACCGGCAGCCTGCCCGACGGCAAGCTGGAGATGCTGAAAGCGGTCAGCGCCCGGCGCGGCATGCCGTTCGAATGGTCGTTCCTGCTCGACGCGCTGCAGACCGAGCGCGACCAGGGCATCACCATCGACACCACGCAAATCCGGTTCCGCACCCGCTCGCGCGAGGTGGTGCTGATCGACGCGCCCGGCCACGCCGAGTTTCTGCGCAACATGATCACCGGCGCATCGCAGGCCGATGGCGCGGTGCTGATCATCGACGCGCTGGAAGGGGTGCGCGACCAGACCCGCCGCCACGGCTATCTCTTGCATCTACTCGGCATCAAGCAGGTGGCGGTGGTGATCAACAAGCTCGACCGCCTCGATTTCAGCGAGGCGCGTTTCAACGCGATCCGCGACGAGATCACCGCCCATCTCAGCGAACTTGGCGTGCCGCCGAGCGCGGTGATCCCGATCTCGGCGCGCGATGGCGACGGCGTCGCCGAACGCACCGCCAATATCGGCTGGTACAACGGCCCGACCGTGATCGATGCGCTCGACGCGCTGACGCCGGCACGGCCGCTCGACGAATTGCCGCTGCGGCTGCCGGTGCAGGCGATCTACAAATTCGACGACCGCCGCATCATCGCCGGCCGCATCGAATCCGGCCATCTCAAAGCCGGCGACGAGATCGTGATCACGCCGGCCGGCAAGGTCGCCAAGATCAAGAGCGTCGAGGGCTGGCCGCAGACGCCGGTGACGGTGGCGCAAGGCGCCGGCCGCTCGGTCGGCATCACGCTCGACCGCGAATTGTTCATCGAACGCGGCGATGTGATCGCACCGATTGGTAGCGCGCCGCGCGATGCGCGGCGGATTCGCGCCCGGATTTTCTGGCTGCATGATCAGCCGCTGCAGCCCGGCGCCGCGATCGTGATCCGGCTTGGCACCCGCGAGGCACGCGGCAGCGTGCTGGCGATCGACAAGGCGGTCGATCCCGGCGAATTGTCGAGCGTCGCCGGCCGTTCGATCGCGCGCAACCATGTTGGCGAGATCGACATTCTGCTGTCGCACGCCATTGCGGTCGATCGCCATGCCGACAATCCGCGCACCGGCCGGCTGGTGATCGAGGTCAATGGCCGGCTGGCTGGCGGCGGACTGGTGATCGACATCACCCCGGAGCCGCGCGCCTCCGCCGATATCGTGCCGGTCGACTCGGCACTGCGGCCGCAGGAACGCGCCGCGCGCTATCGCCATCACGGCGCGGTGCTATGGCTCACCGGCCTGCCCGGCGCCGGCAAATCGACGCTGGCTTTGGCGCTGGAGCGGCGGCTGTTCGGCCGCAATGGTTCGCCGATCCTGCTCGACGGCGATACGCTGCGCGCCGGGCTGAACGGCGATCTCGGTTTTTCACCCGAGCACCGCGCCGAAAACATCCGCAGGCTGGCCGAAATCGCCGCGCATCTCGCCCGCAACGGCCATATCGCGATCGTGGCAGCGGTGTCGCCGGCGCGCGAGGATCGCGCTGCGGCGCGGCGCATCGCCGATCCGCATTTCCGCGAGATCTATGTCGCCACGCCCGCGGAAATCTGCGAAAGCCGCGACCCCAAGGGCCATTATGCCAAGGCGCGTGCCGGCGCCCTGCAGGGCTTCACCGGCATCAGCAATGATTATCAGCCCCCCGTGGAACCGGAGCTGACCATCGACACCTCGACTCGTTCGGTCGCCGAGGCGATCGACGATATCGAATTGCTGCTAGCCCAAACCGGCATACTGTTCACCGAACAGGTCGATCTCGCTGCCAACATCTGATTGCCGACAGGAGTTACCGTGAACCATTTGCTCGTGGCCCTGCTCGCCGGTCTCAGCGCAGTTGCGCTGGGATCACCGGCGCGCGCGCAGACCCCCTCGACGCTGCTGAACGTGTCCTACGACATCTCGCGGGAGCTGTATGCCGAGATCAACAGCGCCTTCACCGCACAATGGAAGGCCAAGACCGGCCAGGAGCTGACCATCAATCAATCGCATGGCGGTTCGTCGCGTCAGGCGCGTTCGGTGCTGGAAGGATTGGAGGCCGATGTGGTGACCTTCAACCAGGTCACCGATGTGCAGGTACTGCACGACAAGGGCAAGCTGATCCCCGCCGATTGGGCGACGCGCTTGCCCAACAATTCGTCGCCTTATTATTCGCTGCCGGCGTTTTTGGTGCGCAGCGGCAATCCTAAAGGCATCAAGGATTGGGACGATCTGGTGAAGCCGGACGTCAAGGTGGTCTTTCCCAATCCCAAAACCTCCGGCAATGGCCGCTATACCTATCTGGCCGCTTACGCCTTCGCGAAACGCAAATTTGGCGACGACGCCCAGGCTGACGCTTTCATCAAAAAGCTGTTCGCCAATGTGCCGGTGTTCGACACTGGCGGCCGCGCCGCCACCACCACCTTTGTCGAGCGCCAGATCGGCGATGTGCTGATCTCGTTCGAGGCGGAAACCAATGCCATTCGCGATCTCGCCGGCGCCGACAAGTTTCAGGTGATCGTGCCGTCCGCGAGCCTGCTCGCCGAATTCCCGGTGACGGTGGTCGACAAATACGCCGACAAGCACGGCACCCGGGCGCTCGCCACCGCCTATCTGGAATATCTGTATTCGCCGGAGGGCCAGACCATCCTGGCGAAGGCCTATAACCGCGTGCACGACAAAACCGTGGTGCAGCAGACCAAGGACCGCTTCCCCGAGGTCAAGCTGTATCGGGTCGAGGATGAATTCGGCGGCTGGGACAAGCTCACTGCCGACCACCTCGCATCCGGCGCCAAGCTCGACCAGCTATTCGGCGGCCGGTAGTCCGAAGCTAGAAGATCAGCGGTCCCTACTCCTGATGCTTGGGAGCGCGCTCGCTTCACCGCTCCCCGCACGCGGGGAGAGGGAGAAGACCGCCGTAGAAAAAACGGGGTCATTCCGGGGCGCGAGCACCGCTCGCGAACCCGGAACCTCTCTTCGCCACTCCATCGAGATTCCGGGTCTGCGCGCTGGCGCGCGCATCCCGGAATGACAAGGAAAATGGCTCCGAGCATCGAGAGGGTCGGATGCGTGGGCGCTTCTAATCAACGCGAACGTCGACCTCGCCGACACGCCCCTCACCCCCGCCCTCTCCCCGCATACGGGTAGAGGGAGAAGACCACCGCCCGAACGGATGACCATCATTCCGGGGCGCGAGCACCGCTCGCGAACCCGGAATCTCTCCCCACACACCATCGAGATTCCGGGTCTGCGCGCTGGCGCGCGCATCCCGGAATGACAACGAAATTGAATCCGTCATTGCGAGCGCAGCGAAGCAATCCAGAACATCGTACACTGAGCACGAGAACTGCTTCGCTGCCGCAGAGCGGTTCTCGTCATCATCAACGTGCTGATGAGCATCAGGTCTCGCAGCGTCAGGTCTCGTAGCATCAGGTTTCCCTTGCCACGCAGCGTCATTCCAGGGTTTGGATTAAGCTTCGGCATCACCGTGCTGTATCTCGGCGCGATCGTGCTGCTGCCGCTGTGCGCGCTGATCCTAAAAGCCTCGGACATCGGCCTCGTGCAGTTCTGGGCCATTGTCAGCTCGCCGCGCACTCTGGCCGCGATCCGGCTGACGGTGACGATGGCGCTGGTCGCCACCCTGTTCAACGCCATTTACGGAACGCTGCTGGCGTGGGTGCTGGCGCGCTACCAATTCCCCGGCAAGCGGCTGCTGGACGCGCTGGTCGATGTGCCATTCGCGCTGCCGACCGCGGTCGCCGGGCTGGCACTGACTGCACTATTTGCCAAAAACGGCTGGTTCGGCGCGCCGCTCGATCAGCTCGGCCTGCAGGTGGCCTATACGCCGCTCGGCGTCGCGATCGCGATGGCGTTCACCAGCATTCCCTTCGTGGTGCGCACCGTGCAGCCGGTGATCGAGGATCTTGGCACTGATGTCGAGGAAGCCAGTCGCTCGCTCGGCGCCAGCGACTTCCAGATCCTCAGCCGTATCATTCTGCCCTCGATCTTTCCGGCGCTGCTGGCCGGCTGCTCGCTGGCATTCGCGCGCAGCCTTGGCGAATTCGGCGCGGTGATCTTCATCGCCGGCAACCAGCCGATGAAGACCGAGATCGTGGCGCTGCTGACCTTCATCCGGCTGGAGGAATACGACTACCAGGCCGCCGCCGCGATCGCCTGCGTGATGCTGGCGATGGCGTTCGTGATGCTGATCATCACCAATACCGTGCAGGCCTGGCAGCTGCGTTACCTCGGACGGAGCGGCCAATGACGCCCAAGCCCGATCGCGCAGCGCGAAAACATCTGATGTCTGCCCCGGTCGGCTCCGGTCCGATCGCCCGCCGCGTGGTGCTGGGCGTGGTCGGGATCGTGACGCTCTTGGTGCTGGTGGCACCGCTGGCGCTGATTTTTAGCTCGGCGCTGGCGCCGGGCCTCGCCGGCTTGCTGCGCAATCTTGGCGACCCCGGCACGTTGCACGCCATGCTGCTGACCACGATCACGGCGCTGATCGCCGTGCCGGTCAATATCGTGTTCGGCCTGGCCGCGGCCTGGACCGTCACCAAATTTGCGTTCCCCGGCCGCACGCTGCTGATCGCGCTGATCGAGCTGCCCTACTCGATCTCGCCGATCGTCGCCGGCGTTGCCTTTCTGTTCGTCTATGGCTCGCAGGGGCTGTTCGGGCCGCTGCTCGAACAGCTCGGCATCAAGGTGATGTTCGCGCTGCCGGGCATCGTGCTGGCGAGCCTGTTCGTCACCGCGCCGTTCGTGGCGCGCGAGGTGATCCCGCTGATGCAGGTACAGGGCACCGATGAGGAAGAAGCCGCGGTGACGCTGGGCGCCTCCGGTTTTGCCACCTTCGTCCGGGTGACGCTGCCCAATATTCGCTGGGCGGTGCTGTATGGCGCGATCCTGTGTAACGCTCGCGTGATGGGCGAATTCGGCGCGGTATCGGTGGTGTCCGGCAATATCCGCGGCCAGACCACCACGCTGCCGCTGCAGATCGAGCTTTTGTATCAAGACTATAATGTCGCGGGCGCATTTGCCGCGGCAACCACGCTGACCGCGATCGCACTGCTGACCATTCTGCTCAAAGTGCTGCTGGAACGGCTGAGCGGGGACGAGCAGCGGCTGCCCTGACTCGGGGCCCTTCCAAAACCGGCAAGTTTGTCGCAAATAGACGGCGGGCGCCGCTTAAGGGAGGCGGCGCTGGCTCCAAAGCCATTTTGTGCCATTTCTCGCTGGAAGATCAAATGAATCGCATCGAAGCCCACGGCCTGAAAATTGCGCCCGTTCTGTTCGACTTCATCACCAAGGAGGCCGCTCCCAACACCGGGATCGCACCGGACGCCGTATTTGCTGGCCTCGCTGCCATCGTCAACGATTTGGCGCCGAAGGCCCGTGAGCTGCTCGCGTTCCGTGATGCGCTGCAGGCCAAGATTGATGCGTGGCACCTCGCCAATAAGGGCAAGGCCGTCGATCTTGATGCCTACACGGCGTTCCTGAAGGAGATCGGCTACCTGCTGCCGGAGCCGGCGACCGCCGAGGTCGAGACCGCCAATGTCGATGAGGAAATCAGCAAGCTGTGCGGCCCGCAGCTGGTGGTGCCGCTCAGCAACGCCCGCTATGCGCTGAACGCCGCCAATGCGCGCTGGGGCAGCCTGTACGATGCGTTCTACGGCACCGACGCCATCCCGCACGAGCCGAGCGAAGCCAAGGGCTATGACAAGGCGCGTGGCGACAAGGTGATCGCCAAGGCCAAGGCGTTCCTCGATCAGGCCGTGCCGCTCGCCACCGCCAGCCACAGCGACGTCACCAGCTATAGCGTGATCGCCGGCCAGCTCTCGGTGAAGCTCAAGAGCGGCAATGCCACCGGCCTGAAGAACGCCGCGCAGTTCGTCGGCTACCAGGGCGACGCCGCCGCGCCGACCGCGCTGCTGCTGGTCAATAACGGCCTGCATATCGACATTCAGATCAACCGCAGCCACCCGATCGGCAAGGACGATGCCGCCGGCGTCGCCGACGTGATGCTGGAGGCCGCGGTCTCGACCATTCTCGACATGGAAGACTCGGTCGCCGCCGTCGATGCCGACGACAAGGTGCTGATCTATCGCAACGCGCTCGGCCTGCTGCAGGGCACGCTGTCGGCCGAGTTCGACAAGGGCGGCAAGACGCTGGTGCGCGCCATGAACAGCGACCGCAGCTATCAGACCGCGGACGGCAAGGGCGTGACGCTGCACGGCCGCAGCCTGCTGCTGATGCGCAATGTCGGCCACCACATGTTCACCGATGCGGTGCTCGACACCTCCGGCGCCGAGATTCCGGAAGGCTTTTTGGATGCGGTGGTGTCCGGCCTGATCGCGATCCACGACCTCAAGAGCCAGGGCAAGATCCGCAACAGCCGTACCGGCTCGGTCTATATCGTCAAGCCGAAGATGCACGGCCCGGACGAAGTGGCGCTGACCTGCGAATTGTTCGGCCGCGTCGAAGCCATGCTCGGCCTGCCGGCCAACACGCTCAAGGTCGGCATCATGGATGAGGAGCGCCGCACCACGGTCAACCTCAAGGCCTGCATCCAGAACGCCAGCAAGCGCATCGTGTTCATCAACACCGGCTTCCTCGATCGCACCGGCGACGAGATCCACACCTCGATGGAAGCCGGCCCGATGATCCGCAAGAACGAGATGAAGGCGCAGCCCTGGATCAAGGCCTATGAAGACTGGAACGTCGATATCGGCCTGACCTGTGGCCTGCCCGGCCATGCCCAGATCGGCAAGGGCATGTGGGCCGCGCCCGACAAGATGGCCGACATGCTGGCGCAGAAGCTCGGCCACCCGCAGGCCGGCGCCACCACCGCCTGGGTGCCCTCGCCGACCGCGGCCACGCTGCACGCCCTGCACTATCACCAGGTCGACGTGATTGCCCGGCAGCAGGAGCTGAAGAAGGGCGGACCGCGCGCCAAGCTGTCCGACATCCTCACCATTCCGGTGTCGCAGTCGAACTGGGCGCCGGAGGACGTGCGTCAGGAGATCGACAACAATTGCCAGGGCATTTTGGGCTATGTGGTGCGCTGGATCGACCAGGGCGTCGGCTGCTCCAAGGTGCCGGACATCCATGACGTCGGCCTGATGGAAGACCGCGCCACCTTGCGCATCTCCAGCCAGCACCTCGCCAACTGGCTGCACCACGGCGTGGTCACCAAGGACCAGGTGATGGAGTCGCTGCAGCGCATGGCCGCGGTGGTCGACAAGCAGAACGCCGGCGATCCGCTGTACAAGCCGATGGCGCCGGGTTTTGACGGCGTCGCCTTCAAGGCCGCGTGCGACCTGATCTTCAAGGGCCGCGAGCAGCCGAACGGCTACACCGAGTTCATCCTGCACGCCCGCCGGCGCGAGGCGAAGGCCGCAGCCTGATGAGCTGACCATGCGGGCCGCGGCGACCATTGTCGCGGCCCGGAACGTTGCCGCCGCTTCGCCGTTGCCCATCCATCAATGTCTCTGGAGTCGAGAAGATGGATTGGAACCGCGTTGAAGGTAACTGGAAGCAGTTCAAGGGCAACGTCAAAGAGAAGTGGGGCAAGCTCACCGACGACGATCTCGACACGATCGAAGGCCGCCGCGATCAACTCGAAGGCAAGTTGCAGGAACGCTACGGCTACGCCAAGGACCAGGTCCGCAAGGACGTCGATGACTGGTTTTCAACGCTGAAGTAGCAGGCCTCCACCATCGACACAAAGCCCCGGCGCGATGCCGGGGCTTTTTTGTTGGGCGCAGCGCGCTCGCAATCGACCGTCATGTCATTCCGGCGATTGATACCAAGCCCTACGGACGGATGGCCGGGTTCGTCCCGGCCATCAACGCCTTTGATCTTGCGGCGGTTTCGAGACGTGGATACCCGCGACAAGCGCGGGCATGACGGATCATATGAAAGGCGGTCGGCATGATGCATCCGATCAGAACACCGCGAGATATTTCAGCAGCGAGATGATGCCGATGATGATCACGATCACCCGCGCGATCTGTTTGGCGCGGCCATCGAGCGGCAGCAGATTGATCAGATAGAGCACCAGAAAGACGACCAGAAAAGTAATCAGCACACCGATCAGCAGCGACATCGAACCATTTCCTCAAGCGGCGTAAGCTTCATCGCGCGGGTGCCGCGAGGCCACGCGCTCGGCTCAACGGCTGAGGAATTGATCGGTTCCGGATCGGGAACGACGGCGCGCCTTCACCGCCATGAACGGCAAGCGGCAAGGACAATCAGCCATCACTCGCGCGGCGCTAACTGCGAGAGCGATGCTATCGCGCTTTCGAGCGAAGTGGATCGCGGTTCGCCTCAAGAAGATTCGATTCTGTCTCCATCGGAACCGAAGCTCTAATCGGCGGCGACCACACGCGGCGCGGTCGATCGTGAACGCCCCGAGGACTCAGCGGGCGACAATTCCAGATTGCCGCGGCGGCGGTCGATGCGGCGCGCGACCATCAAGCCATCAGCACCGGCCACGATATCGCCCTTGCGCAGCGTCGGATCGTCATCGATTTCGACTTTGGCCAGTCCGAACTGATCCTTGCCGTTGCAGGTGCAGCCCTTGATGATCTCGGTGCGATAGCGAAATGCATTGGGCAGATCGCTGTAAGAACGACCGCCCGAGGAGGCATGATCGATCGTGCCGCCATAAAACACTTTGGTTTCGGACGCCGGACACAGGCTGTTGCAGGATTCGACCCGGCTGGCATTGTCGGCGCCCGACACCGGGAAATAACGACCGTCGCAGGTGCGCACGCAATAGGCCTGGCCGCCGCCCGAGCTGCGCGCCTGCGGCCGCGGCGCGTGATCGCCCTCAACCGCAAACGGCAGTGACAGCGGCGCGGCCGACGGGCGCGGCGGTTGGAAACCGCCAAACAAGGCGGAGAAGAAATCCTGGCCATGCGCCGCGCTCGGCGCCGCAGCCAGCGCCGCCGCGATCACCAGCACGGCGGTGGTCGGCAAAGACGGGCCGGGTCGTGACGCTCTCCCTGGCTGCCCGTTCATCTCACGCCCTCCACCTGTTCTCATCTGTCCCGCGATCGCCCCGAAAGGTTCATCGCAGCCGTTCAAAACGGCCGGCACAGCACCAATGCCGGGCGGCGGCAGCCAGTTCCGGCGGATGTGCCGCTCGCGCGCGCTCGCCTCGGTGGTGGGAACTTCGCGGCAGCGATCACGTTGCCCATCACGCCGCGGGGCGGGAAGATGGGGATCAACGTTTGCGTATCATGCCATCCGATGCGGTCGGCAGCCCTGTACCGGAAAGCAGCGCCGCGGTCCCGCCGCTGATCCGCCGCACCGAAATCGTGCCGATAGCGCTGGTCGCCTTGGTGACGATCATCGTGATCGGATCGCTGTACATCGCCAAACCGTTCTTTCTGCCGGTGATTACCGCCTTCGTGATCGGCACCATGCTGGCGCCGGCAGCCGGGCGGCTTGAACAGCACCGCGTGCCGCGCGCGCTGTCGGCGGTGCTGATCGTGACGCTGGCCTTTGCGGTGGTGGCGTTCATGGTGGCGCTGATCGCGGCGCCGGTGGTGGAGTGGAGCGGCCGGCTGCCCGAGCTTGGCGCCAAACTCCGGGAAAAACTGCAGTTCTTCGATGGCGCGATCGCGCTGTGGCGGCAGACCCAGGCCGCGCTCGGCAGCCCCGACAATGGGGCGGTGACGCCGATTCAGTTTCCGACCATCGAATGGATGCAGCCGACCTATGAATTCCTATCGCCGACGCTGACCGAAACGCTGCTGTTTCTGGTGACTCTGGTGCTGTTCATCGCCAGTTGGAAGGATCTGCGCCGCGCTTTGGTGATGACCTTTGCAGAGCGCGACACCAGGCTGCGGATGCTGCGCATCCTCAATGAGATCGAGGGCAGCCTCGGCAGCTATCTGCTGACCGTGACCACCATCAATTGCTGCTACGGCATCGCCACCGGCTTGATCTGCTGGCTGGCTGGCATGCCGAGCCCGGCAGCGCTCGGCGCGCTGGCCGCGGTGCTGAATTTTCTGCCGATCATCGGGCCGTTCGTGATGTTCGTGATCCTGACCTTGATCGGGATCGTCAGCTTCCCGACGCTCGGCTCCGGTTTGATGGCGCCGCTCGGCTTTGCGCTGCTGACCTTCGTCGAAGGCCATTTCATCACCCCGGCGATCATTGGCCGGCGGCTGTCCCTGAACGTGCTGGCGGTGTTCATCACGCTGGCGTTCTGGACCTGGCTGTGGGGCCCGATGGGCGGTTTCCTGGCAGTGCCGCTATTGATCGTGGCGCTGGTGCTGAAGGAGCATTTGTTGCCCGACGACGCGCCCAATTTGCCCGGCGGCGACGACAAATAACGCGGACAGCGAAGGTGCACCTCGGAAGGGGCGCGGCATAGGCCGACGGGATTAGGTCGTTCACCGATCAGAACGGGATCAGATTAGGCCGTCAAAACTAGACCATAGAGCCTAGGCCGATCGAGCTAGGCTATGGGCCGCCCTGGCTAGACCATGAGGCTCACCGAGAGGGGCTAAATCGCGTAGCCCAAATCGCCTAGCCCATCCGTAAACCGAGCCCGATTGGTCTAGTCCGAGCGATCTGTTGACTAGACCGCCCGAGCTAAGCCGATCAAGCTAGACCGATACGACAGGCCGATCGGCCTGGATGTTTAGAACCTGTGGCCGATGCCGGTCGGCCTAAGCGACCGCGGCTAGGTCACGGGCTAAGTCACACAGCGGCCAGGCTGCAGCAGCTTGGCGACATCGGTCAGCATGCTCACCACTGGCTCGCACGCCACCATCGGCTTGCCGGACGGAATCTGCGCCGGACGGGTCGGCGCCGGGCGGGGTGCCTCGCTGCTCGCCACCACCGGAATCCGCACCAGATAGGACGAGGCCGCGGCGTCGATCGGGCGCACCGCAAAGGTCAGCCCGGGTGCAACGGCGCCAGAGCTGGCGCGATCGGCCTTGGCGGTGCGGTTCACTGTCACCAGCGCTGCCGATTGCAGCTCGGCACGCGCCTCTGGCTGCGACTGGCGCAAGTCACCGCCCGCGGCGAGCTGAGCAACGCCGACACTGACCGCCAGCGCCGCTGCGCCAAACACCAGTTTTGCCGTCTTCGTTGTCGCCGTGGTCATCATGGCCGTCGCCTCGAACGCCTCACATATTGATGTGTCGAAGCAACGTGCCGATCGGTCGGGTGGTTCCGGCAAAAAAAGTGCTAATCACTCGCTCGTGTGTTCAACTTCAACCAAATGGTAAGGAACGTTTCGAGCGTTCGCGCGTCTTTGTTGCAGCCGGTCGTCCCCCCTGCCCCCTGAGACCGGCGATCGAATGGGGCGCGGCTGTGGTGATGCCGGCCGCGCCCCAAACTCTTTTGATGGGCCTGCGGATAGTCGGTACTGCGGATTGGTGGGTCGTCAGCGGGGGCGTTGCTGCAACGCAGCGAGTGGCCAAGACTCGTAGCCAAGACCGACCTGCGCCAGATAATCGAGCACGCAAAAGATCGGCCCAAAAAGCTAATCGGCGCCGTAGCGCCGATTATCAAATCCAAGCTGCGGCAAGCTAAGCCCGATCAGGACGCCGCGGCGCGCGCGGTGCGATTGCGCGAATTGCGCTGGAAGAACAGCGCTTGGCTGGCCACCGCCGACACCATCGCCGGCTGGAACGGTTTTGAGATCAGGAACGCCGGCTCCGGCCGCTCGCCGGTGAGAAAGCGCTCGGGGTAAGCGGTAATAAATACCACCGGCACCTCGAAGCTCTTTAACAAATCGTTCACCGCTTCCAGCCCGGAGCTACCATCAGCAAGCTGAATATCGGCCAGGATCAGGCCGGGGCGACGGTTCTTCGCCAGCGCCAGCGCGTCGGCGTGAGTACGGGCAACGCCAATGACGCTGTGACCGAGATTTTTGACCAGGCTCTCCAGGTCCATGGCGATGAAGGTCTCGTCCTCGATGATCAGCACGTCGGTCGCGATCTCGGCGGCCATCTCACGGCCGGCCTCCTCGGCCAGACGGCGGACTTCCTCGACCTCCAGCTTGAGGATGAAGGAGACTTCCTCCTCGGAAAAACCCTCCAGCGACAACAGCAAAAAGACCTGGCGCGGCAGCGGCGTGAGGTTGGACAGCCGCCGCTCAGGCGGCATGGTCAGCGTCACCACGTCGGTATCATCGTTCAGCGACACCGAATTCCAGATCTGGGTGAACAGCCGGAACAAGCCGACGCGCGGTCCGTGCTGCTCATCCAGCAGCGTCGGATCCTGCAGCAGTGCCTCGAGCATCGCTGCGACATAGGCGTCCCCCGACGCCTGACTGCCGGTCAGGGCCCGGGCATAGCGGCGCAGCAAAGGCAAGTGTTCAGCAACAAGCTGTGATCGGGACATCCCCACTCCATGCGGTTTTGAAGCCGTCAGGATCGCAACGGCTCTCAGCGAACTTATTTACGCTTGAAGCTCCGAAAAGTTCCCAGGCTTTGGAACTTTATCGCCCGCTCCGCATTAGCACCCCGAGGCGAAGCGGCAACGGCTTGTAAAAACTGCAAAATTCAGCGCCGACGCCAGGATAATCACCTTCAGGGGAAAGACATGGACCTGTCATGAAAGATTTCAAGGCTCAGAAAGCGCCGGCACCGGCGAAGCAAGGCGGACTGAACCCGGAAATTCAAGCCCGCATCGGGCACCAGCTGCGCGCCATGTATGATGACGTGGTGCGTCAGGGGGTGCCCGATCGTTTTGCGGAACTGATTCGCAAACTGGACGTTCCCGGCGAAACGCCGACCTCGGGCCACATCGAAGGGAGGGACTAATGCCTCTCACCAACGCGCTCCGTGATGACATTCTGGCGGCGGTGCCCAGTCTGCGCGCCTTCGCCATCTCGCTGAGCGGTAACGCCGACCGGGCGGATGATCTGGTTCAGGAAACGTTGCTGCGCGCGCTTGCCAATATCGACTCGTTCCAGCCTGGCTCCAATCTGCCGGCCTGGCTGTTCACGATCCTGCGCAACCTGTTTCGGTCCGACTACCGCAAACGGCGGCGCGAGGTGGAGGATGCCGAAGGCAGCTATGCCAAAACGCTGAAATCGCAGCCGGGCCAGAACGCGCATCTGGAATTCGAAGAATTCCGCGCCGCACTGGAAAAGCTGCCGCAGGATCAACGCGAAGCGCTGATCCTGGTCGGCGCCTCCGGCTTCTCCTACGAAGATGCCGCGGCAATCTGCGGCTGCGCGGTCGGCACCATCAAGAGCCGCGTCAACCGCGCCCGCTCGAAACTCAGCGCCATGCTTTATGTCGAGGGCGCTGAGGATTTTGGCCCCGATGACACCGTTCGTGCGGTGATCGGCAGCAGCGGCAGCTAATCAAGCTGCCGCGCTGTGAGGCGATAGGCCCCGGCCGCCAATGCCGGGTTTGCGAATAATCGGATGGAAAGTGGACTCTTGAGCAGCGGTGACGCAGCTCAAGAGCAAAGGCGTGACTGCCAGCGCGGCGCCAGCAGCCACATCATCCTTCCAAGCGAGCAGCAAGCGCAGCCGCGGCCGCCTGCACTCATACCAACGGAAATTGATACCAACCCATCCGCATGTCATGGCCGGGCTCCGTCCCGGCCATCCACGTCTTTGATCTTGCAGCGCTTTCAAGACGTGGATGCCCGCGACAAGTGTTTGGCCCGGGGACATCCCTGACGGGTGTTCGGGGACATAGCGGACACATCACAATGGCTGGAATGGCTCTTTTTGGGGAGGCGTTCCATGCCGTTTCGCGAGGTGTCAGTTATGGACGAGCGGCGAGAGTTTGTGCGGCTGGCGGCCCAAGATGGGGTCAACCGGCGGGAGTTGTGCCGACGGTTCGGGATCAGTCCCGACACCGGCTACAGGTGGCTGGCGCGCTGGCAAGCGGGCGATGACAAGCTGGCCGACCGGTCGCGGCGCCCGCTGACCAGCCCGTGCCGCAGCGTCGAAGCGACCGAGAGCGCGGTGCTCAAGGTGCGTGACGCCCATCCGGCATGGGGCGCGCGCAAGATCGTCAGTTATCTTGCGCGCACCAGCACGGTGGTGCCGGCCGCCTCCACCGCCCATGCGATCCTGTGCCGGCACGGCCGGATCGGGCCGCCGGAGACGACGGCGCATCCGTTCCGTCGGTTTGAACGGGACGCCCCCAACGAGCTGTGGCAGATGGACTTCAAGGGCCGCATCGACGTCGGCCTCGACACGGTCTGCCACCCGCTCACCATCATCGACGATCATTCGCGCTACGCGCTTGGCGTCCTGGCCTGCGGCGATCAAAAAGGCCTGACGGTGCAGCAACAATTGACGCGCACCTTCCGCCGCTACGGGCTGCCGGAAGCGTTCTTCGTCGATAACGGCTCCCCCTGGGGCGACGGCGAGGCACGCTGGACCCGGCTCAAGGTCTGGCTGCTCAAGCTCGGCATCGGCGTGATTCATTCGCGGCCCTATCACCCGCAGGGCCGCGGCAAGAATGAACGCTTCCACCGGACATTGAAGGCCGAGGTGCTCGCGCTGCGCCGCTATCGCGATCTGGCCGATCTGCAGCGCGCCCTCGACCTCTGGCGCGCCGTCTACAATCAACAGCGCCCGCATCAAGCGCTCGGCATGGATGTGCCCGCCAGCCGCTACCGGCCAAGCCCACGCGCGATGCCCGATCGCTTGCCGGAGGTCCACTACGACAGCGACGAGACCGTACGGCGCGTCCCGTTGACCAAGGACTACATCAGCTTCAAAGGCCGTCTGTGGAACGTGCCACGCGCCTTGCGCGGCGAACTTCTCGCCGTGCGGCCGCTCGACCAGGACGGTCGCTATGGAATCTTCTTCGGATCGTGGCCAGTTGCAACGATCGACTTGACCACGCCCAAAAGTGTCAGTGATGTCCCCGAACAGGTGTCCGACATGTCCCCGGGCTAAACAACAAGCGCGGGCATGACGAAAGTGTCAGTGATGTCCCCGAACAGGTGTCCGACATGTCCCCGGGCTAAACAACAAGCGCGGGCATGACGAGTCAATGGTAGGAGCCGTTGGTACCATCTATCGATCTCAATCGTTCAGCAGCGGCGGGCGGCCAGCTTCAGGGCCGAGGCTTGACTGGCGCGGCGATCCGTCCGGTGCGCTCGCGTTCGCCCTGATCGACCACCGTCGCCAGCGGCGCGGTGATTTCATAGACATAGCTGACATCGGTGAAATAGCGCTTGGCCTGACCACCGAGCGCCTCGGGCACCACGCGGTCGAGCAGGATCACGCCGAATTCGCTGTCCTCGCGGCGCGTCGCCGCGGTGCTGTTGAATTCTTCCCATCGGAAATGGAACAGGGCGTCGTCGCCGCTGCCGGTAACCGTCCACTGGGCGACCACATTCGGCGGCTGGCTGGCCTGCGGCGCGCTATCGGCATGAGACGCCAGTTCGAAGAACAGCAAAGCCAAGCTTTGCGCGGCACGGGCGCTGACCATGATGTCCGGACCATTGACCGCGATCCGCGCGGCATGGGGTACGGCGCGTGAATCCAGCAGCCCCTTGAGCTTCACCCCCTGCCATTGGCTGTCGGTGAGCAGCGACACCACATTCGACATCGCATGAATGCGGCCGATCAGCAGTTCGCGGCCGACATCAACATCCGAGCCATGGCGCAAAGTGCGGGTCACGATCGACTGAATCACCGCCAGGATGTTTTTGACGCGATGATTGAGTTCGTCGATCACCGCGGTCAGCCGCCGCTCGAAGCCGATCCGCACTTCGATTTCGCGGCGCAGCCGCAGATTGCTGTACGAGATGTAGCCGAACAGCCCGCAGATCAGCATGGTCAGCACGATGCCGATCGCCGCCGTGAGCGCTGCGCTGTTCTGCGCGCGGGTCACCGAACTGGTCTTGGGATAATAGGCCAAAATCCAGTCGCGGCTGCCGAACCGTTCCGTTCTTACCACCGCGGGCGGCGTATCGGCGCGCGCCGCGCGCATGCTGACCGCGCCGCGATCATCGGCGACCAATTCGCGGTCGGCCGCGCGCGGATCTTTCAGCGCCACCGAGAATAATGCGTTGTCGTCATTGGCCAACATCAGCGGCGCCAGCTCATAGCTGAACGTCACAAAGCCGATCGCGGTCTCGCGGCCCGCTTGCTGCACCGGAGCGGCCAGCACCAGCCCGATCGCGCCATTGCGATGGCGCAGCTCGAATGGGTCGGACACCACCGGCCTGCGTTCGCGTAGCGCGCGCGCCAGGGTCGGGCCAAGCTGCGGATGGTCGGTCAGGCTGCGGCCAAGCTGCTCGGTGGTGCTATCGATCCGCGGCTCGACATCCATCAGCACATCGAGCGGCGATGTCATATCTTCGGGCGTGGTCAGCGGCCCCTGATAGTTGCGGATCGCCGCGTTCGGAAACCCGGCGTTGCGCAGCACGCGCTCAGCCTCGGCAATCTCATCGGGCCGCAGCCGCAGCACCCAGCCGGCCGAGACGAAATCGGTCTTGAAGGCATAGATCGCACTGCGCAGCGGCTCGAGCATGTCGGCGCGCAGCACCGAAGGCGTACGGAACAGGCCCGACGCGACACGGCCCAGCAATTCGCGCTCGGTGAGCCGGTCCTGCACCAGGCTGGCGTGAATATCGATGGCCCGCGACAATGCGATGCGATCGATGGCCAGCTCCTGATCATAGACGCGGTGCGCCGCCAATCCCGACAGCAGCCCGCCGATGATCGCCAACAAGCCGATGATGAAGCCCAGTCGAACCACAGCGCCTACTCAGCAATCATGGTGGGCCGAAACCACCGCCCTTCGCCAAAGAACGCGTGAGAGACACGAGCAGCCTGGAGAAAATGGGGGAACCGGACCACATCCGCAACCGACGATTGTTACCACCTCCACACTGACTACGTCGTGCTGATCACACCCTGCGCCTGTGGACACTGAGCAAGTCAATTGTCTCTGCCTGGATTTGTTCCGGCGCGAGGGCTTCCGAGGGTGCCTCGCGAGACGTCGGGTATCTGGTGATGGTCGTCTAGCGTCGCAGATGATCAGCATTGCCGACGAAATTTCGCTGGGCGACCACGATCACCGCGCATACGCTGCCGTCGCGGCAATGAAAACCAAGCGCATCAAGATTGCAAGCCGCTGCGCAGCAGCTTTGCGCGCCGGTCACGATCAACGCTCGCCGCCGCGACAGAACAACGCATCGCAGCGCTGAGCTAGCGGGCGGCGACGCTTAGCCAGCCATCAACTTATCCACCGCACCGCGCCGATCCTTCAGATTGCCTTCATTTTGATTGACCCGCAGACCACCGTTCGACGAGATTGATTCGAAATATCAGAGGAGCATGAGGCATGTTGCAGGACAGAGAGAGCGGCGATCAGGGTGGACCGCGCGTCGAACTCGCCGGCAGCAGCACCGCGGGCACCAAGCAGCTCAAGCCCGAAGGGCGGCCGACCGCGACACCGCCGCTCAACAAGGCTGCTGCGCCTGCCGGTCTGCATTCGGCGCCCGCCGACCCACAAATCTCCGAACGAGCTGAGATCGCGCGCCGCGTTGCCGCGTTCCGCGAGCGGCAATTGCTGCTCAAGCGACAGCGTGAGGAGTATTATGACGCAGTTTTAGCGAAGACACGCGCCGAGCTGCGTAGTGATCCGAGGCTCACCCGGCGCTAACCGCGCCGGGTTTTTTCGTTCCGGAGCTCTGAAAACGCCTTCGGAACTTGTGCGGCGTGCGGTCGCGCCGCTTTCTTTCTCAGAAACGACCGACATCCTTTCCAAATCGATAATGCATTTTCGCATCTTAGCGTTGCGCTGAGCGGGACGCTCACATCTCTGCAATCATGGCGTGATTAGCAGCAACGCCCTCGACAGATTGGCTAGTAGTAGTACTCGCAATCGCGCTGATTAGTTCGTTTGTACCAACAGCGCTTACCTGTTTTGCGTTGTCGATCAGAAATTGCTGTAGTAGAAGGGCGCTTTATTGATAGGAGCACCCGAGTGGCCAAAACAACCACAGCCAAGTCTGCGAAGGCGAAAACCGCCAAGGCGAAGACCGCGAAAGCGAAGACTGCCAAGGCGAAGACCGCAAAGACCAAGACGGCTAAGGCCAAGACGGCTAAGGCTAAGACGGTTAAGGCCAAGGCGACCAAGACGAAGACCGTGACGGCCAAGACTGCGAAGGCGAAAGCCCCGAAGACCAAGGCCGCGAAGACCAAGGCTGCCAAGCCCGCCGCCAAGGGCAAGATCACCCGCCGCGAATACACCAAGGAGGACGTGAAGGAGCTTCGCGCGTTCTCGAAGGCCCGTACTCCGGTGGCCGAGATTGCCCGGCTGACCAACCGCACCGTTGGCTCGCTGCGCCAGAAGGCGCTCAAGCTCGGTATCGGCCTCGGCCATCAGCGCTGATTGCGTCAAAGCAACGAAGGCGACAGCCCACGTTGCTGAGTAACGGCAGCCCGCGACCAGAACGTCACAGCCGCGTTATCGGCGGCTGCAAGGCTAAGCTGCGATAAGCCAAGCTGCGGTGAGCTATGCTCACTCAGCTTATGACGTCAGACTGCGCCGCGGCTCCATGTGGAGCGGCCGGGTGATATCCGTCAGGATGCACATCTCCCGACCGCCCACCTGAGCGCATCGATCGATGCCAATCGCAATCGCGCCGCGCGCCGGTTTGCCGCGGCTGATCGGCCTTCACCCGGCCCTTCCCCGCTTCGACATCACCAACCTTGCAGCACAATCAGTATGTTGCTGGCGCTGGCGCGCATCCGCCGGCGGCCGCGAGATTTTGGCGGCGCAATAGGGCTCGGTTCGGATCGGGACCCCAGCAGACAGCACGACCACATGAAGTTGCTGTCAGAAACTGACTGCGCCGCCCATCCGCGTTACGAGCGAAAGGCTCTGATTGGCGCCGCTCAAACGGCTGACAATATTCAAACGGCTGACAATATAAAGTCAGAGTGTTGGTTCTGATCCATCAGAACCGAGCATGCGCCAGAAGACCGAGCGCTAGGAGACCGAGGCTTCCTTCACGGCATCGTCCATCTCCACGGTCTGGCCGCGGCGATGCACAATCATGTCGATCTTCTTGGCGATGCCGGGCTCGCGCGCGATCAGCGCCCGCAGATCATCGGCATCGAGCACCAACAGCCGCAGCCGACCGACGGCACGCACTGTGGCGGAGCGCTCCATCCGCTTCAACACCGAGCTCTCGCCAAAGAAATGTCCCGAGCCGAGTGAGATGCGCCGGCCGCGCTGCTCGGGGCCGAGTTCGATCTCCACCTCGCCTTCGGCGATGAAATACATCGAATGCGCCGGTTCGCCGCGCCGAAACACGATGTCACCGCGCTCATATTGCCGGGCGTGCAGCAATTGCATGATGTGCGCGATATCGCTGGCGGTGAGATGCGAAAACAGCGGCACGCGCGCCACCATGTTCCAGTTCACGATGAAGTCGCGGCGGTGGATCATCTCCGAAAAGGCGTTGGCGACGATACCGACTGGCAGCGCGATCATGATCAGGCCGCCGATGATGGTGAAGGACGCGATCATGCGGCCGATGCCGGTGACCGGCACCACGTCGCCATAACCGATCGTGGTCAGCGTCACCACCGCCCACCACATCGCTTCGGGGATCGAGCCGAACTTGTCGGGCTGGATCTGGCCTTCAACCAGATGCATCGCGGTCGCCGACACCAGCGTCGCGCACAGCAGGATCACCAGACAGGCCAGCAGCGCCCGCCGCTCGCTTTCCAGCACCTCGAGCAACGAGCGCATGCCGGACGAATAGCGGGCGAATTTCAGGACGCGCAGCACGCGCAGGATCACCAGCACCCGCAGATCGTCCGAGCCGACCAGCGCCACCCACAGCGGCGCCACGGTGAAGAAATCGACGATGCCCTGCGGGCTGAAAATATAGGCCTTGCAGGCGTTGAACGCCGACATCTGCCGGTAAAGCAGATGTTCGGGGGCAATCCAGATGCGGGCGTAATATTCGATGCTGAAGGCCGCGAGGCTGACGTACTCGACCCAGCGGAACAGCATGCCGTAATTGGCGCGCAATTGCGGCACCGACTCCAGCACGGTCGACGTGATGCTGACGATCAGCAGCAGCGCGATACCGCGATTGACGATAATCGCGGCACGCGAGCCTTGCGGCGCCGATTCCAGAATCTCGTAGAGATAATGTCGGGCTTCAGCGTGGAATGCCCGGCCCTCGCTCATGTTCGTAGCCTTCAATAGTCTCGAAGGCTGCGTGTCATGAGGCGCTTAGGCCGCCGCCAGGGCGTCGAAACGCTTCGGGTCCAACACGCGAACGCCGTCGGGAACGATGACGATCAGCTTTTCCCGCTCCAGCTTGGTGAAGGTCCGGCTCACGGTCTCGATGGTGAGGCCGAGAAAGTCCGCAATGTCCTGGCGGCCCATCGGCAGCGTCACCGTCTTCGTGACCCCCTCGACCCGAGCCAGCCGGTCACGCCAGCTCACCAGGAACGCCGCGACCTTTTCCTCGGCGGAACGGCGTCCGAGCAGTAACATCTGGTCCTGAGCCTGACCGAGCTCGCGGGTGGCGAACTCGTTCATTCTCATCAGCATGTGCGGTTTATTCTCAATGAAACGATTGAAAGGTCCCTTAAAGAACCGGCACGTCACCACCGTCCCAATCGCATCGGCCGAGAAGCTGTAGCGCGGCGTCGGCGCCATGCCGAGAAAATCGCCGGGCAAGGCGAAACCGATGATCTGCCGACGACCGTCGGGCAGCAGCTTATAGAGCCGCGCGATGCCCTCGATCAGGCTGAACACCGAGTCCGAAACCTCGTCCTCGGAAAACAATGGCTCCTTGGGAGCATAGCGCACGTGTTGAGCCAACCGCTCAAACTCTTGATGCTCCTCAGGACTGAGTTCGCCGCAAATCGCCAGCGGACGAACCGAGCAATGGGTGCTGCAGCGGAATTCCTCACAATTCGTGTTCGGAAACGCAAGGTGCGGCATGGTTACTCCGAGATCAGTCGGTTGGCGGGCCCTGAATGTCGGCGCCAGGATCGACCTGCCTGATAGGTGACATGTAATCGCTAATATGTTGGCAAATTGTCAAGCCAACTTGACACAGATCAATGCCCGAAGGCAACGCTACTTCAGAACTCGAAACTGCCCAAATTTTCTTTCGAGAATGCGAACTGAGCCGATGCGGACCGTTTCTGCCTGCCTGATCCTGCTGCTGCTGACGGTAAACAGCGCTTTGGCGGCATCTGCATCCGAACGGCGGGGCAAGGCCTTTGCCAAGGCCAATTGTTCGCGCTGCCATGCCATCGACCGCAGCTCGGCCAGCCGCAATGCGGATGCGCCGCCGTTCCGCACTTTGCATCAGCGGTATCCGGTTGAGACGCTGGCGGAAGCGTTCGCCGAGGGCATTTATACCGGCCACCCGGACATGCCGGCGTTCGAGCTTGATCCGCACCAGATCAATGACTTGCTGGCGTTCCTGAAAAGCCTGGAATAGCGCCGGCCGAGGCCGCGGCGCTGCTCACAGCGTCGAAGCGGTCCAGCCGATCAGTTCTTTCGCAAGCGCAGCAAACGCGTCGTTGAAAGCGGCCAGCACCGGCAGCGGCTCCAGCTTGCCGATCGGGCGGCTCGCCTGGAACAGCCGCGCCGCCGCCACCTTGCCATCCTTGCCGAGAATTTTGGCGGCGAGCGCGATCTGCGCCTCCGGCTGATCACCGCCAATCTGGAAGGTGTGTAAATCGATCACCAGCTGGTGGTCGGCCTGCACCATGTCCGAGGCCCGGATCGGGGCATGGGCGATGTCATAGACCTCAAAACTCTGCATCAGCTTGGCTTGCAGCATTTTGGGAATGGCGTCGCTCCACTGGAAGCCGGCCAGCTCCGGCGCATCGAGGCCCGGGGCAAACAGCAGCCGCTGGGTATCGAGCATCACCACCGCATTCGGTTCGGCGATAGCAAGCTGACCCTTGATCGGCTTGCCGGGCGGGAAGTCGCTCGGGATCTTCAGATCATAGATGCCCTTGGTCACCACCGGCTTGTCGGCGCCGGTCATGCGCTCGATGCCAGCAACAATGCCGTCGAGCTTGCCGGAATTGCGCGCCAGACTGTCGGCGAACACTTTGAGGCCGGCGATGGTCTCTTTCAGCGGCTCGGCATTTTCGGTGAGCACGGCATCGACCTTGCGCAGCGCATCGCGCGCCGCCTGGGTCATGCTCTGCCCGGCGCCCGGATCGGCGATCAGCGTCGGCAGCTGGCCGGACGGTGTGGTGGCGCTACCGCCCTCCAAGGCGATCACCGGCACGCCGGTCAGCCCCTGGAAATCCAGCCCGACCTTGGTGTCGGCGCGCACCGGGGTGGCGGCATCGACGGCAATAGTGGCGTTGACCTGGCGTGGACTGTCCGGCACCAGCCCGAGCGCGGTCACCTCCCCGACCCGGATGCCGTTGAACAGCACCGCCGCGCCGACCAGCAGCCCCGGCACCGGGCCATTGAACTGCACCTGATAGCTGGTGCGGGCGCCGAGCCCGCTGGAATTGTGCAGCCAGAACACGAAGCCGAACACCGCAGCGATGGCGGCGAGCACAAAGGCTCCGACGATCACGAATGGCGCCCGCGTTTCCATCTCACCTAGTCCTTTGCTGGCCGCAGCATCTGCGACCGCTTGCCGTGGAAATACGCCCTGACCCAAGGATGCTCCGAACGCAGCAGCTCCGCCATCGGGCCGATCGCGACGATCTTGCCATCGGCCAGCGCCGCCACGCGGTCGCAAACGGTGTTGAGGCTGGCGAGATCGTGGGTCACCATGAACACGGTGAAGCCCAGGGTCTGCTGCAGCGTCTTGATCAGCGTATCGAAATCGCCGGCGGCGATCGGATCGAGCCCCGAGGTCGGCTCATCGAGAAACACGATGCCCGGATCGAGCGCCAGCGCCCGCGCCAATGCCACGCGCTTGGTCATGCCGCCGGATAATTGCGAGGGGAATTTGTCCCAGTCATCCGGCCCGAGCCCGACCAGTTCCAGCTTGGCGGTGGCGATCTCGTCCATCAGCGTGTCGGACAGCGTCAGGTTTTCGCGCAGTGGAAACTGCACGTTCTGGCGCGCGGTCAGCGACGAGAACAGCGCGCCCTGCTGAAACAGGATGCCCCAGGCCGCGGCGCGGCGCGCGTGGCCGCCGAGCAGCCCGCCATCATCGCGGCCGCGCACTTCGATCTGGCCGCTGCGCTTGGGGATCAGGCCGATGATGGTGCGCATCAGCACCGATTTGCCACCACCAGAGGCGCCAACCAGGCCAAGGATTTCGCCGCGCCGTACCTCCAGCGACAGATGGTCAAGCACCGTCTGCCGGTCGAAACCGACCACCAGATCGGTGACCCGGATCGCGAACTGATCGCTGGCGGCGGTCATCGTCACATCCCGATTGAAGCGAAGAACACGGCGAACAGGCCGTCCAGTACGATCACGCAGAAGATCGACTTCACCACCGAAGTGGTGGTCTGCCGCCCGAGCGACTCCGCACTGCCTTGCACGCGCAGCCCCTCGCTGCACGCCACCAGCCCGATCACCAGCGCCATGAACGGCGCCTTGATGATGCCGACCTCAAAATGGGTCACCGACACCGCTTCATGCAGCCGCGCGACGAAGATCGCCGGGCTCATATCGCCATAGAGCCAAGCCACCAGCCCGCCGCCATAAAGCGCCGCCATCGAGCCGATGAAACTCAGGATCGGCAGCGCGATCACCAGCGCCAGCACCCGCGGCAGGATCAGCACCTCGACCGGATCGAGATCCATGGTCGACAGCGCGTCGATTTCCTCGCGCATTTTCATCGAGCCGAGTTCGGCGGTGTAAGCGCTGCCCGACCGCCCGGCGACCATGATCGCCACGATCAGCACGCCGATCTCGCGCAGCACTAAGATGCCGACCATGTCGACCACATAGGACTCGGCGCCGAATTTGCGGAAATGGAAGATGCCCTGCTGGGCGATGATGGCGCCGATCAGGAAGGTGATCAGCACCATGATCGGGATCGCCTGCCAGCCGACCCGGTACACTTGATAGACCAGCGAGGTGAAACGCAGCGTGCGCGGCCGGCGCAGCACGCCGAGCAGCGCCACCGCCAACGCGCCCAGCATCTGTAGAAATACCAGGACCTCGATCCGCGCGTTCCAGGTGGCGCGGCCAAGCCGTTCCAGCCCATCGAGCACAACGCCGCCGCGCCGCGGTGTGCCAGGCTGTTTGCGATTGACCTGATGCAGTTCAGTTATCAAACCGGCATGGCGCTCGGTCACCCCGACCAGTTCGGCGCTGGCGCCGTGCTGCACCGCCTGCCGCGAGGCCTTTTCCAAAAGCCAGGCGCCGAGCGTGTCGATTTCCTGCACCGCCGACAGATCGATGGTCAGCGTCTGCGCCGCCGCGAGCTGTGGCGCCACCTCATCGAATAGCCGCTCCAGCGTTGCGGCGTTACCTGCGGTCCAGATTCCAGCGGGACGCAATTCGACTCGGCCACTGCTGACGGTGGTCTCGAGCGTAGCATCAAGGCCCAAGCGTCCGTCCATTGATCACACCAGCTCGGCGCGGCGCGCCGTGTCATCGCGCACGTTCAATTGAGAGGCTAGTTGAGTTGTCGCGGTGCCACAAGAGCGGGCCAACACCGCTGTTTGACGCAGATCAAACGCCATTTTCACCGCGTTTCCTAGGCTCTATCATTGAGTTTAGTTTCGCCGTGGTCAGCCATGGCGGGATGGCTGCAAATTAGGAAACCAAGATGACAAAGGCTTCGTCAACGCCGATCCTCAACACGTCGCTGCCGTCGTGCTTCCGCAGGATCCGGCTGGAACTTGCGCGCGAGCCAGACCATCCCGAGGGCGAGTGGAACGTCGCTTACATCATGGTGGCGCCGCTTGATGACGAGGGCCGCATCGACCCCGATCAGTGGAAGAAGCACCGCGAGGCTTGCCGCGTCGCCCGCCAGCGCCCCAATGAGCCGGAAAGCCGCGGCCATCTGGTGCATCGCCCGGGCGGATCGTGGGCGTTCCAATACGATATTTCCGGCGAAGCGCGCGGCGACGAAGCTGGCTATCATTTCCAGGACGAACGGTTCGTGCTCGATGAGTACGTCTCGATCAAGGATGGTGGCAAGATGCGCACCTTCCGCGTGGTCGGCGTCTCACATCTGTAAGGGTAAGCGGCACGGGCCGCCTGCCCCAGGCACTGGATGATGTAATCGAAGCCGCCGCGAGGCGGCTTCGCTGTTTTTGGACGATGCAAGCCCGGTTATTCCGCCGGATCGTTGCCGAGCGGCAGCGTGACGTCGCAAATATCCTTGTCGTCCTTGCTCGACTTGATCTGGAAACCGAGCGCGCGGCACATCGCCAGCATCACCGTGTTTTCGTGCAGCACCTTGCCGACCACGTTCTGCAAGCCTTCGGCCTTGGCATATTCGATGATCAGCCTCATCAAAGCCCAGCCCAGGCCTTTGCCCTTGAGGTCAGAGCGCAGCAGGATCGCGTATTCGCCATTCTCATAGAGCGAATCCGAATGAAGCCGCACCACGCCGGTCACTTCTTCGGTCTCCTCATCAATGGCGACGAACGCCATCGCGCGCGAATAATCGAGCTGGGTGAGACGGGCGATGAAGGCGTGGCTGAACTCCTTCATCACCGCAAAGAACCGCAAGCGCAGATCCTGCGGCGTGACCTTCTTGAGCAGCTCCTGCAGCGCCGGTTCGTCATCGGGCCGGATCGGCCGCACGAACACTTTCCAGCCGTCCTTGACGACCAGATGGCGCTCCCACTCCGACGGATAGGGCCGCACCGCGCAGCGCGCATTGCCGCGGCCGGCAAAGCGCACCGAGGGCGTGCCGACCATCACGCGCGAGTCGATCGCCAAGACGCCGGTTTCGTCGGCAAGCAGCGGATTGATGTCGAGCTCGCGCAATTGCGGCAGATCGACCACCATCTGCGACAGCTTGACCAGCGTCAGCGCGATATCATCAAGCCGCGCCGCTGGCACGTCGCGATAGCCGCGCAGCAGTTTCGACACCCGGGTACGGGCGATCAGATCGCCGGCGAGTTGCAGATCAAGCGGCGGCAGCGACAGCGCCTTGTCGTCGATCACCGCAACGCCGGTGCCGCCATGGCCGAACGCGATCACCGGCCCAAAGGTCGGGTCATCAGCGATACCAAGGATCAGCTCGCGCGCCTTCGGCCGCACGATCATCGGCTGCACGATCACGCCCGCCAGCCGCGCGCGCGGCCGCATTTCCTTGGCACGCTTGAGAATGTCGGCGGTGGCGGCGCGCACCGCATCGACGCTGGTGAGATTGAGCACCACGCCGCCGACATCCGATTTGTGCGGAATGTCGTGCGACAGCACTTTGACCACCACGGTATGGCCGTCGGCGAATAGTTTGGCCGCGAACGCCGCGGCCTCATCGGCATCGGCGGCCGCGAGCATCGGCACTTGCGGGATCTGGTAGGCGCCAAACAGCTCGCTGATTTCCAGCGGATCGAGCCAGCGCCGCCCCTGATCGACGGCGGTGGCCACGATGCGCCGCGCCACCTCGACATTGGGCGCGAAATCCTTGGGCATGCTCGGCGGCACTTCGGTGAGTGCCTCGACCGCCTCGCGGTAATGCACCAGATGGATGAAGCCGCGCACCGCGTCGTCTTCGGTCGGGTAATTGGGGATCGCGGCGGCATCGAACATGCGCGAAATGCTGTCGTCGCCGCCGATCCAGGCCGTCAGCACGGGCTTGGCCGGCGTGCGCGCGGCGCGGTGTTCGTTGACGATCCGCACCACGGTGGTGGCGATGTCGCTCGATCCGGCAATCGCGGTCTGCACATTCATCACCAGCACGGCGTCGTTTTCCGGGTCGGCGAGCAGCGCTTCCAGCGCTTCGGCGTAGCGGTTGGCGTCGGCATCGCCGACCAGATCGATCGGGTTCGAGCCCGACCAGGTGGTCGGCAGCGCGGCATTGAGCCGCTTCATGGTCGGCGCGGAAATCGCCGCCGGAATGCCGCCGAGTTCGACCAGCCGATCGACCGCGAGCACGCCGATGCCGCCGCCATTGGTGGCGATCGCCAGCCGCTTGCCGCGCGGCGCGGTGACCCGGCCGAGCGTTTCGGCGCAATCGAACAATTCGCGCAGATCATAGACCCGCAACATGCCGGCGCGGCGGAACGCGGCGTCATAGACCGCATCCTCGCCGGCGAGCGCGCCGGTGTGGGTCGCGGCGGCACGAGCGCCTTGCGCCATGCGCCCGGATTTCACCACCACCACCGGCTTGACGCGCGCGGCGGCACGCGCCGCCGACATGAATTTGCGCGCGTCGGTGATCGCCTCGACATAGAGCAGGATTGCCCTGGTCTTATAGTCGAGCGCGAAGTGATCGAGCAGGTCGGAAATGTCGACATCGAGCTGCTCGCCGATCGAGACCAGACCGGAAAAGCCGATCGATTTTTCGACCGCCCAATCGACCATGCCAGCGGCGATCGCGCCCGATTGCGAGATCAGCGCCAGATGGCCGGCGCGCGGCATATGCGCCGCAAAGCTGGCATTGAGCGCCATCTCCGGCACGATCACGCCAAGGCAATTCGGCCCGACCAAGCGCATGCCATGTTCGCGCGCCACCCGGTTGGCGGCTTCCGCATAGGAGCCGGCACCGCGCCCGAGACCGGAACTGATGATCACCGCACCGGCGACGCCGAGCTTGCCGGCCTCCGACACGATCGACGGCACGGTGCGCGCCGGTGCCGTGATAACGATCAGATCGGGCACGAAGCCGAGTTCGCTCAGACTCTTCGCGGTGGGCGTCCCGCCAATTTCGGGATAGCGCGGGTTCACCACGCCAAGCGGCCCCGGAAACTTCCCCGAGCGAATGTTGTTGAGAATGGCCCGGCCAAGCGAATCGGGCCGCGGGCTAGCCCCCACCAGCGCCAGTGATTGCGGCGCCAACAGGTTGCTCAATCGGTAATGCGACATCGGACCTCGGCAGACACGCGGGGAAGCGACAGTCGATCAAGCCTTCGGTCTCAGCAGCAAATCGCCGCCGAACCGCAGCCATACTACAAGGGCGCAGGCCCAAGTCGAGATGCGTTTCGACGCAACCCGGCAAGATCGTGATGGCAGAGATGGAGATTGGAGCAAGGGCCGCGGCGCGGTCACCTCATCGAAGCTCAAGGCTTCAATGCTGGGTGCAATCCGCCAGAGCGTGGATCACATCCTCGCGTGAGATGATGCCGAGCAGCTTACGATCGTTGTCCAACACCGGGATGCTGCGGGTCTGATGATCGACCATCAGTTGCAACACCCGCGTCAGCTTGATCTCCGGGTGCACATAGATGAAGTCGGGCGTCATCACATCGCCGACGGTCTTGTTCATCAGTTCGTCGTAATGCGGCACCATATGGACCGGCGCAAACGCGAAGCACCTCAAGAAGTCGTACTTCGTCACCAGACCGATCGCCTGACCGTCTTCAACGACCGGATAGGCGTTGTAGTCGTCGCGCTTAAACAGCTCCTTCAACTCGGCCATCGTCATATCGCGACTGACCGACGTGACGGTGCGGGTCATGTAGCCAGCGACGTTGGCTTCGAGGAACTTGTACAAATGCGGGCCCAATGAACTGCCGTCTGCTTGTATCGGCCGTTGACACTCACAGCGGCCGCGAACTTCATCTACCTTCGTCCACTACACCGCGCCCTGCTTGTTTGGATTGATTAAGGTCAAACCAAACAGCGTTTGCGGTATAGTTACATCTCTGCAACGGTTGTTGTTCCAGTCTGGAGTCGCCGATTGGCAGTCGCCGCAGCAGGCTGCTGATCGTCACAATACCCCCTGGTATTTGTCCGGAGGTCACCCCATCTCGACACCATCAGACTCCACGCAGCAGCGGGTGTTCGCCTTCATGGCGGATGCAGCCACCCATCACGGCGTTCCGGTGCAACGAATCGACACCCATGGCGCCGTGGTGTTTCTGGCTGGCGCGATCGCGCTAAAGATCAAGCGCGCGGTGAAGTATCCCTATCTTGATTATTCAACGCTGGCGCGTCGCAAGCTGGCTTGCGAACAGGAGCTTGAGATCAATCGCCGCTTCGCGCCGCAAATCTATCGCGGCTTGCGTGCAGTCCGGCAATCTCCTGACGGCACATTGTCGATCGATGCCGACCGCGCTGATGGCGAGGTGATCGAATGGGCGCTCGAGATGAATCGCTTCGACGAGCGCAAGACCGTCAATCATCTGGCGGAACAAGACGCATTGCCGGAGGCGCTGCTGCGCGAGATCGCCGATGTGATCGCAGCGTCGCACGACAGCGCGCCGCGAGCCGACCATGCTTCCTGGATCGCATCGGTTGAACGGATTATCGCCGGCAACACCGCGGCGTTCGTCGCCGCCGGTTTCGATGCAGGGCCAACCGCGGCGCTTGATCAAGCAAGCCGTGCCGCATTCGCGCGCCGCCAAGCGCTGCTGCAACAGCGCGGCAGCGCCGGCGATGTGCGGCGCTGCCATGGCGATCTGCATCTGGAAAACATCGTGGTGATCGACGGCCATCCGGTGCTGTTCGATGCCATCGAATTCGATCCGGTGATCGCGTCGATCGACGTGCTCTATGATCTCGGCTTCGCGCTGATGGACCTGATGCATTATCGGCGCTGCGCCGCGGCCTGCACGGTGTTCAACCGCTATCTCGAAGTCAGTGGCGATCGCCATCTCGACGCGTTGTCGCTGCTGCCATTGCTGCTGTCGATGCGCGCCGCGATCCGCGCCAATGTGCTGCTGGCGCGGCCGACACGCGACGAGGCGCAGCGCCGCGCGATCCGCGCGCTGTCCGACAGCTATTTTGACCTCGCCTGCCGGTTGATCGCGCCGGCACCGCCGCGACTGATCGCGATCGGCGGCCTGTCCGGCACCGGCAAGTCGCTCTTGGCGCGGATGCTGGCCGCCGATATCGCGCCGCTGCCCGGCGCGGTGGTGCTGCGCAGCGACGTGGCGCGCAAGCGGCATTTCCAAGTCGCCGACACGGTGCGGCTCGGTGCCGATGCCTATCAGCCCGAGGTGACCGAAGCGGTCTATGCCGGGCTGGCGCAGCGTGCCGCGCGCATTTTGGCGCAAGGCCATTCGGTGATTGTCGATGCGGTGTTCGCACGCGAGCCGGAACGGGCGGCAATCGCCAAGGTCGCGGCTGCGGCCGGCGTGCCGTTCCACGGCCTGTTCCTGACCGCCGATCTCGCCACCCGGATCGCACGCATCGCGCAGCGCCGCGGCGATGCCTCCGACGCCACCGAAGCGGTGGCGCGCAGCCAGCAGCACTATGACCTCGGATCGATGACCTTTGCTGAGATCGATGCGTCAGGCACTCCGGAGCAAACCCGGCAGCGCGCGCAGGCCGCGCTCGGCAAAACGCTCGCCGGGACCGATCAGCGCTGCAGCACGTAGCTGCCGGGCGCCGCGCCAAGCGCCGGATCGCTCATGAGCGGCGGCGGCACTTTTTCGCCGGAGCGCGCCGTGAGCCAATGCAGCCATTCCGGCCACCACGACCCTTCACGACGCGGCGCCGCCGCGAGCCAATCGTCCGGTCCGAGATAGCGGGCATCGGCGGCCTTGGTCAGCACCTGATAATGGCGGCCATTGCCGCCGGGCGGCGACACGATCCCGGCATTATGGCCGCCGCTGGTCAGCAGATAGGTGATCTCGGCATCGGCCAGGAAATGGATTTTGTAGGTCGAACGCCACGGCGCGACGTGATCGCGCAAGGTGCCGACCACAAACATCGGCGTGTGAATGTCGGACAGCGAGATCGGCCGGCCATCGACCAGATAGCGGCCGCCGGCGAGATCATTGTCCAAAAACAGATGCCGCAGATATTCCGAATGCATCCGGTAGGGCAGCCGGGTGGCGTCGGCATTCCAGGACATCAGATCGTTCGGCACCGATTGTTCGCCCATCAGATAGTGCCGCACCAAGCGCGACCATACCAGATCGTTGGAACGCAGGATCTGGAACGCGCCGGCCATCTGCGTGGTGTCGAGCACGCCGCGCTGCCACATCATGTCTTCCAGGAACGCCACCTGGCTCGGATTGATGAACAGCGTCAGTTCGCCAGCCTCGGTGAAATCGGTCTGCGCGGCAAACAGCGTGATGCTGTGCAGCCGATGGATGCCGTCGCGCGCCATGGTCGCGGCGGCGATCGACAACAACGTGCCGCCCAAGCAATAGCCGACGCCATGCACCGGCACGTCGGGCACGATGCCGGCGATGGCCTCGAGCGCGGCATCGACGCCGAGCGTGCGATAGGCGTCGAAATCGATGTCGCGATCGGCGGCGTCCGGATTGCGCCAGGAGATCATGAACACCGTAAAACCGTGGTCGGTGAGATATTTCACCAGCGAGTTATGCGGCGACAGATCGAGAATGTAATATTTCATGATCCAGGCCGGCACGATCAGCACCGGCTCGGGATGCACTTGGTCGGTGCTGGGCGCGTATTGGATCAGCTCGATCAGATGATTGCGATACACCACCTGCCCCGGCGTCACCGCGACATCGCGCCCGACCACGAACGGCGACGCCGCGGACAGGCCGCCGGTGGCGCATAGCTGCCGCCAGTCTTCCAGCCAGTTCTGCCAGCCGTCGAACAGGCTCTGGCCGCGGCTCTCGATGGTCTTGCGGATCACCTCCGGATTGCTGCCGGCGAAATTCGACGGCGCCATCGCATCCAGCACCTGGCGCATCGAGAAATCGACGATCGCCTCATTCTGTCGCCCGACGCCGCGCACCCCTGTGGTCGCCAGATGCCACCATTGCTCGGCAAGCAGAAAACCCTGCGCCAGCAGATTGAATGGCGGCAGCTCCCAATCGGCACCCGTAAAACGCTGGTCCTGCGGCTGCGGCTTGATGCTGGCCCACGGCGTTGTGACGTCCCGGGCCGCGGCGGCGTAGCGCTCGGCCGCTTGAGCCGCGGCTGCAGCAATCTCAAGCCGCCGCGCCGGCGCCGCGGCGAGATGAATCAGCCAGTCGCTATAGGCGAGCAGCAGCGCCGCCGGGGCGATGCCGCCGGTCAGCCGCGCCAATGCGGCATGCAGCATGCGATCGGCATTGTCGAAGCGCGAGCCACTGCCCGGCTCCGCCGCGCTCACAGCGTTGGTCGGCTGCTGGTCTTGCAGCTTGCTCGGCACCCCTGGGTCAGCGGGCCGGTCCATGGCTGGCTCAATGCGACAGCAAGGCGCAGCGGCCGGTCTGCGTCACCAGATATTGCGTCACGCCGCCCAAAATCCATTCTCTGAAGCGCGAATGACCATAAGCACCGGCGACGATCACGCCGGCCTCGCTCGCGGTAGCGAGCCGATCGAGCTGCAACGCGACATTGCCGGCTTCGTCGGGCACCAGCCCGGTGGCGGCCACTTCATGACGGCCAAGCCAGGTCACGACATCGGCGACCCCGGCCTGGGCCTGCGCACGGCTGATATCGTCTTCGACAATGCCCACCACCTTGACCTGCGTGGCGCGCTTCAGCAGCGGCAGCGCCGCGGTCACCGCGCGGCGCGCTTCCGGATTGTCCTTCCAGGCGATCAGCACATGGCAGAGATCGATGCGGCCGCTCTGCGCCGGCACCACCAGCAACGGCCGGCCAAGCTGCATCACCAGATCGGCCGGATCAGGCACGGTGCACGGATCGCTGATGGTGCCGCCACCGCCACTGATCACCAGATCGGCCGCGCGCGCCTGGATCGCGACATAGCGCGCCGGAATGTCCTGCGCCGCGCGCCAATGCAGCGCGGCACCAAGCCCCTGGAGCGCGCTCCGAAACTCGTGCTGCAAAGCATCGACCTTGCTTTGCAGCGCGTCCGAACTGAGCGCTTCCAGCTTTTCGGCCTCGGCACCTGACGCATAATACAAGGGCGGGCTGTCATCGGCCGCGGCCACGCCGATGACATCAGCGGCAAATTGCTTTGCTACGTCGGCGGCAACGGCCAGCAGCCGGGTGTTATCCTGATCCACCGCCAGACTCACCATCACTGTGCGATATGTCATCGTTCCCTCTGCGCGGCGTCACGTCGCATGGACTTCAGCGACCTGTATTCATTGCATCCTGCCTGGCCACGGCCATGATGAGATAGATCAAACCACATTTCGATGGCAGCGATATAATAGAAAGATAGCTGCATCGGGGTGGGTAGCAACGAAAGAGCGCAGCCATGCTGAACGATATCTTGGTTCACCTGCCGGTCGAACGACCGGCTGAGCCGGTGATC
The DNA here is from genome assembly GCA_000504425.1 of Rhodopseudomonas palustris JSC-3b. Taxonomy (GTDB): domain Bacteria; phylum Pseudomonadota; class Alphaproteobacteria; order Rhizobiales; family Xanthobacteraceae; genus Rhodopseudomonas; species Rhodopseudomonas palustris_C. The sequence continues at coordinate 184,320 of KI632513.1, read as the reverse complement.
GATTGTGCGGTTTCGGTCGCCAAGCTGTTTGGCGCGCATCTTGAGGCGATCGCCTGCGCCTATCAGCCGATCAACCCTGCGATCGTGGTCGGCGCGTCCGCGGCCTATTACGCCGAAGCCTCGCAGTACAATACCAATGTTGATAAAGCGGCGCAGCGGATCGAGCGGTTCAAGGCGGCGGTTGGCGCCGCCGGTCTGGCGCATGACGGCCGCACCATCGCCGACAGCCCGGCGCTCGCCAATGAGACGCTGTCGACCATCGGCCGTATGTACGATCTCAATATTGTCGCCCAGCCCGACCCGGCACATCCCTGCAATTATGACGGGCTGCCGGAATCGGTGCTGTTCAACTCCGGACGGCCGATGCTGCTGGTGCCCTATATCCATGCCGGGCCGTTGCAGCCGGACCGGGTGCTGATCTGCTGGGATGGCAGCCGACCCGCGGCGCGTGCGGTGCACGATGCGCTGCCATGGCTGCAGCACGCCAAGCGCATCGAGATCGTCACCATCAACGAGGACCCTGACGCCGCGGGCGACACCAGTTGCGACGCGCTGGTCGCGCATCTTTCGCGTCACAAACTCAGCGCCACCACCAACAAGTTCAATTGCGACAGCGGCAAGATTCACAGCGCGCTGCTGTCGCTCGCCGCCGATAGCTGCGCCGATCTGATGGTGATGGGCGGCTATGGCCATTCGCGGCTGCGCGAATTCATCCTCGGTGGCGTGACGCGCGGCATGTTCAAGTCGCTGACGGTGCCGACGCTGATGGCGCATTGACGCCGGCCGCGCCGCGCGGCTGTGCCGGCACGGCGCCTCGCCCTACAACCGCCGCGGCGCTGATGGCGCCGCAGCCTTTGGCTTGGCCGATCGGGCGCCACAAACAAGACCACTGCCGTTCACAGGTAGTTCAGATCGCCGGTGCCGTTGACGTGGGTCAATCGAAGTCCCGGACAGCACGCATAGGCTACTGCCCAGCGCCGACAACGAAACAAACGGGGAGCTGTCCATGCGAGCGCACCAGATCATGACCCGCGATGTCGTTACCATCGGGCCGGAGGCATCGATCGTTGATGCCGCGACCATCATGCTAACGCACCATGTCAGCGGTCTGCCGGTGATCGATCATGACGGCGAACTGATCGGCGTGATTTCGGAAGGCGATTTTCTGCGGCGCGTGGAAATCGGCACCGAACGCAGGCGCGGCCGCTGGCTGCGGCTGCTGCTCGGCCCCGGCCAGACCGCCGCCGATTTCGTGCACGAGCATGGCCGCAAGGTCGGCGAGATCATGACCCGGCATCCGTACACGGTGCGGGCCGACGCCACCGTCGCCGACATCGTACGGGCCATGGAAAAATATCACATCAAACGGCTGCCGGTGATGCAAGACGGCCGCATGATCGGCATCGTCACCCGCAAGAATCTGCTGCAAGCGGTGGCAAGCCTGGTCCGCGAAGCACCGAATTCGCCAAGTTGCGACGACAGCATCCGAACCAAAGTGATCGCCGCAATCGAGAGCAATGACTGGCGGCCTTTCGGCCTCAGCGTGCTGGTGCGCAACGGCGTGGTGCATCTCAGCGGCGTCATCACTGAGGAGCGATCACGCAAGGCATCGATCGTCGCTGCCGAGAATGTCTGTGGGGTCAAGGAGGTCCACGATCATCTGTGCTGGGTCGACACCATGTCCGGTTTCTACCTGAACTCGCCGGAAGACGAGCACGCGCTCAAGTCGGCCTGATTGACGCTGCGCGCGCCGGCGTCGCGATCGCACCGCGGCGCAGCAAGCGCATCATCTGCCCGTGACCGCCACGGCCGCACCCGCCGGCCGTGTTGCGAATGAGAATGCTGTTGTGTTATGAACTAGATAATCAACGGCTGAAGGCGGGAGCGTGACGGTTATTGATCGATCGGACATCGATGATCGCTGTCTCCACGAGCGTCTCCAGGCAGGGCTCGAGGGGGCCGGAGTCGGGGTCTGGGAGCTAAATCTGGCCAGCCAAGAATTGGTGCTGTCGCCGGCGGCACACCACCTCCTTGGCCTCACCCGCCATCACGCGCCGCCGATCGACGCCGTCTCTCTGGATGCTGCTGCTCTGGACGCCGCTGCTCTGCATGATGCGGCCGTGAACGACGCCGCTCTGCACGATGCGGCATTGGACCATGCGGCATTGGACCATGCGGCATTGGACGACGCGGCTCTGCACGCGCCTCCGGCCGCCCCCAGCCTTGATGGCAGCGTGCACGACTCCGCTGGTTTCCACTCTGCAGACCTCGATGCTGCGCGTTATGCCGCCGCGCATTCCACGCCGCTCGGCTCGGCTGCGCTCGGCCCGGCCGCAACGGCCCCGATCAGCTTTGATCGGTTCCTGGCACAGCTGCCGCCCGAAGACCGCGCCATGATGGAGAACGCGCTGCGCCATTCGATCGAAACCGGCGCGGCCTTCAATGTCGAATACCGGACCCCGCGCCCGCCGGCCGGCAGCCATTGGGTGCGGATTCGCGGCAGCGTGGTGCCGTCAGCGCCCGGCGCGCCGCTCGTTCTGTCCGGGATCGTGCAGGACATCGACGACCAGAAAGAGCTTGAACAGGCGCTGCGCACCCAGGAGACCCATCTGCGGTCGATCCTGGAGACGGTGCCGGACGCGATGATCGTGATCGACAGCCGCGGCCTGATGCGCTTCTTCAGCAGCGCGGCGGAGCGGCTGTTCGGCTACAGCGAGGGCGAAGCGATCGGCCGCAATGTCAGCGAGCTGATGGCGGGACCGGACCGCTCGCGCCACGACAACCATCTGCAGCGCTACAGCAAGTCCGGCGAGCGGCACATCATCGGCATCGGCCGGATCGTCACCGGGCGGCGCCGCGATGGCACCACCTTCCCGATTCATCTGACGATCGGCGAGATGCAGTCCGGCGGCGAACGCTATTTCACCGGCTTCGTGCGCGACCTGACCGAATATCAGCAGACCCAGGCCCGGTTGCACGAACTGCAATCCGAGCTGGTCCATGTCTCGCGGCTGAGCGCCATGGGCGAGATGGCGTCCGCCCTCGCCCACGAATTGAACCAGCCGCTGTCGGCGATCAGCAATTACATCAAGGGATCGCGGCGGCTGCTGAACGCGATCGACGACTCCAACCGCGGCAAGATCGAAAGCGCCATGGACCGCGCCGCCGAACAGGCGCTGCGCGCCGGGCAGATCATCCGGCGCTTGCGCGATTTTGTCGCCCGCGGCGAGACCGAAAAACAGGTCGAGAGCCTCGCCAAGCTGATCGAGGAAGCCGGCGCGCTCGGGCTGAGCGGCGCGCGCGAGCAAGGCGTGCAACTGCGCTTCAATCTCAATCCACAGCACGATCTGGTTTTGGTCGATCGCGTGCAGATTCAGCAGGTTCTCGTCAATTTGTTTCGCAACGCGCTTGAAGCGATGGCCAATTCGGAGAAGAAGGAGCTGATCGCTGCCAATGCGCGGGCGGCCGATCACATGATCGAGGTGTCGGTTTCCGATACCGGCACCGGATTCCAGGACGATGTGCAATCCAATTTGTTTCAGACCTTCTTCACCACCAAAGAGACCGGAATGGGTGTCGGATTGTCGATAAGCCGCTCGATCATTGAGGCCCATGGCGGCCGGATGTGGGCGGAGAACAACCCTTGGGGGGGCGCCACCTTCCGCTTCACGCTGCCGGCTGCGTCGCAAGAGGACTTGGCCGATGCCACATAAGGGACACGTCTACGTCATCGACGACGATCCGGCGATGCGTGACTCGCTCGAGTTCCTGCTGGATTCGGCCGATTACGCCGTGACCCTCTACGAATCGGCGCTCACCTTTCTTGATTCGATGCCCAATTTGCCGTTCGGCTGCATCGTGTCCGACGTGCGCATGCCGGGCATGGACGGCATGGACCTGCTCAAGCAGCTCAAGAGCGAGCGCGCCCGGCTGCCGGTGGTGATGATGACCGGCCATGGCGACGTGCCGCTGGCGGTCGAGGCGATGAAGCTCGGCGCGATCGATTTCATCGAGAAGCCATTCGATGACGATCGGCTGATTTCGATGATCGATGCCGCATTGCAGCAGGCGAGCGAAGGCGCCCGCAACGAGGCGATCGCGCTCGATATCGCCGCCCGGATTCAAACGCTTAGTCCGCGTGAGCGTCAGGTGATGGACGGTCTGGTGGCCGGCCTGTCCAACAAGGTGATCGCACGCGAATTCGATATCAGCCCACGCACCATCGAAGTTTATCGCGCCAATGTGATGACCAAGATGCAGGCCGGCAGCCTGTCCGAGCTTGTTCGCCTGGCGATGCGCGGCGGGGCGTTAAAGGATTGAGTTAGATCAAGCTGCAACCCGGAAAAGCATCTTATTTCAAATCTGCATCGTTCACTTGCTGGCACGTGTGGGATTTAAGATGCTAGCACCGCCCGCGGTTGTTTACGTCGTCGACGACGATTACGGCGTACTCGGTTCGCTACGTTTCCTTCTGGAAACGGACGGGTTCCAAGTACGTACGTTCCGTAACGGCGCAGCGCTGCTGGAAGCGGTCGCCGAAAACCACATCGATTGCATTGTGATCGACTACAAGATGCCGACCATGAACGGCATCGACCTCACCAAGCGGCTGCGCGAGCGCGACGTGCAGACCCCGATCGTGATGATCACCGGCTATCCGGACGAGACCATTTCCGAACGGGCCGCGGCGTTCGGCGTGCACCACCTCGCCACCAAGCCGAACCTTGAGGACACGCTGGTCGGGCATATCTGGGGCGCGATCCGCGAGGGCAACGGCCCGCTCGCGCCGTTCGCGATGCAGGAAAGCTTGCGCTAACGCGCTGATTCTGCCGCCAAATCTCCTCCGGAAAACTACGTAGGGGGACACCCTTAAGATAACGATCGAAATGGTCTGCCAGCGGTAAAGTTGGCTAGAACGCCGGCCATCAGCTTCCGAATAGGAGACGGCGTATGCTCAACCAGGCAGTCAGAACTTCGGTCTCTCCCGTCAAGCCGGGCAACAACGCGGCCTCCGCGTCCGACCAGTTCTCGATGGTCATGGTGCATGCCGGCTTGGTCGCCTCCGAGTTCTGCTACAAGAAGGAAGAAGAGATTTACGGCGAGGACGAACCCGCCGAATACGTCTATCAGGTCGTGACCGGCGCGGTGCGCAACTACAAGCTGCTGTCCGACGGCCGCCGCCAGATCGGCGCCTTCTACCTGCCCGGCGATGTGTTCGGCCTGGAATCGGGCCCGGTGCACCGCCTCACCGCCGAAGCGATCGTCGACACCACCGTGCGCCTGCTGAAGCGCCGCAGCGTCGAACAGGCAGCCGCCACCGACGTCAACGTCGCCCGCAGCCTGTGGGCGATGACCGCCGGCGAGCTGCGCCACGCCGAAGACCATATGCTGCTGCTCGGCCGTAAGAACGCCATGGAGCGCGTCGCCAACTTCCTTTTGGAGATGGACCGCCGCCTCGCCGTTGCCGGCCTGCTGGCGCTGCCGATGTGCCGCCGCGACATCGGCGACTATCTCGGCCTGACCCTCGAAACCGTTTCCCGTGCACTGTCGCAGCTCCACAGCCAGGGCGTTCTTGGCTTCTCGGGCGCGCGTCAGATCTCGCTGCGCAACCGCCAGCACCTGCACAACATGGACGCTTGAGCACGCTGCTCAACCGTAACGATGGCGACCTCGCTATCGTGCCCTCCTTGGGCGTTTCCTCCCTAGACTTGGCCGCCTGCAAAGGCGGCCTTTTTATTGGCCGACTCAGCGCGCCAGAATAGCCGGAACGAGAAACAATTTTCTCCTTCCGCAGCCGAACGATGAGAAACGACCTTCTCCAAACCCGTTTCACCGGATGAAGGAGATTGTTTTTTCTCCAAGCTGATTGACTTGGCCCCTCCATCCCGACGTGATGCATCCATCAGGCGCCCGATCGCAGCCCGCGAGCGGCGCCCTCGCCTCAACGTCAAAGGATGCGCCATGACCGACAAGCTTCACCCCGAAACCCTCGCGCTGCATGCCGGCTGGCGCGCCGACCCGGCCACCGGCTCGGTGGCGGTGCCGCTGTTCCAGACCACCTCGTACCAGTTCCGCGACACTGACCACGCCGCCAACCTGTTCGCGCTCAAGGAGCTCGGCAACATCTATACGCGGCTCGGCAACCCGACAACCGACGTGCTGGAACAGCGCGTCGCCGCGCTGGAAGGCGGCGTCGCGGCGCTGGCGGTGGCCTCCGGCCAGGCGGCCTCGGCGTTCTCGATCCAGAATCTGGCGCGCGCCGGCGACAACATCGTCAGCTCGACCGACTTGTATGGCGGCACCTGGAATCTGTTCGCCAACACGCTGAAGGATCAGGGCATCGAAGTGCGCTTTGTCGATCCGTCCGATCCGGAGGCGTTCGAGCGCGCCACTGACGAGCGCACCCGCGCTTATTATGCCGAGACGCTGCCGAATCCGAAGCTGGCGGTGTTTCCGATCGCGGAAGTCGCCGCGATCGGCCGCAAGCACGGCATTCCGCTGATCGTCGATAACACCGCCGCGCCGCTGCTGGTGAAGCCGCTCGAACATGGCGCCGCGATCGTGGTCTATTCGGCCACCAAATATCTCGGCGGCCATGGCACCTCGATCGGCGGCGTGATCGTGGACGGCGGCAACTTCCCCTGGGACCAGTTCCCGCAGCGCCAGCCGGCGCTCAACACTCCCGATCCGAGTTATCACGGCGCGGTGTGGGTTGAGGCGGTCAAACCGATCGGCCCGGTCGCCTACATCATCAAGGCGCGCACCACGCTGCTGCGCGATCTCGGTTCGGCGCTGTCGCCGTTCAACGCCTTCCAGATCCTGCAAGGCATCGAGACGCTGCCGCTGCGCATCGAGCGCCATGTGCAGAACGCCCAAGCGGTCGCCGACTTCCTGGCATCGCGGCCCGAAGTCACCAAGGTGATCCATCCCTCCAAGCAAAGCGGCATCGCACGCGAGCGCGCCGACAAATATCTGAACGGCAAGTTCGGCGGTCTGGTCGGCTTTGAACTTGCTGGCGGCAAGGAAGCCGGTCGCAAGTTCATCGACGCGCTCAAACTGCTGTATCACGTCGCCAATATCGGCGATGCCCGCAGCCTCGCCATCCATCCGGCCACCACCACCCACTCGCAGCTCTCCACCGAGGAACAGCTTGCGACCGGCGTGTCCGATGGCTATGTGCGGCTGTCGATCGGCCTTGAGCATATCGACGACATCATCGCCGATCTGGAACGCGGCCTTGCGGCCGGACGGCTGGCGGTCGCGGCGTAAACGACCAACCCCATCGTCATTGCGAGCGAAGCGAAGCAATCCAGGGCCAAACCAATGGCCCCATGGATTGCTTCGTCGTTTCGGTGCGTGCGACGCTGGTGTGGACGCTCACCGCACCGCGAGCGCGGTGGTCACCGCGGTGACCAGCAAGGTCGGCTCGAAGCCGAACAGCAGGATCACCACTGCGCAGAAGATCAGCAGCACCCGATCGGCCCGATGGCGCGGCGCTGGCTCGATTCGGCTCTTGCCGACGAACGGCGCGGTGAAGAACCGCGCGTAGTAATAGAAGCCGAGCGATGCGCCGATCGCGGCCACCACCAGCAGCACCCATGAGCTGGTCACCACCAGCGACTGGAACAGATAGACCTTGGCGATGAAGCCGCCCGCCGCCGGCAGGCCGGCCAGCGACAACAGCCCGATCACCAGGGCGGTTGCTTCCAGCGGCCTGGTCTTCGCCAAGCCGCGCACATCCTCCAGCGTCGGCCGCTGGCCGAGCATCGCCGAGGCGCACAGCGCCGCCGTCAGCGCCGGGGCGTAGATGCCGAGATAGAACAGCACCGCTTCGGCAGCCTTGGGCGCGCCCGAGGCCAGGATCAGCGCGATATAGCCGGAATGGGCGATGGTCGAATAGCCGAGCATGCGCGGCAACAGCGGTTGGCGCAGCGCCAAGAGATTGCCGATCAGCACCGATGCCACGCCCAGCGCCGCCAGCCCGCCGCTCCATAGCGGCTGCGCCAATGACGCTTCGCTGTTCAGCCGCAGGATCGCAATCGCCACTGCGGCCTTCGACACCACGCCGGCGAGCGCGGCGGCGCCGGCTGGTGCGCCTTCAAAGGCGTCCGGCGTCCACATGTGAAACGGCGCCAGCGAAAACTTGAAGGCCAGCCCGGACAACAGCAGCGCGCCGCCGAGCGCGAACAGCGCGCCCTGCCCGGTCCAGCCGGGAAAATCCAGCGCGCCGGTTTCGGCATAGATCAGCGCCACGCCGAGCAGCTGCGCCGAGGTGGCGAGCCCGCTCATCACCAGGAATTTGTAGCCCGCTTCCAGCGCCGCAGCCGACAGCGGAAATGCGAACAGCGCGATCAGCGACAGGCTGATCAGTTCGAGGCCGAGAAACAGCGTGGCGGCATGGCCGGCACCGGCCAATGACGCGGCGCCGAGCGCGACCAGCGCCACCAGCGCCGGCGCTTCCTTGGCGACATTGCCGACCCGCAGGAACACCAGCGCGGCGAGTCCGAACATCGCCGCATAGGCGGTGCCGAACCGCGCCAGGCCGTCATCGGTATAGAGCGCGCCGATCGGATGCGGCGGGGTGCCGACCCGGAAGATCACGATCAGCGCCGCCACGGCCATGCCGGTGGCCGCCGCAAAGCGCGCGGCGCGATCACTGTGCATCACCGGCGCCAGCAGCATCGCCGCCACCGCGCCAAGCGCGACGGCAATCAGCGGCGAAAGAGCGATCAGCTGATCAGCGGTCATGGCAGCTTCAGCACCAGCGCCGCCTTGATGGCCGGCTCGAGCAACGCGATCAGGCTTTGCGGATACAGGCCGACCACCAAGGTCGCCACCGACAGCACGATCACCGGCACATATTCCCGCCAGCTCAGATCGATCACATGGCGCGGCCGCGCTTCGCCGAACACCACGCCCTTGAGCAGCCGGGTCGCATAAACCACCGAGACGATCAGCGTCGACAGCGCCACCAGCGCGAACGGCCAGTTGACCTGGAAGATGCCGACCACCACCAGCGCCTCGCCGACGAAGTTGGCGGTGCCGGGCAAAGCCAGCAGCGCCGAACAGAACATCGCAAACGCGGCGGCAAAGCGCGGCGCGGTCTGCTGCAGACCGCCGAGCTGGCGCAGATCGCGGGTCTGGGTGCGCTCATAGAGCGCGCCGATCAGCATGAACAGCGCGGAGGCCGAGAACGAGTGCGCCACCATCTCCACTGCGGCACCAGCCAGCGCATAATGCACGCCGGCGGCGACGCCCATCAGCACGATGCTCATATGCGCGATCGAGGTGTAGGCGACCAGCCGCTTGGCATCGGTCTGGCCGCAAGCGACAAAGCCGCCATAGAGCGCGCCGGCAGCGCCGAGTGCGAGCGCATAGGGCGCCAGCACCGCCAGCCCGTCCGGAAACAGCATCGGCGCGAAGCGGAACAGGCCGTAGCCGCCGGTTTTCAGCAGCACGCCGGCCAGCAGGATCGAACCCGCGGTCGGCGCCAGCGTGTGCGCATCCGGCAGCCAGGCATGGAACGGCGGCACCGACAGCTTGACCAGAAACGCCAGCGAGAAGCCGAGCAGCAGCCAGACCTGCGCGGTCGGCGACAGTTTTAGTTCGGCCAGCTCAAAGGCATTGAAGGTCATATGGCCGGCCATCGAGGCCAGCGCGAACACCGCCGCCAGCAGGCCGAAACCGGCGACCGCGTTGAAGATCAGGAATTTCAGCGCCGCGCCTTCCTTGTCGCCATGCCCCCAGATCGCGATCAGCATGAAGCTCGGGATCAGCATCGCTTCCCAGAAGAACACGAACACCAACAGGTCGAACGACATGAACACGCCGATGGTCGCGGCGATGGTCCAGCACACGCAGGCATGGAACAGCCCGGAATCGACGCGGATATCACGCCAGGACGCCATCACGCAGATGATGCCGAGCCCGGCCGCGATCGCGATCAGCGCCGCCGACAACCCGTCGAGCGCGAAATTGATGGAGATGCCGAGCGACGGCACCCAGGGCACCATCACTTGCGCCATCCAGCGGCCATCGCCGCTGCCGGCCATCGCCAGGATCAGCACCGCGAGCGTGGCGGCGAGCGTGACGATGGTGACCCAGCGTTCCGCATCGCCCCGGCCCTTGCCCGCGACAATATAGGCCGCCAGGCCCCCCAGCAGTGGCAGCAGAAGAAGGGCGATCAGCGCCATGACGTCCCCCAGGCAAACAGAAGCAGACCGACGAAGCCGAGCGCGAGGCCCAGCGATTGCTCGCGCAGCCGGCCGGTCTGAATCAGTCGTGCACGCGCCCATGCCCCGCCGAATGACCGGGCAAAGCTCATCCAGGCGAGGTCAATCCGATCGGGATTGAACCGCGCCACAATCGTATTGGCGATCCGGATCGCCGCCGTCACCAGCGCGCGACCGATCGGATCACCCGACACCAGCCGTACCACATCGAGCACCAGCGGCGGCTCTGGCATCTGCACCGCGCCGTTGTTGCCATCGATCGGGCCGGACAGCCGCTTGGTGGTGCGCCGGAAATTGCGCACGAAGATCAGGTAATACAGGCTATCGGCCCGGAAGATCTTGCGGTGGCGCAGCCGCGCCGCCAGCCGGCGCAGCTGGCGCGGGTCGCGCTCGAACTGAAAGGCCAGCGCCAAGCCGGCGAGCGGCGCCGCGGCGCCGAGCAGCACCGCCAGCAGCGGCAGATGCTCCGGCAGGCCGCCAGCAAAGCCGATCAGCGCGTTGACTGTGAAGCCGGACAGGATCGCCAGCGTCGCCAGCGTGGCGAGCGGCACCCAGACCGCCAAGCCGTCCCACGGCGCCGGCGCCTTTTCCGGACCGTCGCTGGCGGCGACCAGCACCACCCGGAACGAATAGGCGGCCGTCAGCACCGCGGCGATGACGCCGAGTGCCCACAGCGGCACGCCCCACAGCCCGCTGCTCCACACTGCGGCCAGCACCGCTTCCTTCGAGTACCAGCCGGCGGTGATCACCGGCAGGCCGGCGAGTGACGCCGCGCCGACCGCAAAACTCCAGAACGGCAGCGGCATGCGGCGGCGCGAGCCGCGCAGCGCTTCGATCGCGGTCGAACCATGGGCGCCGTGGCTCAAAATGCCGGCGCTGAGGAACAGCAGCGATTTGAACACCGCATGGATCGCAAAATGCGCCAGCGCCGCAGCGGGCGAGCCCATGCCGACCGCCAGCACCATGAAGCCGATCTGGCTCATGGTGGAGAATGCCAGCAGCTTCTTGATGTCGCGCTGGATCAGCGCCGCGGTCGCGGTCAATAGCGCGGTGCCAAGGCCGAGCAGCGCCACCACCGCAGCGACATCGGGCGACGCCGCGATCAGCGGCGACAGCCGCACCAGCAGGATCACGCCCGCCGCAACCATGGTCGCCGAATGCAGCAGCGCCGATACCGGGGTCGGGCCGGCCATCGCGCTCGGCAGCCAGGTGTGGAACGGCACCTGCGCCGATTTGCCGAGTGCGCCGGTGGCGATCAGCGCGGCAATCGCGGTGAGCTGCCAACTATCGATGCTGCCGACCTTGGCCAGCATGCCGTCAAAGCGCGTGGTGCCGGTCGCCAGAAACAGCAGCATCAAGCCGCCGAGCAGCAGGCTGTCGGCAATGCGGGTGGTGACCAGCGCCTTGGTGCCGGCCGCCAGCGATTTCGGCTTCTTGGTGTAGAACGCGATCAGCAGGAAGCTGCACAGGCCGATGGTTTCCCAGCCGAGGAACAGCAGCACCGCATCGGCAGCCAGCACCACCGCCAGCATGCCGGCGAGAAACAGGTTCATATAGGCGAAGAACCGCCGCAGATCGGCGACCGGCTCCTCGCTCATATAGGCGCCGGCATAGATCAGCACCATCGCGCTGATGAACGCCACCGTGATGCCGCCGACCACGCTGACCGGGTCGAGCGCCATCGCGATCTCGGCGGTGAACGCGCTGACATTGATGCTGATGATGTTGATGACCGTGCCGGCCTGGCAGGCATCGCCGCCGACACAGGAGACCAGCACCGGCAGCATCACCAGCGCCGGCAGCACCGCGCTGACCACGCCGATGCCGGTGACCAGCGCGCGCGGCAGCCGCAGCGGCACCAGCGCCAACAGGATGAAGCCGAGCAGCGCCGGGACGGGAACGAACGGAAGCAGCTGCGCCATGGCTACCCCTTCAGCCCGCTAACGGCGTCGCTGTCATCGCTGCCCTTGGCGCGCCTGATCCGCAGGAACAGCGCAAGGCCAACCGCGACCTCGGCCGCCGCCAGGGTCAGCGTCAGCACGAACATGCCCTGACCCTCGGCTTCGCCGTGATAGGCACCGGCAGCGATGAAGGCCAACGCCGGGCCGCTCAACGCCACTTCCAGCGCGATCAATTGAAACAGGATGCCGCGGCGCGCCAGCACGCCGAACAGCCCGGCTGCGAACAGCCCGGCGGCAATGATCATCATCCCGGTGAGTGCGGCGCCGCTCATGGTTCCTGCTCCGGGCCGCGATCACGGCCGATATGGCGCACGCCGATCAGACCGGCGAGCAACAGGAACGACGCCAGTTCGATCGCGATCGCCCAGGGGCCGAACAACAGCCGCCCGACCGCCTGCGCCGATACCGGCGTGGCGTGGCTCGGGATCGGATCGCTGATGCCGAACAAAAATGGCGCCGCCACCAGCACGCTGATCGCGGCCGGCACCGGCCAGGATTGCCGCAGCATCTCGCGCTCGCGCGCGATCGCCGAGCCGTCGGTACCGACCGTCATCGCCACGAACACGAACAGCACCACGATGGCGCCGGCATAGACGATGATCAGCAGCGCCGCGGCAAAGCCGGCGCCGAGCGCAAAGAACGCCGCCGCCAGCGCCAGCAGCGTCGACAAAAGATAGAGCAGCGAATGCACGACATTGGTCCGCGTCACCGCGAGTGCGGCGGCGATCAAGGCCAGCGATCCGGCGTAAGTGGCGAGAAGCGGGCTCAGGGCAGCAATCCCTTCAAATCAACGGGCGGCGATTCATGATCGGCTTCGCCCTTGTCCTTGCCCGCGATCGCCTTGCCGGCCACCGACCAGTAGCGATAGCCGCGCACCTTGCCCTCGCCAGCGATCAACAGATCATGCTTGTCATAGACCAAGGCGTCGCGCCGCCATTCGCTCAGTTCGAAATCCGGCGTGAGCTGGATCGCCGAGGTCGGGCAGGCTTCCTCGCAGTAGCCGCAGAAGATGCAGCGGGCGAAATTGATTCGGAAGTGTTCTGGGTACCAGCGGCCGTCATCGGCCACCGCCTTGGCGAGGTCGATGCAGCCGACCGGGCACGCCGCCGCGCACAGATTGCAGGCGACGCAGCGCTCCTGGCCATCGGGATCGCGGGTCAGCACGATCCGGCCACGGCTGCGCGGCGGCAGATAGGGCCGCACCTCCGGATATTCGACGGTCTCGACCTTGCCGAACAGTTTGCGGCCGACCCGCAGCAGACCTTCCAGCCAGCCCAGTCCCTTCATGGCGCGCTCCTTGCCACCACGACCACGCCGGTGATCAGCAGATTGAGCAGCGCCAGCGGCAGCGCCACCTTCCAGGCCGCGGTCACCATCTGGTCGTAGCGCGGCCGCGGCATCGCGGCGCGGATCCACACGAACATCACCGCGATCGCGCCGGTCTTGAGGCCGAACCAGATCGGGCCCGGCAGCCATGGGCCGAGCCAGCCGCCGAAGAACAGCGTCACGGCGAAGGCCGACACCAGCAGGATCGCCAGGTATTCGCCGAGGAAGAACAGCCCGAACGACATGCCGGTGTATTCGGTGATGTAGCCGCCGACCAGATCGTTCTCGGATTCCGGCAAGTCGAACGGCGTGCGATGCGCCGCGGCGATGCCGCCGAGCGTGAACAGCGCCGCGCCGAGCGGCTGCAGCACGATGAACCAGACGTTTTCCTGGGCGCGGACGATGTCGTTCATCGACAGGCTGCCGGCCAGCATCACCACGCCAAGCAGCGACAGGCCGAGAAACGCTTCATAGGCCAGCATCTGCGCCGCGGCGCGCAGGCCGCCGATCAGCGAGAACCGGCTCGGCGAAGCCAACGCGCCCAGCACCACGGCGTAGGCGGTCAGCCCCATCATGCCGAGCACAAACATCACCCCGACATCGATCGAGGCCAGCGCCAGGCCATCACCGAACGCCACCACGCCAAAGCCGGCCAGCACCGGCGTCGCCGCCACGGCGGGCGCCAGCCGATAGGCAACGTGGTCGGCGCCGGGCGGCACCTCGTCTTCCTTGGTGATGATCTTCACCGTGTCGGCGACCCATTGCAGGAAGCCGAACGGACCGACCCGGTTCGGACCAAGCCGCTCCTGCACGAATGCCAGCACGCGGCGCTCGACCCAGGTGAAGGTGCCGGCCGCGACCAGCAGCGCCATGATCAGCATGGTCGAGATGGTGGCGGTGAGCAGCATGCCGATCATCGCGCCGCCTCCACCCGCACCCGGCGCAGCGGACCGCGCGGCGCCAACGTCCCGGCGCTGAGCGCCACCATGCCGCGCGCCAGCGACGGCTCGATCGTCAGCCGCGCCGCGCAGGGTTCGCCATTGATCAGCACCGCATCACCAGCCGCAAGGCCAAGGCGCTCGGCATCATCGGGATGCAGCAATAGCCGCGGCGCCGGCGCGCGGGCCGCCAGCACAGCCGAGGCGCGGCTGGTTTCGGTGCCGCTGAACACATCGGGCAGCGGCAGCAGCAGCAGGCCCTCGCCTTCGATCGCGACCGGCGGCAACGCTTGCGAAACCGCGCCGCCCTCAGGACCGAATAGCCGCGCGCCGGGATCGCCGCCGCGCAGCGGGCCGTTGATCTCTTCGACAAAGCGCGTCACCGCATTGGCGGAATGCAGCCCGTGGGTTTCGTAGCCGGTCAGCAGCGCGGGCGGCAATTCGCGGCCGCGCGAGCCTTCCATGCCGAAGCCGAGCGCGGAATCCGGATCGGGCGGCGGCGTCGCCGCCGGATCGCGGCCGGCGCGATCATCGGCGGTGCGGCCGGACAGCGGCCGTGGGGTGCGCGTGCCATGACCATGGGCGCATTGGCACGACGCCTCGGGCGCCGCGCCTTTCAGCCCGGCCAGCTCAGGCCGCTCGGCAATGATGGCGTCGATCAACTGATCGAGCGCCGTGAACGGTCCGGCACCGAGTGCGGCCAGCCGCCGCCACGACGCCGGCACGTCGGCCGATGGCGGCACCGCGGCGAAGAAGCGCTGTGCGCGGCCCTCATAATTGACGTAGCTGCCGGCCTGTTCGCTGAAACTCGCCACCGGCAGCACCAGATTGGCGCGCTGCGTGGTCTCATTGTCGAGGCTGTCGAACGCGATCACCTCATCAGCCGCACCGAGCAACTGCTCGACGCTGGCGCGCGGCGCGCGCTCGAACAGATCGTTCTCCAGCACGATGACGTGACGGGCTGGCCCGCGCCGCAGCGCCGCGGTGGCCGCCTCGATGCCGTCGCCGCTAAGCAGCGCCAGTCCAAAACTGTTGGCCTCCGGCGCGATCAGCGCAATCTTGGCATCGCCGCCAAGCGCGACTGCGATCGCGGCGGCGGCCTCCACCGTATCGGCAAGGCCGAGCCCGGAGCCGGCGATGATCAGCGGCCGCTTGGCCGCTCGCAGCGTGCGGGCGATGTCGCTGGCGTCGCGATCTTCATTGCGGCCGGCGAGCGCGGCGGCGACCGCATGGCCGAGCGCGGCGACCTGCAACGGGTCGCGGCGCAGCGCCAGCGTCGCGACCGGATCGAGCGTCGAGTCCGGCAGCGGCGTCGCCAGCATGATCGGGCTGCGGCGGCCTTCGCCGGCGACGCGCACCGCCTGATCGAGCCATTGATGGACGCCCTTTTGCGCCGCGAGTTCACGCTCGGCACCGCGCGAGGCCTGGCGTAACGCGAGCGCCATGCGCGGCGCGCTGTCGGTGAGCTGTTCGCCGAGCACCAGCACGGCGTCGCAGCGTTCGATCTCGGATAGCGAGGCGATCTGACTTGGGCGCGCGCGCAGCAGCTCGGCCATGCGCCGCGTCAGCCTCGCCTCGACATCGGACACGCCGGCAAAGAACCGCTCGGGCCCGACCAGCCGGCGCAGCGCGGCATTGGCTTCCAGCGAGGCACGCGGCGAGCCGATGCCGATCGCGCCCGCGGCGATCAGCTGTTGCGCGGCATTGATCGCGTCATGATCGCTGAGCGCGGCATTGCCGCGGCGCGGCGCTGTCAGCCGGCGCTCGGACACCACATGCAGCGGCCCGAACCGGCCGCGATCGCACAGGAAGTAACCGTTGAGCGCGCTGTGATAGCGGTTCTGCACCCGACGCACCTGACCGCCGCGCTCGGCGACGAACAGATTGCAGCCGACCGCGCAATGCGGACAGATCGACGGCGTCGCCTTCATGTCCCATTTGCGCGCGTAATGCTGCGACCAGCCCTTGTCGTTAAACACGCCGGTCGGGCACACCTCGGCGAGATTGCCGGCGAACGGGCTTTCCAACACGCCGTCCTCGGCACGGCCGAAATAGACATTGCCGTGCGAGCCGAACGCATCGAGATCACGGCCGCCGGCATAGTCGCGATAAAACCGCGTGCAGCGATAGCAGGCGATGCAGCGGTTCATCTCATGGGTCAAAAGCGGCCCGAGATCCTGGTTGCGATGGGTGCGCTTGTCGAACTGATAGCGCCGGCTGTGATGGCCGGTGGCGATGGTCATGTCCTGCAGATGGCAGGAGCCGGCTTCCTCGCACACTGGGCAATCATGCGGATGATTGATCATCAGCCACTCGATCACCCGCGCGCGGAAATTGCTGGCCTCCTGATCGGCGACCGAGACTCGCAGCCCGTCGCTGACCGGGGTCATGCACGACATCACGATCTTGCCGACGGTGTCATCCGGTCCGCCATAGACCCGCACCGCGCATTGCCGGCAGGCGCCGGCCGAGCCGAGCGCGCCGTGCCAGCAGAAATACGGAATGTCGATGCCATTGGCGAGGCAGACCGCGAGCAGATCCTCGCCGTCCTTGGCCTCGATGGTGCGACCATCAATGGTGATTTTCACGGTCATGCGCGCCCCACCGGACAACGGCCCGCAAGATGTGCGGCAAAAACATCAGCAAAGCGTTCAAGCCCGCTGCGCACCGGCGTCATCGCGCCGGTCATCAGATCGCAGAAACTGCGCCCCGAAGGACTGGCGAGATCAACATGCATCTGTAGCAGTTCGAGCGTTGCGGCAGTGCCCTGCCCGGCTTCGAGCTGATCGAGCAGTTTTGATACCCACGGCAGGCCGTCGCGGCACGGCGTACACAGCCCGCAGCTTTCGCGGGCGTAGAACCGCGCGTGACGCGCGATCGACGCCACCGGGCACGAGGTTTCGTCGAGCACGATCAATGCGCCGGTGCCGAGCGCGCTGCCAGCCTTTTTCAGATGGCCGAAATCCATCGGCACATCGAGTTCGGCTTGTTCCAGAAACGCGGTGGCGCCGCCACCGGGTTGGAACGCGCGCAGCCGGCGGCCGTCGCGGATGCCGCCGCAGCGCTCGATCAGTTCGCGCGCAGTGGTGCCCATCGGCGCCTCGATCAGCATCGGACGATTGACCCGGCCGGACACGCCATAAAGCTTGGTGCCGCCTTCCTCGGTGCGCGACAGGCCGCGGAACCAGTCGGCGCCATGCTGCACGATCAGCGGCACGCAGGACAGCGTCTCGACATTGTTGACGATGGTCGGCCGACCCCACAGCCCGCTCTGCGCCGGGTAAGGCGGGCGGGCGCGCGGAACCGGACGGTCACCTTCGATCGCCGAGATCAGCGCGGTTTCTTCGCCGACGATGTAGCGCCCAGCCGAGCCGTGCACGCGCATGGTCAGCGAAAAGCCGGAGCCGAGAATGTTGCTGCCGAGCAGGCCAGCGGATTCGATTTCGACAATGGCGCGGTTCAGCGCCGCGGCGCCGGCGCGATAGGCATCGCGCACCAGCAGGATCACTTCAGTGGCGCCGATCGCATAAGCGGCCAGCATCGCGCCTTCGATCAGCTGATGCGGCAGCGCTTCCAAAAGCAGCCGGTCCTTGAACGAGCCGGGCTCCATCTCGTCGCCATTGACGCACAGATAGCGCGGCCCCTCGCCGGCCGCGGCCGCCGCCTTGCGCATCAGCTTCCATTTGGTGCCGGTCAGGAAGCCGGCGCCGCCGCGGCCACGCAGGCCGGAGGCTTCCACCAGCGAAACGAGATCATCCGGCGACAATTCCTTGAGCGCGCGGCGCAGCGCATCATAGCCGCCCAGCCGTTGCCACTCGGCAAAGCTGTGCGGGCTGCGGTCGGGTCTGGCGCGGCCGGTGAGCGGGGTTGCGGTCATCGCGCATCCTCGATCAGTTGATCGAGCTGATCGGCCGACAACGGCCCGACCAGCTTGCGATCTGGCCCGAGCAGCGCGGCGGGCGCGCGGTCGCAACCGCCGATGCAGCAGACATTGAGCAGCGTGAACTTGCCGTCCGGCGTGGTTTCGCCAAAGCGGATGCCGAGCTTCTGCTGCACGGCGTCGCGCACATCGTCGGCGCCGTTCAGATAGCAGCTCAGGCCGTCGCACAGCAGGATCACCATTTCGCCTACCGGCGAACGGAAGATGTGGCTGTAGAAGGTGGCAAGGCTGTCGAGCTCGGCGGTGGTGACGCCGAGCGTTGCCGCGGCTTCCGCGAGATGCGCATCCGACACCCAGCCTTCGGCGGCCTGCACCAGCTTGAGCGCTTCCAGCATCGCCGCCTTGGCGCCGCCGTGATGATGCGCGGCGGTGCGGATCGCCTGTATGGTCTCAGCTTTCAGGGTCATCGGTCGACGTCCGACATCACGTAGTCAATGCTGCCGAGATAGGCGACGAGGTCGGCCACCGTCAGTCCGGGCGCGATCGCCGCCACCGATTGCAGATGGGTGAACGACGGCGTTCTGATCCTGGTGCGATAGCTGGTGGTGGTGCCATCGGAAATCAGCGAATATTGCGTCAGGCCGCGCGCGGTCTCGATCTGCCCGGTCGCTTCGCCGGGCGGCACCACCGGCCCCCAGCTGACGCCGACGAAATGGTGGATCAAGGTATCGATGTCGTGCAGCATCCGTTCGCGCGGCGGCGGCGTGGTCAGCGGATGATCGGCCTTGATCGGCCCGGACGGCATGTGATCCAGGCACTGCCGGATGATGCGCAGCGATTGCCGCATTTCCTCGACGCGCACCAGCACGCGATCATAGCAATCGCCATTGACGCCCGTCGGCACCTCGAATTCGAAATTCTCGTAGCCGCCATAGGGCCGCGCCTTGCGGATATCGAAGCCGCAGCCGGTGGCGCGCAGCCCCGGCCCGGTGATGCCCCATTCCAGCGCGGTCGCGGTGTCATAGGCGGCGATGCCGATGGTACGGCCGCGGAAGATTTCGTTGCCGAGCACCATGCCGGCATAATCGTCGAGCCGCGACGGCATCCAGTCGAGAAACTCGCGCACCAGCCGCTCCCAACCTTCCGGCAGATCGGCCGCAACGCCGCCGATCCGGAACCAGCCCGGATGCATGCGCGCGCCGGTAACCGCTTCGATCACCCGGTAAGCGCGTTCGCGATCGGTGAACATGTAAAACACCGGCGACATCGCCCCGCAGTCCTGCGCCATCGTGCCGTAGAACAGCAGATGGTTCATGATGCGGAAAAACTCGGCGAGCATGATGCGGATGGTTTTGGCGCGGTCCGGCACGGTGATGCCGCACAGTCGCTCCACCGCCTGCAGATAAGGCAGTTCTCCCATCAAGCCGCCGAGATAATCGATGCGGTCGGTATAGGGGATGAACTGATGCCAGCTCTGCCGCTCAGCGATCTTCTCGGCGCCGCGATGATGGAAGCCGATATCCGGCCGCGCTGCGACGATCTCCTCGCCATCCAGCGCCAGCACGACGCGGAACACGCCATGCGTCGCCATGCTGTGCGGGCCGTAATTGAGGATCATCAGTTCGAGGCCGTCGCGCTCGGTCGGCAGGCCGAGCGCCTGCGGATCGACCGCGAGCGCCCGCTCCTCGGCATCGAACTGCGCCTGCGTCATCACGAACGGCGGCCGCTCGGTGGCGCGCACCGGCTGATCCTTGCGCAGCGGATGACCTTCCCACAACGGCGGCAGCAGAATGCGGCGATGGTCCTTGCGGCCTTCAAACTGAACGCCGAACAGATCATACGCCTCGCGCTCATACCAATCCGCGTTCGGATAGACATGCGCGATCGAATGCGCGCGCGGCTGCTGCGCATCGAGCGGCACTTTCAGGCAGATATCGAGATTGCGATCGAGCGACACCAGATGGCTGGCGATGGTGACGCCGGACGGCGGCTGGCCTTCGCGATGGCGGCGCGCGGTCTCGTCGATCGCCCACAGATCGGCGAGCAGCGAAAACGGCTTCGCGATCTCGCTTTTGAGAAAGCGATGCACGGCCGGAGCGATCTCCGGCCTGATCCACACCGTCGGGAACGAATCCTTGGTCAGCTGTTCGCCCAGAACGCCCTGACCAAAGCGCGCGCCGAGGTGTTTGACGAGCTCGGCGGCGGTCACAGCTTCTCCGGGGGATCGAGCAGAGTTTGCGCCATGCGCTGTTCGCGACGATCGTCGCGGCGGCGCGGCGCATCGAAGCCGAGCGCGGCGGCATTGCCGACGGTGACGCCGAGCGGACGACGCTGCGCGCCGACCTGCTGCTGCAACAGCATCAAGGCATCGAGCACCGCTTCCGGGCGCGGCGGACAGCCGGGGATGTAAACATCGACCGGCAAAATGCTGTCGACGCCCTGCACCACCGAATACACGTCGTACATGCCGCCGGAATTGGCGCAGGCGCCCATCGAAATCACCCAGCGCGGCGCGCGCATCTGCTCATAGAGCCGCAGCAGCGGCGCCGCCATCTTGTGAAACACCGTGCCCGACACCACCAAGAGATCGGCCTGGCGCGGCGAAGCGCGGATCACTTCGGCGCCAAAGCGCGCCTGATCGAACACCGGCGTCAACACCGAGACCTGTTCGACATAGCAGCACGACAGCCCGAAATTGAACGGCCACAGGCTGTGCTTGCGCGACCACGCCACCAGATCCTCAAGGCGGGTGAACAGGCTGGTGCGCGCCATCTGTTCTTCAACCGGCATTTCCGCGCCGGGACGCTGCAATTCGTAGCTCATTTCTTGCGCTGCCTCGGCCCGCCCCAATCGAGCGCACCATCGACCCACAAATAGATCAAAGCCAGCAGCAGCACGCCGATGAAGATCGCGGCCTCGATCAATCCGACCCAGCCGGCATCGCGCGCTGCCACCGCCCACGCGAACAGGATCGCCGCTTCCATGTCGAAGATCACGAACAGCGCGGCGATCAGGAAGTATGGCGCGTTCTGCGGCCCCTGCGGCGGCGCCGCGGGCAGAATGCCGCTTTCATAGGGAACGTCGGGCCGTGCCCCGGCGCGCTTCTCGCGCAGCCAAGCCGCCACCACCACAATGGCAGCGACAATTCCGGCCGACAGCGCAACATGGATCGCCAGCGCTGCGCCGGGGGCAATCGGAAACAGGAAATCACCCAACGGCAAAGCTCCAAACGCCTGCCCGCTCTGCGCCGCGGCAACGGACACACAGGGGATTGAAAGATGCGTGGCTGAGATGCCACGGCGACGCCAAGCCCCCGTTGACCCCAATCAACCCGCGGCATCACGACCTGATGAAGCCAGGGGTATCGCTAATGAAGCAGAGATTGTTGCAACAGGAGGATCGGTTAGCGGTTCGGTTCACCTGATCAGTTCAGTTTTAGAGCCCCGTTCTGCTGGTTGTTTCAAGGGTTTAAGGTAGGAGATCGAGTCATGATTCTCAAGCCTTGGGCCGGGCAGCCATACCGCCAGCGCAACCGTGAACGCACGCAACCGCCGCTGTATTGACAGCGCGGCAATTACATCGGCGGCGACCGCACCAAATGGAACTGCATTCCGTGTTGCCGCAAAATGCTCTATCGATAGCGCATTGGTTCCGCCGAGCGAGCGCCTATGCCCATGCTTCGACTCTACGCCCGCGTGTTGCAGCTGCTCGGCAAGGAAGCGCTGCTCGGCTGGGTGCTGGCGGGCGCCAATCTGCTGCTCGCAACCGCACAATTCGCCGAGCCTGTGCTGTTTGGCCGCATCATCGATGTGCTGTCCGGCAATCTGTCCACCGGCGCGATGGCGGCGCAGCCGCAGTCACCCTGGCCACTGCTGCTGGCCTGGGCGGTGTTCGGGCTGTTCACCATCGGTTGTAGCGCAGCGGTGGCGCTGCATGCCGACCGGCTGGCCCATCGCCAGCGCCAGGCGGTGCTCACCGATTATTTCGAGCATGTGCTGCAATTGCCGCTCACCTATCACACCGGCATTCATTCCGGTCGGCTGATGAAGGTGATGCTGCAAGGCACCGACGCCTTGTGGCGGCTGTGGCTCGGCTTTTTCCGCGAGCATTTTGCCGCGATCCTGTCGCTGGTGGTGCTGCTGCCGCTGTCGCTGTATCTCAACTGGCGGCTGGCGCTGCTGTTGTTTGCGTTGTGCATCGTATTCACGGTGCTGACCACGCTGGTGGTGCGCAAGACCTACGAGATGCAGGGCGCGGTCGAGGACAGCTATAGCGCGCTGTCGGCGCGCGCCTCCGACGCGCTCGGCAACATCGCCCTGGTGCAGAGTTTTGTGCGGATCGACGCCGAGGTGCAGGGCCTGCGCTACGTCGCCGACCGGCTATTGGCGATGCAGATGCCGGTGCTGTCGTGGTGGGCCGCGGTCACGGTGATCACCCGCGCTTCCACCACCATCACCATTTTGGCGATCTTCACGGTCGGCATCGCGCTGCACGAGCGCGGCCTGACCAGCGTCGGCGAAATCGTGATGTTCGTGTCATTCGCCACCATGCTGATTCAGAAGCTGGAACAGGTGGTCGGCTTCATCAACAGCGTGTTCATGGAAGCACCGCGGCTGCAGGAATTCCTCAACGTGCTCGACGCGGTGCCGGCGGTGCGCGATCGGCCCGACGCGATCGATCCGGGCCGGCTGAAAGGGCGCGTCGAATTCGACAACGTGTCGTTCTCCTATGACGGCAAGCGCCCCGCGGTCGAAGACCTCAGCTTCGTCGCCGAGCCCGGCGACACCATCGCACTGGTCGGCGCCACCGGCGCTGGCAAATCGACCGCGATCGCGCTGCTGCACCGCGCCTTCGATCCGCAATCGGGCTCAGTGAAGATCGACGGCGCCGACATCCGCAGCTTCACGCTCGCCGGGCTGCGCCGCAATATTGGCGTGGTGTTCCAGGAAGCGCTGCTGTTCGACCGCACCATTGCCGACAATCTGCGGGTCGGCAAACCCGATGCCAGCGAGGATGAAATGCGGCTGGCGGCGCTGCGCGCGCAGGCTTTGGATTTCATCGAGCGCAGCGAGCAGAAATTCGACACCAGCGCCGGCGAGCGCGGCCGCATGCTGTCTGGCGGCGAACGGCAGCGGCTGTCGATCGCGCGCGCACTGCTCAAGGACCCGCCGATCCTGATCCTCGACGAAGCCACCAGCGCACTCGACGCGGTCACCGAAGCCAAGGTCAGCCTGGCGCTCGATGAAGTGATGAAAGGCCGCACCACTTTCGTGATCGCGCATCGGCTCTCGACCATCCGCCACGCCACGCGGATTTTGGTGTTTGAAAATGGCAAGGTGACCGAGAGCGGTAGTTTCGATGAATTGCTGGCGCGGCGCGGCACCTTCGCCGAGCTGGCCCGCGCGCAATACATGGCACAGGACGAATCCCGGACTGTTTTGGCCGCCACGCGCGACGACGCGTCCGCCGCAGGCTAGGCCAGTTGCGCGAGGGCGGGACTGGTCGAATTTTGGCCCCTTTCATCGCTGAATAACCCGCGCCAAGCCCTGTTCTGGAACCGGAAGCCAGTATAGGTTGGGCAGCGCCCGCCGCTTCGCGGTGCCATGCGCTGGAACACCCACCAACCGACAGGAACCGCAGCCCCACTGGCTGCCAAGGACCGGAATCGGATCGTGCAATTTGCTCCATTCGCGCTTCGCGCATCGTCGCTGAAACTCATTGCCGCACTCGCCGTGGCGCTCTTGGCCACCGCAGCGCCGCGCAGCGCGCAGGCCGAAGCATTGCTGCTGGTGGAAGCCGACAGCGGCAAGGTGCTGCATGCCGAGAACGCGACCTATCCGTGGTATCCCGCCTCGGTCACCAAGCTGATGACGACCTACGTCACGCTCAAGGCGGTCAAGGAAGGGCGCATCACGCTCGATAGCGTGATCACGGTGTCGCCGGTGGCAGCCTCGCAATCGCCGTCGAAGATGGGGTTCCGCGCCGGAACGCTGGTCACCGTCGATAACGCGCTGAAGATGATGATGGTGAAGTCCGCCAACGACATGGCGGTGGTGCTGGCCGAAGGCGTATCCGGCTCGATCGACGCTTTTTCCGACGAGATGAACCGCACCGCGCAGCGGCTCGGCATGACGCAGACCCACTACGTCAATCCGAACGGCCTACCCGCCGAAGGTCAGGTGACCTCGGCGCGCGACCTTGCGATCCTGGCGCGCGCCATCATTCGCGACATGCCGGAGTATGAGTACTTCGTGCATATTCCCGCGATCCGTTTCGGCAAGCGCGTCACGCCGAATTTCAATCGACTGATCGGCCGCTATCCAGGCGCTGATGGCATGAAGACCGGCTTCATCTGCGCGTCCGGCTTCAACCTCGTTGCCTCGGCAACGCGCGATGGTCGCCGCCTGATCGCGGTGGTGCTCGGCGCGCCGTCGTCGCAGGCCCGTGCCATCAAGGCGATCCAGCTATTGGAACGCGGCTTCTCCGGTAATTCGCTGAGCTGGCTGCAGCCGGCGCTCGGCAGCGTTGATAATCTGGCGCCGATCGACGCCATGCCGCCCAATCTGCGCGAGGAGATGTGCGGACCGAAGCGCAAGCGTCCGGCTTCCGATGAGTCGCCGGAAGACCTGCTCGCCAGTGAGCAGAACGCCGGCAACGCCACCATGTCGTTCTTCTCCGGGCTGCAGACGCCTTCGCTGCGCCCGGTCGATATGCTGGCCGCGGCGCCGGCGCCGACCGAACCCGTGGTGGTCTACACCGGACCGAAAAAGAGCGGCGCGGCGCTGATCGCAGCGGTCGAAGCCGATAGCGCAAAGCCCGCGCCCAAGCCGCGTAGCAAGAAGCAGCACGCCGCGATCGACAAGCCCGCCAAGCCGGCAGCCAGCACTGCCGCCGACACCAAGGCGGGAGCTAAGCCCGACAGCCGCAAGACGGTGACGCTCGATCCGAAGACCAGCGTCGCCAAACCGGCCGCCGCGCCGAAACAAGCCCCCCGCCCCGCCGCCAGCACCGCCAAGCCTGCTGACAAGCCGGCGCTGAGCGCGGCCAAACCGGCCACCGATAAGCCCGCCGCCGATAAGCCGAAGGCCGCCAAGCCAGCACCGAAGGCCAATACTACCGACGCCAAGCCGGCGCCCGAGTCCAAGCCGAAAAGCTGAGCGCGGCCGTCCGTTTTTCCGCAGTGCGGCAACACAAAGCCAGACTTTCCGCCGCTTGCGTTCCGTCTCGCCTTTGACCAATACTCCGCCACAACAAAGTGCCTGCACAAAGCAGGAACAATGGAACAGGCGATGTGGTTTTGTCGCCGCGGCGCGTTTCACGCGGTTCTTCGCCCCAGCGTGATACCACCGGGACAGCGGAGCGGCGGCTCCAGGAAGGACTGAGGGGAAACATCATGGAGCGCATCTGGCTTAAGCACTACCCGCCGGGAGTACCAGCGGACATTGATACCACGCTGTATCCGTCGCTGGTCGATCTGTTCGAGGAGAGCTTTAAGAAATTTCGCGATCGCAAAGCGTTCATCTGCATGGACAAAGCGATCACCTATGGCGAACTCGACGAATTGTCGGCGGCATTCGGCGCCTATCTCCAGAACAAGGGCTTGAAGAAGGGCGCGCGCGTCGCCGTGATGATGCCCAACGTGCTGCAATATCCGGTGGCGACCACCGCGGTGCTGCGCGCGGGCTTTACGGTCGTGAACGTCAATCCGCTCTACACCCCGCGCGAACTCGAGCATCAGCTCAAGAATTCCGGCGCGGAAGCCATCATCGTGCTCGAGAATTTCGCGAGCACCGTGGCGCAGGTGGTCGCTAAGACGCCGGTCAAGCACGTGATCGTCGCCACCATGGGCGACATGCTCGGCTTCAAGGGCTTGATCGTCAATTTCGTGGTTCGGCGTATCAAGAAGATGGTGCCGGCGTTCGATCTGCCGCAGGCGGTATCATTCAATGAAGTGATCGCTGCCGGCCGCAAGATGAAGCTGGTCAAGCCGACCATCGGACCGGACGACGTCGCGTTCCTGCAATACACCGGCGGCACCACCGGCGTGTCCAAGGGCGCCACTCTGCTGCACCGCAACATCGTCGCGAATGTGCTGCAGAACGACGCATGGCTGCAGCCGGCGCTGCAATTGCTGCCGAATGTCGATCAGATCTTCATCGTGTGCGCGCTGCCGCTCTATCACATCTTCGCGCTGACGGTGTGCTTCCTGCTGGCGGTGCGCGCCGGCGGCGTCAATCTGCTGATCCCCAATCCGCGCGACATGAAGGGCTTCGTCAAGGAGCTGAAGAAGTATCAGGTCAACAGCTTCCCCGCGGTCAACACGCTGTACAACGGCCTGCTGCACGCGCCGGGCATTGAAGAGGTCGATTTCTCCAAGCTGAAGATTTCCAATGGCGGCGGCATGGCGGTGCAACGTCCGGTGGCCGAAGCCTGGAACAAGCTGACCGGCTGCGGCATCGCCGAAGGCTATGGCCTGTCGGAAACCTCGCCGGTGCTGACCTGCAACCCGGCAACCATCGAAGGATTCACCGGCACCATCGGCCTGCCGCTGCCCTCGACCTATATTTCGATCCGCGACGATGCCGGCAACGAAGTGCCGCTCGGCCAGCCGGGCGAGATCTGCGCCCAGGGCCCGCAGGTGATGTCCGGCTATTGGAACATGCCGGACGAAACCGCGATGGTGATGACCGCCGACGGCTTCTTCCGCACCGGCGACATCGGCGTGATGAATCCGGATGGTTCGGTGCGGATCGTCGATCGCAAGAAGGACATGATCCTGGTCTCGGGCTTCAACGTCTATCCGAACGAGATCGAGGAAGTGATCGCCACCCATCCCGGCGTGCTGGAATGCGCGGTGGTCGGTGTGTCAGACGCCCGCTCCAGCGAGGCGGTGAAAGCCTTCGTGGTGAAGAAGGACCCGAGCGTCACTGCCGACGACATCATCGCGTTCTGCCACACCCAGCTCACCAACTATAAGGTGCCGAAGATCATCGAGTTCCGCACCGAACTGCCAAAGACCAATGTCGGCAAGATCCTGCGCCGGCAGCTGCGCGACGAGAAGAAGGATCAGGCGGCAGCCTGAGCCAATTGAGGAGCGGCGCCAACGGCGTCGCTCCTTTTCGGCGTGCCCTCATGGGCATGGCGCACTGGACCGATGACGTCTCAGCTTCGTTGCCGAAACGAGCCGCGCAGGATGTTGTCGCGCGCACCAGCGAGCGCAGGTCGTGCAGATCACGACAAAGCCGTGCCTTTCACTTGCAACAGCTTGTCAGTTCCGCCCACCCAGTCTAATGACGTTGTTCCATTCATGGAGAAGTTGGCAATGACTATTAAAGTCGGCGATCGTTTGCCCCAGGTGCAATTCCGCGTCATGACCGAAGACGGCGTTCAGGTGAAAACCACCGACGACGTTTTCAAGGGCAAGAAGGTCGCGCTGTTCGCGGTGCCGGGCGCCTATACCGGCACCTGCCACAAGATGCATATTCCCAGCATTTTCCTCAACGCCTATGCGATGAAGGACAAGGGCGTCGACACCATCGCGATCGTCGCGGTCAACGACGCGTTCGTGATGAACGCCTGGAAGCGCGACACCGACCAGCGCAACGAAGCGATCTTCCTGGCCGACGGCAATGCCGATTTCGCCAAGGCGATCGGCCTTGACCTCGACGCCTCCGGCCTCGGCCTCGGCATCCGCTCGCACCGCTATTCGATGCTGGTGGAAGACGGCGTGGTCACCAAGCTCAACGTCGAGCCCAATCCGGGCGCCGTTGAAGTGTCGGGTGGCGATACCCTGCTCGGTCAGCTCTGATCGGATGATGACATCAGCCTTGAGGCCCAGCGCCTCAAGGCTGCTCTACTAAACGGCCCGGGACCTGGCGCGGTTTTCGGCGAGGCCGTCGCGGGCGAGCTGATCGGCGCGCTCGTTTTCGGGATGGCCGGCATGGCCCTTGACCCAATGCCAGCGCACCTCATGCTGGTGCAGCGCCGCCTCCAGCCGCTGCCAGAGATCGACATTCTTGACCGGCTTCTTGTCGGCGGTCTTCCAGCCGTTGCGCTTCCAATTATGGATCCAGCTGGTGATGCCCTGCCGCAGATATTGGCTGTCGGTATAGAGCTCGACGGTGCACGGCTTGGTCAGCGCTTCCAGCGCCGCAATCGCCGCCAAAAGCTCCATGCGATTATTGGTGGTCGGCGACTCGCCGCCCTTCAGCTCTTTTTCAATGTCGCCGAATTTCAGGATCGCACCCCAGCCGCCCGGCCCGGGATTACCGGAACAGGCGCCATCGGTGAAAATGGTGACCAGCGGCCGCGCGCTCACGCCGGCAGCCCTGAGGTCTCGACGCCGTAATCGGCCATGCAGCGCACGCTTTGGTGAAAGCGCAGCTTGCGGACATATTCCAGCGGGTCCTTGGGCTTCACCAGCGCGCCGGCCGGCACGTTCAGGAAATCGACCAGCCGGGTCAGCAGGAAGCGCAGCGCCGCGCCGCGCGCCAGCAGCGGCAAGGCGTCCTGTTCGGCGGCGCTGAGCGGCCGCTCGCGATGATAGGCATGCAGCAAGGCCCGCGCCTTGGTGACATTGAAGGCGTGGTCTTGCTCAAAGCACCAGGCATTGAGGCAGATCGCGACGTCATAGGCCAGGATGTCGTTGCAGGAGAACGGAAAGTCGATCAGCCCCGACAGATCGTCGCCAATGAAGAACACATTGTCCGGGAACAGGTCGGCGTGGATCACGCCGTTCGGCAGCTGCTGCGGCCAGCAGCCTTCAAGGTGATCGAGTTCGGCGGCGATGAACGCGCGCAGCCCGACCTGGATTTCGTCAGCGCGATCGGCCGCCAGCTCGAACAGCGGCCGCCAGCCCGACACCGACAGCGGATTCCGGCGGTACAGCGGAAAATCCTGGCCCGCGAGATGCATTTTGGCCAGCGCTTCGCCAACCCCGGCGCATTGCGCGACATTGGGCCGGCGCGGCCACACGCCTTCCAGAAAATTGATGATCACCGCCGGCCGGCCGGCCAGCGTGCCGCACACCGCGCCGTCGCGGTTCTTCTCCGGCTGCGGGCAGTTGACGCCACGCGCCGCCAGATGCGCCATCAGCGACAGGAAATATGGCAGGTCTTCCGCGGCGACGCGCTTTTCATAGAGCGTCAGGATGAAATGGCCGCGGCTGGTGTGCAGCAGGTAGTTGGAATTCTCGACGCCTTCGGCGATGCCCTTGTAGGAGAGCAGCGCCCCAATGTCGTATGCGCTCAGGAACGCCGCGAGTTCATCCGCGGCGACATCAGTATAAACGGCCACCCCAGCTACTCGGCAGCGTCGGGTCGCAACGCCCGCGGCAACGGGAAGAACTCGTTCTCCTCCGCGGCCGACACCGTCTCAACGCTGAGCTCATAGCGCTCCGCGAACGCCCCCATGATCTCTTCGACGATCACTTCGGGCGCCGAAGCGCCAGCGGTCAGGCCGAGCGTGGCAATGCCTTCGAACTGCGTCCAGTCGATATCGGAAGCGCGCTGCGCCAGCACCGCCACCTTGCAGCCCTCGCGCTCGGCCACTTCACGCAGCCGCAGCGAGTTCGACGAATTCGGCGCACCGACCACGATCATGGCATCGACGATCGGCGCCACCTTCTTGACCGCCGCCTGGCGGTTGGTGGTGGCGTAGCAGATGTCTTCCTTGTGCGGCCCGGAGATGTTCGGGAACCGCTGCCGCAGCACGGCGACGATGCCCGAGGTGTCGTCGATCGACAGCGTGGTCTGGGTCACAAAAGCGAGATTGTCCGGATTCTTGGGCTGATAGGCCTCGGCATCCGCCGTGGTCTCGATCAGCGACACCGCGCCTTCCGGCAGCTGGCCGAGCGTGCCGACCACTTCCGGGTGATGGGAATGGCCGATCAGCAGGATTTCGCGGCCACGCTTGTAATGGATTGCCGCCTCGCGGTGCACCTTGGTGACCAGCGGACAGGTCGCGTCCAGCGAGAAGAAATTGCGGCGCTGCGCCTCCTCCGGCACGTCCTTCGGCACGCCATGGGCGGAAAACACCACCGGCGCCTTGGTGTCCGGGATCTCGTCGAGTTCCTCGACGAACACCGCGCCCTTGGCGCGCAGGTTATCGACCACGTAGCGGTTGTGAACGATCTCGTGGCGAACATAGACCGGGGCGCCATACAGCGCCAAGGCACGTTCGACCGTATCGATGGCACGCACCACACCGGCACAGAAGCCACGCGGCGAGCAAAGCACTATTTTCAAAGGCGGTTTTGAGAGCATGGTCATGCGATCCGGCGCTGTCCACCGCACCATAGGATCGGGAACGGACGCGGCCAATTGGCGTTTCGGCTACTCAGCAGAGTTCTCTTTAGAACTGAAGGTCCTTTGTGACCCTGTCAAGGCCGAACCACGGCCATTGCGCCAGCCGGGCTGGACGGCTTATATAGGCGCGAATTCCGTCAATCCGAGGACCCGACGGCTTCGCCTCTTCCGGGAGGTGGGCGAAGCGCAAAGGAGATATGCCATGAGCAACGCCCCGCTGATGCCGAAGGCGACGGCCGTCTGGCTGGTCGACAACACCGCTTTGACCTTCGATCAGGTCGCCGACTTCACGAAGATGCATCCGCTGGAGATCAAGGCGATTGCCGACGGCGACTCGGCCCAGGGCATCAAGGGCATGGACCCGATCTCCACCGGCCAGCTCACCCGGGATGAAATCGAGAAGGGCGAAAAAGACCCCAATTACCGGCTGAAGCTCGGCGAAAGCCGGGTGATTCTGCCGCAATCGTCCAAGAAAAAGGGCCCGCGCTATACCCCGGTGTCGCGCCGCCATGACCGGCCGAGCGCGATCCTCTGGCTGGTGCGCAACCATCCGGAACTCAAGGATGCGCAGATCATGCGCCTGGTTGGCACCACCAAGACCACCATCGCCTCGATCCGCGACCGCACCCACTGGAATGCCTCGACGCTGACGCCGATGGACCCGGTGACTCTCGGCCTGTGCACTCAGATCGAACTCGACTTCGAAGTGCAGCGCGCGGCCAAGGAAAAGCCGCTCGACCAGGCCTATGGCGGCGCCACGCTGCTGCCCGCCTCGGAAACCACCCGCAAGGACGACGAATACGAAAGCTCCGACAAGAGCCAGGACGATCTCGACGTCGATGCGGTGTTCGCCAAGCTCAAGACCATCGGCGGCAAGAAGCACGACGAGGACGAGGACGAATTGTAAGTTTTCTCAACTGTCCCGGCCGCGGCTGCGCGCTGCGGCTTCTCAAGTTGAATGGCCGCGTCTGCAAAGGCGCGGCCTTCAAGTTTCTGGCAACGCCGCCACCGCCACTTGAACATGCGATGGGCCGAGATCGGCGGCGCTTCGTCCCGCACAACACGCGCGCAACATTGTCTTTGAGGGTGCGACAGCACACCACGGCGCTCGCCTTGTTGCATGCATCTTTGCAGGCTAAGGCTGCCGGTTCGCAGCAGCCTTGCTCGATGCCAGCAAGAACCATCTGCAACAAATTAGTATCACACCGACCAACGGTGTTTCTCACTTACGATCGGAAGTTTTATGCAGCCCGACCGAATAAATAACGCGCCGCAAGCCATGCCGGCCAACATGCCCTTGCTACGCAAGGTGATCCAACATCTGGAAAACGCCTTCCTGGTGGTGATCGGCAGCTTCGCGGTGATCGCGATGGCGCAGGAAGTCTATGAGACCGTGCGCGGCATGCGCGTCTCGCTGAAAGACCTGCTGCTGATGTTCATCTATGTCGAAGTGCTGGCGATGGTCGCGGTCTATTACGAGAGTAAGAAGATCCCGATCACGCTGCCGCTGTTCATCGCCATCACCGCGATTGCGCGATTGCTGATCCTGCAAGGCAAGGACCAGCCGCCGCAGAACCTGCTGTATGAGAGCGGCGCGATCCTGATCCTGGCAATCGCATGCGCGGTGATCAATTATCGTCCGCCGGAGCGCGCCTATGAAGCAACCGGCCGCGACACCCCGCGCCATGACGCCGTCGCCTCGGCCGAGCGTAGCCGCGCCGCCGACCTGGCGCCGCAACGCTCTGCCGCCGAGTAATCATCGGCAACAAGACTGCACGCGGGCGCCTGCCCGCGTCGCAGGCGGTGCGGCGATTCCGCACCGCCGCCGCGCCGGCAGATTTTGGCGCCGCAGCGCAGCATCGGGGTGCGCCGCACCCCGCTTCTCCTCAAATTTGTTCTCCTCAAATTTGCAGTTGCCGTGAACCTGCGCTCCCCACCGCGCGACCAATCACCGCTGGGAGCGTGCGTCGCGTTGTGCCGAGGAGAGACGGAATGTCGATCACGCTGCAGGGAACCACGACCTTCGAGCCCGAATTTGTCGGGCAGCTATCGCAGCTCGGACGAGCCTTGCTCGATGCCGGGTTCGATCCATCCTCGGTGATGATCGTCAAACAGCGCAGCCGCGCGAGCGATGGGGCTGAACCCGTGTTCAACTACATCGTGCAGACCGAGGACACCCAGTTCACCATCACCGCGTCAGATGATGCGCTGTTCCTCGATCGGCTGCTGACGCGCATTCATGATGATGCTCATGCCAATGCCGCGCTCGCGCAACAGCCTGGCCTGTTGGCGCGCGTCACGCGCTGGATCACTCAGTAATTGGTAAACCGTCGTTAACGTGTTGGGCGGCGTTGAGTTGCAATGATTCGAAAATCTTTGCAGCGCCGTCCGCATCGCGTTGTGCGCATCAAATCAATGTCACGATCTGTCACCACGTCTTCATCGCCATGACTCACTGCGGCCCTATTGCGCAGCGATGGTCCGCCCCGCCATCAAAAGGAGACTGTGCATGACCAAGACTTCGCATCATTTCGACGCTGACTATGTCGCCGTGCTGCGTGAGGTGCTGGACATCGCGGTGGAGCAGATCGCGGCCGAGCATCGCACGCCCGCCACCAAAGCGAAGATGGCCGAGACCATTGTGCGCACTGCAGCGGCCGGCGTGACGGATGCCCGGGCTTTGGTGTCGCATGCCGTCGCCGCGGGTGCTGAAGGCGCCCCATAGACAAGAGTCGTTTCGTCACCGCGCATCGTCCCTCCCCCCGCGTAGCGGTGGGGAGGGTCGGCGCGAAGCGCCGGGGTGGCGGGCTTGCACCCCACATCATCGTCTAAGCTTCAACTATTATATGGTTCGATCAGGATCTCGCGCCCCAAAGCCGCTGGCCGGCTGATCCCCCACCCGACCGGCCTGCGGCCGGCCACCCTCCCCGCAAGGGGGAGGGAAAAGACGGCGCGTTGCACCGCCCTGCCCTTCAGCCAGACACTCGTGATTGTTACGCGCTTGATACCAACGGCGATTGATACCAACCACTCCGCACGTCATGGCCGGGCTCGTCCCGGCCATCCACGTCTTTGATCCTTGCAACGATTTTAAGACGTGGATACCCGCGACAAGCGCGGGCATGACGGTCATCGACACGACCCGCTGGAATAAGACGCCGCCTCGGACAGCGTCACACGATCAGCGATCAGGCGCGCGAACTAACCGCCCCAGGCCGCGAATGCGTCGTTGAAGGCGCGCTCGCCGGGCGAGCCCTTCTCGATCGCGATGATGGCGCGGCGCTGATTGCTGTACACCAGCGGAATATCGAACCAGGAGCGCTCCTTCAGCAGTTGCTGATTGCGCACCCGGTCGCTTTCCACATTGGACAGCCCAACCAGGAAGAAGCCGTCGGTGACTTTCACCGCAAGGCCAGCGAGCGGCGTGCCGCGGGCCTGCTCGTTCGACTTCATCAGGATGCCGGGAACGTTGGAGACGCCGCCCGCCGAAAAGTCCGGCGGCAGCATGAAGGTCAGTTCCACGGTATGGCTCGCCGGCAGCGACGAGTCGGTATTGCGGCGGAACGACATCGTCATCTTGAAACGGCGTTCCGGAATCTCGAGATCGGCGCGCACGGCGATATCGCCGGGCTTGGCGCCTGCGCCCTTGATCGGCTCGGTGCGCCACACCACCGACCCGACATATTGCTTGCCCTTGGGATCGGACGGGTCCTCGTCATAGAGCACGACGCGCTGCGCCACCGCCGCGATCTGATCCATCGATGACGGCTGACCGACCCGGTCGGTGATCTTGGGACGGCTGGTCGAGGGCGAAGCGTCCTTGGGGGCTTCGACCACGGCAGGCTGCGAGCTGAGCATGCCGCGCACGCTATCGTAGAGCGCCGGTCCCCACAGGAACGCACCGCCGATCAGCATCAGCAGCACGCCGCCGCCGATCAGCGCCTTGACCGGGAACGGACCCCGCACCCGCTTGGAGGGCGGCGGCTGATCAGCCTGCGGCCGGGCACCGGGCTGATAGCGGGCCATGTCGTCAGGCTCAGCGCCATAGCCATAGCTCGGCTCGGTTTCGGTGCGGTTCTCAAGGCTCGGCTCAAGCCGCTCGAATTCCGGCGAGGGCGAAGCGACATTGGCGTAGGTCTTGCGCGCGGCGCGATTGGCCTCGGCGGCGGCACGGCCGAGATCATCAACATCGGCCACCACATCGCGGAAGCCGCGCATCGGCGCGCCGGGTTGTTCCGGCTTGCGCGGCGGCATGCCGGGCGGCACCCGCGGCGGCTCGGGACGGGGCGGCGGCACGGGTTCGGCGGGGGCCGCAGAATCCGGCGCCCAGCCCTCTGGCTGCTGCTGGTCCGGCTTTGATTCGCTGCCCGGCGCATCGGCCGGGCCACCCTCGGCAGGGCGGCCGGGAATCCGGGGGCCGGGACGGGAGGCTTCGCCCGGACGCGTGTCGCCGGGGCGAGCGTCACCGGGGCGCATGGCGTCGCCGGGGCGAGCGCGATTCTTCTGTTCGGTACGGGCGGCGTCGCGGGCGCGCTGCGCGGCCTCGGCCTCGACCTTGCGCACCGCCTCTTCCAACGCCAGCCGTTCGCGGGTGATCTCGGATTCCGACAGCGGCGGCTGCACGTTGCGGAGCTGCGCGATCAGCGCAGTCCGGGCACGTTCATAGAGCGCGCGCCGAGCCTCGCCGGGCGCGTTGGGGTCCAGTCCGGCAATCGCACGGGCAATAAGCGGGTAGTAATCAGCCATCTCGACTCAAAATATCCGCCCCGCCTGGGTGATCAACGCATGATCGGCCATATCGACCAGATTTAAGTGCAAACTCGTAACCGGGCACCTGCCAATTTCCGGCGAGTCATCCTGCCGGAAACTGGCGCGGTTTAACATCCTATTCAGCCTCGAACGGGTTCTGCACCAGAATCGTATCTTCGCGCTCCGGACTTGTGGATAGCAGCGCAATCGGGCAGCCCACCAGTTCTTCGACGCGGCGAACATATTTGATCGCCTGCGCCGGCAGATCGGCCCAGGACCGGGCATTGGCGGTCGGCTGCTGCCAACCTTCAATGGTCTCGTAGATCGGCTCGACCCGCGCCTGCGCGGCTTCGCCGGCCGGCAGATGGTCGATCTCCTTACCGTCGAGCTTGTAGCCGACGCAGACTTCGATGGTCTCGAAGCCGTCGAGAATATCGAGCTTGGTCAGCGCCAGGCCGTGAATACCGCAGGTGCGCACCGTCTGCCGCACCAGCACCGCGTCGAACCAGCCGCAGCGCCGTTTGCGCCCGGTGTTGACGCCGAATTCCTTGCCGCGGCGGCCGATCTCCTCGCCGATCTCATTGGTGAGCTCGGTCGGGAACGGACCAGCGCCAACGCGCGTGGTGTAGGCCTTGCAGATGCCGAGCACATAGCCGACCGCGCTCGGCCCCATGCCGGTGCCGGTCGCCGCCTGCGCCGCCACGGTGTTGGACGAGGTGACGTAAGGATAGGTGCCGTGATCGACGTCGAGCAGCGCGCCCTGCGCGCCCTCGAACAGGATGCGCTTGCCTTCGCGGCGCTTGATGTCGAGCAGCCGCCACACCGTTTCGGCATAGGGCAGCAGCTCGGGCGCCATCTTGGACAGGTCTTCCAGAATGGTGCGACCGTCGATTTCCGGCAGGCCGAGGCCGCGGCGCAGCGCATTGTGGTGCGCCAGCAGCCGTTCGATCTTCGGCGGCAGGGTCGAAGGGTCGGCGAGGTCCATCAGCCGAATCGCGCGGCGGCCGACCTTGTCTTCATAGGCCGGGCCGATGCCGCGCTGGGTGGTGCCGATCGCACCGGCCTTGGCGGCGTTCTCACGCTGCGAATCGAGCTCGCGATGCAGCGGCAGAATCAGGGTGACGTTCTCGGCGATGCGCAGATTGTCCGGCGAGATCGCCACGCCCTGGGCCTTGAGCTTCTTGACCTCGTCAAGAAACGCCTGCGGGTCGAACACCACGCCATTGCCGATCACCGCCAGCTTCGAGGAGCGCAGCACGCCCGACGGCAGCAGCGCCAGCTTGTAGGTCTCGCCGTTGATCACCAGCGTATGGCCGGCGTTATGGCCGCCCTGAAACCGCACCACGATGTCGGCCTGTTCCGACAACCAGTCAACGATCTTGCCTTTTCCCTCGTCGCCCCACTGGGCGCCGACGACGACCACATTGGCCATTTGGAGAAAACCCCTGAAATTCTTCGGTTAGGGCAGATCGGGACGGAAGCGCGCTCACTCGAGCTTCCTGATCGTACCCGCGCGCCCAGGCAACCCACGGCCGTGGCCGCTCGCATGCGAGGCACCCTTTCGGATACTGGACAACGCTTGGCGACGCAAGCGCCAAGGGCCGGCGACCGCCCGGTTGGGCTGCGGCAAATCATTGATATCCGCCGAAAAAACAGACGTCGCCAGCGCGGCCCGCCGCATCTTCCGGGGAAAACTGCAGCCTCAGCGCGGCCGCGGTGACGCGAGCGCGCGCGATTCTGCACCGACAGCGCGAGCCGGCGCGGCATTGTGGCTCACGGCAAACCCGCCGCGCGCGGTTGGTCAGTTGCCGGCTTCGGCCTCCAGCGCACGGCGCAGCCGGCGGATGATCACGCTGCGGGCGCGGTCGTCGGCGGCGGCATCGATCCGCTCGCTGATGTCGAGCATCAGCCTGGACATGTCGTTGTGCCAATCGAGCTCGACCACCGCCTGCGGCTCCAGCCGGCGGCGATGGCCGCCATCGAGCACCGCGGGCTCCGGCGTGGTCAGCTCGAACAGCTCATCCAACACTGGCGTGAACAGTTTGGCGGCCGGCACCACGCCATCGGCGAGCCGCGCCGCCATGCCCGCAATCGCCGCTTCTTCGCCATGGGTCAGAAACACGCCGCGGCTGATCGGGCGGCGCGCGCCGAGCCAGCGCGCCAGCTCCGGGCCATCGGCGTGACCCGAGTAATCGTCGATCCAGCGGATTCGCGCCGCGACCTTGATCTCCTCGCCCTGGATGCGCACCGCCTTGGCGCCCTCCTCCAGAAAGCGGCCGAGCGTGCCATGGGCCTGATAGCCGACCAGCAGCACGGTGCCGTGCCGCCGGCACAGCCAGCGCTTCAGATGATGACGGATGCGGCCGGCGTCGCACATGCCGCTGGCCGCGATGATGATGTGAAAGCCGTTCAGCCGCGCGATCGACTTGCTCTCATCGACGGTCTCGGTGAAGCGCAGCTGCGGGGAATTGAGCAGCCGCTCGACATCAACGCCGCCATCGAGATCGGCGGCGTGGCGGCGGAACACTTCGGTCGCCCGGATCGCCAGCGGAGAATCGAGGAACACCGGCGCCTTCGGCACCTCGCCGCGTTCCATCAGCTGGATCAGATCGACGATCAGCTCCTGGGTGCGCTCGACCGCAAAGGCCGGGATCAGCAGCGCGCCCTGCTGCGCGGCCGCTTCGCGCACCTCGCCGGCCAGCCGCGCGCGGCGCTGCTCCGGCGTGGTCGCCGGGCGGTCGGTGTCGCCATAGGTCGATTCGCAGATCACGTAATCGAAGCCGGTCGGCGCTTCCGGATCGGGCTGCAGCAGCTTGGCATCCGGGCCAAGGTCGCCGGACGCCAGTACGCGCAGCGGCGCGCCATCCTTGCCCTCGCCGGCGAATTCGATCTCGATCGACGCCGAGCCGAGCAGATGGCCAGCGTTCCAATAGCGGGCGCGCACGCCGGGAATGACTTCGACCCAGGTTTCGTAATCGACCGGCCGGAATGAATCGAGCGTCACCACCGCGTCGGTCTTGGTGTAGATCGGCTCGACCGCATCGCGGCCGCGCGACACGTTACGGCGGTTCAGCGCCAGCACTTCGGATTCCTGAATGCTGCCGGCGTCGGGCAGCATGTAGGAACACAAATCGCGGGTGCCGCGCGTGGCGAAGATCGTGCCGTCAAAGCCGTCGCGCACCAGTTTCGGCAACAGCCCGGAATGGTCGATATGGGCGTGGGTCAGCAGCACCGCGTCGAGCGAGGCCGGCCGGAACGGGAACGCGCTGTAGTTCAGCGCCTTCAGGGTTTTGGGGCCCTGATACAGCCCGCAATCGACCAGAAAACTGCCCTTGGCGGTCTTGAACAGATAGCAGGAGCCGGTGACCGTGTGGGTGGCTCCGCAGAATTGCAGGCTGACGCTCATCGGGATGCCCCTGAAGCAAGCGGCGAGACAAGTTCGTTGTGCAGCGCCTCGGCGAACAGCGCATCGAGCGCGATCGCATTGGTGGGATGCGCGACACTGTCGGTGGAACGCATGGTGCGGATGCCGGCGGAACTGAAGGCTTGCAGCATGCCGAGCGGAAACAGCGCGTGGGTGATCACCGCATCGATATAGGTGGCACCGGCAGCGCGCAGCGCCTTGGCGCAGGCGATCAGCGTTCCGCCCGAGGACACGATGTCATCGACCAGCAGCACCGGGCGCAGCACGAATTGCGTCGGATCGGCAAAGCCGACCTCGACCGTGCGATCATCGCGCCTGGTCTTGGTTGCGACCGCACAGTCGCAGCCAAGCCGGCTGGCAAGATTGCTGACCCAGGGCAGCGACTCCGCGTCTGGCCCGACCACGATGGTGTCGGCAGCCAGCGAGCCCGACAGCGCCGCCGCCATCGCCGGCGCGGCGGACAGGTTTTCCGCCTCGATGTCGGCGAACACCGCGCTGATCTCCGGGGTGCGGTGCAGATGCGCATCCACGGTGATCACCCGATCGACCGCCCTGCCCAGCAACTGCCCGATCACGCGCTGGCTGATCGCCTCGCCCGGCCGGAATGCCGTGTCCTGCCGCATGTAGCACAGATAGGGCGCGATCAGCACGATGCG
This sequence comes from Rhodopseudomonas palustris JSC-3b, assembly GCA_000504425.1. Lineage (GTDB taxonomy): Bacteria > Pseudomonadota > Alphaproteobacteria > Rhizobiales > Xanthobacteraceae > Rhodopseudomonas > Rhodopseudomonas palustris_C. The sequence goes on along the minus strand of KI632513.1, from coordinate 144,849 downwards.
CTGGGCGCCGCCGCGGCGCAGCGCCTCGCAGGCAAACAGCAGCGCGATCAGCTTGTCATTGGGCCGGTCGAGCGAGGCATAGATCAGCATGGTCGGCGCGACGTCGCCGACCCGCACCCGCAATTCGCCATCGGGAAAACGATGCTGCTCGATCAGATCGATCGGCACGCCGAGCCGCACCGCCAGACGCCGCGCCGCTTCGCTCGACTCGGGCAGCGCGACGATCCGGACCGCGCTCACAACACCTGCTCCCGGAACGACTGTTCTCCATCCACAGTGTAGCCGCTGGTTTCCTCTGCGGCGGCCAGCGTCAATTCGCGCTCCGACGGATCGAACGCATAGATGCGATACAACGGCTCGCCGGCCTCGACCCGGTCGCCGACCTTCTTGAACAATTTGATGCCCGCGCCCTTGTCGATCGGCGCGCCGGCGGTGCGCGCCAGCCGGTTGAGTTGCAGACAATCGATCGCGGTGACCACGCCGTCGCGCGGCGCCACCACATCGGCGGTGAGCGTGCCGAGATCCTTGCGACAGGTCGAGGGGCCCTGATTGTCGATGATCTTCTGCATCTGCTTGAGCGCCGCGCCGCTTTCCAGCAATTCGCGGGCGCGCGCATAGCCCGAGCCACCGCGCAGCTGCGGATCGTATTCCAATAGACGACCAGCGAGCCGCAGCGATTTTTCGCGCAGATCAGGTGGCGCCTTCGGATCATTGCCAAGCACGGCCATCACGTCCTGCGCTTCCAGCACCGGGCCGATGCCATTGCCGATCGGCTGGCGGCCGTCGGTGGTGATGGTTTCGACCGCGATGCCATAGTGATCGCCGACGAATTCGAACAGCTTGCGCAGCCGCATCGCGTCGGTGGCGCCGGTGACCTTGGCGGACGGACCGACCGGCAGATCGACCAAGAGATGGGTGGAACCAGCGGCGAGTTTCTTTGACATGATCGAAGCCACCATCTGCTCGCGGGTGTCGAGGCAGAGCGGCCGTTCCACCGAGATCAGAATATCGTCGGCTGGCGACAGATTGACGTGGCCGCCCCAGATCATGCAGCCATTGCAGGCCGCGACGATTTCCTTCATCTCGGCGACGCCGACATCGACCCGCGCCAGCACTTCCATAGTGTCGGCGGTGCCGGCCGGCGAGGTGATGGCGCGCGACGAGGTTTTCGGAATCGTCAGGCCGTGGGCGGCGACGATCGGCACCAGCACCATCGAGGTGCGATTGCCCGGAATGCCGCCGATGCAGTGCTTATCGACCACCACCGGCCGATCCCAGCGCAGCTGGGTGCCGACCGAGGCCATCGCCGCCACCATCGCCAGCAATTCATCGGAGGTCATGAAGCGCGCGCAGCCGATCAGGAACGCGGCGATTTCCATGTCGGAGTAGCGATAGCGTGCCAGATCGTTGACGATCGCCTTGATCTCGTCCGCGGCCAGCGTGCGGCCCTGAATCTTGCCGCGCACCGCATCGAGGCTGGCGGGCGGCGGTGCCGGCGACACCGTCACTGCGGTCCCGACCGGCTCACCGAACCGGCGGAACGACGGCTCGGCGAGGCCGAGATCATCGGGGCCGATCAAGGCGTCATCATCGGAAATCAGCAGCGTCGCCAGCAGCGATTTGGTGCCGCGCCTGATCTCGACACGGCTGAAACCGCTGAACACTTCCGGACGCAGCGCGCGCGAGCGCCGCGAAATCACCGCGACGTTCTCGCGGCCAGTGTCGAGGCGGATCTGACGGATCGTGAGTTGTGGCCGGGAAGCATCAACAGGAGACATCATGACAAGCCAGAACAGTGCAGGTGGTTGAGGATGGCCCGCTTCGTCCAGCCCGCAATTGATCCAGGTCAGGTTGTGTCCGGACCAAAGGTCGCGACGGCTGGGCTATTGCGGAAGTCAGCGAAGTGGCGCTGCGCTCTTGACCGCCCCCGGCACGGCTTGCTTGTCTGACGATCACATCCGACACCCCGCGCGCATGGGAACTGACATGGATCGAATCACTATCCAGGGACTGCAGGTTCCTAAGCTTGGGCTTGGTACGTTCCGGCTGCAAGGCGAACCATGCCGCGTCGCGGTCGAAAGCGCGCTGGCGCTCGGTTATCGCCACATCGACACCGCGGAAATGTATGCCAATGAGGACGCGGTCGGCGATGCAGTAGCAAACTGCGGGATTGCACGCGATCAGATCCACATCACCACCAAAGTGTGGTGGCAGAATCTGGCGCCCGATGCGATCCGCCGCGCGTTTGATGCCAGCCTCGCCAAGCTGAAGACGGATTATGTCGATTTTTATCTGATCCATTGGCCGGCACCGGACATGGACCTTGCCGCCGCGCTGCGTACGCTGCTGAGCATCAAGGAGCAAGGCGGCGCCCGCGCGATCGGCGTGTGCAATTTCCCGGTGGCTTTGCTCAAGCAGGCGGTTGAGCAACTGCAGGCGCCGATTGCCTGCAACCAAATCGAATATCACGTGCTGCTCGGCCAAGACCGGCTGAGCGACTATGCGCAGCGCCATGGCATTCCGATCGTGGCCTATGCGCCATTGGCGCAGGGCCGCCTCGCCTCTTATCCGCAGCTCCAGGCGATCGCCAACAAGCACGGCGCCACGCCATCGCAGGTGGCGCTGGCGTGGTTGCTGCAACAGGATAACGTGCTGGCGATTCCGAAATCAGGCAGCCCCGCCAGCCAGCGCAGCAATCTCGCCGCGCTCGATCTCAAGCTTGATGACGATGACCGCGCCGCGATCGCGCGGCTGCCGAAAGACCAGCGCTTCGTCAATCCGCCGTTCGCGCCGCAATGGGATGAATGAGCCGCAATGTCCAAGACCACCCGCGCCACCCAGGCGCTCGACAAGCTCAAGATCGACTTCACGCTGCATCACTACGACTACGACCCAAACGCCGACTCGATCGGGCTGCAGGCGGCCGCAGCGCTCGGCGTGCCGGCGAGCTGTGTGTTGAAGACGCTGATGGCCGAGGTCGATGGCAAGCCGGTATGCGTGGTGGTGCCGTCCGACCGCGAAGTGAGCATGAAGAAGCTGGCCGGTGCCTTTGGCGGCAAGAGCGCCAAGATGATGAAGCCGGCCGATGCCGAGCGGCTGACCGGCTATCACGTTGGCGGCATCTCGCCGTTCGGACAGAAGAAGCAGCTGCCGACCGCCGTGGAACAAAGCGCACTTGCGGAACCGCTGGTCTATCTCAATGGCGGGCAGCGCGGGCTGCAAATCCGGCTCGACCCCAACGCGCTGTGCCGGGCGATCGGCGCGCGGGCAACGCCGCTGGTCGCCGATTGAATCTGCACAGCTGCGGCACAGCCGAGATTGTGATCGGCGCAAAAATCCGTATTGCTGACGGCAACCAGGGAAGCGACGCTCACATCATGCAGGCAACCGCAGGCACGGCCGCGCCCTGGATCGGGCTTTGAATGACGACTGCGCCGCCTTCTTCTCATCCACACCGCTTCGGCTGGGTCTCCGACCAGCCTTATCTGCTGCTCAGCCTGACCTCGCTGTTCTGGGCTGGCAACGCCATTGTCGGCCGGCTCGCTGCTGGCCATTTTCCGCCGGTAACGCTGTCGATCCTGCGCTGGAGCTGCGCGTTTCTGATCGTGCTGCCGTTCGCCTGGCGCCATCTGCGCCAGGACTGGCACGAAATCCGCCGCCGGCTGCCCTTGATGCTGGCGATCTCGATCAGCGGCATCTCGATCTTCAACACGCTGCAATACACCGCGCTGGAATCGACCACCGCGCTCAACATCCTGCTGCTGCAATCGACCGCGCCGCTGTTCGTGGCTCTGTGGTCGCTGATCATTCTCGGCGTGCGGCTGACGCTGACGCAGGCGCTCGGCATTCTGGTGTCGATGGCCGGGGTGTTTGTGATCCTGCTGCGCGGCGACGTCACCCAGCTCGCCAAAATCGAACTCAATCGCGGCGACATCATCTTCATCACCGCGCTGGCGATCTTCGGCCTGTATTCGGCACTGACGCAACGGCGGCCGGCGATTCACGGCCTGTCGTTCCTGGCCTTCACGTTCGGCTGCGGCGCGCTGTTTCTGTTTCCGCCGCTGGTCTGGGAACTGATGGTGCGGCCGGTGGCGGCGGTCGACTTCGCCAACGCGGCCTCGCTGGCCTATGTGGCGATCTTCCCGTCGATCCTGGCCTATCTCTGCTACAATCGCGGCGTGCGGCTGATCGGCGCCAATCGCGCCGCGCCGTTCTTTCACCTGATCCCGGTGTTCGGCTCGGCGATGGCGATCGTGTTCCTGGGCGAGCGGCCGCAGCTATTCCACGCTTACGGCTATGCGCTGGTGCTGGCCGGGGTCTATGTCGCCGCGCGGCAGCCGAAGACCAGCTAGAGCGATAACACCCCGGCGCGCCGCGCCCGGGTCATTCGCGGCAGCGCTATAGCGTTTTCGAGCGAAGTGGGGACCGGTTCGCGTCAAGAAAACGCGTCAGAGCATAAAGTTAGAGTTTCGGTTCTGATTCCATCAGAACCGAAAAAGCTCTAAGCGCCGCCGATCAAGATGCCGGCCGCCAGTACCACCACGCCGCCCAGCACGATCTGGAACACCGCCTGCAAGAACGGCGTGTCCATGTATTTGGCGCGGATATAGGCGATCGCCCACAGCTCCAGGAACACCACCAGGCCGGCGATCGCGGTGGCGATCCAGAACGCATTGGCCCAGGCATCCGGCACCAGATAAGGGATGGTGTGGCCGAGGCCGCCGATCGTGGTCATCAGGCCGCAGATCGTGCCACGCAGCCAGGGCGAGCCGCGCCCAGTGAGCGAGCCGTCATCGGACAGCGCTTCCGCAAAGCCCATCGAAATGCCGGCGCCGATCGAGGCCGCCAGACCGACCAGAAAAGTCTGCCAATTGTTGTGGGTCGCGAACGCCGCCGCAAACAGCGGCGCCAGCGTCGAGACCGAACCATCCATCAAGCCGGCAAGGCCCGGCTGCACATATTGCAGCACGAACATGCGGCGACGGGTGTGATCCTCCTCGCTGCGCACTTCCGCGGTCAAAATCTTGTCGGACAGTTTTGCCGCGTTGTGCTCGTGGTGTTTCTCGATCTCGGCGAGATCGGTGAGCAATTTGCGGATGCCGACATCGGTCGAGCGTTCGGCGGCGCGCGTGTAGAAGCGGTGCGCCTCGAACTCCATCGTCTCCGCTTCCTTGCGGATTCGATCGAGCGGCAGGTTGCGGGTCATCCAGATCGGCCGGCGGCGGATGAAACCCTTGACGTCTTCACGACGGATTGGCGGCAGATTGGGGCCGAACCGATCCTCGTAAAGCTGCAGCAGCATGTGGCGGTGATTCTTCTCCTGCTCGGCCATTTCGGTGAACAGCCGGGCGGAGTCTGGATAGCGTTCCGCGAGGTCTTCGGCGAAGGCCAGATAAATCCGGCTGTCTTCTTCCTCACCAGCGATTGCAACGGCGAGAATTTCACGTTCCGTCAGTTCGGCAAAGGCCTTCATCCGCAGCGACATCCAACTCCATTAGAAGGATTCTAAGTTAGGTTGCGGTGCAGTCGTTGTCAAAGCGCGTCGTCGCGCCGCGTTCATCACGTCGTCATTGATCCGTCAGCCGGCTGTGATCGTCGCTCGGCAAAAAGCCTCCGCGTCATCACAAGGAGGCTTTTCGATGCGACATAGTTGGCTTTGTTCCGTTGCTGCACTGCTGCTGACCGCCGGCGGCGCCGCTGCTCAAAGCGAGGGCGAATTCCCGGCGACGCTGGCCGGCCATGCCGTGCTGCCGGCGCAGAGCTTCGTCGCCGCGCCGGCCGACGCCCCGGACGACCTCAAGACCTCCGGCAAATACACCACCGGCCGCCGCGTCGACGCGCAGGGCACGGTGATGGGCAAGTCGAACGGCCGGCCGACCGGCGTCGCGGTGCCGTTCAACGGCCAGCCGCTGCAGGGCCATTCCGGCATCAAGGCGATGGCGGACGGCACCTTCTGGGTGCTGACCGACAACGGCTTCGGCTCGCGCTACAATTCGCCGGACTCGATGCTCTATCTCAGCCGCCACAAGATCGATTGGGCCAGCGGCAAAGTGGACCGTCAGCAGACCGTGTTCCTGCACGATCCCGACAAGAAGGTGCCGTTCCGCATCGTCCATGAAGACAGCAAGCAGCGCTATCTGACTGGCGCCGATTTCGACACCGAGGGCTTTCAGATCATCGGCGATCATTTCTGGATCGGCGACGAATTCGGCCCCTACATTCTGAAGGCCGACCTGAACGGCAAAATCCTCGCGGTGTTTGAAACCCTTGCCGACGGCAAGCCGGTGAAGTCGCCCGACCATTGGTCGGTGCAGTCGCCGGGTGCGCCGGGCGCCAGCTATAGCGGCGTCAATCTGCGCCGCTCCAAGGGCTTTGAAGGTTTTGCTGCGTCCAAGGACGGCAAGCACCTCTATCCGCTGCTCGAGGGTCCGCTGTGGGATGCCGACAGCAAGGACTGGGAAAAGCGCGATGGCCGCGAAGTAGCGCGGATTCTGGAATTCGACGTCGCCGCCGAAAAATTCACCGGCCGCTCCTGGCATTATGTGTTCGAGCAGAACGGCCACGCGATCGGCGATTTCAACATGATCGACGCCACCCACGGCCTGGTGATCGAGCGCGACAATGGCGAAGGCACCAAGGACAAAGCGTGTCCGGAAGGCACCCGCGCCGAAAACTGCTTTGCTGACCTCGCCAAGTTCAAGCGCGTCTACAAGATCGAGCTGAGCGACGCCAATGTCGGCCAGCCGGTGAAGAAGATCGGCTTCATCGATCTGATGAAGATCCGTGACCCGAACAAGAAGGCGCGTAAGGAGCTGACCGACGGCGCGCTGGCATTCCCGTTCTTCACCATCGAGAATGTCGATAAGGTCGATGATAGCCACATCATCGTCGGCAATGACAACAACCTGCCGTTCTCGTCGAGCCGCGATCCCAACAAGGCCGATGACAACGAATTCGTGCTGCTCGAAGTCGCCGACTTCCTGAAGGCCAAGTAATCGGCCACGACAGGTAATACCAACGGCAATTGATACCAACCCATCCGCACGTCATGGCCGGGCGTCGTCCCTACGAGATTCACACATCTTGTCGGAGCTTCCAGCCTTGCAGCATGGCCTTCAGTGATTGAAGGCCGTGCAGCATGACGATGGGGCCAGGTTTACCGTAGTAGCCGGTCCATCCGCCGAGCCGGGCGCAGACCCAGCTGGCGTAGGCGAGCGATCCTTTGGGGTGCGGGTTCTTCTGTTTCGCGGTTTTGCCTTCGAGGGTCTGGCAGATCGCTTCCAGCGCCGGCTGGTCGTCGGAGGCGAGCGCGTCCTGTAACGGTCGACCGGCTTGGCCGTCGCGCTCGCGTACCATCTGCAGCACTTGAATGGCAGCGATCAGGGTTGCGGTGGTCAGGTTCTCGAATGGCTCATCCTCGGTGATCCGCACCGCTTCGATGTCGAAGCCCTTGGTTTTCATCACCCGGAACAATTGCTCGATGGTCCAGCGCTGGCGGTAGAAGCCGGTGATCATCAAGGCCTGCGCCAGCGTCGTCACCGGGTGCGTCGTCAGCAGCCGCCAATGCACCGGCGTCGCCGCTTGTGGCGGATCAATCTCGCGCGCTTCCACCAAAGTGAGCGTCACGGTCTTCGGCAGCTTCGCCGCCTCACTGGGATGATTGCGTTTCGGCCGCTTCAGGGTGATCTCGCGGGCACGCAGCGCCAGCGTCGCCTGACGC
>KI632513.1:72500-136485 GCA_000504425.1 Rhodopseudomonas palustris JSC-3b | reverse complement strand
GGGGGGGTGACCCCCCGCGACAAGCGCGGGCATGACGAGTCAATGGTAGGAGTCGCTGGTATAACGGCCATAAAGAGGCCCGGACTGAGATCATCAGCCCGGGCCCAGGCAACCACAGCATCGTTGCTGGTCCTGGCGGTGTGCTGCACGCCGCCAGGATCATGATTTACGCGGCGCGGACCTTGCCGAGGAACTGATCGACCGCTTCGCGCAGCATGCTGGACTGACCGTCGAGATCGCGTGCGCTCGACAGCACTTCGGACGCGGCCTCGCCGGTCGCTTCCGCCGCCGAAGCGACGCCGCCGATGTGATCGTGAACCTCGTTCGCACCGGCCGCCACCGACTGGATGTTGCGGGCAATCTCGCGGGTCGCCGCCCCCTGCTCCTCCACGGCGCCGGAGATCGCCACCGTGATTTCGCTCATCTTCGCAATGGTCTCGCCGATGCTGGAGATCGACTTGACCGCATCGCTGGTGGACGCCTGCATCGCCGCCACCTGCGACGAAATTTCCTCGGTGGCCTTGGCGGTCTGGCTGGCGAGCGCCTTCACTTCCGAGGCGACCACCGCGAAACCGCGTCCCGATTCGCCGGCGCGCGCTGCTTCGATGGTGGCGTTCAGCGCCAGCAGATTGGTCTGCGAGGCGATCGAGTGAATGAGCTGCACCACCTCGCCGATCTTCTCGGCGCCGGTCGACAGTAGTTGCACCGTGGCATTGGTCTGCTCGGCGTCGGTGACCGCCTTGCCGGCGACTTCCCGCGACTGCGCCACCTGGCGGGCGATTTCGCCGACCGAGCTCGACAATTCCTCGGCCGCCGCTGCCACCGTGCCGATCGTGGTCGACGTCGATTCCGACGCTGATCCCACCGTTGCAGCCCGCGCCGAAGCATCGCTGGCGGTCGCCGTCATCGATTGCGCGGTCGCCTGCATGTTACGCGCGGCGGTCGCCACCGAGCCGACGATGCCACTGACGCTGCGTTCGAAATCGCCGGCGATCTCGAGCATGGTGCGGCGGCGTTCTTCGGCGGCGCGCTGCTGCGCCTCGGCCTCAACCTGCTCCAAGCCGCGAATGCGGATCGCGTTGTCCTTGAACACTTGCACCGACTTGGCCATCGCGCCCACTTCGTCACCGCGATCGGTGCCCGGAATGTCCGCATCAAGCTGGCCTTCGGCGAGCGACTGCATCCGGTCGCCGAGCATCGCCAGTGGCCGGGTGATCGAGCGGCCAATCACCCAGGCAATCGCGCCGCACACCGCGCCGATGCCGAGAATCGCCGCGACCAGCGCCCAGACGATCGGCATCAGCCGGGCGTGGAGATCGTCGAGATAGGCGCCGGAGCCGACGATCACGTTCCAGTTCGGTATCATCACGGCGTAGGAAATCTTGCGACGCAGCTCCTCCGAACCGGGGCGCTGGAAATCGTAATACAGCGTCGATTCGCCCTTCGCCATCACCTCATCGCGCAATTCGCGCAGCAGGTAGCGATTGCCGGTAGCGACGTTGAGGAAGCTCTGGCCAATCATCTTCTTGTCGGGCGACGCGATGGTGATGCCGTCATAGCCATAGGCGAACAGATAGCCATTGCCGTTGTCGAAGGTCATCGCGCCGAGGCGGCGGCTGAATTCTGCGATCGCCTGCTCTTTGGTGAGCTGGCCGGCATTGACTTCCTTCTGCAACGCCAACGCGGTGTTGCGGCCCATATCGACGAAGTACTTGGTCTGCTCGATGCGCGCCGCGAGCAATTCCTGCTTCATCATGTTGCCGGCATAGACGCCGGCGGCACACAAGCCGACCATCGCAACCGAGACCAGAATGGCGAGCTTGGGCGTGATACGAAGATTACTGAACTTCACCTGAGCGCTCCGATTGGCACGTCACACCCTCCCAGGGCGTTTCTTGCGGCGCACACTATTGGTAGAAGCTTTTCGGATTATTACCGTAAAAGTTGCGAAAATTCCACTATGCGAACATACGTTGCAATTCGCCAGATGAATCAGACTCAAAAAAAATCCCTCCCCGGATGGGGAGGGATGCATTTTTTTGGTGATCGAAGCGCCGCGACGCGGCGCTGGTAATTAGAACAGCAGCGCCTTGGCCTGCTTGACCTGCGGCAGCGCCTGCACCTTGGCCAGCACGTCGGCCGGCATCGGGCCGTCGATCTCGACCAGCGCGATCGCATCGCCGCCCTGGCTGTGACGGCCGAGGCTGAAGGTCGCGATGTTGACATTGGCATCACCGAGCAGGCTGGCGAACTTGCCGATGAAGCCCGGCTTGTCCTCGTTGGTCACATAGACCATCGACTTGCCGAACTCGGCATCGACGCGGATGCCCTTGATGTCGACCAGGCGCGGATGACCGTCCGCGAACACCGTGCCGGACACCGAACGCTCGCCCTTTTCAGTGGCGACGGTCACGGTGATCAGGCTCTCATAGTCGCTCTCGGCGGCGCGGACGATCTCGTCCACCACCATGCCGCGCTCCTTGGCCACCACCGGCGCCGACACGACATTGACGTCGCCCAGCATCGGCCGCAGCAGACCGGACAGCGCTGCCGAAGTCAGCGCCTTGATCTTCATTTCCGCGACTTCGCCTTCGTAAGTGATGGTCACCTTGACGATGTTGCTCTCGGTGAGCTGACCGGCGAACGAGCCGAGCTTTTCGGCCAGTTCAATGAACGGCTTCAGCTTCGGCGCTTCTTCCGCGGTGATCGAGGGGAAGTTGACCGCGTTGGAGATCGCGCCGGTCAGCAGGTAGTCCGACATCTGCTCGGCCACCTGCAGCGCGACGTTTTCCTGAGCTTCCGTGGTGGAGGCGCCCAGATGCGGGGTGCAGATCACGTTCGGCAGGCCGAACAGCACGTTGCTGGTGGCGGGTTCTTCGGTGAACACGTCGAACGCCGCGCCAGCCACCTGACCGGACTTCAGCGCCTCGGCGAGCGCCTGCTCGTCAACCAGACCGCCGCGGGCGCAATTGATGATGCGCACGCCCTTCTTCATCTTGGCGATCGCGGCCGCGTCGATGATGTTGCGGGTCTTGTCGGTGAGCGGGGTGTGCAGCGTGATGAAGTCGGCGCGCTTGAACACGTCTTCGAGTTCGACCTTATCGACGCCGAGATCCTTGGCGCGCTCCGGCGACAGGAACGGGTCGAACGCGATCACCTTCATCTTCAGGCCGAGCGCGCGGTCGGCAACGATCGAACCGATATTGCCGCAGCCGATCACGCCGAGCACCTTGCCGGTGATCTCAACGCCCATGAAGCGGTTCTTTTCCCACTTGCCGGCCTGGGTCGAGGCGTCGGCGGCGGGGATCTCGCGGGCCAGCGACAGCATCATGGTGATGGCGTGTTCGGCAGTGGTGATCGAATTGCCGAACGGTGTGTTCATCACGATGATGCCCTTGGCGGTCGCCGCGGGAATCTCGACGTTATCAACGCCGATGCCGGCGCGGCCGATCACCTTCAGACGGGTGGCCTTTTCCAGGATCTTCGCGGTGGCCTTGGTGGCGGAGCGGATCGCGAGGCCATCGTAATTGCCGATGATCTCGGCGAGCTTGTCCTTGTCCTTGCCGAGGCTCGGCTGGAAATCGACGTCGATGCCGCGATCCTTGAAGATCTGCACGGCGGCTTCCGACAGCGCGTCGGAAATGAGGACTTTGGGAGCGGTCATGGGATGTGATCCTGATGAAACGTTGAAAGGGAAGGCGCACTTCCCCTCTCCCCTTGTGGGAGAGGGTGGCGCGGACGAAGTCCGCGACGGGTGAGGGGGCGCAACACAACGAGGGTCATCATCCCCTCACCCGCCTTCGCTTCGCGAAGGCCCCCTCTCCCACGGGGAGAGGGGCAACAGCGTCAGGCCGCCTGATTCAGCGAGGCCTTGGTGGTTTCAAACGCCCAGTCCAGCCACTGCGTCAGGGCCGCAACGTCGGCGGTTTCCACCGTGGCGCCGCACCAGATGCGCAGGCCGGGAGGAGCATCGCGATAGGCGCCGAGGTCGTAGCCCGCGCCTTCCTTTTCGACCGCCGCCACCAGCTTCTTGGCGAAATCGGCCTGGGCTTCGGGGCTGAGCGCGGTGATCGCGGGATCAACCACCTTCAGGCACACCGAGGTGTTGGAGCGGATCGCCGGATCGGTAGCCAGGAAGTCAACCCACGGGGTCTTGGCGACCCAGTCGGTGATCACCTTGGTGCTGGCATCGGCGCGGCCGATCAGACCCTTGAGACCGCCAACCGACTTCGCCCAGTTGAGCGCGTCGATATAGTCTTCCACGCACAGCATCGACGGGGTGTTGATGGTCTCGCCCTGGAAGATACCGTCGATCAGCTTGCCGCCCTTGGTCAGGCGGAAAATCTTCGGCATCGGCCAAGCCGGGGTGTAGCTCTCAAGCCGGGCCACCGCGCGCGGGCTGAGGATCAGCATGCCGTGAGCGGCTTCACCGCCGAGCGCCTTCTGCCAAGAGAAGGTCACGACATCGAGCTTGGCCCAATCGAGCGGCTGGGCGAACGCGGCCGAGGTGGCGTCGCAAATGGTCAGACCTTCGCGGTCGGCCTTGATCCAGTCGGCATTGGGGACGCGCACGCCAGAGGTGGTGCCGTTCCAGGTGAACACCACGTCGGAAGCCGGATCGACCTTGGAGAGGTCGGGGAGTTCACCATAGCCCGCCTTGAGCTTGGTGACGTCCTTCAGCTTCAGTTCCTTGGTGATGTCGCTGATCCAGCCGTCGCCGAACGATTCCCAGGCGATGGCGGTCACGGGACGCGGGCCGAGCAGCGACCACAGCGCCATTTCGACCGCGCCGGTGTCGGAGGCCGGAACGATGCCGATCTTGTAATCGGCGGGCACTTCCAGGACTTCGCGGGTCAGGTCGATGGCAAGCTTCAGCTTGGCCTTGCCGATTTTCGCGCGATGCGAGCGGCCGAGCGGAGCGTCGTTAAGTTGTTGGGGGGTCCAGCCGGGGCGCTTGGCGCAGGGGCCGGAGGAGAAATTGGCATTCGTGGGCCGCGATGCGGGCTTCGTCGTCATGTCTCTATCCTTCCAGATAGGTGCCTCTCGGTGGGGAGAGGTTTCCCGCCGCTGGGAATAGACCTCTGCGCCCCAATGTCAAGGAACTTCCCTGCGTTTGTTCACCGGAATGGCTAGACTTTCGACTCCCGGCCCGGCCTGCCTAGCGCCAGGAACGGCCCGCCACCTTGCGATGGCGCAAGCGTTAGCGCCCTTAAAACAGTGCGCTCGCGCCTTTTTCTGTGTTGCTGTTACTGACCGACGCGGGCCGGATAGCCGGGAGTACTCGGACTATCACCAGGCAGGCCGCTCGGTGCGGCGCCGGTGCCAATGGTGCCGGGCGTGGAGGTATTGGGCACGCCGGGCTGATTAGTCGTGATGCTGGAGCTGGTTCCAGGACTCGAAAGGCCAGTTCCCGTCGTGGTGGAGGTACCTGGGCTCACTCCGGCGCCGCCGGGGCTCTGCACCGAGGTGCTCGGACTATTGGCTACGCCAGCCCCGCCCGGGGAGGCGCCAACGCCGCTCTGCGCCGATGCGGCGGACGATGCACAGATTATGGCAACTATCAGCAGCGGTTTTAATAGCATGGTTTTCTCCCTGTGATGATCGGAGAGAACCGGCCGCGCTGCACCCCGTTCCAGCAACAGGATGATGTGCAGGCGGCGATGCGATCACATCCAGCGCGGCGCGCTAGCCGCTGCGCCGCACCACCACCTGGTCGAGGAACCGCTGTACTTCGTTGCGCAACGTATCGACCTGCGCCGAAATGCTATGTGACGCTTGATTGACGCGGGTCGCAATGCGCCCGGTGTCGTCAGCGGCCTGACTAATTCCGACGATGTTGGATGACACTTCCGCGGCGCCGCTTGAGGCATGTTGCACGCTGCTGGCGATCTCGCGTGTCGCGGCGTCCTGCTGCTCCACGGCGGCGGCGATGGTGTTCGATACCTCGTTGATCTCCTTGATGCGCTCACTGATCACTTCGACCGCACCGACCGACTGCTCGGTGACGGCCTGCATTTCGCTGATGCGGGCTGTGATTTCGTCGGTCGCCTTCGCGGTCTGCGTCGCCAGCGTTTTGACCTCGGAGGCCACCACCGCAAAACCCTTGCCGAATTCGCCGGCGCGCGCCGCCTCGATGGTGGCATTGAGCGCAAGCAGATTGGTCTGCGCCGCGACTTCGTTGATCAGCTTGACGACATCGCCAATCCGCTGTGCGGCCTCCGCCAGATTGCGAATCTTGTCGTTCGTCTCCGCAGCCTCCTGCACCGCTTGCCGTGTGCCGGCCGTCGATAGCTGAATTTGCCGGGAAATCTCCACGATCGAAGCCGACAATTGCTCGGTGGCACTGGCGACCGACTGCACACTCGCCGACGCCTCCTCGGAGCCAGATGCAACGGCGGTCGATTGCCGGCTGGCTTCCTCGGCGGCCGCGGCCATTGCCCCGGCATCGCCTTTCAGTTCGGTCGAGGCGCTGGTCAGCGTCGTCGCGACCCGGTCCATGCCGGCGGCGAATTGCTGTGATACTTGCGCGACCGCGCGGAGCTGATGATCCATCAAATCTGTGCCAGCATTGACGGTGTCGGCCGCAATGCGGAATGAGCCCGGCAATCCACGCGTCAGCACCTTGCGAAAGGTCTTGCCGCGCGAGACATAATCCATCGACACCGAGGCCTCGCGAACGAACGCATCGACGATGTCGAGCATGTTGTTCACCTCGGCCTGGACGCGACCGAGATCGCCGCCATCGCGGCGACCCATCGCACGGGCTTCGAGATTTCCATGGCGGGCATTCTCACACACGGTGGCGAGTTCCGCGATCGCCGCCGCGGCCCGGCTGACCTGCCAGCCTGCGATCGCAACCACACCAATGCCGATGATCGCTGCCACGATTTCCGTCGCGGCGCCAAGCGGTCCAGAGATCACACGAGTTCCAGCAAACGCGACGGCCAGCAACGCCGCCGCCAGCAGCGCGAGCTGCGCCTTAGACAGAGAAGATGAATTCGTCATACGCAACGCCCTGCTGGGAAAGCTTGGTCATCAGCATTGTGTGGCCGGCAGCAATGCCTTCTTTGCCGCCGCCCGCGCGCCGCTCCTCCGCCCGCAGCTCGGCATAGAGCCGCTCGATCTTATCGACCTGCGCGCGGTCTGGTTTGCGGCGATTGGAGTGAAAGCCGATCACATTGCGATGGCTGTCGAAAGTGGGCGTAACATGCGCAAACACCCAATAATGATCGCCGTCGCGCGCCATGTTGACGACATAGGCGAAGATCTCGTTCTTGGACTGGATCGTCTCCCACAGCAGCTTGAAGATGCAGTGTGGCATATCGGGATGGCGGATCAGATTATGCGGGGCGCCAATCACCTCTCGTCGGCTGAACTTCGACAGGCGAATGAAGACGTCGTTGGCGTAGGTGATCCGGCCTTTGAGATCAGTCTTGGTAACAATCAATTCGTGGTCATCAAACCGACACTCGATGCCTGTCGGTTTGGCGATCGGACGGGCCATTTCAGTCACCTTCGCATCCAGCATCGAACAGCACGCCCGATCACCAGCGAAGGCTGGTTATCGGGCGGTGAGATCGATTGCTAAACTGCGAAACACTACTTACCCGAGCATTAAACTGCAGCCCCGTAACAACCCTAGGTTACAGACGCCGCGCTAGGTGCAATCAAAACCGCATGGTCATGCCGACATGGCTCGGCTGAAAACCGAGGCGCTTGTAGAAGCGCTGCGCATCGACCCGGCTTTCGTGAGTGAACAATTCCAGGAGCTTGCAGCCATTGGCCAGCGCTTCGCCAATCGCCCAGCGCACCAGCCGCTCACCGACGCCCTGGCTGCGGCGATCGCTGACCACACGGACATCCTCGATGATGCCGCGCGAGGCGCCCTGCGAACTCAGCCCCGGCAAAATCGCCAGTTGCAGGCAGCCAATCACCTGCCCGTCGTTATCCTCGGCCACCATCATCTGAATGTGATGGGCGCGGTGCATCGCATCAAACGCCTTGTAGTAGCTCGCCGGCAGCGGCTCCACCACCAGCTCGCGGTTTTGACCGAGCGGATCATCAGCGAGCAACTTCACGATCGCGACCACATCGGCGCGCTTCGCCGGCCGGATGGTGATGGCTTCTCCGGTCATGCCCTACCCTTGCCTATTGCTGCAATTGACCTGCGGACAGATAGCACATCCAAAACACAGCCGCACGGTCTGGCAGAGCAGCCCGACCACGGCGACCGCGATCAGAACTTGTAACCGACACCGCCGCGAACGGTCGAAACGCTGGTGTCGATCGGCGCCGCGAATTTCAGATATTCCCACTCAGCGCGCAAAAACAGGCCTTCATAGAGCATCATGTCGATGCCGAGACCGCCGCCATAGCCGTAGATGAAGTGGCCATGTTGCGCCTGGGAGGTGCTCAACGTCCACGTCCCAACGCTGTCTGTGCCGGTGATTACAGCGGAGCGGGTGATGTCGGCCTGCCCCAGCGAAACGCCGGCGAACATGTAGGGGAGGAAACCGTTCCAGACATAGCCGGCACGGAGCCGCGTCGAACCGATGTCACGAACTTTGATAGAGGCATACGAGTCGTTGCTCGCGGCGTAGGTCGTGCCACCGGCGTCGATGCGTCGCGCCATCGATCCAGCGTCGGAGCCGTCGAAACTGCCGTGAAGGTAGTTGGCTTCCAGACCGAGAACAACGTCAGTCCATTGCCAGTTGTAGCCGACAAAACCGCCATAGCCCTGGCCATGCACGGACCTCTTGTCGAGCACGGGCCAGGACGAGACGGCCAGGCGCTGCTCAACTTCTGTATTGTCCAGCAGCTTGGCAACAAGGCCCTCGGTAGCGTTGGTAAAATTCATGTCGGAGGTGCCATAGCCGGCGTGACCACCGATATAGAAGCCTTCCCAATTGACGTAGCGTCGCGGGCTATCGAGCAGCGAGCCACGCAGAAAAGGCATGTCGGCTGCGAC
Organism: Rhodopseudomonas palustris JSC-3b; assembly: GCA_000504425.1. Classification (GTDB taxonomy): domain Bacteria; phylum Pseudomonadota; class Alphaproteobacteria; order Rhizobiales; family Xanthobacteraceae; genus Rhodopseudomonas; species Rhodopseudomonas palustris_C. The sequence continues at coordinate 127,517 of KI632513.1, read as the reverse complement.
CGCGCTCTGCGCCATCACCCCGAAAGCGAACGCCACCACCAGCCGACGCATTGCAACGCTCCTTAGCACTTACGCATGATGATGATCGCCTGTTAACCTTAACCAATCATTGCAACGGGACCTGCGCTGCAAAAGAAAACGGCGCGGAACAGGCCCGCGCCGTTAACATTGACTAACAGTATCGAGGCTTCGATCAGCCCTTGCGGATCAAGGGCGGCGGCGGCACATAAACCGGCGGCGCATCGAGATTCCACCGCACGCCGAACTTGATGTCGTGCGAGGTGATGTCCTTCAGCTCGACGTAGTTGCCGACCAACGGGTTATTACCATTCAGCTCGCGCGGATCGCCGGTTCGGCCGGAGCCGAGGCTGACATAGCTATAGGCCAGTTCGACCGTGAAGCTCGGGCTGACCCGGTAAGCGAGACCGGCATGAGCCGCCCAGGCGAAGTTCCAGGTCGAAGCCCCCGGAGCCCAAGCACCGCCACCGGCAATTACGTTGGTGTCGCGCCAGTTATCCAGCGTGACGCGGGCAGCACCAACACCGGCGCCGATGAACGGCGTCACGCACCACCAGGTTCCGAGGTCGACATAGCCATTGGCTAGCAACAACCACTCGGACTTGGTCGCTTCGAGGTGATTGGTATTCCTTTTGCCTGGAGCTGGCGAAGGGTTCCACATCGAGTCCAGGGCATCGTATTTGGTCTTGCCGCGATATTGCCCGGTCAGATCGGCACGGAACCAGTTATTGAACTGATAGCCGACACCGACGCCATACAGCATGCCGCTATCGAAGCCGCCCTTATCGAGCCACTGCCGACCGACCACGCTAGCCAAAAACGCGTCATCCAAATCGCTGTAGCGCTGGTTGGTCATGCCGATATCGCCGCGCAGATACCAGCCGCCAAAATCCTCGATCGGAGGCGGCGCGTAAGCCGGCGGTGGCGCGATCGGCATATCGGCAGCGAAGGCGGCAGTCGAACTCAGCAATGAAGCCGCTCCGGCGGCCAATAGAAATTTCACGCTACGCATTGGCGTCGTCCTTTAGCAATCGAGACGGCTGTGAGAGCTCACGCCGAGTACTGATGGGCAGACGATGCCAGCTATTCCTTAAGCGCGACTTAACCCTAATTTTTAAGGTTGATTTTTCGTGTCAACGAGGTTTGCGCGCGGTGCGCAGCTTTCCCCCGCTACGCGCTTCGGTAACGTTTCGTTGACGATTTTCTGGTGGCGCGACCGCCGCAAGACCAACATGCGGCGGTCGTTCGGCCGTCAGCGCGCGTGCTTTGGCATGCGCGGCAGGAATACCGCGAGCAGCCCGATCGCCGGCAGGAATGCGCACAGCTGATAGACGAACTCGATGCCGGTGCGGTCGGCGAGCTGGCCGAGCGCCGCGGCGCCGAGGCCGCCGATCCCGAAGGTGAAGCCGAAGAACAGGCCGGAGATCATGCCAAAGCGATGCGGCATCAGCTCTTGGGCGAACACGATGATCGCCGGGGTTGCCGACGCCAGGATGAAGCCGATGAACACGCTGAGCACCGCGCTGCCATAGAGCCCGACATAGGGCAGTGCCAGCGTGAATGGCAGCGCACCGAGGATCGAGAACCAGATCACATAGCGGCGGCCAAAACGATCGCCGAGCGGCCCGCCAAAGAACACGCCGGCCGCGGTCGCCGCTAGGAACATGAACAGATAGATTTGCGCGGTCTGGGTCGAGACCCCAAACTTCCCGATCAGATAGAAGGTGTAGTAGCTCGACAGGCTGGACATATAGACCTGCTTGGAGAACAGCAGCACCACCAGCACCACCAGCGCCACCATCACCCGGCGCGAGCTGGGTCCGTCCGGATGACGCGCGGCAGCCATCGCCTTCTTCTTGGCGATCTGCGGCTGATACCAGCGACCGATCCGCCACAGGATCAGGATCGCGACAAAGGCGATCGACGCGAACCAAGCGATGCTCGGCTGCCCGAACGGCACGACGATCAGCGCCGCCAGCACCGGCCCCATCGCGGTGCCAAAGTTGCCGCCGACCTGAAACACCGATTGCGCCATGCCATAGCGGCCGCCGGACGCCAGCCGCGCAATGCGCGCCGATTCCGGATGAAACACCGCCGAGCCAAGCCCGATCATTGAGGCGGCCACCAGAATGACCAGATAATGATGCGCCACCGACAGCAGCAGCAGGCCGCACAGCGTAAAGCCCATGCCGACCGACAGCGAGTAAGGCTGCGGCTTGCGATCGGTGAGATGGCCGACCACCGGCTGCAACAGCGACGCCGTGAACTGGAACGCCAGCGTGATCAGGCCGATCTGCGCGAAGTCGAGCGCGTAGTTCGCCTTCAGGATCGGGTACACCGATTGAATCAGCGACTGCATGGTGTCGTTGAGGAAATGCGAGACGCTGATGCCGCCCAGCACCAGATAGGCCGGCCCGGCCGCGGCCATCGTCGTGGTTGCAGCATTCGGCGCCGCAACCGGCGTGGGTTGATCTTCTGGGGCGACGACAACGGGCTTATTCACGGCGTTTCCGGCAGATTTTGAATGAAGAAAAGCAATCGCCGGCCACAGCACTGCGACCGACGATAGCGCAAACTAAAGGGCGCTAACGACAAGCGCTAGCGCCCTATTAACCATAGCTGGGTTGCAGTTGCGACGTCGGATTCCGCTACGCGGCAGCAGCCGCTTCGCCGAGCGCGCTGCAAATAGTGTCGACCACTTCTTCAACGATCTCGCGATCGTCGCCCTCGCCCATCACCCGGATCACCGGCTCGGTGCCGGAGGGCCGGATCAGCAGCCGGCCGTGGCCGTTCAGCCGCTGTTCACCGTCGCGGATCGCCGACTTCACGCCCGCATTGTCGAGCGGCTTGCCGCTGCGATAGCGCACGTTCTTGAGGATCTGCGGCAGCGGATCGAAGCGATGGCAGACCTCGGAAACCGGCCGGCCCAGTTTCTGCACCATGGCCAGCACCTGCAGCGCCGCGACAAAGCCGTCGCCAGTGGTGGCGTAGTCGGAGAGGATGATGTGGCCAGACGGCTCACCGCCGAGATTGTAGCCGCCCTTCATCATCTGCTCGAGCACGTAGCGGTCGCCGACCGGCGTGCGCACCATCTCGATGCCCTGCTCGCCGAGGAACCGTTCCAGCCCGAGATTGGACATCACGGTGGCGACGATGCCGGGCTTGGTGAGCCGGCCATCTTCCTGCCAGCTCTGCGCGATCACCGCCAAAAGCTGGTCGCCGTCGATGACATGGCCGCGCTCATCGGTGAGGATCACGCGATCGGCGTCGCCATCGAGCGCAATGCCGATATCGCCGCGCATCTCGCGTACCTTGCGGCTCAGCGCTTCCGGCGCGGTCGAGCCGCATTCCTTGTTGATGTTAAAACCATCCGGATCGACGCCGATCGAGACCACGTCGGCGCCAAGCTCCCACAGCGCTTCCGGCACCACCTTGTAGGCGGCACCATTGGCGCAGTCGACGACGACGCGCAGCCCTTCCAGGCTGATGTCGCGCGGCAAGGTCCGCTTGGCAAATTCAATGTAGCGATCGTGCACGCCGTCGATACGGCGGGCGCGGCCGAGGCTGGTGCTGGGCGCCAGGCGCTTATCGAGACATTCATCGAGCAGTTGCTCGATCTGGCGTTCGACATCGTCCGACAGCTTGAAGCCATGCGGGCCGAACAGCTTGATGCCGTTGTCCTCGAACAGATTGTGCGACGCCGAAATCATCACGCCGAGATCGGCGCGCATCGATTTGGTCAGCATCGCCACCGCCGGCGTCGGCATCGGGCCGAGCAGCAGCACGTCCATGCCGACCGAGGTGAAACCGGCGACCAGCGCGGTCTCGATCATGTAGCCTGACAGCCTTGTGTCCTTGCCGATCACCACGCGATGGCGGTACTCGCCGCGCTGGAACACCAGACCGGCGGCTTGGCCGACTTTCATCGCGAGTTCCGGCGTAATCAGGCCATTGGCACGGCCACGAATTCCGTCGGTCCCGAAATATTTGCGACTCATCGATCCCCCAAGGTCTCTGAACTAAGAAACGCCGCCGCCCGCCACCCGGCTTTAATTGCGGCTTATAGGGCGTTTCCGATTGAGATGACCTCAAGAAATATGATGAATTGTTACGTTCGGGGACCTCGGACACTCCCTAAGCTGTTGAAAACACCGCCGATTATGGCGGAATTGTGCCGGACGGCCGGAACTGGCCATCCCCAGCTATAGGCCGGGGATCAGCTGGAGGATGACGCATCCTCCTTGGATGGCGCCGGCTGGGTGACGCTGGCGGGGTCAGAACCCGGAAAAGAGTCCTGAAGCGCCTGGTCCAGCTCCCGGTCCAGTTCCTTGTCCCTGCGGGCCTTGTCCTTGCTGGTCTTGTCCGTCGTGTTCTTGTCGTCATCTGCGGCGGGGTTCGCCATATTGCCCTCCATCCTGGTCTTCCTGCCGGCAACGCGAAGCACGCGGCGGGGTTCCTGGTGGCGGCAACTCGAATTTCCGTTGCCAACGAATTGCTTTAGTTATCGGCTGCGGCGCTCGGCGCGTCAGGATTGTTCGAAGGGGTTGGGAACTTCATGAAACAGATCACCTGCATCGAAGATTTGCGCGAAATCCACCGGCGCCGGGTGCCCAAAATGTTCTTCGACTATGTCGATCACGGTTCCTATGCCGAGGAGACGCTGCGCGCCAATCGCGACGATCTGAAGAAGATCAAGTTCCGTCAGCGCATTCTGGTCGATATCGCCAAGCGTGATCTTAGCACCACCATCATCGGCGAACGCGCCGCACTGCCGCTGATCCTGGCGCCGGTCGGCTCCACCGGCATGCAGCATGGCGACGGCGAAATTCACGCCTGCCGCGCCGCGCACGCCGCCGGCATTCCCTACACGCTATCGACCATGTCGATCTGTTCGATCGAAGATGTCGCCGCCAATGTCGATCAGCCGTTCTGGTTCCAGCTCTATGTGATGCGCGACCGCGGCTTTGTGAAAGCGCTGATCGAGCGCGCCATCGCCGCCAAATGCAGCGCGCTGGTGCTGACCGTCGATCTGCAGGTGATCGGCCAGCGCCATCAGGACATCAAGAATGGCATGTCGGTGCCGCCGGAAATCTTCCGGCTGAAAAACATCATCGACATCGCCAGCAAACCCGGCTGGGTGAAAGGCATCCTTGGCGCCAAGAGCCGCAACTTCGGCAACATCGCCGGCCACCTGCCCGGTTCGAAAGATCTCGGCTCGGTGTCAGCCTGGGTGGCGTCGCAATTCGATCCGTCCTTGAACTGGAAGGACATCGACTGGATTCGGTCGATCTGGCCGGGCAAGCTGATCATCAAGGGCATTCTCGATGTCGAAGACGCCGCGCTGGCAGTCAAGGCCGGCGCCGAGGCGCTGGTGGTGTCGAACCATGGCGGCCGTCAGCTCGACGGCGCGCCGTCATCGATCGAGGTGCTGCCGCAGATCGTCGATCAGTTCGGCCACCGCATTGAAGTGATGTTCGACGGCGGCATTCGCTCCGGCCAGGACGTGATGCGGGCGCTCGCGCTCGGCGCCAAGTCGTGCATGATCGGCCGCGCCTATATCTACGGCCTCGGCGCCTTTGGCGGCCCCGGCGTCGCCAAGGCGATCGACATCATCAAGAACGAACTGTCGACCACCATGGCGCTGTGCGGCGTCAATTCGATCGCCGAGATCGATCACCACGTTCTGGCGAAGTAAAGTAATGGCACGTATGGAGAGCACCTGGTGCTCTTAATCGATCGGTGACGACAAGCTTCGTCATTGCGAGGAGCGAAGCGACGAAGCAATCCAGCTTCGAACTGCCTGGCTTCTGGATTGCTTCGCCTTCGGCTCGCAATGACGGGAAGGAAGCCCTTCGTTCAAGCTGCGCGCTCAATGCGCGGCGAGATCGGCCTCGACCAGCGCGCGCAGTTCGGCCGTGACACTCGGGCGCTGCCCGAACCACAATTCAAAGCCGCGCACCGCCTGATGCAGCAACATGCCGAGACCATCGGCGGTGCGTAGCCCGCGGGCGCGCGCCGCACGCAGCAATTCGGTCTCGAGCGGCACATAGACCAGGTCGGCGACCACGGCGTTAGGCGGCAGCGCGGCGAGATCGATCTCGAGCGGCGGCTGGCCCTTCATGCCGAGCGAAGTGGTGTTGACCAGCAGCTGGGCCTGCGCGGCCGCGGCCGGAATGTCGTCCCACAACGTCGGCACCACGTCGCCCTTGAACTGATCGGCGATCGCGCGCGCGCGCTCCAGCGTGCGATTGGCGAGCCGCACGCGCTTGACGCCGCGCTCCAGCAGCCCAAACACCACCGCGCGCGACGAGCCACCGGCGCCCAGCACCAGCGCTTCCTCGGCCGCGTCCCAGCCCGGCGCGCAGGCGTCGAGATTGTTGATGAAGCCTTCGATATCGGTGTTGGTGGAGCGCAACGTATCGCCGTCATACCACAGCGTATTGGCCGCTCCGACCGCGCGGGCCCGTTCGTCCGGTGTGGTGAGCTGCAGCGCGCGCTCCTTATGCGGGATGGTGACATTGGCGCCACGATAGCCATGCGCGGCCAGATGCAGCACGAATTCGCCAAATCCTTCCGGCGGCACCGCCTCGATGCTGTAGCCGCCCTCAATGCCGAGCGTGCGCAGCCAATAATGATGAATGATCGGCGAGCGCGAATGCGCGGCCGGCCAGCCGATCAGACAGGCGGCGGCGGCTTGCTGGGTCATCGCGGGGTCCTTTCGTCGGGAGGCTATCGGGCTGGCGGGTGCTACGGCTCGGCGCCAGGCGGCGGGCCCGGCTCGCGCAGCCGCACGCCGCGGCCGCCATCCTCGCTACGGGCATGCTCGCCGATCAATTCGACGCCGGCGCGGTTCAGCGCCTCCACCACTTTGGTGAGCGAGTCGACCACGCCGCGCACATTGCCGCTGCTGGCTTCCATGCGCTGGATGGTCGGCACCGAAACCCCGGCCAGCTCAGCGAGCTGACGCTGATCGATGCCGAGCAGCGCTCGTGCGGCGCGCAACTGAAACGAGGTGATCACGAGGGGTATCCAGCAACACAGGCCATGGCAGACGAGATCGGCAGCACAGCTGCGCAGAAACGTAACACTGCGCAGAAACATAAACGGCTTCGGTGATGTATGAAACATCACCGAAGCCGGCTTTGTCGATTTATACGGCCGTCAGGCAGCCGCAGGCCGATTGGCCGCGACGATCTGGTCGGCCAGCCGCCCGGTCACTTCCGCCATGCGGTCAAAAGTCCGGGTGAAGCTGCCGGCACCTGCGGTCGCCGAACGCAGCTCGACGATCAGATCGCCGATCTCCGCCTCCGGCATCGTCGCCCGCACCGTATCCCAGCCCGGCCAACCGTCGCGGGTGTCGAAGCTGAGGATCTGGCCGCGCCGCCCGGACAGGATGGCGTTGACCTTGGCGGTCGCCTCGGTCGGGCACACGATCTCAACGGTATGGATCGGCTCCAGCAGCACCGGCTGGCACTGCGGCAACGCTTCGCTGATGCCGATGCGACCGGCGGTTCGGAACGCCATGTCCGAGGAGTCGACGGTGTGGAACGAGCCGTCGATCAGCGTCACGGTGAGATCGACCACCGGGAAGCCCAGCGGGCCCTTGGCCAAGCCGTCCTTCACGCCTTCCTCGACCGCCGGGATGTAGTTGCGCGGCACCGCGCCACCGACCACCCGTTCGCCGAAGGTAAAGCCGCTGCCACGCGGCATCGGCGCGATCTCCAGCACCACATCGCCGAACTGGCCATGGCCACCGGACTGCTTCTTGTGCCGGCCGCGCTGGGTGACCGACTTGCGGATGGTCTCCTGATAGCCGATCGAGGGCTGGTGCGACTTGACCGCAACGCCGTAGCGGTCCTGCAACCGCTCCTGCGCCACCCGCAGATGCATTTCACCCTGGCCCCACAGCACGATGTCGTGGGTCTGGGCGTTGTGGATGATGGTGAGCGAGGGATCTTCCTCGTTCAGCCGCAACAGCGCCTGGCCGAGCTTGACGTCGTCCTTGCGGTCGGCCGCCGACAGCGCCATCGCCAGCACCGGCGGTGCCGGCAGCACCTCCACCAGCTTGGCCGGCACGGTTTTGCCGTTCGACAGCGTGTCGCCGGTCTTGACCGCGTCGAGCTTGCCGAATGCGACGAGATCGCCCGGCCCTGCTTGTTGCCGCTTGGTGTCGGAACCACTGATCAGCGCGTGAATGCCGGAGATCTTGCCGGCTTCACCGCTGGAGGCATGCACCGCGTCGCCATCACGGAACTGACCGTTGAGCACGCGGGCCAGCGACAGCTTGCCGCCGTGCTGCAGATGCGAGGTCTTGAACACATAGGCCGAGGCATCGCTGCCGGTGGCGCCGAGACGCGAGGCGGTTTCGGCGACGTCGGGCGCTTCGTGACGCAGTGCCTTGAGCAGCCGCGACACGCCGTTCTCACGGAGCGCCGAACCGAGCAGCACCGGACAGATCAAGCCCTCGCGCAATTCGCGCGACAGATCGTCAAACACCGCATCACGCGGCGGTGCGACGTCTTCCAGCAATTGCTCCATCAGCGAGTCGTCGTGATCGGCGAGCCGCTCCAGCATCGAGAAGCGCGCTTCCTTCTCGCGGTCGAGATCGCCGCCGCCAAGATCGACCACTTCGGAAGCCATATGTTCGCGATAGACGAAGGCACGTTCCAGCGCGAGGTCAACGTAACCGGCGATCAGATCGCCATTCCAGATCGGGATCTGGCGCAGCACCAGCGGAATACGCGAAGCGGGCTGCAAGGTGTTGAGCGCTTCGGTGACGCGGGAGTCGGCCTTGTCGATCTTATTGAGAAACAGGAATCTGGGAATCCCGAGGTCTTCCAGCTCACGCAGGATGATCTGCAGTTGCGGCAGCTTGCGCTCGTCGGCTTCGCAGACGACGACGGCAGCATCGACCGCCGGCAGCGCCGCGTGCATGTCATGCGCGAATTCGATGGAGCCAGGGCAATCGATGAAAGTGTAACTTTCACCCATGAAGGTGGTGGTCGCGGCGGTCAGTGCGACACCCATCTTGTGCTGACGGGCCTCCGGACTGGAATCGCCGAACGAGGTCCCGGCATCGACGCTGCCGGCGCGCGGGATGGCGCCAGTGCGAGCCAGGATAGCTTCAAGCAGTGTGGTTTTTCCGCTTTGGAAAGGGCCCACCAGTGCGATGCACCGTGGACCGCGGGGACTTCTCATGGTCTGTCCCATCGCCGCCTCCGGGGTTGGAGCTCGGCCCTTGATTGGGTCGGCAATGAGATCGTTTCAGGGGCCTTGAACATTGGCAAGCGGGAAATCATCAACCGCGCGCAGCAAGGCTTGAGCAAGATCAAGGACAGCGGACTCCTGCTGCAACGCACAGCAGCAGTCCGCTTCGCAGGCTGAACTAATTGCTAACGACCCGGCCGCAGTTCCAAGCCTTCCAGCCCGACCGCGACGTTGAAGCCGGTCTGGCCCTGCAGACTGAGCGGCTGCAGCGAGATCACGTTATCCGACCCGCCGACCAGCACATTGGCACCGACGCCAACGCCCACCGCGGCCGAGCCTTGCGCTCCCGCGTAGTTGCCAGATAGCGCGCCCGGCCCGAGCCGTTCGACCGGCGCAAACACCGCCCAGGCGAGCCCGGTCTCCTGGGTGATGCCGATATCAAGCCCCACCTTGCGGATGGTGGCAACATAGGGCTCATCCGGACGTCCTTCGCTGCGCAGCAGGCAGCCGAGATGGGTCACCGAGCCGACGATGAAGCCCATGCTGGCTCCGCCGCGACATTCCAACACGCCGATCTTGACGCGCGACTGCTGTGCCTCGGCGCTACCGATGGCGAGCGCGGCGGCAGCGATTCCGAGCAGAAGCGAAAAGCGGCTCATAGCAAGTCTCCGGTTTGTACAAAGGGAGGGAAGACGGTGACTGGACAGGACCGATCGCAGCCTGCGCCGATCGACCGGCCGATCCAGGCGTAACCCCGACAGGTCGTTGCCCCCGGCTGATCAGCCGCCCGAACGGGAGAACCCCGACAAAGCATCAACTGATGGCACCGCGCGCAACGACGGACGAACGCAGCACCGCACCCGCCGACGCGCGAATGCCGACGGTGTGCACGCATCTACGCACAGCAACCGCAAATCTTCAATGTCACCGCGATGACAAGAGGCACAATGACAGGAGGCGCAATGACAGGAGGCGCGCAGACAATGGTGCACGAGCCATCGCACATAAAAAAAGGGCCCGCATGAGCGGGCCCTTCAGAACAGCGGCCAGGCCGCCGGAGCTTAGTGATGCCGACGATGACGGCGGGGCTGCTCAACCGGGTGCAGCTGCAGATTGGCAATGCCGGCGGCAACGTTGACGCCGGTCTGGCCCTGCAGGCTGAGCGGCTGCAGCGAGATCGCGTTGGACGAACCACCAACCAGGACGTTGGCACCCGCGCCGACGCCGAACGACGCATTGGCGCCGACGCCGCCGTAGCTGCCGGTCAGATCACCATGACCCACGCGACGGGTCGGGGCATACACCGCCCAGGCCAGGCCGGTCTGCTGGGTGATGCCGAGATCAACGCCGAAGCGCTGCACGGTGGCAACATAGGGCTCGGGCCGACGGCCCTGGCTCTGGAACACGCACTGCAGCTGGGTCACCGACCCGACCACAAAGCCGACGTTCTGGCCGCCGGTGCACTCGAGCACACCGACCTTGAGCTGCTGCTGAGCGTTGGCAGTCGCGAACGAAGCGACCAGCGCCGCAGCGGCGATGCCGAACAGTCTTGAGAAACGCATCACGATAGTCTCCGCATTGACATTTTTAGGACGCAGGAACAGGACGCAAGCCTCGTGTTCAAAACATGGCAGGGTCGCCACTTTTTGGCACAAAGGCGTTGCTATCCAGACCTATCTGAGGCTGGCGCAGAAGCGCTGAATACGCTTGCACGCTTCCTCGAGATCGGACGTCTTGGTGGCGTAGGAGATTCGGAACGCCGGACCAAGCCCGAACGCCGAACCATGCACCACCGCAACGCCTTCGGCTTCCAAGAGCTCGGTGACGAAGTCTTCGTCATTCTCGATCTTCTTGCCCGAAGGCGCGGTCTTGCCGATCGTGCCGGCGCAGGACGGATAGACGTAGAACGCGCCTTCCGGACACGGACAGTTGATGCCATCGGCCTGATTGAGCATCGCCACCACCAGATCGCGGCGCTCCTTGAACACCTTGTTGTGGTTGGCGATGAAATCTTGCGGGCCGTTGAGCGCTTCCACCGCGGCCCATTGCGCGATCGAGCACGGATTCGAGGTCGACTGCGACTGAATGGTGGTCATCGCCTTGATGAGCTGCACCGGGCCGGCGGCATAACCGATCCGCCAGCCAGTCATGCAATAGGCCTTTGACACGCCATTCACCGTCAGGGTGCGGTCGAACAGCTTGGGCTCGACCTGCGCCGGGGTGGTGAAGACGAAGTCGTCATAGACCAAATGCTCATACATATCGTCGGTCATGACCCAGACATGCGGATGCTTGAGCAGCACGTCGGTCAGCGCCTTCAGCTCGGCCTCGGTGTAGGCCGCGCCGGTCGGGTTCGACGGCGAATTGAGGATCACCCACTTGGTCTTCGGGGTGATGGCGGCTTCCAGCGCCGCCGGCTGCAGCTTGAAGCCGAACTCGGCGCTGCAAACCACTGGCACCGGCTCGCCACCGGCCAGCGCCACCATCTCCGGATAGCTGACCCAATACGGCGCCGGGATGATCACCTCGTCGCCCGGATTGATGGTCGCCATCAGCGCGTTGTACAGCACCTGCTTGCCGCCGGTGCCGACGATCACCTGATTGGGCTGATAGGTCAGGCCGTTCTCGCGCTTGAACTTGTCGACGATCGCCTGCTTCAGCTCCGGAATGCCGTCGACCGCGGTGTATTTGGTCTTGCCGGCCTCAACGGCGCGGATCGCCGCCAGCTTGATATTGGCCGGGGTGTCAAAATCGGGCTCACCGGCGCCGAGGCCGATGACGTTGCGACCTGCCGCTTTCAACTGCCGCGCTTTGTCCGACACCGCGATGGTCGCGGACGGCTTTACTCGGTCAAGCGCGGTAGACAGGAATGGCATCGTCATCTCCTTGCATGCGTCGAGAACCAGTCGTTCGCAGGCTCTCGCTGGCGGGAACGGCGCACACTATGCCGCGTCCCGCTGCGCTGCAAGAAGCATAGGCCGCATTGCTGGAAGCCTGTCTTGCACAGCCCGCAGACCAGCGACCGCAGCGCCCCGGCCGAGCCCCACAGGCCGGACACGGCCTGGGTGCCAGCCCTGCCCGCGGTCCTCGGCACATCCACTCGGCGCCAGCCCCAAAGCGCTCCCGAGCGAACTGGAAGCCGGCTTGCGCCAAGACGCCAAGATGCCAAGACAACGCGTCAGACCATCAAGCTCGAGCTTCGGTTCTGATTCCGTCAGAACCGATAGCACCGTGCGCGGCGCGGGCCGCCCCGGCCAAACGCCGCATCACGAGGCCGCGGTTGCGCCCCAAGGGCCAGGCAACCCAGCGCAGCGCGCCGCTTGCTGCGGGCTTTTCACGCGGCCGCAGTGCCGCCGCAGGTGCAAGCTCGCCGCCTCCGTTGCATCACGGAATTGCGCAACAGAAATATGCTGCATAGTCGGCAGCGCAGAGCTTTTCGACCTTTTCCGGATACCGGGACTTGCGGCGTGCCATGAGCGACATCATTGTCAGATCGTGAACAGATCAAGCAATCCACTCAGGGCAGCGACGGAACCAAGCGGCGCAGATGTACAAACTTTACTCGATGCAACGATCCGGCAACAGCTACAAGGTCCGCCTCGCGCTGGCCTTATTGGGTGTGCCGTATCAGGCCATCGAGGTTGATATTCTGAGCGGCGAAAGCCGCACGCCGGACTTCCTGTCGAAGAATCCCTCGGGCCAGGTGCCGTTGCTCGAAGTGGAAGACGGCCGCTACCTCGCCGAATCGAACGCGATTCTGTGGTACGTCACCGTCGGCACCTCGCTGGCCCCTGCCTCGCGGATCGAACGCGCCGAAGCGCTGCAATGGATGTTCTTCGAGCAGCACGCGCTCGAGCCCAATATCGGTGCTGCCTATTTCTGGCTGTCGCTGGTCAAGGGCGGCCGCGATCTGCAGACCCACGCGCTGGAAGACTGGATGGAGCGCGGCTATGCGGCGCTGCAGGTGATGGAAAATCACCTCAAGACCAACGCTTATTTCGCCGCGGGACAACTGACGATCGCTGACATCGCGCTGTTCGGCTACACCCATGTCGCCAATCAGTGCGATTTCGATCTCGACGCCTTCCCCGCGATCGGCGCCTGGCTGCGCCGCGTGCAGCAGACGCCCGGGTTCATCTCGATGACCTGCAAACCGCAGACCGCGCGCAGCAGTACCGACGCGGTGGCTTCGGCCTGACCACGCTGCGCGGCAAAACAGCGGGATGGTGGGTAAACAGCGGGAATAACGCCCGACTTTTCCATCATTCCGACACTTTTGGCGCGATCAGCGCCGCATTTGCGCCTTGGACAAATGCGACACAGTTTCAACCGCGGCGATTCGCCGGGGATTGAGAGAGCTTGACCATGGAACCGATGCCGGGCCGGGAAGCCGGCTTTCGCAGCCGCATAGCGGCCACCGCCTCCTCTCGCCTGATCCACGCCGTCGTGGCATCGCTGGCGTTCGCCTCGCTGTCACTGTCAGTGATCGTGGTGATGACCCTGTCCGCCGCCCATCACTCGCTGGCGTTGCCGCTGTGAGTTGCTGACCTTCAGCACCGCGTCCGAACGGGCCCTGCGCTCCTGCGTTGTGAGCGCAAGGAGGCCCGCGATGCCCGACCGCCATCATCCTTATCGCCGCCATCGTCGCCGCGTGCTGGCGCGCTGCGTCGCGCTCGCCCTGCTGCTGCTCGTCGTCCCCGCCGCGGGCCGCAGCGCTGAACAGCCATTTCCCTCCTCGGCCGGAACGCTGGCGGTGCGCACGGTGGCGTCCGGCCTCGAACACCCATGGGGTTTGACGTTTCTGCCCGACGGCCGGTTGTTGATCACCGAACGTCCCGGCCGGCTGCGGCTCGTCACCCAGCAGGGCGAATTGTCGCCGCCGTTGCCCGGCGTGCCAGAGGTGTGGGCGTCCGGCCAGGGTGGGCTGCTCGACATCGCGCTCGACCGCGATTTTGCGCAGAACGCAACGCTGTACGTCTGCTTTGCCGAGCGCGATGGCCGCGGCGGCCGCACCGCGCTGGCGCGCGCCCGGCTGATCGACGGCGCGGCGCCCAAACTCGATCAGCTCAAGGTGATCTTCCGCCAGCAGGGCCCGCTATCGTCCGGGCTGCATTATGGCTGCCGGATCGCGCAAGGGCCGGATGGCAACCTGTTCCTGGCGCTCGGCGATCATTTTGCGTTTCGCGACGAGGCGCAGAACCTCGGCAATCATCTCGGCAAGCTGGTGCGCATCACGCCTGATGGCACCGTGCCCAGCGACAATCCGTTTGTCGGCCGCCGCGATGCGATGCCGGAGATCTGGAGCTACGGCCACCGCAATGTGCAGAGCCTCGCTTTCAACCCCGTTAGCGGCGCGCTGTGGGAGATCGAGCACGGCCCGCGCGGCGGCGACGAGGTCAACATCATCGGCAAGGGCAAGAACTATGGCTGGCCGGTGATCGGCTTTGGCATCGATTATTCCGGCGCCAAGATTCACGAGGCCACCGCCAAGCCGGGCATGGAGCAGCCGATCAAAGTCTGGGTGCCGTCGATCGCGCCGTCCGGCATGGCGTTCTATCAGGGCACGCTGTTTCCAGAATGGCGCGGCAGCCTGTTCACCGGCGCGCTCGCCGCGCAGCTGTTGGTGCGGCTCACGCTAGACGGCGACCGCGTCACCGGCGAGGAGCGGCTGCTGGCGACGCTCGGCGAGCGGATTCGCGACGTTCGCGAAGGCCCGGACGGCGCGCTGTGGCTGCTGACCGACGCTCAGAACGGCCGGTTGCTGCGCGTGGCACCGGCCGGGCGCTGAGCGCGCTCAGCTCCACTTGTGAAAGATGAAGAACGCGCCGAGCGCGATCAGCGCAAAGCCGACGCCATGATTCCAGCTGATCGGCTCCTTGAGATACAGCGCCGAAAACCCCGCGAACACGATCAGCGTGATCACCTCCTGCAGCGTCTTGAGCTGCGCCGCCGAATAGACCTCGCTACCCCAGCGATTGGCCGGCACCGCCAGCCAATATTCAAAGAACGCAATGCCCCAGCTCGCCATGATGGCGATCGGCAGTGCGGTGCTCTTGTATTTGAGGTGCCCGTACCAGGCAAAAGTCATGAACACATTGGAGGCGAACAACAGCAGGATCGGCAATACAGAGGGCGGAATCAATTGCGACATCGGGTTCCTTTCACGGCAATAGGAAGCGGCCCGCAGCGGTAACATCAATCACGGCGTCATGGCCGCGTAACAATGCCTGGCTAGACAACGCAAGCGTTTAGATCGCATCCGCGTTCAGCAGCACGGACAGACCTCCGCGGCCGAGCGCATGTTTTGATCTGAGCGGGCGTTTCCGCTAAGGTGCCGCTCTGCACCAAGCAGCGTCGCGTGGCCGTAGGGGACGAAAGACGGCGTCATGATTCGCTTTCCCTTGATCCTGCTCGCTCTCACCTTTCTCACTTTGCTGCTGCTGCCGTTCCAACTGATCGCCTTGGCGTTCAATCTGCGGATGCAGCGCTCCATCCCACATCTGTTCCACCGCGTCCTATGCAAGGTGGTCGGCATTCGGATTCGCGAAGTCGGCGAGCGTTGCCGCGAGGCGCCGGCGTTGATCCTGGCCAATCACGTGTCCTGGCTCGATATCTGCGTGATCTCGGCGCTCGGGCCGGTGGTGTTCATCTCCAAGAGCGAGGTGGCGCGCTGGCCGGTGTTCGGCTGGCTCGCGAAATTGCAGCGCACGATCTTCATCGACCGCCAGGCCCGGCATCGCACCGGCGCCGCCACCGAGGAGATCGGCGACCGGCTGCTGACCGGCGACGCGGTGGTGCTGTTTGCCGAGGGCACTTCCAGCGATGGCATCCGGATTCTGCCGTTCCGCTCGGCCCTGATCGGCGCCGTGCATCACGCGCTCGGCAAGTCAGACCATCACAGCGCCATCACCGTGCAACCGATGTCGCTCGCTTATGTGAAATTCAGCGGCCTGCCGATCGGCCGGGCGCTGCGCGAGCGTGTTGCCTGGTATGGCGATGTCGATCTGATCCCGCATTTCATCGGCGTGCTCGCCTCCGGTGCGATCGACGTCACCGTGAGCTGGGGCGAGCCGATCGCTTACGACATGAAAGCCGACCGCAAGCAGATCGCGCGCCGTGCCGAAGCCGAGGTGCGACGCCTGACCGGCGCCGCGTTGCGCGCCGGTGCCGCCGGCAACGCGGCGGCCGCGACGCCGGACCTGCCGCACTCGCAGCCGCTGCCCGCCTGACACCAGTTCCATTCAACGCGCATTCTGTCGCGCCGCGCCTGCCTTGCAGCGGCGTGCCGTGCACGCCAAAATGCCTGCAGCAATATCTTGCAGGACTGATTTCATGGACATTCGTAATCTCGGCGGCAGCGGCCTTCGGGTCTCCGTCGTCGGCCTCGGCTGCAACAATTTCGGTCAGCGCACCGACCTCGAAACCGCGCGCAAAGTGATCCACAAGGCGCTCGATTGCGGCGTTACGCTGTTCGACACCGCCGACATCTATGCCGATCGCGGCGGCTCGGAGAACGTGCTCGGCGCCGTGCTCGGCCATCACCGCAAGGACATCGTGCTGGCCACCAAATTCGCCAAGCCGATGAGCGCCGATGGCAAGAAGCGCGGCGCCTCGCGGCGCTACATCATGGCCGCGGTGGAAGAGAGCCTGACCCGGCTTAAGACCGACTATATCGACCTCTATCAGCAGCACGAATTCGACCCGCTGACGCCGATCGACGAGACGCTGCGCGCGCTCGACGATCTGGTGCGCCAGGGCAAGGTCCGCTACATCGGCCACTCCAATTTCCCGGCCTGGCGCATTGCCGAGGCGGAATATGTCGGCCGCGCGCTCGGCCAGCGCTTCGTGTCGGCGCAGGACGAATACAGCCTGCTGGTGCGCGATATCGAGAAGGACCTGCTGCCGGCCGCGCAGGCCTATAATTTGGGCCTGTTGCCATTCTTCCCGCTGGCGGGCGGCATGCTCACCGGCAAATATCAGCGCGGCGCGCCGGTGCCGGCCGACACCCGGTTCGCCAAGACGCCCTATATGCAGGACCGTTACTTCTCGCCGCGCAATTTCGACATTGTCGATCAGTTGACCGCGTTTGCAAAGGCGCGTGGCCACAGCATGCTCGATCTTGCGATGTCCTGGCTCGCCGCCAAACCACAAGTGTCTAGCGTGATCGCCGGTGCCTCAACGCCCGAACAGGTCGAGCAGAACGTCAAGGCTGCGACCTGGGTGCTGAGCGCGGACGAGCACGACGAGATCGACAAGATCACGTTTGGTTGAGCGGTTATCATCCTATCCAGCGCAACAGGCCGGTCCCGCTATGGACCGGCCTTTCGTTTTCTCCGACACTGCGGCGTCAGCGCTCGATTCGTCTTTGTGGGGATGTGTTCATGCCATCGTTCATGCGTCGCGGCGTTCTGGTCGCGCTTCTCGCTCTGTTCGGCTTTGGCCTGTCTGCGGCCGGCCTGCCCTCCGCGGCGCAAGCCGATAGCGGCACCATCCGCATTTCGGTGCTGAAGGGCGGCTGGTTCATCGGCGCCTCGGGCGGCAGCGGCGTGCTGACCTTCCGCGGCAAGCGTTACCCGCTGTCGATCGGCGGCCTGAGCGCCGGATTGGTGTTTGGCGCCTCCAAGGCCGATCTGGTCGGCCGGGTCAGCAATATCTACCGGCCGTCGGATGTCGCCGGGGTCTATGGCGCGGGCGGCGCCGGTGCGGCGGTGGTGCGCGGCGTCGGCGCGATTGTGCTGACCAACCAGAAGGGCGCGGTGCTGGAACTGTCCGGCCGGCAGACCGGGCTGATGGTCAATGCCGATCTCAGCGGCCTGGCGATCTCGCTGCGCTAGCTCGGCCGGCGTTTCGTCGCATCCGTATCAATCCCGCAATGACGGCTTGGGCGCGGCATCCTATAGTGCCGTAGCCATGCCTCTGGATCGATCTGCGTCATGAACCAACGCTTCGATATTCCCGCGCCTGCCGCGCGCCGTTTGGTGTGCGCGCGCTGCGGCACCGAATTCGCCTGCAACCTGTCCAGCGATTGCTGGTGCGCGGACAGCACCGTGCGGCTGCCGGTCGCCGATGATGGCGGCGATTGCCTGTGCGCCGACTGCCTGCGGCTCGCGGCCAAGCCGGCGGCTCCGCATTGATCTGCTGCAGGCCGTGACGTGTTGAAAACCTTGCATGAGGCGCAGCGCTGGCAGGTCGAAGCCGTGCTGCTCGATATGGACGGCACGCTGGTCGATACCGAGCGGGTCTATATCGACAGCCTGACCGATGTGCTGACCGAGTTCGGCTATCCCGATGCGCGCGCGGTGTGCGAGGCGATGATCGGCCTGCCCGGCCCGGCGTGCCAGCAATTGCTGATCGACCGCTATGGCGCGAAGGTGCCGCTGCGCGAGATCAACGCCGCCTTTGCCACCAAACGCGACGCTTGTTTCAGCCAAGGGCTGCCGCTCAAGCACGGCACGATCGAACTGCTCGACGCGCTCGATGCCGCCGGCTGGCCGACCGCGGTGGTGACCTCTTCGACCCAGCAAACCGCCGAGCAGCACCTCGCGCTCGGCGGCATTCTTGAGCGGTTCGATTACCTGATCACCCGCGATGCGGTGGCGCACAGCAAGCCGGCGCCCGATCTCTATCTGCTGGCTGCCGACACGCTCGGCATCGCGCCGGCCGCCTGTGTCGCGGTCGAGGATTCCGGGGTCGGCATTGCTGCGGCATTCGCCGCCGGCACCATCCCGATCATGGTGCCGGACCTGCTGCCGCCGAACGAGGCCACCCGGGCGCAATGCGCCGCGGTGCTGCCCGATCTGATCGCGGTGCGCCGGCTGCTGACCGAGCGCGCCGGCCTGGGCATCGACGCCTGAGGCGTTACACGGGGTAGCCGACCGCGCGCCGCGCCAAGCCGTCAAAGGCATCGAGCAGTTTGTCGCGCCAAGCGTAGATCGGATCGTCCTCGGCCAGCAGCTTGAACGGGCTGATCGCCCGCGCCCACTGAAAACCGCCGAACATGATGTAGTCGGCATAGTTCGGCGCCGCGCCGCCCAAAAATGGCTGGGTCCGCAGCGTCAGCCGCATCGGATCGAGCCCCTTGCGGAAACCGGCGACCGCGCTATCGCGCGTCGCCGCCACTTCTTCCAGCGTCTTGCCGAACCGCGCTTCGCGAGATTTACGGAAGTAATCCTGATCGGCCGGGCGCAGATGGTCATGGATATCGGCGACGATCAGCGGAAACATCGCACCGACCACCGCGATATCGCCCCACCAATTCAGCATGCGCGCCATCGCACGGCCGCCGTCACCGCCAAACAGCGACGGACGGTCGGGATAGCTGTCTTCCAGATAATTGGCGATCACCCAGGAATCGCTGACCGCGTGGTCGCCGTCGAGCAGCACCGGCACCTTCTCGGATTTGTACGGCGCAATCGCCTCTTTCTCGGTGAAGCGCCACGGGACCAACTGCGCGTCCAGCCCCTTATGCGCCAGCGCCATCCGGATGCGCCAACAGAACGGCGAAAACGGCCGGGTGTCTTCCGCGCCGACCAGTTCGAACAATTTGAGCGTCATGTTTCCCCCCAGCACGATCCCCTGTCATTCCAGGCGCGCGGCCCGCGCTCCGGAATGACCACACTAGCCTTGGAGCGCGGTCAGCGCACCACCGCGGCGCTCTGGCCGAACAGCAGCTTGCGTTCCTCATCGGTGCGGATCGTGGCCTGGCCGAAATCCGGATTGACCTCCTTGGCCTTGGCATAAGCGCGCACCGTCGCCGGGCGCTGCTCGATGGTCAACAACCAGCGCTTGAGATGCGGGAAATCATCGATGTTCTGGCTCTGGTTCTTGTAGGGCACGATCCAGGGATAGCAGGCGATGTCGGCGATCGAATAATCGCCGGCGATGAACTCACGGTCCGCGAGCCGCTTGTTGAGCACGCCATAGAGCCGGTTGGTTTCCTTGACGTAGCGCTCGATCGCGTACGGGATTTTCTCCGGCGCGTAGATGTTGAAGTGGTGGTTCTGGCCGGCCATCGGCCCAAGCCCGCCCATCTGCCAGAACAGCCATTGCAGCGTATCGTTGCGGACATAGAGATCGCGCGACAGCAATTGCCCGGTCTTGTCGGCGAGATAAAGCAGGATCGCGCCGGATTCGAAGATCGACAGCGGCCGCGTGCCTGCCGCGGGTTCATGATCGACAATCGCCGGAATGCGGTTATTGGGCGCGATCGCCAAAAACTCCGGCTTGAACTGGTCGCCCTTGCCGATATTGACCGGCACGATGCGATAGGCGAGCCCGGTTTCCTCCAGGAACATCGTGATCTTGTGGCCGTTCGGTGTGGTCCAATAGTGCAGCTCGATCATGGCGTGGTCCTCCGCTCGGCAGATAGATGCATTTGCATTTATCTTGCGCCGCACCGCCGGGAAGTCAAGGACTGCGCCTCCGAAAAACCTGCCCTGCCGCGCCAGCAAGCCGCCGCGGCAAGATGCGGCGGCGGCATCACGGCGGGATGCCGAGCGGCGGTGCGCTATTGGACGCTGGCCTTCACCGGCTCGACCACTTCGAAATCGGCTGAAAAGTCGTCGAACAGCGCAAACAGCTCGCGCAGCTTGAGCGGATTGCCGCTGATCCACAGATCGCCGGTCGCCACCGCACCGAGGAATGTGCGCTGCTTGAGCGAGATCGCATCAAAGGTGGCGCGGCTGAGCGTAACGCTGACATCGGCATTGTCGGACAGTTTGCCGGCGAGATGGCTGAGCGCGGAATTCTCCAGCGTCATCACAAAAGTCTGCTTCGGCTCGGTGAACGTCCAGTTGACCACGATATGCTTGCCCTCGGCCTTGGCGGCGTTGAGCCGCACGGCCAGGAAATCAAACGCCAGATCGATCGAAATGCCCTTGAGCAGCTCGGCATTGGCGGTGTTGGCTCCAGGCGCCGCTTTCGGAACGCCGTGGCGCAGCTCCTGGGCGGCAAGCAGATAGGCGTTGCGCCAAGTGGCGGCTTCCGCCTGATAGCCGAGCTGTTCCAGCGCATCGGCGCCGAGCGCCCGCGCCTCCTTGTTGCTGGGATCGGCAAACACCAGCCTGCTGGCGATCGTCGCCACCCAGCGATATTGCCCGGCCTGATAATCGTCGCGGGCACGCTGCAACACGGCGGCCGCGCCGCCCATATAGTCGATCTCCTTCTTGGCCTCCTCGGCGCGCGGCAGCGGATTGAGATCGGCCGGGTTGGCGTCGTACCAGCCGAGATAGAATTGATAGACCGCCTTGGCATTATGGCTGAGCGAGCCGTAATAGCCGCGGGTCGCGAACTCATTGGCGAGCGTCGGCGGCAATTTCAGCCGCTCGGCGATCTCGGTGGCGGTCAGGCCATGATTGAGCAGCCGCACGCTCTGGTCATGGATGAATTTATAGAGGTCGCGCTGCTTCTTGAGATAAGCAGCCACCCGCTCGCGGCCCCACACCGGCCAGTGATGCTGGGCGATCACCACCTCGGTGCGATCGCCATAACGGTCGAGCGCTTCGCCGATATATTTCGACCACAGCCGGCCATCGCGGATCGCCGCGCCGCGGATGGTGTAGAGATTGTGCATATTGTGCGTGGTGTCTTCCGCCATGTTCAGCACCTTGAACTGCGGATAGTAGGAGATCATCTCCGCCGGCGCCTCCGAACCCGGCACCAGATGGAATTCGATCTCGACGCCGTCGATCACCCTGGTCTCATAGGGCTGCTTGATGACGTCGTTGGGCGCGATCAGCGACAGCTTGCCATTGGCCAGCGCCTTGCCGAGCCCGGCATCGACCTGGCCGCGTTCGCTGACCGGCAGCGAGGTGCCGAACTGAAACTGGGCGCGCCGGCTCATGGCATTGCCGGCGATCACGTTCTCGGCGACCGCGTGCTCCATAAAGCCTTCGGGCGCGATCACCTTGACCTTGCCGCTCGCGGCATCGGCCTCGCTGATCAGCCCGCCCGCGCCGCCAAAATGGTCGGCATGGCTGTGGGTGTAGATCAGCGCCAGCACCGGCTTTTTGGGCCGGTGCTGATAATAGAGATCAAGCGCGGCCTTGGCCGATTGCGTGGTCAGCGTGGCGTCGGTGATAATCAGGCCGCTATCGCCTTCGACGATGGTGATGTTGGCGATGTCGAAGCCGCGAAGCTGGTAGACGCGCTCGGCCACCTTAAAGAGGCCGTTGTTGAGATTGAGCTGCGCCTGGCGCCACAGGCTGGGATTGACGGTGGCGGCCGGTTCAGGCGCCTTCAAGAACTCGTAGGGCTTGAGGTCCCACACCGGCGCAGCACCGCTATTGCCGGCGATCACGCCATTCGGCAGCGGCGCGATCAGGCCGCGCTGCGCATCCTCGAAATCGGCGCGGTCGCCGAGCGGCAGCGTGGCGGTCACCTGCTGCTGGGCGGCGCGGGTCGCTTGTGTCGCCTCATTCGGCTCGGCCAGCGCGGCGCTGCCCGCCAGCAGCAAAGCCACTCCGACACCCCACGCCCTACCCATGCGCAAGCTCGCCATGCCCAGACCTCCCCTTGTTGGTTGGCCGCAATCATGGACCGGGCCAGCCGGCGCTGGCCATGGCAATCACGCCTGGGTCCGTGAAATTTTTGACTTCCGCAGTAACCGGATGCAGGCCAATCATGGTTAGGCTGCAACTCTGCGCGGCTGTCACGGCGGGCCGACCAGCCAACCAACACCGCCACGCCGGAGGATCATTGGAGAACGGCATGCCGTATTCGGACAACGACCTCGACGCGGCCGCGCGCGCCGGCGTGATCACGTCGCAGCAGGCCGAGGCACTGCGGCTGTTCTTCGCGCAGCGCCCGGCCGACCCGATGCGGATCGCGCCGCGCTTCGATCTGGTGCACATGCTCTGGTATGCCGGCGCCTTGATCGTGATGAGCGCGATGGGGCTGTTCTCGACCCTAGCCTTTGCCGCGATGGGCGGCGTCGGGCTGACCGCCACCGCTCTGGTCTATGCGGTGCTGTTCGGTGTCGCCGGCCATTATCTGTGGCACACCAAGAAGCTGTACACGCCGGGCGGGCTGTTGATCGCGATCGCGGTGGCGATGGCGCCGCTCGCGGTGTACGGCGTGCAGGAAGCGCTCGGGCTGTGGACCGATTTCGGCAAGCCCGGCACGGTGCGGGACTTCTACATCTGGATCAAAGGCAGCTTCGTATTCATGGAGCTGGCGACCATCGCCGCGGCGCTGCTGGCGCTGTGGCTGTATCGCTTCCCGTTCATCGTGTTCGTGCTGGCGGTGGCGCTGTGGTTCTTGTCGATGGACATCGTGCCGTGGATCACCGGCGCGCCCCATGGCAATTGGGAGATGTCGCGCAAGGTCTCGGTGTGGTTCGGGCTTGGCGTGATCGTCACCGCGATCGTGGTGCATGGCCGGCAGCAGCGCGGTGACTTCGCCTACTGGCTCTATCTGTTCGGCGTGATGACCTTCTGGGGCGGCATCACTGCGGTGTCGGACGGCACCGCGCTCGACAAGGCGCTGTATTGCGCGCTCAATGTCGGCTTCCTGCTGGTGGCGCTGCTGCTCGACCGCGTTGTGTTCGCGGTGTTCGGTGCCATGGGCATCGCGATCTATCTCGGCGACCTCGCCGACAAGCTGTTCCGCGATTCGATTCTGTTCCCGTTCGCGTTGTCGGCGATCGGCGTTCTCATCATCGGACTGGGGCTGCTGTTCCACCGCCATCAGGCGGCGCTCAGCGCCTGGCTCGACGCGCGCTTGCCGGCGCCGGTGCAACGGCTGCGAAGGGCGCCGCGCTAAGCGCGGCGCCACTCTTTATTCGCGGGGCGCTTGGTCCCATATTGCCGGCATGGCGAAGACTCCCGACAAACCGACCAAGCCCGCAAAAAAGACCAAGGTTTCCCATCCGCGCGCCGCCCGGCCCGAGGTGAAGCCGATCGGCCCGGCGCTGGCCGAGCTGCTCAACCCCGCGATCAATCGCGGCGACGCCGGGCTCGGCTCTGGCACCGGGTTGCAGGCGCCGCCCGACAATTCCCGCGACCGCCGCGCCGGCGATGAAACCGCGCTGCATCGCGGCCGGGCCTCGACGCAGAAACACGGCGCGTCACAGATCAACAGCGCCGCATCCGCGGCCCACCCCCCACCCCGCCCCTCCCCCGCAAGGGGGGAGGGAGAAGAGAGAACGGCCTCGCCGCAACTCTCCCCTCCCCCTCGCGGGGAGGGGTCGGGGGTGGGGGGCTTTGATCAAGGCTTCGGCGAAGCGCCGCAGACCGCGTTCGACGCCGGCGCCGCGCCGAACTATGGCACCAGCGCCACCGTGCCGACGCTCGATCCGGAATTGGCGCGCCAGCTCGGCCTGCCGACCGAGGAAGACGATGACGCCGCATTGGCGCGGCCGCCGCGCAACAAGATGGAAGCGCTCGGCGTGCAGGCGACCGCCGCGGCGCTGGAAGCGCTGATCCGCGACGGCCGTCCGGAATTTCGCGGCGGCTCCGACAGCCGCAAATTGTGGACGCCGCATAGGCCACCGCGCCCGGAAAAATCCGAGGGCGGCGTCAGCTTCGTGCTGCAATCGCAGTATCAGCCGAAGGGCGACCAGCCGCAGGCCATCAAGGAACTGGTCGAGGGCCTGGAGCGCAACGATCGCACTCAGGTGCTGCTCGGCGTCACCGGCTCCGGCAAGACCTACACCATGGCCAAGGTGATCGAGGCAACGCAGCGCCCGGCGATCATCCTGGCGCCAAACAAGACGCTGGCGGCGCAGCTCTATGGTGAGTTCAAGGCGTTCTTCCCCGACAACGCCGTCGAATATTTCGTGTCCTATTACGACTACTACCAGCCCGAAGCCTACGTGCCGCGCACCGACACCTATATCGAGAAGGATTCCTCGATCAACGAGCAGATCGACCGGATGCGTCACGCCGCGACCCGCGCGCTGCTCGAGCGCGACGACGTGATCATCGTCGCCTCAGTGTCGTGCATCTACGGTATCGGCTCGGTCGAAACCTACACCGCGATGACTTTTGGGCTGAAACGCGGCGAGCGCATCGACCAGCGCCAGCTGATCGCCGATCTGGTGGCGCTGCAATACAAGCGCACCCAGGCCGATTTCACCCGCGGCACTTTTCGCGTCCGTGGCGACGTGCTCGACATCTTCCCGGCGCACTATGAGGACCGTGCTTGGCGCATCAAGATGTTCGGCGACGAGATCGAGGGCATTGAGGAGTTTGATCCGCTCACCGGCCACAAGCAGGACGAGCTGGAATTCGTCAAGATCTACGCCAATTCGCACTATGTCACGCCGCGGCCGACGCTGATCCAGGCGATCCAGTCGATCAAGGCCGAGCTGAAATGGCGGCTTGAACAATTGAACGCACAAGGCCGGCTGCTCGAAGCGCAGCGGCTGGAACAGCGAACCACATTCGACATCGAGATGCTGGAAGCCACCGGCTCATGCGCCGGCATCGAAAACTACTCGCGCTATCTCACCGGGCGCCGCCCCGGCGAACCACCGCCGACGCTGTTTGAATACGTGCCCGACAACGCGCTGGTGTTCGCCGACGAAAGCCACGTCTCGATCCCGCAGATCGGTGCGATGTTCAAAGGCGACTTCCGCCGCAAGGCGACGCTGGCCGAATATGGCTTCCGGCTGCCCTCCTGCATGGACAACCGACCGCTGCGCTTTGAGGAATGGGACATGATGCGGCCGCAGACCATCGCGGTGTCGGCAACGCCAGCGGCCTGGGAGCTGGAGCAAGCCGGCGGCGTGTTTGTCGAGCAGGTCATTCGTCCGACCGGGCTGATCGATCCGCAGGTCGATATCCGCCCGGCCCGCACCCAGGTCGACGATCTGGTCGGCGAGGTGCGCGCGGTCGCGGCGCGCGGCTATCGCTCGCTGATCACCGTGCTGACCAAGCGCATGGCCGAGGATTTGACCGAATATCTGCACGAACAGGGCGTGCGGGTGCGCTACATGCACTCCGACATCGACACCATCGAGCGGATCGAAATCATCCGCGATCTGCGGCTCGGCGCGTTCGACGCGCTGGTCGGCATCAACCTGCTGCGCGAGGGTCTTGATATTCCGGAATGCGCGCTGGTGGCGATCCTTGATGCCGACAAGGAAGGCTTTTTGCGCAGCGAGACCTCGCTGATCCAAACCATCGGCCGCGCGGCGCGCAATGTCGACGGCAAGGTGATCCTCTATGCCGATCACATCACCGGCTCGATGCAGCGCGCGATCGACGAGACCAACCGCCGCCGCGAGAAGCAGCAGGCTTATAACGCCGAGCACGGCATCACGCCGGAAAGCGTCAAGCGCTCGATCGGCGACATTCTCAATTCGGTCTATGAGCGCGACCATGTGCTGGTCGAAGTCGGCGGCGGCGCGGGCCGCGACGGCAACTGGACCGACGATGCCGCCACCATCGGCCATAATTTCGAGACCGTGCTGGCCGATCTGGAAACAAGGATGCGCGAGGCCGCTGCCGACTTGAACTTTGAGGAAGCGGCACGGCTGCGCGACGAGCTGAAGCGGCTGCGCGCCACCGAGCTAGCGGTGATCGATGATCCCACCGCCAAGCAGCGCACGGTGGCGAACAAGGCCGGCAGCTATGCCGGCAATAAGCGCTATGGCGACGCAGCGAACCTGCCCGCCGAGGCCGGCAAAGGCAGCCGCGGCAAACGCAGCGCCGCTTCCCCCTCCCCCCTTGCGGGGGAGGGTCGGGGTGGGGGGGCCACGAGCACGACGTCCAAGGTCCACAAGCCCGATCTCGATGAGATGGGCATTGCCGGCTACCACGAATTCAAGAAAGTCCAGCGCGCCAAACCGCGCAAGCCGACGCTGGGCTCATCTTCTCCCTCCCCCCTCGCGGGGGA
Source organism: Rhodopseudomonas palustris JSC-3b (assembly GCA_000504425.1). Lineage (GTDB taxonomy): Bacteria > Pseudomonadota > Alphaproteobacteria > Rhizobiales > Xanthobacteraceae > Rhodopseudomonas > Rhodopseudomonas palustris_C. The sequence goes on along the minus strand of KI632513.1, from coordinate 100,454 downwards.
GGGTCGGGGTGGGGGCGCCGCAGGCAGCGCCTCGCGTGTGCGCAAGCCGACGCTCGACGAGATGGGCCCCGGCCCGGAGAGCAAGATCTATCAGCCGACCTCCTCGCGCGAGGCCGGTCCGGAATTCGGGCCGTTGCCGCGTTCGAGCGGCGGCGCACCCGGACGGCGCGGCGGCTGGAAGAAGAAATGAGCGGTCGCTGACGACATGCTGGCGCGGCGCAGCGCGCGCATCGCTGCGAGCGGCGGCACGCGGCTCGCCATGCCTTCGCCAACAGCGCGCGAACATTGCCATTTGCGCGCGTCGCCCGCATAGTCGCGCGCGTTTTCGACTTGTTTTGGGGGACTGATTTCATGGCCGAGGCCGATCTCGATGTCGTCATAAGGCGGCTGGCGAAGGAGCAGCACAAGGCGCTGCAAGCCGCCGCGAAAGCACGGCGCGCGCATTTCGAGGGGCTGGCGGCCAAGGCCAAGGACGCCGCCGGCAAGGCGCGCTTCAAGGCGCTCGGTCAGGAAGCGATGGCGCAGGGCGAAGCCGCGGCCAAGCGGCTGCAGGTCGCCGCCGACAATGCCGCCGACAGCTATGCGCGCGCGATGCGCCGCGCCGCCGACGCTCCGGCTCCCGTTGCCAGCAACGGCGCCGCAAAGGGCAAAGCCAAGGTCGCGGTCCAAGCCAAGGACAAGGCCAACGACAAAGCCAGCGACAAGGCTGCGGCCAAGGTCGCCGACACCGCCGCAAAACCGGCCAAGGCTGGTAAGGCACCGAAGGCCAAGGCGCGCAAATCCGCCGCGCCAAGCAATGGCAAGCAACAAGCGGCCAAGGCTCCGACGACGAAGGCGCCCACGGCTAAAGCTGATGCGAAGGCCACCGGCAAAGCGCCGGCGAAGGCCAAAGCCAAGGCTCCCACCAAGACGACGAAGCCTGCCAAGCGCGGCAGTCGCTGACCACGTCACCTCACGGGTCATTCCGGGGCGCGCGTAGCGCGAACCCGGAATCTCACGACTATCAAGAACCGTAGCCCGGATGAAGCGCAGCGCAATCCGGGTGTACTTAGGCCGATGATGTAGCACCCCGGATTTCGCTACGCTCCATCCGGGCTACAGTTGGGCGCGTGCCGAACTTCCCTCGCCCCTATTCCAATAAGCGCGTGGCACATAGGACGGGAGAGCCGAAGGCGTAACCCGCCGAACATCCGCAGGGTTTGTCTCGGCGCAATGGCGGATTACGCTGCGCTAATACGCTCTACGGGCTACAGACTACGCGCTGCGACGCGTAGCCCGGATAGAGCGCAGCGCAATCCGCGGGACTTCGATCGAGGCAACGAGGCAGCCTTACGACACTGGTTTCTTGAAAGTGGCTTCGACGCCGAAGGTTTTGTTGTTAGCGCCCGGAATGAGCATCAGCATGGAAAGCACCTCACCTTTCATGGCGAGGTGGAGGTCGAACTCTTTCGCTCGATAGGTAGGGCCACCGGCATTCGGGAGCCACCGCCCCTTCCCTGTCATGGCAGGCTCGCCATCCTGCGATGGTCGCACAACAGCAGACCAGCCGTTGCTGGCATTGACGGCAAAACTCCCGCCGTCTTTTGCGACCACAAGACTGCAATCGGCACATTTTCCGGCGCTTGACTCAATCTGATACCACTCACCGACCAATGCCAACGCCGCCGGATCAGGCTCAGTCCATTTGTAGAACAGCGCCGCAATCGCGAGCAGGACAATGATGATTGCGGAACGCATGTTGAAACCCTCAGAGGCCTTACATTAGCAAGCCTAGCCGGGCTGGATAGAAGCGCAACCGAGACCTGTCTATTTTAGATTTACAACTCCCGGATTTCGCTACGCTCCATCCGGGCTACCGGCACGTAAACCGCCGAGCACGTAGTACGTAGAGCGGATGAGCGCAGCGTAATCCGCCGCCACATCAACCAAGCCCGGCCGCCTGGCGGACTAAGCTGCGCCAATCTGCCTACGCCTACGACTACAGGCAACTACGAGCTCTTGATGAGTGCGGCATCCGGGCAACAGGCAGGGAAGAACATCGGCGATTAGCAAAGGTTAACACAAATTTAACGCTATTTGGTCGGAATGATCGCGCCCTAACTGACGTAGCTGCACGCCAGCATAGTCGATGATCGGGATCGGGGCCAAAGGGGACCTTGCTGATGAAACGTCACGGAACCTCGCCGCGCGCGAGGCGATCGATCTTGGGTGCTTGTGTTGCCGCCGCTGCCATCTTGGCAGCTCCGTGCCCATCATCGGCCGGATCAGATACAGCCGCCCCGGATTCGCCGCCCGGACCGGCGTTCAAACGAGGGATGTGGCATTTCGTGCGCACGCTCGAAATGGTGGTGAGCACCAACGTCCGTCACACCCTGTCTTCTCAGGAAATGACGCGCTGCGTTGATCCGACCGAAGCCATGAAGGCGACTTTCTCGACCGGCAGCATCGGCTCTTGCACAAGTACCAAGCCCGAGAAGGCGGACAACCGCTACACATTCGCCAACCGCTGCGATTACATGGGGCCCGCCAAGACCACGATCACCGTGGTCAGCGATGCGGCCTATAGCGAGCAGAATGAATTCCGGGCCGGCGATTACTCGCGCATCGATCTCGTGGTCGCCAAACGCATCGGCGATTGCGCCACTGAACCGAGCAAAGCGGCCAGGCCGATGCGAACCACATCGAACGAGCTCTGACACCATCGGGTCGTACCAATGACCGTCATGCCCGCGCTTGTCGCGGGTACCACGTCTTAAAGCTCGCAAGAATTCGTAGCAACCATTAGAGCGCGGTCTGGTTTTCGACCCATGGTGAGCCGCGCTGGACGACGGTGTTTGCGTAGATGAGGAGCTTGCGAGCGCAGGCGACGAGGGCGTAATTGTGCGCATAGCCTCGGGTTTTGAGGCGGGCGTAGAGCGCGCACAGGGCCTTGTTCCAGCGGAAGGAGGCCGGCAGCGCCGCAGCAAACAGCGAGCGACGTAGGCGGGCTCGGCCACCTCCAATGTGTCGCTCTCCCTTACGCTTGCCGCTGTCGTCGTCGAACGGCGCAAGGCCAGCGAGAGCCGCCGCCTTCTCCCGGCTGATCTGGCCGAGTTCGGGCATGCGGATGATCAGCGCCAGCGCCGTCCGCTCGCCGATGCCGGGGACGCTGAGCACCAGATCGAGACGCCGCGCCAGATCCGCCTGTTCGCGCAATTGGCCGGCCATCCTTTCGAGCTCAGTGAGCCGGCGCGCCTTCAGCCGATCGATGTCGTTGAGGACCAGACGCCGTCGCCGTGGCTCGTCGATATGTTCGAGCCGGGTTTTGAGGCGGGCAATGTCTTCTTCGATCTGCTCGACGAACGTCAGGTGATCCGCCAGATCCGAGAGCCTTTCGTCTGCTTCGATCGACGGAGGATCGAGCAGCGCCGCACAGGCCGCGATCAGTACGGCGTCCAAGACATCATTCTTGGCGCGGCGCAGATGCAGCCGGGCGAAATTCTTGACCTGGATCGGCTGCAAGACCAGGACGATGAGGCCTTTGGCCCGCAAATGCCTGACCACGCCGCGTTCGTAACCGCCGGTGGCTTCGATACCGACTTTCGTGACGCCTGCCTTTGCCAGATCGGTGGCCAATTGCCGCCATCCCGCCGCAGCATTCGCCACCTGCCATCGCTGCTCCCGGCCATGCACCGCGACGTCGAGCTTGTCCTTGGCCGTATCGATGCCGGCCGTTCCTGTGCTAGTCTTCGTCATCTTCGTCGACCCCTGCCTTGTGAAGCGAACCAAGTTGTTCCGGCAACCATCCGGGTCCGATGAAGGCACTGGCGCGATCACGCTACGGGGCAGTCAAAGACGACTCAGGGCGGGTACGATCCGATCGCCAGCCGCTCTGCCGCGGATGGCCGTCCGCGGCAGAGCATTCCTTTCGGAACACCCCAACGATATTCGATTTCGCTATTACAAGGGCGGGTTAGCCGAAGGCGTAACCCGCCGAACAGCCGCAGCGCTCGTCTCGGCGCAATGGCGGATGACGCTGCGCTCATCCGCCCTCAACGCTCAGCTACACGCTCAGCAAAAAAGCCCCGGATCGCTCCGGGGCTTCTTGCGTTTCGATAGCGCTATGCGGCGATCAATAGCGGTAGTGATCGGCCTTGAACGGGCCTTCGACCTTGACGCCGATATACTCGGCCTGGTCCTTGCGCAGCTCGGTGAGCTTTACGCCGATCTTGGCGAGGTGCAGGCGCGCGACCTTCTCGTCCAGCGTCTTCGGCAGCACATAGACCTTCTTGTCGTACTTGCCCTGGTTCTGGAACAGCTCGATCTGCGCCAGCGTCTGGTTGGTGAACGACGCCGACATCACGAAGCTCGGGTGACCCATGGCGTTGCCGAGGTTCACAAGGCGGCCTTCCGACAGCAGGATCAGCCGCTTGCCATCCGGGAAGGTGATCTCGTCAACCTGCGGCTTGATGTTGTCCCACTTCATGTTCTTCAGGGTGGCGACCTGAATTTCGTTGTCGAAGTGGCCGATGTTGCAGACGATGGCGCGATCCTTCATCGCGCGCATGTGGTCGATGGTGATGATGTCCTTGTTGCCGGTGGCGGTGACGAAGATATCGGCGATCGGCGCCGCTTCTTCCATGGTCACCACCTGATAGCCTTCCATCGCCGCCTGCAGCGCGCAGATCGGATCGATTTCGGACACCATGACGCGGCAACCGGCCTGGCGCAGCGAAGCGGCCGAACCCTTGCCGACGTCACCGAAGCCGGCGACCATCGCGACCTTGCCCGACAGCATCACGTCGGTGCCGCGGCGGATGCCGTCGACCAGCGATTCACGGCAGCCATAGAGATTGTCGAACTTCGACTTGGTGACCGAGTCGTTGACGTTGATCGCCGGGAACAGCAGCTTGCCGGCCTTCTCCATGTCGTACAGACGATGCACGCCCGTGGTGGTCTCTTCCGACACGCCCTTGATGTTCTTGGCGAGGTTGGCGAAGTAGCCCTTCGGCTTCTCCTGCAGGATGCGCTTGATCAGCGCGAAGAAGATCTCTTCTTCTTCCGAATTGTGCTGATCCAGGAACATGGTGTCGCCGTTCTCGGCGCGCAGGCCCTGATGCACGAACATGGTGGCGTCGCCGCCGTCGTCCAGAATCATGTTCGGCGTGCCGCCGTCATGCCAGTCGAACAGTTTGGCGGTGTAGTCCCAATAATCCTTCAGCGTCTCGCCCTTGACGGCGAACACCGGAATGCCGGCAGCGGCGATCGCGGCGGCAGCGTGGTCCTGGGTCGAATAGATGTTGCACGACACCCAGCGCACTTCGGCGCCGAGCGCGACCAGCGTCTCGATCAGCACCGCGGTCTGAATGGTCATGTGCAGCGAGCCGGCGATCTTGGCGCCCTTGAGCGGCTGCTTCGGACCGTACTCCTCGCGCGTTGCCATCAGGCCGGGCATTTCGGTTTCGGCCAGCGAGATTTCCTTGCGGCCGAACTCGGCGAGGCCGATGTCCTTGACGATGTAGTCGGTGAACTTGGCGGTCATGCGGATGTGTTCCTGCTGCGCTCTCTCCCCGCTTGCGGGGAGAGAGGTGGGGTGAGGGAGTGGGACTGCAAGGCCCAACGTTATTGATCTGCCCCCTCACCCGACCGCTGCGCGGTCGACCTCTCCCCGCAAGCGGGGAGAGGTGAAGGGGCGGCTTGCACCGATTGACAGTTCACGCGCGCCGAAGCGCGGCGTCCTTTAAACAGCGCGCTTCAGAGCCTCGACAAGATCGGTCTTCTCCCAGGAGAAGCCGCCGTCGGCGTCCGGGGTGCGGCCGAAATGGCCGTAGGCCGAGGTGCGGGCATAGATCGGCTTGTTGAGGTCGAGATGCTTGCGGATGCCGCGCGGCGTCAGGTCCATCACCTCGCCGGCCGCCTTTTCCAGCTGTGCCTCGGACACCTTGCCGGTGCCGTGGGTGTCGACATAGATCGACAGCGGCTTGGCAACGCCGATCGCGTACGACAACTGCAGCGTGCAGCGGTCAGCCAGACCCGCGGCGACGATGTTCTTGGCGAGGTAGCGCGACACATAGGCGGCCGAGCGGTCAACCTTGGTCGGGTCCTTGCCGGAGAACGCGCCGCCGCCATGCGGGGCCGCGCCACCATAGGTGTCGACGATGATCTTGCGGCCGGTCAGGCCAGCGTCACCGTCCGGACCGCCGATGAAGAATTTTCCGGTCGGGTTGACGTGCCAGATGGTCTTGTCGGTGATCCAGCCTTCCGGCAGCGCCTGGCGCACATAGGGCTCGACCAGGTCGCGGATCTGCTGCGAGGACATGTCCTCGATCAGATGCTGATGCGACACCACGATCTGGGTGACGCCGACCGGACGGCCGTTTTCATACTGCACGGTGACCTGGCTCTTGGAGTCCGGGCCCAGCACCTTCTCCTTGCCGGAGTGGCGGGCTTCCGAGATCAGCCGCAGGATCTTGTGGGCGTAGAAGATCGGCGCCGGCATCAGATCCGGGGTCTCGTTGCAGGCATAACCGAACATGATGCCCTGGTCGCCCGCGCCCTCTTCCTTGTTGTCGCCCGGCTGCAGCGCGTCGACGCCCTGCGCGATGTCGGCCGACTGCGGATGCAGCAGGATCTCGATGTCGGCGGTCTTCCAGTGGAAGCCGGCCTGCTCGTAGCCGATGTCCTTGATGGCGTTACGCACCACCTGCTCGATGTGGTCATTGGTGACCGAGGCCGGACCGCGGGTTTCACCGGCGATCACCACCTTGTTGGTGGTGGCCAGCGTTTCGCAGGCGGCGCGGATCGCCCAGGGATCGATGCCCGCCTTCGGCCCTTCGCGGTAGAACAGATCGACGATTTCGTCGGAGATCCGGTCGCAGACCTTGTCGGGATGACCTTCGGAGACCGATTCACTGGTGAACTGATAAGACGCGCGCATCAACCAACCCCTACCCGCCTGCGATCGGCGGTCCTTTCGTGCTGTTGTCCTGATTTGTCAGTCGCGACGACGCGAGATGACGTAGGATTCGTCGTAAAACCAAAGCCCGCTGTGCCGGCGCAGCACGTCGCGGGTGGCGTCGAGATAATGGCCGCTCTGAGTCATCTCGGTTAACCGATCATCCTCAATCTGCGCCACATACACCGCCGCATTCCATGCTGCGAAAGCCGTCGAGGTGCCGATCGAGCCGGTGACCTCGTTGGGCAGCGCTTCCATATCATATCGAAAGATCGAACGGCTATCGGCGTAGGCGTTAAAATTCAGGTCGCGCCCGGCCGCGCCAAGCTCGTATTTCACCGCGCGCAATAGCTCATGTCGGCTGACCGCAAAAGGATTTTCTCCGGGCCAGATCGCCTGGATGATCTCAAGCCCGGGATCCTGCCCATGGGAGTGAATTCCGATCAGCCGGCCCCCGGGGCGCAGCGCGCGGGCCAGCGGCGCGATGATGCGCTTGGCCCGAAATTTTACACCGGATTTTGCGCGGTAGGGCTGCGAGGCGATCACCAGGTCGAAATTGGCCTCGGTGCGGCCGGCGCGCGGGATCACCGAATCGAGCAAAAACCTTTGATCTTCCCGATAGATAACGATCACCACCGGCCGCTCATAAATCGGCATGCCGGATTTCGGGCTGATGCAGGCGCGCCAGTTCTCTTCCAGGAACGGACCAAGTTCAGCGATCTGGGTTTCGAATTCGCCCGATGATCCGCCGCGCAGCACCAGCTCGTGCCAGATCATGCCGGCCGCTGCGGTGGGCGAAGCCGGGGTCAGCCACGGCGCCTCGGCATAATACATATTGGTGAGAACAAACACGGTCGCCGGATGCTCGAACAGCCGGTCCGGGATCTTGTCCAGCGTCAGGCGAACGTCTTCCAGGCTCAGTTCCTTGCCGGCGACATAGAACGGCATATGCGGGAACCGGCTATGCATCGAGCGCAACACCCGCGCCAGCACGGTGCCGTCGCCGCAGCCGGCGTCGAACAGCCGGATCGCCGGCGGCCGCGGATGGATATTGCTGAGTTCGAGCGCGACGCGCTGCGCAATCACCCGCTTTTCGCTGCAAGTGTGCACGAATAGCAGGTATTTTTGCCGGTTTTCGAAGAACCGGAAATTGCTGCGCGGGTCGCGGCGCTCGGGCGGATCGGCCCGGCGCCGCGGCGGCGGCGTCTCGCCAAGCCCGGCCGCGATGAACGCCTCGATCCGCTCCAGCGTGTCGATGGTGATGCGTTTGCCCTCGCGCAGCCGATGCACCAGCTTGCCGTCATTGACGGCGCGGCGGCCAAAGGTGGTCTCGGCCATGCCGGCCTGCCGGCAATAGTCCGAAATCTGGCCGAGCAACTGGTCGTGCTTCATGGGATCGCAGGTGGGCAGGTTGGCGACACCTTCACCTCCTAGCACGGTCTGCCCACCGGGGAAACGCGGCGCGATGGCCGGCGCTGCCATGCAGCCGTCGCATCGCGGCGTTAGGAAGTCGTTGACCATCCACTGGCGACCGCGCCGGGCGCTCGTCAGCCAGCACCCCCTCTGCTAAGACCGCTCGGAATTTGGTCCGTCTGACCCAGAAGATAGGTCTACGATGCGTATTGCTATGATCGGTACCGGCTATGTGGGGCTGGTGTCCGGTGCTTGCTTGGCCGATTTCGGCCACCACGTCACTTGCGTCGACAACGATGCCGCCAAGATCGAAGCGCTGCGCGGCGGCGCGATCCCGATCTTCGAGCCGGGGCTCGACGTACTGGTCGCGTCCAACGCCAAGGCCGGCCGGCTGAGCTTCACCACCGACCTGCCCGCGGCGGTCGGCGAAGCGGACGCGGTGTTCATCGCGGTCGGCACGCCGTCGCGGCGCGGCGACGGCCACGCCGACCTCAGCTATGTCTATGCGGCGGCGCGCGAGATCGCCGGCGCCCTGCGCGGCTTTACCGTGGTGATCACCAAATCGACGGTGCCGGTCGGCACCGGCGACGAGGTCGAGCGGCTGATCCGCGAAGCCAATCCGGCTGCCGATATCGTGGTGGCCTCCAATCCGGAATTTTTGCGGGAAGGCGCGGCGATCCGCGATTTCAAATTCCCGGACCGGATCGTGGTCGGCACCGAGGACGAGCGCGCCCGCAAGCTGATCGGCGAAATCTATCGGCCGCTGTCGCTGAACCAGGGGCCGCTGATGTTCACCGGCCGGCGCACCGCCGAGCTGATCAAATACGCCGCCAACGCTTTCCTCGCGACCAAGATCACCTTCATCAACGAGATCGCCGATCTCGCCGAGAAGGTCGGCGCCGACGTGCAGGAAGTGGCGCGCGGCATCGGCATGGACAACCGGATCGGCCCCAAATTTCTGCATGCCGGCCCGGGTTTTGGCGGCTCATGCTTCCCGAAGGACACCCGCGCGATTCTCAAGATCGCGCAGGACCATGACGTGCCGCTGCGCATCATCGAAGCGGTGCTGGCGGTCAACGACACCCGCAAGCGCGCGATGGCGCGAAAAGTCTCGAACGCGCTCGGCGGCAGTCTGCGCGGCAAGACGGTGGCGCTGCTCGGCCTGACGTTTAAGCCCGATACCGACGACATGCGCGAGGCGCCGTCGATCCCGCTGGTGACCGGGCTGAAGGATATGGGCGCGCAGGTCCGCGCCTATGATCCGGCGGGCATGGAGCAGGCCCGCCAGGAGCTGCCCGATATCGATTATTGCGACGATCCCTATTCATGCGCGCAGGACGCCGACGCGCTGGTGATCGTCACCGAATGGGTCCAGTTCCGCGCGCTTGATCTCGCCAAGCTCAAGGACGTGCTGCGCCAGCCGGTGGTGGTCGATCTACGCAACATCTATCGGCCCGAGCAGATGGCCGCGCACGGCTTCATCTATGAGAGCATCGGCCGCGGCACGGTGAACGACTAAGTCTGTCAGGCGGGCGGCACTGCCGCCCGCTGGTGCCGGCTGCCCTCGCTGCGCGTGTAGCCCGGATGAAGCGAAGCGTAATCCGGGGAAGATCGTTCCTCACCTCAAAGCCGGTCCCGGATATCGCTGCGCTGAGTAGCACCCCACCCGTCCGGCCCGATTGTCATCGGGCCGTTCACCCTCCCCACAAGTGGGAGGGACAAATGCGCCTACCCTCGCTCACACGCGATGCACTTCCCGACGTAAGCTGGCCTCGCTAACCGGCCGACCGTGCCGTTCAGCGCTACCTCCCCCAAACCTCTTGCGCGACTTCGACGGCCAAGCGCAGCTTGTCCCATTGCGCCTGTTCGGACAGCGGCGTGCTTTGCTCGCCGAACGCAAAGCCTGATTGCGGCGCGAGCGCGAGCTGCTCGAGCGGCACGAATTGCGCCGCCTCCTGCAGCTTGCGCTTCAGATCGTCCTTGCTTTCCAACTCGCCATCCTGCGCGGCAATCGCGCCGATCATCGCCACCTTTGGGCCGCGCGGCAGGAAGCGCAGCGGCGCAAAACCGCCCGCGCCTTCCGCATATTCCAGCAGATAGCCGTCGTAATTGGTGCGCGCGAACAGCGTCTCGGCGATCGGCTCATAACCACCGGCGGCGAGCCAGGACGAGCTATCGCCATTGCTGCGGCAAACATGGGTGGTGATCACCATGTCGGCCGGCCGTTCCGCGATCGCATAGTTGATGATCCGCGAATAAAGTTGCGGCAATTGATCGGGATTGTCGCCGCGCTCGCGCATCTGCTGCACCACATCCGGCGAGCACAGATCGGCCCACACGGTATCGTCGAATTGCAGATAGCGGCAGCCGGCGTCGTATAGCGCGCGCACCGCCTTGCGATAGGCTTTGGCAAGATCGTGCAACAGGCCATCGAGCTGCGGATAGGCCTGCGGCGAGGTGCCGGCGCGGCCCACGTAGAAATGCAGCATCACCGGCGAGGGAATGGTCAGCTTGGGCGTGACATGCGCAATGCCGGCATGGCGCTGCAGCACGCGGAATTCCTCCAGCACCGGATGATCGTCGGGAAAGTCGATGGCGCCAACCACCCGCACCGCATCGGGGCGCTCATCCGGCGACCGCGCTGCGCTGTGATAGAGCTCGCAGCCACTCAGCCCAGCAAAAAAATCGAGATGCCAGCTACCGCGCCGCAATTCGCCGTCGGTCGCCAGCTGCAGCCCGATCGCGGACTGCTTATGCACCAGCTTCTCGATTTCCATGTCCTCGATGCGCCGCAGCTCATCAGCGCTGATCTGCTGACGGGCGAATTTGGCACGCGCCTCGCTGATCTTTTGCGGGCGAAGCAGACTGCCGGCATGGTCGGCCCGGAACGGTGGCTTCGTCCTCAACATCATGTCACTCCGATCGCAACCCAGCTTTTCTTCTCAAAGGCTTTCGGCCGCTATATCGTCGCCCCCGTTACCGAAGCGGAAATCCAATTGGTTGCACACTAACGATCACGCTTAACGGCACGCGCGCCGCGGCTGTTTCGTTGCTCGCAAGGCTGTGCCATCAGATGGCGCCGATTCCTGTGTTTGCGCGGCAGAACAAGGAATCAGCGTATTTTTGCCGCCAAGACGGTGATGCTGTCCGCAGCGGCGCGGGCAACGGCCGGGGGTGCCGCGACGGAATGGCGCAGGCGCTTAACCGGCAAGGGTTTTGTGAAAGGACGAGCAGCAGATGACGGCAGCAAGCGGGTTCCTTCGGTCGGCCGCGCCGCGGCTACGACACGGCCTGACCTTGGTCGCGCTGATCACGCTCGGCACCGAGCTGGCGAGCTGTGGCAGCATCAACGACAAGCTGTCGGCCGGCATGGGCGATTATGTGCCGCAATGGGCGGGTGGCCTGCCCGCCGACGCGCCGCCGCGCCCCGGCACGGCGCAATATGACGCCTGGATGCGCGAGAACGAGCGCCGCCGCAACATGCCGGCAGCCGAGCGCGAAAAGCTGGAAAAGGCCGAGAAGGCGGCGCGCGCCCAAAACACCGCGCCGCAGTGAGCGTCAGTCCACGAACACCACGGTCTTGCGGCCGTTGAGGATCACCCGGTCCTCAAGGTGATAGCGGATCGCGCGCGCCAGCACCCGGCGCTCGATATCGCGGCCCTTGCGCACCAGATCGTTCGGGGTGTCGCGATGGCTGATGCGCTCGACGTCCTGATCGATGATCGGGCCTTCGTCGAGATCGCTGGTGACGTAATGCGCGGTGGCGCCGATCAGCTTGACGCCGCGCTCATGGGCCTGGTGATAGGGCCGTGCGCCCTTGAAGCCCGGCAGGAACGAATGGTGGATGTTGATGCAGCGGCCTTCCAGCCGGCCTGACATCTCATTGGACAGAATCTGCATGTAACGCGCCAGCACCACCAGATCGGTCTTGGTGTGCGCGATCACCCCGCAGATCGCCGTTTCCTGCTGCCGCTTGGTCTCTTTGGTGACCGGCAGATAGTGGAACGGAATATCGCCGAAATCGATGCCGTTGAAGGCATGGCGCGGGTGATTGGAAATGATCGCGGTCGGATGCATCTGCAATTCGCCGGTGCGCCAGCGATAGAGAATATCGACCAGGCAGTGATCGGACTGCGACACCAGCAGCATCACCCGGCGCTTGTTGGAGCGGTCGCGCATCTGCCAGCGCATCATGTAACGCTCGGCCACCGGCACGAAAGCCTCGCGCAGCGCCTGCAGCGACACCCGGGTCTGCGCGGCGGAGAACACCACCCGCATGAAGAACAGGCCGGTCTCGGAATCGTTGAATTGCTGGGCATCGAGAATGTTCTGCCCATTGTCGACCAGATAGGTCGAGACCGACGAAACGATGCCGGGCAGGTCCGGGCAGGACAGGGTCAAGACATATTCGTGGTGGGACATAGCGAAGAGAACACGCTCGCGAGAACGGGAAAGCAATTGCGGTCTGCTCTACACCGGAGGCAGCCCCGCGCCAATCCCGCGCAAAGTGGCAAATGGACCAAGATGGACCAGCCGACACGGCGATTTCGGCCGGTTTGCCGGTGCGGCGCCGCGTTTTGCGGCCCTTAGGCCCAGGACTGGCCTGGGGCGCCGCAGCGCGCGCCTTTGATTCGCCACTGCCGCACCGCGCATGGCCGGGTGCCAGTTCCGCAGGCTGGCCGACAGTTCTGGCAGGAGTCGGGAGGCAAGAGGCTGGGGGCAACCAGTCATCTGGCCACCGCGGCATCGCTGGCTTCGATCGCTTCGACGGCAAGTGGCGCCAATGCCACCTCGGCGCTTCGCGCCGCCCTCCCCACCGCTGACGCGAGCGATCGAGAGTTCGAGGGGGCGATCATGGTCGGCCTGGCTCTGTCTTCGTCAGAATGCCAGCGCGGGATGATCGGCATCCGCCGATCAAAATTGCACAGCTCAGTGCGATCGTCCGAGCGTGACGCGCGCTCAACTTGCACAAGCGCACGCGCGACAGGCGACGCACTCTGCGGTGATCGAGCCCGCCCCAGCTTAGAGCAATTGTAACGAGGTGCGCGCGTGCTGCGCTCGCGCGTTCCGCAAGCGGGCTCGCGCTATTTCTCAACAAGCGACGTTACAACGCTGCCGCGGTACAATGAGCGGGCTTGCGGCGCCGCGATCATTGCCTCAGAATATATTCAAACAGGAGTTTTGCTGATTGAGTTGAAAAGTTTAGCTCATTTGGCAATGCAACCTACACAAGTAAAAAACACTAGAGGAGGAATGAATGCGCAAGACATTGCTGGCTGCCGCGTTGGCACTGCCCATTTTGGGTTCCGCAGCGGCCGCAGAAGATACTATCAAGATCGGCTATATCGACCCGTTGTCTGGCGGGGGCGCCAGCGTCGGGGAAGTCGGTCTGAAAACCTTCCAATTCCTTGCTGAGGAATTAAACACCAAGGGCGGTGTACTTGGCAAGAAGGTCGAGATCGTTCCGCTCGACAACAAGACTAATCCTCAGGAAAGTCTGATCCAAGCGCAGAAGGCGATCGACGCCGGCGTGCGCTTTATCACCCAGGGTAACGGCTCCTCAGTGGCCGGCGCGCTGTCGGACTTCGTCACCAAATACAACGAACGCAATCCCGGCAAGGAAGTGCTGTACTTCAACTATGCCGCGGTCGATCCGGTGCTGACCAACGAGAAGTGCAGTTTTTGGCATTTCCGCTGGGACGCCAATTCCGACATCAAGATGGAAGCGCTCACCAATTACATGAAGAGCACGCCCTCCATCAAAAAAGTCTATCTGATCAACCAGGACTACTCGTTCGGCCAGTCGGTGCGCAGCCAGGCCAAGGCCATGCTGGCCGCCAAGCGTCCTGACATCCAGATCGTCGGCGACGAGTTGCATCCGCTGCTCAAGATCAGCGACTTCGCGCCCTATGTCGCCAAGATCAAGGCGTCCGGCGCCGACACCGTGGTCACCGGCAATTGGGGCCAGGATATCGCGCTGCTGCTGAAGGCCGCGGCCGACGCCGGGCTCAAGGTCAACTGGTACACCTATTACGCCGGCGGTACCGGCGGCCCGACCGCGATCAAGCAGGCCGGTCTGAACCATCAGGTGTTCCAGGTCTCGGAAGGCCTCGCCAATCTCGATCACCAGCCGTCGCGCGATTTCGAGAAGGCGTTCCGCGCCAAGTATGATTTCGGCATGTTCTATCCGCGCGCCGTCAATCAGATGCGGATGTTCGCGGCGGCCGCCGACAAGGCCAAGTCGACCGACCCGGTCAAGGTGGCGCAGGCGCTGGAAGGCATGACCTTCGAAGTGTTCGACGGCGGCGAAGGTTTTATGCGCAAGGACGACCATCAGTTCTTCCAGCCGATCTACATCTCCTCGCTCGGCGAGCGCGGCGACAACGAGCCGTTCGACGAGGAAAAGACTGGCTGGGGCTGGCGACTGGTCGCCAAGATCGACACCCAGCAGACCGTGCTGCCGACCACCTGCAAGATGGAACGGCCGTAAGTCTAGGCGCATTCGCGGCGACGCGGCCGAATCCCTCCCCTCCCCGCCGCAAGCGGGGATGGGACCGGACTAAGCAGCGTCACCGCGAGGCGACTTAGACGAACGCAACGTAACACGGCGGATACGTCTTCTTGATCCGGATTGCTCCGCAATCCGCAATCTGCTCGCGCGCGTCGGCGCGGGCCGAGCTCAGCGACTTCAGCCCTTCAAATTGCAGGCAGAACCGTGCTCGAATTGATCGTCATATCCTCGCTGAACGGCATCCTGTTCGGGATGTTGCTGTTCCTGATGGCGAGCGGACTCACCGTGATCTTCAGTATGCTCGGCGTGCTGAATTTCGCCCATGCCAGCTTCTACATGCTCGGCGCGTTCTTCGGCTTTCAGATCAGCCGCTGGGTCGGGTTCTGGCCGGCCTTGGTGCTAGCGCCGCTGCTGGCCGGCCTGATCGGCATTGCCGTGGAACGCTACGGGCTGCGCCATGTTCATAAGAACGGCCATGTCGCCGAGCTGCTGTTCACCTTCGGCCTCGCCTTCGCGATCGAAGAAGTGGTGCAGATCATCTGGGGCAAGAGCCCGGTCGATTTCCGGGTGCCGGCGGTGCTCGATTTCCCGGCGTTCACGATCTTCTCGACCAACTATCCGGCCTTCAAGATGTTCATGCTGCTGGTCTCGGTGGTGATCTTCCTCAGCTTGCTGCTCGTGCTGAAGAAGACCCGCGTCGGGCTGATCGTGCAGGCGGCGCTGACCCACCCGCATATGGTCGCCCATCTCGGCCATAATGTCGGGCGCATCTTCATGCTGGTGTTCGGCGTCGGCACTGCGCTCGCCGCGGTTGCCGGCGTGATCGCCGGCCCGGCGCTGGTGACGCAATCGAACATGGCGGCGCTGCTCGGCCCGATCCTGTTCGTGGTGGTGGTGGTCGGCGGGCTCGGCTCGCTGCCCGGCGCCTTCATCGCCTCGCTGATGATCGGCCTGCTGCAAACCTTTGCGGTGTCGATCAACACCTCCCCAGCCTCGCTGTTCGGCCCGCTCGATCCGGCCTGGGCCACGACCTGGCTCTCCGACATCTGGAACGTCACCGTGGCGCAGGTCGCGCCGGTGCTGCCCTATCTGCTGCTGGTGCTTGTTCTGATCTTCCGGCCGATGGGCCTTTTGGGGACGCGCGAAACATGAGAGACATCACGACGCGGATCGCCCCGCCGCTGCCCACCACGGCCGAGAAGCTGAAATTCTACGGCATGTGGGTCGGCCTGGCGCTGTTCCTTTTGGTGCTGCCCAAGATCTTCGCCTCGGGCGGCGCGCTCACCACCTTCTGCCTGATCGGCATCTCGATCATCTTTGCGCTGTCGTACAACATCCTGCTCGGCCAGACCGGCATGCTGTCGTTCGGCCACGCGGTCTATTATGGCCTTGGCGGCTTTCTGGCGATCCATGCGATCAACTACTTTGGCGGCCATAAATGGCCGATCCCGCTGCCGCTGGTGCCGGTGATCGGCGGTGCCACCGGGCTGTTCTTCTCAGCTTTGATCGGCTGGGTGATGACCCAGCGCTCCGGCACCGCCTTTGCGATGATCTCGCTCGGGCTGGCCGAACTGATCGCGTCCTCGGCGCTGATCCTGCGCTCGTTCTTTGGGGGCGAAGCCGGTGTGTCGGCCAACCGCACCAAAATGTTCCGGGTGTTCGAGCTCAGTTTCGGCCCGCAGATCCAGATCTATTATCTGGTCGCGGCCTGGACGCTGATCGCCATCATCGCGATGTACGCGCTGACCCGGACGCCGCTCGGCCGGATGTGCAACGCGGTGCGCGACAATCCGGAGCGGGTGCAGTTCGTCGGCTATGACCCGCATGTGGTGCGCTATCTGGCGTTCTGCTTCGCGGGCATGTTCGCCGGCATCGCCGGATCGCTCGCCGCCATCAATTTTGAAATCGCCAACTCCGCCTATCTCGGCGCGGTGCAGTCCGGCACCGTGCTGTTTGCGGCCTATATCGGCGGCATCGGCTTCTTCATCGGCCCGATCGTCGGTGCGATCTTCGTCACGGTGCTGTCGATCGGGCTCAGCGATCTCACCTCGGTGTGGCAGCTCTATTTCGGGCTGTTCTTCATCGGCGTGGTGATGTTCACCCCGGGCGGTCTCACCGGGCTGATGATGATGCACCGTCCGCTCTGGCGCGCCGGCATGCTAACGAAAATGCTGCCGAGCTATCTGCTCGCCGGCGTGCCGACCTTCGCGTTCCTGACCGGCATCATGCTCGCGATCGAAACCACGGTGCACTACACCGCGCACCCCAACGAAGATCCCAATATTCGCGCGTTCGGCATCCCGTTCAACGCCACCAGCCCGCTCACCTGGAGCGCGGCGGTGCTGCTGATCGTGGTCGGCTTCATCCTGGCCAGGATCACCTGGCGCCGGGTCGCGCACACCTGGGACGAAACTCTGACCGCCGCCCGCGCCAAGGTGCATCCGCTATGACCAACGCCATCGAACTTCGCGGCGTCGAAAAGACCTTCGGCGTCACCAAGGTGATCCAGAACATCAATCTGAAGATCGCCCAGGGCGAACGCCACGCGCTGATCGGCCCGAACGGCGCCGGCAAATCGACCACCTTCAATCTGATCAGCGGCTATATGCGGCCGACCACCGGCAGCATTTTGCTGCGCGGCGAGGAGATCGCCGGGCTGCGCCCGTTCCAGATCAACCGCCGTGGACTGTCGCGCTCATTCCAGGTCACCAACGTGTTCGCCAACATGTCGGTGTGGGAAAATCTGCGCTGCGCGGTGCTGTGGGCCACTGGGCAGCGCTACGCGTTCTGGAAGAATATCGACAATCTGCCGGAGGTGCGCGAGCGCACCGCGCAGATTCTCGAATACATCCACCTCGCCGACCGCCGCGACATGCCTGCTGGCCTGCTGACCTATGCCGAGCAGCGCGCGCTGGAAATCGGCATCACCGTGGCGGGCGGCGCCGATGTGATCCTGCTCGATGAGCCGACCGCCGGCATGAGCCATGCCGAAACGGAGCGCGCGGTCGAGCTGATCCGCCGCCTGACCGAAGGCCGCACCTTGCTGATTGTCGAGCACGACATGAGCGTGGTGTTTGGCCTCGCGGACAAGATCTCGGTGCTGGTCTATGGCCAGATCATCGCCTCGGGCACGCCTGAGGAAATCCGCGGCAATGCCAAGGTCAAGGAAGCTTATCTCGGCGAGGAGGCCGCATGATGCTCGAGGTCAACAACCTCCACGCTTATTACGGCAAGAGTCACATTCTGCAGGGCGTCGACATGAAGATCGGCGCCGGCGAAGTGGTCAGCCTGCTCGGCCGCAACGGCGTCGGCCGTTCCACCACGGTGAAGGCGATCATGGGCGAAGTGCCGCCGCATGGCTCGATTCGCTTCAAGGGCACCGAGATCGCCGGGCTGCCGAGCTACAAGATCGCCCATCTCGGGCTCGGCTATGTGCCGGAGAACCGCGACATTTTCCCGGGGCTGACGGTGCGCCAGAACTTGATGCTGGGCATCAAGAACCCGCGCCATCCCGGCAAATGGCGGCTCGACGACATGCTCGACATGTTCTCAAATCTCAAGGCGCGCGCCGACACCGCGGCCGGGGTGCTGTCCGGCGGCGAGAAGCAGATGCTGACGATTTGCCGCACCTTGATGGGCGATCCGGAACTGGTGATGATCGACGAGCCGACAGAAGGCCTCGCCCCGATCATCGTGCAGCAGGTCGGCGACCTGATCGCCGAGATCGCACGCCGCGGCGTGTCGATCCTGCTGGTGGAACAGAAACTCTCGATCGCAATGCGGATTTCGCACCGCGTCTATGTGATGGGCCACGGCCAGATCGTGTTCGAGGGCACGCCCTCCGAACTCAAGGACAACGAAGCCATCCGCAAAGAGTGGCTCGAGGTCTGATACCAAAGGCGACTGGCGTAACTCGCCCAACTCGGTTGTCATGGAACAAATGGTACCAGCCGTGCTAGAGTGGCACGGCGGGGCTGTTCCATGGACCGGCTCATCCCCGTTCCGAACGATAGCAGACGCCCAGATGCCATGACTAAAGGCAGCGCGGGCGTCATCATGAAGCGCCGCAGGCGCTCCATCTCAACGGCGCCGCGGGCGCCGCTTAAAGAGCGCCACAGGCGCCGACCACAACAACGAGCGCCAAAGGCGCCATAATGATAACGAGCGCCGAAGGCGCCATAACGATAACGAGCGCCGAAGGCGCCAAGCAGACAGCGCCGGTGGCGCCGTCACACTAAAGAGCGCCAAAGGCGCCGTGTGTGTAAGAGCGCCGAAGGCGCTTTAAGGAGGAAACGCGTGGAACACGCATTAGAAGTGCGCGCGGTCTCACTGCGCTTCGGCGGCGTCCGGGCGCTGACCGACGTTAGTTTTTCGGTGAAGGCCGGCGAGCTGTTTTCGATCATCGGCCCTAACGGCGCCGGCAAAACCTCGATCGTCAACTGCATCTCGGGCCGCTATCGGCCGACCGAGGGCCAGTTGTTCTATCATGGCCGCGACATCACCGGCATGAAGCCGAATGCGCGCGCTCAGCTGGGCATCGGTCGGACCTTCCAGAATCTCGCGCTGTTTCACCACATGAGCGTGCTCGACAACATCATGGTCGGCCGCCACCATCTGCTGAAAAACAATTTTCTGACCGGCTCGCTCTACTGGCTCACCGGCGCACGGCGCGAGGAGCTGGAACACCGCGAAAAGGTCGAAGAAATCATCGACTTTCTCGATCTGCAGTCGGTGCGCAAGGCCACGGCCGGCACGCTGTCCTATGGCCTGCGCAAGCGCGTCGAGCTGGCGCGCGCCATGGCGCTGGAGCCAAAACTGATCCTGCTCGACGAACCGATGGCCGGCATGAACTTCGAAGAGAAGGAGGACATGGCCCGCTACATCGTCGATCTCAACGAAGAATACGGCATGACCGTCGTGATGATCGAACACGACATGGGCGTGGTGATGGACATCTCGCACCGCGTCGTGGTGCTCGATTTCGGCCGCAAGATTGCCGATGGCGACCCGGCCGACGTGCTCGCCGATCCGCATGTCAAACGCGCTTATCTCGGCGAGGAAGACGAATTGCTGGTCGATCCCGATGATGCCCCTGACCATCCCTCAGCTTCGGAGCATGCGGCATGATCGATTATCAAGCCCGTGTCGCCAAGGCCGACACTTTTCCGAAACTGCTGCGTCTCAACGCCCATGAGCATGGCGACGACATCGCGCTGCGCGAGAAGGATCTCGGGCTGTGGCGCGAGCTGAGCTGGCGCGACTATCAGCACCGGGTACGCGATTTCGCGCTCGGCATGGTGTCGCTCGGCCTTGGCCGCGGCGACGTGATCGGCATCATCGGCGATAACCGGCCGGACTGGGTCGCGGCCGAGATCGCCACCCATGCGATCAGCGCGATGAGCCTTGGGCTTTATCGCGACGTGCTCGATGACGAAGCCGCCTATCTGCTCAATTACGGTGAAGCGCGCCTGGTGTTCGCGGAGGACGAGGAGCAGGTCGATAAGCTGTTGGCGCTCGCCGAACGCGCGCCGCAGCTCAAGCACATCGTCTATTCCGACCCGCGCGGCATGCGCAAATATGACGATCCGCGGCTGATCGAAGCCTCGGTGCTGGCCGCGATGGGCCAGGACCGCGCCGCGCGCGAGCCGGGTCTCTATGATGAGCTGGTCGATGCCACCTCGGGCGAGGACGTGTCGATCCTGTGCACCACCTCGGGTACCACCTCGCATCCCAAGCTGGCGATGCTGACCTCGGCGCGCGTGCTGCGCCACTGCGCGATCTATCTGTCGTTCGACCCGAAGGGCCCGGAGGACGAATACGTCTCGGTGCTGCCGCTGCCCTGGATCATGGAGCAGGTATACGCGCTCGGCAAAGGCCTGCTGTGCCGGATGAAGGTCAACTTCGTCGAAGAACCCGACACGATGATGCACGATTTCCGCGAAATCGCGCCGACCTTCGTGCTGTTCGCGCCGCGGGTGTGGGAAGGCATTGCCGCCGATGTGCGCGCCCGGGTGATGGACGCCTCGCCGTTCAAGCAACGGCTCTATGATATCGGCATGAAAGCGGGCCTGGCGGCGCTGGAGCGCGGCGGCCATTCCAGCTTTGCCGATGCCATCCTGTTCCGCGCGCTGCGCGACCGGCTCGGTTTTACGCGGCTGCGTTCGGCCGCGACCGGCGGCGCCGCGCTCGGCCCGGACACGTTCAAGTTCTTCCGCGCCATGGGCGTGCCGCTGCGCACGCTTTATGGCCAGACCGAACTGCTCGGCGCCTACACGCTGCACCGCGATGACGCGGTCAATCCCGACACCACCGGCGTGCCGATGGCGTCCGAGATCGAGATCAAGATCGACAATCCCGACGTGCAGGGCATCGGCGAAATCGTGGTGCGCCATCCCAACATGTTCGTCGGCTACTACAAGAATCCGGAAGCTTCGGTCGCCGACATCAAGGACGGCTGGATGCATTCCGGCGACGCCGGCTATTTCAACAATGACGGCCAGCTGGTGGTGATCGACCGCATCAAGGACCTCGCCGAGCTGTCGCATGGCGAGCGCTTCTCGCCGCAATATATCGAGAACAAGCTGAAATTCTCGCCCTATATCGCGGAAGCCGTGGTGCTCGGCGCCGGCCGCGACACGCTCGCGACCATGATCTGCATCCGCTATTCGATCATCTCGAAATGGGCGGAGAAGAAGCGCATCGCCTTCACCACCTATAGCGATCTCGCCTCGCGGCCCGAAGTCTATCAGCTGCTGCGCAAGGAGGTGGAGACCGTCAACGCCACGCTGCCGCCGGCGCAGCGCATCTCGCGGTTCCTGTTGCTGTACAAGGAGCTCGATGCCGACGACGGCGAATTGACCCGCACCCGCAAGGTGCGACGCAGCGTGATCAACGAGAAATACGCCGACATCATCGAAGGCATTTACGGCGGCGCCAGCACCATTCCGGTCGACACCGTCATCAAATACCAGGACGGCACCACCCAGCGCATCCGCACCACGCTGGCCGTGGTCGACCTCGGCGCCGCGCACGCCCATGCGGAGGCGGCGGAATGAGGGGGAATTGGCATTTGCAGGCGCCGGTGACAACGCCCTCTCCCCTCGCGGGAGAGGGCGGCACCTTCGGCCACCACAAGGATGACGGGGTGAGGGGGAGCCACACGATCGGCCGTGCTCCCCTGGCTCCCCTCACCCGCCCTCGCTGCGCTCGGGCACCCTCTCCCACAAGGGAAGAGGGACGAATGGCGCCCCTCGTTATCCTTCAGCATCGAGCCTTCGCATGAATTCGCAGCTCCTCATTCAGCTTCTGGTCAACGGCCTCGTGGTCGGCACGCTGTACGGCGTGGTCGCGATGAGTTTCGTGCTGATCTACAAGGCGACCCAGGTCGTCAATTTCGCGCAAGGCGAACTGCTCTTGATCGGCGCCTGGGTCTGCTGGGCGCTACTCGCTAAGTACCAGATACCATTCTATTTCGGCATGCCGATCACGCTGGCGTTCATGTTCGCGTTCGGCATTCTGGTGCAGATCATCTTCCTGCGCCCGATGATCGGCGAGCCGATCATCTCAGTGATCATGGTGACGATCGCGCTATCGACCGTGTTCCAGGCGGCGCTGAAATGGATGTTCGGCACCAGCCCGCAGCCATTCCCGCAGATCTTCACCAGCCAAGCGGTGTCGATCGGCGGCCTGCAGATCCAGACCGTCTATGTCATGAGCCTGGTGGTCTCGATCGCCATGATGATCGGCATGGCCTGGTTCTTCCGGGTGTCGAAATACGGCCTCGCGATGCGCGCCACCGCGTTCAATCAGCAGGTCGCACAGTCGCTCGGCATTTCGGTGAAAAGCGTGTTCGCGATGGCCTGGGCGATCTCGGCCACGGTGTCGGCGGTCGCGGGCGTGGTGGTCGCGGTGGTGAACGGCGTGTCGTCCGGCCTGTCGGCCTACGGCATCAAGGTGTTTCCGGCGGCGATCCTCGGCGGTCTCGACTCGATCGGCGGCGCGGTGCTTGGCGGCATCATCATCGGCCTTTTGGAGAACTTCGCGCAGTTCATCGACAGCGAATATCTGCACTGGGGCAATCTTTATGAAGTCGCGCCGTTCTACGTGCTGATCATCATCCTGATGATCAAACCGTACGGGCTGTTCGGCACCAAGGACATCGAGCGGATCTGACCATGGCATCCTCAAACCTGATTCCCGCCGGTGATTTCCGCAGCTCCTATGCGGCCGACACCACCATCTTCCCGACTTCCACCAGCCGCAACTTCGCCATTCTCGGCGTGGCGCTGGTGTGCTTTGCGCCGCTGGTGCTCACCGAATATTGGCTGAGCATCCTGATCCAGATCGGCATTTTTGGCATCGCCGCGCTCGGGCTCAACATCCTGGTCGGCTTCACCGGCCAGATTTCGATCGGTCACGCCGCGTTCTTCCTGCTCGGCGCGTTCACCTCGGCCTATCTGTCCAACCATCTGCCGATCCCGGTGTTTTTCGCGATCCCGCTCGCCGGGCTGGTCACCGCGATGGTCGGGCTGGTGTTCGGCCTGCCGGCTGCGCGACTGAAGGGCCTGTATCTGGTGATCGCCACGCTGGCGGCGCAGTACATCCTGATCGACTTCTTCTCGCGCGCTGAATGGTTCACCGGCGGCTCGGTGCCGGCGATGGCCAATCCGTTCTCGATCTTCGGCTATGTGCTGCGCGGCGACCGGCAATATTTCTACGTGGTGCTGGCCTATGTGCTGGTCAGCTACATGCTGGTCACCAATCTGATGCGCACCCGCGACGGCCGGGCGCTGGTCGCGGTGCGCGACCATTACCTGTCCGCCGAAATCATGGGCATCAATCTCACCAAGTATCGCACGCTGTCGTTCGGCCTCGCGGCATTCTTCGCGGGCATCGCCGGCGCGCTCTATGCCCATTATCAGCTGGTGGTGTCCAACGAAGGGTTCGGCATCGAGCGTTCGATCCTGTTCCTGGCGATGATCATCATCGGCGGCACCGGCTCGATCATGGGCACGCTGATGGGCACCGCCTTTGTGGTGCTGCTGCCGGAGGCGATGGAATGGCTGAGTATGGAGCTGAAGGGCGGCGTGATCGACCGCGCGCTGCAGCTCAACACCAACCTGACCTTCCTGCGCGAAATCGCGATCGGCCTGATCATCATCGCCTTCCTGGTGTTTGAGCCCGATGGGCTGGCGCACCGCTGGCGGCAGATCAAAGCCTATTGGAAACTCTACCCGTTCTCACATTGAGGAGGCGAACGGGCCGACCACCAACAACAACCTCAACAATAAATCACCGGAGGAAAGATACATGAACATGAAGACTTTGCTGGGCACCGCGTCGGTCGCCCTGATGATCGCGGGCAGCACCGTCAGCGCACAGGCGCAGATCGCGCTCGGTCACCTCGCCGACTATTCCGGCGGCACCGCCGATGTCGGCACGCCCTATGGCCACGGCGTCGCCGACACTTTTGCCTACGTCAACAAGAACGGCGGCGTCGCTGGCAAGAAGCTGGAAGTCGACAGCAATGACTATGGCTATCAGGTGCCGCGCGCGATCGCGCTGTACAAGAAATGGTCGGGCGGCGACAAGGTCGCGG
Organism: Rhodopseudomonas palustris JSC-3b; assembly: GCA_000504425.1. Lineage (GTDB taxonomy): Bacteria > Pseudomonadota > Alphaproteobacteria > Rhizobiales > Xanthobacteraceae > Rhodopseudomonas > Rhodopseudomonas palustris_C. The sequence goes on along the minus strand of KI632513.1, from coordinate 75,998 downwards.
CGATCATGGGCTGGGGCACCGCCGATACCGAAGCGCTGACCGGCTTCCTGGCGCAGGACAAGATCCCCGACATCTCCGGCTCCTACGCCGCCGCGCTCACCGATCCGGAAGGCAGCAGCGGCAAGGCCAAGCCGGCACCGTACAACTTCTTCTACGGCCCGAGCTATTCCGACGCGCTGCGCGCCGAGCTGATGTGGGCCGCCGAGGATTGGAAGGCCAAGGGCAAGCCCGGTAAGCCGAAATTCGTGCATATGGGCGCCAACCACCCCTATCCGAACGCGCCGAAGGCGGCCGGCGAAGCGATGGCCGCTGAGCTTGGCTTTGAAGTGCTGCCGCCGCTGGTGTTCGCGCTGGCGCCCGGTGACTACTCGGCGCAGTGCCTGAGCCTGAAGAGCTCTGGCGCCAACTACGCCTATCTCGGCAACACCGCCGCCTCCAACATTTCGGTGATGAAGGCCTGCAAAACCGCCGGCGTCGACGTGCAGTTCATGAGCAACGTCTGGGGCATGGACGAAAACGCCGCCAAGACCGCAGGCGACGCGGCCGATGGCGTGATCTTCCCGCTGCGCACCGCGGTCGGCTGGGGCGGCGACGCGCCCGGCATGAAGACCGTGGAAGCGATCTCCAAGATGTCGGACCCGAGCGGCAACGCCTATCGCCCGGTGCACTACGTCGCCGCGGTGTGTTCTGCGATGTACATGAAGGAAGCGCTGGAATGGGCCGCCAACAATGGCGGCGCGACCGGCGAGAACGTCGCCAAGGGCTTCTATCAGAAGAAGGACTGGGTGCCGGCCGGCATGGAAGGCGTGTGCAACCCGTCGACCTGGACCGCCAAGGATCACCGCGGCACCATGAAGGTCGATCTTTATCGCTCGCGCGTCACTGGCCCGACCGACGGCGACCTCACCGACCTGATCAAGAAGGGCGTGATCAAGCTCGAGAAGGTCAAGACCGTCGAGCTGCCGCGCAAGCCGGAATGGTTCGGCTGGTAAGCTCAAGCTCCATGTGACCGAGCGCTCAAGGTCTCCCTCCCCCCTGCGGGGAGGGTCGGCCGAGCGAAGCGGAGGCGGGGGGGGGGGTGTCCCAATCCCGGCCTCGTGGCTCCCCCACCCGACCGGCCTGACGGCCGGTCACCCTCCCCACAAGGGGGAGGGAGATTTCATTTCGGAGTGATGCCGTGCAACCAACCGCACAGAACGAAGCCCGCCCTTCGGCGTCACCGGCGACTGCGGTCGCCCCCCTGCTCAGCGTGAAGAACATCGAGGTCGTCTATGACGAGGTGATCCTGGTGCTGCGCGGGCTGTCGATCGAAGTGCCGAAAGGCGCGATCGTCGCGCTGCTCGGCGCCAATGGCGCCGGCAAATCGACGACGCTGAAAGCGATTTCCGGACTGCTGCGCACCGAGGACGGCGAAGTGACGCGCGGCGAGATCGTGTTCGACGGCCATCGCATCGACGGCATCACGCCGGACAAGATCGTGCGCCGCGGCATCTTTCAGGTGATGGAAGGCCGCCGCATCATTTCCGACATGACCTCGCTGGAAAATCTGCGGCTCGGCGCCTTCACGCGCAGCGATCGCGAGGTCAGCCGCGATATCGAGATGGTGTACAGCTATTTCCCGCGGCTCAAGGAACGCACCGGGCTCGCCGGCTATCTGTCCGGCGGCGAACAGCAGATGCTGGCGATCGGCCGCGCCATGATGGCCCGGCCGAAAATGATCCTGATGGACGAGCCGTCGATGGGCCTGTCGCCGCTGATGGTCAAAGAGGTGTTCTCGATCATCAAGCAGATCAACCGCGACCTCGGCGTCACCATCCTGCTGGTCGAGCAGAATGCCCGCGCCGCGCTGTCGGTGGCGAGCCACGGCTACATCATGGAGCAAGGCAAGGTGGTGCTGGACGGCTCCGCCGACGATCTGCGCGACAATGAGGACGTCAAGGAATTCTACCTCGGCGGCGCCGGCGACCAGCGCAAGAGTTTTAAGAACCTCAAGAGCTTTAAGCGTCGCAAGCGCTGGCTGTAGGTAGCAAGCGATTTGCTAATGCCTGCATCAGATTCCGGGTTCGCTCGCTGACGCGAGCGCCCCGGAATGACGTTCAAGGCCGGCATATTATGCCCCGTGCGCATCATGCACGACGCAGAGGTCCGTCCCGTCATTGCGAGCGAAGCGAAGCGTCCAGAATCCCGCGCATTGACTGGATTGCTTCGTCGCTCCGCTCCTCGCAATGACGCTGATCGGTTAGGAACTGCCGAGCGCAGACTCAAGAGATCGAGAGCACAGTCATTTCGGGGCGCGCGTCAGCGCTTAGACTCCAATGACGCCCAAGGCCGGGGCGCATCATGCCCAACGTAGAATTCCTTCCCGTCATTGCGAGCGAAGCGAAGCAATCCAGAATGTCGTCCACTGACTGGATTGCTTCGTCGCGTAGCCTGTGCCCGGACGGCGCAAAGCGCCGATCCGGGTGCGCCTCGCAATGACAGCGAGCGGCGATTCCCATCGCGTCCTATCAATGACTGGCATACCCGCGCTTGTCGCTTGTATCCACGCCCTAGACTCGCTGCAAGATTAGAGACGTCGATGGCCGGAACGAGCCCAGCCATAGCGTGAAAACCGAATAGCGACGCCAAACTCAGCGCTGATAATCGTCGTCAAAGCGAACGATATCGTCCTCGCCAAGATAGCTGCCGGTCTGCACCTCGATCAGTTCCAGCGGAATTTTGCCAGGGTTTTCCAGCCGGTGCGTGGTGCCGATCGGGATGTAGATCGACTCATTCTCGTGAATGATCTTGGTCTGGTCATCGATCGTGACCCGCGCGGTGCCGCGCACTACGATCCAATGTTCGGATCGATGGTGATGCATTTGCAGCGACAGCCGGCTGCCGGACTTCACCACGATGCGCTTGACCTGATGGCGCTCGCCGCTGTCGAGCGACTGATAGCTGCCCCACGGCCGATGCACCTTCACATGGTTTTCGGTGAGTTGCGGCGCCACGGTTTTCAGCTTGCTGACCAGCCGTTTTAAGCCGTTGGCATCCTGCTGGCGCGACACCAGCACCGCATCCTGGGTCGCGACCACCACCAGGTCATCGACGCCTTCGAGCGCGACCAGGGTCTGATCGGTCGCGACATTGCAGTTGCGCGAATTTTCAAACACCGCCTGGCCGCGCGCGGCATTGCCGTGCTCGTCCTTGTCCGACAGCTCCCACACCGCATGCCAGGAGCCGACATCGGACCAGCCGCAAGACACCGGCACCACGGCGGCGCGCGCGGTCTTTTCCATCACCGCATAATCGATCGAGATCGGCGTCGCCTGTTGGAACGCATCGGCGTCGAGCGTGACAAAGCCGAGATCGCGGCCGGCCTGCTGCACCGCCTGTTCGACGCATTGCACGCTAGCGGGATCAACCGCGCGATATTCCTCGAGCAGCACCGCAGCGCGGAACATGAAGTTGCCGCTGTTCCAGAGATAGCCGTCGCGGATGTAGCTCGCCGCGGTC
>KI632513.1:0-67500 GCA_000504425.1 Rhodopseudomonas palustris JSC-3b | reverse complement strand
GTAATCCTGCACCCAGCTTCAAGCTAAAAGCGCAGCGCCGCCCCAGGCGCGTGTTCGTCCGCGAAGAAAGAGAAACGAAGACGGCGGGTCCCGCCAATGGAGCTCGTATGACTTAGAGCTCCTGATGTTTCTAAAACAGGTCGATAAGAGCAAGCTCTTGAAGACCCATCCTTAGAAAGGAGGTGATCCAGCCGCAGGTTCCCCTACGGCTACCTTGTTACGACTTCACCCCAGTCGCTGACCCTACCGTGGCCGGCTGCCTCCTTGCGGTTAGCGCACCGTCTTCAGGTAAAACCAACTCCCATGGTGTGACGGGCGGTGTGTACAAGGCCCGGGAACGTATTCACCGTGGCATGCTGATCCACGATTACTAGCGATTCCAACTTCATGGGCTCGAGTTGCAGAGCCCAATCCGAACTGAGACGGCTTTTTGAGATTTGCGAGGGGTCGCCCCTTAGCATCCCATTGTCACCGCCATTGTAGCACGTGTGTAGCCCAGCCCGTAAGGGCCATGAGGACTTGACGTCATCCCCACCTTCCTCGCGGCTTATCACCGGCAGTCTCCTTAGAGTGCTCAACTAAATGGTAGCAACTAAGGACGGGGGTTGCGCTCGTTGCGGGACTTAACCCAACATCTCACGACACGAGCTGACGACAGCCATGCAGCACCTGTGCTCCAGGCTCCGAAGAGAAGGTCACATCTCTGCGACCGGTCCTGGACATGTCAAGGGCTGGTAAGGTTCTGCGCGTTGCGTCGAATTAAACCACATGCTCCACCGCTTGTGCGGGCCCCCGTCAATTCCTTTGAGTTTTAATCTTGCGACCGTACTCCCCAGGCGGAATGCTTAAAGCGTTAGCTGCGCCACTAGTGAGTAAACCCACTAACGGCTGGCATTCATCGTTTACGGCGTGGACTACCAGGGTATCTAATCCTGTTTGCTCCCCACGCTTTCGTGCCTCAGCGTCAGTAATGGCCCAGTGAGCCGCCTTCGCCACTGGTGTTCTTGCGAATATCTACGAATTTCACCTCTACACTCGCAGTTCCACTCACCTCTGCCATACTCAAGACTTCCAGTATCAAAGGCAGTTCTGGAGTTGAGCTCCAGGCTTTCACCTCTGACTTAGAAACCCGCCTACGCACCCTTTACGCCCAGTGATTCCGAGCAACGCTAGCCCCCTTCGTATTACCGCGGCTGCTGGCACGAAGTTAGCCGGGGCTTATTCTTGCGGTACCGTCATTATCTTCCCGCACAAAAGAGCTTTACAACCCTAGGGCCTTCATCACTCACGCGGCATGGCTGGATCAGGGTTGCCCCCATTGTCCAATATTCCCCACTGCTGCCTCCCGTAGGAGTTTGGGCCGTGTCTCAGTCCCAATGTGGCTGATCATCCTCTCAGACCAGCTACTGATCGTCGCCTTGGTGGGCCATTACCCCACCAACTAGCTAATCAGACGCGGGCCGATCTTTCGGCGATAAATCTTTCCCCGTAAGGGCTTATCCGGTATTAGCTGAAGTTTCCCTCAGTTGTTCCGAACCAAAAGGTACGTTCCCACGCGTTACTCACCCGTCTGCCACTGACGTATTGCTACGCCCGTTCGACTTGCATGTGTTAAGCCTGCCGCCAGCGTTCGCTCTGAGCCAGGATCAAACTCTCAAGTTGGACTTGAACTTTGAACCGGCTGATCACAACGTTTGACGAGGTCCCACCATCACCAACAATCCGAAGATCGTCGATCCGTCGCCGCGCTTCACAGCGCTGGCGAACATGGTGTTTCCTTTAAAACGTGTACCGCCGAAGTCTCGTCCGGTCTCAATCCGAAAAAGCCGAAGCCTTTTCAACATCGAGACCCGCTAGGACTCCGCCGTCCACGTTTCTCTTTCTTCATCTCAACTTGTCAAACAGCCCGGGCCCGAAGGACCCAACCCCTAAGGGGCAAAATCTCGTCTCATCCACTCGACGCCAATCGGCAACCGACAACTATCGGCTGCTGAAGCACTCACCGAGAAGAGAGAGCTTGGAGAGGCACGGAAGCCCGCCAGGACCCGGAGGTCTCGGCGGCGGCGCCGCGCTCAGTGGCTGTCTTATAGGGCATGGCCTCTCGGACTGTCAACACTGTCGTGCGCAAAAAATGAAACGGATGCGACGGGCCGGCGACAGAACAACGAAGCCACTGAATTTATTGCGATAAATTGGAGCCAGCCGAGGCCGCATCATTGTGGATCGGGCCGTTTTCGGTTCGCTGGGCGGCAAAAACTTTTGGTTCGGGAGCGATTTTTTCCTGCCGCGCTCTGCAAAAAACGAGGGGCACCGGCTTTGGCCGGCGCCCCTGTTGGCCGATTTTGATGGTCGGCGACGCTTTTTGGGGGCGAAATCGCCCGCTAATCGGTGAACCAGATCCGTCGCAGCAGCCGATCGCGGCGGACAATATGGTGATAGGCGGCCGCGGCGATGTGAAAAGCCAGCAGCGCCAGCAGCAGCCGCGCCCCAAAAGCGTGCGGCAGCCGCGGCGGATAATGCCAGAACTGCGGCAACCAGACCGGATCGGCCGAAAAGATCGCCGGCAGCGCGCCGCTCAGGATCATCATACCGATTCCGCTCGCGGCCATACCGAGCAGCACCACATAGAGCAGCACATGCACCGCCCTCGCCAGCCGCTGCGCGCCGGACGGGCCGTCGATCGGCTCCGGCTTATGGTCAAAGCCAAGCCACCAGCCGATCCGCGCCAGGGTCAGCACCAGCACCGCGACCGCCAACGGCACATGAATGCGCAGCAGCGCCGCTTTGCTCTCGATGTCTTTGGCGTATCCGGCCCGAAAGCCGGTGGCGAGCAGCACCAGGACCAGCGCCGCGCTCAGCCAATGGAGCGCGATCGCCACCGTGCCGTATCGTTCGGTCGAACTCTGCAACGCCATGGTCGGTTTCCTCCCTCAACAGGCCAGAGCCAAGCCAGTGCCGCCGTCAGGCCGCCCCGACCCCAAAGCGGCGGGTCAGCCGAAAACCGTCGCGGATGCTGAGGCCAAGCAAGGTCAGGTTGATGGCGCCGGCCAACAGCTCGAGCGCCTGCACGGCGTTAAAGATTTGATCGAACTGCCCGGCGCTGGCGCGCTGCTGCAGCACGATCGCGCACGGCACCAGCACGAACAGGCCGTTGAGCGCGATCAGCGGCATACGCCGGCGTTTTTGCACCACCCCGGGATGCGGCGAGCTGCCGCCGAGCTTGAAGCCGGTGATGCCGGTCGCGGCGATCGCCGGGATCAGCAGCAGCAGCCCCCACAGCACGCCGAGCTTCACGGCTGCGATGGCGGCGTGGTCGCCGCCAAGCTCGACCACCACCGTCGAGACCCAAAAACTGAGAATGGTGAGAAATGCCGTTATTCCGGCAATCGGATGCAGCGCCTTGATCATGAAAGTCTCCTGTCTGCGTGTTTGCGGATCGACGCGGCGCGCGCCGCGGTGCTGTTGCTGTGATCGGCGAGGCGGCGCCCTCACCCGGGGGGTGGCGCCGCCGATCGGGTTGCGCCGCCCTGCCCCGTCCCGACCGATTGCGGCGGGAAAGATCGCTGGCCGCTCCAAACGCGGAGCCCGATCTGGGCGGCCAGCCCAGGAGAGAGACGCTATAACGACAGCATTCTGTCGTATTGGCAGCTTACTGTCAGATTACGGAATGGACAGGAACGGTGATGCCGTTAAGGCAGATTGCCGCAGGGTAATGGACGTCCGCCGGCGTGATTGAGCGCCCCGCCGTGGCGCGGCTGCCCACGGGGACGCGCGGGACGACGCGACCCGATCGAGGACGCCGGCTGCTAGCTCGTGATGGCGAGATCAACGACGCTGCTGATCGAGGCGCGGAGCGATATGTCGCGCGTTCGGATGTTTGCGACACGCGTGTGCTTGCTTCGGCTCGGCGGTGTAGAGCGATGCGACGTGTCGTTCAGAATCGCGTGCTAGAAAGACAACATGTTTACGCCCGCAACAGACCCGTCCGGAGCGCTGGTCGAACAACTGGATCTCGCCCCACTGCGCCAAGGGCCGCTTGATGGGCTGAAATTCACTGTGAAGGATAACATCGACCTCGCGGGCTATAAGACTTCCTATGGCAGTCCAGCGTGGCGCGACGCGCATCCGGCACCGATTCACAACGCTCTTTGTGTCGATCAACTGCTTGGTGCCGGCGCTCGCTGCGTCGGCAAGGTCGTCGCGGACGAGTTTACCTATAGCCTCGACGGGGAGAGCTTCTATTTCGGCACGCCCCGCAACGCGAAAGCGCCAGATCGCGTGCCGGGCGGCTCATCCAGCGGTTCTGCAGCGTCGGTCGCCAACGGTCTTGCGGATTTCTCGCTTTGCACGGATGCGGGAGGTTCGATCCGTGTCCCGGCGAGTCTTTGCGGCCTTTGGGGGATGCGTCCCTCGCTCCATCGGATTTCCGAAGCTGGAGTCTTGCCGTTTCAGCCAAGCGTCAGCACCGTAGGTGTGCTGGCGGATCGGTTCGATGTGCTCGATGTCGCGATGCGCGTGCTGCTCAACAGCCCCACATCGCCGGTGTCGTCGCCAAGGCGCATCCTATTCTTGCACGATGCGCTGGAGATCGCGGATTGCGCCGTGCGAGATCAAGCCGGCGTGGCATTGCAGCGAATAGCAGCAAACATCGGCACGACTGTAGAACCGATCCGCTTCTCGCAGATCGTCGGAGAGCCGAGCGAACTGAAGGACTGCAATCTGAACGGGCTGCGTGATCTGCAGACGGCCGAATTTCAAAGCACAGTCGGCAATTGGATCGAAGCCAGCAAGCCGCAGCTCGGATTCACGTTCTCGATGGCCTATGGAAATGTCCAGCAGTTCGACCGCATCGCGGCGCTGGACAACATCGCGCGGTGTGAACGGCTGTTCAGGCAGATCAATGCCTTTGTCGCCGCGGATACAGTGATCTGCTTTCCCACGACACCGAAGATCGCCCCCCTAAAAGGGTCGCTGAACACGCTCAAAGCGGTGATGGACTTTTACGATCCGACCATGACGATCACCGCGTTTGCCGGCGTGGCGCGGCTGCCGGAAATCTCTGCGCCGCTGTTGACTGTGGAAGGTTGCCCGGTCGGCCTATCATTTGTCGCAGGCCACTATCAGGATGAGTTCCTGCTAAATGCGGTGCGGGAAATGGTTGGCTGATCGTCGCTCGGGGGCAAACGGTTGCTGTGCGTGTGAGATCGGATCGAGAGCGAAGCGTAATGGCCGATATTGTCTACATCCTAACGAATGAAGCGATGCCAGGTTTGGTCAAGATCGGCTGCACAAGTGTCGATCTGGCTACGCGGATCAAGCAGCTCTACTCAACCCCAGGCGTTCCGTTACCGTTCGAGTTGTTTTATGCCTGCGAGGTCAACAATGGCCTGGTCGTTGAACGGAAGCTACACGACGCATTCAGCGATCACCGTGTGAGCAAAAGCAGAGAATTCTTCCGACTGGCTCCGGAGCGTGCTCAAGCGGCTCTTTCGCTTGCCGAAATCCGAGAAGTCAAATTGGGCGATGAGATCTTTGAGACGACCGAAGCAAAAGCAGAAGTAGAAGCGGCCAAGCGAAGGGGCCGCTTCCGACTGTCAATGCTCGGAATCGTTCCCGGCACCCGGCTGCAACTTGCCAAGGACCCAAACATCATCTGCACGACTTTCGATGACATCAACAAGGTGGAGTATCTTGGCGACGTCACTTCCTTGTCGGATGCAGCACTTCAGGCTCATGAATCGCTTGGTGATGAGTGGCCCTCGATTTCGGGACCATGGGCATGGACTTACAATGGCAAGCGCCTTGATGATCTCAGGCGAGAGATCGAGGACAACGCGGATTGACCCGTCCCAGCCGAGGCGTCCTTGCGAGACGTGTAGCGCGCAAAAACACATGGCAGCGCGCGCAAGATCAAATGGCAACAGTTTGACGGTGCCGAGCCAGCCTGAAAGGTATCTTTAAGGAGGCTTCGGTCGTGGAGCCGGAGGCGCCGAGTTTTTCGGTGGCGCTTCGACGAGCGTCGTGACAATACCGCCCCCGCCAAAACAGCGTACGCGGGGGCAAGATGACGACGATCAGGACGATCCAAGCTTTCCCGACCTCGAAGATTGGAAGGGTCGAGGTCCAGCCCGACGGTCAAGTCCTGGTGACCGTGATCCACGCCGATGGAACCGAGTTCGGCGTCTTGCTGCCGCCAGCGGTTGCGGACGAACTGACCGGCGCCCTTATCGAGCGGCCGGGGTCGATGTTTGGTCATCTCGGATCGTCAGCTCCTGCAGCAAGTGCCGATTTCCACGTAGCCAGGATCGAAGAGCTTCCCCCCGAAGGAGAGAAATTCGTGGTTCGTCTGGAAACAGAGGGCGGGCCAGCGGCGACGTTTCGGCTCGGTTCGCGGATGGTCCGGCGCTGGCGCGATCTCTTGACGGCCCAGATCGTCCGGTTCGAGCGCCTTCATCAGCAATAGCTTCTTTCTTCATCCCACTTTCCCTCTTTCGGCTTGACGGCTGGCCCCATGCCACTGTTCGTCAGGCCTATGGCGAGCCGCGCCGTTAGGCCACGTTGCCCACAGACGGCACCCCAGCCTCGCCACCGCCGCTCGATCCCCCGCCGCTCATCCGCTGCCCTTGCCTCCGGATGATCCGCCGTCGTCCTTGCCCTCCGGCTTGGCCTGCACCTCGATCGTCGACAGCACCGGCTGGCCCTTGGCCCAGGTGGTCGAGATCGAGGTCGAGCACCACTCCCCGTCGATGCCGTCGCCAAATCCCGAGGCGATCACCTTGGCCCCGGCCGACCAGGCCGGGTCGTAGGGCGCCGTGAAATGCCCGCTGCCGGTCAGCATCGACAGCTCGCGTGCGCGGGCCTCAGCGGCGCGCTGTGCCTCGTCCTTGCTCGCCCTGGCGTGCAGTACGGTGTGGACCGGCCCCTTGTGGCCGGTGGCGTAGCGGATCGACTTGCGCTTGCCGGTCTTGGGATCGTGATAGGTGGCGACCACCGCACTGTGGCGCGGCCGCGGCTCGCCCTTGATGCGCCATCCCGAGTTGCCCCACCGAGTGACGCGGATCGGTGGCAGCTCCGAGCCGTCGGCACCTTGACCGGAGCCGCGCTTGGTCACCACCAGCCGGCCACCAGCTGGCTTGACGATGCCGCCGGCCTCCGCCGCCAATCGGGTGGCAAAATCGATCGGGCTGGCCTCCCAGCGCAGCGCGTAGGGCAGCATCACGCCTGCCAGCGATGGATGGATCGCCAGCGCCAGCCCGGCCGCCTTCGCGGTGTCCTCCAAGATGGCGCCGAGCTTGGCGTTGTCCCAATGCTTGAGGCCGCCGGCCTTGATCTCGCCGCTCAGTGTCGCCGCGCGGCAGGTGATGGTGATGGTCTCCGGCCCGTTGTGCTCGCAGCCGGTCTCCCACGGCCCGGCCCTGAACACACCGATCATCGACACCCCGGTCTCGCGATAGCCGGCGCACACGGTCACCAGCTCATCCTCGATCGGCAGCGGGATTTGGCGCGCGTCGTCGTCAAGCTCGACCTCGAACTCATCGTTCTCGTCGCCGACGCAATCGGTGTAGGTGGCACAGACAAAATACGGCGCCATCCGCTCCATCAGATCGACATCGCCGCGCATGATGCGGAGGATCGGCGTCATGCATCCCCCCAGATGCGCACCACTCGTTTGCGCGGCGTTTCGGGCGGTCGCGCCGGCAGCCGGATCACCGTGCCGATCGGCAGGATCGGGTCGAGCGCCGCAAGACCAGGATTGAGCGCCAGCAGGCTCTCGACGGTGCCGCCGCGCTCGGTGCCCAGCTCGGCCCGGGCGATCTTGTCGAGCCGCTCGCCGTCGCGGCGCACGGTGTACAGCCGATCGACGCCGCTCATAACGCGTAGCCTTTTAGCTCGACTGTGAAGGCGATCTTTTTGCCGCCGTAACTCTGCAGGTCTGACACCCGCTCGATCGTCACCATGCCCATCACCAGGCCGATAAAGCCGCGCCCCATCCGGATCAGCGGCAGCGGCACGCCGCGGCCTTGCGTCAGCCGCATCGCCTCATAGTCCGGCAGCCCGCCGATCTGATCGGGGTAGAGCACACCTCGCACCTGCATCTCCGGGCGCCGCATGCCGTGGAATTGCGCGCCATCGGTCGCGCCAAAGCGCGGCACCTCGGCCCAGATCGCCTCGGTGGTGGTCTCGATCTCCTGGCCATTGAGCCCGACGACGCGGAAGATGTGCGGGCCGATTGCCATCAGCGACATGCATCACCCAATGTCGAACAGCGCCGAGTTCGCGTTGCCGAGTTGCGCCAACTGCCGGCCGATCTCCTTGCCGATCTGGCCGCCATCCTTGCCGGCGCCGTTGACATTGATCACCACCTTGACCGGGCGGTTGACGCTGGCGCCTTTGCCCGGCGTCGCCGGAGCGGCTGGCGCCGGGGGCTGCGGGCGGCTACCGCCGAGCCGCGGTGCGATGGTCGGTTCGGCCGTGAAGTTGAAAATCGCTTTGATCCGATCGGCGATCGCTTGCGCTGCGGTGATGGCATTGGCGCCCTCGGCTGAGATCGCCTGCGTGATCCGTTGCATGGTGCCCTCAGCCTGATCCGCAGCTTTTGGAGGCACCAGCGAGAAGTTCCTGGCAGCGGCTTCCTTGAATTGCAGCCAGGCGTCGATCTCTCCGGACGGCGGCGTTGTGGGAGCTGGCGGCTGTGCCCCCGCTGCTGCTTTCTTGCCGAACAGCAGGTCGCCCCAGAACCGGGGCATGTCCTTGACGGTGTCTTTCAGCGTCTCCCAATAGCCCTTTTCGGCGATCGACAGGCGCACTTCATCCGTGCGTTTGGCGATGGCTTCGAGCACCGCGATCGCCGGCGTCGATTCAGCGACATATTTGCCCAACGCGACGCCAGCGGCGGACCAGGCATTGGCCAAGCGATCGATCGACGCCTGCGCATCGTCGGTCACTCGGACGATGTCGGTACTGATGGTGCCAGCGGACTTGGTATTGATTTCCGCGCGAAGCGAACGAAATTCTTGCTTCAAGGAAATAAGCGCGTTGATCGCCGTCAGAGACTCGTTCTCGGTGAAGAGCTTCGGAAGCAACGACCGATCCCCTTTGGTCGCACGCTCGGTCAGTTCGATCAATGTGTCGAAGAGCGACCTGCCTTCCTTCTTTGCCTTCTTCAGTTCCTTTGCGAGATCAATACCCATCTTTTTGAAGTTGTTTTGGGTGTTGGTTGTATCGATTTTGGTCAGCAGATCGCGGATGCCTGCGAAAGTCTTTTCATCATTGCCGGTCTGCTTTCTGACAGTTTGTAACGCGGCAGCGAGATCAGCGAGGCGATCAATTCCCTCTTGACCGGCGCGCGCCCAGACCGCTCCAAGCTCAGGGAAATAGTGAGCCATGGCCTTCAACTCGAACTGCCCCTTCTTGCCGGCGTAGGCGAGTTTGTCGAATGCCTCTGGCAGCTGATCGGCCGTGATCTTGAGGTTGGTCAGCATCGCGCCAGAGGTACCCGCCATATCCTGGACGGCGGCACCGGATGCCTGCGCTGCTTGCACGATCGGGCCCAGCATCGCTTCCGCAACCGGCAGCTCCCTGCCTTGCGTCACCAAGTCCTCCAAACCGAGCAAAACCTGTTCGACGGGCATGGCGTATTTCTGTGCCCAGGCTCTCACGTTGGCTGTCGCGCTCTCGACCTCCGGCTTACTCGCATCAGCGGTGATGCCGACGCGCGTCATGCGCCGATCCAACGCGGCAAAATCCGTGTATTTTTGACCGACCGCCGTGGCCGCGCGATAGCCTCCATAGGCGACACCCGCGACACCAATCGTTCGCGCCCCGAGGCCGAGAAACGTTGTGCCGCCACTGCCACCGTGGCCGCCATCATCAGGCGCGTGCGCACCTCCCGAACCGATGGGGACATGCGCCGCGCGGGCCTCTTCTCGGACGCGTTTCAGCGCGCGCGCCAGCCGCTCAGAAGCGGCGGTCGCGTTGCGCAATCCACTCACCAGGCGCTCCGCATGCGCCCCGTCAAGCTGCCGCAACGTGCGTTGCATCTGCGCCAGCGCACGTTGGCCGCGCTCAGCCTCAACCTTGGTTTTGCCGAGATCGCGCGCGAGGCGGTCGGCTTTGGCGGTTTCAAGTTTCTTGGCGCCGACCGCAGTCTTTTGCAGCGCCGCGTCGGCAGCCTTGGCCTCAACCTTGGTCTTGCCGAGATCGCGCGCCAGCTTATCGGCTTTGGCGCCATCCAGCTTTTTGGCGGTCCCGGCGATCTGGTCGAGATCGCGCTTGGCCTCCTTGGCGGGGCCGGACAGCTGATTGATCAGTCGCAGCCGCAGCGCGACATCGAGACCACTCATTCCTACAGCCTCAAATTCCGGCGCTCGCCGTCAATCTCCACCGCCTCAGCCCACCACAGCAGCAATTGATCCCAGCTCATCATCAGCACCGTCGGCAGCGGCGTGGAGAGCACGGCTGATACCCGAGCCGCGATCGCCCGCCATTCAGTCAGCGCTACGACGAGCGGAATGCCTCGCGCAGAAACCGGGGCAAAAAATCGTAGGCCACCGCCCGCAGTGTCTGGCCATCCTCGGCATCAAGCCCGCGCAGCACCGCCGCCGGCAGGCTCGTCATCACCGCGACGATCTCGTCGAGGTCGCCGTGCAGCTTGGAGGCGACCAGCTGATCGATCTGCGCGATCGACAACCGCCGCACCTCAATCTGAGTGATCTCATTCCCGTCCAAGCTAAACGGAAATGCCAGCGGGATTGTCGTGCCGCGCGTCCCGGTGAATGCCAGCGTCGCCACATGTTGCGACTGCGGCGGCTCCTTGGCGACAGACTGTTCCGCCTCAGCAGGCTCCACCGGCGCACCGTGGCGCCGGGCATAGTCCGGCGATCCTTCGGGTGGCTGCACCGGCTGCAATTTCGGCTCGGCGTCGATCGGCGGCGGCAGATCATCGAACATTAAAAGCTCCCTTGAAGCCTCTTAAAGAGGGTGCCGGTACTCTCCCGGCTGTCACGCCTTTGCCGTCCGGCGTTCGACACAACGATTTGCTATGGCGGTCGTTGAATGTCCGCCCAGGTTTCCTCCGCGAGACTAAGGCGCTGCAGCAACCTGAAAGCCGCCCACCTTTTCGGACGCCATCTCTGGCGAAACTACTTGCTCGTCTCTCCGAGCCGTCACATCCATGCTCAGACGTTGCAGCCGATCTCCGCCGATCGGCAAGCCTACTCCTGGACTCCACGGCAGCTTCGCTCGTTTGTCCCGCTGCCGCTTCGTCGTCCAGTTTCGCTCGGGATCGATTACCCTGCGATCCGCAGAATGCGATTATCGACAGCGCTCCCGACAGTCTGGCCGTAGCCCTGCCAGCTGTTGGTCGCGAAATTGAAACGCGCGATCACGCCATGGCCCTCGACCACGTCCTCATAGTCCGTGATCGATTTGATGTGATAGGCGTAGCCTTGCATGCCACGGCCTTTCATCTCGTCCGGGTCGGCCTCCGCGAACACGCCTCGCATGGTGATAATGCGCTCGCGCCGGACGCCGGTCAGCTCATCCTGCAGCAGCTCGTAAATCGTCCAGAGCCGACGATCCGACAGCGACATGCCGAAACGGCCCTGGACCTGGGGTGGCATGCCCTTGAGGTTGAACTGCAGCGTCAGCGGCTCAATCGAGCCGAGCGGAACGTCCAGTTCCATGATGCCGCCGCCTGGTAGAAACGCCTCGGATTTAACTTTGGGGCTCGGCAGCTTGTAGCTCGCCAGCGACATCCAAAGGTTGAGATCGTCGGCGTAGATATTACCGGCCTTGCGCACAAAATCCATGATGGCTCCTTAGATGACCGGGGTCAGGTTGCCGAGCGCCTGCTGGATGTCAGCCGCCAAGAGATCGAACGCGGGCAGATAGGTGCGCATGCCGATCTGCATGTCGCTGATCGGCGGCGTGTTTTCGTGCGGCAACTCGATGCGCAGGATGCCCTGGCGCATATTGGCATTGGGGTTGAGGCCTCGGTCGAAATAGCGCGTGTAGCCGACCACCACGCCGAGCTTGATCATCTCGTCGAGAAAATACTCGATGGTCTTGACGATCAGCAGCGCGTTGTGAGCGGTGAAATTCTCGCCGCGCCATCGACGCAGCGCCGCCGGCAGCGACGCGCGGATCGCATTTTCCGTGCGGACTTTATTGATGAAACGCCAGCTCGAATCGTTCGACAGGGTCTCGGACCCAAAAAGCTCCTTACCCTCAATGAACGTGTTGACGCCGGCCGTGACCAGGAAATTGGCCTCGTGATCGACCTCGCCGTCATAGTACGACACCGGCCGCGCGGTGCCGACGATTGCCGACGATGTTTGATTTTCCGGCGACCAATAGGGCCCGCCGCGCTCGCGGTCGCGCTTGGCCATCAGCGCCGCCACCACGGTCGACGCCGGGCGCGTCAGGATGGTGTCATCGAGACCATCGCGGACCGCAAAGCGCCGCACCGCCGGGTCGATGGCATAGAGATAGCGGCCATTGTCGCGCTTGAGCCGCTCCGCCCACAGCGCCGCCTCGGTGTAGCCAAGGTTGGGACCATCGACAATGCCGATCGCCAGCAAGCGCTTGGCGACGGCCATCATCGCCAGCGCTGTCGGATTGGCGACCGGGCCAACGCTGACGGTGCCAGCGGCCCCGGCACCGTCACCGCTGATCGTCATCGTCACGTCGGTGGTGATCCCAAAGCCGGCATTGTCGATGGTGACACCGACCACCTTGCCCCCCTCAACGATGGCGGTGCCTGTCGGCACCACAGTCGCGCCGGTCGAAGCAAAAGTCACCGTCGCCGCCGAGTAGCCGGAGCCCTGATCGGTGATCAGCACCTTGGTGGCGCCGATCGGGCTGTCGTTGCAATAGCCCGGCGCCAGGATGATGCCGGGACGCACCGTGGTCTGGGCCCGCGCGTCGAGCAATCCCCACAACCCCGTGCGATCGGATGGGTCGCCGATCACCGCGCCAAGCTGCTCATTGCGCGTCGTCCGCTTGGGGACGCGGCGGATGATGATGCTGGGATTGACGCCCTCGGAGAGGATGTCGTCGATCGCCATCGACAGCTCGCCGGCGTCGCCGAGCTTGGCGATCTTGTCGGCCTCGTCACCATACAAATGGACGTTGGTGTCGAGTGGGAATAGCGAGGGGTTGGCGTCGTCGGCCGGCGCGACGATCGCGATCGTCGAAAAATCGGGGACCTGGACTGTGACGACGTCGCCGCCGGCATCGATAAAGCGGACGCCGTGATTTTTGGTGAGTGCAGCCATGGACCTTGCCTGATCGTGGATCAGGAGGACCCTATGGCGCCGGCCGTGATCTGCAAGCCGCTGACAGCTGTCAGCGATGGCAATTTCCAGCTGCGCCGCTTGCGGTCTATAGCATCGCGGCCGAGGCGAACAATCCGTCAATCTGCGCGGCCGACTGACCGTGCGCAGCGCCGATGATCGAAACCAGCGGATGATCGCGACGGAATTCGGCGGCGCCAGCGAGCAGCATCCGCGCCGTAAACTGCTCTTGCGGATCGGTGAGCGCATCGATCGCGGTGTTGAGCGGGGCCGGGATCACGCCGGCCATAGCCGCGAGCGCCTCAGCCTCGGTGATGTAGCCTGACATCGCCAGCGCCTGATAAAATTGCCGGCGCGACAGCGGGATCAGCGGCGCCGCAACGGTCTCCGCGGAGGGCGATCCGGCGGCCGGAGCAACAGGCTGCGGCGGAGCCTGTGGCACCACGCCCGCCGCTTCACACTCGGCCAGCAATTCTTCCGTTGTGAGATCGAACTGCGCGAGCGCATCGCCGACAGACTGCTGGCGCCAGGCAGGTGGCTCACCCGGTCCCGCATCGTTGACCCACATGGTGGTGGCACCGAGGATTCGGCGCAGCGCCTCGGCGTAGGCATCGGTGCCACGGAGCGCGTTAAGATCGGCTTTGTTGTTGATGATCATGGCTTGAAAGTCCCATCGAGAGGCGAAGATTGAACGTGTTGGCGAAGTCCGCATGGCCCGACCAGGCGGCAATGAATTTGTCGAGGCGTTCGGTGTCCCCTCGGGCGCGCAGCGATCGGATGGCGCGCTTGGCGCGGGTGACGCTCTGGCGGCGCAGCAGCCGATGATCGGACCACACGCGGTAGCCGAGAAAGTTGACGCCGCGCGCCACGCTCTGAATGCTCCATTTGGAGAAGGTCAGCTTCAGCTCGCGTGCAGCCAGCTCCTCGATCGAGCCGCGCACCTCGCGCAAGCGGGCCGGGTCGCGGCCGAGCACGACAATGTCGTCCATGTACCGAAACCAATGCCGCTCGCCGAGCACGTCGTTGAGGTATCGGTCGACCACGCCGCCATAGAGGTTGGCGTAAAGCTGCGACGTCAGACTGCCGATCGGCAGCCCGACGCCTTCCGGCGGCGTGATCGCCTCGATCAGCCGGAGCGTTGCCGCGCAACTGATCTTCCTTCGGATCAAGCTGTGCACCACTGCGCGGTTGATCGAGTGGAAGTATTTCGAGAAGTCCGTTTTGAGCGCGTAGAGCGGCGACCCGAGCCGCACCAGGTCGGCCTGCAGCGCCAACACCCCGCAATGCGTCCCCATTCCCTTGCGGCACGCGAAGGTGCGCGGCAGCAGCGTCCGGTCGAGGATCGGGCCGATGATCGCGACCAGCGCGTGCTGGGCGACGCGATCCCGGAATGAATGCGCGGTGATCAAGCGCGGCTTCGGCTCCAGCACCGAGAACTGCCGCACTGGATCGGGCTTGTAGGCCCCGCCGCGGATTTCCGCGGAGAGGTTCATCAGGTTGACTTCGAAAAATTCCTTGAAGTCGAGTGCGGAGGCGGTGAGCCGCCGGCCGCGAGCGGTCCGCTTCAGGGCGAGCCGCATATTGTTGTCCGCCACGATGCGGTCGATTAGATTCCGATACTTCCTTGCCATTACGCCAGTTGATTACCGGGAAGGCGGGTTTCGATGAGCTACTCCCCGCCCTCCCGGGCCTTTCCATGTATTCGCCGAAGCAGGTCGATCGGGCTGACCACCAATTGAATGATGATCGGCCCGCGGGGCCGTAGCCGTCGCGGAGCCCGGAATGGTCGTCACAGCGACCGCGCGCCCCGATGTTGCCGTTGGAGTTCCACGGATAGTTGTTCCAGTTGGACGCGCGCGAACCACAATTCGCGGCGGGTTCACCCCAGTTGCCACCGAAGATCGCGGCCTGCATGTTCCCGATCAACCTCCACTCTTCACGGTCTTGATCCAGGCGCCGAGCATCTTGCCCACCTCCGCGATCTTCACAGCGGCAGTGCGGTGTTGATGCGGGGTGATCAGCTTGCGGGCTGGATGGACCATGAAGCGTAGCCAGAACCGCAGGAGAGCCAGGTTGGCGTCGGCCGTATAGAGCCGCGACGCCTGACGGGACTTCCCCGCGGAAATCAAAAGCTCGACCTGGCCGAACATCGCGGCAAGGATGGTGTCGCGCGCGACGCCATGCTTGCGCGGGATGTTCTGCAGGATTGGATAGAGATAATCCACGAGCTGCTCATACTTCTCGACGATCGCCAGCCCTTCGTAGACCGCGTTGTCGTCGCGCACGATGGCCGAGGATTTGTCGATCCCCGGCGACCCGGCGCTTCCGCGCCGGGTATTAGACATGGCACAGGTGGTCACAGCGACCGCGCGCCCCGACGGCGCCGCTGGAGCTCCACGGAGAGCTGTTCCAGAAGGACGCGCGCGAACCACAATTCGCGGCGGGTTCACCCCAGTTGCCACCGAAGATCGCGGTAACGAGGTTGATGTCACCGCCAATGTATAGCTGCCCTCGACCACCGTTGAGATTTCGCCACGCCCAGCCGCCGGTTCCGTCCCAGCGAGTGCTGGTATCGCGCGTCCAGGTCCACATGTTGCCGGTGATCCCAGTTGCACCGATCATGCTCGTGCGCGGCGCATCCCAGATATTGTTCACCGGGTCGGAGCCGATCGTCGAATTTTCGACAACGCCATAGGCGGCCAGCATCAGCTCATCCACGCTGGCGAGTTCAGCGCCGTAGGCGCGCAAGCATTCGTTGGCGGTGTACTTCGTGAAGTCCGAATAGGTCGTTGAGCCATTGCCGCCGAGCACCGCCGGAATTTTTGGCGGGCTCGCTCCGTCCGCGATCGCCATGTTGTAGCGGAACGGGCCAGAGGCTACGTGATCAACTATGAGCCCATAGATACTAATCCAGCAGATTCCATCAAGGTTCAGCGTCCAACCCCGCGGATCAGGCGCTTTCGGGCGCCATTTCAGGTCCCAAAGAGATCGTGGATTGATCTGCGGCGTGGTGTTTCCGCCGGTGTTGTATCCGGTCGCGGACCCTCCTGGCGCATAGTGAAAGCCGCCAATCTGGCGGCTGGTCGTGGCGGTGAAGCCGGTTGCGGCCGTGAAGCTCGCATCGGCTCGCAACGTCCCGTCGTTGCATAGGTAGATCGCATAGTCGGTGCCGGCGGTGAGCGTAGGCATCTGCACCGCGGTCGCCGCAGCAAAGGTGTAGATCACACCAGCAAGCTCGATGACGGTGCCCGCCTTCAGGCTGACGGTGGCGTTGGCGGTTCGCGTGAACGCGACGCTCGTGCGGTCCGCCTTGGCGAACACGCCGCGGCTCGCATCCCAAATTCCGAGATTGACCAAGCCTTGCTGTTTCTGAGCAGGCGTCGCGCCCTGGTCAGCATCGAGCCGCAGGCGATTTCCGACGCTGGTCAGCAAGCCGGCTAGCGCGGTGTCGTCGGCGGTGAGCTTCGCGGCGATCTCGACCAGAGTGTCATAGGCGGTCGACACGCCGCCCTTGAGTGCGTCGATCGCCGCAGTGATGTCGGCCGGCGTCGCCTTGGTGGCGATCAACGCAACGATCGCGGCAAGCGTCTGATAGGCCGGATCAACACCGCCGCGCAGATCAGCGAGGATGGCGGCCCGGCGATCGGGCGTCAGAAACTGGCGCCCGGAAGCCTCTTCTTGGACCGATGCCGCCGGCACGCCGGAGCGATAGTCCGTCAGCAACGCCTCGATCTCGGCCGCGCGCGGCGAAATCTCGGTCTCGATGACGCGCAACAAGCGCGACAACAACACTCTTTCGCTTTCGCCGATACCGGCGATTGCGGTTTCGAGAGCATCGAGTCGCAGGTCGGCATCGCGCCTGAAGTTGTTTTCGGACTTCAGGATTTCAGCAGCCTTGCTGACGCGGTACTCGGTCTCAAATTTGCGAGCCATGAATGTCCCCGACGTCAGACCGGCGCGTAGCCGGTGACCTTGTCGGCGAATTCGCTCGCCAGCACCTTGCGCAGCAGCGCGCCAGTGACATCGGTTGTCGACCGTTGGCCGAAACCGACGCCCTGCACCTTGAACCGGCTCGACACCTCGACCCGGTAATAAGCCGCATCGTCGATCGACACGGCGGCCGCACCTTCGGCGATCGTCTCGTTGTTCTTCTTGGTGGCCATCTAGATCACTCCGTTCCGTGGACGCGGCGCTCGACGTGATAGGTCACGCGCGCATTGTTGGTGGTGCCGACAAAATCTATCTTGCAGGTTGAGATACCCGGCGCAGTGAAGTTGAAGGTCCACACCTTCTCCACCGCATCGGCCCGCACGAGCCCGTCCGGACCGATCACCGGTTTGGTCTCGACGGCATCGTGCGTCTTGAGGGTCGCGTAGCCAGCCCCATGCTGCAGCCGCGCCGCGAGAGTGTGGCGGTCGGCATTCCAGGCGCCGACGACAGCGCGGACGATGACCGTCTGCAGCGACGAGCCGAACGCAACGACTGGGGTGATGTGACGTAGATCGTCATCGGCACGGAACACCTCGACCTCGCTAGCGCCCATGTCGAGGATCGGCATAGCCCATTCGTTGCCGCTCAGAACGACCCTAAAATCGTAGTAAGGGGTGACCCCGGCGCCGAACAACGTGTCGTCCCCGGCGGGGGCCTCGATCGTCTGCCAACTGCCGCCGACCTGCAGTTGGAATTTGCGACTGGAATTTTCAGGCACCACCTCGGCATTGCGAATTCGGATGTTGTGGATCCCGCCGTCGAGATTGACCCCCTGCAGCAACACCGTCAGGTCGGTGAGCGTGAAGCGGCAATACTCGGTGACGTGGCAGATGTCGCGCGTGAGGTCGCCGATGAAGAAACGGCCGTCGGTGCTTTCAAAGTAGTTTCCCTGCAGGAACTTCTGGCCTTCCGCATAGGCGACGGTGACGTCGCCTGTGGTGGCAAACAGATAGGCGTACTGCTTGCCGCTCTCGCGGAACACCGGCGTCGACCACGGAAACCGCGTCGTCTCGGGCCACACCTTGAACTGACTTGCGCCAAGCGTGGTCTTGGCCAACATCCGCCCCGGCACAGGCCGCCCGTCGTCGCCGCACTCGACCAGTGCAACGGTGACCTCGGCGCCAGCCGACCAGGACTCGATCCCAAGCCGCATGCCCGGCGACCAGCGATCCTGCGACTGCAGAGAGCTTTGCGCCTTCAAGACGCCTTGAATGGTGTGGTTTACCGGCGCGTAGACGTTGTACGGCGTGGAGACCGTTGTGGTCCAGAATTTGCGGACGCGCAGGATGGCGTGGCCGAGCCCCCACTGGAAGCGGTCGTTGGTATATTGCGCGAGCTCATAGGTTTCGTTGCCGATCCGGAAGATGCCCTTGGCGGGATCAAACTGGCCACTCTGCCACCAAGCCGAGTTGGTGCACGTCTCGAAATAGTCTCCGTAAGCCGTCTCCTGGCGGCTCATCAGCATCTGCGTCAACTCCATGGTCTGATAGACCGTGCCGCCAAGCGGCAGCGAGCCGGTGCGATCGAGAAGCTTGATGCCGTCGACAATGACGTATTTCGGACAGATCAGCCCGGCGCTGGCGTGCATCAGGTTGCCGTCGTTGACGTTGTAGAGCGCCAGTGGCCTCTTGTCCTGATTGGCGGCCGGAAATCGAATGCCTTCCAGGACGCGCGCCTTGTAGTCAACGTTCGCAGTGTCGCTCTCGCCGTCGTCGAGGAAGTTGTCCGCGCCATAGGGCGATCCGGTGTCGGGAATGTCGAGCCGATCCTTCAACATCGCGACATCGCCCTGCAGCGTCTGGATAGTGATTGCCGAAACGCCAGCGTTCAGCTTCCGCGCCAGTGCGGCGAGGTCGTTGCGCAGACCTGCCATTTCCTGGTCGACCAGGCCAAGCCGTGTAGCCAGCCCGGAATAGGCGACCGCGAGGGCGTCCAGCTCAGGTGCCTCGTTGGCGGTGCGCATCGTGATCGTCTCAATGCCACCGGTGCCAATCAGAATGTCGGCGATCGCCACCGTGCCGAGCGGGATGGACGGCTTGACCGGAATGACGGACGGTGAACCAGGATAGGCAGTCAGGATCGCGTTGCGAACCTTGGCCCGCGCTCCGCTCGACGGCACCTGCTGGATGGCGGTGCCACCTCCTGACTGCGCCACCTCGCGCTCGTAGTTGCGCGCCTCGACATAACCGTCCTCTTCGCGCCCCTGACCGATCAGCGTGACGTAGACCTTCTGCCCGGCGGTAATCGGAATGAACTCCGCGACCGACATCTGCAGACTGGCCCTCAGCGCATACATTGCGCCGGCATCGTAGATGCGCCCCGGCGACACCTCGATCGCACTGAGACCCGAAGTGACGGTGGTGAAGCCCTTGTAAAGACGCCCCGAAACCAACAGATCGTCGGTCAGCCTCGTGATGCCATCCTGCGGGAACGTGCCGATGCGAGACAAATCCTCGTCGGTCACTTCCTGGTCGACGTCGATGATGACGCGCTCGAACATTTATCACTCCTTCAGCGGTTGATCACGGCCCCGTAAACGGTGTCGTCGGGGAGATTGACGAGGTCGCCGTAGACCAGCGGCCTCAGTGAGTTGATGTCGACAAACAGTGTGTCGCGCGCGGCCTGCGTCACGCCGACCGCATTGAGCAATTCCGCAACGCGCTCCTCCGGACCGCGCCGCACGTAGCGACCTTTCACAGGAAAAGCCCTCTGCGCCGGCCCGGGCGCGTGCACGAGGAGCGAGGCGGTGAACGCCTTGCGGCGCAGCCGCGAGCGACCGACGCGATTGCGCATGCGGCCGAGCTGCTCGGAGCCGCCATCGGCCAGCCTGATGGACAAATAGGCCTGCTCGTCGGCTCGGTTCGGCCGAACGCCGCGACGGCGCCGCGACCGGCAAGCGAAGAGGCCCTGGCCACCTGGTCGCGCTTCCCACATTCGACGCGGTTCGGCATCGATCGCACTGAGCCCGGGCGATACCGCATTCGGAATGAACATGTCGCCGCCGGTCGCGAACGACAGCGCGATGACTCGCCGACCGGCAAGCCGCCCATCGGCAACGGAGCGACCACGGAATCGTTTGCCGGCCTGAACCGTCGATCGCTGAGGACCGGGGATGACCAGGCGCTCGGGATCGGATAGTAGGCGACCGGAGTCATCGATCCGCACGCCGGCAAAAACGAGCGTTTGGATTGAACCGTCGCGATGCAGCTCGGCACGCCGCCGTCCGAGAACGACGCGAGCCGCCGATCCGGCAAAGAGCCGCCCGACGAAGCGACCCTTGCGCTTGGTCTTGATCCGATAGGCGGCGAGATAGATGCGGATTTCAGGAAGACCCGACAGCCAGGCGGCATGACTGCCCGCGGTCGGCGTGGCGCCGGCGAACAGCGCATGTCGCGGCAGCCTCGCCCGCACCAGCTGCGCATCGACATAGCCAAGCGCCATGCGATAGCCGGCGACCGTGGTCTTGGCCTCGTGATAGGCGGGCGACTCCGCGATCACCTGGCGCTTGCGGTGCTCCGGCCAGGTCGACCTCCAGAAATCGACCGACCACGCCCACGCAAGCAGCGGCAATTGATCGGCCGGACACTTCCACGGATCCCACAAGGTGCGCAACAACTCGGCTTCCGCGAACAACCTCGGCCATCGGCTGGCATTGACAAGGCTGTGACAGCGTTCGGCGACGCCGGCGATGGGAAGAAGCGACGGAAACTGGACCGTCATCGAACGATCTCCACGCCGACCTCAATCGAACTGATCCATGGCGCGCCGTCGTCGCCGCCAACAACATCGTCAAGCGGCGCCGGAACCATCACATGCTGAGTGGCGCCGACCATCGCGACGGCGCCGACGGCCTGCCGGTGCAACACCCCACCGATCCGGTGGCGTTGCGCGCCGAGTGCGGCGATCGCCGTGGTCGCTGCAGCAACCACCACTGCGCTGTCAGGACCATCCGGGATGGCCAACACAGCCTGCACCGTGGTCGGAACGATCCGCGCCGGACGCACCGTGACGATGTCCGTCGATTGCGATGCGGCCTCACCATCAAAGGCAGCTTGAATATCGCCGATCAAGGTCTCGGGAGCCGCGCCGTCGCCCGCGCGGGCGAGGATGATGAGGTCGATATGCCCGCCCGGTCGGCGCAACACTCGGACGTCCTTGACCCGATCGCCGAACAGCTTGCGGACCCGCCACGAATACCCTCCGGGCGTGAGACCGAAGAGAGGACGAGCTTCGTCCGACAGCTGCGCGCGCTCGCGCAATTCCTCGTTGCTCTCCAGCACCTCGGCCGTGGTGTCGGTTGCCGGCGCCAGCACCAGGCGCGTCGTCGCTTTGTAGGTCAGCGCGAGATGGTCGAGGTCGGCGTCAACTGCCGTGGCGAGACGCAGCGCGTTGGCGTGGTCGTTGATCGTCTGCTCGACAGCGAGTTCGCCATAGGTGAATTCCTGCTCGAGCACGACGTTGGGATCGAATTGCGTGACCGGATTGCCGGAGGCGTCGATGACGTCGAACGCCGGCAACGACGGGTCTTTCGCGCGCGCCGCGTCCCACAGCTCCTTGAACTTCAACAGCCGCGCCGTCAGCGCAGCATCGTAGTCGATCTTGACCAGCGTCGGAGCGCCGAGGCGCGATAGGTCGAGCGAAGATGCCGTTGTCATGGCGTCACCGCTCCCGAGCCGCGCGCAAGCGTCGTCACCGGCACGCGCAGATCGACGTCTTCCGCGACCGAATAATCGCCGAGATGGCCGTAGGGGTAGAACACATACGAGATCAGGAAGCCGATCGCGCCGTTACGGCCATCGACCAGGTCCGGCTCGATGGTGCGAAAGCGCACCGCCGGCTCTTGCTCGTGAACGGTGGTAACCATCTCGGCATAGGCGCGTAGCACGTTGACGGCGGTCAGATTCTCACCGCGAAGCGCGCGCAGATCAGAACCGAGATCGAGCCGCATGACACGGCTTCCCTTGCGTGTTGCCATGATCCGGCGCACGCATTGCTCGGCGTGGTCGCGGCCACGCAGCACGCGGCCCGTCCTCGCGTCGATCCCGGTCCTGATGGTGCGCCCCGCCACGATTACTTGCCCTTTCGCGTGCCCTTGTCAGCGGGCTTGTCGTCGCTGGTGGCGGCCTCCGGCTTGACCTCCTCGAGGCCGCCCCAGGGCGCCTCGGCCTCAAATTCGCGCGCGGTCAGCGAGACGATTTCGCCGACGGCGCGCATGCGGCCGCCGATCGGCCGGCGAATAGTGATGCGATAGTCCTTCGTGGTCATGTCTCACACCTTTGCTGTGACTTGCTTGGCCGGGCCGGCTTCGGTCGAAACCGGTGCCGATGCTTTCTCGTCTTTGGCATCCACGCCCAGATGCCATTTGCCGACCACGTGGCCGTGGCCGTTCTTGACGGTCACGTTGGCACCATCGCCCGTCAGTTCGATCTCGTTGTCGCCGACCTTGGCGAGGATCAGCCCGTCCTTGATGCGCAGCGTCGATTTGCCGACGACCACCACCAAATCCTCGTCACCCTTGGGCGCGGGATGATCGTCGTCATAGGCGGCGCGGATCGCGATCGACCCGGAGCCGACCACGCCGGATGGTGATAGTAGCCGCATCTGCTCGCCCTCGGCGGGCTTGGCTTTGATCTTGAGTGCGCCGGCGCCGAGCGGCTGCACCAGCACCCACGGCGATTCCACCACCTTGTCGGTCTCGGGATCGCGGCCGATCTCCATCTTGACCTGCCAATCGTCGCCGGCCGCGCGGACCTTGAGCACCTTGCCGGTCATGACGACGCGCGCCACGCGCTGGTCGACCTCGCCGACGCGCTTTTCGAGATTGCGCAGATGCCGTAGCAGCGCGCGGACTTGCGGGTCGGTGATCATACCGGGCCCTCCGCATCCAGTTCTGCGCCGTCGAAATCTTGCACGATGTCGATGCGGTGCGGCACCAGCGGCAGGCTGCCAAAGCCCGCCATCGTCTGCTCCCAGGTCACCGCGTAATATGCGGCGCCCTTGGCAAACATTTCTGAGGTAAACAGCGGCCGGGCATCGGCTTTGGTCGGCGCCGTGACCGATGTCAGCCCCCAGCGCGGGATATCGAGATCGCCGAGCAGCTGCAGCAGCCCTTGCGAGAGTGCGAACGCCACGTCTTGCCGCGCGACGGCCTTGCCGCCGATCGCCATGTCGCCGGTGACGATATAGGCCGCGATCTCGACGGTCATGGCCCACGAGCCATCGAGATCCCCAGCCTCTTTCCAGCGCACCGCAGCGATGGCGATCATCGGCGGCGCGAATATCTCGGCGTTGATAAGGTCGGCGACGTCGATGCGCC
This sequence comes from Rhodopseudomonas palustris JSC-3b, assembly GCA_000504425.1. GTDB lineage: Bacteria > Pseudomonadota > Alphaproteobacteria > Rhizobiales > Xanthobacteraceae > Rhodopseudomonas > Rhodopseudomonas palustris_C. Next base: position 43,899 of record KI632513.1, on the reverse strand, counting down.
CGGGATGATGGCGCACCGCGACGCCCGGAAAATGTGTCTTTAACGTCGCTTCCAGCGCCGTCATCAGGCGGATCAAAGCGCAATCCTGAAGCCGCTCCGCGAGCGTTGCAGGCGCGATCATTTGGCCACCAGATGCTTGGCCACGAAAGCGGTCGCGAGCCGATCAATCTTGGCCGCATCCTCAGCCGACATCCCAACGAAGGGCCGAGCCGGAATGGTGACCGACTTTTTGCTCACATGGCGGCCACCAACTACAAAAGACAGCCGCTCGGCATTTTTGGCGCTGATCGTCATGCCCTCCTGGTGGACGTGCGCGAATTGCCAGGATGAGCCGACCTCGGTCTCGGTCGCCGAGGCGGTCCACGCGATCGAGCCCAGCAGATGATCGCCGGTGCGCAGCAGGATCGACGTGCCCTCGGCGTTGGCAGGCCATGGCGTGCCATCGGGCGACGTCTTGGTCGACAGGATGCGCTCGCGCGTCGAGTATTCCAGGCGCGCGCCGATGTCCGACATCAGATCTTCGGTCGGTAGTTTTGAGCCGATCCGGTCCAGCCCGGCGAGTGCCGAGGTCAGGTCAGACAGATCGATCTCGATGCGGACGCCGCTATCCATCACCAGCCCCGCAGCCGGTCGCGGGTCATCACCCGCTCATTGGCGATGATCATGGCCTCGTTGGGCGACACCGCGCCGGTCACAGTGCCGTCCGTGCCACCAGTGCCACCGCCGCCGGGACCATCAAAAGTCAACGCGGCCGTGCCTTTGCCGATCGCATTGAGCCGCGCGATCGCAACGTCGTAGCGCTCCTTGACGCGCTCATTCGAGCGGCCAAAGGAGAGCGCCACGCGATAGAGCGCAATATCGGTGGTGTAGATGCGCAGCGCGCCGCGGCTGTCATCATCGATCCGGTCGAGTTCCGCCCGCGTGTAGCGCGCTGCCAAGATTGCTCTCACTTCGGCGGTCGCGTCGATCAGCGCCGCCTCGATCCGGCTGTCGTCGCGCTCGCGCGTGGCCTCATCCGCCGCCAGGATGGTGGCCTCGGACGGATAGCGCGCCAGGACGTCGGCAAGAGCGGCAAAAGCGGTCATGATCAGCCTTCCGTCCCTGAAGCGACATACCGGAGCTGCGCGAGAACGCCATCAGCAAAGCCGAACAAGAACGAGCCCAGCTGTCTCTTGGTCTCTGAATTGTTCGGCTTGCCGAGAAATCGCTCAAGACCCGCGCGCAGGGTCAGGCCCGCGGCGGCGGCGGATGCGCCTTCCTGGTAGAAAGCATCGTCGATTTCTGCATTAGACATTGAGCCCCTCGCACTCTCTTGCGGAGATGCCGAGGGCGCTTACGCCCTCGGCGAGGCGGACGGTGTCCGCGGTGCAGCGCCAGTCCCGCGCGTGCACAAACTCAGTCGCGCCAGCCTTCGGCCACGGCACCGACAGCGTGGAGCTGCGCGTGCTGTTTGCGCGTGAGAGCGATGTCATCGCCGGCGGCATAGACATCGCCATCGTGGATCACCTCGCGGGTGACGACGTGGAGCTGCTGCTCGTTCGTCGCAGCGCTTTGCTCGCCTTCGCCTGCGGCCTTGTTCTGACCGGAAGCCTTGATCTGTTCCTTGGCCATCTTCGCCTCCGCTATGCGACAGCGTTTTCGATGAAGTAACCGACGTCCTTGGCGACGATCAGCTCCTTGACCTTCTCGCCAACCCGGACGCGCTCGCCGCCTTCCAGACCGATGTTCGGATCGGCAATCGAACCGGCGATGCGAGTGCCAACCTCGGCGGTGAAGCCGAAAGTGATGCCGCGCTGGTTGGTCGCGGCCGGATCGATGTAGAGCGCGGCGATGTGCTTGCCCCACACCCGCGACAGTGAGACGTCCTGGCCCTTCTTGGCGCTGTTGACGAAGCTTTCGCCGACCAGGACCTGCTTGATCTCCAGCAGCTGTGCCAGCTCCTCGCGAGAGATGATGCCCTTGTTGGTGAGATTGCCGCGCACGGCGTTGACCAGGTGCGGATGGCTGCGCAGCTTCGCCCAGACGGCCTGGCCCATGACCAAAGTGTTGGCGCGAAACACCAGCGTGCCGTCGATCGCCGCCATCAGCACGTCGATCGGGGTGGAGTTTGTGTAGTCCGACAGCTGCGAGGTGCCCGACAAGATCACCTTGCGGCCGGTCGAGTAGTTCGCGGCGTTGTGGATCAGCGCGGCGGCGCGGATTTCGCGGGCAAGCTGAATGGCGTTGGTGAGACCCTCGACCGCGCGCGCACGCGGATCGTAGTTCGACAGTCCGGCCGCGCGCTGGCGATTGGCCTCGTTGATGTCCGAGATCGGGATCATGTCGTCGAGGCCATGGTCCTCGGTCGAGCCGTCGCGCTCGGTGCCGGTGAACTCCATGCGCGCCGGCTGGCCGGTGCGACCGACGCGGGTCTCCGGCACGCTGAAACCTTCAGCGAGCGGATATTCGGTCCACTTGAAGCTTTCGGAACCAACAGGCACCCGCGGCAGCACGCGATCGGCGATCAGCGTCTGCGCCGGATTGGCGTAACCGACCGCCACCGCGGTCAGCACAGGATTGACGGTAAACGGTCGGTTGGGAGCCATGTGGCGTTACCTTGCGATTGATGATTTGGCGATTGAGGGGTTTGACGGCCCGGCCGCGTCACCGCTGCAGCCGGGACTTTTGCTCGCGCCTGTCGGTGACCGCGCTCTGGGTATTACGAGGCCGGGACGAAGACGGCCCCGGCGGCGACGATGATCGGCACGATGTCGCCCTCGACGCCGGACGCCTGCACCTGGCCGACGGTACGCACGGTCTTGGCGGCAGCGGCCGGCGCGGGCAGCGCAACGGCACGACCTTCGGCGTCTGAGGTCACCTGTGAGCCGCGATCGACGGCGCCGCCCAGCACGACCTCGGCAAGACCGAGCTGCACCACATCGACCATGCCGGCAGCCTTGGCACCGGGCGAGGTCGAGACGCCGAGGATCGGGGCGGCGTTGGAGGCGGCTTCGATGCCGGCCTGCTTGGTAGCGTGAAACGCAACGATCCGATTGCCCCGGATCGCAGCGTCGGCGACGAAGCTCTTGATCAGTGCTTCGGTCATGCGGAGACTCCATTGTTGGCCTGGACGACAGCATCGGCGAGAGAGAGAGAGAGGCCCGACTTGCTCGCGCCCTCAATCAGCGCGTGAGCCTTGGCGAGGAGATCGGACGGCGACGCAGCGTCGCCCGACGGCGCCGCGCGGGTGCCGAGGTCGGAGGCCTGCAAGTTGGCCGGCGTCGCGGCCAGCAGCGCCTGCACCTGCGCGAGACCCTCGGCGGTAGCGCACAGCGCCACGAACTGGTCGCGCTGCGCGGGAACAATCTTCTTGGCTGTCAGAGCCGCCTCGATCACGGCGTCGACCTTGGCCTTGTGGTCGGCCTGATCGCGCGCGGCGAGGTCCGCCTGCAGTGCCGCCACCTTCTGGTTAGCGGCGGTCAGATTGGCGAGCGCCTGGTCATGGACGGCCTTGTCGACCTTTCCGGCGGCCAGGGTGGTGATCGCCGAGAGGCACGCGGCCTCGTCGGCATTGTCCGCAAGGCCGAGCGCCTTTGCGATCTCTTTCGACATCGTCGTCTCCTGGTGGTTAGTCGGTTGTGCGGACGCGATCGCCGGCATTGCCAGAGCCGGCGCCGCGACGAGCGCGATCGAGTGCAGCCAAGTGGCGAGACCCGTCTCGGTGTGCGCGAAAGTCGGCGACACATAGCGATGCGTCTTCTTGGTCAGCGCCTCTTTGCCGGCATCCAGCATGTCGACGAGCGCATAGGTGCCATCGGGGCGCGCTTCGAGCCGCTTGATCCAGCCGACCGCATCTGCCCTGTCGCCACTGGTCGCCTTACGCGAGATCGCATGATCGAGATCGGACGGCACATCGATGCCATCGGCGGCAAAGCGCGCGACCAGGCGCTCAGGGTCAAACGTGTAGCGACGCCCGTCGCGCGTGACGATCTCGCCACGCGGCGTCACCTGCACCCAGCGCGGCCACTCGCCATTTGCCACAGCGAGCGCATCGGCGCTCAACGCGGTGACGCCGATGGCGACACCGGGAAGTTCGTTCGAGAGGCTTGCGGAGGGGTTTGTCATGGGTGCACATTTAGCGGTGCACCCCGCCGCAGGAGCCGCTGACAACTGTCAGCGGCGGCCATTTTGGGGGCCGATCTGACCCCATCGGCGGTCGAGACGTTCCTAACGCCAATAACGCGTGAGTAAAAGCACCTCTTTAACGTCGTGGTGCGAGTTTCGCGGCCGGATGTATGTCGGGAAGGTCAGCCCGGAAAACGCATCAGCGGCCGTTTTTGGCGATCTTGCGGCCGAGGGTGTTCGGCACTATTATCGACAGCGGCAGCCGAGGCAGTGTACCGTTCGAATGGTATATGGACGCGGGGATGTCACGACCCCCCGGCTGCTAATCATCCCTCTCTGATTTAAATCGGTCCTCACGCCGTCGGATATCGCGGTGACGCTTGGCATCGGCCGCGAACAGGGTACGTACTTGCAGGTAGCCTGTCGGTGATCGCCGGAGAACCAGAACCCAATGCACTCCGTCGATCACCGCAAGGACGTGCCGGATCGACCGATCGCCGCCGTCCAACCATTCACCCGTTTCGAGAATATTCTGCACCTGGCCGAAGCTGCTGATGTCCACCGCAGCATGCTTGCCGGTCTTGGCGGCGGTCACGTCGTTGGCCACAACGACAACGTCGCATTTGGCCTGCATCTCCTCAGCTGCTCGCTTCGACGCGGCAACAGGCAGGTGCACCCGCTCATTGAGTTTCGCTAAGGCCCGCGGCCAGTTGCCCTGCCACAGCTTGGCGATGGTGTGTCTTGCCCGGTCCGCGTCGACCGCAGCCAGCGTATCGGCGAGCTGCTTCACCAGCGTCCTGGCGCGCGCCAGGCCGGGATTGGTCTGCCACCCTGGATCAATGCCGCGCGGCACACGGGTGACCTCACCTGAGCGCTTGTTGACGTAGTCGGCCGCGCCGAAATCCTGCGGCTGGTCTGAATAGCCATCCTGCTGCAGATACTGATCGCGATCCTCCTGGTCGAGCTGCTGCACGCCGCATTTGCAGCCCCAGCCGTTTGGGGGAAAATGTGACTGCCACCATGGATGATCGACCGGCAGGATGGTGCCGACCCAGGCGAGATGCTCCGGCCGCTTGCGCTCCGCAACCGAGCGCACATAGACCAGATACGGGCGCGAGGACTTGGTGCGCTGGATGCGGTTCCATTGCCCTGCGGCGCGCGCCGATCGGACGTTCGACCAAAACGTCGTTTCGAGGCGGTGCGGCCGGGTGAAATCGACCACCTTGTCTTTCCACTTGCCTGTGGGATCGGAAACGACCTTCGGGCCCCACCATCCGCGCGGTGTTAAACGCGCCTGAATGTCGGCTTTAAAGGCTTCAAAACCAGTGCCGCTGCTCAACGCCTTGTCGATCGCCGCCTTGAATTCCGACAGCACGCGGGTCTCGGTAACGCCGGCAACCGTGAACGCGTGGGCATGTTCTTCGCCCCACACGTCGAGCCAAGAGAAGCGCGGCGTCAGCTCCTTGAGCCGGAAGTAGTCGAGGATCTCCGGCGGCGGTGTCATACCGCGTTTGACCGCCGCCAGCGAGGCGATCAGCTGCACCTGTTGCTGCCGTGTGAGCTGCATGATTAGTCGGCCGCGTCGCCGAGCCCGCGCGCGGTGGCCGTGAGCCGCGCCAGTGCCTCGGCAAGCCGCGATCCATCGACCTTGGCTGCGAGCTGCGGCAGCATGGCCTCAAGCTCCGCAAAGCTCGACGCGCGCGCGACCGCATCGCGCAGCGGCGCCAGCATCGGATCGACCAATTCCTCCCAGCCCGCCATCGCCTCGTCGACCAGCTGATCCAGATCATCACGCTCGGCCGGCGCGGCCGCGAGCGTCGCGGTGCGCGCACCGCCGCAGTCTGGGCAGGAGCAGACGCCGGCCGACAGCCGCGCCGCCTTTGGCTCCGGCTCATCATTGGCGGCGTCGGCTTGGTCGCTGCTCTGCCGTGGGGGCGTCAGCACCTTGTCGGTCTCGCCGGGCTCCGACAGGCCGAACTTGCTGAGGATTTCCGATTGAGACACGCGCAAGCCGAGCGGCACCAGCTTGGCGACACCGTCGGCCAGCGCCTTGGTATCCTCCGGCTCCGCGACCGGATACTCGACCGTTGGATAGACGTCCTGCGGCCCGAAGTTCATCGCGACCGCCCAGGTGATGTGATCGCGGTTGACGGTGTTGGCGAGTTGGCGACCGTCCGCGCGTTGGATGTCGAGCCGCACCTCGTTGTGTACCTTGGCCTGCGCCATCGACGCGCCGTTGTCAGAGGTCATGGTCTGACCAACAACGAGCTTCGAGACCTGTTTGTCGAGATAGTCGAGCAACTGACCAAACACCGCTTCGCCACGCTGACCTTTGGTCTCGACAAACTCCAATGCCATCCCTTGCGGGATGATCGCAGCGGCGTCGGCCGCGATCGAACGCACCGCCTGCAGCAGCGCCTTCTTGTCGGCCTCGCTCGCACCGGGATGGTAGCGCCCGAGCCGCAGCGGGATGCCATAAATCTCCGCGAACGCTGACCAGTCCTTGAGCGCGAAGGATTGCAGCAGGAAGGCCCAGGCGGCGGCGCGCGCGAAGCCGCGGCGGATCGGGATGCCGGCCTTGCTGCGCGGAGCATGCACGATGAAAGTCGGCTTTTTCAGAGGCTCGCCATCCATGCTGCCGTCGACCGCGAGCCGCAGTTCGGTCTGCGTCAGCAGATCGAACTGAAAGAACCGCTGATCGCGCCAGATGTACTTGACCGGCCGTAGAGCGCCACGCTCATATTCCCAGATTGGCTCGATCACCGCATAGCCCTTGGCAATGCCGTCCGTGATCAGCCCCGTCGCATCCTGAAAGTTCGGATCGGCGACCAGCTCGTGGACAAAATCGACGATCTTGGCCGGCACGCCCTTCGGTGCCTTGACGCTCGGCGCCACGCCCTCGATCGCCAGCCGCCGCGTTTGCACCTGGCTGGCATAGTGCAGATAGCGCTCCTCCATCTCCTCGGCGAGCGTCAGGTAATCGCGCGCCGAGCCGATCTCCGCCTGATGCAGCACATAGGCGAGCCGCTCGGGCGTAAGCCCGGAGGCGACGCGCTCGTGATGCACCGCGCGCACGCCGATCGTGGTGGGCGTCGCCACTTCTTGCGACAGCAGCGATGCGTCGATCGGCTGACCGTCCGGGCCCAGCAGTTTCACCATAGCGCGCGCCCTCCGGAGTTGGTTTGGAACAGGTTGGAGCCGGCTTCCGGTCGCGCCGACTGATAGCCGTCATAGACCGGCACGCCATCGCCAGCGGCGTGGATGCCCAGAAAAGCCGCCCAGGTGCGGTCGGCGTGATCGTCGTCACGCTCAGCGACGAATCGCGGCGCGCCGGTGGCGGACGCCACCTTGCGCAGCTTGTGCAGATCCGAGCGCAGCGCCGCGTCGCCCTCGCGGATGCGGACCTTGCGGTCCTCGAACGCTTCCTTGCCGGCGGTCGCCATGATGAGCTTGTTCGGACCGGTGAACAGCACGCCCTCGACCACGCCGCCCCATTTGGCCTGCGCGTCCTCGACCACCTTCTCGCCCATGCCGGTCTGGTCGATGCAGGCGCGGGCGACGCGGTAGCGCGTCATCACGTCGTCGAATGCCGCATCCATGGCGGCGAAGGTGGCGCGCTTCTGCTCGATGCGCTCACGCTCCCACAGCACGTCGCCGATCAGCTCCCACACCCAGATCACGTGCAGGTCGTTGCGCCGGCCGATATCGCGGCCGACGAAGCACGGATTGTTGCGATAGCCCTCGGGCTTGCCAGCGTCCGGATGCTCGCAGGATGAGATCAAGTCATAGGACAGCCAGGCGCTCGCCTCGTCGAGCCACTTCAGTTCGTACTCCTGCGACCAGGCATCGTCGTCATTGATGCCGGCGCGCAGCTCGTCGATATTGCGCGGCAGGCCGTCCGCGACCGCCCGATAGATGTCGACCACGTGGCGCGACCAAACATCATCGCTGCCGGTTGCCAGCTCGTAGAACTTATTGCCTTTGCCGTTCGGCGTGGAGGTCACGCGGAGCTGATGCCCGGCCGAGATCACCGGAAACAGCGCCTTCCAGATCGCGTGCGAATCCTTGTGGAACGCAAACTCGTCGAGGAAAACGTTGGACGAAAAGCCGCGGGCGGTGTCGGGGTTCGCGGGCAGCGCGGTGATGCGGCTACCGTGCGGCAGCGTCACCTCAAGCGCTTTGTAGGAGCCAGCCTGTCCCTCCCAGTCGAACTCCTGCGCCTCGAAGCCGAGCTGATAGGCAGCGCAATGGCGCTTGATGCCTTCGTCCATTGCTTCCTTGGCCTGGCGCTCACCGCGCGACAGGATCACCCAGCGCCGACGATGCTGAGCGACAGCCGCAGCGAAGCAATCGTCGGCGATTTCCAATGTCGTCGTGAAAGTCTTGCCGGTCTGCCGGGCGAACATGCCAAGCTTGAAGCGCGACCGATCCAAAAACCAGTCGCGCTGAAAGCCGTAGAGCGGAACCGCCGGGCCGCTCATGTGGTGATCCCGTAGATATCTTCGCGGATTTTCTTCAGTAGCGCTGCGCCATCAACCTGACCGTCGCTGCCGGCCGCGCCAGCAATCGCTTTTTCGGTTTGTTTCAGGGCTTCTGCCTTGGCCTTCTCAGCCGCACGCTTTTCGATCGCGACCGTGCGGGCGACATCGTCCTTGCTGGCCTTGCCGAGGTGGTCGAGCGCCTTGGCAAGCAGCATCGCTTCCATCGGCTCGAAGGTGACGCTTTCGCCGTCATCACTAGCGCGGGTCGCGATCTCGAACAGCACGTTGTGCATCAGTTCGATGTTCATGCGCGTGGTTTTGTCGGGATCGCTTTCACCGAGCCGGCGCACGATCACATCCGCCACCTGCCTGGACTTGCGCAGCCGCTCGGCGACTTCTTCGGCTTTTTTGAGGTGCCGGCCGAGCGCGGATCGCGACGGCACCGCGTCCTTGTCCAGCTCGCGCAGCTTGATGATGATCTCGTCGATCGTGCAGCCCTGATCACGCAGCCGGCCGATCCAGTCGCGGACCTCCTGCGGCAGCCGGTCGATCGACGACGGACGGTTCGCCATGGTCAGTCCTTCGGTGACGGACGCGCGACCATGGGATGCGGGCGCCCTTCGGCGACGTCGCGCCCGAGCCGCGTCAGCGTTGCGATCGACATCTGCCCGCTGTCGACATCGATCGTCTCGCGCTTCACGAGCCGATGCTGTTCGAGCAGCACAAGATCAGCTTCGATCACGTCTGGATAGACGCGGTGGCGCAACTGCTGCACCGCCTTGGTGAGCAGCGGTGCAGACAGCGAATAATCGTCCTGCTTAAGCAGCAGGAGCAGGATGACCAGACGGCGGTCTTTGTCGAAGGTGTCGGCAAGGCTCACGTCGGCACTCCTTTCTTGAGCATGTGGTCGAGCAGAAGGTTGAGGGTGTGGTCGATTTTCGTGACGGTCTTGTCGATGCCGCGCGTGGTTTCGGCCGACGCCGCCACTTCGCGCTCGACGCGGCTGATGCGATCCGAAAGCTGCTGGAATTCGGCGCGGCCGGGTAGCAGGCGCAGATCAGCCTCCAACTTAGCCAAGCGATCAGCGGTCTGCCGCTCGCTGGCGGCGAAGCGATCAGATGTCGCGCGCTCGCTGTCCGACAAATCCTGCAATGCGCCTTGCAGCTCCTTGGTGCCTGCGTCGTATTCCTCTTTCGTGAGGAACTGGCCACGCAGGTAGTACATGCCAAGCCCCGCCACTAATGTCAGCGGCACCGAGACGATCCACCAGATGTCTTTGATCAGGGTGACAATCGTCGTCCAATTCCATTCCATCGCTATCGTCCCCGTGCCGAGCGCAGCCAACGCTCTCGCCGATCCTGACAGTCCGTGCAGCGCGTCGCGCTCGGCATCACAGCGCGTCGCGCGGGATCGATCTCGTCACCACAGGAAGCGCAGTAAAGCGCGCCTGTGCCGCTAAGGCGCGCAACGACGCGGCCGATCCCTGCATCACGCTCGCGTTCTTCGAGCGCCTGGGCCTCGTCGAGTTGATCGGTCACGGCTGCGGCTCGATTGCATCGACGGCGGCGCGGCGTCGCCCCTCGCAATTGCGCAGCTCGGCGCGGTCGGCGCCCCACGCCCGGGCGGTCTCGCTTTCGGTGAGATCACGGTCGGGTAGCGGCACCGGCGCGGCGCATGGCTGCCGGGCGCTGGCCGGCAAAGTCGGACGGGTCTCCTGCACCAGCACGGTCGGGCCGTCAGCGGGGCTCGTTGAGCAGCCGCACACGGCCACGGCCAAGGCACCGACGATCGCCATCAGCAAGCGCCGCATTGCGCATCTCCAAGTCTTTCAGGGCATTTTCGCGGGCCGTTTCGGCGGCCCGCATGGTGGCGTCGGCAGCCATGGCAGCACGGGCCTGATCGGCCTCGGCCTGCGCCGCCTGGGCGTTGGCGGCTGCGATCTCCGCCCGCCAATGCGCATCGCGCTCGGCCTTAGCCGTATCGGCGGCGGCGGCGACCATTGACTGGACACCAGCGACCGCGCGCCAGGCACCGAGGCCAGCAACGCCGAGCAGCGCCGCGATCACTGCGATCGGTGCAGCCCAGCGGGACACCAGAGCGGCGATCATGACAGGCTCGCATGACCGATGGTCATCAAGGCGATGCCGGCTGCCGCCGTCAGCCAGATGCCGGGCGTCATGGTGCTGTCGACCACATCGATCAGGTCGAGATCGGCATAGGTGCGACGGACCCACAGATAGCGGGCCGCGGCCCGGCCGACCGCGACGGCAACGAGACCAAAGCCGAGGGCGAGCAGGATCACTGCCACGACTGACATCGCAGCCTCCTCAGCTCAGCCGGCCGGTGCGATAGGCCTCGACTGTCGCGGCCTCGGCTTTGCGCGAGGACCACCAGACGCCAAACGCCACCGCGATCACCAGCAGCGCCCACGCCCAGACCGGCACCATGCCGAGCATCTCCTGCAGCGGCGCCAGCTGCTCTTTGACCAGCGCAACGTGGTCGGCCACGCCTTGCACGGCCGCCACCGCGGCCGACGGCGCGCCGAGCAGCCACGCCAGCATCTTGCTGCGCCCAGCCTGCTGCACGGCCGGCACCGCCTTGCGCAGCGTCGCCGCCGTGGCAGCCGCCCGCGCGGGGCTGACCTCGCGCGGCTTGGCACGCGTCAATGCCTCGAGCAACTGATCGTCGATCTCAGTCGTGAGCGGCAGGCCGTGGTCGGCCCGGAAGGCGAGTACGGCGCCGCGGGCGCGCGATTTGTAATCGCCGTCGATCCTGCCAACCTCAAAATAGCCGAGGCCACGCAACATCTCTTGAACGTAGGAGACCAGCGCCGTCGGCGCTTCGGTCGGCACAGCCAGCAGCGGCTGGGGCTTCGACACCGACGCCCCAAAGACGCGCCGCCGCACCTCGTCCAGCGGAAACAGCGGATTGGTATCCACTTTACGGTTCGGCGCGATCATCCAGTGGGTGACGATCTCGGTGATGGTCGGATAGGCCGCGACCAGGGCGCGGCAGAGATCGACGACCGCGTCGATCTGCTCCGGCGAGTAGTCGAGCCACAGCCCATCGGTCGGCACCATCGGCTTGCCGTCCTCGGTGCGGATCGGGAACGCGCCGCGCCGCACCACAAGGGTCGGATCGGCAATGGTGTCGATGGTGACAGCGCCCTTGTATCGGCCGCCGCCGTCGTGCCGCAGCGGCCCGCCCGGATTGGCGATCTCGATGCCGATCGAGCAGCCATTGAGCAGCTTGCGACCGCGCCACGAGCTTTCGCCCGCATGCCAGGTCCGGACGTTGGTCGGAGCAAGCTGAGTGATGGCGCCATCACGGCCGATCACCACATGCGCGCTGCTATTGGGCGAGCCGCCGGGGCCACCACGCAACCAGGTGATCGATCCGCGGCCGGACAAATCGCCGGCGGTGTCGTGCAACACGATGATGGTCGGGGTAATCATCCCGCCAGCGTTGAGCGTCGGCTGGTACCCGACCTGCTTGCCTTTGCGGTAGATGCGGTGGGATTTGATCTCGCAGCTCATGATCGCGGCCTACACTCGATTGACGATGTGTGACCGTAGCTGCTGAGGAGTGAGGCCGGACCGCTGACAGCTGTCAGCGGCATGTGCGGGCCTACTGATTCGACCCTAGAATAAATTGCCCTGGCTGTCATCCCGGCGGCGGTGCCGGGCTCGCGCGCGATAGGCGCTGCGCTCAGTCATGCCAGCGGCGCGCGCTGCCTCTGCCGCAGAGGCGCCGCGCTGTAGCTCCTGGACCATCCGCCGCCGCGCCGCGGCGACCGCGCCGGTGGGGCCGCGCGGGATCAGCACGTAAGCCCCGCGAAAACGACCGCTGCCGGAGCCCTGACGGAATTGCTTGCAGATTGCCGCCGCAGCGACCTGATCGACACAGTCAGTCAGCCAATGGTCGCCGGTTGGCAGATGCGCCGGGATGCGCTTGCGGGTGCCGCCATGCATCTCGGCGATCCGCAGCGCAGCCTCAAGGCCAGCGGCCTCGGCGATCTCGGCCAACAATTCCGGCAGCCATGAGTAGCTCATGAGTAGCTCACCGCGGCCCGTCCCGAAAAATGGTGACCACGACGCCGTCCTTGATGACGTAGTGATAACCGTCTGCCACGATCACAAATTCCCGGACGCCGATGCGCTCGGCAACCGCGACGCTGCGAGCGACCGAGGCCGCTATCGCGCGGCGCAGTGCCTCGACATCGACGCCGCCAGCGCGCTCCAACAGCCGCAGCAGTGCATGATCCGAGACGTCGATGCGGTCCGACCGCCGGTTCATGCCTGCTTCTCCTCTTTGCGCCTGGCAAACTCGTTTCGGATCGATTTGGCAAAGCCTTCGCCGTATTCTTCGGCGAGCTTTTGGAGCATCAGCTCGCGCCCGACATCGCTCAAAAAGAGCATCCGCTTAAGCAGTGCCTCGATTTTGGCGTTCCCGGACATCGCTCAGTACCTCGTCGCGCAATCGGCCTTGGCGCCCCGCAGGCGGGCGCCGAGCGCGCTGATGACTTTGTCGAGATCGGCGGCGGTGTCGTCGGCAGCGTGCCGCACTTCGGAACGCTGGCCGCAGGCGGCCAGCCGCAGCTGCTGCGCCGCGATCACCGCGCGGCGCACGGCTTTCGGATCGTCGCCGGCCGGCCACGCCACGCCGCCTTCGCGCGCCAGCCATTGCTTCAAAGCTTCAACGGCCTTTCGGGCGTCCTTTGCCGCGCGCAGCCAGCGGGTGCGCTCGATGCCGGTCTGACGCTCGACAAAGGCCAGCATGGCGGCGTCGCTGCGATTATGGACCACGCCAAGGTGCCAGCCCGAGATCCACAGCGCGCGCAGCTTTTTGCCATAGGGGCCGTCGATTTCAGCGGCCTTGGAAGACGCTTTTAAGCGGTCGATCACGTCGCTCGCTTCTTGCGCCGTCAGGTCGCGCGATGACTGCTTGCCGCAGACCGACGCGATCACCTCTCGCCGCAGGTCATCATCAAGCCCGGCCTGTTTGGCCAGCATATGGATCAACGCGATCTGCGACTTTTGTGCGTTTTCTGCACGCGACCTCGTAGCGGTCACTGAGCGGCGGGTTGACATCGCTTCACCTCTCGTTCGGCTCGCGCCTTGATCACCTTGGCCTGCTCAACGGGCATGTAATAGCCGACGCCATATTGCGCCTTGATCGCGTGCGGCACGCCGATCGAGCGCATAGAGCTGCGCAGCAGCGAGACGTGCTTTTTGAGCGTGTCCATGCTCATCTCGTTGTCGATCAATCCAGACGCGGCGATCGCCACGCGCTCGTAACTGACGGCATGGGGAGCGTTGTCAATGATCAGCGCAAGTATCCGATCCTGGCATCGCGACAGCCCCCAGCTCGCCGGGTAGCGCTGAGCGGGGAGCAACTTGCGGCGGAGATCGAGCACGGTGTTTTGCAGCTCCGCCACCTGCCGGTGGAGCTGCGCGACCTGGTGCTGGGAGCTGTTGGGCGCCATGATCATAGCCGCACAAATTCGGCGTCGATAACCGGCGTCGGCCGTGACAGATCGATCACCAGCGCATCGTGCTGCTGCCGCGTGCGAAGCACCTGCGCCATTTTCGCGGCGGTGTCAGCGTTGCTAAAAGCGATGCTGATCAGCACGGTGCGATCGACGCGGTCGACCGATGTGGTGTGTGGCACGCCGTACACTCTCATGAGCGTGGCTCCTGATCTTGTTCGACGGTGATGGCCACGTCGATCGCGACGTCGAGACCGGTGCCGCTGAGCACACGGTTCTCCGGCGTTTGCCCCGCGAACACCCCGCCACGGTAAACCGCGTCAATGTCGCGACTGCGCAGGTAGCGATAGCGACGCGCGTCGCGGGTGTCGGCCGCGTAGGCCTGGCGCTGCCGGTGCAGCATCGCGCAGAGATCGGCTTGCGCACCAACGGATGTCACGCCGCCGTGTCTCTCGGCGATCTGCCGGATTTCTTCGGAGATCGCCAGCAATTCATCTGTGGTCGTCATGGTCTGGACCTCTTGTGGCAAGGATCGCCGTCGTGATGGCGGCGATCCGTTTGATGATCCGCCGCTGGCGCTGAGAGTGGACGCCGCGGCGCACTTGGGCGATCAGGGTGCGGCGCTCGGCCAATAACTGCTCGATCGGCGCGGTCGGTGTCGGCGGCGGATCGTCGTCGCGCTCAGCGGGCTGCGATCGATCCGCCCAGGGCATGGCGTCAGCTTGCCTCTTTATGGATCGCCTGATGCTTCGAAGACTCGTGATTGAAGCGATCGAGCTTACCGGCGATCACGACGTTGCAGAGGTCCAAGAGAGCCTCTGGACCGGCGGTTTTAATTTCCGGTGCCGCAGAGCCAAATTCCTTGCCGGCGCACTCGAAACTGGCTTCAAATTCCGGCGTCTCCTTGGCGCCGATCTCGATCTCCAAAAAGACTCGTTGATCGAACAACGAGCGCCCGTAGAGCCGAAAAGCGACTTCTCTTCCGGTATCAGTCTTGTAGGAGACGTAGTTCTTGATGTCCGTGCTGCCGTGCCCGGGGTGCACATGCCATTTCCAGGGGCCATCCAAGAGCTGCCGTAGCATGTCATCGACGCTATCGTAGTGCTTCTGCTTCCGCGGATCGCGGAGCGGATAGTCCTTCCAAGACGCCGCATCGGCCGGCAACTCGACCCTCTTGAGCGGCTCAACGTTTGCGAATACGTCCTTCAGCGGCTCGTCGTAGCCCTTGGAGATCGCTTCGAGTGCTGGATCAATTTTGAACGGCTTATTCTGTTTGGCGCGTTGCGCAGCAGCGTCGCGACACGCGGCGCTGACGTTCGACCAACCGGAGCCCCCCGCTTGCAGCATGCGGCTTTGGTAGATCACCTTGCCGTCGACTGACACTTTAAGCGCCTCCAGGGGGTCCGATCTTTGGTATTCCGATTTGGGTGATACGCCGAGCAGCTTCCGGACGGCATAGACAATCGAACTGAGCACCTTAGGCATCGAGTTTCACCTTCTTCAAACGGCCGGCAGCACCATTGCTCCGACCGAATTCGTTAAGCCGCCGCGAGATCGATGGTGATCGGCTCCCACTTCGCCGTGATGGACTTCCGGCGATAGAACCGGACGTACTGCTTGGAGCCGACGACGCGAATAGCATCGCCGAGCGCCGCCATCGCGTGACGCCAGTTGTCGTCGTCGATATCCAGCCGGCGCAGCTGGAACAGCGCGGCGCGATTGATCTGGCCTTGCTTGTCGACTTGGAAGGCGTGTTCGACCAGCGCGCGGATTTCGGTGCGGGCGCCGTCTGACCAGGACGTGATGCAGTCGTCCACCAGTTTCTTGGCGACCTGCAGCTCCGGGCCAAAGGCGAGCTGATCGGCGACCTGCACCACGACGCGGAACAGTCCGTCATGCGTCGAGAGCGTGACGTTGCCCTTCTTGCCACCGACTGTGGCGCCGTATTGCTCGGCGAGCAGTTCGGCAAAGCTTGTGACGTCCTCGAAAGTGTGGCCGCGGAAGCGGCTGATCTGATCGGAGAGATCTTGCGCATGCTTGACGATCTTGCGCACGGTCTGATCTTCGAGCAGATGCTGCGGCTTGATCAGTTCGACCGGGACCAAACGCCCGGCGCTGTCGTGCATGAATTTCTTGCCGGCGACCTCGATGGTGCCGTCGTTTGTGGTGGCCTCAGACATGGGCATCTCCTGCTGTGATGGTGGCGTAGCCGAGCGACACCAGCATCGAGGTCACGCCGTCGATGCTGTCGTTCACGTCGTCGCGTAGTTGGGCGGTGTCGGAGCCGGACGGCAGATCAGTGAGCCGGTCGATGCCGGCGATCAGCCGGCAGGTGCCGGCTGCGAGTTCTTCAAGCGTCACGAGCCGCACCGCGAGCGCGACGATTTCCTGGTTAGAAACCCGGACAGCGGACGCCGGTCGATCGATGATCCGCGCCGCGATCTGCACCGCGTCGTCATCGCGCAACTGATCGGCGAACTTCGATCCTGCCAGCCACAGGATCGCGGCCTTGGCATCGTCGTAGCAGCGCCGGAACTCGGCATCGTCAGCACGCATCTCCTCAGCGCGGCGGGCAGCGCGCAAGATCGTGGAATGATCACGCATGCCGATCGAGCGACCGACCTGCGGATAGCTCAATTCGGTCAGTTCGCGGGCGAGTAGGCAGGCCGCGAAGCGGGCTCGCACCGCGGCGTCGCCGCGGCGCGCCGATCGCAGCTCGATCATGCTGATCCCAAACGAGGCCGAGGCTGCCTGCAGGATCATGGTGACGGACACACGTGGCTCCATGGCGGGCCTCATTTCTCGACAGAGAGGCGCGAGTGCGGGCATCCGGCGCGGCAGGCGCGATAGATGCGAGCGCGCACCGATGACGAAGTCGAGAAGCCGCGCTGCTGCTCGTCGATGCAGCGGTCGCGCGCGATCTCGCCGAGCACAGAGCACTCGACCGTCGCACCCATCAGCGCGCCGGAGACCCGCGCCTCGACGTTGTCGAGCCGGCCCTTGTACTTGTTGGCGATGATCGACGACACGACGGCGGCCGAGTAGCCGATCTTGCGCGCCGCGGCGGCGCCGTTCGTCTTGCTGGCCTCGATCGCAAGGGCTTCCACCCATGCTGGCATCCCATTGCCCCACGCTGCGCGCGCGGTTTCCAGGGCATCGCGTTTGACGGCCTGGTTCATCGGATCGCCTCTTCGTTCTCGGCGACAGTCGACTCGCCGACCACAGCCTTGCGGTTGGGGTCGAAGATGAAGCGCGTGCGCAGCACCTGCGGCGCGAGCGGCCCGGTGTTCATCGATCGCCGCAGCCGCCAGATTGCAAGCCCGCCCGCATTGTTGGCGGGCGCCACCATCTGCAGATAGCCCGCGTCCGCAAGCCGCTGCACATAGGTCTTGGCGGTGACATTCGCGATCGAGAGATCGTCTGTCGACGCCTTGTAGGCAAGCTCGGCATAGGTGAACTGGCGCAACGCCCGCATCGCGCGCCACATCTGCGCCTGGCCTGACGGCGGCGCCACGCTGCCGTCGCGCCGCAAGCGCGGCGCGTCGGCGCTGTGCTTTTTGATCCGATAGAGCGCGGGCGCGCCGATCTTGGCAGCGCGCTCTCCCACCGCTTCGACGAATCCGCCCGCGACCAGTCGACGCACATACTCGGCGATTGTGGCGACGACCGCGACACGGGTCTCACCGTCGATGTCGGAGATCGACCACGGCCCTTTCTTGTCGAGCAGCCTGATGATCTGCCAGATCGCGTCCTGGCCGGTGACGATCGGCACCGGCAGGATCGTGCGGTCGACGATCAATGACGATTGCTTCGCCATGATCAGGCGCTCCGGCGCGCGGTGTCGAAACAGCGCGGCTGCGGCGCGCGCGAATTGAAGAACGGCGTCGTTCCCCAGGCGGCGCGATCGATGGTCTTGATGCCGCGATTCCGCGCGATCAACAGCGCGTCGTCGAGGTTTTTGACGATGCGGCGGGCGCGGCCGTCCGACTGTCGGGTGATCTCCGCCGCCAGATCAGGCGTGACGGTGATCGTCGGGTACAGCGCTTTCGCCAGCGCCGCCGTGTCGTCGACATCGCAGGGCTGCGCCGGCATCCAGTCCAGCACGCGATTGTGGACGCGCTCATGCGCCTGCAGCTTCATCGGCAACCGTTCCTCACCGATGAAGATCACGGGACAACCGGCGACGTCGCCGATGTCGCGCGCGAGTTCGATCATCCCCTTGTCGACCAACCTGTCGGCTTCGTCGATGATCAGCGGCCGGCGCGGATTGTCGCCGAGGAGCGCCATGGCCTGATCGGCCATGTCGGCGATCGTACCCTTGGCATCGGCCTGAAGCTCGAACAGCAGCGCCTTCAAGAACGATTTTCGCGACCACGTATCGCGGACTTCGACGCGTATCGCGTTGGTTTTGTTCTGGGCGTAGATCGAGGCCTCGGTCTTGCCGAGGCCGGACGCCCCATGGCACACGCCGAAACCAGGGAGATGCGGCGCGCGCTCGATCAGACGCATGGTGAGCGTCATGAAGGCGGCGACGTTCTTCAGCGGCACTTGCCCGCCCTTGACGGCATTGGTCGTTGCGGTCATCTTGTTCTCCTTTTCAGGTTGATTGCATCCCCGCTGCGTCAGTCCAGGACGCGGCGGGTTTTTTTGCGTCGAGCGGGTCGACGAAATCGTAAGTGAGTGCGAAGCCCTTGAATTCCGGGCCGGCGCGGTAACCGCCGAGCCACATCGCTTCCTCGGGTGTCACAGCGTCGCCGCTGGTCAGGCGCCCGATGACATCGAGCGCGCGCTTCCAGCGCTGCTGCGGGGTCTCTTCGGTACGGAGCTGAACCACTGTTTCCTCGGCCAGCAGCCGAGCCTGCATGTCGAGCACGTCGGTCGATGGTGCCGGCGCAGCCTTTGGCACCATTGCGTCGAGCGCGGCGGCGATCGCCGGGGTTTCGTGCTGCTCGCTGCGCTTCGGCAGCGCGATCACATTGGCTTTGTCGCGGGCAGCCACATCGAGCACGCGATCGATCAGAGCCGGACCGCGCGTGAGCTTCTTGATTTCGCGGCGCGCCTCGCGGGTCGCATCGGCGATCCGCGCCGCCGTAAATTCGCGCTTGGCCTGCAGCAGCTTTGCCGGATCGATGCCGGCCAGCTCCGGGCACACGCCATCGCCGACATAGGTGCCACTATCAGCGTCAAACGCGATGACGCGGCCGGCGTCCGCCGGGTCCATGCGCACCACCACACGGTCGCCAGGATCGGCGGTGTTGATGACGTAGTGATAGCCATCAACGCGGATGCCGTACTTGGTGACGGTGCGCACACCGGCAACCGGCATCAGCAGCAAGTCGAGCGCGCGCGGATCGACCGATCGGATCGGCCGCTTAGAACTCGCAGCCGCGAGCATAGGCGACATCCCAAGCGCGCTGTGCTGGCGCTGCTCATAGGTCTCTGCCCAGCGGTCAACATAGTCCTGCAGTTGCGCGCCGGTGAGCGTGACGCCAAACGCTTCGGCGGTGTCCTCACCGAGCCGCTGCGCAAAGCCCTTGCGATCCTCGATCCGCTTGCGGTCGGCGACATTGTGGCCGACAAAGCCAGGGAGCAGCGTGGCGCAGTCGTGCTGGAACGTCCTGATAACTCGCTCGACATGACCCTTTTGCTGCGGCGAATAGGCGTCCGACAACTGCATTTCGATGCCGAGCGACGCAAAAAGCCGCTTGGTATCTTCCGCCACGAAATCGCTGCCGTTGTCGGTCTTGATGGTGTCGGGCACGCCCCAGGCCAGGATGGCTTTGCGGATCAGCAGCGCGACCGCGGATGCGCGCGGCGTGCGCGACACGTACAGCACGGTGCGGCGGGTCGCGATGTCGATGCAGGCATAGATCGTGTGGCGGCCATCGACGCACAGCGCATCGACCGGCGAGGCGTCGATCTGCCAAAGTGTGTTGGGCTCACTGATCCAGCGATAGGTTCCGATGCCGGACGGCGCCATCGTCGAGCGATAGCGGTCTGGGTTCGACAGCTTGGTGAGCGCCACGCGCTCCTCGTCCTTGAGCTTGGCGACGTAGTGCTGGATTGTGCGGATCGGCGGCACATCGACGGCCTGGCCATCGGCGAGCACCAGCTCGTCGCCAAACTCGGAGCGGATCAGCGTGCGCAGATGATGCGCGGACAAATGCGGATTGTGCGCCAGCAGCGCCAGCAGATAGGTGCGCACGCGGCCATTGCAGGCGACATCGAGCACGCCCTTGCCCTTGCGTGCGGCGGCGCGGTCGATCGCGAGGCAATCAGCACGGCCGGAGCGGCGCGCGGCACACCAGCGGGCCAGCGAGCGCTGCGACAGCTGCGGCACGGCATCGCGCAGCCAAGCGTCGATGATCAAGGTCCCGGCGTTGTAGGCATCGACAAAGATTTTTGCGCGCGATGCCGCGCCGAGCCGCTGCCCGCGGGAATAGGCCTCAAAGGCCGCGACGATCGCCAGCCGCGCGTCGCGGGCGAGCTTGGCGCGATCGCTGAGCAGCGCAGCCGCTGCTGCAGCAGGCGCGCTGGGCTCCGGCTCGGGAGCCGCAATCGCGCGGTGACGGCGCTCAAATTCGATCCTGGCCGCGGGAGGCAGCAGCGAGATGTTGTATTCGAGCCCGCCGCCGCGACCGGAGCGGCGGCGCACATAAGCAAGGCTGTCAGCCCAGCCTTCGCGCTGCGCAAGGAGCTGGACGCCGCGCTCGGTGTCCGGCAGACCCGGCAGCGCCGCGGTCGCCAGCTCGCGTGCTGTGCACCATTCCCTCATCGCGACGCCCTCCATTGGGCATCAGCGGCCTGTTCTTCGCGCTCCAACCGCTCTTTCAGTTCGCGCGCCCGCTCGCGCTTCAGCAGCGCCTCGTACTTGGCCGGCACAGCAATCAGGCCGAGGTCGTTGAGCAGCGCGTTGATCAGCCGCTCGTCGCCTGTGGCCTTGTAAAGCGCCGCCAGACGGTGAGCTGGGATCGCGTGAGGCTTTTCCTGTGACGCGTAAGCATCGAGCGTTGCCTTCGAGATCGTCTCGCCGAGCTGCTCCGACATCGCCGCGGCAACTTCCTCGCGCCGGAAGCCTTCGAGCGCAGCCGAAATTGCGCGCGCAAGCCGCCGCGCAGCCGTCCACGCCTTGATTTCCTCGGCGTCGAACCGGCGCACCACGGGCGTCGGCTCGAAATCGCGAAACAGGTCGATGGTGGCGGTGTCGCGGCGACGCGGGGCCATGGGCTCAAGCCTTCTTGCTCATCATCCAGGCTCGAATGGCGTCGCTATGCGCGTCGAAAAACGCGTGCTGCTGCGCTTCTTTGAGCTTGGAGAAGGTGTTGGAGAGCTTTTCCCAGGCTTGTGCGCGGGCCGGCGCCGGCGTCTTGTCGATCGCCGCGATCGCATCGGCAACGGTGTCGATGCCGCTGTCATCGTCGAGCAGGAGCTTGGCGATCTGCCGCTGGCGGGCGACATTCACGCGCGACAGGGCAAGCAACTCGGACTGATTGTCGGCGATCGGCTGCAGGGCCAGCTTGCGCCGCACCTCGGCATCGATCGAAGCAATCTCAATAGCCAACTGGACCGAGCGCTCTGTGACACCCAACGCGCGCGCAGCAGCGGCCGAGAAGCGTTCGACGAAAATGTTCGAAATCTTTTCGCCATTTTCCCCAGCCGCCGGCCGACCTCGCTTCGGCAGCGGGTTCTGAAGCTCGTAGATGCGCTTCCATTCGGCCAGCGCGACAGCGCGATCGAGCACCGTCAGCTCGGCGCGGACGAGGTTTTCCTTGATCTCGCGCATCCGGCAGGCGGCGTCGTCCGGATAGGCGGCGGCGTCTTTCACGTCCGCCATGATCTCGGTGCGGCCAAGCTTAAGATGCGCGGCGAGACGATGGCCGCCGACCAGGAGGCGATGGCCGGAGCTGGTCTCGACCACTTCGATCGGCGGAAGCTCGTCGCCGGCTTCGAGATCGGCGGCAAACGTGTCGACCCAATCGGGCCGCAGCTCGCGGAGGCGTCCGGAGGCATCGATAGTAGCGGTTGGGATGGCTTTAATGGTCATTTCAGTTTGCTTTTGCGAGGTGCGAAAGGACGGATTGCGGGTAGCCCCGCTGCCTCACCACTTGCCGCAGGTGACGCGTTTCCCCACACTCGGACGCGCGACCAACCGAGGCTGAGGGGGAATGGGAGATGAGCGAGAGTGACGATCTGGAAGAAGCTAAAGCGCGGTGCGAGGACCGCTTCCACAATCTGACGGCGCGCCTAAATGCGGTGAGCCACATCCTGTCGATGACGCTGGCAGAGCTGAAGAAGGCAGACCCGAGCGTCGTCGACCGGATTTCCGCGACAATGGAAGAAAGCCTTCGCGCGTACCTAGGTGGCGACAATGACGACTTCGCACTCAGCCGAGCTGAGGACTTCCGGGGCGAGGCGTATTTTATTCTGAAGGACGAGGCGTCTCGCGATCGGCTGGAAGAGGCGGGCTTGCCTCGACCCATGTCGTGACCTGAGGACTTGAGCTGCTCTGCGCCTTGATCCCTAAGAGCTGGGCGCGCCGCCGCGCCTTGTCGCGCTCGAAGCGCCGATTGTCCTCCTCCCAACGGGAGCGGCGGGCAGCCCTGATCGGAGCCATCTTCTCTGCATGTGCCGGCGCGACGAACCACAGCAACATCCGACCGATCGCCAGCCGGATGGGATTGATCCCTGAAGTCATCCGTCCCTCCTAAGGTGATGGCGTGGGCGTCGCTCATCGCTCGCCCCCGATCAGCGCGAGTGCGACCGGCGCGATGGTCCACCAGGCGATCGCCAGCGCACCGATGAGCGAGACAACGACAGTTGTGCACGCAGCAATGGGTGCACTGTCCACAACCGGACCAAATCCAGACATCCGTGGCATCACGCGGCCTCCACGATGTCTGCGGAGGGGGACCGGTTTTGGCTGGCGAGTCGCCGACGTTCCGCGATAGTCTTGCGCTTGGGCGCCTTGAAGCGGTCAGGCCACAGGTCCTCGACAGAGACGCCGAGAAACGCGGCAATCGCCTGCTCCCCGCGAATGTTGCGGCGGACCAGCGCGACACGGCAGGCGGATTCCTCCAAGCCGGCGTCGATCGCTAGGCCGGTAAGGCTTTCACCGCGCCGCTGCACCTCGGCTTTGATCGAGAACCTGTCCCAAGTCTGACGCTGCATTGATGTCCTCCGGATGGGCCGGCCCTGGCAGGGGTCGGCTTTTCTCGGCTCCGTAACGTGATCGCTTTAGTGACGATAGCAAGCGTTCTTGCTGATTCGCAAGAGTTCTTGCGAGGGGGAACATTGTCCTTTCAACAGCGTCTGACAGAACTCGTGGAGACGCGCTTCAACGGAGACCGCGCCAAATTTGCCGCGCCGTTGGGAGGGACACGTCCGACTGAGAAATTGCGACAGTGGCTGGAAGGTATCTCCAAGCCCTCATTTGAGGCGCTTGAGATCATCGCGACGGCCCATGGAATATCGCTGGACTGGCTTTTGCTCGGAAAGCCGCAAGAGTTCTTGCAAGGAGATGGGCGACCGTCCGGGACGGCGACCGTCGAGCTGCTAGCGTTTAAAGCCTCTGCCGGCGACGGGGCTCTTGTCCTGGATGACGACGCGATTTCGGTGCCATTTCAGCAGGAAACCCTTGAACGACTTCGGGTCCGGCCGGAGAACGCCCGTCTCCTCTACTCCGCCGGAGATTCAATGCGTCCGACGATCGAGGATGGCGAGCCGCTGCTGGTCGATGTCACCGACACCGACATCATTGACGGTCGAATTTACGTTTTCACCATTGGCGACCAGGTACTGGTCAAACGCCTCCGGCGCCTCGGGAGACGGCTACTCATGCGCGCAGACAATCGTGATCTCTACCCAGACGAGGAAGAGGTGCCTATGATCGAGCCAGTGCGGATCATCGGTCGGGTGCGATGGGTCGGCCGGAGCTTGTAGGGGGGGGGTTAACATGGCTTTTCGTGGCCGTTTTTTCACGTGCGCGGCTTTCTTGGCAATCCAAGCGATGGCTGCGGCCGAGGCGAAGGATGTTGGCACGCTCAAGGTAACGGTTTCAGTCAACCAATCGGCCTTGATCGTGCGCAATAACACGGGCGCGCCCCTCAACAGCTGCAACATCATTGTCAACAGGCGGTTCAAGGTAAATTGGGTCGATATTCCAGCGTCTGGCCGAGAGTTCAGATGGCCCGAATTCATGACGTCAAACGACGTCCGCTTTGACCCGAGCCTGGATCGCGCGACCCGAATCCACGTCCTCTGCCGCGAAGGCGACGTCGCCCTGGTGGAGTGAAACGGATGGCGGGAAATGGTAGCCGACAATCGCTAGAAATACGCATAGCGCGTATTTTTGATGTTGACCAAAATACGCAGCGTGCGTATAAGTTGGCTATCAGCAGAGCGCTGATCCCGGCGCCTCCCGGCAATGAGGGGCAGGAACAAGGCCATGGCCACCATCACCATTTACAAGCTGCACTCGGGCTTCGCCAACATCGCCAACGACTGGTCGCTTGAGGCTGTGCACGTCAATGAATTCCGCGGCGACTATGCCGCGGTTGCCGAACTACCGGACGGCTTCCACGCGGCGCGCAGTGTCGATGGCGACCTTGCCATCTACGATGCGCGCAACCGCCACTATGCTGTGACGAGCGACGATGCCGACACGCCAGTGCTGGTCGGCGCCGGCCGCATCATACCGCTAGCGCTGGTTGGTTGATCATGGCCGCATCCAAAAATCGCGACCGCCTATTTGTGCAGCCACTTGGCACATCGCGTAACTTGGCGCTGATCCGCTCCGGCTCGCTTGACCCGGCGCGGCGCGGCTACAAGCTACTGGCCGAAATCGATGCGACCGGGCATTTCGACCAGCGCGATCACGGCTGGCTGATCGAGATGCCCAACAAGCGGCTCGCGATCCTGCAAATCGGCGGATCACTCCGCAATGTCGATCAGCGCAAGGCGGCGGCCGCGCTCTACCACATGCGCGCCGAACAGGACGCCGGCGACGATCAGGGTATGGACATCGAGGGCGGCGAGACCATCGGCGATCCGCCGCCGCGTGATCCGGCGGCCGAGGCGGACGAACTGGCCGCCACCGTCAAAGCCTGGCGCGGCGACCTGCCGCTGAGCCGCGCCGCAATGATGCTCGGCATCCCCAAGCGCACGCTAGAGGGGATCGAGCAGGGGCGCGGGTTTAGGTACCCGCGCCTTGTCTATTTGGCTCTTGCGGCGTTCGGTCCGATTTCGGAGTTCGCTCCCCCGTCTAGCGGCGGCAAAACCGAGTAACCACCTGCATTTCCATGACAATCGCGTCTTGGTAAGGCATTGACGGAACTCCGAACTCATTTCGGAGTTCCGTGCGGTTGTTCAGCGTCACCACAGCCGTAATCGCCTCTCGCCAGCGTCACAGTTCGGCGTCGCTGCCCAACACCACATCAGGCAAAAACACGTTGCCAGACAATGGGTTGGCGTAAGATCGGCGCCATTTTCCGAACTGTGACGCCCGGTCACTGTTTGCCGACACTGCCGACTGATTTCGTTGCCGAATTTTGGCGCCTTCGGCTGGCGATGGCACGGCTCTATGCCATTTGATCTTGCGCGTCCGCCGACCGCGAGAACTCGCCCGCCAGCCGCCCAAGGCATTGCGCGATCTCACAAAATCCCCGATTGTCCCGGGTAATCCCGGCCAATCAGCCTATGCCAAGTGATCTTGCGCGTTACAAGACGAGGCTTCAAGCTGCTGAAACATGCCCTCACGGACACGTTGATCCAATGCAATGGGTGGATTGAATCTTGGTGGGCCCGGCAGGACTCGAACCTGCAACCAGACCGTTATGAGCGGTCGGCTCTAACCATTGAGCTACAGGCCCCCCGGCGCAACGCGCGGTGGTGCCGCCCCCTCTACAATGCCGTTCGGCGCCGGGCAATTGCCCCGTGGCGCCTGCCCACATGCGCGGCGCGCCGGAGCCGCAAGGCGGCGATCGCCACGCCCCGGAACGCCGCCGAACCAAAGCCGCGCCGGGCGGGAGGCATGGTTGACGCTCAAGGCCAGTTTGGCGGTCACGCCCGCGCCAGCCGCGGCCGGACCCGCAGCCACAGCAGCGCCATGATGGCGATGTTGAGCGCGTTCCAGGCCATGCCATTGAGAAACGCCGCGGCATAGGAGCCGGTGGCGTCAAAGATCAGCCCGGAAATCCAGCCGCCCAGCGACATGCCGAACACCGAGGCCAACACCACCAGGCCGACCCGGGTGGCGGCTTCCTGCGCCGGCATCGCCTCGCGCACGATGATGGCATAGCTCGGCACGATGCCGCTCTGAAACAGGCCGAACAGCGCCGAGATCAGATAGAGCGAGCCGAGCCCGTCGAACATTAAATAGAGCAGCAGCGCGATGCCCTGCGCCACCGAGCCGAGCAGCAAGGTCGGGATGCCGCCGATCTTGTCGGCGAGCATGCCGGAGCCGATCCGGCTAACAATGCCAAAACCCAGCATCAGCGACAGCATCTCGGCGCCGCGCGCCGGGCCGTAGCCGAGATCGCCGCAATAGGCGACGATATGGACCTGCGGCATCGCCATCGCCACGCAGCACGCCACGCTCGCCATACATAAGAGTGCGGTCAGCGTCGGCACAGGCAGCCGCAGATCGATGCGTGGCGGCGGGGCGTGCTGGTGGCGCAGCGGATGATGGCGGCCGAGCCGGCGCTGCAACAGCAGCAAAATCGCGCCCATGGCCAGCACGCAAACCAGCGCCACCATCATATGGGTGATCCGCCAGCCATACTGCTGGGTGCCCCAGTTCAGCAGCGGCGGCCACAGCGCGCCGCCGAGATAATTGCCGCTGGCGGCGACCGCCACCGCCAGCCCGCGATAGCGCTCGAACCAGTGCGACGCCTCGGCCATCAGCGGGCCAAAGGTCGCCGAGGAGCCGGCGCCGATCGCCAGATGCAGCAGCACGAAGGTCGCCAGATTGGGCGCCAGCCCGGCGCCGAGATAGCCGAGCCCGAGCAATGCGATGCCAGCGGCGATCGCCAGCCCGATGCCATGGCGGTCGCATAGCCGGCCGGCGGCGACGCCGCCCAGCCCGAAACCGAGCATGGCAAAGGTAAAGGCCAGCGAGATCGCGCCGCGGCTGGCCGCAAATTCGGCCTGCACCACCGGCAGAACGACGACCACCGACCACATGCCGACGCTGCCGATCGAACCGATCGCCAGCGCCAGCCCGAGCCTGATCCAGGCCGGACGGGAATCGGGAATAAAGACAGCCGGTTGACCGGCTTGATTGAGCGGCGTTTCCACGGGGCCAGCTTCGAGGGCCGGCGCGGCATCGTCAAGACTCATTCGCATCAGCCGCCTAAGCCTGCGCGCGGCGCATCGGTCGCAGCCGCCGTTAACCTTTCGCTAACCATGCACAGGGCAAAAATTGCCTAGCGAGGCGAACTGCGCGCGGGAACGGCCAAGGCCGGGAAACGCTGACGCGGCCGCATCGCTGCCACGGTCCGGCGACCGGGGCAGGCGTTGGGGGACTCGCGGGCCGTGCGCCGCGGGGGGAAGCGGCAACAATGTCGGACGTGACGGCGGGTCAGGGCGGCGGCGGGTTTCAGGTCCCCAGCCTCGGCGATATCGGCAGAATTCTAAAGCGCAGCGACCTCGCGCTGGCGTTCGGCGTGCTCACCATTCTGGTGGTGCTGATCCTGCCGCTGCCGGCGCTGGTGCTCGACGTGTTTCTGGCGATCTCGATCACGCTGTCGGTGCTGATCCTGATGACGGCGCTGTTCATCCAGGCGCCGCTGGAATTCTCCGCCTTCCCGACCGTTCTCTTGATCTCGACCATGCTGCGGCTGTCGCTGAACCTGGCGTCGACCCGGCTGATCCTGTCGCACGGCCACGAGGGCACCGCCGCCGCCGGCCACGTCATCGAAGCGTTCGGCAGCTTCGTGATGGGCGGCAATTTCGTGATCGGCATCATCGTGTTCGCGATCCTGGTGATCGTGAACTTCGTGGTCATCACCAAGGGTTCGGGCCGTATCGCGGAAGTCGCGGCCCGGTTCCAACTCGATTCGATGCCCGGCAAGCAGATGGCGATCGACGCCGACCTCGGCGCCGGCCTGATCGACGAAGCCACCGCCAAGAAGCGCCGCAAGGAACTGGAAGACGAAAGCGGCTTCTTCGGCGCCATGGACGGTGCCTCGAAATTCGTGCGCGGCGACGCCATTGCCGGCCTGCTCGTGGTGTTCATCAATGTGATCGGCGGCATCATCATCGGCGTCGCCCAGCAGGGCATGACGTTCATGGATGCCGCGCGCAGCTACACGCTGCTGACCGTCGGTGACGGCCTGGTGACCCAGGTGCCGGCGCTGATCGTGTCGACCGCCGCGGGCCTGCTGGTGTCGAAGGCCGGCGTCACTGGCGCCGCCGACAAGGCGCTGATCAAGCAATTGTCCGGCTATCCGCAGGCGCTCGGCATGTCGGCCGGCGTCATGCTGGTGCTGTCGCTGCTGCCGGGCATTCCGATGATCCCGTTCCTGCTGCTGGGCGGCGGTGCCGCGGCGATGGCGCTGTCGGCGCGCAAGCGTCAGAAGGCGGCTGCGGCTGCCGAACCGAGCGCGATCGACGCGGCGCTGGGCGGTGGGCCGGCGGCGGCGGCTGCGGCGGCGGCCGCTGCCGAGGAGCCGATCACTGCGGCGCTCAAGATCGACGATCTCAAGATCGAACTCGGCTATGCGCTGCTGCCGCTGGTCAATGGCCCGGACGGCACCG
Source organism: Rhodopseudomonas palustris JSC-3b (assembly GCA_000504425.1). Taxonomy (GTDB): domain Bacteria; phylum Pseudomonadota; class Alphaproteobacteria; order Rhizobiales; family Xanthobacteraceae; genus Rhodopseudomonas; species Rhodopseudomonas palustris_C. Next base: position 15,072 of record KI632513.1, on the reverse strand, counting down.
ACCGGCTGACCGAGCAGATCAAGGCGCTGCGCCGCTCGCTGGCGATCGAGATGGGCTTTGTGATGCCCTCGGTGCGCATCCTCGACAACGTGCAGCTCGAAGCGAACACCTATGTCATCAAGATCAAGGAAGTGGACGCCGGCAATGGCCGGATCTGGCCGAACCAGTTCATGGTGATGGACCCGAGCGGCAACCAGGTCACGGTGCCCGGCATCCATACCATCGAGCCGACCTTCGGCCTGCCCGCCACCTGGGTCGATTCCGCGCTCAAGGAAGAAGCGACGCTCAAGGGCTATACCGTGGTCGATGCCGCCACCGTGCTGTCGACCCACCTCACCGAGCTGATCAAAGCCAACGTCGCCGACCTGCTGTCCTATGGCGAGACCCAGAAGCTGCTCAAGGACCTGCCGAAGGAACAGGGCGAACTGCTCAAGGACATCGTCCCCGGCCAGATCACCATCTCCGGCATCCAGCGCGTGCTGCAACTCCTGCTGGCCGAGCGCATCTCGATCCGCGATCTGTCCACCATCCTGGAAGGCATCGCCGACGCGCTGGCGTTCACCCGCAATCCGTCCACCATCGTCGAGCACGTCCGTGCCCGGCTCGCCCGGCAGATCTGCGCGCAATACTCCTCGCCGCTCGGCTATCTGCCGCTGATCGCGCTGTCGGCCCAGTGGGAGCAGGCCTTTGCTGAGTCGATCATCGGCCAGGGCGAGGAACGCAGCCTGGCGATGCAGCCGTCACGGCTGTCGGAATTCATGACCACGATGCGCGATCGCTTCGAACAGGCCGCGCGCGAAGGCGAAGCGCCGGTGCTGGTCACTTCGGCGGCGATCCGGCCGTTCGTGCGCTCGCTGGTGGAACGGTTCCGCGCCCAGACGCCGGTGCTGTCGCAGGCCGAAATCCATCCGCGCGCCCGGTTGAAGACGGTCGGAAGCGTCTGAACCGGCGCGGCATTTTCGCCACAGCCAAACGGTTCGTGCCGCAGCCGCGATCCGGCACCCGGGAATACCGATTTCCACCCGCCGGCACCACGCCCCAGCAACACACTGAGGTAAAACACTAATTTCCGATTCACCATGGAAAGGCCGCATTTTAATCGCGGCCTTTCAAGTCTTTTCACTCGGATGTGATCGACTATCGGGAACGCAAAGCCGGATTCCCACGTTTTCTGGCGGCAGGGCGTTGAACCGCCGGTCGAATCAAAAAGACCAATTCTCGAAAGGCGGATGTAACGGCAGGAGGCTGAGATGAATCACTCGATTTATAGCGCCGACCGATCAACCCACCTCAAGATCGTGGTGGTGGCGCTGGTGGCTGGCGTCGTGGTCGCAGGCCTTGGCATCTCAGCACGCGTGACGGACGACTCATTCACGCAGACCGCGCGGGTCATCAAAGCCGGGCAGCCGGTTGCGGTGAGCACCTCGAACGCTTCGATGGTGCGGTAACGCGCTGCAAGTCGATGGGTGCCAAGTCGCTAGGTCCAGAGGCTCGGTCGATGCGGTGGATTAGGCCGCTCGATCTAGGACGCAGGGTCTAGGCCGCTTGAGCTAATCGCTCAGTGAGGGTTTTTGAAATTCGCCTTTTGAAATTGGCCTCTCTGAATCTGAAAGTGTCTTTTGAAATTGCCTTTCGCACGGCGCCGCAACCAGCCCCAAAGCCCGTGCGGAGAGCTGGAGTCCCCTCCCCCCAAGGGACCCAGTAGGAAAAACGCCCGCGCCCCACGGGCGTTTTTTCATGCCTGTGTTTCACGCTCTCTCTTTTCACGCCCCTTTGACGCTTCAGGCAGGTGATCGACCTCGCTGCGACGCACTGACCGCCGCACTGACGGCCGCCGCCGCGTCATCTCCGGCTACTTGCCGAAGCTGCCCTGCGGCACGGTCTCCATCAGCTTGCCGGTGAACACCACCGGGCCGGTCGCGATTCCGGTCGGCGAACCGCCTTCCGGCTCGACCGTCACCGCATAGGTTGCCTCGTGCATGGTGTCGTCATCGAACGACGCCAGCGCGCCGCGGGTGGTGAAATCGCGCTCGCCGATCACGCCGAGCGAGCGTGGCCGCTGCAGCTTGTCGGACACCAGCCACAGCTCATAGCTACGGCCGCGCTCGTCCGATGCACCGACCTTGCGCACCGTGAATTTCTTCGAGCCGGCATCGACAGTCAGGATGAAGGCCGGCGATGCGGCGTCTTTCTGCAGCAGCGCCACATATTGCGCCGGCATCGGCGGCGGCGGCGTCACCACGCGCACGATCTGGGTGCGCACCGCTGGCCGCAGCGCTTCCGGCAACATGCCCGGGCGATAGAGCTGGGCGACGATCACCGCCAGCAACGAGGCGGCAATTGCGCTGACGCCGGTCGCGGTCCATTTCCAGCGCCGCGCCTGCCAGGCAAAGCGCACCACCCGCATCGATTCCGGGCTGAGCCCCGAGCCATTGGTGGCAGGCGCCGGCTGCGGCAGCGGCGGCGGACCGTCGAGCTCCGGCGCGGCGGGCTCCGCATCGTGGTGAACGGACCGGAGCTGAGTGGCCGCGTCGCTGGTCGGCTTGAGCGTGGTCGCCGGCGAGGTGACGATCGGCGCGATGGTCGCGGTGCGGTCGGCGGCGTGATGATCCCCGCCCGGCGGCGCGATCACGATTGTGCTGGCGTGGTCGCTGGCGTGCGGCACGGCCATGGTCGCCGATGAGGCCAGCGACGCGGCAAAGCTGGCCGCCGCCGATGCGGCAGCAGCGGACGTGACAGCGGCCTGCTCGGCAACACTGGGCGTAACAGCGGAGGGCGTAACAGCGGCGGGCGTGACAGCAGCAGGCGTGACAGCAGCAGGCGTAGCGGCAATGGGCGTGACGGCGGCGTGCACAGGCGCCGCCTCGGCGGCCAGCCCGACCGCCGCTCTGATCCGCGGCCACAGCTGCGCCGGCGGCTCGACCGGATCGACCATCTGATGCAGCACCGCGAGGCGCAGCTGCCATGCCTCGATCAGCTCCGCGAATCGGCGATTGGCGGCCATGGTCAGCTCGATCTGGGCACGCTCATCGGCATCGAGCGTACCGAGCGCGTATTCCGCGGCGAGCGCGTTATGATCCTCTGTCAGTTCCATCATGCCAATCCCAGGCACGCCCGAATGTCGAGCATGCTGCGGCGTAGCCAGGTCTTCACGGTGTTGACCGGCGCATTGAAGCGACCCGCCAGCTGCTCGCGGCTCCATCCGTTGTAATAGGCCAGCAGCACCAGCTTCTGCCGATCCGGATCAAGCCGGCTGATACATTCCAGCAGCCGCTTCAATTCCTCGGTCATTTCCCGATTCGCGAGCGGATCGGCGCTGTCGGCGGCGACGTCGAGAGCCGACGGCTCCTCCTCGATCGACACCTCGCTCCGCTTGCGCACCACATCGATCGCCCGGTTGCGCGCGATCGATACCATCCAGGTGATCGGCGACGACAGCTCTGGATTGAACTGCGCGGCGCCATTCCAGATTTTGACGTAAGCCTCCTGCAGCACCTCTTCCGCGAGATCCTGTCGCTGCAAAATACGCAGCACCACGCCAAACAGTTTCGCGCGGGTGGCGGCATAGAGCCGCTCGAACGCCGCTTCGTCGCGCTCCGCGACGGCGGCCAGCAGCGAGATCAACTCAGCCGGCGTCAGCATTCACCCCCCGATCACGGACAAACGACACCGCCGCCAGAACTGGCGACGCCCCGGGCGCATCATAGCTTGGCTCGCCGCGTTCCAACAGGCCGCGTGCGCCACTGTGAACAGCCAGCACGAACGGCCCGGGCCCCAAGGGGCCCAGGCGGTTCAGATCAGTGATGACGAAAAATCAGGCGATCAGGCGATGGCGCCGAGCCGGGAGCGCATCAGGCCGATGCTGTCGAGATCGGCCTGCTCGCGGGCGCTTTCCTCGGCGCGTTCGCGGGCCTGATCACGCTCGTCGAGCAGCTCGACCTTCTTCAGTTCGTCGAACGCTTCATTGAGATGGGCGCGGGCATCTTCAAGCTGAATCCGCAGCTCATCGGCAGACCGGGTCAGGTTTTCCCGGCGCTGGATCGCGGCCTTGGCATAAGTCGGATAGGCGAAGTGGGTCGGATCGTTGATGCCGGCCCGCTCTTGCTCAGCCACGATTTCGCGCTCAAGCTCCGCCGACATCCGCTGGAAGTCGGCGATCATGCCCTCGATCTGCGCGACCCGTCGGCGTTTCTCGTCGACCTGAAACTTCTTCAGGCGGATCAACGTATCGCGTGACTTCATCGACTCTTACTCCCCAGAAGTCCCTCTCTGGCATGGGACATCGCCGGTCGCCCGAATGGGGCATCGCCGGCCAACGCAAGTATTCTGTTGGTATGATGACCGGACAAAGTTAGCGTTCCGTTTCCAGGTTGGCGAGCAATTGCTCCAGTTGCGCGTAGCCGTCGCGTAGCGAGGTCGCCTCACCCTTGCCCTGGCGCAGAAAGTTTTCCAGCGGCTCGTGCAGGCGGATCGCTTCGTCAACTTCGACACTTGAGCCGGCCCGATAGGCGCCGAGCCGGATCAGTTCTTCCATATCAGCATAAGTGCCCATGATCTGTCGCGCCCGTTTGATCAGCGGCAGATAAACGGGGTCGGCCGATTTCGGCATGGTACGCGACACCGACTTCAAGATGTTGATCGCCGGATAGCGGCCCCGTTCGGCGATCGCGCGCTCCATCACGATATGGCCGTCGAGAATGCCGCGCACCGCGTCGGCCACCGGCTCATTATGATCATCGCCATCGACCAGCACCGTGAAGATGCCGGTGATGGTGCCTTCGCCGAGCCCCGGCCCGGCCCGCTCCAAGAGCTTCGGCAGCTCGGTGAACACGGTCGGCGTATAGCCCTTGGCGGTCGGCGGCTCGCCGGCCGACAATCCGATCTCGCGCTGCGCCATGGCAAAGCGCGTCACCGAGTCCATCAGGCACAGCACGTCTTTATCTTCGTCGCGAAAATACTCGGCGATCGCCAGCGTCAGATAGGCCGCCTGCCGGCGCATCAGCGCCGGTTCGTCCGAAGTGGCGACCACCACCACCGAACGCGCCAGCCCCTCCTCGCCAAGATCGTCCTGCAAGAATTCCTGCACTTCGCGGCCGCGTTCGCCGACCAGCCCGATCACCGAGACGTCGGCATCGACATTGCGCGCCAGCATCGACAGCAGCACCGATTTGCCGACGCCCGAGCCGGCGAAGATACCCATGCGCTGGCCGCGGCAGCAGGTCAGAAAGGTGTTGAGCGCGCGCACACCGAGATCGAGCGGCTGGCCGACCCGTTTGCGGGAATGCGCCGGCGGCGGCGCATTGCGGAACGGCATCGGCGAGGGCCCCTGCAGAAGCGGCCCCTTACCATCGACCGGCTCGCCCATCGCGTTCAGCACCCGGCCGAGCCAGGCCGGCGACGGCCGCACCTGGGCGGCGGCATTGGCGATCACGGCGCGGCAGCCGCGCCGCACCCCTTCCAGCCCGGCGAACGGCATCACCACGGCGTTGTTGCCGGAAAAGCCGATCACCTCGCACGGGATGCTTCGGTTACCGCCGGTGTCGATCACGATCCGCGCCCCGACGCTCATGGCATGGATCGGACCGGCGATTTCGACCATCAGGCCGCGCACGCCGACCACCCGGCCGTACATCAGCACGCCGTCAATGTCGCCAATTTGTTCCGCGAGCGCCTTCATTCCGAACAAAGCCTTAAGTTCTGGCCGGCTGAAGCCAAATCCTTAACCTCGTGTTTACCCGCATCGTTAATCATTACGACACTGTCTTTGATCGGCTGAAGACGCTCGCCCCGACAGTATGACGGGACGAAACGTAAGAGTCGGTTGCGACCGGCTTTTAATTCGGCTTCTGAACTGGTGAGAACACAAAAAGCTGCTTTCCTGCAACATCTTACGGCGATTCGACCAAAATTGCACCGTTAGAGCTTGCAGACGTGAATCAGGTTTTGTTAACCATATCAGGTCAGGTTCCGAATCAGTTGTTCGAAGGCGTTTCCAGTGCCGCAAGTAGTGCGGACGCCTGACGCCGCGTGGCGCTTATAGGGGACTGGCATGCGCGTATTGCTGATTGAAGATGACAGCGCCACTGCGCAGTCGATCGAATTGATGCTCAAATCCGAGAGCTTCAACGTCTATACGACGGACCTCGGTGAGGAAGGCGTCGACCTCGGCAAGCTGTATGACTACGACATCATTCTGCTCGATCTGAACCTGCCGGACATGTCCGGCTATGACGTTCTCAAGCAGCTGCGTGTCTCAAAGATCAAAACGCCGATTTTGATCCTCTCCGGCCTGGCCGGCATCGAGGATAAGGTCAAGGGTCTCGGCGTCGGCGCCGACGACTACATGACCAAGCCGTTCCACAAGGACGAGCTGATCGCCCGCATTCATGCGATCGTGCGCCGGTCCAAGGGCCATGCCCAATCGGTCATCCAGACCGGCGATCTGGTGGTCAATCTCGACACCAAGACCGTGGAAGTCGGCGGCCAGCGCGTGCATCTGACCGGCAAGGAATATCAGATGCTGGAGCTGCTTTCCTTGCGCAAGGGCACGACGCTCACCAAGGAAATGTTCCTGAACCACCTCTATGGCGGCATGGACGAGCCCGAGCTGAAGATCATCGACGTCTTCATCTGCAAGCTGCGCAAGAAGCTCGCCAACGCCTCCGAAGGTCGCAATTTCATCGAGACGGTCTGGGGCCGCGGCTATGTGCTGCGCGAGCCGTCCGACGACGAGGCCCGCATTCCGGCCTGATCCAGTTAGCCAGGGAGACCGACCACCTCCCAAATCAACTACCCCGCCCAATCGGCGGGGTTTTTGTTTTTGGGGGCGATGTTTTTCGGGCATTTTTCGGCAACACCAATCGGCTCAGCGACCCTGCGGAGTCAATTTGCGCAGGTCTTGAGACCGAGGCGCCCTCCCTCCCCCTTGCGGGGAGGGTGGACGGCCGTCAGGCCGGCCGGGTGGGGGGCCCGAGTCCGTGCGCGCAGCCCCCACCCCGGCCTCCATTCCGACGATGCTGCGCATCGCCTCCATTCGGCCGACCCTCCCCGCAAGGGGGAGGGATGACGAGAGGCTCGGCGATCTCTGGTCGCCGCTGGCGTCGGCTTGCGGCAACGCCGTCCTCAATGCCGGAACGCTGCCGGAAACGCGCTAGCTCCGCGCCGACAGCAAAAGCCGCAGCCCGAGCCCGCCCAGAAACACCGAGGTGCCGCGGTCGATCCAGGTCTTGGCGCGCAGATAGCGGGCCCGCACCCCGGCCTGGCCGATGAACAGCGCGACCAGCGAATACCAGACCACTTCGTTAAGGGTGACGATCACAACCAGCGCCGCCACCATCCATGGCGACGGATCGGCCGGCAGCATCGCCACGAACACTGAGCCGAAGAACACCACCACTTTCGGGTTCGACAGCTGGGTCATGAACCCTTTTAGGATCAGGTGCTGCGAGCCGGCGCCGGCGGCGTGTTCGAGGTCAACCGGCGACGCGGCGTGCCGAAAAATCTGTAGCGCGATCCACAGCAGGAACAGCGCGCCCATCACCTTCATGGCGCTGAACAGCATCGGCATCGCCGCAAACAGCGCGTTCAACCCGAGCAGCGCCGCCGTCGCCCACACAACGGTGCCAAGGCCAAGGCCGAGCGCCAGCTTGATGCCGTCGCCTGAGGAGCGCGACACCGCGGTTTTGGCGGTGATCAGAAAGCTCGGCCCTGGCGAAATCACGGCCAAGAGCTGCACCAAACCGATGCTCACCAATGTAGTCAGATTGTCGGACAGCACACGCCCCTCCACCGGCCGCCTTGATGGCAGCGCCCCATCGCGCAGCCTCGTCAGACACGGCAAGCCTGCCGCTGTTTAGCGGGCGCGCGCGACGCTGAACAGGCTTGTCACCGCTGCCTGCGATTGTGTCACGCGAGCGATTCGCCGCTTGCGAGCCGCGCGGCGGCGCGCCTATCCTGATCGCCCGGCCCGCCCCGATCATTTGAGCCCCGCATGACCAGTGAACCCGGCCTCGGTGTGTTTCTCGCGCCCGCGGAATTTGTCGACAGCGATCATACCGAGGTGCAGCGCTTCGCCGCCGCGGCGATCGCTGGGGCCGATACGGTGCAGCAGCGGCTACAGCTTCTCTATCGCGCGGTACGCGACAGCATCCGCTACAATCCTTACGTCGATTTCCGGAGCCGCGAGATTTTTCGCGCCAGCAGCGTGTTGCAAGCCGGCAATGGTTATTGCGTCGGCAAGGCGGCGCTGTTCGCCGCGACCTGCCGGGTGATCGGCGTGCCGGCGCGGGTCGGCTTTGCCGATGTCCGCAACCACCTCGCCACGCCGCGGCTGTTGCAGATGATGCAGACCAATCTGTTTGCCTGGCACGGCTATACCGAATGCCTGGTCGAAGGCCGCTGGATCAAAGCCAGCCCGACTTTTAACGCGACGCTATGTGAGAAACTGAATGTCGCGCCGCTGGAGTTCGACGGCGTGCAGGACGCGTTGATGCAGGCGTTCGATGCCACCAACGCCCGGTTCATGGAATATGTCGCCCAGCACGGCGCCTATTTCGACGTGCCGGCGAAATTCCTGCTCGCCGAGATGGCAAGGCAGTATCCGCATCTGGCGGCCAGCGGCCCGACTCTCGGCAGCGCGCTCGAGGATGACAGCGCCGCCTGATCACGCTTAACGGCTGTTTGACCGCGCGGCAGGCGCGCCGGATGGCATTAACCGTGCGCTAACCATAACCAAAGGTTGGCCTGTCCATTCTTGGAACCGGCGCCGCTCCAATCCCGCCCTTCCCCGGCGGCCATAATCCCAGGCCGCGAGCGGACTGCAGCCCTCAACCGAAATTTTGCTCGTTAAGCGCCACACCGCTCAGCCACGGCCAGATTTTTGTGTTCAAGCTCTTGTTCGCCTGCCGAACATCTCAATCGCTACGTGATCGTACCAGGCCGCAAATTAACGTTGCAACAAGTTCTCAACACCACTGTGCAGGAGAAGGCCGGGCAGCCCAAAGGACCGGGCCTCTTTCCGTCGAGCGATCGAACGCACCATCGAACCTGGCTGGTCGCCGGGGCCTGGCGCTGTCGGTCTTGAGTAGGTTACCGCGGCCCGGACGGCCCGGAAAAACAGGGATTGTCGAGCGATGTTTGCGAAACTGTCGATCCGGACAAAAATCACTTCGTTGGTGGCCGCATTGCTGGTCGTGATGTCGGCTCTGGGCGTGCTGGCGCTGGTGCAAATGCGCACACTCAACGGCAATACCATTGAAATCGGAGGCAACTGGCTGCTGGCGACTAAAGAACTCGGCAATATGCGGACCAGCATCGCGTTGTACCGCAACGCGGTGAACGCTCACCTTCTGACCATGACGACTTCTGGCAAAGCCGAGATCGATGAGCGGCTGGCAAAGATCCTCGAAACGCTCAAGAAGGCCGAAACGGCCTATGCCAAGACCATCACCTTGCCTGAAGAGCGTAAGATTTATGAGGATTGGGGCCGCGAATGGACCAGCTATACGACGGCGGCCGAAAAAGCGATCGCGATGTCGCGCAAGAGCGCCGGCCAGTTCCCTCTCGAAGCCTCTGAATATGCCGCCAAGACGGTTGCTCCGATCGGACAACGCGTCGACGAGGTGTTGAAGCGCGGAATTGATTTCAACGAGCATGGCGCCGGGCAGGCAATGGCTTCTGCGGATTCGACCTACAATTCCGCACTGGTGTTCGTGATCGCGCTGCTCGGCCTTGCCATCGCGGTCGGCGCCGGCGCTTCCTTCCTGGTGATCCGCGACATTTCGCAGGGCATCGCCTCGATCGTGAATCCGATGCAGCAGTTCACCCGTGGCGACCTCAGCGCCGAGGTGCCGCATCGCGGCGAGAAGACCGAGATCGGCACCATGGCCGACGCACTGCAAATCTTTAAGGAAGCGCTGATCGCCAAGGAAGCGGCCGACGCCGCCGCGGCCAAGGAAGCCGAGGAGAAGATCGCGCGCGGCCAGCGCATCGACCAGGCCACCCGGCAGTTCGAAGCCACGATCGGCCATATCGTCGAAACCGTGTCCTCGGCCTCGACCGAACTCGAAGCGTCCGCCGGCACTCTGACGGCGACCGCCGATCGCTCGCAGGAACTGACCACCTCGGTGGCGGCTGCGTCCGAACAGGCCTCGACCAATGTGCAGTCGGTGGCCTCGGCGACCGAAGAAATGACCTCGTCGATCAACGAGATCAGCCGTCAAGTGCAGGAATCGGCGCGCATCGCCCACGAAGCGGTCGATCAGGCCCGCAAGACCAATGACAGCGTCAGCGAGCTGTCGCAGGCGGCGAGCCGGATCGGCGACGTGGTCGAGCTGATCAACACCATTGCCGGCCAGACCAACCTCTTGGCCCTGAACGCCACCATCGAAGCGGCACGCGCGGGCGAAGCCGGCCGCGGTTTTGCGGTGGTCGCCTCCGAAGTGAAGGCGCTTGCCGAGCAGACCGCGAAGGCCACCGGCGAGATCAGCCAGCAGATCGGCGGCATTCAGTCGGCGACGCAAACCTCGGTCAGCGCCATCAAGGAAATCGGCTTCACCATCACCCGGATGTCGGAGATCGCCTCCACCATCGCCTCGGCTGTGGAGGAGCAAGGCGCCGCCACCCAGGAAATCTCCCGCAACGTGCAGGAGGCGGCGCGCGGCACCGAGCAGGTCTCCGCCAACATCATGGACGTGCAGCGCGGCGCCACCGAAACCGGATCGGCCTCGACCCAGGTGCTGTCGGCGGCGCAGTCGCTGTCGCAGGACAGCAACCGCCTCAAGCTCGAGGTCGCCAACTTCCTGCAGACGGTACGCGCTGCGTAGTTGTGCTCGCACCGCGCGCCGACCATCACGCGCGCGGTGCTATTTTTTACGGTTGGTTATTTTAGTTGATCTGATCGCGCGCCAGCGCACCGATACTTTCGGACTTCAAGCGAGCCAGCCGACCTGCACCGTCGGCGGCTCGCTTTGTCGTCTTTGTGCCGTTCTGCTCAACCTGCGAACCGCGCGTTCGCAATATGAATGCAGCCGAACGCGCTACGCACCGCAGCTGCCGATCTGCTGCCTGTTTCGCTTAGTTCCGCAACCAGAACTCGCAACCCACCACTGAGGACTACCTCGTGGTGATACGAAGTCTGGAATTAACTCCGCAACAATCTCCGCCCCACAATCATCAGGCGAACAAAACACGGTTGCCCGTCCGGTAGCCGAACGACTTTCGTCACGACCAGATACGAAATCACCCCGACCGTCTGTGGGGATGATGTCTGCTGCCTCACAGTCAGCGCGCCTGGCCGATCGGTACAAGTTCATTGCCAATGTCTTGTCGCAAGGGGTTTCCGATGTTTTCCGCACTATCAATCCGGACCAAATTTTCCGCCCTGGTCGCGATCCTGTTGTTCGCCATGGCAGGGCTCGGCATCTACAGCCTGCTGCAGATGCGCACCCTGAACGCCAACACAGTCGACCTCACCACCAACTGGTTCCTGGCGGTGAAGGAACTCGGCAATATCCGGGCGAACATCGCCTACTACCGCAACGGCGTCCGCGCTCATCTGATCAACACCACAAATAATGGCATGAGCAATATCGAAAATGAGCTGATCGCGCTCGCGGCCTCGGTGGAGAAAACCAAGCAGAACTATGAGAAAACCATCTCGACGCCGGATGAACAGCGCCTCTATGAGCAATGGTCCAAGGAATGGGACCGCTATCTAATCGAGGCCGCCAAAGTGCTGGACATGTCGCGCAAGAGCGTCGGCCAGTTTCCGACTGAAGCTTCCGAATATCTGGACAAATTCGTTTCGCCGATTGCACAGCGCGTCAATGCCGAACTGCTGCGCGATATCGAATATAATGATAAGGGCGCCAATGACGCGATGGCGTCCGCCGCGGCGACCTATACCAGCGCCATCTATTCGGTAATTGCCATTCTGGTGGCCGCCGTGCTGGTCGGCGTCATCGCCAGCGTGATGGCGATCCGCGACGTATCGCAGGGCATCGCCTCGATCATCAAGCCGATGCAGGAATTTACACGCGGCGACCTCAGCGCCGAGGTGCCGCATCGCGGCGCCGACACCGAAATCGGCACCATGGCCGACGCGCTGCAGCTCTTCAAAGAAGCGCTGATTGCCAAGCGCAATGCCGACGCTGCCGCTGCCAAGGAAGCCGAAGAGAAGATCGCCCGCGGCCAGCGCATCGACGCGGCCACCCGCCGCTTTGAAGGCTCGATCCGCGAGATCGTCGATACGGTGTCGCAGGCGTCAAGCAAGCTCGAAGCCTCAGCCGGCAATCTCTCCGTCAATGTCGGCCATGCCCAGGAGCGCACTTCGACGGTCGCCGCCGCGTCCGAACAGGCGTCCAGCAACGTGCAATCCGTGGCCTCGGCCACCGAGGAAATGTCGTCATCGATCAACGAGATCAGCCGCCAGGTGCAGGAATCGGCGCGGATCGCTGGTGAAGCGGTCGAGCAGGCCCGCAAGACCAATGTCAGCGTCAGCGAATTGTCGCAGGCGGCCAACCGCATCGGCGACGTCGTTGAACTGATCAACACCATCGCCGGCCAGACCAATCTGTTGGCGCTCAATGCCACCATTGAAGCGGCGCGTGCCGGCGAAGCAGGCCGCGGTTTTGCGGTGGTCGCCTCCGAAGTGAAAGCGCTAGCCGAGCAAACCGCGAAGGCCACCGGCGAGATCAGCCAGCAGATCGGCGGCATCCAGACCGCAACCCAGAGCTCGGTCAGCGCCATCAAGGAGATCGGCCAGACTATTAGCCGGATGTCCGAGATCGCCTCGACCATCGCCTCGGCCGTTGAGGAACAGGGCGCGGCCACCCAGGAAATCTCCCGCAACGTGCAGCAGGCGGCGCGCGGCACCCAGCAGGTGTCGTCCAACATCATCGAAGTGCGCCAGGGCGCCAATGAGGCCGAGCTTGCCGCCAGCGACGTGCTGACCGCCGCGCAGTCGCTGTCGCGCGACAATGAGCGCCTCAAGCAGGAAGTATCGAGCTTCCTGCAGACCGTGCGCGCGGCGTGATCGAGCGCACGGAGTAGTAACTCCGACTGCAAACACCTCGTAGTTGCCCTCATTTTGATATTAAGGAGCTAACAAGGCTCAGGCTCAATGATCGGCCGAAACTTGTTGGACCCAGATCAGCAATATTTCCGCCTAGTGAACAGTTCGGCTTACTGAGGCGGATCGCGAAACATCTCTGGCGTCCGTGGACAGGTTCGGACGGGCGTTGGTGCTAATCACAATTTCCGACAAGGACTCCCCATGTTCGCAAAGCTCTCCATCCGAACGAAGATCACTTCGCTCGTTGTCGTCTTGCTGCTCGCTCTCAGCGGATTGGGGATGATCGGGCTGATACAGATGCGCACGCTCAATACCAGTACGGTCGACATCGGCACCAACTGGCTGCCCAGCGTCAAGGAGCTGGGCAACATGCGCAATACCATCACCATGTATCGCAATTCGCTCCGCAGCCATCTGCTGTCCTTGGAGGCCAAGGGCAAGGCAGAAGAGGAGCGACGGCAGGATTCGATCCTCGCCTCGCTCAAAAAGCACCAGACCGCCTATGAAAAGATGATCTCTTCGCCGGAGGAGCGCCGCCTCTATGAGGAATGGGTGCGGGAGTGGAATAGCTACCTGACCGAAGCCGCCAAAGTGATTGCGTTGTCCCGGCAAGCGATTGGCCGCTTCCCGGAGGAGAGCGCCTCCTTTCTGGCGCAGACTGTGTTCCCGATCGGGCAGCGGGTCGATGCGGTTTTGCAGCGTGATATCGATCTGAACGAAAAGGGTGCAGACACCGCCGTGGCCATGGCGGCCGATACCTACAACTCAGCCATCTTCATTGTTGTCGCCATTCTGTTGATCGCAGTCGCGATCGGCGCCGGCGCCGGCCTGTTGACGGTGCGCGACGTGTCGCAAGGCATCGCTTCGATCGTGAAGCCGATGCAGCAATTCAGCCACGGCGATCTCACGGCCGAGGTGCCGCATCGCGGCGAGAAGACCGAGATCGGCACCATGGCCGACGCCTTGCAGATCTTCAAGGAAGCGCTGATCGCCAAGCGCGAGGCCGATGCCGCCGCAGCCAAGGACGCCGAGGAAAAGATCGCGCGCGGCCAGCGCATCGATCACGCCACCCGGCAGTTCGAAAGTTCGATCCGCGAGATCGTCAACACCGTGTCGTCGGCTTCCACCGAGCTTGAAGCTTCGGCCGGCACCCTGACCGCCACCGCGGGCCGCGCCCAGGAACTGACGACGTCGGTCGCTTCGGCCTCCGAAGAAGCCTCCAGCAATGTGCAGTCGGTGGCCTCGGCGACCGAAGAGATGACCTCGTCGATCAACGAGATCAGCCGTCAGGTGCAGGAATCGGCGCGCATTGCTCATGAGGCGGTCGAGCAGGCCCGCAAGACCAATGACAGCGTCAGCGAGCTGTCGCAGGCAGCAAACCGGATCGGCGACGTGGTCGAGCTGATCAACACCATCGCCGGCCAGACCAATCTGTTGGCGCTCAACGCTACCATTGAAGCGGCGCGGGCGGGCGAAGCCGGCCGCGGTTTTGCGGTGGTCGCCTCCGAAGTGAAGGCGCTCGCCGAGCAGACCGCGAAAGCCACCGGCGAGATCAGCCAGCAGATCGGCGGCATTCAGTCGGCGACCCAGAGCTCGGTCAGCGCCATCAAAGAGATCGGCCAGACCATCAGCCGGATGTCGGAGATCGCCTCGACCATTGCCTCCGCCGTTGAGGAACAAGGCGCGGCCACTCAGGAAATCTCGCGCAACGTGCAGGAAGCCGCGCGCGGCACCGAGCAGGTCTCCGCCAACATCATGGACGTGCAGCGCGGCTCGGCGGAATCCGGCTCGGCTGCCAGCCAGGTGCTGTCAGCGGCGCAGTCGCTGTCGCAGGACAGCGAGCGCCTGAAGATGGAAGTCTCGAACTTCCTCGAAACAGTGCGCGCGGCTTAAGACCAACGACGATTGATCCGCACCACTCCACACGTGATGGCCGGGCTCGTCCCTACGACATTCACACATCTGATTCTGACGCGGCTTGCGGCACGGCGATTTTTCTG